>NZ_BJNE01000043.1 GCF_006539525.1 Glutamicibacter nicotianae | reverse complement strand
GCGTTTGAAACCGCCGCGATCATCATTACGCTTGAACCCGCCATCGCGGTTGTCATTGCGCTTAAAGCCACCACCGCGGTTGTCATCACGGCGCTCGCTACGGAAACCGCCACGGTCATCGTTACGATTGCTACGGAAACCGCCACGATCATCATTACGCTTGAACCCGCCATCGCGGTTGTCATTGCGCTTGAAGCCACCACCGCGGTTGTCATCACGGCGCTCGCTACGGAAACCGCCACGGTCATCGTAGCGCTTAAAGCCACCGCGATCATCGTTACGATCGCCACGGAAGCCACCACGATCATCGTTGCGCTTGAACCCGCCACCGCGGTTGTCATCACGGCGCTCGCTACGGAAACCGCCACGGTCGTCATTACGCTTGAACCCGCCACCGCGGTTGTCATCACGGCGCTCACCGCGGAAACCACCACGATCATCATTACGCTTGAAGCCACCACCACGGTTGTCATCACGGCGCTCACCGCGGAAACCACCACGGTTATCGTCGGTGCGCTTGAAATCGCTGCGGTCATCGCGACGCTTGAAACCATCGCGGGAGTTGTTGCGGCTTGAGTTTGAGTTCCGGAAGTCGCCTCGTCCGTTGTCGGAGTTACGGCGGAATTCGTTAGACATCTAATGTCCCCTTCAGCGGCTATCTCAATACCGCAACCTTCGTGATTGCCTTAGCAAATCACTTCACTATTAACTATTCTGCAGGCCATAAAGGCATGTACATCTAACCTCAAGTCTACGGGAGCCACGAGACATACCATAGGGAAACAGGTGCAATGTGGCAAGACACTCAGTCACTCCACTTAGGTTTTCTCTTCGGCTCAATGCCGGCCTGATCCGTTGTGTAACGGGCCGCGGCAGCGGCCAGCGGCCAGCGGCCGAACCCCCTTTAAACACGAACAGGCCAGGCATCGCCTGGCCACCCCGCACCACACTCACGGGTTAAACAGGTGAGGCTCCAACCATCACTGGCT
>NZ_BJNE01000042.1 GCF_006539525.1 Glutamicibacter nicotianae | reverse complement strand
CACGTTCCTTCAGCTCTGGCAGTGCAGCCGTATTGCCGTCGGCACCAGCGATCAAGGTCTGCGCAATGATCTCCGCAACCTCAGCGAACGCAGCCTCGGAGAAGCCGCGGGTCGCCAATGCCGGAGTACCAATGCGCAAGCCCGAGGTGACCATCGGCGGACGCGGATCAAACGGAACCGAGTTGCGGTTCACCGTGATCTCCACCTGCGCCAAGAGGTCTTCAGCCTGCTGGCCATCCAACTCGCTGTCACGCAGATCCACCAGCACCAGATGCACATCGGTGCCACCAGTCAGCACGCTGATGCCCTTGGCAACAACGTCTTCCCGGGTCAAACGCTCAGCCAAGATCTTCGACCCAGCCAAGGTACGCTCCTGGCGCTCCTTGAACTCCGGCGACCCAGCAATCTTGAACGCCACCGCCTTGCCAGCAATCACATGCTCCAACGGACCACCCTGCTGGCCAGGGAACACCGCCGAATTCAGCTTCTTCGCGATCTCCGCATCATTCGACAGAATGATGCCGCCACGCGGACCAGCCAACGTCTTGTGCGTCGTGGAAGTCACCACATGCGCATGCGGCACCGGCGACGGATGCAACCCGGCGGCCACCAAGCCAGCGAAGTGCGCCATATCCACGAACAGGTACGCGCCCACCTTGTCGGCAATCTCGCGGAAACGCTTGAAATCCAGCTGGCGAGGGTACGCCGACCAGCCGGCAACAATCATCTTCGGCTGGTGCTCGACCGCAAGGCGCTCCACCTCATCCATGTCCACCTGGTAGGTTTCCTCATCCACACCGTAAGGCACGATGTTGAACAGGCGGCCCGAGAAGTTCAGCTTCATCCCGTGGGTCAAATGCCCACCGTGGTTCAGGTTCAGCCCGAGGACGGTATCGCCCGGGCGCACCAGCGCGTGGTACACCGAGGCGTTGGCCTGCGCACCGGAATGCGGCTGCACGTTCGCGAACTTCGCGCCGAACAACTCCTTGAGGCGCTCGATCGCCAACGTCTCGATGACGTCGACTTCTTCGCAGCCGCCGTAGTAGCGGCGGCCCGGGTAGCCCTCGGCGTACTTGTTGGTCAGCACCGAACCCTGCGCCTGCATGATGGCCTGCGCGGTGTGGTTCTCCGAGGCGATCATTTCCAGGCCGCGCTGCTGGCGAGCCAGCTCAGCGTCAATGCGCTGCGCCACCTCCGGGTCC
>NZ_BJNE01000041.1 GCF_006539525.1 Glutamicibacter nicotianae | reverse complement strand
GGCTCTTCAGGATTGAGGGTGTAATCGCGGCCTGAAACCGCCGGTCTCCAGCAACGACCGCGCAATATAATGCGCCAAGTTCTTGAACCCCAACGCGATACCCCGCAAATGCTCCAGCCTCCCGTTTAATGCTTCAGTTGGACCCTTCGAACTGCCCTTGTGATCGAAGTACGCCAGGATGTCATTCTTGCGACGCTTCAGCGTGGTGCCCAACCGCTTCAGCTCCGGCAGCCCCGCGGGCACCTTGGAACCGATTTCGTCGATCAGCGTCGATAAAGCCCATTTGCCGACCTCGGGCTTCGGCTGCCGGTACGCATCGACCATCCGCTGATACACGCTCCACACCAGCTGCACCGGCTCATACGCCGGCTCGGTGAACAGGTCTTCGAGCTTGGCTTTTTGCTTCTCGATCGCCAGGTCCAGCCCCACGGTCAGCGTCCTGCGGGCCTTGTAGAGGGGGTCATTTTTGAGCCCGCGCGGTCCGTGCTGCTCGCGCTGGACCCGCTGCCGAGTACCATCCAGCGCGTCTGAACCCAGCTTGACCACATGGAACGGATCCAGCACCTCCACCGCCTCGGGCAGCTCTTCGGCAGCCGCAGTCTTGAAGCCGGCGAACCCGTCCATCGCCACCACCTCAATGCCCCGCTTCCACTGCTCATCACGTTCGGCCAGCCAGCTCTTGAACACCGCCTTGGACCGCCCGGCCACCATGTCCAGCCACCGTGCCGGGCCGGTGCCCTCGCGCACCGCGGTGAGGTCCACGATCACGGTGACGTACTTGTCCCCGCTGGCGGTGTGCCGCCACACGTGCTCGTCCACGCTCAGGACCCGGACCCCGTCATATCGGGCGGGATCGTTGATCAGCAGGCGCCGCCCCTCGGCGAGCACCGCCTCGTTCGCGGTATTCCAGGTGACGCCGAGCCCTTCGGCGATCCGCGCAACGGACAGGTGCTGGCACACCAGCCCGGCCAGCGCCCAGGCCAGCCCGGAACGGCTGATTTTCTGCCGTGTTTCGGCTGCTTTGCTCAGGTCCTCGCGCCACACATGGCGGCAGTGCGCGCACCGGTACCGGCGGTGCTTGATGACCAGAACGGTGGGACGCCATCCCAGCGGCTCGTGGGCCAGGCGCAGGGTGATGGTATCGCGCGGGACGCCGTGCTGCCCGCAGCGCCGGCACCACGGGTCGGGGTCGGTCACTTCGCACAGGATCTCTGCCCGGCTGGTGCTCAGTCGCTGGCCGGTGGCGGTCAGCCCGAGCCGGTCCAGGCTGGTGAAGCTCGTCAGGTCCGGGGTCGTGAAGGTAGGATGGGGCAACGTCGAGGTCTTTCGAGAATGTTTGTGTAGGAACTTCCATTCTCTTGGAGGGCCTCGACTTTTTCGTGTCCCGGCGACACGCCCGGGATCCGGGGCTCTGGTTTGACGCGATTACACTCTCAATCCTGAAGAGCC
>NZ_BJNE01000040.1 GCF_006539525.1 Glutamicibacter nicotianae | reverse complement strand
CCCAACCACTCCTCCGACCGCCACACGTGGTTCCAGGCGGCCCTGGCCGCCGGCCCGGGCTCCCCGGAGCGCGAGCGCTACATCTTCCGCGACGGGAAGGGAGAGCACGGCGAGCTGCCGCCGAACAATTGGACCGCCATCTTCGGTGGCAGCGCATGGCAGCGCATCACCGAGCCCGACGGCACGCCGGGCCAGTGGTACTTCCACCTCTTCGCCCCCGAGCAGCCCGACTTCAACTGGAAGAACCCGGAGGTCCATGCCGACTTCGAGACCACCTTGCGTTTCTGGTCGGATCGCGGGGTCGACGGCTTCCGCATCGACGTGGCCCACGGCCTGACCAAGAACCTGGACCCGGCCTTCGACCACCTCAAGTCCGTGCTGTCCGGGCAGGATCTCTTCGAGGACGGCCAGCACCCGATCTGGGACCGCGACGAGGTCCATGACATCTACGCCGAATGGCGCAAGATCTTCAACGAGTACACGCCTCCGCGCATCGCCGTGGCCGAGGCCTGGGTGGAGCCGCATCGCCGCGCACGCTATGCCAGCAGCGAGGGGTTGGGGCAGTCCTTCAACTTCGATCTGCTCCAGGCCGATTTCCGGGCCGCTGACTTCCGCAAGATCATCGGCGACAACCTGGCCTTCGCCGCGGACTCGGGCGCCTCGACCACGTGGGTCTTCTCCAACCACGATGTGGTACGCCACGCAACCCGCTACGGCCTGCAGCGCACCGGCGCCCAGGACGAGGCCCAGATCATGAACGTGGGTGGCAAGCAGTGGCTGCTCGACGGCGGACGCCAAGACGAGGTGGACACCGAGCTCGGCCTGCGCCGCGCCAAGGCGGCGACCCAGCTCATGCTTGCCCTGCCCGGCTCGGCCTACCTCTACCAAGGCGAGGAATTGGGCTTGCAGGAGGTTGGCGAGGAGATCGCCGACGAACACCGCCAGGATCCGGCCTTCTTCCGCAACAAGGGCGTGGAGATCGGGCGCGACGGATGCCGCGTCCCGCTGCCCTGGAAAAGCCAGGGAAGCTCCTACGGGTTCGGCGCCGGCGGCTCCCACCTGCCGCAGCCGCAGTGGTTCTCCCGCTACGCGGTCGACGCCCAGGAGCAGGATCCGGCCTCCACCCTGTCCTTCTACCGGCGCGCCATTCCCCTGCGCCATGAACTGCAGTCGGCGGAGGAACTCGCCTGGGAGGCCAGCCCCAACGAGCATGTGCTGCATTTCAGCCGCCCCGGCGGCTGGCACAGCATCACCAACTTCGGCACCACGCCCGTTGCGCTGCCCGAGGGCGAGCTGCTGCTCGCCAGCGCCCCGCTGGAAGACGGACTGCTGCCTGCCAACGCCACCGCCTGGCTGCGCGCGTGAGCCGCCATCGACCAACCCAGTCCAAGGAGGACACCACCGTGCCAACCGCACTGCAGACAGCCACCGCCCTCGACGCTGACTGGTGGCGGCAGGCAGCCGTCTACCAGATCTACCCGCGCTCCTTCGCCGACGCCAACGGAGACGGCATCGGGGATCTGAAGGGCGTGACCTCCC
>NZ_BJNE01000039.1 GCF_006539525.1 Glutamicibacter nicotianae | reverse complement strand
CGGGTCAATCGGTACGGCTAGCATCACGCTCACGATGCGGGCGGAAGAGTTCAGCGCAGAATAGCGTTCCTATCCAACAGCTCACGTCCTAATTCTCCATGGCCTCAATGAAGAACCTGCACATGAGACCACGCGTAGATATTGATAACGTTCCTGTAACTTTCAACTATTAAGGCCCCGACAGTCAGAAGCTGATGATTCACTGAAAGAGAACGCTATTTGATCTCGGAGGAATGCTATGGGATTGGACTTCACAGCGGTTGATTTTGAGACCGCAAACGGCAAACGCGCTTCGGTTTGCTCCGTTGGCATGACAAAAGTTCGAAACGGCAAAATCGTCGACCACGCTTCTTGGCTAATCAAACCTCCTCACGGGTTCACCACCTTTGCAGAGAGAAACATAGCGATTCATAACATCACAGAAGCTGATGTAGCCAACGCGCCCTCGTGGGTCGAGTCGGCTGCTCGTATCCGTGATTTCATCGATAATGACATTGTTGTCGCCCACTACGCACCATTCGACAAGTCCGTCTGGCGGCAAGCTTCCGAATGGTCAGGCGTCGATTTTGGCGACTTCCTATGGATCTGTTCCCGTGATTTAGCCAAGGCACACCTAGGCCTTGAGGACTGCAGCCTGCCATCAGTGGCAGATTCGTTAGGAATCACTGGCCTGGATCATCACAATGCAGCATCCGATGCTGCTGTCTGCGCACAGATTGTCTTGGCGCTCGCTCAACGCGCAGGTGTGTCCTCATGGGTAGATCTAGACACGGTCACACCTCGGAAAACTGCTTTGTCCCCATCTGGCCGACCATACTCCTCAGAACCCTCGATCAAAAAAGGTGATCTGCCAGAACCCAATTTGGATGCAGATCCCACCAATGAACTATTTGGTCAGGGACTTACCATCACCGGAGGTTTCGAGTTACTTGGCAGGCGGGAAGCATTCCAACTGGCCGCGAGCTTCGGTGCTAACGTCCAATTGAGCACTACACGCAAAACAACGATTCTCGTGATTTGCGGTGAGAACCCTCACGCGCCTGGATTTGACCTTAGTAGGGGCACTACGAAGGCCCGAAAAGCCTACGAGTACATCACGGAACGAGCACAGAAAATCCGAATCATGAGCGAGACTGAGTTCTACATTGCCGTAGGGATGGCGCCACCTTCGATGCTGGAGGCTAACCGGATCGACGCTCAGATAACGCGGCCCTTGTCACCGCATATTTCATCGTCCACCCAAGAGTCGATTGCAGTTCCAGCAAATAATGGAAACGGCATCGATGATCCAGCATCTACTGCAACGACCGATCCAATAAATTCAGATGTCCCGCGTCTAGCCCCTCAGAATTCCGGTGTCCCATCACGAACCCAACCCTTGGACAACTTCCAAAGTCCAGTCTCGACGCACCCCAGAATCAACTCAGCAAGCGAGACGCGAACGCCGAGTTCACCCCGACGCACAGTCAGTCGAGTTGCATTCGTCGCGATGGCGTGGATTCTCGCCATTGCTACGGTGTTCGCGCTACTTTGTACCGCAGCTGGTTACAGCTTCGACGCAGCCGCTGGGACAACATTTCTCGTCTTTTCGGTGATATTGGGAACAGGCTGTTTCTATGCATTCCGAGCTGCAAAAAGAAAATAGAATGCACGATTTGAATGTGGGGACTCGGCACGCTCGGTTGATTGGCTG
>NZ_BJNE01000038.1 GCF_006539525.1 Glutamicibacter nicotianae | reverse complement strand
GTGTTTGTTGTTTGAGAACTCAATAGTGTGCCAAGTTTGTTGATACCGAATATTTTTATTTGGTGAATACATAACATTTGCTTGAGGCATTGCACCCCCGTGCAGTGTTCTCGAGTGTTTTATTATTCGCCAGGACTTCATCGGCTTCGCCCTTATTTTCCAAGGGGTTGCTGGTGGCTTTTTATTTTTTTATGGAGAGTTTGATCCTGGCTCAGGATGAACGCTGGCGGCGTGCTTAACACATGCAAGTCGAACGATGAAGCCCAGCTTGCTGGGTGGATTAGTGGCGAACGGGTGAGTAACACGTGAGTAACCTGCCCCCGACTCTGGGATAAGCCCGGGAAACTGGGTCTAATACCGGATATGACCTCGCACCGCATGGTGCGGGGTGGAAAGATTTATCGGTGGGGGATGGACTCGCGGCCTATCAGCTTGTTGGTGAGGTAATGGCTCACCAAGGCGACGACGGGTAGCCGGCCTGAGAGGGTGACCGGCCACACTGGGACTGAGACACGGCCCAGACTCCTACGGGAGGCAGCAGTGGGGAATATTGCACAATGGGCGCAAGCCTGATGCAGCGACGCCGCGTGAGGGATGACGGCCTTCGGGTTGTAAACCTCTTTCAGTAGGGAAGAAGCGAAAGTGACGGTACCTGCAGAAGAAGCGCCGGCTAACTACGTGCCAGCAGCCGCGGTAATACGTAGGGCGCAAGCGTTATCCGGATTTATTGGGCGTAAAGAGCTCGTAGGCGGTTTGTCGCGTCTGCCGTGAAAGTCCGAGGCTCAACCTCGGATCTGCGGTGGGTACGGGCAGACTAGAGTGATGTAGGGGAGACTGGAATTCCTGGTGTAGCGGTGAAATGCGCAGATATCAGGAGGAACACCGATGGCGAAGGCAGGTCTCTGGGCATTTACTGACGCTGAGGAGCGAAAGCATGGGGAGCGAACAGGATTAGATACCCTGGTAGTCCATGCCGTAAACGTTGGGCACTAGGTGTGGGGGACATTCCACGTTTTCCGCGCCGTAGCTAACGCATTAAGTGCCCCGCCTGGGGAGTACGGCCGCAAGGCTAAAACTCAAAGGAATTGACGGGGGCCCGCACAAGCGGCGGAGCATGCGGATTAATTCGATGCAACGCGAAGAACCTTACCAAGGCTTGACATGTGCCAGACCGCTCCAGAGATGGGGTTTCCCTTCGGGGCTGGTTCACAGGTGGTGCATGGTTGTCGTCAGCTCGTGTCGTGAGATGTTGGGTTAAGTCCCGCAACGAGCGCAACCCTCGTTCCATGTTGCCAGCACGTAGTGGTGGGGACTCATGGGAGACTGCCGGGGTCAACTCGGAGGAAGGTGGGGATGACGTCAAATCATCATGCCCCTTATGTCTTGGGCTTCACGCATGCTACAATGGCCGGTACAATGGGTTGCGATACTGTGAGGTGGAGCTAATCCCTAAAAGCCGGTCTCAGTTCGGATTGGGGTCTGCAACTCGACCCCATGAAGTCGGAGTCGCTAGTAATCGCAGATCAGCAACGCTGCGGTGAATACGTTCCCGGGCCTTGTACACACCGCCCGTCAAGTCACGAAAGTTGGTAACACCCGAAGCCGATGGCCTAACCACCTTGTGTGGGGGGAGTCGTCGAAGGTGGGACTGGCGATTGGGACTAAGTCGTAACAAGGTAGCCGTACCGGAAGGTGCGGCTGGATCACCTCCTTTCTAAGGAGCTAACCATTTTTGGTTGCCCATGCTGGACACGAGTGTTGTCCGGGTGGGTTGCTCATGGGTGGAATATCAATGGACTC
>NZ_BJNE01000037.1 GCF_006539525.1 Glutamicibacter nicotianae | reverse complement strand
CCAAACCACTCCTCCGACCGCCACACGTGGTTTCTGGAGGCTGTTGCGGCCGGACGCGGCTCGGCCGCGCGCGAGCGCTTCCACTTCCGCGAGGGGCGCGGCGCGCAGGGCGAGCTGCCGCCCACCGACTGGACCGCTTCCTTCGGCGGCCCGCGCTGGACGCGCGTGGCGGACGGCCAGTGGTACCTGAACACCTTCACCCCGGAGCAGCCGGACTGGAACTGGGACCACCCCGAGGTGCGCGAGGACTTCCTGCGGACCCTGCGCTTCTGGTCGGATCGAGGGGTGGACGGATTCCGCGTGGACGTGGCCAACCTGCTGGTCAAGGACCTGCCAGAGCAACTGCCCAGCAAGGACGAACTGGCCCAGCTGGATCGGACCAGCGGCACCCACCCGCTCATGGACCGCGACGAGGTCCACGAGATCTACCGCGAGTGGCGCAAGGTCTTCAACGAGTACGACCCTCCGCGCTTTGCAGTGGCCGAGGCCTGGGTGGAAACCGCCGAACGCCGCGCGAAATACGCCTCCCCCGAGGGGCTCGGCCAGGCCTTCAGCTTCGACCTGCTGGTCGCCGACTTCGAGGCGGGGCAATTCCGGAGCATCATCGAGCAGAATCTCGAACAGGTGCGCGCCACCGGATCCACCTCCACCTGGGTGTTCTCCAACCACGATGTCACCCGCCACGCCACGCGCTACGGCCTGCCGCCGCTGGCCGGGCGCACGGTGAAGCAGGGCGTGGAATGGGTCAAGGCCGGAGGCCCCGGCGCAGCGCTGGACCGCCAGGGCGGGCTGCGGCGCGCCCGTGCGGCGACGCTGCTGATGCTTGCCCTGCCCGGTTCGGCCTACCTGTACCAGGGCGAGGAACTCGGCTTGCACGAGGTGGCGCAGATTCCGGCGGAATCGCGCCAGGATCCATCGTTCTTCCGCGGCGCGGAATGGGACGGCCTGGGGCGCGATGGCTGCCGGGTGCCCCTTCCGTGGACACCTCAGGGAAGCTCCTTCGGCTTCGGGGCCGGCGGCGCCCATCTCCCCCAGCCCGATTGGTTCGCCGAGTACGCCGCGAGCACCCAGGAAGAAGCCGCAGGCTCCACCCTGAACCTCTACCGGCAGGCGCTGGCGTTGCGCCACGAACTGCAGGGAGCGGAAGAGCTGGAGTGGCAGGACACGGGCAACGACCAGGTTCTGGCTTTCACCCGCCCGGGCGGCTGGCTGAGCGTCACCAACTTCGGCAACGCACCAGTCCAATTGCCTGACGGCGAGCTGCTGCTCGCGAGCCAGCCGGTCCACGGCCGTACCTTGCCGGCACACACCACGGCCTGGCTGCGCGCCTGACTGCAGCCCGGGACTTATGCCGTTCCGGGCAGGCATTCCTGCCCGGGACGGCCCGTCATTTTACGAACTGTCCAAAACCGCAAGTCATCTCACACCAATATGATGACCCACCAGATCACGACTACTTGGACTTGAAGGTTGGATTCCCAACTTCGAAATCAAACAAGGGGCTATCAAGCCTTACTATCTCCCGGAAAACTCGCTCAGAAGCCTTCCCGTCCAGGAGTGGCAGAATTCGCTTCAAATCGATCAGCGTACTTCTCATCCAATCGCCACTGATTCCTGGCTTGCGCACGAAACCACCTAGACAGGTGCGCCGATTGCTCAAAGACCGGCCCAAATCCGTGCTGGACGTAGTCGAACCATCCCTCATCAAAGGCATGACCAGGACCGAAGATCATACGGCGGTCAAATTGAAAGTAGGCGACCGGAACACCCGCGATTGCAGCTTCTGTCGCAATCGACGAGTAATCAGTAACCAGCGCCTTG
>NZ_BJNE01000036.1 GCF_006539525.1 Glutamicibacter nicotianae | reverse complement strand
GCTACAGGCGATCGGGGCCGATTACCGGGAACCAGCCGGCAACAACGAGTCGGCCGGCGACTACACCACCCGGCTGGGCGAAGACCACCCCCAGATCGCCAACGAATTGCAGTCCTTGAGAACTGTCATCCAGGAAAGTTTCTATGCCAACCGTCATCTGGGCGCTGATGACGCTTCCACGCTGCTGGACGCCTTGCACACGATCCAGTCCAATCTGCGCGGCGAGCTGAGCCTGATCCAGCGCATCATGGCTATCTTGTTCCCGGCTTCCATGCACCCGCGCCATTCCCGCGCGGTCAGGTCCACGCAAGCCAAACTGTAGCACCTGAGTTGCATCACCCGTTAGTGCACACCCCGCAACTGCGCTAACACTACCGCAGCTCAAGTCAGAGGCTTAAGGCGAGAGGAGCTGCGAAGGTGGCTCATATAGCGGCAAATAGCAAGCCTCAGCCTTAATCGCCGTTTCAACCACGTCGGTGGCTTCGCTGCGGGAATAACTTATCCCAGCCGAAGCAACGATGCGCAGTGGGCGCACAGAAAAGGCTGACGGAGGACACCTGAGTCGTGCTTCTCCGTCAGCCCTAGATCTAACTATCTGCTGTTCCGCCGAGTTGCAATCCAGGCTGGAAGTGAGATTACGGTCCCAACGATTCCAAGTCCGAAGATAACCCAAAGAGGCGTGCTCATGACGTTTTGCACGTTATTCTCGTCGATCATGACACCTGCATTGAACAGGGCCACACCGCCGCATACAAGGGCAGTCAAGCTGACCCCAAGCGCTGTTAGCCAGTAGTACTTTGTTTTTGCCAGCATATTTGCTCCTTAGTGGCTTCGGATGACGGCTAGTTGCAAAGGTTCTTTACGTAATCTAGGTATGTGTTTCGAATCTTGCTTGGTTCGAGATTCCAGGAGCTTTTGGTGAACGCTGCAACCTGGTGACAGCGGTACTGCCAGTACATGCGAGTGGTGTTCGCCTTGGCCCGATTGTACTTCTTTTTGTTGAGAGTCTTGGTCGGAGTCTTGGCGAGCGTTTCCTTCCAGCCAGCAGAGATCGCGGGCTGGAACCCAACATCGAATCGATTCCACCCAGTAGGGACGACTGACAAGGACACGACGCCAGACCGGCTAATCCACTTGACGCTCTTGATGAGGTCCTTACCCCACATCGGATCCGCCACAATAGGGTATTCGAACCCTTCGTGATCGACTACCTGGGTTACCGTTGAACCTGCAAATTCAAAGTGCGTTGGTACTTTCCGCACCGGTAGCGTCGACGGCCCATGCCGGAGCAATTCCACCAAGGATCTCGCCGTCAAGACCAACAAAATGGGCACCGCCTTCGTAGGCCAAAATCTTAGCTCCTTCCGGCAAGGAGAACTTGTTTTCCCTGGCGGCTCGATGCGTGGTGTGCCGGCGCCTACCCACCTTGTCCTCATGACCCTGCTCGGTGATTGGTCGGTTGAGGTTCAGCTCGGTTGGTGTGGGTGTAGCTTCGATGATGACGAGGTCGCTGTATCGGGTGCAAATATTGGCTCCGGCACCACGGATGGTGAGGGTCACCCCCGGGAGGTGATGTAGTCGAGTCCGCCGGCGACGGTGCGCCCTTCGGTGCGGCAGGTGGCGGTGATGGTTTTACCGAGGTCGGCCCCGAACAGATATTTGGCTTCGCGGGTGGCGGTCATTCTTGTTCCAGGATTTGGGTTCCTCAATTTTCGACGATTTGAACTGCGGTGGCACCGCTTTTCGTTCGTACGGTTCTGATGAAAACGCTCATGGTGGCAAGAATATCGGGGGTTCATGCCCGCTATTAGTACGCACTTTCATGGTTACCCAAGGGTAGGTGTACTAGTCACGAACGATTGGGGAAACCGATCAGAAAAAGTGATACAACTCAGGAGCGCCGGCACTGCTTGCCGA
>NZ_BJNE01000035.1 GCF_006539525.1 Glutamicibacter nicotianae | reverse complement strand
TCTAATATTGGCGATTTGTCCAGCAAATCTCTCATGAGCCACGCGAACACTTAGTTGCGGTCAGCCTTTTATTATGTCACTGCAAGGGTTCAGGCTGCTGCGCGTTACCTTGTTGATAGCTCCTCAATCAGAGAATGATAGGAGCTGTCGGCCAACCAGTCCCGGCATGGTGTCTTGCCCCTGTCTTCAATGATCCGGGGCGTTGTCACCGGGGCTGGAAGGCAGCGAGGAGATTGCTAAGCAGGGGCACGACGCCAACAATATTGGACGTCAGTCGTAACGTGGATGTATGACTTTGCTACGGGTCGCTGGCCGACTTTGAACACCGTACTAGTTCAAAGGAGCTCTAGTCATGAAAACCACTGATGTCGAGATCTTCCTCGGTTTGGACGTCGAGAAAACCGAACATTGGGCCTGTGCTCTGGCTGCGGACGGCACCAAAAACTGGAACAAGATGCTACCTAATGACGAAGCCAAACTCACCAGTATTTACCAAGAACTCTCCACCCGAGGCGCCGTGCTCGTGGTCGTGGACCAGCCGGCCACCATTGGCGCCCTGGCCGTAGCAGTGGCCCAAGACCTGGGAATCAGCGTTGCTTACCTGCCTGGACTGACGACGCGACGTATCGCAGACATGTATCATGGCACCGCGAAGACCGATGAGAAGGACGCATTCATCATCGCTGACGCGGCCCGGAACACGCCACACACGCTGCGCAGCATCCAAGTCTCGGACGAGGATGAAGCCACGCTGGGCACGCTGACCCGTTTCGATCTGGACCTCGCCCGGCAAATTACCCAGACCAACAACAGGATCCGTGGCCTGTTCACCCAGATCCACCCGGCTTTGGAAAGGGTCATCGGCCCCCTGGCCGGAGCATGACCCTGTACTTGAGGTCCTGGCGTCTTGGCCTACCCCGGCAGCATTGAAGAATGCCGGGCAGGCACGAGTTGATGCCAAGCCAAAGAAGCACGGGGCGCGTCGCCACACCGCCTGGACCGCCATTTTATTCGAAGCCCTGGCAACCCAGTACGTGCTGGTTGCCGGCGCTGACGCCGCCGGCCTGGTGATCCCTCACCTCGCCCGGCAGCTGATCGCGTTGCACACCCAACGAGCGGACGTCGCCGGTCACCTGGAAAAGATGGTGGAGGCCCACCCTCTTTTTCCAGTCCTGACATCAATGCCAGGGGTCGCCGTCAGGACTGCCGCGATCGTGATTGCCGAGATCTCTGGCAAGGAGTTTACCAGCGCTGCCGCGCTGGCTTCCTTCGCAGGATTAGCACCAACCACGAGCCAGTCGGGAACCTCGATCAAGTCTGAACGCGTCAGCCTTGAAGGCAACAAACGACTGAAACGGGCACTGTTCCTTTCGGCATTCGC
Organism: Glutamicibacter nicotianae; assembly: GCF_006539525.1. GTDB lineage: Bacteria > Actinomycetota > Actinomycetes > Actinomycetales > Micrococcaceae > Glutamicibacter > Glutamicibacter nicotianae. Next base: position 1,019 of record NZ_BJNE01000035.1, on the reverse strand, counting down.
ATCGATTCGTTTTAACTCCGTCAGCAGAGCTCATTACGGCTGGAAACGTGCCCAAGGCAAACGGCATAACCAGACGTTGATTGCGTTGGCCCACCGCCGGTTGGTGCTCCTGTTCGCGATGCTTCGTGATGGAACTTTTTACGATGTTCCGGTGCCTGCGAATGCTTGACAAAGAACATAGGGCCCCCACGAAAACCAACGAGTCGGTGAAAGGTGAGACTAATTGGACTCCACTAGCTGTTTTCTGCATTCTTCAGTGGCGGTACGAATTCTCTCGAGAACCTCGGTCACCTGTCCAACGACTTCCGCATCGTCCTTCGGGTGGACCTCAGCAAACCGGACTAAGGAGTTCGGGATGGAAAGCTTGGCGGTCTCGAGAACGTAACCGCCTGCGATGTCCACTGCTTTGCGTGCTTCGTCCTGGGACCCCTTCCCTCCGCTCCGGCCAGCTGCCGTACCAATGACAGCGGTCGGCATGTTGGAAACAGCGCTGGCTCCAAACGGACGAGAAAGCCAGTCAATGGCGTTCTTTAAGACTGCTGGGATGGTTCCGTTGTATTCCGGGGAGACCAGCAACAAGGCATCCGCAGCTTCAGCAGCGGTACGCAGTTTGATGGCGGAAAAAGGAACCTGCCCTTCGACGTCGATATCTTCGTTATAAAAGGGGAGGGTCTCGAGACCTTCGAAGATCTCCACGGCCATGCCCGCGGGGGAATTAGCGATCGTAGCTTCAGCCAGCTGGCGGTTAGTGGAATCGCGGCGCAATGATCCAATGAGGGTCAAAACGTTGGTTGCCATAGGTTGCTCCTCTACTAAAGATGACATACTCCATTCAACCTATTGATTCCTTGTCTCATCCGAAATAGTACGACTGTATATAAATTTTTGTTATTTCATGCATTCGTTCATCTTTTGTCCCCTTGTCACCTGATTTGTCCTGTTCAATTCGTCCTCCTTGATACCTTTTAGTAGCTCGGTAACCGGACATCCTGATGAAAGATTGGGGTTGCTGGGCTGAC
>NZ_BJNE01000034.1 GCF_006539525.1 Glutamicibacter nicotianae | reverse complement strand
AACGCGCGGGAACGGCACCTTGAACAGCGAGTCCCAGTCGGCGATCAGGAAATGATCCGAACGGTTCACGGCATGCGTAGTTTCCTGAAAGGGCGTTCGGCAATGGCTCGCTGCAACAGATCTACTGGTAATTGCGGACGTTGATTGGTGCGGTTGCTTGAAGATTGTTGAGGATCAATTGAGAATTACCTTCAATCGGAATTTACGGACTGCGCGGAGTTCGATGAATGCGCAGCCCATTTTTCTCCGTGAAAACGAACTTTGGGTTTTGCTCGGTTTTGAGTTGAACTGCTGTTTAAACTGTTGCCGGCGCAGAGGGGCGGAGTGCATTCGCGGATGATGCTAAATTGGCCATTGAAGCCGGTGCGATTCACCACGATATGCACGTGGTCATCCTCGTGACGCACCATCACCCATGGATGCTTCGCATAGCCCATGTCCTCAGCGAATGACTGCCCAATATCAGCCCACTGGTCATTGTTTAGCGTCCGATCCGTCGCAGTATTGCGTAAGGAGGCGTGCCAGACCGGGTTTTTGATCTCCGGGCGCGTGTTCAACGCCTTACGCAGCTCACCCGCCCACAACCTTGGATCGGTCTGCCCCTCCATGCCAATGTTTGACCCGACCACCACACCACCAGAGACCCGCTGCCCCGCAGCGGTGTAGGTGTGCTCGTTCGCTTTCCCCGGACCGTGCAAATACGCGCCAATGTCCCCAGGATTCTTACCCCTGGTGATTTTCGCGATCACGGCAGCTCACCACGCACCCGCGCCAATTCCTCCCGCGTCGCCTGCAGAGCCTCCAGCAGTTCAGCACTGGGCACGGTCTGCCCAGAGTTCACCGCACGCACTAATTGGTTCAGGTTCGAGCCAACCCGTCCCAGATCCGCCCGCAACCGAGCCACCTCCACCCCAGCGCCCGGGGCGGGGTCCGTGGCCAGTGACTCGAGCAGGCGCTCCCTCGCCCACACCGACACCCGCCGGCCCCCAGCCGCAGCAACCAGGGCTTCGTGTTCCTGCTCCGACAAGGACAGGGAAATACGCTTCGTGCGCGGGTGCTCCACCGTAGGCCGGCCACCCTTGCGCGGCTCATAAACCACCCGCGCAGCCTCGGCAGCCGCAGCCTCCGCGGCTTCCCGTTCCCGCCGAGCAGCCTCTTGCTCCGGCGTGCGCACAAATGGGTTAGGCGGTGAAGCTGGGGGTGTTTTCTTCCGAGAAAACAACGCCATAACAACCGTCCTTCCGAAGACCGCGAAGCGGTCGAGAACAAGCCCTCCGCAGGAGCAAGGGGCGATAAGCCGGAACGAAAACTGTCAGCGAGGCACGAGCGGTACGACAGTTTTCCGTTACGGATAATCATAGCTTCCATCTGTTTGCGTGCGTCCGACCGTGGAGGATAAAGTCGCGCGCAAACAGGGGGCCGGCCCATCAACCGCAGCGCAGCGGAGGTTGATTTCAAGGGCACCTGCGAAGCATGCTCTGGGTTCCGTCGAGGTGCTTGAGCCTTGCATCTGTGGCGAGGGCAAGTCGAACGGGTAGGAACAAAGGTGCCGATAACACATTTTTATGGAAGTCGCCATACTACTTTAGTAGGATGTAAATTTATAATAAGGCGTTTCATCAGGGGTGGCTTAAACTAATTGGATTAGATATGTTTTAAGGAAAGATGCCCCAGAGACCAGCTGGGGCAGTTCACGCTCATTTGGAGAGCAAAAATGAAGAATAAGTTTGTGAACGCTTCTATCGCTGCGGTCCTGGCCTGTGGACTGACCTTCACAGCACTTCCCGCATCAGCGTCGACGCCTGCCCAACTCAATCCAGGGGCGGCGACAGTGGCAAATGAATCGGTCTCCGATGCTGAAGTCGACAAGTTGGCCAAGGATCTCGAAGCGCTTTTCACGCATGGAATCACCCAGAATGAAGACGGTTCGTTCCGTGTTGATGAAAAGAGCATCATCGAGCATTTTGGTGAAGTGGAAGGCAAACAGATCATTGCCCAGTTCCGTGCCCAGGTGCCGCAGACTCACATCGGCAATATTCCCGTTGCGTCAGCTGCAAGCTATGGCCAGTGCGTTTTGAACTTCACTGGATTCGGAGCCCTCTTCGGGGCTTCTGAAGGAACGATTCTGGGCTACATCAACCGCAAGGACTGGAATAAGGCTGCTCAAACTATGGTGAAGTTCTTGGGCAAGCAGGCAGTTAAGGGCGGTGTAGTCGGTCTGGCCGCGTCGCTCGCCGCAGCGGGGGCCTGGTGCGCGACCCCTTGGGCAAAATAATCCGCTCTTTTCCGGAAGGTGATCTCAATGCAAAATGAAGGAATGTTCGGGATGTCCGCAGGAATGAAAATCACTGTATCGGCGTGTTTTACCGTCGGATCAATTTTTACCGGAGCGAATGGGTTAACAGTGGTTTGCCTGATCGCGGCCCTCGCTGCTGTTGTGTCAGGTGTCCTGGCTGTAGCCGAGGTAAGCCGAGAATCCAACAAGGCAGGATTTATTCTCGGAATCGTCGCTAGCGTGATCTCCGTGATGGGTACAGCGTTCGTCTTGACCGCAAGCGCAGCGTTGCCTTTCGCCGTTACTGCTGGAATTGCCCTAGTGCCTGTGTTGGTGTGGATTGCTCTAGCTGTGGTTCATAGCAAAGCAGGAGGAGCGAAAGCTTTAAGCTAGTTCGAATAAAGGGTCGGGGTTGAGAAGGCCGCTACAAGTTGAACACGGTGCCAATGTCTTAGGGTCCGGGGTCATTAAGCGGCTATTGGGAGGAAGAGACGGGA
>NZ_BJNE01000033.1 GCF_006539525.1 Glutamicibacter nicotianae | reverse complement strand
TGGTTTGGCATGCTGTTGGGTTTTGAGGCAACAAGCCTCCTTTCCTGGTGAATGGTTGCCGGGGTTCTTCCTGTGGGGAGGGTCCTGGTGGTGTTCGCTTGGGTGAGGGGTTCTTGGTGTTTCGGTGTTTGTCCTGTGTTTGCTGCAAGGATGTCCTGTTGGATTGATGCTGGCCTTTGGTTGGTGTTGGTTTTGGGGTGTTGTTGCGGGGGTGCGGGGTTGTTGTTTGGGAACTGTATAGTGAACGCGAGCATCTTGCAGATGAGATGAGCTGGCTGGTCCTTTTCCTGGGATTGGTTGGTGTTGGAGTCTTGTCTGCGTGATTTTGTTAGATTGTTTTATTGCTCAATTCTGAGACTTTGATTTGTGTTGAAGTTTTTAAGGGCGCACGGTGGATGCCTTGGCATCAAGAGCCGATGAAGGACGTGGGAATCTGCGATAAGCCTGGTGGAGTCGATAACCGGACGTTGAGACCAGGATTTCCGAATGGGGGAACCCCGCACCATGTTATGTGGTGTGACCTGCAGCTGAATGTATAGGCTGTGTGGAGGGAACGCGGGGAAGTGAAACATCTCAGTACCCGCAGGAAGAGAAAACAATAGTGATTCCGTTAGTAGTGGCGAGCGAACGCGGATGGGGCTAAACCGGTTGGTGTGTGATAGCGGATAGGCGTTGCATCACCGGGGTTGTGGGGTCAGCATGTGCCAGTTCTATCTACGCTGGTGGGATGAGGTGCAGGCGTATAGGTGAATCGGTTGGAATGCCGGACCAGAGAGGGTGATAGTCCCGTAGGCGTAATGCGTGTCTGCCGTTCTAGTGTTGATGCCCGAGTAGCACGGGGCCCGTGAAACCTTGTGTGAATCTGCCAGGACCACCTGGTAAGCCTGAATACTACTTGATGACCGATAGTGAATCAGTACCGTGAGGGAATGGTGAAAAGTACCCCGGGAGGGGAGTGAAATAGTACCTGAAACCGTGTGCTTACAATCCGTTAGAGCCATGCCTTGTGTGTGGTGATGGCGTGCCTTTTGAAGAATGAGCCTGCGAGTTAGTGTTACGTCGCGAGGTTAACCCGTGGGGGGAAGCCGTAGCGAAAGCGAGTCTGAATAGGGCGTGTGAGTGGCGTGATCTAGACCCGAAGCGAAGTGATCTACCCATGGCCAGGTTGAAGCGCGTGTAAGAGCGTGTGGAGGACCGAACCCACTTCAGTTGAAAATGGAGGGGATGAGCTGTGGGTAGGGGTGAAAGGCCAATCAAACTTCGTGATAGCTGGTTCTCCCCGAAATGCATTTAGGTGCAGCGTTGCGTGTTTCTTGCTGGAGGTAGAGCTACTGGATAGGCGATGGGCCCTACAAGGTTACTGACCTTAGCCAAACTCCGAATGCCGGCAAGTGAGAGCGCAGCAGTGAGACTGTGGGGGATAAGCTTCATAGTCGAGAGGGAAACAGCCCAGAACGCCAACTAAGGCCCCTAAGCGTGTGCTAAGTGGAAAAGGATGTGGAGTTGCTGTGACAACCAGGAGGTTGGCTTAGAAGCAGCCACCCTTGAAAGAGTGCGTAATAGCTCACTGGTCAAGTGATTCCGCGCCGATAATGTAGCGGGGCTCAAGCACACCGCCGAAGTTGCGTCATTCAAGTGTTAGCCTGGTTTCGATTGGGTGTTTGGATGGGTAGGGGAGCGTCGTGTGGACGGTGAAGTCGCGGTGTAAACCAGCGGTGGAGGCCACACGAGTGAGAATGCAGGCATGAGTAGCGAATGACGGGTGGGAAACCCGTCCGCCGAATGATCAAGGGTTCCAGGGTTAAGCTAATCTGCCCTGGGTTAGTCGGGACCTAAGGCGAGGCCGACAGGCGTAGTCGATGGACAACGGGTTGATATTCCCGTACCGGCGAAGGACCGCCCATACTGAGCTGTGGATGCTAACCATGACGGATCCGGTGATTTGTTCCTTCGGGAATGGTTGCTGGTGGTGTGGTGGGAACCGATGCAGTGAGGTCAGCGTATTAACAGGTGTGACGCAGGAAGGTAGCCGAGCCAGGCAATGGAATTGACCTGGTCCAAGGGTGTAGGAAGAGTGGTTGGCAAATCCGCCGCTCATGTATTCTGAGACCTGATAGGCGCCCCGTTTATGGGGTGATTCGGTGATCCTATGCTGCCTAGAAAAGCATCGGCGCGAGGTCCCAGTCCGCCCGTACCCCAAACCGACACAGGTGATCAGGTAGAGAATACTAAGGCGATCGAGAGAATCATGGTTAAGGAACTCGGCAAAATGCCCCCGTAACTTCGGAAGAAGGGGGGCCTGCCCCGTGATGAGAACTTGCTTCTCTGATGCGGGTGTGGGCCGCAGAGACCAGGGGGAAGCGACTGTTTACTAAAAACACAGGTCCGTGCGAAGTCGCAAGACGATGTATACGGACTGACTCCTGCCCGGTGCTGGAAGGTTAAGAGGACTGGTTAGCCCTTGTGGCGAAGCTGAGAATTTAAGCCCCAGTAAACGGCGGTGGTAACTATAACCATCCTAAGGTAGCGAAATTCCTTGTCGGGTAAGTTCCGACCTGCACGAATGGAGTAACGACTTCCCCGCTGTCTCAACCATGAACTCGGCGAAATTGCAGTACGAGTAAAGATGCTCGTTACGCGCAGCAGGACGGAAAGACCCCGAGACCTTTACTATAGTTTGGTATTGGTGTTCGGTGCAGCTTGTGTAGGATAGGTGGGAGACTGTGAAGCTTGGACGCTAGTCCAGGTGGAGTCATCGTTGAAATACCACTCTGGCTGTACCGGTCACCTAACTTCGGACCATGATCTGGTTCAGGGACAGTGCCTGATGGGTAGTTTAACTGGGGCGGTTGCCTCCTAAAATGTAACGGAGGCGCCCAAAGGTTCCCTCAGCCTGGTTGGCAATCAGGTGTCGAGTGTAAGTGCACAAGGGAGCTTGACTGTGAGAGTGACAGCTCGAGCAGGGACGAAAGTCGGGACTAGTGATCCGGCGGCACCTCGTGGAAGGGCCGTCGCTCAACGGATAAAAGGTACCTCGGGGATAACAGGCTGATCTTGCCCAAGAGTCCATATCGACGGCATGGTTTGGCACCTCGATGTCGGCTCGTCGCATCCTGGGGCTGGAGTAGGTCCCAAGGGTTGGGCTGTTCGCCCATTAAAGCGGTACGCGAGCTGGGTTTAGAACGTCGTGAGACAGTTCGGTCCCTATCCGCTGCGCGCGTTGGAAATTTGAGAAGGGCTGTCCTTAGTACGAGAGGACCGGGACGGACGAACCTCTGGTGTGTCAGTTGTACTGCCAAGTGCATCGCTGATTAGCTACGTTTGGAAGGGATAACCGCTGAAAGCATCTAAGCGGGAAGCCTGCTTCGAGATGAGATTTCCATGCACCTTTGTGTGTGAGAGGCCCCCAGCTAGACCACTGGGTTGATAGGCAGGATGTGGAAGCAAGGACTGAAGACTTGTGCAGCTGACCTGTACTAATAGGCCGATGGCTTACAACACACAATAAAACAATGATTTGAACTGATATTTTCAGTGCTGTTCGCGTTCACTATGCGGTTACGAGACAACAACCTCT
>NZ_BJNE01000032.1 GCF_006539525.1 Glutamicibacter nicotianae | reverse complement strand
TGCGCTTCTGGTGCACTTTCGGGGATCAACAGCCGGCGCTGCCTACCGCCAGAGACAATTTTCCCGGCCATTGTCGCCTTCATGAAATACCCGGGCTAAGCCGGCTGCCCCGCCGGGGTTGCGGCCCTCTGCGGCTCCCGTGCATCCATCCCGGGCAGCCGCCCGAAGCAATGCACGCACAGCACCACCAGGAAGATCGGGGTGGCCAGGCCGAAGGCCACCAGGATCCCGGGCCAGGTGGCCCACGCCCACGCCGTCAGCCCGAGCATCGAGGCCAGCATGAGGCTGCACCAGGGCCGGGCCAGCACCAGCTGCAGCGAGGTGCGCACGAGCCACCACGGCCGCTCCTCGAAATTGGCCGCCACCGCCCAGAACACCAGCACGAACAGCCAGTAGAGTGCATTGGCCAGCAGCACCAGCCCGGAGGCCGCGACGCCGGCGGCCCCCATGTCGTTCCAGTTCACCAGGTAGTAGTCCCAGGCCAGCAGCAGGCCAATGAGCAGCTGCGGCCAGCCGGCCAGGTTCGCGACGCGACGTTCCTGCTTCCAGGCCATCCCGAAGGTGCGCCAGGTCTGCGCGACGGTCCAGCGGCGGTCTTCCGAAAGCACCCAGCTGCGGCAGCTGGCATAGCAGGCGGCCACCGAGGGGAAGAAGCCGGCCACGACCAGCCCGCGCAGCGTGAAGGCGACCACCGCAGCATTCAGCACGAAGACCATCAGGATGATGCGGGCCAGGAATTCGTAGCCCATTGCGAAATTCTTCATCGCTGCCCGCTCAACCCTTCACGGCACCGATCATGACGCCCTTGTTGAAGTACTTCTGCAGCATCGGATAGAGCACCAGGATCGGCAGCGTGGAGACGATGATGACCCCGAACTTGATCTGGTCCGCCAGGTTCTGCGCATCGCCGGCGGACTGCCCGAGCGAGCCCCCGGCCCCGGCGCTGGACTGGTTGGCCATCAGGATCTGCTGCAGCACGTTCTGCAGCGGCTGCAGCTCCTGGTCGCGGATGAAGATCAGGCCGGTGAAGAAGTCGTTCCAGTGCCCGACGAAGTAGTACAGGCCGATTACGGCGATGATCGCGCTCGAGAGCGGGATCACGATCTTCAGGAAGTATCCGAAGTAGCTCAGCCCGTCCAAGGCCGCGGCCTCGCGCAGCTCCTCGGGGATGGAGGTCTCGAAGAATGAGCGGGCGATGATCATGTTGAACACCGAGAAGGCGGTGGGCAGGATGAACACCCACATGTTGTTCAGCAGGCCCAGCTGCTTGACCAGAAGGAACATAGGGATGAGCCCGCCGCCAAAGAACATGGTGAAGGCGAACAGGAACATGATGATGCGGCGCGGGCGGAACTCGCGCCGCGACATCGCGAAGGCGGCGGGGAGGGTGACCAGCAGGTTCACCGCCGTGCCGAGCACCGAATAGAGGATCGTGTTGCGGTAGCCGGTCCAGATGCGATCATCGGCCAGGATCATCTCGTATCCGGTCAGCCCGAAGCCCTGCGGGAGCAGAGTGACCTCGCCGGTGGCCACGGCGCGCGGATCGGAGAAGGAGGCCACGACGATGAACCACAGGGGGTAGATCACCGCGGCGAGGATCAAGGCGATCAGCACGCCGAGCACGATGTCCACCGCCCAGTCCCCCGCGGTGCGCTGCTGGATGCGCCGCTTCGTGCGCGGCGTTTTCGGTGCGCCCGGCCGCCGCGGCCGGACCTTGGGCGCCGGAGCGCCGTCCAGAGTTCCGGTGATGTTGCTCATTGTCCCGCTCCTAGAAGATGCTGGTGTTGCTCGCGCGCTTGGCGATGTAGTTCGCCAGGATCAGGAACGCGAAGTTGACGAGGGCGTTGAACAGCCCGATGGCGGTCGAGTAGGAGAACTGGTTGCCCAGGATGCCGACCCGGTAGACGTAGGTGGAGATGACCTCGGAGGACATGATGTTCAAGGTGTTCTGCATGAGGAAGACCTTCTCGAACCCGACCCCCAGCACGCTGCCCATGTTCAGGATCAGCAGGATGCCGGCGGTGGGCAGCAGGGCCGGGATGTCCACGTGCCGGATCAGCTGCAGTCGCCCGGCGCCGTCGATCTTGGCCGCCTCGTAGAGTGCCGTGTCCACCGAGGAGAGCGCCGCGAGGTAGATGATGCAGTTCCAACCGGTGTGCTGCCACACCTCGGAGATCCAGTACAGGTGGGCGAAGGCCCCGGGATCGCCCAGCAGGCTGGTGTCCCCGAAGAAGCGGCCCATGATGCCGCTGCCCGGAGCCAGGAAGATCTGCAGGATCGCCACCATGACCACGGTTGAGATGAAGTGCGGCATGTAGGTGATGGTCTGCGTGAAGCCCTTGATCCGCGGGCTGGCGATCTGGTTGATCAGGATCGCCAGGATGATCGGCGCGATGAAGCCCATCACGAGGGTCCACAGGCTGATGTTGACCGTATTGAGCATGATCTGCCCGAACTGCGGGTTGTTGAAGAACTGCTCGAAGTACTTGAACCCGACCCAGTCCCCTCCGGTCAGCCCCTTGGTCACATCGAACTCGCGGAAGGCGAGCTGGATGCCGTACATCGGGATGTAGGCGAAGACGATGATGAATCCGATGGCCGGCAGCGTCATGGCCCACAGCTGCCAGTAGCGCCTGAAGTGCTCGGCCAGGCGCCGGCGCTTCGGTTCCGTGCGCAGGGCGTGGACCGAGGCGGCAACCACGGCCTCTTCGGTGATGCGGCTTGTCATTGCGAGTCCTCCTGGGCTCGGTGGCGGGCCGTGCCGGGCACGCTGGGCGCACCCGGCACGGCGGCCTGAAGGGCTACTTCGATTCGTTGCTGATCGTCGCCGTGCCGTCGGCATTCTCCGCGAAGGTCAGCTCCGGGTTCAGCTCGGCGTTCAGGTCGACGTTCTTCTCCTGCATGACCTGCAGGTAGCGATCGTAAGCGGCCTGCTGCAGCTCGATCTGCCGCTTGAGGTTGTTGCTTTCGAGGTCCTTGACGTAGCCGTCCCACTCCGCGTCGATCCCGCCCTTGGTGACCCACTGGGCGAACTTGCTCATGGCGGTCTGCGTGATGCCGGTGTCGTTCAGCGAGTACTCACGGGCCTCGTCGGCCGTGAAGGACACGCCGCCGTAGATGACATCGGAGTTCAGGTCGATGTTGGCGATGTCCTGTTCGTAGACCTCTTCCACGCCGCGCACCTCGAACTGCTCGGCGGGCAGGGTCAGCTTCACGCCGGGCTGCACGAACCATCCGGGGGCGCCGTCGGAGAGCGAGTTCTGGAACTGCCAGTCCGAGGCGTTCTTGGTCTCATCGGCCGGCTGCAGCACGGTGTAGTCCTTTTCGCCGTTCTTCTTCACGCCGACGTCGAAGGAGCCGTAGCGTGCCTGGATGCCGATGTCCGAGGTGTAGAAGGCGTCCACGATCTTCAGGGCCGCTTCTTTCTCCTTGACGTTGGCGGCCACGGAGATCTTATTGGGGATGTAGTTCAGGCTGTCGCCGTTGAACCACCAGGTGCGCGGGGCGTCCGAGCCGGAGTCGGCCTTCAGGGCCGGCAGCGCGATGTACTGGTCGGCCAGCTTCGAGCCGAAGGCGTCGGAGGGGGTCCACCAGAAGGTCATGCCCACCGTGGCCGTCTTGCCCTGGCCCTTGAGCCCGGAGATGTACTTGGAGAAATCGTGGGTGAAGGCGTCCTTGGAGATCACTCCGGCCTCCCACAGCTCGCCGAGGTACGAGATGAACTCCTTGTAGGACGGATCGGTCAGGTAGTTCTGGATCTTCCCGTCCTGCGCGTACATGCCGCTGCCTGCGCCTCCGCCGGCGCTCAGCGGCAGGCCGAAGCTGCCCAGCAGCACGTTCGGGTTGAACCAGCCCCATCCGCCGGTTTCGGGCGCCATGAAGTCCAGCGGCACCTCGTCGGCCTTGCCGTTGCCGTTCGGATCCTTGCTCTTGAAGGCTTCCAGGGTGCTCTTCAGCTCGTCCCAGGTTTCGGGCACGGGCAGCTTGAGCTCGTCGAGCCACTGCTTGTTGATGAACATGTGGGCGCTCGAATTCGCCATGAGCCCGGTGTTCACGCCGGGGGCACCGAAGACCTTGCCATCCCATTCGGAGGACACACGGGCGTAGGGGGCCTTCTCGAAGGTGGCGGCCAGGTTCGGCATGCTGCCCAGTTCGAGGGCCAGGTCCAGGAAGAGGCTGCTGTAGTCGCCCCAGTCGCCCGATCCGTAGCCGCCGATGGTCACGTCGGCCACCTCGCCGGCGGCCAGGGAAGCCTGCTTCTGCTGGGTCCACGAGGAGCTCGCGGTCTCCTGCCATTCGATGGTGCAGCCGCAGGCCGCCTCCAGGTCCTTGGTCCATGGCAGCTCAGCCATGGCCTTGGTCCGGGCGTCCTTGACGACCTGGACGGTGACCACTGGAGTGCCCGAGGACTCCTTGGCCCCGCTGGGCGTGCACCCGGTCAAGGCCAGGGCGCCGATGCCGGCCATGGCCAAGGCGCCCTTCACGGTGGCCTTGAAACGGGTTGGGTTGCTTGTTGACATGACCTCTCCTTATGGCGATGCGCGTCGCGTGCCCCGCATGGATCGCCTGGTTTGGGGGCCAGCGCGCCGAGGCCGCCGACCGTGGATGCGAGTAGTTGCAGGCGCCTCGTCCGCCGGTGCGGCGCCGGGCCTGCGCAATGATGTCTTCGCGCGCCTCTCCCCGCTGCATGGAGCCCAGGCGTCGCGTCAATTTCCAGATTTAGAACCTAAATTTAGGTGCTGGTTTTAGAGAATAGAGCAGGAGCCGCGGGCTCGTCAAGGGATTTTTGTGACCGGGGCGACATCCACGTGTGGCGCAGGCCATGCGCGATGGGCCACGCGCAGGCGGGCAGAACGGATTGCCCGATGGGCAGGAAGACGCCCCGGCGCAGGCTCTGCACGCCGGGACGAAGAGCGGCGGCTAGGCTTCCAGGGCCGCGGCGCGCACCGCGGCAAGCGCACGCTGCACGGCCCCGAGCAGCACAACGTCGCGCCCCAGCAAGGAAGCCTGGAGCGCTGGAGGGAACGCCACGAGCTGCGCCAGCCGATCCTGGATGCGCTCGAGCAAGGGGGCGAGCACCCCGGCATTGCCGCCGGCGATGATGACGGTGCCTGGATCCAAAAAGCCGCTCAGCGTGGAGATGGCCAGGGCCAGCTGCTCCTCGGTCCGCGCAATGGCCTCGCGGGCCGCCCGGTCCCCAGAGGCCGCGGCGTCGGCGATGGCCGCCAGCGAGGGGCGCCACTGCCCCTCGAGCACCGAGTTCTGGCCCGCGACCAGCGCCTCGCCGAGGGCGGTGCGGGCCACCGCGGAGGGCCCCAGGCTGCTGCCGACACCGGAGACGCGCTCCAGGAAGGCCATCTCCCCCGCGCCGCCGTTGGCGCCGCGGAAGACCTCGCCGTTGATGACGATGCCGGCACCCAGCCATTCCCCGGCCAGCAGGGTCACCGAGGAATCCAGTCCTTGGCGCCCGGGCTGGCTGATCTCCGCCATGGCCGCCAGATCCGCATCGTTCTCCACCGCCCAGATCCAGCCGGGCGCGAAGTCCCGAAGCCGCTGGAAGTCCAGGCGCACCGCATCCCAGAAGGGGTTGCCCGGATAGGGCTCGCCATGCCGGTCGATGGGGGCGGCCAGGCCGAAGCAGGCGGCCTGCACACGCTCCGGCGCGACCTGCGCCGACTGCAGCGCCTCGACGACGGCTTCGAGCACCTCGCCGGTGCGGTCCACGGCCGCCTCCCGGCCATCGAAGCGGCGGCTCGCCCGACCGAGCAGCTCGCCCTTCAGGTCGGCCACAACGCAGGTGGCCGAACGATAGCCGATGTCGCACGCAACCACCAGGCACCGCTGCTTGTTGAAGGTGAACCGGCGTGCCTGGCGGCCACGGCCCGGAACCAGGCTCGGAGCCCGGTCCTCGTGGAGCCAGCCGGCTTCGCGCAGCTCATCGGCGATGGCCAGGACGGTTGACCGGGTCAGCCCCGTGCCGGCGACCAGATCCGTGGCGATCAACCCGGCATCGGCCGGCGCCTGCCAGAAGTGGTCCAGCACCAGCGAGGAATTCAGGTCCCTGACCGCTTGGGTTGAGGTGACCGGCGTCCGGCCTCCCGAACGCTCACCCGTCGTTTCACTTGACATGCTCTTCATTGTGCCCCAAGATCTAGATTTAGTATCTAAATCTAGATTCCCTCCCACCCAGCTCGTCTCCGGCCAGGGCGCCGGCGGCCCGGGTGCGCCACTCCAAGACCCAGAGAAGGAACCTTCCATGACTTCCATGCTTGCCGCCGACTCCTCCGTGGCCCGCAACGACCTGGATGACGCCCTGTGGTGGCGCCAGGCCTCCGTCTACCAGATCTACCCGCGCTCCTTCGCCGACGCCAACGGAGACGGCATCGGGGATCTGAAGGGCGTGACCTCAC
>NZ_BJNE01000031.1 GCF_006539525.1 Glutamicibacter nicotianae | reverse complement strand
GGCCGGGGATTCCTTATGGAATCCCCGGCCCCGGGCCGGTCTCGTGCTGGACTGTGCGCCGCTTAGCCTTCGTCCTCTTCTTCGCCGTCGGCACCTTCATGGCCGAACGGGATGGGCGCGCTCTGTGCGTCGTCCGGATCAGGGACAGCAGTATTCTCGCCCTCTGGATCCGGGGTCTGGCGTGGTCCTGTGGTTTCGTCGTGATTTGCGGTTCCCATGGTTGCTTCCCTTCTTCCGTGCCTTGTCTTGATGCCAGCTGGAGGGTGCTGGTTCCACACAGCCTAGCCGGGGGAGCTGCGTGGAGTCTGGCGCGCTCAGCGAACTATCATGTTCGCCCGCAGTGGAACGGTGCCCGCGGGCAGCATCCGCGGCGAGTCGGCCAGCTACGACAATCCGATGGCGTTGCCCTGCTCGTCGACATCCATGTGCACGGCAGCCGGAACCTTCGGCAGGCCCGGCATCGTGGTCAGCGCCCCGGTAATTGCCACGATGAATCCGGCACCGGTCTTGGGAATCAGCTCGCGGACCTGCACGGTGAAGCCGCTGGCGGCGCCGAGCAGCTGCGGGTCATCGGAGAAGGAGTATTGCGTCTTGGCGATGCAGACCGGCAGGTGGGACCACCCATTGCCATTGATCTGCTGGAGCATCCGCCGGGCCTTGGCGGAGTACTCGACGCCTTCGCCCCCGTAGATTTCGCGCACCAGAGCCAGGATCTTGTCCTCGACCGGTTGCTCCAGCTCGTACAGCGGGGCGAAATTGCCCGGTTCCTCGATGGCGCGCAGCACCGTGGCGGCCAGCTCGGTGGCCCCGGCCCCGCCGTGGCCCCAGACATCGGCTACGGCGCAGGCGATGCCCTGCTGCTCTGCCCAGCTGGTGACCGCTTCCAGCTCGGCATCTGTATCCGTGGTGAAGCGGTTGATGCCGATGACCGGCTTGATGCCGAACTTGGCGATGATCGACGCGTGGCGTTCAAGGTTCGGCAGCCCGGCCCGTACGGCCTCGACGTTTTCGGTCCCCAGCTCTTCCTTGGGTACCGAACCATGCATCTTCAACGCGCGGACGGTGGCGACAATGACCACCGTGTCCGGCGGGCACCCGGCGTAGCGGGCCTTGATGTCCATGAATTTTTCGGCGCCCAGGTCGGTGCCGAAGCCGGCCTCGGTCACCACTACATCGGCCAGTGCGCGGGCGGTGTTGGTGGCGATGGCGGAGTTGCAGCCGTGGGCGATGTTGGCAAAGGGCCCGCCGTGGATGAGTGCGGGAGTGCCGCCGATGCTCTGCACGAGGTTGGGCTTGATGGCTTCCTTGAGCAGCAGCGCCATGGCACCTGCCGCGCCCAGGTCATCGGCGGTGACCGGAGCCTTGGCGTAGGTGTATCCGACGGTGATCCTGCCCAGCCGGGCGCGCAGGTCCGCGAGCCCGGTGGCCAGGCAGAACACTGCCATGACTTCGGAAGCGGCGGTGATTTCAAAGCCTGTTTCACGCGGGACCCCGTTGGCGGTACCGCCCAGGCCGATCACCACGTGGCGCAGTGCCCGGTCGTTCATGTCCAGCACGCGCTTGAAGGTGATGGACCGCGGGTCGATGCCCAGCGCGTTGCCCTGCTGCAGGTGGTTGTCGAGCATCGCCATGAGCAGGTTGTTTGCACTGGTGATCGCGTGGAAATCCCCGGTGAAATGCAGATTGATCTCGTCCATGGGCAGCACCTGGGACTGGCCGCCGCCGGTGGCGCCGCCCTTCATGCCGAAGCTCGGGCCGACCGAGGGCTCGCGCAAGGCGATCATGGTCTTGGTCCCGGTGGCCGCCAGCGCATCGGCCAGGCCCACCACCATGGTGGATTTGCCTTCCCCTGCCGGTGTCGGGGACATGCCGCTGACCAGGACCACTTTTCCGCGCTGGGTTCCACTGGGCAGCAGCGCCGGATCGATCTTGGCCTTGTATTTGCCATAGGGCTCCAGCGCAGCGTCCGGAATTCCGGCGGCTTCGGCGATTCGGGAGATCGGTGCGAGCACTGCCCGCGAGGCAATCGCGAGATCGCTCATGTCGGTGTCCTGCACTGCTGCCATGCTGCGTCCCCTATCTGGCGGCCCGGTGATCCGGGGATGAGGAAGACCAAGGCTTTTGGAATTCCCTGATTGGCCTTCAAGCTATCACCTAGTAGGCGAGTCGAGAAGGCTGCGCCGGGCAGTACGTGGAACGGTGTCTATCCGAGCCGGGCCTGGCGAAGTGGTAACAGTGCCTGTTCCACATTTCACGGAGAAGGTGCCCCTCTATTGAAGCCAGCGATTCTCAGCTCTGAAACGGCACAGAACCAACTGTGAGGCGTCATTGCAAGCAATCTTGATAGGCGTCGGATGATCAACACGAAGAGCGCTTGGCTAGTACGCCGCTGAGCTCGGCGGTGCCGGCGGAAGGTTTAGCTGTCCTTGTTGCGGGACCAATGCTGCATGAGTCTTTGCTGGGCTTGCTGTTCGCTCAATCCTGAAATCTCTTGTGTGGACAGATGGAGTTGTTCTACGAGCGCAGCTTCCATCCACTCGGGCAAGACAGATCCCCGTGCGGGTTCAGGTTGAGCTTCAACGGATTCGTAGAGCCGTCCCATCCGGGCAATGACGTCTTTGAGCGATTGAATCTTCGGGTTATCGCCCATGCGTGCGACCCGTGAGGTGAGCTCATCGTAAACCTCGCTATCCGAACGAGCGCCAACAGCCCAGACCTCAGAAATATCAAGAATTGGGCGGCCGGACGCGTCTTCGGTAATGCGCCATACGATTCGCCAGTCGCGATCGCCAACCACTAACTTGCGGAAACCGACTAGCGCACCGAGCAAGGGCTCGCCAGCCTCAGGGGATTTTTCGAGCAGCAGCATCTTCTTGAAAACGGATCGCACGATCTGCGGGTCCTTTTTGTGAAGGCGATGCAGGTCAGATACTGCGTCTTCAGTTAGCCTGACGATGCACAGGCGGTCTTGAGGCTGATTCACGAATTATCAGACTGGGCTTCTTCGGCATTTTCTGCCTCAAGCTCTGCGCGGTTCAAATTGAAGAACTCCATCGCTTGGTCAAGAGTCGTGCGTACGCCGCTATCGGTGGCAAAGCGCGCCATGACCAATGCGGCATCGCGCAGGGTGTCGCGGTCCTGACGCAGCTGAGCGATTTCCTTGGCGGAAACGACTTCGGCCACGACCTTGCCATGGCGAGACAAGGGGGTATCCCGGCCTTCCTCGGCGGCGGCGACAAGGGCAGAGAGTCCCGCGCGTGATGCTTCTGTGATGCTTAAAGTAGTCATATGAAAACTATATAGATTTCTACCTAGATTTTCTAGTGGGCCTTCCGTGCCTCGTTAAAGCAAAAGCTGGGTCGCCACCCTTGGTAGCAACCCAGCTTGAGAGAGCGGGGGATCCGTTAGCTTGAATGCTTCCGTTCAAGGAACTGATTACGCAACGAATTCACGGACTGGAGGGCTTGGCTTTCGTCGGTTCCAATGTTTTCTTCGACCCATGAGTAGTAGCGGTAAGCTTCATCCAGGATTCCTGGAATAAAGTCGTCGGGATCAACAATCGCCGACGTGGTGCCTCAGCGATTCGCGCTGGGCTTCTCGCCCTTGATCATGAAGGCGAAAATGATGCCGAGCGTGGCCAATACCGCGCCGACGATGAACGAGATGTGCGCGCCAGAGAACAAGGCCTCGGCCACCTCGGACCCGGCGTCCAGCTGGACCTTGGAGAGCAGCGACATCACGGTCACGAAGATGGTGGTGCCGATGGCCCCGCCCAGCTGCTGCGCGGTATTGAAAATCGCCGAACCGTGGCCGAACAGGCGCGGATCCACCGATGCCATCGCCGAGGACATCAGTCCGGTCATCAGCAGGCCCAGGCCGATGGAGAACACCACGTGGCAGGCTGCGAACATCCACAGGGAGGACTCCGTGGTCACCGAGACATACATCCACTGCCCGGCAGCCAGGATCACGGCGCCGGGGATCAGGACCGGGCGCGGTCCGCGCTTGTCGTAGATCCGCCCGAAAATCGGCGAGGCGATGGCCTGGGCCAGCCCGCCGGGAAGCAGCATGATGCCGATCTGCAGCGAATCGATGCCCTGGCCGGATTCCAGCAGGATCGGCACGATCATCAGCGAGCCGAGCAGGGTGCCGAAGGCGATCATGATCATCGCGATCGCGAAGCTGAAGCTGCGCGAGGTGAACGGGGAAAGGTTCAGCAGTTCGCGGCCGCTTGGGGCCAGCTTGACCTGGCGGATGATGAACAGGGCCAGCGCCACCAGGCCGATTCCGAAGCTGGCGATCATCATCGTGGCGTTATCCGCAGCCTGCTCGATACTGGAAATGCCGTAGACCAGGAACCCGAAGGCCAGGGCCGAGAGCAGGACCGAAGCGGAATCCACCTTGAGCTTGCGAGCGGTGGAAGGGAGCTTGAAGAAGATGGTGCCCAAGACCAGGACCGCCACGGCGATCGGCAGCATCAGGACGAAGATGTAGTGCCAGCCCAGGGCGTGCACGATGGCGCCCGAAACGGTCGGCCCGATGGCCGGGGCCACGCCGATGACGATCGAGTTCAGCCCCATGACGGTGCCGCGCAGGTGCACCGGCACCAGCGCCAAGGTGGTGGACATCAGCAGCGGCAGGATGATCGCCGTGCCCACGGCCTGGATGATGCGCGCTAGCAGCAGGAAGGCGAAGTTCGGGGCCACGACCGCGATGGCGGTGCCGACGATGAAGCTGATGATCGCGAAGAAGAACAGCGAGCGGTGCTCGAAACGCTGCAGCAGGAAGCCGGTAGTGGGGATGACTACCGACAGGGTCAAAAGGAACCCGGTGGTCAGCCATTGGCCGGTGGATGCCGAAATGGACATGTCCTGCATGATGCCCGGAAGTGCCACGGTGAGCACGGTTTCGTTCAGGATCATCATGAATGCGGCCAAGGCCAATGAAGCGATGATGCCGGTCAAGGCCTTGCCGGAAAGCTGCCCAGCGGGCCCGGCTCCGGGCTTTGCGCTGGTTGCAGCGGGTTTTGTCGTCATGAATTCTTCTTCCTGTGGGATGCCAACCAGCAAATACTGTCACACTCTGCCACTTTCTCGTAAGTGAATCTGTCAGACTGTGACAGGAAACTAATTCGGCGGTCGCAGCCTGCACGGCGCAGGCGGCCGCAGGGCAAAGGAGAGCGCCATGGGGATTCGCGAGGACCGCAAAGCGGCCACACTGAAGGCAATTCAGGCAGCGGCCTTGGATCTGGTGGAATCGCGCGGCTTGGACTCGGTGACCGTGGGGCAGATTGCCGCCCGGGCCGGCATTTCCGAGCGCACGTTCTTCCGCTACTGCGACTCCCGGGAAGCGGCCATCGTGCCTGCCCAGCATGAGCTGATCGAGGCCGTGACCGGATGCGAGATTGCCTCCGGCTCCACGGGCGCGCAGATTTTCCGGCTGCTGGCCGCCGAGTGCCGCAAGCTCCTGGCGGCCGAGATCCGCACTAGCGAGTACCGCCGCATTTCCCGGCTGATTGTCATCGAGCCGAAGCTGCTGCTGGCCATTACCCGGCAGGAGGAAGCCTTCTCGGCGGCCACCGCGCAGGAGCTGCAGCGCCGCGGGCTGCTGCCGGCCATGCCCGCCTTGATCATCGGCGAAACCCTGGCTGCCCTGTGGCGGGTGGCCTGGCAGTGCTTCGGCCGAGCGGAGCGGGCCGGGGAGCCTGCGGATCCGGTTGAGCTCTTCGATGCGGCTCTGGCGAATCTGGCAGCCCTGGCCGGGCCTGTGCCCGAATAGCGAAGGCCAATCTTGAGTTATCGCCGATTAACTTAAATGTGACGAACTGCTTGCGGGCAGTCCAGCCCGGGATTTCGGCGAAAATGGGGGATTGCCGCGCGTATTTCTGCTGGCCGGAAAGTGTGGTGCTGGGCAAAATCAGGTAGATTTGGAACGTTGAGTTCAGGGCGGTAACACCGCTTCCGCACGACGTTCAGGGAGACGCCACACCTATGGCAAAGATTATTTACACCCACACCGACGAAGCGCCAATGCTGGCGACCCACTCGTTCCTGCCAATCGTGGAGGCCTTCGCGTCGACCGCCGGGGTGGAACTTGAGACCCGCGACATCTCGCTGGCCGGTCGCATCATCGCTACCTTCCCGGACTATGTCACCGAGGAACAGCGCATCGGTGACGCACTGGCGGAACTTGGCGACCTGGCCAAGACCCCGGAAGCGAACATCATCAAGCTGCCGAACATCTCGGCTTCGATCCCGCAGCTGAAGGCCGCCATCGCCGAGCTGCAGGCTGCCGGCTACGCACTGCCTGACTACCCGGACAACCCGTCCTCGGATGAGGAAACCGACATCCGCGCACGCTACGACAAGATCAAGGGTTCGGCAGTGAACCCGGTGCTGCGCGAAGGCAACTCGGACCGCCGCGCCCCGCTGAGCGTGAAGAACTACGCCCGCAAGTACCCGCACTCCATGGGCGAGTGGGCAGCCGACTCGAAGACCAACGTGGCCACCATGGGTGCCGACGACTTCGCTTCCAACGAGAAGTCCGTGGTCATCGACGCGGACAAGAAGATCTCGATCCGCTTCGTTGGCGAAGACGGCGAAGTCAAGGTCCTGAAGAAGCCATTCGACGTGCTCAAGGACGAAGTCATCGACGGCACCGTCATGCACGCCGCAGCGCTGTCCGAGTTCCTGAAGAACTCCGTGGCCCGCGCCAAGGAAGAGGGCATCCTCTTCTCGGCGCACCTGAAGGCCACCATGATGAAGGTCTCCGACCCGATCATCTTCGGCCATGTAGTCAAGGCCTACTTCTCCGAGCTGTTCGAGACCTACGGCAAGGAACTGGCAGCGGCCGGCCTGAACCCGAACAACGGCCTGGCAGCTATCCTGAACGGCCTGGACGAGCTGTCCGACGAGGTCCGCGCCGGCGTCGAGAAGCTGATCGCCAAGGGCCTGGAAGAAGGCCCGGCAGTTGCCATGGTCGATTCCGACAAGGGCATCACCAACCTGCACGTCCCATCGGATGTCATCGTTGACGCTTCCATGCCTGCCATGATCCGCCTGGGCGGCAAGATGTGGGATGCCAAGGGCAACACCGCAGACACCCTGGCCGTGCTGCCTGACTCCTCCTACTCCGGCGTCTATCAGACCGTGATCGAGGACTGCCGCGCCAACGGCGCCTACGACCCGACCACCATGGGCACCGTGCCGAACGTCGGCCTGATGGCGCAGAAGGCCGAGGAATACGGCTCGCACGACAAGACCTTCGAACTGTCAGCCAACGGCCACGTGCAGATCGTCGACGAGAACGACACCGTGCTCATCGAGCACCAGGTCTTCGCCGGCGACATCTGGCGCGCCTGCCAGACCAAGGACGTTGCCATCCGCGACTGGGTGAAGCTGGCAGTGAACCGCGCCCGGGCCTCCCAGACCCCGGCAGTGTTCTGGCTGGACGAGAACCGCGCCCACGACGCAGTGCTGATCGGCAAGGTCAACGAGTACCTGAAGGAACACGACACCGATGGCCTGACCATCGAGATCCTGTCCCCGGTCGAGGCCACCAAGTACTCGATCGAGCGCATCCGCAAGGGCGAGGACACCATCTCGGTGACCGGCAACGTGCTGCGCGACTACCTGACCGACCTGTTCCCAATCCTGGAACTGGGCACCAGCGCCAAGATGCTGTCCATCGTTCCGCTGCTGGCTGGCGGCGGCCTGTTCGAGACCGGTGCCGGCGGCTCCGCTCCGAAGCACGTGCAGCAGCTGGTGAACGAGAACCACCTGCGCTGGGATTCGCTGGGCGAATTCATGGCACTGGGCGCCTCCTTCGAGCACCTGGCAGTGACCACCAACAACGCCCGCGCCCAGGTGCTGGCAGACACCCTGGATGCAGCTACCGGCACCTTCCTGCTGGAAGACAAGTCGCCTAAGCGCAAGGTGGGCGAGCTGGATAACCGCGGCAGCCACTTCTACCTGGCCAAGTTCTGGGCAGAAGAGCTGGCCAAGCAGGACAAGGATGCGCAGCTGGCTTCCGCGTTCGCCGAGGTTGCCAAGGTGCTGAACGAGAAAGAGCAGACCATCGTGGCCGAGCTCGCCGAGGTCCAGGGGCAGGCTGTGGACATCGCTGGCTACTACCGTCCGGACGAGGCCAAGACCTCCGCTGTGATGCGCCCAAGCGCAACCCTGAACAAGGCTCTGGAACTGCTGACCAAGTAGTCTCTTGAGCTAAACAGGCAGGCGCCGTTCCCTTATCGGGGAACGGCGCCTGC
>NZ_BJNE01000030.1 GCF_006539525.1 Glutamicibacter nicotianae | reverse complement strand
AGGTCCAGGGCCAGCGTGCAGCCCAATGCCTGGACTAGCTCCACCGGTTCGCTGCCCGCATCCCGCAACGTGACGGCCAGTATTTTTCAGTGGCATCCCCATTCTCCGGGACACTTCGACGGAAGAGTGATCTCGTGGACTCCATCCTAAATCTGGGCAATCAAGAAGTGTTCATGTTGCCCTGCGGGGAAGAACATTCATAAAGCCCGTGGATTTGTCAGAAAATCATAAAGATTCGGCAAAAATAGTAAAATGATGCACAAATATACACATTAACAAAACCGTGCCCATCTCGGTGTCCGCCAACGGCGCAAATGCATGGCGACGAAAGCCCCTCCTGTGTACTACCCTCAATATATGGCGACGAACACAGATACTCCGCGCAGCACCGTCAGCCTGCCCATGCCCACTATCCTGACCCAGGCACCTGCGGACGCCCCCGGGCTCAGCGACAAGTTCGGCCGACAGGCCACCGACCTGCGCATCTCCTTGATCGACAAGTGCAACCTGCGCTGCACCTACTGCATGCCCGCCGACGGGCTGGCCTGGCTGCCCAAGTCCAAGCTGCTCACCCTCGAGGAAATCGCCCGGATCGTGCGCATCGGCGTCCACGACCTGGGGATCCGCGAACTGCGCCTCACCGGCGGCGAACCGCTGGTGCGCGTGGACCTGCCCCAGATCATCGCGGCGGTGCGCGCTGAACACCCGGCCCTTCCCATCTCCCTGACCACTAACGGGGTGGGTCTGGCCAAGAAGGCCGCGGCGCTCAAGGAGTCCGGGCTGGCCCGGATCAACGTTTCCCTCGACACCTTGCACGCGGAGACGTTCGCCAAGCTCACCCGGCGCGACCACATCGATTCGGTGTTCGCCGGGATCGACGCGGCCCTGGCCGCCAACCTGGCCCCAGTGAAGATCAATGCTGTGTTGATGCGTGGGATCAACGACGAACAGGCACCCGAGCTACTGGCCTGGGCACTGGAGCGCGGCTTGGAGCTGCGCTTCATCGAGCAGATGCCGCTGGACGCGGACCATGTGTGGCGCAAAGACAACATGGTCACCGCCGCGGATCTGCGCGCCTACCTGGAATCCCGCTTCCGCCTCTCCCCGGACACCCGTCCGCGCGACGGCGCTCCAGCCGAACGCTTCTTGGTTTCCACCCACGCGGACCCAGACACCATACTGGGCGCGGTGGGCATCATCGCCTCGGTCTCCGAGCCCTTCTGCGCCGATTGCAAGCGCACCCGCATCACCGCTGAGGGCAAGGTCATGAGCTGCCTGTTCTCCCGCGAGGAAACCGACCTGTCCGCGCTGCTGCGCGACGGCTCAGACGATGCGGCAATCGCCGAGCGCTGGCGGGCGGCGATGTGGGGCAAGCCCCGAGCCCACGGCATGGAGCACACGGGGCTCGGCTCCAAGGACTTTGTACAATCGGACCGCTCCATGAGCGCCATCGGAGGATAATTGCGCATTCGCTAGTTTGCCGCCGCCGCACAGGCCACTGGCACCACCGAAGAACGACTCGGCCTAAACGAGTTCATCTGCCTGACTGACAATGCCGGGATGCCCTCGGCCGCCTTGGGCGCGGCGCTGGCGCGTTGCAGCTTCCTTGTCAACGGCGTGAGCGAGCAGGAGCATGCCCGCGCCCTGCACCCGTGCGACGAGCTGGACGTGCTGCCGCCCTTCGCCGGCCCGTAGGACCTTTCCTCTGATTACCACTAGCCTTTGCTACTGGCTTGTCCCGGTAACTAGAAAGTAACTCCCCTCACGGAGCTAGCCAGCTCGCTTCCCAGCCGTCGCGGGTGCGCGCGAAGCGGCATCGTACGGGCGGCTCTGTTGAGAGATCCAACCAATCGATGCAGTCAACTATCACGTCGACGAGCCCGAAATGCGCGTAAAGCTTAGCGGAGTCGCCGTTGAGCAGTTCCACTTCTGTGTACAAGTCTTCCGGGGCGGAGACTATGGCCCCGGGGGCCAGCGGAGACCAGAAGAGCAAATGTGTGTGCGGGAGAAGGCCATTCCAAAATTTCTTGCGCCGTTCCTCGTCTGTGTTTATTCTGGCCCGTCCTGCGACGCGGAGCTGCACGGAGGAGCTGGCTTCGTATCCGCTGAGGTTGACGAGCGGTTGGGCGCATATCTCCTTAGCTTTGGGCGATCTGAGATCCGTGATAAACGACAAAACTCCATCGTTTGCCTCGCGCAACACCACGACGCGCGCATTCGGCGCTCCTCCGGTGTCGACGGTGGCGGGACGCATGATGGTAAACGGCGAGCGGCCGGTTGTTGCCGTATGCATAAGCTCTCTGATAGTCTCGCAGATCTTCTTCTGCCTGGGGTCTGCCATAGGGTCCCCTTTCGTTGAGGTCGAGTGTCCCGCCAAGGCTATTTATTTTTGGTGGCGTCAACTCATTGCCCCGCATCCACCCTCGTGCCTGTTATTTACGATCGATTCCGAGGATGGGTGGCCTCGTTGCGGATCGTGTGGTCGACTGCTGATCCATGACCTGAATATCGATGTTGAGGGGCGCCCTCCCGATAGCGGTTCGAGGCCACTCATACCAGTTGTCGTCCTGGACTGGCGGGCCCGAGAACCCCTCTCCGATGTAATGGCCTAGTGATTCTTGTGTTACGACAGGGCGCAATTCCGATTACGCGAGAACCTGATTCAACAAGACGCTTTGACCACTGCCTTTTCGAAAATTGTGGGGTCGAAGTACGCCCGCTCCGAGCAAATCTTGCCCTCCACGACGGTCTCGACCAACGTGGCGGACCAACTGATGATGACCCCGCCTTCCGGAGAACCTGTACCGATGTAGCGCCCGGTGCAGAATAGTTCTCCGACGACGTGGGTTTCATTGGCGACTAGAGTGATGATCTCGGCCACGAAATCCGACCTGTCAAACTGGCCGTTGTAGTTGATCATGTGGGCGCGGAATGCATCAAGCCCGCGTACCGGCTGGTCTGGGAACGGCACGTCAACGTAGACTATGTCGTTGTTGTAGCATTCGAGCAGCGAATCGATGTCGTTGCCCGCCCAAGCTTTGATCTGTCGACCGAACAACGCCTCGTTGGCCTTGACGACGGCGCGTGACACGTTCTCCGTCTGGGCGGCCAGTTGGGGTGCCCATTCGGCCAGGAAGTTGTCAATGCTGCGGGGTGGACGTCCCGTCACGCGCTCGACGCTGTCGGTTACCGTTGCTGTGTCTCCGGCGATGATGGATGCGTTCAGCCGCTTCAGGTAAGCAATAAGATCTTCGGGTAGGCCATCGCGCCTCATGCGCACCTCCGCAGCATCGATCGTCTCCTCCACGGGAACTACATGGTGTCCGGTGATGGACCTGATCCGGTTGGTAAGGGCCTCAATCGTCAGGGCTTCCGGTCCGCTTAAGGTGAACGCCTCGTTACGGCATAGGCTGGGGTCGCATAAGAGCTCGACGGCCGTCGCAGCGATGTCTCGGCTATCGATCCAAGAGACACCTGCGCCTCCGGTCGTCATGGCTATGATGCCCTTGTCACGGATCATGCCACCAAAGAAGTACTGGTCATCCAAGTCCTGAATGAACCAGTTGGGTCGGATGATAGTCCAGTCGAATTCGGACTGCTCAACGACCAACTCAACACGCCGCTCTTCATCGGTAGCCGAGCGTGTCTTCGCAGCATCCTCCGAGTGGAGCACGAGCCGCGAGGCACCGGCCCTGGTCATTTCCGCGAGGAATTCGCTCACGAGATCTGTGGCGCTTTCGCTCTCGGGCTTAATCAAGTAGACACCATCGGCGCCGTCGAGCGCTGCGGAACAAGTCTGACGATCATTCCAATCGAAGCGGACAACCGTGGCGTTGGAGGTTCCATCGAACGCCTCGGAGTTCCGGGTTGCTGCCCGAACCTCGACCTGGCGACTGAGCAGGGCGGGAACCAGGTTACGACCTGCCTTGCCGGTCGCGCCGAGTACTAGGATGGTGGTCGTGTGATTCCTGTCACGTCGAGGTAGGAGTGAGTCCTGCTGATAATTAATATGCTGAAGCACATCGATCACGGCTTCGGCACCCGGCTATGTTGCCGATCAGCCTAAGATCGTCACCGGCGGAAGCAAGAGGCCTGTGGCGGTCGAGGCAATGCTTTGTCCGCCGCTCCCGCCGCCTCATAACCATTGTCCGCGGGTAGTATGCCAATGCATCGCACGGTTGAGCACAAACCGTCCTTGCGATATGTCTGTATCGGGACAATGCCAGCACCTCAAAGCCGCAATATGTACAACATAGTCAGACGAAATCATCAAGGCTTCTTCTGTTGACCGGGATAAAGCACGGCTTGTACGGCGCATTCGGTAGTTTCGTGCACGAGCTGGGCCTACTTGGCCAACACCTGGTTCTGCAAGTCGACCTACCTGGTCGGCAGTACCACTTGCATTCGACCTTCCTCACATCCGTCTTCATCGGGTTTTCCCCTGTTAAGTCGATCTGGGATCCTCGCTAGACGAACGCCGAATTAAGGAGCCACGCCTGATCACTGCGGAATTTATCCAACGGTCGACGAGTCTCGAGTTATCTTTAGAGCTCGCGACAATTACAACCTGCAACCATGAAGGTGCCCTCCCAGAACCAGGCGGTGCAGATCCAACTCGAAGACAGGAAAGCCGGGCTTGACTACAATATTGAATATTGCTTTACCCAAGCCATTCTGGGCCCTTTTGCCAGCCACGCACGTCGTCGGTTCCTGCCGAAAACACGAATCATGACCCATGTTCGAAGATAACGGTGGCTCAGGCTGGCTGCGAACTAAGGTTCCGACGACCCCAACCTAAGGAAGGAGTGGAACATGCGCATAGCGCGAGTAAATACCGAGGAAGGGTCCACCTACGCAGTCTTGCTAAACAATGAATGGCACCATATTGACAGCCCTTTTGCCGAGTCCCTGGTTTACTCAGGACCAGTGACACCTGTCATGGGTGCGCAGTTGCTCGCCCCGGTACGTCCCTCTGTGATCGTGGGCATCGGACATAACCACGCGGGCACTGGGCACGCGCTGCCAATACAGGCCTGGCACAAATCCGTTCACACCTTGGCCAATCCCGGAGATGAGATTGCGGCGAGGCGGGAGGCAGGCATTGTGAACATTGAGGGTGAGCTGGCGGTGGTCATCGGCAAACGCTCGGCCAACCTCACTCGCGAAAATGCTTACAGCCACGTGCTGGGATACACGATCGCAAATGACGTGACGAATGCCGACCAAGGGCGTGTCGATGAGAGGCTGTTCCAATCCAAGGGAGGAATTAACTATACGCCGGTGGGCCCTTGGATCGAGACCGAAATCGAAGATCCCGATGGAATCAGCATTGAAGTGACCGTCAACGACCGGATTGAGGCACAGTCCGGGACATTCAACTTGCCGTCAAGCGTCCTGGATTGTCTTGTCTACGTCACGAAATGGGTAAGCCTGGAACCTGGGGACATTGTGATGACCGGCGCCCCCGGAACCGCTGTGGCAGTCGATCCCGGGGATCAGGTCGCCATAACGCTCAAAGGCATCGGAACCCTTACCAACTCCGTGATATGAGAAATATTCGGAAGACTGTGAACCGAGGTATGGAAATTACCCTGGTGCGGCCTATTGATCAAGGAATTGGCGTATCGGCTCGCGGAAAGCGTTTGGGGTTCCGACGCCTTTCTGCGGGTATTTCCCACCTGTTCGAGTCTAATCCAGCATCGGCTGCTCGCTGTGTGCGAGTGCCACCGCGGCTACGGTAGCACGACCTGGAAGAAAGCGAGAGAAACAGCTCACTCGGGCGTAGAGGTCATTTGGGTGTGAGTCAAAAGCAGGACTGGATCGCTGCGGCTTGGGTATCCGCAATCAGTTTTAAAACACATCTGCGGGGAAAACAGCTCAGCGTGCCGCTGTACCAAGCTCTACAAGGAGCACCCCCGTGGCGATGAGCAAGACTCCAAATGCCATACGCAGTGTCAAGGGGTCGCCGAAGAGGATACGAGCGGAAACGGCGGTGAGCGCAACGCCACATGCAACCCAGATCCCGTAGCCGACCCCAAGGGGGAGCCCCTCGGACAACGCCACGCTAAGGAATACGAAGGACAAGAGGTAGCCCGGAACGATTGCGACGAGCCATAGCTTCCTTTTGAGGCTATCCGAAGCCCGCAATGAGATGGTTCCTGCCAGTTCACTTATTATGGCCAAACTCAAAAAGAACCACATCATAACGTTCTGCCCTTGTCCGGGGCTCGGTGCGCCTTTTGTGCTCCGAGCTCAAGGGTGATCACTCCAGTAAGAATGAGCACCATGCCGAGGGCCATCAGCGAAGTCAATGGCTCATCGTAGATCATCGCTGCGAGCAGCGCGGTGGCGATAATTCCACCGGCGCCCCAAGCCCCGTAGGCGACGCTGATCGTCATACCCAAGCGAAGACAGCTAGTGAGCAGGGCGAAAGCGGCGACGTATCCCACCACCACAAGCAGGTACCACCCAGGCCGCTCCAGGGCGGCCTTGAGCGCCACCGTCGCACTTACCTCCAAAAGAATTGCTGCAGAAAGAGAGAGCCACTTCTTCACTATGGTGCCCCTTCAATGGCTAATCTTCGCCAACGTGGTCAGCCTTCTGGGAAGACTCCTCCGCTAGTAAATGTGTTGACTACCTATTTTTCCGGCCGTGGCAGGATATGGTCTTGCCTGGCGTTTTTCCGCAGCAAGGTCTCGGACGGACAGGCCGGTCCGCGAGAAGAGTTAGCCGCGAAGCCGTTCCCCTTTGGGATCGTAGAACGGACGGCGCGCAACCGTCGCAGGGTAGTGCTTGCCCTTGCACTGGACCTCGAAGCTCCCAGCTAGGTCTGTGTCGGGGTCGATGGCAGCAAGTCCCACGGCTCCACCCAACGTGTGGCCGTAACTTCCGCTCGTCATCCGTCCGACGGGCAAGCCATTACAGAAGACCGTCTCATCGTGAACAAACACGGGCTCGGGGTCCTCCAGAAGTACGTACACGGTTCGGTGTTTTGGGGCTGCGGGGTCCAGGTGCATAAGTCCTTGCTTTCCCACGAAACCGCCGGGCTTGTCCATATCCAGCGTGAAGCGGAGCCCGGCGGAATATGGATCGTCATCGGGGCCGATATCATGCCCCAGGTGCCGGAAACCCTTTTCGCTACGCAGAGAATCAAGCGCATGGTATCCCGCCATTTTGACGCCCAGATCTTGCCCGGCCTCCCATAACGCGTCAAAGACATTAACAGCCAAGTCCGCACTAGGGTAGATCTCGTATCCCAGTTCGCCTACGAAACTCACACGCAGGCTGTAGGCGTAGCCATCTGCGATTTCCACGGTTCGCCCGTGCGTGTATTTCTGGGCTTTGTCGGACCAGTCGTTCGGTGAAATCCTGCTCAGGAGTTCCCTGCTTTTTGGGCCCATGACGCCAATTGTGGCTAGTGCCGCGGTGCAGTCGAACACCGCTGCCGCCTTGCCACGCGCAAGCCGTTTGAGGTAGGATTCCGTCTTCTGTTGCGTGAATGACGGAGTCACAACGAGAAATCGATCGACGGCGAGGCGAGTAATTGTTCCGTCGAGCTCGATGCCGGCACCATCGTTAAGGAATAGCGTATAGACCGCCTTGTCATTTTCAACGTCGACATTGGCCGTTGTGGCATACTGGCATACCTCTAGGGCATCCGGTCCGGACACTTCGAACTTGGCGAAGGGGCTGAGATCGAATAGGACAACTCCCTCACGTGCAGCTTCATGTTCTTCCGCGACACGACCGAACCAGTTGGGTCGTCCGTAGCTGAAGTCGTATTGCGGTGATGTACCTGGTTCGCCGTACCAATTGGCTCGTTCCCCACCGTTCACCTCGCCGAAACATGCACCTAATTCAGCCAAACGGGAATGGAGAGGGGTACGCCTGATATCGCGCGCAGATTCTAGCTGCAAGTTTGGCCAATGCATGGCGTAGAGACGACCCAACCCCTCCTTCGTGCGGGCCTTGAGGTATCGGCGGTTGTTTTGGTGACGGGAAAAACGTTGAATGTCGACGGTGGAAGAATCAAATCCTGGGGTGCCTGAAATGATCCATTTGGACAGTTCCTTGCCAACTCCGGGTGCGTAAATGATGCCTTGGGAGTTGAACCCGGCCGCAACGAAGAGGTTAGGGAATTCGGATGTCGGGCCTAGCGCGAAATTCGCATCAGGCGTAAAACTTTCAGGGGCGTTGAGGAAACGCTCATATCCTGCCGAAGTCAGATTAGGGACCGTAGCCTCGGCCTTCTTTCGGATTGGAGCAAAGTGCTCCCAATCGGGCTCGAATTCGGCAAAGCCCTCCCTGGAGATATCTTCAACGGGCCGCGGAAGTCCGTTGGGTTCAAAAGCTCCAATCAACAGCCGTCCGGCTTCGTGGCGGATGTAATAGCTGTTGTCTAGGTCACGATACACAGGTAGATCAGGTGAGGCACCTGCTATTTCGCCGGTGCGAACATGAATGTGTTCCGCCGCATACAGAGGAACGTTTACGCCCGCGGTGATGGCGAGATCCCTAGTCCACAACCCCGCCGCCAAGACGACTCGTTCACAATGGACGGGCCCTTGGTCCGTGAGAACACCGACAACGCGTTCATCGTCACGCAAAATCTGCTGGACATCAACGTTTTCGCGGACCTGCACTCCAAGTTGGTGGGCCAATTTAGCAAAGGCGACGGTGGCGTATCCAGGATTCACGTGTCCGTCCTCAGGCAGCAGGAGTGCTCCTAGGACTCCTGTGTGGCTAGCTAATGGCCACACTTCCTTATAGCGGTCAGGAGTAAGCCACTCGGTTGCAATGCCCTGTTGGTCGGCGACATCTTTGGCGTAGAGGAGTTCATCTACACGGCCAGCCGTTCGCGCCACGCTCAAAGACCCCGAGCGCTGGAAAGAGACGTCCAGGCCTGATTTTTCTTCGAGATTTCGGTAGAATTCAAGGCTGTATTTCGCCATCTTCGTCATCGTGGCGGAACCTCGGGCCCCGGTCACCAGTCCAGCCGCGTGCCATGACGTCCCGCTCCCCACAACATTGTTTTCCAGCAACAGGGTGTCCGTCTCGCCGGCCGCAGCCAAATGGTAAGCAATGCTGGAACCGATTATTCCTCCACCGACAATCACGGTCCTGACCTTGGGTGGCAATGGATCGTTGGAGGTATCGGTGAACATTTTGGCACTCAGGGTGCGATCGACAAGCCTGTCCATTTATGGTCTCATTTCTTATCCGGTGATGGTGCCCGATAGCAAGCACCGTGAAAAATGTGCTTAGTTGAAGACGACAGTACGGTGGCCATTGAGCAGCACTCGCTGCTCCGCGTGCCACTGAACGGCTCGTGATAGGGCTAGCCGTTCTGCATCCTGTCCTGCCACCGACAATGTTGCCGGGCTGTAATCGTGGCCAACGCGAAGTACTTCCTGTTCAATGATTGGCCCTTCGTCCAGCTCAGCAGTCACATAGTGTGCCGTGGCACCAACGAGTTTAACGCCTCGATCGAATGCTTGATGGTAAGGTCGAGCACCCTTGAAACCGGGGAGGAACGAGTGGTGGATGTTTATGGCCTTTCCGGACAACTCGCGGCATAGGTCGTCGCTGAAGACTTGCATGTAGCGAGCCAGAACCGTTAGCTCCACTTCATGCTCTGTGAGGAGGGCTACCAGCTGGGCCTCAGCCGTGTGTTTCGTATCGGGCGTGACGGGGATGTGGAAGAAGGGAATGCCGTGAGCCTCGGCAACTGGCTGAAGGTCCGTGTGGTTCGACGCGATGAACGCGAAGTCAACTTTGAGGTATCCGGACCGCCAACGGAAAAGCAGGTCATTCAGGCAATGTTCGGCCTTGGAAACCAGCAGTGCCACTTTGGGCCGAACTTCCATGTCCGACAGCGTCCATGACATGCCGTAAGTCGAGGCAGTTGCCTGGAATGCCGTTTTCAAATCCTCGATGCCTACGGCAGGAGGGTAGGTTGCCTGAACCCGCATGAAGAAGCGGTTCTCAGTTGCGTCATCGAATTGCTGACTGGCCAAAATGTTGCAACCGTGGGAAACTAGGAACCCTGACACAGCGTGGACAATTCCGATTTGGTCTTCACAACTGAGCGAGAGTATTACTTGGCCGGGTTTAGCATTTTCCATTGCGTTTCCTAAGTGAGAGCAGTCGTGCCGTTGAGGGCGAAAATTCATGCACGTTGACATTCGTTACGAGCGATGTTGACTCAGGCGACATCGTATGACGGTGGAGTGGCGGAATTGAGCCGGAGGCGAGGTGATTCCGTAATAGATTCCGGGTAGGACAAGCAGGTTGCTCGAGCCCATGGGTGTGATTTCCTTTGCCGTCGTCTTCTCGGGTATACACACCGTACTGAAAGCGAAATGTTTGGCGAATAGTACTTGGATAAGATTTTTTGGCCTCTTTCGTTTCACAGCATGAAATAGAGGATTGAGTCGTACTAGGATCAGTCCATGGAGCAGCTAGCACTAACTATGAGGGACTTAATCAATCTGGAAAGTTTGCATACTCAGGTCTTGGCCGGTGCCAATGGTCTGGGTCGGCAAGTTCTTTGGGCTCACAGCTGTGAATTGGAGGATCCAGCTCGATGGCTTGGTCCTCATGAACTGCTCATGACCGTAGGGCACTGTGTCCCGGACATGCCCGAGGAGCAGCGAGTTTTCATCGCCAAACTAGAGGAAGCGGGCCTCGCTGGCGTGGCGCTGGGAGACCACCCCAGTCTGCCCGCTATACATCAGGAACTGCGGGATGAAGCAGACAGGCGTTCATTTCCTGTTCTCTTGGCAAGTTCGAGCACACCGTTCGCAGCGATAGGGCGAACTGTCGCCGCAGCAACGGCTACATCACAAACGATGGAAGTAATCAAACTCAGCAAGCTTTATCAATTGTCAACTTACGCGCGCGACGATCCAGTTCGAATGATGGATGGCCTGCAAGAACTATTCAGGGCTGGCTTGAAGGTAGTGGACGTTCAGACCGGTCTAGAAATAGTAGAAGGTTCTCCATCTGAAGCTGTACCTACCTCCGTGCGGCAACGCTCCTACACGCTTCCCGGAAGCGCTGATATTGCGCTTCTGGTATCGGAGCATCCGGGCGAGGAAATTAGCAGTTTTCTGTTGATCCATCTGCTACAAGTCGTTGAAGTCGCGTTGAGCCAAATCCTGCCTTCAATTCGCCTCAACTCGGAACGCTCGGCGAAAATACTTGCATCGATTCTCGAAGGGCACCTCCCTGACGGCTTTGAGTCATTTCTGCATCCTAGCCATGCTTCCTCCGGGTTTCAGATTGTAGCCGTTTCGTCGGAGCATGGGGAACGAGTCAACCGGGCAATAGCAATTGGTGGTTTGCCTGTTTTAGCTGCCCCCGGACGAGGGTCACATCTAATTCTGCTCTCCGAGCAAACACGCGATGACATTCGTCATTTACTGGGGCGGTTAGAAGTACGTGCAGGCGTCTCGTCGACCTACATAGATCTAAGGGATGCACAAGTTGCCGCCAACGAAGCCCAGAAGGTTCTTGGTTCTGGAGGAACGAAGCAGTGGATGGATTTCTCCGGCGTCACGGTGTCGCTGCTGACGCGTTCTCGCAAAGAGGCTTCTGCCATCGTGGAACAAGTGCTCGGCGGGCTTGCGGGAAAAGACCCGAAGTCGTCCGCACTGCGCGAGACGCTCTTTGCCTACCTGGCAAATGACCGTCGCTGGAATGAAACCGCATCCGCGCTGGGGATCCATCGGCAGACTTTGTTTTACAGGCTAGGAAGAATCAAGGAGATAACGGGGCGGGACGTGGCATCCACGGCGGATCTTTCGGCTTTTTGGCTGGCCTTCCAAGCCTGGCCTTCCTATGCGGCCGGAAGAAAATGACGCCGAAACCATCGTGGTTGTATCGCAGGAGCTCAGTATCACGGTTATCGTTGCGACCTAGAGGGGCGCCGTAAAGAACAGCCCGCCTAGTTAGCGGCGGAGTCGCCGGGCTTCACCCTTCGAAGTTTTGCTGATATCAGTTGAAGTGAGATCCCGGCGATGTTCTTCGGCATGGAACATGCCATTCTGAACGCCCGTGGTTTTGGTCAGCATCGCGCCATTATAATTCTGTATTCTGCCACTATGTTCATAATGATGACCCTTCGTTCCCGTTGGGAGCCGTTGGTGGTGGCGTCGTTCTAATAT
>NZ_BJNE01000029.1 GCF_006539525.1 Glutamicibacter nicotianae | reverse complement strand
TCCGCAGAGAACACTTCGTCATCAACGATCGGGCCGACTGGAGAGGTCAGCACCTGCGGGAAGGTCTGGTCGTTGGCGACCTTCAGCTTGAAGACCACGGTGGTGGCATCTGGCGCTTCGATGGACTCGACGTTGCCAAGCAGCGAGGAAGGACCGTTGGGGTCCGCGATCTTCAGCTGGCGGTCGAAGGTGAACTTGACGTCCTTGGAGTCTAGGTCGTGGCCGTTGGCCCACTTCAAGCCCGACTTCAGCTTGACCGTGTATTCGGTCGGGGTGGTGAACTCTGCGGACTCGGCAAGGCTCATCGATGGGTCCGGGCTGCCCGGCTCGGAGTTGAGCAGGAAGGGGTAGATCTGGTTCATGACCATGAACGAACCGTTGTCGTAGGATCCAGCAGGGTCCAGAGAGGTCACTTTGTCGGTGGTGCCCAGGGTGATCGGGGCGCTGGCATCGCCATTGCCGCCGCCGTCATTGCCACTGTCTGCAGCTTGGGTGCAGCCGGTCAGAGCCAGGGCAGAGATACCCACAACGGCTGCTGCGAGTCGCAGTCCGTTCTTCTTGCGAGTCATGAGTCATCCTTCGTCTAGATACATGCATGCACTGTGATGATTAGCACATGCTTCACATAGCCTATGTGATGCAGGGCACGAAATACGAATGGAAGAGGTGGAAATTTGCAAAAGCGCGGTCTCAACGCCCGCTTTTTGCGCTTCAGCCCATGGCCGCGCTAACTCACCGTTGCGATGGGCTGGCATGGCTTTCCGGGCGTTCGCCCGGTGGCATAAGCTAGATACCAATGATGACTCGTAGAGACGCGGCAATCGCGTTGGATATCCCAGTGGAAATGGCCAAGAAGCACGGCATCCCGTCGAAGTTGAGCGAAGCCGAGTTTCGTGAGCTGAATTCGAACCCGCCTGCATGGCTGGTCCAGTCGCGTGCGAATCGCACCGGCAAACGGCCCGTGTGGATTCACCTGGTCTGCGAAGTCTGCGGCTTCAGCGAATACGAGCGTCCCAAGAAGTGGTGGCCTGCCTTCGATTTCGTGCACTGCCACACGCACTCCCCGGCGCAGCTGCCAAAGCTGGAAAAAGGCAAGACCCGCGTGGAGTACCAGGATATTTCGGCCCATATGTTCGGCATTGTCGACGAGGACTAGAAGCTGTCTCGATCCGTTTCAATTGGCTCGCCCGGCTGCTCGGACATTCCGCGAGCGGGGCAACAACCCATCTTTTGCCCTTTGGCGAAGCTAAAGAGCCTATGACGCAAAGAAGCCCTTGGGTCCATTCTCTTTCGAATGGAACCAAGGGCTTCTTTGCGTCGGCAAAATCAGTTGACCTTGCTGGAGTCCCAGGCGCTGGAACGGGCAGAATCGATGGTTGCCTGGCCCAGCACCCGGCTGCCCTGGTAAACGACCATGGTCTGGCCCGGCGCGACTCCGCGCATGCCTTCAGGGAGATTGACTACCAGCTCGTCGCGGCCCTCATCGGAGCGCTCCATGTGAGCCACAGCAGCCACCGGATCGCCGTGCGCACGCACCTGCACCATGCAATCGAAGGTGTCTCCGCTGAAGACTTCAGCGATTGGCACTCCCGCCCAGGAAATGCGGATACCGCGCAACTGGTCCACGGCCAGCAGAGCCTCCGGACCGACGATCACCTTGTTCTCCTTCGGACGGATTTCCAGCACGAAACGCGGTTTTCCATCGGCAGCCGGACGGCCCAGGCGAAGGCCCTTGCGCTGGCCAACAGTGAAGGCCTGCGCGCCTTCGTGCTCGCCAAGCTGGTTGCCCTCGTGGTCGACAATCTCCCCTGGCTTCATCTCAATGCGTTCAGCCAGCCATCCGCGGGTATCCCCATCAGGGATGAAGCAGATGTCGTAGCTGTCGGGCTTGTTCGCGACCGTCAGGCCACGCGCGGCGGCTTCGGCACGGACTTCCGCTTTGGAGGGGGTCTCGGCCAGCGGGAACATGCAGTGCTCCAGCTGCTCGTGGGTCAGCACGCCCAAGACGTAGGACTGGTCCTTGGCCCAGTCCGCGGCGCGGTGCAGCTCCGGGTTGCCCTGCTCGTCGCGCAGCACCTTGGCGTAGTGGCCGGTGCAGACCGCATCAAAGCCCAGGGCCAGGGCCTTCTCGAGCAAGGCGGCGAACTTGATCTTCTCATTGCAGCGCATGCACGGGTTCGGGGTGCGGCCGGCCTCGTATTCGGATACGAAGTCATCCACCACGTCCTCGGCGAAGCGGTCAGAGAAATCCCAAACGTAGTACGGGATGCCCAGCTTGTCGCAGGCACGCCAAGCGTCGTTGGAGTCTTCCAAGGTGCAGCAACCGCGCGAACCGGTCCGCAGGGTCCCTGGCATGCGGGACAGGGCCAGGTGCACGCCGACCACATCGTGGCCGGCTTCAACTGCGCGGGCGGCGGCGACCGCCGAGTCCACGCCTCCGGACATCGCTGCTAGTACTTTCATCGTGTAAAACCTGTTCCTGCCGTGTGGATGCTGCTTTCATCGGCTGCCATGCCAGCCTTCTTTGCCTGGGCATATGCTTGCGGCAAAGCCTCTAGTAATGCGTCAACGTCGGCGCGCGTGGATGTATGCCCCAATGTGAAGCGTTGCACACTGCGCGCGGTGCGCGCATCGCGTCCCATAGCCAGCAAAACATGCGAAGGCTGCGGAACGCCAGCGGTGCAGGCCGAACCAGTGGATGAGGCAATGCCCACCATATCCAAGCCGAAGAGCAGGGAATCGCCTTCGCATTCGGGGAAAGTGAAGTGCAGATTGCCGGGCAACCGCTTGCCTTCGTTGGCCTGGTCCCGTGGACCGTTCAGCACGGCTTCTGGAATTAAGCCGCTGATCTTCTCGACAGCGTATTCGCGCAGTTCGCTCAGCCGCGCGGCTTCCTGACGCAATTCGGCACGCACCGCAGTAGCCGCAGCGGCGAAGCCGGCCGCGTGGGCGGCGTTCAGGGTGCCCGAACGCAGCTTGCGTTCATGTCCGCCGCCGTGCTGCACAGGGGTGAGCACTACATCCCTGCGAACCAGCAGTCCGCCGATACCTACCGGGCCTCCGATCTTATGCGCGCTGATCGCCATGGTGGCCAAATTCGAGGAGGCGAAGTCGACCTCCACCGCTCCGAAGGCCTGGACCGCATCCGAGTGCACAGGGATCCCGTGGCGGCCAGCCAAGGCGGCGAATTCACGAACTGGCTGCACGGTGCCGACTTCATTGTTGGCCCACATCAAGGTCGCCAAGGCAATGCGCTGGTGGTGCTCTGCAAAAAGCTTCTCTGCCGCATCGAGATCAACTACGCCGTCCCCGTCAACGGCCAGCCACAGCAAGGTGGCATTCTCGTGGTCCTGCAACCAGATTGCCGTATCCAGGATCGCGTGGTGCTCGATGCCGGTGAGCACGATGGCGCGCGCCTGCTCATTGGCCGCTACGCGGTTCCAGAAAAGGCCCTTCAGCGCCAAATTATCCGATTCGGTTCCGCCTGATGTGAAGATCAATTCGCTGGAGTGCGCTCCGGAAGCCTCGGCAATTGCCTGGCGGGCATCATCCACCGTACGGTTGGCACGACGTCCTGCCGTGTGCAAGGACGACGGGTTTCCCGTGCGGGAATATTGCTCGGTGATCGCAGCGAGAGCTGCTGGATTCAGATCGGTGGTTGCCGCGTGATCCAGGTATACGGCGGAAGTATTCATAACTCTTCAATGGTACGGGGTTTGGTGCCCTAGTTAGAATGGCCAATCCGTGTGAATTGGCCGACCTCAATGGCTTCCAGCAGCGGATTATTCAGGATCGATTCGATCAATGACGCGGGTCCGCCCAGAATAGTGCAGTCATCGAAGGGTTCGGTTGACAGCATCCACGAGTGGTCTGCTGCAAAGGCCAAGGCAGGGCGCTGGCGCTGGGCACCGTCGGCAGTTATTGCCCATTCGGGTCGCGCCAGGAACTCGGCGTCGGCTTCGAACAGGTGGTAGTTCCGGTATCCGCCACCCAGCTCCAGCAGGTCCGCGTGGATGACCTCGGGGCCAAAGGCCGGCTTCTGCGCTTCGGCGAGCGCCAGTTCGTACTCCCTTTGGTTCTCTTCATCGTTCAAAGCAGGATCCGGTTCGCGCTCAATCTGGATTCGATCACCGCCTTCGATAAAGGCATAGCCTGCCCACAAGCCCACCACGAACTTCTGGTCCTGCGGGGAAGCCGCGAGAAGTTCTGCGGCCAGGGCATGCCATTGGGATTCCGGGAGTTGGTCAAGGGGCAGATCGGAATCCACCCAGGCATCCTCGGTTTCAGGATTGCCTTGCGCGTCCAGTCCGGCCACGGTTTCGAAAAGATCGGCCGCGGTGATGATGTGCTTGCGGCTCTGCGCCACCGTCTCCCAGCGCACTAGTTGGTCATCTTCATCCAGGGCTGGGTGCAAGATGCGAACGTAGCGTTCAAAGCCGTGAGGGATTTGGGCAACAACCGTGCTGGGGTCGGCCGATGCGCAAGCGGACGCGATCCATTGCCCGTGATCTGCGGAGAGGTGGGAAAACTGCATGCTCTAAGCCTAGCGAGATCAGCAGAGGAATTCCGTCTCCGTGCCATAGTCGGTGGTATGAATAGAAGAACAACAGATGACTTGTCGAAACCAGCTAAGGGAGCCTTCCTGCATGTTCAAGCCTGACTTCTTGGTTCCCGTCCATGATTTTTCACAGCGTTCCTTGGATTTCTCAAAGCGGATCGCGGTGATGGCCGTGATCAACCGCACCCCGGATTCTTTCTACGATGCAGGGTCGACCTTTGGCTTGGACGATGCAGTAGCCGCTGCCATGCGTGCGGTTGAGGCGGGCGCAGACTGGGTGGACATCGGCGGGGTGCCCTTCTCCCCTGGCCCCGAGCTTCCGTGGCAGGAGGAGGCGGAGCGAATTGTCCCGGTGATCCGCCAAGTGCGCCAACGCAGTTCGGTGATCATCTCGGCCGACACTTTCCACCCCCAGGTGGCGCAAGCCGCCATTGATGCCGGTGCGGATGTCATCAATGACACCACAGGATTTTCCTACCCGGAATTGGCCCAGGTGGTGGCCAAGAACAATGTGCACGTGGTGATCACCCATTCGCTGGCCAAGCCCCGCACCGTCTATCCGCGCCCGCACTATGACGATGTGGTAGACGAAATCCGCCAGTACCTGGTGGAGAAGGTCCAGGTCGCGTTGGATGCTGGTATCTCGCCAGCGAAGATCATTGTCGATCCGGGCCATGACCTGAACAAGAACACCCGCCACACGCTGGACCTGACCGCCGGGTTCCAGGCCTTTGCTGATTTGGGCTATCCAGCATTGGCTGCAGTTTCGAATAAGGACTTCATTGGCGAGACGCTGAACCTGCCGAAGGCCGAGCGCATGGTCGGATCTATGGTGGCAGCAACAATCTGCGCCATGAACGGCGCCCGGATTCTGCGGATGCACAACATTCCTGAATCGGTGCAGACTGTACGCCTGCTAGAAGCAGCTCAGGGTTGGCGGGAACCTGCCTACCAGATTCACAACATGGGGGATGTCAATCCTCCTGCGCACCCAGAACGCGAAGCCAGTAAGTAAGGAGTTCTCCAGATGCGTGCCCTGCTCCCCCATCATTCTGATCAGGTCGATGACCAGTTCCTGCTTGAACGCTACTCCAGCGGGCAACGCCCTTTCGTGCGTTTCAACTTCGTTAGCAGCATCGATGGCAGCGCCCAGGTTGATGGGCTTTCCGGCGGTTTGGGTTCACCGGGCGATCGAAGGATTTTTTCGCTCTTGCGCCGACTTGCCGACGTAATCCTGGTCGGTGCGGGAACGGTGCGTGCCGAGGGATATGAAGGACAGCTCCTATCCGAAGAGGATATGGCATGGCGAATCGAGCGTGGGATGCCACCACAGCCTGTGCTGGCGCTCGTTTCCCACGGATTGCATATGAAGCCAACTGCGCCGGTCTTTGCCGAGTCTCCGGTTCCAGTCTTGGTTTTCACCAGCGTCAACGTATCTGACGAACAGCGTGAGGCTTTCGGACCCAATGCCACCCTCGTGCAGGTTTCTGACAAGGACGGCGGATGCGCGCCGCAGGAAATTGTCGACTACCTGCATTCCCGAGGTCTTGGCTTCATCCATGCCGAGGGTGGTCCCCATATTTTCGGTCAGTTCGCCGCCGCTGGCGCCGTGGATTCGGCTTGCATCAGCCACTCACCGGTGCTGGTGGCAGGCGATGGCATGCGAATTGCGGTTCACGAGCAGCAGGTTTTCCTCCAGTTCGAGCTGCATTCCCTTTTCGAAGAGGGCAGCATGCTCTTCTGCGACTACCGGTTCAGGAGATCAGCTGAATCCCAGCCGGAATAACAGATAGGTCGAATGGCCCCTCGCCGACGCATTCCCCGTCGGCATAGCTGCTCCGACTAGTTTCCACGCGGGCTTGTGCAAGGTGTGCGCTGACTTTCCATGGGTGTGGTGCGCCGGTGAGGATTCTCGGCAGATACGGAAGGACACGCAGAATCCGTGGTCCCCGTACGATCGCCAATTCTGCGGTGCCGTCGGTTATTTCGGCACGCGGGAAGAGCCTGATTCCTCCGCCCAGGGACTTTATATTGGCCAAACTGGCGGCCAGGACACTCCCGCTAAATTCCAGTCCATTGGCCTTGATCTCGCTGTGCCATCCGCGCAGCTGCGGGATGCACAGGATCAGTCCGGCGATGTACCGCAAGGATCCGAGTTGCCGTGGCAGCGCGTTGGCTTTCGCATTGACGGTGGCTTCAAAGCCCCAGGAGACCGCACCCAGCGCATAACGCGGTGATCCCCCGGCCTGGTCAAACCGCAGTTCCAACAGGTCGATGGGCATCGTTGCTCCCGGTTGCCTGCAAAATGCAATCATCTTGGCCAAGGAATCTTCTGCCTTCGCGTCCCCCGTCATGCGCCAGAAGTCGTTGCCGCTGCCAGCCGGAACAATCCCAACGGGAATCGCAGTACCCGCAACATGCTGGATGCAGTGATGGATCAGGCCATCACCGCCAATAACGATGATGATCCGCGAAGCTCTGAGCCGGCCGCCGACCTGTTCCACACTGGTAACCGAGGTATCAACCAGCTCGTGCTCCAGTCCCAGAACCCCCAGCTGTTGAGCAAGTTGCTGGGCACGGCGCCTCCCCCGTCCTCGTCCTGAGGCGGGGTGGAAGATAATTCGAATCTTTTCGGCGTCCGCAAACGAGCTCATGAGCATAGAGATTACCTAGCAACTTGACGCTTCTACAAAGAATTTGCTGGGTTGCGTTCGCTAAAATGGGAAGCACTGGCCATCTGATCATTTGCACCGAGAGGATTATTCCGTTCAATGAGCACACCAAGTCCCTATGAAATTCTTGGTGTCGCGCCCACTGCGAGCTTGGAAGAAATCAAGATCGCATACCGGAGAGCCGCTCGCGCCACGCATCCAGATCTCGGTGGCAGCGAAGACAAGTTCAAAGAAGTGCAGCGTGCTTTCCAGCAGCTGAACGATCTGGCAGCTCCGCTGGACTATGAGCAGAGCTTCCCGGCTCCGGGCAACGCTCCGCGCGCCGGATTCAATGCCCGTCCGTTCGACGAGCGCTTGCGCAAGAGCCCACAGCAACCCAAGGCCCAGTTGCCCACCGAGTATGTACCGCCATTGTCAGAATCCTCCTTGGCGCTGCCGGACAAGAAGATCTGTGAGCAGCGGGTACACGGAGAGCCTCGCAAGCGCGGCCTGTTCTCCAACCGATCGAGGCTGCTTCGCGAAGCCCAGACCATCAACTTGCTGGCCAAGAATGTAATGAATATCTTGCCGGCGGCCCGTTTGGTCAATGGATTGCGTTCGCCGGCATCCGGCCACTACGACCATGTGCTGTTTGCAGGTTACCGCATGGCAGTGATCAACACGATGACGTTGCCCGATGGCTATTATTCCTTTGACGGCAACGTTTTGCGCCACGGCAATAAGCTGACGCAGCCTCCGCAGTTCTCCATCTCCGGAATGCAACGCCAGTTCATGCAGATGAACGTTGTCGCGTTCACCCTGGTGCTTTCTGCCAACGGCAATCATCACGAACCGGTCATCGAGTACCGCCGCAATGCCGATCCAACCCTGGCATCGACGCCGAATGTGCTCAACGCCGCGGGATTGATCCGCGAGTTGAAACTCTTCCTGGGCTCCGGTCCATCGCCAAATGTTGTTGACCGTCTGGCCCTGGCGAAGTTGCGTGAGGCGATGTACTAAGGTCAATGGCTTAAATCTTCATGGCGAGAGCTTAAACTAGTTGAGTGTTTCGTATCGTTTTCAATGCCCCAGAGATCCCGGGTAATTCCGGCAATGCCATCCGACTAGCAGCCATCACCGGCGCAGAACTGCATCTGGTGAAGCCGCTGGGCTTCAACTTCGAGGATGCCAACCTGCGTCGCGCTGGATTGGACTACCACGATCTGGCCAACGTCACGGTGCATGAAAATCTTGATGCTGCCTTTGATGCGTTGGGCGAAGGCCGGGTCTACGCCTTCACCTCCGAAGGAACCACTGTCTACTCGGACATCAGCTACGAGACCAGCGACATCCTGCTCTTCGGCCGTGAATCTGTTGGATTAAGCGCAGAGGATAAGCAGCATCCTCGCGTCACCGATTTGGTCCGCTTGCCAATGCTTCCAGGACGCCGCTCGATGAACCTGGCCAACACTGCATCCGTAGTGGCCTTCGAAGCGTGGCGCCAGCACGGCTTCGCTGGCGCATAAAGTACCAGCTCGCCAACGCCACGCGTACAGCTTTACCTAATCTTTATAAAGTAGGCTCGAGTCTGTACCCGCAGTTTCACGGGTATTGAACTGTGCCGACTACATTTCGGGAGATTCCAAGACCATGAACGGTAGCCATTCCCAGCACCGCGACGAACCCCAGGACGAGAACCTGGGTCTAGACCTGGTGAGCCAAGTGGCCAGCAGTTCACGTGCAGCGAAGAAAAAGCCCAAGCGCTGGATCTTCGCAGTTACAGGACTTGCCATCATCGTTGTCCTAGCGTTGGTGATTTTCACCCTGCTCAATGGAGGCACGAAAGCATCTAAGGCATCCAAAGCCGATGATGCGGTCACCCAGACCGTCGAGTTGAAGAGCGGCGGGCAAGCGGTGCTCAGCTCCTCCGAGTCCGAAAATGCTGTGGGTGTCGAGCTCTCCGAGCTGCCGGCCTTGGACGGGTCGGAACAATACGTTGCTTGGGCCGTGCATGAGTCCGGCAGTGTCTCGGTGATCGTTTCCAGCACCGGTGAAGACGCCTCGGCTGGACTGACCCCAGCCGATGATGTGATTGCGCTTCACATCACCATTGAGGGTGCCAAGATCCCGGACATGCCATCTGAAGATGCCGAAGCTTCAGTGGACCTTCCGCTGGCCCAAGACCAGGAAACGCAGGACGCGAGCTAGCAACTCACCACCGGCTAAGCAAAGAGCTCGGGTCGAAGACCATTTAATGATCTTCGCCCCGAGCTCTTTTCATATGCACATCACCCGGATCGCTAGAACCCGGCAATCGTGTCGCTGGCGTTCACCGCCACTGCGTGGAAGGCTTCGGCAAGCTTGCCTTTTCCTAGTTGTCCCCGCACGGCGTTTTCTTCGCACTGCTGCAGAACATAGTTTTCCATGGCCGCAACGTCCGGATGCTGCGTGAAGTGCGAACGCAAGGCATCCATCTTCTTGCCGAA
Source organism: Glutamicibacter nicotianae (assembly GCF_006539525.1). Classification (GTDB taxonomy): domain Bacteria; phylum Actinomycetota; class Actinomycetes; order Actinomycetales; family Micrococcaceae; genus Glutamicibacter; species Glutamicibacter nicotianae. The sequence continues at coordinate 7,293 of NZ_BJNE01000029.1, read as the reverse complement.
GAATTCGGTGATGTCCACGTAGGCATTCTCGCGTTCCTGCGGAGCGCCGCACAACCAGAGCCAAGGCACCTTGTACGGTTCCAGTCCTTCGGCATGGAGCAGTTCTGGATAGGAGAACGGATTCTCCACCGCCGGATATATCGCGCGAGTGACCGCTTCACCGCAAGCCAGATGGTCGGGGTGCGAGGCCTGGATCCGATCCCACTTGCGCTCTGGGTGCATGGCAATCACGATAGTAGGCCTCACCCGGCGCATCAGCCGTACCACCTTGCGCATGACATCGTGGTTGGCTTCCAAGAAGCCGTCGCGTTCACCGAGGAAATGGACGGTCTTCACACCCACCTTGGCCGCGGCCTGCTTCTGCTCTTCGTGGCGGAGCCTGGCTGTTTCTTCGGGATCCCGATCATCAAAGCCTCCGGCGTCTCCGTCGGTCATGATGCAATACTGGACTTCTGCACCCGCAGCGGTCAGTGCTGCGATGGTGCCGGCCGCCCCAAAATCCAGATCATCCGGGTGGGCGCCGAAGGCCAGAACCCGCTGGGAGCCTGCGCCAATGAATCGCGCTGTATCGATCATGCCTTGCGACGTCGAATCTCTTCGGCTGCCTGCGGCAGGACCTTGGCCAGGTCGCCAACGATGCCCAGGTCGGCGATTTCGAATACTGGTGCGTCGACATCCTTGTTGATGGCAATGATGAATTTGCTGGTCTGCATGCCGGCCTTCTGCTGGATCGCTCCGGAGATGCCTGCAGAAATGTACAGCTGTGGCGCGACGGTAACGCCGGTCTGGCCGATCTGCGCATCATGCGAGATCCAACCGGCATCGGTTGCTGCGCGGGAAGCGCCCACGGCGGCTCCCAAAGCATCGGCCAGGTCTTCAACCGGCCCGAAGTCTCCATTGACACCACGTCCGCCAGCAACCACGACGCGCGCTTCGGTCAGTGCCGGGCGGTCGCTGGCTGCTTTGGCCTCGGCGGCCGCAATACGGACCTTGGCATCGCTGGAATCCTCCAGCGCCAGTTCTTCTACCGCCAACGGGATGTTGGCAGCAGCAGGAGCGTCCTCGATGCTGTTTGGCTTCAAAGTGGCGAAGAGAGTCCCGTTGGTTGGCTTGGCCTGAACGCTGTAGCTTCCGGCCAGCTCGTCCTTGGTCGCCACCAAGTCACCGGTGATGCCAATGACGTCAGTGATAATCGCACCGTTGTGGCGGACAGCCAGGCGGGCCCCGAGTTCACGGCTGAAGTTGTCGTTGGCAAGCAAAACCAATCCGGCGCCGGTAGCCTGTAGGGCTGCGTCAAGCACGGAAAGCTCGTGCTGTCCGAAAACCTGCGCTTGGCTGGAGGCGGTGTAGAGCTTCACCACGCCGTAAGAAGCTAGCACTTCCTGTGCTGCGGCGCTGACTTCGCTTGCAACGGCCACAGCTGGGTTCTCGAAGCCGGATGCCAGGGTCAGCAGTTCGCGTTGGGCTTTGGACGGTGCTTCGGAAAATTCAGAGAAAAATACAAGGGCTGAAGGCATGTTCAATATTCCTTAGATCAGCTTCTGTTCGGCCAAGAAATCAACCAAGGCAATGCCTGCCTGGCCGCTGTCGTTGATGACAGTTCCAGCTTCACGTGCAGGACGGGCTTCGGCTCCGATAACCTCGGTGTTCGAACCAATGGCCCCAACAGCCGCAGCATCCAAGCCGATAGCCGCCAAATCCAGCTCGGTAACGGTCTTCTTCTTGGCGGCCATGATGGCCTTGAAATTCGGGTAGCGGGGCTCATTGGCCTGGTCGGTGACCGAAAGCACTGCAGGCAGGCTAGCTGTCAGGGTCAAGGTACGATCCAGATGATCGCGCTTGATCGCCAGTTCGCGCTGTGCTGCGTCGAACTCGACGGCGAGCGCGTGAGTCAGCTGTGCAAAGCCCAGTCGCTCTGCGAGCTGAGCTGGGACAACCGAAGTCTCTGCGTCAGTCGAGGACATGCCGGTAACAACCAGGTCCACGTTGCCAACATAATCAACCAGAGCGGCAAGTGCTTTGGACGTGGCGACGGTATCGGAGCCGGCCAGGGCTTCATCGCTGAGATGCAGGCCAGAACTGGCGCCCATCTGCAAGGCCTTCTTGACCGAGTTGCCCGCCCCCTTACCACCCATGGTCGCAGCGATGACTTCATGCCCGGCCGCGAATCCACCGTTGGCTTCCACGATGGAAACGGCGGCTTCGACAGCGTATTCGTCCAATTCCGAGAGGACTGATTCCGCACGGTCCAGGCGCAGCGTCCCCGAATCGATGTGACGGTCAAATTGAACATCTGGGACGTGTTTGACCAGGACCACTATTTTCAGTGGCGTGGTGCTTTCCTCGCTCATTCGCGCCTTCCTACAAGCATCCATGCCCGCTCCGGTGCAAAACACGGGCGCAGGCTTATTCCTTCAACCTCTATCGTATCGACACAATGCAGTTCACCGGGCGTTTATCGCTCTGAGAACATCAAGTGACGCAGGCTGGTTGGTCACCAGCCTGCGTCACTTGATCCACAGCGTCATCATGACGATTTGTTTAGTTATTTGACAGCGTCCCGACCGTTGCGGTTGCGGTATGCTCCTGGCCATTGCGAAGATAGGTGATTTTCGCTTCTCCCCCGGCAGGAATCTCGCGAATGGCGGCGGTCACCGTCTGCGAGTCCTGGACCGCGCGACCATTGACGCCGGTGATCACGTCGCCGGATTTCAAGCCCGCCTTGTCAGCTGCGGAGTCGGGGCTGATTTCAACAATGCGGGCACCAACCGAGAAGGCCGATGCGTTCTGCTGGTTGGATCCCGAGGCGCCCTGTGGCGTCACCGTGGCACCGAGCAGACCGTGCGTTGCGACGCCGTTGTCGATCAGTTCCTGGGCAACACGCTTTGCATAGTCGATAGGGATAGCGAAGCCCACGCCAATCGAACCGCCTTCCTCGCTGTTGCCAGCCGAGGCAATGGCGACGTTGACGCCGATAATTTCACCATTGGCATCAACCAGTGCGCCGCCGGAGTTGCCGTGGTTAATCGCCGCGTCGGTCTGGATGACATTCACGTAGATCGAACCGCTTGATTGCTGCTGTTGCTGTTCTTGCCCGGGGAATTGGAAGTTGAACCGATTGCCGTCTCCGCCATCGCTCTGGTCGCTTTCCTCGGGCACGGCCGAAGACGCGATGGAGATAGTGCGGTTGAGGGTGGAAATGATGCCGTCGGTGACGGTGCCGCTCAGGCCCAGGGGGGCGCCAATGGCGACCGCGGTATCCCCGACGTTCAATTCGGCCGATGAGCCCAAGGTGGCAGGAACCAGACCATCGGCCTGGATGTTGATGACAGCCAGATCCGATAGCGGATCGGTTCCGACGACAGTGGCGCTATGCACGGTACCGTCGTTCATCTGAACCGAAATCTTTGGATTGGCAACTTCTCCGCCTAGGGTGACCACGTGGGTGTTGGTCAGAATGTTTCCCTTGTCATCCAAAACGATGCCCGAGCCGGATCCGCCGGAGCCGTTGCCTGATACTTCGATGGTCACCACACTGGGACTGGCCTTGGCGGCGGCGGCGGTGACTTCGGTGACTTTGTCCGGATTGTTGATCACCACTCCTTCGCGCGGCGAGCTCGTGACCGAGGAAGAGCCTGCATTGTCATTCATGAGATAGGTGGTGCCAGCGGCGGTGACGCCGCCGACCAGTGCCGCCGCGACCATTCCCGCGATGAGGGTGCTGCCGGAGAAGGACTTCTTGTTCTGGGAAGGCTTCTCCGGTGGGACTGGGTAGTGCGCTGGCTCGTTGGGCGGCATGGCGTAGCTCGAACCGTAGGGAGATCCGTTCTGGACTGGCTGGGCATCGGAATGCTGGCCATGTTGATGGGCCGAATTCTGCGTGCTGTCGGCAGCCGCCGTTGGGTAAGCGCTGGTTGGCTGCTCGCTGGCGCTTGGGCCCGGGTTCACCCGCGGGTAGCTCACTGTTGGTTCACTCGAAGCCACTGGGTCGGTGTTGTTGTTCTTTGGTTCTGATGAATTGCCCGTATCGTTCCCACGTGGCTCATTCGGTGTCTGGCTCATGGCTTGCCTCTTTCGAACTGTCGAATTCTCTTGAGTTCAATTATTCAACTCAGGTCTGTGGCATCGAATTGTGGTGTCTGAGCACCTGCTGTGAGTTAACTATTCTGCCAGCTGAATGGCGTAGACGTGGTTCATTAGGGCAAATAGAATCAATCATAAGTGTGAACCCAATCTCTGGGGATTGCCAGATCGGCCCTCTCCTGATCTTTGGATTGGCTGTTGTATTTCAGGCGGGAAACAAGACATGCGTATGAAAGCTAGACGGCTCATTGCTGGAGCACTATTGGCAGCTGCAGCCTCTTTCGGCTTATCGGCACCGGCAATGGCTGAATCGCCGGTTACTATTCCACCCGGCGATTTCGTAGTCGATTCTTCAGGTGTGCTTGGTTCGGACGAGTCGCGCTTGGAGTCCGAAATCAAAGAGCTCCGCAGCGATACAGGGTTGAATCTATTTGCGGTATTCGTCGATGAGTTCTCGAACCCAGCCCAAGCTGATCAATGGGCCACCGAGGTTGCCAACAAGAAGGGGCTGGGCAGTGCCGACTCCATCTTGGTGGTAGCTACCCAGACCCGGCAGGCATATTTTGCTGGCGCGAAGGGAGGCCCAATTGCCGCGGCCGCCACCGAAATCTACAGCAGCCAGATCAGTCCAGCACTCGGCGAAAATGACTGGGCTGGCGCCGTTGATGGCGCTATCGATGGCATGCGCAGTGTTGAAGGCGGTGGCAGCCCCGATGGCTCTTCCTCTGGCGGGGGTTTCCTAACAGTCGTTCTGGTCATTGGCGCAGTCGCTGTGGTTGGGTACCTGTTCCTTTCACGGCGCAGCAAGAAGAAGACCGCCTCACTCGGCCAGGGCCCGGGTCAACACCCTGGAAATTATGGCTCTCCTGCGCCGCGACAACAGTTGATCCCGCTGGATAAGCTCCGTTTACAGGCAGATCAATTGCTGGTAGCAGCAGACGACTCGATTCGTTCTTCCCAGCAGGAATTGGGCTTCGCCGAGGCTCAGTACGGGAAGCAAGCGGTCCAGGTCTATCTGGAAGATATCGAACAGGCCAAGACCCACCTGTCGGAATCCTTCCGTTTGCAGCAGCAGTTGGATGACGATATCCCGGATACCGAACAGGATCAGCGTTCCTGGCTGAATGAAATCATTGACCGGTGCCAGAAGGTTAATCATTCCCTGCAGGCTCATGCCAACGAGTTCAAGCAGTTGCGCCAGCTGGAGCAAAATGCGGAGGATCGCATTACTGAGGTTTCAGCGAATCAAGAACCGCTCAATCAAAGGCTTTCGGCTAGAGTGGCCGATTTGGAACGCCTCGCTGGCCGATACGATGCCAGCGCAGTTGCACAGATCAAGGACAATGCCGAACAAGCCGCAGAACGTTTGACCTTTGCGTCATCTGCCTTGAAGCAGGCATCGCAGAAACTGGCCAATGACCGTCCCAATGCCGCGATCTTGATCCAAAACGCCGAAGAAGCGCAGGACCAAGCCGACGTGTTGCTCAAAGCCATCAACAAAGCCGGCGAAGCGTTGGAGCAAGCCCAGCAAGACTTGAAGTCGTCAATGGCACTAGCCGAACGGGACCTGGCCCAAGCGAAAGCTTTCATGGCAAACGGTTCGAATCCCGGGTTGGCGAGTGCCGTGGCCGGTGTGGAAAGCGCACTGAATAATACCAAGCAAGCCTTGAACAGCGACCGATACAACCCGCTGGCGTTGATCACCCAGCTCGACGAGGCCGTACGCCCGCTCTCAGAGGCCCTGTCCAGTTCGCGTGACCGGGCGCAGCAGGAACAGTCTGCCCGTGCGCAGCTAGATTCGCTCTTGCATACGGCAGCATCACGCATCAGCGGCACGGACGATTACATCCGTGCCCGTCGCGGTGGCGTACGTTCCTCGGCACGCACCCGTCTTGCTGAAGCGCAACGCACCTTCGATGAAGCCCGTTCGCTTTCCGGCAGCGATCCGCTGCGTGCCGTGGGTTCGGCGCAACGTGCAATTCAGTTGGCTGATCAGGCTGCGCAGATGGCCGAAAACGATGTCAGTGGATTTGACGGTTTTGGCGGCTCCCGCGGATACGGAAATTACGGCAACTACGGCCGCGGCCGCGGTGGCGGGATGTTTGATGGCATCGGCGGTGCCATGCTCGGCGGCATCCTGATAAACACTATCCTCGGTGGCGGAAGCCACGGCGGTCATTCGGATGGCGGCGACGGCGGAGGATTCTTCGGCGGAGGCGGCTTCGGCGGCTTTGGCGACGGAGGCGGTTTCGGAGGAGGTGACTTCGGAGGCGGCGGAGGCGGCAATTTCTAGTTTGCCGGAATAGATTCACTAGTTGTTTTGAAGTACCTAATGTTTTTCCTGACGGACAGAAAGGTCCAACCATGATCAAGCAGTCAATCTTCGGACGCATTTCCCAGCTGGCCAAGGCCAACATCAATGCGATGCTCGACGCAGCTGAAGACCCTCAGAAAATGATGGATCAGATGGTGCGCGACTACAACGACAATATCGCTGAAGCAGAGCAGGCGATTGCCCAGACCATCGGCAACCTGCGCATGCTGGAAGACGACTACCGCGAGGACGAGCAGGCAGCTTCCGAGTGGGGTGCCAAAGCACTGGCAGCGTCCAACAAGGCGGAGGAATTCCGCTCCGCAGGCAAGGCAGATGATGCCGCGAAGTTCGACAACTTGGCTAAGGTCGCCATCCAGCGCCAGATGCAGGCCGAGTCCGAGATGAAGACTGCAGAGCCAACGATTACATCGCAGCGCCAAATCGTGGACAAGCTCAAGAGCGGTTTGAACATGATGAAGGAAAAGCGCACAGAGTTGGCCAGCAAGCGCGACGAGCTGGTCGCCCGCGCCAAGTCGGCTCACGCTCAGAACCAGGTCAACGAAGCCATCAAATCCGTGAACATCATGGATCCATCCAGCGAGATCGGCCGCTTCGAGGAAAAGGTTCGCCGCGAAGAAGCCCGAGTCCGCGGTGCTGCAGAATTGCAGGCGTCAAGCCTGGACGCCCAGTTCGAGTCCTTGGAAGATCTGGGTGAGCAGACCGAAGTTGAAGCTCGTCTGGCGGCTCTGAAGGCCAAGCAGGCTGGTACTTTGGAGAGCTAGGAACTCGAATAACGGGATATAGTCAATTGGCTGGTAGTGCGCAAGCAAGCCAGCCAATTGCTTTTGATGATTAAACAAGAAACGGAGACTCTTTCGAATCTCCGTTTCCACTTT
>NZ_BJNE01000028.1 GCF_006539525.1 Glutamicibacter nicotianae | reverse complement strand
CGACATCTCGGCAAGCAAGGTGATCTTCCCCGGCGACAAGATCAAGGTCAAGGGTTCGGCTTCGAGCTCCAGCGGTGCAACCCATGCGAAGAAGTCTTCGTCCTCTGGTTCTTCGACTTACACCGTGAAGAGCGGTGACACCCTCGGAAGCATCGCCATCAAGCACAACATGAGCTTGTCGTCGCTCCTGAGCAAGAACGACATCTCGGCAAGCAAGGTGATCTTCCCCGGCGACAAGATCAAGGTCAAGGGTTCGTCCTCCTCCGGCTCGTCTCCGAAGTCGTCCCAGAAGAAGTCCTCCTCGTCTGCTTCTTCGAGCTACACCGTCAAGTCCGGCGATACCCTCAGCGGCATCGCCGCTAAGCACGGCATGAGTCTGTCCGATCTGCTGAAGATCAATGACATTTCAGCCAGCAAGCCGATCTTCCCAGGCGCCAAGATCAAGGTATCCGGCGGTTCATCGTCAAGCTCCACACCGAAGAGCAACGCTGCGCCTAAAGCAAAGAGCTCAACCTACACGGTCAAGTCCGGCGATACCCTCAGTGGCATCGCGACCAGCCACGGTATGAAGCTGGCTGCGCTGCTTGATCTGAACCCGGAGTTCAGCGCGAGCTCGCCTCTGAAGATCGGCGCCAAGCTGAAGGTATCGGGCTCGTCGGTTGCGCCGTCTGGCGAAGTCAAGAAGCAGAAGATCGGCAATACCTTTGCTGGTCGCACCTATCCAGACCACGTTGTGAGCAACGCGAACTCGAACAAGGATTACCTTGACTCGATCGATGTGCCGAGTCGCGGCGAGATGCAGGCCCTGATCCGTTCCACTGCACAGAGCATGGGCGTTGACCCTGCACTGGCATTGGCACACGCATACCAGGAGTCTGGCTTCAACATGCGCGCGGTATCCCCTGCAAACGCCGTTGGCGCCATGCAGGTGCTGCCAAGCACTGGTGACTGGATCGCATCGGTCATTGGCCAGGACCTGAATGTCCTGAACCCTCGCGACAACGTCGTTGCTGGCGTCGCAGTTATTGCCTACAACTTGGACAACACCGACAACCTGGACGATGCAATCGCATCCTACTACCAGGGGTTGGCTGGCGTTCGCAACAACGGCATGTACGAAGACACCAAGCATTATGTAGCCAGCATCAAGGCTCACATGAAGAACTACCGCTAAAAAGACACAGAAGAGGCGGACCAAACACGTAGAGTGCTTGGTTCGCCTCTTCGTATTGCGGCTAGATCCGGTCTTTAGGCTGTACGCCGGTCAAGATCCAGCGGCATGTCGATCACCACTTTGGTGCCGCCTTTCTCGCCCTGCAGCCAACGGATTTCACCCGATAGCTCGCTAGTCACCAGGGTTCGCACAATCTGCAGCCCAAGACCCTCGCGGCGCGGTTCCTCCGGCAAGCCATGGCCGTCATCCTCAATGACAACACGCAGCCAATCTTTGCTATCGGCACCCTTGTATCGTTCTGCGACCAGGGCAACCTCGCCATCACGATGCGCCAATCCATGTTCCACCGCGTTGGTCACCAACTCGTTGATCACCAGCGATAACGGTGTTGCCAAATCAGCGTCAAGCATGCCAAAATCGCCTTCACGGCGGGTAGAGACCCTTTGTTCCGGAGAAGCAATTTCCACGATCAATCGGAACTGGCGATCCATCAGATCATCGAATTTCACGGTTTCGTTCAGGCCCTTGGACAGGAAGTCATGGACCGAAGCGATAGTGGAGACCCGGCGCATGGCCTGCTCCAGCCCCTGCTTGCCGTCCTCCGAGCTCATCCGGCGAGATTGCATGCGCAACAGCGCCGCGACAGTCTGCAAGTTGTTCTTCACACGATGGTGGATTTCACGGATTGTCGCGTCTTTTGTAACCAGTTCCTTTTCGCGGCGGCGCAGTTCAGACACATCGCGGCAGAGCACTAGAGCACCCCAGCGCTTTGATTCGTTGCGAAGCGGGATGGCGCGCAACGAAAGCGTGACTCCGCGGTGTTCCACCTCGGTACGCCATGGCATCTTGCCTTGGAGAACCAGTGGAAGAGTTTCATCGACGACGCGTCGGTCGCTGACCAGCGCCATCGTCAGGTCAGCCAGCGGCTGGCCTTGCAGTACGTCGGCTGCGCCTAGACGGCGGAAAGCTGAAACAGCGTTGGGGCTGGCGAATTCGACGGCGCCATCAACACCGAGACGGATGAAGCCATCGCCGACGCGTGGCGCTCCTCGGCGCGATCCCGTGGGGCTGGCGAAGTCAGGCCACAGTCCTTGGGTGCCCATCTGCAACAGGTCATCCGCGCTTTGCCGGTAGACCAATTCCAGGTTGCTGGGCGTGCGGGACTGGTTGGGGTCGAAGTGGGAGGTGATCACCGCAACCGGGCGGTTCTGGCGCACCAGCGGAATCGCCTGCACAGTAGTCAAGCCCATGATGATGTCTTTGCCGGCCTGTTCCGCAGAGCGTTGCACTTCTTTGGTTTCCCAGGCGTGGTCAACCATGATGCGCAGGTCCTTGCGGATGCGTTCGCCCACGAAGTCGCTATGGAACGCGGTATGCGAGGTAGAAGGACGCACGTGTGCCAGGGCCGTGTAGGAGCCGTCCCCGGTGGGGAACCAGAGCACAAGGTCTGCGAATGCGAGATCCGAGACCAGCTGCCAGTCCCCCACCAGAAGATGGAGCCAATCCTCATCACCCGGTGCAAGTGCGGCACGTTGACGTAGTTCTTCGGTGATGAGGGCCATTAGCGGTGTTTACCTTCGGACGATGGAACGCAAGAGGCGAAGCGCCACGGAAAGCGAGGCCATGTCGTCTCGTTCCAGGCTGTTCACTTCCGCGAACATAGTCTTCGCACGATCAAGGTTAGCCGCGTTTGCTTCTTCCCACGCAGCAACACGCTCTGCCGGGTCCGCAATATCGCCGTGGGCATCCAGGATGTTGGCGGTCAGGTCGATGATCGTGGTGTACAGATCATCGCGCATTGCTGCACGGGCCAACGCCTGCCAACGATCCGAACGAGGAAGGTTGGTGATGCGGTTCAGCAGGCTGTCCACGCCGAACAGGTCGTAGAGCACGTAGTAGGTTTCTGCGACCTTGACCGGAGCGGTTCCGGTGCGGTGGACGTACTCTGCCACATCCAGCAGCGCGTAGGATTCGAACTGGGTCGCCCACATGCTGGCACGACGCTCCGGGATGCCCTGGGCTATGGCTTCTTCCCGCCATTCCTGGAAACGCTGCAGGTCGTTGCCGCGGACCAGGGTTGGCAGTGCCTCGCGCAGTTCGGTCACGGTCGCTTCGTAGCGATTGACCGCTTCGGTGACCAGCAGCTGCTGGTCGACGCGGTTGATGAACCAGCGCGTGGCGCGATCCAGCAGTCGACGCATGTCGTGGTGCTGGCGTCCCCAATGTTCCAGATCGGTTCCGGCCGGCTGTGCATTGATTGCATCGAACTGGCGGTCGAAGCCATAGATCTCACGCAGGGCGCAGAAGACCTTGGCAATCTGGACTTCGCTGGCACTGGTTTCTTCCATGGCCCTGAAGACGTAAGTGATGCCGCCCATGTTCACGATATCGTTGGCAATCACCGTCGCAATGATCTCGCGGCGCAATGGGTGGCTATCGAGCTGATCCCCGAAACGCTCCACCAGCTTTGTTGGGAAGTAGCGGCGCAGCGTCTGGTTGAAGTACGGATCATCGGCCAGATCGGATTCGGCCAGCGCGTTCGCCAGCTGGATCTTCGCGTAGGCGGCAAGCACCGACAGCTCTGGAGTGGTCATCGCGTCGCCAGCGGCACGGCGTTCTTCCAGCTCTTCCGCGTTCGGCAGGAACTCCAAGCCGCGGTTCAAGTCAGCATGGGCTTCCAACCACTGCATCAAGCGCTCATAGGCAGGAGTCCAGGTCAATGCCGCGTGCTTTTCATTCAACAGCAACACGTTCTGCTCGAAGTTGGTCTTCAGCACCAGATCACCGATGTTATCGGTCATCGACAGCAGGAACTCGGTGCGCTCGGCCTCGGAGAGGTTTCCGGCCTTGATCTGGCGGTCCACGAAAATCTTGATGTTCACTTCGCGGTCGGAGGTGTCGACGCCAGCGGAGTTGTCGATTGCATCGGTATTCAGCAGGACGCCGTTGCGTGCTGCCTCGATACGGCCCAGCTGGGTCATGCCCAGGTTGCCGCCTTCGCCAACTACCTTCACGCGCAGATCTGCGCCGTTGACGCGGATGGCGTCGTTGGCACGGTCTCCGACCTGGCCATGGGTTTCGGCCGCCGACTTGACGTAGGTGCCGATACCGCCGTTGTACAGCAGGTCCACTGGCGCAGAGAGGATGGCCTTGAGCAGTTCGTTGGGGCTCAGCTGGGTGATGCCGGCGTCCAGGCCCAAGACCTCGCGGACCTCGGGGCTGACCGGCACGGACTTGAGGCTGCGCGAGTACACGCCGCCGCCGGCCGACAGCAGTTCCTTGTTGTAGTCTGCCCAGCTGGAGCGCGGCAGGTCGTACAGGCGCTGGCGCTCGTCGAAAGCGACCTGGGGATCCGGGTTCGGATCCAGGAAGATGTCGCGGTGGTCAAAGGCGGCCACCAGCTTCACGGTTGGGGTACGGCGCAAGCCGTTGCCAAACACGTCTCCGGACATGTCGCCCACGCCAACGGCGGTGAACTCGTCCTTCTGCGTGTCGATGCCCAGCTCGAAGAAGTGGCGCTTGACCGACTCCCAGGCACCGCGTGCGGTGATGCCCATGCCCTTGTGGTCATAGCCCACCGAGCCGCCCGATGCGAAGGCATCGCCCAGCCAATGTCCCTTGTCGGCCGAGATCGAGTTCGCGATATCGGAGAAGCTCGCAGTGCCCTTGTCGGCAGCAACCACCAAGTAGGAATCATCGCCATCGCGGCGGACCACGTTGGCCGGCGCCTCGATGTGCTCCCCGTTTTCATCAGCCACCAGATTGTCGGTCAGGTCCAGCAGGGTGCGGATGAAGACCTTGTACGCGCCCTTGCCCTCTTCCATCCAAGCGCCTCGATCGAAGGCTGGATTAGGAAGCTGCTTGGCGTAGAAACCGCCCTTGGCGCCCGTTGGCACGATGACGGAGTTCTTAACCATCTGCGCCTTGACAAGGCCCAGCACTTCAGTGCGGAAGTCTTCTCGGCGATCCGACCAGCGCAGGCCGCCACGGGCCACCGCACCGAAGCGGAAGTGGGTACCTTCCACACGCGGCGAGTAGACCCACAGTTCGTGCTTGGGACGCGGGAACGGCGCGAAGTCGATCTCTTCCGGCGCGAGCTTGAATGCCAACGCCTGGTGAGTGGTGAAGTAGTTGGTGCGCTTGGTCGCTTCGATCACCTTCACGAAACGGCGCAGCAGCGTGTCTGCATCCAGCGTCGGCACTGATTCCAGTGCTTCGGTGATCTTGGCGTGCGCTTGCTCCCGAGCAGCTTCGGATTCCTCGGAGCTCAGCTTCGGGTCGAAGGTCGCTTGGAACAGTTCCACGATGGCGTGGGTCACCGACGGGTTGCCGACCAGGGCGTTGGCAATGAACCCGGTGGAATTCGGAACACCGAGCTGCAGCAGGTAGTGGGCGTAGGCACGAAGCATCGCGACTTCCTCCCACGTAAGCCCTTCGTGCAGGACCAAGGCGTTGAGGCTGTCCGATTCGGCGAGGTTGCTCACCACTGCGCAATAGGCGTCAGCCAACTTGGCTTCCACGGCCTCGAAGTTGATCTCCTCATCGATCTTCAAGCCCATGTCGTAGATGTAGCGTTCGCCGATTCCTTCGGGATTCAGCTCATATGGCCGTTCATCGACGACGTCGAGGCCAAGATGCTGCAGAACTGGCAGTATGCGCGAAAGCAGCAGCGGCTTGGTCACGTAGATCTTCATGCGCTTGGAAACAGCAGAATCCTCGTCCTGCTTCTCGTCATCGTAGAACGAGACCACCGGACCATCGGCGTCCTGCTCGCTCAGCTCGGCGAGCAGATCGATGTCCTTCAGCGCATCTTCGATTTCGAACTGCACTTTGTAGGACGCCGGGAAAGCTTCGGCCCAGGCGTTGGACAGCGTGTTCGCATCGCCCAGTTCCAGGCGCGCACGTGCGGTGTCGACAATAGCATCGGACCAGGATCGCACCGCCTTGGCGATTCGATCTTCCAGTGCCTTGCGGTCGACCACCGGTGCCAGGCCGTGGCGCTGCAAGCGCAGGCGGTAGAACAAGCGAACCAATGCGCCGGCACCCAGCTGCGCTTCGTATTCAACAGATTCTGCGTTGAAGCTGCGCTGCAGCTCCTGCTCCACTCGCAGGCGCACTGCCGTGGAGAATCGGTCGCGCGGCAGGAAGACCATGGCCGTGACGAAGCGGCCGTAATCGTCCTTGCGCAGGAAGACCGAGGTGCGCCGGCGTTCCTGCAGGCGCAGGATTCCGAGGGCAATCTTGGTCAGCTCATCGACGGAGATTTGGAACATCTCGTCACGAGGGTAGCTTTCAAGGATGGTCGTGATGTCCTTGCCCGAGTGCGAATCGGGAGCGAAGCCGGTGCGCTTCAGGACGGCTTCCACCTTTTCGCGCACCAGCGGAACGGTCTTCACGCTGGAGGTGTAAACGCTGGAGGAGAAAAGTCCGATGAAGCGGCGTTCGCCGTTGACCTCGCCGTTGGCATCGAAGCTCTTGACGCCGACATAGTCGAGGTACACGCCACGGTGCACAGTGGAACGGGAATTGGCTTTGGTGACGATCAGCGCGCGCTTGTCACGGGCGGTGATCCGGCCGCGCTTGGTCAGGTGCTGCGGACCTTGGTCCGCCAGGTCGCGCATCAGGCCCAGGCCGCTGCCCGGGCGGGCTACCAGCACGTCTTCGCCGTTGATGGTTTCCAGCGAGTAGTCGCGGTAGCCAAGGAAGGTGAATTTTCCGTCGGCCAGCCAGTTCAGCAGTTCCGCAGCCTGGTGCACCTCGGCAATTTCCTCGGCCTTGGGGGTCTGCGGAAGGCTCTGCGCAATCTCCTTGGCACGATCCAGCATGGCTGGCCAGTCCTTCACGGCGACACGTACATCAGCCAGAACGCTGTAAAGCCGTTCAACGAATTCCTTGGCCTGCGCATCGGTGAGTTCGCGAGCCAGCTCGACTGAAATCCATGACTCGATGCGGGTTTCCGCACCGGCCGAAATCAGCGTACTCAAATCCGAGAGCGCAGCGGTGTCGCCGCTGGCAACGTGCTGCAGGCCCGCGTGGCTGATCTTGGTAATTTCACCGGTCTCAGTTTTTCGTGATACAACGAACGTCGGATGCACGACTAGCTGAATCGGTGACTTCAGCTGCACCAGTGCGGCCGTTACGGAGTCAACAAGGAACGGCATGTCATCGGTGACGATGTGGACCACTGAAATTCCGTTGTTGCGGGTAATGGCGACGTTAGCATTTTCCGCATCACGCTGATACCCGATTTCCAGATGTGCTGCCACGCGAGCTTCGAGTTCGTCTGGCCGATAGGCCGCCACGTCTTCGGTCGCAATTTGGCCGTAGTACTCGCTCACCAGTTTCGAGGTGAGTGTCTCATCCATGAATGATTCTGACATGCTGGATTCCGACGAGTTCAAAAGAACGCCTCCAAGAACAAAGTTCGATTAACCCGCGCCTTTGCGGGTATCTAGTTTTACCCACATTACTCGGTTTTCAACTCTGCGGTTCAAGCTTCGGTGCGAATTCGACGACTATTCCGTTTCTTGGCTGAATCCGTGGATTTTATGCCCGCCAAAGCCCGTATTTCCGTACGCAATAAACACTTTGGGGCGATTTCAAGCAACGGACTTCCACCGAGCACAGACGCGTTGCACACGGCATGGTCCTCGGGCAGGTACCCGGCGACGTCGTGGGTCGGACCGAACCTGTCCCACGCTTCGATCAACCTGCGTTTCGGGTTGCGTCCGGTGCTGCTGGAACCCACCCGATTGAAGACTATTCTCGGCTTCAGTCCGGGCAGCGCTTCGTCAAGTTCGTCGATGGCCCGAAGCGCACGCGGAATTCCCAGGCTGTCGGCGCGCACGATCATGAACAGCTCATCGGAGCACTGCAGCATCTCCACCGTGACAGCGTTGCGCTGTGGTGCTTGAGTATCGAAACTGAGCTGTTCGTCGAGTTCAATATACGGAGCCAAATCCAGTACGACATAGTCGTAGTGGACCTTGAGCAGCATCGCAGCTCGACGCAGCGCCGAGGCACGGACTTCGGGCCACCGGCTGGCACGTGGAATTCCGGTAGCCACGCGCATGGTCGCCTCCCCGACCTGGACCAGGGAACATGCGGCGTCGAGCCGGGCCACATCCGAAGTACCGACGTCGATGGCGCGGCATAACTGCGCGATTGAAGCCGACTCGTCCATGAGCCCCAATTGAATGGCGATGCTGGCGGCATAGGTGTCGGCGTCAAGAAGCACCACGGTTTTTCCTGCTCCTGCAACTTCCACTGCGTAGTTCAGTGCTACGGTGCTGCGCCCGGGAGACCCTGGGGCGCTCCAGAAGCTGACTATTCGGCCGCTTTGCCCGTTGCCATCGTCCTCCGGCTCGAATCCGCCGAGCGCGGCGTCGGCTCCGGCATGAGTCAGGGACTGAACGGCGGTTCTGATGCGTCCTTCGAGCTCGGCCATGGCTGAAGCGGACGGCAAATGCAGAACGTCTGGCAAAGGCTGCCAGTTTTCAGGCCGGTCAAAGAGCAGGACCACTGCTGTCTGCTGCAGCAAGAGCGCATCGAGTTGTTCCATGGGTGGCACCAGCTGGGCGTCCGCGATGATCAGCGCGTCAGCCATTCCGGTATCGCAGGCAGCGATGGCTTCAGCGATATCGGCGCAAGCCCGGGTGACCATCAGTTCGCCACGGTAGCCTTCTATTTGCCGGACGATTTTCTCCTGGTCGCCGAGCACCACGACCGAGATGCTCATTGCGCGGTTCCTGCCGGGTTGTAGACGACGATGATTCTCGATTCGTTGGCCAGCGCCTGGAGCAGCGGTTCGAGTTGGTTAGGTTCGACCAGCAGTTCCAGGTTGGTGCCATGGGTTCCCACCAGTCCCCCGCCGCTCTCAACGCGTGCAGCGACTTCGACCATGGACGAAAGCTTTTCCGGGATTCCGTAGGTGTTGCCGCTGCTTTCACGCTTGGCAATCCAGACGTCGACGAAGCTGCCTGGCGTGATCGAAGAAGAGAGGTCTGCCGGGAGTTCGACATTGACCGGCCTGCGCGATCCGAGGTCGCTGTGCGTAATTGAGGTGACAGGTATCAATTGCCCAGCGCTGATAAAGGTATTCGCGCGGGCTTCCTCGCCGAGCTCCGCATTTGTGTGCAGATAGTTTTCAAGCGTTCCGCCAAGCTGGACTTCTTGAGTTTTCATGTTCTCGCTTGTCAGTTTCTCGCCAAGGGTGATATTCGTGCTGGCCACATACACCGTCGAGGTCTGATGCAATTCACCGACCAAGTACACGGTTCCTGCAACCGACGCGACCACGAGCACGGCACCGAGTGCTAAGCGCGGGTCCTTCCAGCTGGGCCGTCGCACACGTGATGCAGTGTTTGTCCGCGCGTCCTGGGCGATCTGTTCTGTGATCAAGGCATTGACCTTCCGCCAGCATGGGTGCTTATGGATGGTGAGCCTACGACAAGTTGGGCCTGCTGGAAAGACCTCTAGCGCACTTGTGGATTACGAGAGGTTGACCGCTTCGACCCATCCGATGGCATCGAGTGGTATCAGCAATTGCGATGAGGCTTGCTTCGCTCTGGCGAATTCATCGCGAGGATGCACCAGAATTACCAGGAAATCCCTGGCTACCTGCGTCAGCGTTCCTTCAGCCAATGAGCCTCCCGCGCGGCTAAAAACGTGGCATCGAGCTCGATCCCGAAGCATCCCACGCAGAACGGTGGAAAACTTCACCGCGCTGCCAGGTGCGCGTTGTCCCGCAGCAGTGACGCGCCCCTGCGGAAGCGAGAAGGATTCTACTGCGGCACTGCGGACGACCCACTGCGCCTGCTCTGTTTCAAGGCAGATATAATCTGCGGCGCATGGACCGAGCTTTGCGCGAAGCTCCGTTCCCCCGGCCAGTCTGAGGCACAATTCACGTCCATGGAACCGCATCAGTGTGGGCAAAAGTTCTGCAGTCGCCCGTTCGGCCCTGACGTTTTCGGCAATTTCGTCGCGCAACTGCGCTCGGCTCTGTTCAGCTAGCTGAGCCTCCAAGTCATCGAACAGCGAATCCCACCGCATGCGCCAACTGTACGAGACTAAACATTTTTGCGTAACCCTATTCACAAAACTATCTCTAAGTGCAACTATAAATATCAAACATCATCAAATGACATCAAATCTCATTCAAGGAGATGGTTTAGATGTCTCGCCAGCGACGAAAATTCATGCTGCTGCTCTTCTCGGCAGCATCAATGGTCATTATCTACGTGGGAATCCAGTGGATCACCGGCTACGTCCAATCCGTGGGCGACCAGCGCACCACAGTTGACTACATCAGGCTTCTCGTCAGCTTTTCGTTCCTCACCCTGCTCGCGCTGTACCTGCTGCGGATGGCCTTGGCCCAGCTGATCCGCTGGGCGTTCACCCACAAGAAACTGAAATTGACGCGGTTCTTCCAGCGATTCGCACCCAGACTGAGCAAGAGGATCCTCGGCTCAATGCTTGGAACCTCAATTGCTTTCTCCTCGGTTGCCGTTGCCTATGCGGGCGAGCCCCTGCCAGCTTCGCTGGCACAGTCCCCGGCGAGCGACAGAGCCAACCACGAGCTGGCCAGCTATCCGGTCCGCCAGCAGACCTCGGTACCCAGCCCGCAGTGGTTCCCCGAAGCCATGAGCGTTCCGCTGAGCCCGCTCGTATCCCCAGGCACGAACCATCCTCGCCAACGCGCGGTGCAGCGCAACGAAGTGGTGGTCGCCGAAGGGCAGAACCTGTGGAGCATTGCCGCTGAGCATCTGGGAGCGCAGGCCACCGTGGAAGAGATTTCCGCTTATTGGCCCAAGATCTACCAGCACAACAAAAAGACCATCGGCGCCGACCCTGACCTGCTGCGCATCGGCACAGTGCTTGAACTGCCGCCAGCGAGCTAGCCCCCATCACGACCATCACCCGAACCCACTGAGGAGTCATCATGAGCACCATAGCCATCAGCCCGCGTAGCGCCAACACCAGCTACTACAATCCAGACGTCTACGCTGCCAATCACACCGAGCCGATCCCGGCGCAAACCGTTCCGGAAACCGCCCCATGCCAAGCGCCGGCGCACCTGCGTCGAGCCTTGGACAATATCTTCCACCGCTCGGCCGTTTACCGTACCGAGCACCGGGCGATCATAGAAATTTCCCACGCCGTAGCCCGTGCAGTCTTCGAAATCGTGGCCGGTTATCGTACCGTCAATCAGCTGGCATTCGTGATGGAGCCTTCGTGCATCGCCAAGCTCCGGCGACGTGCCCTGCTGGAAACAGCGAGCTACACGCTCGAACCGCTGCCGGGCACAGCGCACGGCCAGATCATCTCCTTGCACCTGGATCGCTGCTTGTCGGGCTCTTGGGAATGCACAGTTATCCTGGGATTTAAATACCGCGTCCGTGCCGTGGCCCTGAAAATTGAGCCTTGGCACGGACGGTGGCAGGTGACGGATATGGAGCTGATCTAGCTGCGCTTCGCCTTCTTGTTCTTGGTCTTCTTCTTGCTCGAAGAAGCCTGGGCGCGGGTGGTGCTGGCTTCACCATCTTCATCCGGTCCGGTGAACTGCAGGTTCTTCGGCTTCGCTGATTCGTCGATCACCGGTGCGGCGGCCGCCTCGGCGCCGGTGGGGATCTCCAAATTGAAGAGCGTGCCGATGCTTTCCTCGCGGATGCCTTCCATCATGGTCTGGAACATGGTGTAGCCCTCGCGCTGGTACTCGACCAGAGGGTCGCGCTGGGCCATGGCACGCAGGCCGATGCCTTCCTTGAGGTAATCCATCTCGTACAGGTGCTCCTGCCACTTGCGGCCAATGGTGGAGAGCACGACACGGCGTTCCAGGTCACGCATGGTGGAGGAACCTACCAGCTTCTCGCGCTCTTCGTACTGGTACTGGGCATCCGAGAGGATCTCGCGTTCCAGGAACTGCGCGGACAGGTGCCCCACGCCTCCAGCCTCTTCGATGACTTCATCCATGGTGATGCCAATCGGGTACAACTGCTTGAGGTTGGTCCACAGCTGCTTGAGCTCCCACTCGTCCGGGTCGCCAACCTGGGTTGCTTCCAGGACCATGGCCTTGACGACATCCTCGAGGAAATGGCCGACCTTTTCTTCGAGGTCCCCGCCTTCCAGGATGGAACGGCGGTCAGCGTAGATCGCTTCGCGCTGGCGGTTCATCACGTCATCGTACTTCAGCACGTTCTTGCGCTGCTCGGCATTGACGCCTTCCACCTGGGCCTGGGCGGATTCGATGGCACGGGACACCATCTTGGATTCCAGCGCCACATCATCTGGCATGGACGGGTTGTTCATGATGCGTTCGGCCATGCCGGAGTTGAACCTGCGCATCAGGTCATCGGTCATCGACAGGTAGAAGCGCGATTCGCCCGGGTCGCCCTGGCGACCGGAACGGCCGCGAAGCTGGTTGTCGATGCGGCGTGATTCGTGGCGCTCGGTGCCCAGCACATACAGGCCGCCAAGCTCCGCAACTTCCTTCGCCTCCTTGGCAACTGTTTCCTTGGCCTTGGCAAAGACCTCGTCCCAGAGCTTGTTGTACTCCTCCGGGTTGTTCTCGGCATCCAGGCCGCGGCGTTCCATCTCGGCCACGGCAAGGAATTCCGCGTTGCCGCCGAGCATGATGTCGGTACCGCGGCCGGCCATGTTGGTGGAAACGGTGACAGCGTTCTTGCGGCCGGCCATCGCGACGACTGCAGCTTCGCGAGCGTGCTGCTTGGCATTGAGCACCTCGTGGCGGATGCCCTTCTTGGACAGCAGGCGCGAGAGGTATTCGCTCTTCTCGACGCTGGTGGTGCCCACCAGGATCGGCTGCCCGGTAGCATGGCGCGCGGCGATGTCCTCGACCACAGCGTTGAACTTGGAGACTTCATTCTTGTAGATGTAGTCCGACTGGTCCATGCGGATAGCAGGCTTATTGGTAGGAATTTCCACCACGCCGAGCTTGTATGTGCTCATGAATTCAGCGGCCTCGGTCTGCGCCGTGCCGGTCATCCCGGAGATCTTCTCGTACATGCGGAAGTAATTCTGCAAGGTCACGGTGGCCAAGGTCTGGTTCTCGGCCTTGATCTCAACGCTTTCCTTGGCCTCGATTGCCTGGTGCATGCCCTCGGAGTAGCGGCGGCCCTGCAGCGCGCGGCCGGTGTGCTCGTCGACGATCATGACTTCGCCGTTGACCACGACGTAGTCCTTGTCCTTCTTGAACAGTTCCTTGGCCTTGATGGCGTTGTTCAAGAAGCCGATCAGCGGGGTGTTGTTGGCTTCATAGAGGTTGTCGATGCCGAGGTAGTCCTCGACCTTTTCGATGCCCGTCTCCAGCACGCCGATGGTGCGCTTCTTCTCGTCGACCTCGTAATCGTCTTCGCGCTTCAGGCGCGAAACGATCTTGGAGAATTCGGTGTACCAGCGGTTCACGTCGCCCGAGGCCTGACCGGAAATGATCAGCGGCGTACGGGCCTCGTCGATGAGGATGGAGTCGACCTCGTCGACGATGACGAAGTGGTGGCCGCGCTGGACCAGCTCGTCCTTGCTCCACGCCATGTTGTCGCGCAGGTAGTCGAAGCCGAATTCATTGTTCGTGCCGTAGGTGATATCGGCTTCATACTGCTTGCGGCGCTCGGCAGGCTTCTGGTTCGAAAGGATGCAGCCGCAGCTCAAGCCGAGGAAGCGGAAGACGCGGCCCATCAGATCCGACTGGTATTGGGCCAGGAAGTCGTTGGTGGTCACCACGTGCACGCCCTTGCCGGTCAAGGCGTTCAGGTAGGCCGGTGCGGTCGCTACCAGGGTCTTGCCTTCGCCGGTGCGCATTTCCGCAATGTTTCCCATGTGCAGGGCGGCGCCGCCCATGAGCTGGACATCGAAGTGGCGCATGCCAAGGACACGGTCCGAGGCCTCGCGGACCACTGCAAAAGCTTCTGGGAGCAGGTCATCCAACGTCTCGCCGTTAGCCAAACGTTCGCGGAACTTGTCGGTTTCACCCTTGAGCTCTTCGTCCGAAAGTTCGCGAATTTCGACTTCCAACGTATTGATCGTGTCGGCGTACTTACGAAGAGTCTTCAAGGTCTTCTTGTCGCCGGTACGCAAAATACGTTCTAGCAATGATGCCACGTGGTAGCTCCCAATATCTCAAGCACAGTAATTTCTGGCGTCTTCAGTCTACGTGAGGAAAACAGCGCATTTGTCTATTTCAATCCCGTTTGCACTGTTCTTATAGCGAACGGCGATCCGGGCAACAGGCCTTTCACAGCCCGATTTTCACTTCTCCAAGATCCAGCCAGCGCGCTAGTCGATCCAGCTCGGCTCGCAATTCAGGTTCGATGCCGGCATCGATGCCCGGTTCGTAGTGCACCTGCTTAGCATGCAGCACCGACTTGGCCCGGTCGGCTTTCAGATCCACTCGACCCACGAATTCTTCGCCGTAGAGCATCGGGAAGACGTAGTAGCCATAGCGGCGCAGCTTTTCCGGCACATAGATTTCGATACGGTACTCGAACCCGAAGAACATTTCCAGCCGGCGGCGGTTGAAAACCATCGAGTCGAAAGGCGAGAGCAAACGCAGGTCGTGATCGACCTTGCGCGGGATCTTGGTCCCGGCCTGCAGATAGCAGGGCTCGGAGATGCCGGTAACGGCCACTTCTTCGACGTGCCCGTCGTGCGCTTGCCGCGCGAGCTCTTCCTTGGCAGCGCGCATGGGTAGCCGGAAGTATTCTGCGACGCAGTGAGCGGTGGCAATCCCCAGGGCATCCATGGCGCGGGCGACCAAACGGGCGAGGGCTTCCTGCCGGTGCGGCGTATCAACTTCTCCTTGCTCGCCAACGACATCCGCCGCCAGTGCGTAACGGCGTTCGAACTGGGAGTTGCGTCCCAGCGAGAGGATCTTGGCCTGGGCGAAAAGCGATTCGGTGACGAACTTGGTGTCATTCCAGTTCCATCCCCAATGCGATTTTTCCTGGACCGGGGCGACATCCAGCGCGCGGCTGATTTGCCGTGCGCTGGAGCCGGGATTCTCGGACAAATAGTCAAGGACGCGATCCGAGAGCTCCAGCTGTTCTGCGGAGAACCCGTCCGATCGGTCTACCCAGGTACGGCGCTGCCATACGCGCAGGTCTTGAATCAGCTCGGAACTGACCACCGAAGCCTCATGGGCCCAATACTCGGTGATCGGGCTGCGCGGCTTGGCCAACAGCTGATCCAGGATGCCGGTGTCATAAGAGCCGAGCCGGGCGAACATCGGCATGTAGTGGGCCCGGCGAACCACGTTCACCGAGTCAATCTGCAATTGCGCAATGCCACTAATGGCAGTGGCGATTTTCCGTGCGGTGACAGCTTGTTCTTTCCTGCCTTTGGACAGGCCTTGGGCGGCCAACGCGACTCTCCGTGCCTGTGAGAGGCTGAGGTTGCGTTGGCCGCCCATGCTAGTTGCAGTTGCGATGACTAGCCTTCGGCAGCCAGTGCTTTATCACGATAGCCACGAGTTTCCTTGGTGGCTTCTTCGTTGGCGTTCAGCGATGGGTCCAGGGTGATGACACCGTACTGGTACTGGGTACGGCCATAGACCACAGCGTGCTCACCGGTGGCCTCGTCGATGAACAAGTAGAACGGGTGGCCGACCAATTCCATGCGATCCACAGCGTCATCCACGCTCATCACTTCAGCCGGGAAGGACTTGCGGCGGATGACCACTGGCGAGTACTCGGCGTTGGCCTCTGCTTCGGCAGCTTCCGCGGCCTTCTGGGCTTCAATGGTTTCTTCAACCAGCGTCTTGCCGCTGGATGCAGTTGGCAGGCTGCCGGTTGCCTGGTGGACAGCTACAGGAGTGTGGTTGCCACGGTGGACCTTGCGCTTGTCACGGGCCTTGCGCAGGCGTTCAAGCAGTTTGGCGAACGCGATGTCGAAAGCCGCGAACTTGTCTGCACCACGAGCCTCGGCTCGAATTGCTGGACCACGGCCAACAACGGTCAACTCAACGGACAGTGCAGTGCTCTGATCACGAGCATGTGCTTCTTTGAGGACCTTGACGTCGATGCGCTGCACTTTCGTGGCCAGCTGGTCGACCTTGGTGATTTTCTCATCAACATACTCACGGAAACGATCCGAAATGGTGATGTTTCGTCCGCTGTAGTTCAGCTCCATGGTGTCCTCCAATAGAGAGTCGGGTGACACAACAGTCCGAAAGATCCATCCTTCCGGACTGAAGATGGGCTTTTCGCTGCATCTGTGATGCAACCCATACTTCACCTTATGCCACCGTGGCCAAGATTCAAGTATCCAGGCCCACAAATTCCGATCGCGTTTAGCGTAATCACTGTTCAGGGCCGGTATTGGGCGGTTTCGTCAATGCCAGAACGACGGCGCAGGTGACGTCATATCCTGCCTCATGGCAGGCCATGGCCGCGTGCCGCAAGGTAGAACCGGTGGTGAGCACGTCGTCGACCAGGATAACCGGCTGGCCTATGGTGCTGGCACGCTCGGCAACGAAGTGGGTTTGGCCGCCGCGCCGGTCTGAGCCGCTCTTGGTTTTCTGCGCACCTCCCAGCGCGGAACCCAGACGGTAGTGAAGCAGCGAACGGCACTGGAGAGCTGCCGAGAGCAGCCCCCGAGCTTGTCCGTGCTCCAGCATGGTCATCACCGGCGAGTATCCTCGCTGCGCCATGGCTTTGAGGGAACTGGGCACCGGCACCACCAGAGTAGGAAGGTTCCGACGTTGCGGGATGCACCCCGCGTTCAGCGCGGCAGCCAGATACGGGGCGAAGACGGCGCCCAGGAAGTAGCGCTGCTTGTTCTTGTAGGCCAGTAATCCGCGAGCCAGCGCCTTGCCGTAGGTGCCGCAAGACGTCACTGGGAGCTGCAGCCCGAGCGCCGGAAGCTCGACGTAGAGATGCTGGTTGTCGGGCAATGGCGGCAGGCTCAGCTGGCGTTGGATCTCGCTGCGGCATTCGGGGCAAAGCCGAAAATCTGCTCGGCCGCAGACCGCGCAACTGGCGGGCAGCAGGAAGTTGGCAAGTTCCCTGGTGCCGAATCCCAGCCAGCGCAGGGATCGGCTGCAGCACAGCTCATCAAGGAAGCGCAAATACTCCTGGGGAATCTCCATGCGGCCAGAATGGCGGATGATCCGACTGGGCCGGACTAGCCGCCGGCGAACTGTGGAACCGGCCCCGGCTTAACCTGGATAGGCGACATCCTGGGCGAAATCGTCAAGCTCATGCCATGAGTTTCCGACCCGGGTATACAGTTTTTCATTGGTCTCGGCATATACCTCGCGCCGGTTGCCGACCCCGGTAGCGATGCCGACCATGCCCAGCAGCAGCTGCAGGTGCTCGCTGCCGCCTTCAAAGGTAATCTGGGCCGCTTCAACGGCTTCGTCATCACCGAGCTCGGCAACGATGATGGAGCTGTCGGAATCCCATAATGCGGTGTTAACCGGTACTTCTGGGTAGATCTTCATTGGCGAATCCGTGAGCCCGCGTGGAACGCCTTCAGCATCTCGAATCACTCCGGCGACGTAGACCGAAGTGCTGTTGCCCTCGGTGGCCACGATCAGGGCCCGCGCGCCGTCGCGGGAAATCCGCAGTGAATCGATCTGGGCGCCTTCCAGCCAGGCCACGTCGATGGGACGGGCCTCGCCCTTCATTTCGGTGTCGGCAGGGACCGCCCTGATCGGTGTGGATGCCCCGTTATCCGCGGTCCAGGTCCAGCCGGCCAGATCCATTGACGGCTGGATCAGCTCCTGGCCTTCAAGCGAAAGCCGCAGCTGGCCGCTGTCGTCGATGCCCCACAGCTGGGTGCGGCGGCCATTGAGGAAGGCATAGCGATTGCCGACCGGGGACATGGCCGGGTCGCGCGGGTCGTAGCCGGAAATATCCGGCACCCCGCCCACCGGGATGATCGACAGCCCCTTGACGTAGACCAGGTACTGGTCCGAAATGCCGATCAATGTATCCTGCGTGCTGGGGTTGACCTTCGCCGGCTCGATATTCGTGTCCTCGGTGGACAGGTTGACTTCGTTTTCCTCGCGAAGCAGCTTGACCGAGTCCACCGAGGCAAGGCCGGTCAGCGTGGTTTCCAGCTGCTGGCGCATCAGCAGGATGCTCCGGTCGGTGGCTTCCGCGAAGGTATTGGAATTCAAGTCGATGGTGGCTTCGCCATCGCGCACCGGCACCGCGGAACGCACCAGCTCGCTGGCCGTTGAAAAAGCGGAGATGACGGCATTTTGCAGGTACGGCGCCGGGCCGTCCAGCAAGGCCTCCACCATCGAGGTGGTGGTGCCCGAACCCGAGGTGAACCAGCGGATGTCGGGTACCAGGTAGGCGAAGCTCGAGTCGTAGAAGTACAGGGTCTGCGCCGCGAAGATCTTGGTGAACGTCGAGGCTTCGAGCATCGTGCCGTCCGGAGCCTTGGTGATGCGCCATTCATTGTCCACCTTGGCGACCTCGATATCCACGGCGCGGGTGGAATGATCCGGGTAGTTGGTGCGCACGCCATGCTCATCGACTTCGCCGGTGATTTCGAGCTGAACCGTGTACTGGTTCGCATCCGCGCCGTTGACCACGTTGAAGGCATCGTAGATCAGCGTCTGCGTGTCGCCACGCCAGGTGTTGCTCAGCTGCGCGTCCATGAATTCGCGGGCGACCGCGTAGTCCTCGGATACCGAGCGGCCTGCCTCGACGAAACCTTCGACGATGGCCCGCGCGTCAGCACCTGCTGCAGGCCCCTCCGCCGCGTAGCTGTAGCTTTCGGCGCCGCTGGCATCGGTCTCGGCCTCGATCTGCTGGACAGTGGAAGTCCTGGGAATCGAAGCGCAGCCCGAGAGCGCGAGCGCCGCTGAGAGAATGATGGCGAGGCTGGAAAAGATTCTCTTCCTCATCAGTTCTCCCCTTCCTTCTTCTGTTCGCTGCTGCCCAGGGTCGGATCGGTGACATCATCATGCAGCTGTTCCTCATCCATATCCGGATCGAGAACCAGCGGGGTATACCCGATCTTCGGCACCTCGCCGGTCAGCGGGAAGCTGTCCCCCAGTATGACGCTAGCCAGGCTCTCCGGAACTGGCGGTTCCAATGGAAGCGGCGACGACACGATTTCCAGGCCTTCGCTGCACGGCAAGGTCAGGCGGAACACCGATCCGATGCCCGGCTTGCCCCATGCTTCCAGCCGGCCGTCGTGCAACCGGGTGTCTTCCATGGAGATGGACAGGCCGAGGCCGGAGCCTCCGGTCGTCCGTGCACGGGCGGGGTCGGCACGCCAGAATCGGTCGAAGACATGGTTGCATGCTTCCTCGGTCATGCCGATGCCGTAGTCCCGCACGGTGACCGCTACCGCGTTCTGGTTGGATCCGATGGTGATGTCGATCGGCTTGCTTTCGCCATGCTCCACCGCGTTGAGCACCAGGTTGCGGATGACGCGCTCGACCCGGCGCGGATCAACCTCTGCGACGCAGCCTTCGCTCGGCGCGTTCAGGCGGATGAGCGAACCGTATTCATCGGCTACCGGGGTGGCGATGTCAATGACCTTGCGGGCAATGACGTTCAAGTCGGTGGATTCGCGGTCAAGCACCGCAACACCGGCATCGAAGCGGGATACTTCCAGCAGGTCGTTGAGCAGGTGCTGGAAACGCTCGATTTGGTTGTACATCAGTTCAGCCGAGCGCGCGGTCAGCGGATCGAAGTCTTCGCGGGCATCGTGGATCACTTCGGCCGCCATGCGCACGGTGGTCAGCGGGGTGCGCAGTTCATGCGAGACGTCGGAGACGAAGCGCTGCTGCATGGCCGAGAGATTATTCAGCGCCGTGATCTGCTCTTGCAGCGAGTGCGCCATGTGGTTGAAGGCAGTACCCAATCGGGCCACCTCGTCCTTGCCTGCGACCTTCATTCGCCGGTCCAGATCACCGGAGGCAATCCTCTCCGAAACGTAGGCGGCATCGGCCACCGGGCGGACCACTGTGCGGGCCACCGACCACGCGACGAAGCCTACGACAGCCAGCAGGATGAGGCCGGTGAAAGCCATTGCGCGGTTGATGAATTCGAGGGTGTCCTGCACGCTGGACAGGTCATAGACCAGGTACAAACCGTATTCGCGGCCAGGCGGAATCAGGACTTTGGTGCCGACGATGAGTCCGGGCTTGGTTGCGTTATCGGCCCCCAGTTCAATGGAACGCCAATAGATGCCTTGCTCCCCTGCAACCCGCTCCGCGAGATCGCCGGGGATCACACGGGTGGTCAGCGAACCGGAAGCCATCGGACCGACATAAAGACTTTGGTCGCCGGCAATGGGCATCAGCACGAAATCGCGCACCACGGTTGCGCCATCGCCTTCCAGCGAAGCCAAGGTGGAATTCACCAGGGCCTGGGTGGAGGCGCGGTCGGTGGTGGATGCCGATTCAAGAATCGAGCGCGCCTGGGTCAAGCCGCGCTCGGATTCCTTGGATATCTGGTTGACGCGCTCCTCGTAGAGCGTGGACGCGATCTGGTTGGAGAGGAAGGCGCCTGCCGCAACCAGGGCCAAAGCGGTGAAAAGCAGCGTCGATATGACGGTGCGGAACAGCAGGTGGCGTTGCCAGCGCAGCTTGGCCGTGTGCCACGGGCGCTTGATCCACTGCTCGATATTGCTCCACCGCGCGGGCTTGGACTGCGAATGGACATGCACATCGACCGGAACCAACTCTGTACCGGCCGACGTGTGCGAACTCAACTTGCCGAACCAGCCTTGTATCCGACACCGCGAACGGTCTGGATGATCTGCGGCTTCTCTGGATCGATTTCAATCTTCGAGCGCAGGCGCTGCACGTGGACGTTCACCAGGCGGGTATCTGCCGCATGGCGGTAGCCCCAGACCGCTTCCAACAGCTGCTCGCGGCTGAAGACCTGCCAAGGCTTTCGGGCCATGGTCACCAGGAGATCGAATTCCAGCGGAGTCAGCGAAACAACATCGGATCCGCGGGTCACGCGGTGGCCGGCGACATCGATGGATACTTCGCCAACTTGCAAAGTCTCTGCGGCGTGGGTTTCGCTCGGACGCAGGCGTGCACGCACGCGGGCTACCAGTTCAGCTGGCTTGAAAGGCTTGGGCACGTAGTCGTCGGCACCGGATTCCAGGCCGCGGACCACGTCGGCAGTGTCCGACTTGGCGGTGAGCATTACGACGGGAACGTCGGATTCGGCACGGATCTGCTTGCAGACCTCGATGCCGTCGATGCCTGGCAGCATCAGGTCAAGGAGCACCAAGTCCGGATTGGCTTCGCGGAACGCTTCGAGAGCGCCGGAACCGTCGTAGCAGAACGAGGCATCGAAGCCATCGTTTTGCAGCACAATGCCAATCATTTCCGACAACGCTTCGTCATCGTCAACGACTAAAATCCGGGCCTTCATCCCATGTCCCCCTGAAACCGTAGGTCTGAGGTTTTCCGCCAACTGGCCAAACCGGGTAGATCCGCTACCCCACTATTCCTAAGATACATGATCAACTGCCCTTTTCCGCTGTGACCGGCAGGAATCAGGGCGTTGGCTAGGCATCGACGCGTGTCTGCTCCAACGCTTGGGCATAACTGGCCAGCCGCTGCAGGTTCTCGATGGCCTGGGCCGAGCTGCTGCGGGAGAAATCCCCGCGCGGCATCAGGGTCAGCGCCCAGAGCTGACCCAGTCCCAATCCCAGCTGGCGCCATGGACGCAGGATGGAGTTCACCGCCTCGACAACACCCGGGGCCCGTTCTGAAGGGGCCAGCACCTGCAAGAAGACGCGATCCCCGCCTTCGACCAGCCCGGCGACCCGTTCCCATTTGCGGTGCGTCAGGCCGGAAGGGTCGATGACCATCGCGCCGGCACCGGCCTGGTGCAGCAGATCGACCCGTTTAATCCAGTGCTCGTCCTGGGTTGGCAGGTTCAGCAGCGAGGCAACCCGCTGGCCTTGGGAATCGCCGCCGAGCACCTTGAGGAACTGCTCATAGGAGCTGCGCACTTCGGCGCGCGGAATCGAGCGCAGGGTCCGGTAGCCGCTGGCGGTGCTGATGGTGCCGTCAAGCACGTCGCCCAGCAGCGGCTCATCAAGCTGGATGGTGAAGTCGGCCAGCGAGGTGATGCGGGCCAGGCGGTCCAGCTGCTCGCGGGCTCCGTGGGCGTAGGACTCGATGACATCGCGCCGGGCCCCGTGATCGCTGATCACGCGCTCCCCGTTGGGCAGGTACAGGCTGGCGGCCAGGGTCCACGGTCCGAGCAGGGTGAGCTTTAGCCGCTGGGCAGGACGGGCTTCGGCGCCCAGAACATCGGCGAGCAGGTTCTCGTCGCTGCGCAGGATGCTGCGCGCCCGGCGGGCATCGATGCCGTCGCTGACGCCGATCCTCCAGCCATGCGGCTGCAAATCGAAGCCGAGGTCTGCCAGCAGCGCGGCGCTGCGGCCTACCGCGTCCGCACCGACACCGCGGTCGGGCAGCTGCGGGAAGACCGCGAGGTTGGGCTCGCCCAACTCGCCGCGCACCACTTCATGGATGGCCAGCGGGTCGGTGCCCGGGAACTGGCAGAAGGCAGTGGCGTGGACATCGTGGCGTTCAGCGACCTGCAGTTCTTGCTCAGGCATTGTTGTGCGAGTCTGAAATGTTCTGGTGGTGGCGGATGACTTCAGAAATCACGAAATTCAAGAACTTCTCAGCGAATTCCGGGTCAAGATGCGCTTCGTGGGCGAGGGTGCGCAGGCGCTCGATCTGCGCCTTCTCGCGATTCGGATCGCTGGGCGGCAGCTGGTGCTTGGCCTTGAGGATTCCGACGCGCTGGGTCGCCTTGAAGCGTTCGGCCAAGAGGAAGACCAGCTGGGCATCGAAGTTGTCGATGCTGCCGCGGATTGCGTACAGCTCTTCGAGGACTTCATTCTTCACCTCGCCCTGCAACGAGCTCGCGTGCGGGTCGAATGACTGGGTGGTCTCAGTGTTCTTCGGCTCGTTCATGGCACCAGTTTACGGGTTCACATGCCGGATTGCGCACAAGGTGACGTGCCCGGACACGGTGCCAATCCGTGTCCGGGGCATGCCCGTGGTTCCTTGATTGCCGATGGCTCAGGATCCGTTCAGCCGCTCGATCAGCTTGCGGCGCTGGGCTTGCTCGCGCGGGTCCGGCACCGGCAGCGAGGCAATGAGCCGCTGGGTGTACTCGTGCATCGGGTTGGCCAGCACCTTGGAGCCCAGCCCTTCTTCCAGCAGGCTGCCGCGGAACAGGACGCCCACCCAGGTCGCCAGCTGGTCGACCACTGCCAGGTCATGCGAGACGAACAGGGCGGCGAAGCCCAGTTCGGCCTGCAATTCGCGGAACAGCTCCAGCACCTTGGCCTGCACCGAAACGTCCAACGCGCTGGTTGGCTCATCGGCGATCAGCAGCTTCGGTTCCAGGGCCAGGGCGCGGGCCAGCGAGGCGCGCTGGCGCTGGCCGCCGGAGAGCTCGTGCGGGTACCGGTTCGCGAATCCGGCCGGCAGCTGCACCGACTCCAGCAGCTCGGCCACCTTGGCACGGGTCTGCGGCGGATTCAGGTCGCGGTGCACTGCCAGCGGCTCGGCAACGCATTCGCCCACGGTCAGATGCGGGTTGAAGCTCGCCGCTGGATCCTGGAACACGAATCCGATCTGCTCGCGCAGCGGCTTGAAGGTGCGTTCCTTGAACTGGGCCATTTCGTAGCCCAGCACCTTCAGCGAGCCGCCGGTGATGCGGTTGAGCCCGGCAATGCTGCGCCCGATGGTGGTCTTGCCCGATCCCGACTCGCCGACCAGGCCGTAGACCTCCCCGGCGTGGATCTTCAGGTCCACCTCGTTGACCGCGGTGAAGCCCGGAGCGCCGAGGCGACCGGGGAAATGCACTTTCAGGCCCGCCGCTTCCACCAGCACTTCAGCATCCTGGTGCGGGCGTTCGGCCAGCCCTTCCGAGGCGCTTTCGCGCCCCAGGTGCGGCACGGCGGCCAGCAGGGACTTGGTGTAGTCCTCCTGCGGGGCTTCGAAGAGCTGGATCACCGGTGCTTGCTCGACGATCTGCCCCTGGTTCATCACGATCACGCGGTCCGCGATATCGGCCACCACGCCCATATTGTGGGTGATGATGACAATCGCGGTGCCCAGCTCGTCACGCAAATCGCGCAGCAGCTGCAGGATTTCGGCCTGAACAGTGACATCCAATGCGGTGGTCGGCTCGTCGGCCACGATCAGCTCCGGCTTCAGGGCCAGCGCCGCGGCGATGACCACGCGCTGCTTCTGCCCGCCGGAGAACTGGTGCGGGTAGTAGTCCACGCGCTGCTCCGGATCCGGGATACCGACTTGGCGCATCGCCTCGATGGCGCGCGCCTTGGCTTCCTTCTTGGAGATCTTGTTGTGCGCACGGATGCCCTCCATGATCTGCCAGCCCACGGTGTACACCGGGTTCAGCGCGGTGGATGGCTCCTGGAAGACCATGGCCACATCCCGGCCGCGGGCTTCGCGCAGCTCGTGGCCGCGCAGGGTCAGCATGTTCTTGCCCTTGAGGTAGACGCCGCCGCGCGAGGCGCCGTTCTCGGCAAGGATGCCCAAGGCGGTGCGTGCGGTGACGGACTTCCCGGAACCGGATTCGCCCACGATAGCCAGGATCTCGCCGGTCTTGACCTGCAGGTCGACACCGCGCACCGCTGGCACGGCGCCCGCGTCGGTGACGAAATCGATGTTCAGATCCTCGACGCGCAGCACCTCCGGGGTGCCGGCGTTGGCCTCTGGATTGAGGACAGGACTATTGGTCATTTGCTTGCTCCTACCTGTCCGGACTGGGTGATGCGCTTGGCCTTCTTGCGGCTGAAGCGGCGCAGGCGCGGGTCATTGAGGTCATTCATGGACTCGCCCACCAGGGTCAGGCCCATGACGGTGAGCACGATGGCCAAGCCCGGGAACAGGCCGGTCCACCAGATGCCGCTGGTCGCATCGGACATTGCGCGGTTCAGGTCGTAGCCCCATTCCGACGCGCTGGTCGGCTCGATACCGAAGCCCAGGAAGCCCAAGCCGGCCAGGGTCAGCAGCGCCTCGGTCGCGTTGAGCGTGAAGATCAGCGGCAGGGTGCGGGTGGCGTTGCGCAGCAGGTGGGCGAACATCACCCGCCATGGGCTGGCACCGATCACCTGGGCGGATTCCACGAACGGCTCGGCCTTCAGGCGCATCACCTCGGCGCGGACCACGCGGAAGTATTGCGGGATGAACACCACGGTGATGGAAATGGCGGCCGCCATCACGCCGCCGAAGAGCGAAGACTGGCCCTGCGAGATCACGATGGACATCACGATGGCCAGCAGCAGGGACGGGAAGGCGTAGATCGCGTCGGACAGCACCACCGCGATGCGGTCGAACCAGCCGCCGAGGTAGCCGGAGACCAGCCCCAGCAGCACGCCGAGGAACAGGGACATGACCACGGCGGCCAGGATCACCCACATGGCCGTCTGCGCGCCGAAGAGGGTGCGCGAGAACACGTCGTAGCCGGTGGCGGTGGTGCCCCAGATGAATTTGCTGTCCGGGGCAGCCTGGCGCGGGAAGTCGCCCGAGGCGTCCGAGGACTGCGCGAAGTCGAAGGGCGCGATCAGCGGTGCGAACAAGGCGGTGATGATGAACAGCCCGGACAGTGTCAGGCCGGCAATCAGCATGCCGCGCTGCAGGCCCGAGGACATGCGCAGGTGGGAAATGACCGGGAGCCGGTCAAGCCAGGATTTGTTCGAGGCGGGCAGGGTTGCTGTGCTCATGATTAGTACCTGACTCTCGGGTCGATCAAGGCGGCCAGCACGTCGACAATGAAGTTGGTGACGGCGACGATGATGGCCAGCAGCACCACGATGCCCTGCACTGCCACGAAGTCGCGGGCGGTGAGGTATTCGGCAAGCTTGAAGCCAAGCCCCGACCATTCGAAGGTGGTCTCGGTGAGCACCGCGCCGCCGAGCAGCATGGCGATTTGCAGGCCCATGACGGTGATGATCGGGATCAATGCCGGGCGGTAGGCGTGCTTGGTGGTCAGCCGGTATTCGCTGACACCGCGCGAGCGGCCGGCTTCGACGTATTCACGGCCCAGCGTGCCAATCGCGTTGGTGCGCACCAGGCGCAGGAACACGCCGCCGGTGAGCAGGCCCAGCGCCAATGCCGGCAGGATCGCATGCTCGGTGACGTTGGCGAATGCTTCCATGTTGCCGCTGCGCAGCGCGTCCAGCCAGTAGATGCCGCTGGGGCTCTGCAATCCGGTGAGCTCGAGTTCGGTCTGCCAGTCGGCACGTCCGCTGATGGGCAGCCAGCCCAGCCACACGCCGAAAACCAGCTTGAGCAGCAGGCCGGCGAAGAAGACCGGGGTGGCGTAGGAGAGGATGGCCAGGATGCGCAGCACGGCATCGGGGTAGCGGTCGCGGAACTTTGCGGCGACCAGGCCCAGCGGGATGCCGACCAGCAGCGCGACGATTACCGCATTGATGGCCAGTTCCAAGGTGGCTGCGCCGTAGGTGGCCAGCACTTCGGTGACCGCGCGGTTATCGCTCATGGTGCGGCCCAGGTCTCCGGTGACGATCTGGCCCAGGTACTCGAAGTACTGGATCAGGATCGGCCGGTCATAGCCGGCTTCGTGGATGCGCTGGGCCAGCTGGTCCGGTGTGAGCCGTCCGCCCAGGGCCGCGGTGATCGGGTCGCCGGTCACGCGCATCAGGAAGAACACCACTGTGATGAGGATGAAGACAGTGGGAATGATCAGCAAGAATCGGGTAATCAGGTAGCGGAGGAATCCCCCGCCCTTCTGCTTTGCTGGTTTGGGTGTTGCTAGCGGGCTTGCTTCTTGGCCCGGTGGCGACGTGATAGTCATCGTCTGTCCTTTTGGTTCAGGATGCATGGCGATGCGCCGTGGAGAGTTGCCGTTGACGGCGCATGCCAAGGGGATCCACCGCGTGCGCCAATGCTGGCGCGTGGCGGATCCCCTCAGGTTTGCTGTCTGCGAGGCTGGAGCGGAATTACTTGCTCAGCACACCGAGACGGAACTTGAACGAAGCGTCCAGGGTCTTGTCGACGTCCTTGACGTCCTTGCCTGCAATGGCCACCTGGGCACCTTGCAGCAGCGGCAGCGTGGACAGATCCTCGGCGACCATTGTCTGCAGTTCTTCGATGGCCTTGGTGCGCTCGGCAGCGTCGGTCATGCCGCGCTGCTCGGAGATCAGCTTGTCGACCTCGGGATTGTCGTAGTTGTTCGACAGGAAGTTGTCCTTGGCGAAGAACGGCGACAGGTAGTTGTCGGCGTCCGAGTAGTCAGGGAACCAGCCCAGCTGGTAGGCAGGGTAATCCGAGACGCGCTGCTTCTGGTAGGTCACCCATTCGGTGGACTTCAGGTCGACGTCGAACAGGCCATCGGCTTCCAGTTGCTTCTCAACCAGTGCGTATTCGTCACCGGAGTTCGGGCCGTAGTGGTCCGGGTTGTACTGCAGTGCGAGCTTGACCGGAGTCTCGACGCCGGCATCCTCCAGAACCTTCTTGGCCTTGGCGGCATCCGGCTTTCCGTCGGTGCCGTACAGGTCCTTCAGCGGCTCAATCGCACCGGTGAAGCCCTGCGGCACGTAGGAGTAGGCCGGGGTGTAGGTGTCCTTGTAGACGTTCTTCGCGATGGCTTCGCGGTCCACGAGGTGCGCGGCGGCCTGGCGCACGGCCAGCGACTTCGCTTCATCAGCGTCATCGGTCTTGGCGCCGTACGGCATGGAATCGAAGTTGAAGACGATGTAGCGCAGCTCGCCGCCTGGTCCCTTGTGGACCACGAGGTTCTCATCGTTGCCCAGGTCCTCGATGTCGGTTGGAGTCAGCGAACGCCATGCGACGTCGATCTTGCCTTCCTGGACTTCGAGCTTCAGGTTGTTGGCGTCGGCGTAGTACTTGATCGCCGCCTTGTCATTGGCAGCTGGGCCCAGCACGCCCTGGTAGGACTCGTTGGCGCTGAACGAGATCAGGTTGTTCTTGTTGTACGAATCAATGACGTACTGGCCGCCGAAGGCCTTG
>NZ_BJNE01000027.1 GCF_006539525.1 Glutamicibacter nicotianae | reverse complement strand
GCCTTAGCCGGAGCAGAAGCTGGCTTGGCCGCAGCCGGTGCCGGGTCCTTTGCTGGCGCCTCAGCTGGTTTGGCCGCATCAGATGCGGAAGCAGCCTTAGCCGGAGCAGAAGCTGGCTTGGCCGCAGCCGGTGCCGGATCCTTTGCCGGCTCCGCTGCCGGCTTAGCCGTGGCAGGCGCAGGGGTCTTGACCGCAGCAGGCTTGGCTGCGGCAGGCGCAGGGGTCTTTGACGAGGCAACAGCCGGCTTGGCAGCATCTGTGGCAGGAGCAGACTTAGCTTCGGAAGGCGCAGGAGTTTTTGCCTGAGCTACCGCAGGTTTTGCAGCATAGGATGCTGCAGCGGGCTTAGCCGCAGCAGGAGCCGGAGCCTTCGCCGGATCAGCGGCAGGCTTGGCATCAGCCGGTGCCGGGGCTTTAACCGGTGCCGGGGCTTTAGCCGGTGCCGGGGCTTTAGCCGGTGCCGGGGCTTTAGCCGCGGCTGGAGTCTTTTCCGCAGCGGTGGGGTCCTTTCCTGCGGCCCATTCCAGCTGCGATACGCGTACGATGCCTTCGCCAATTGGCAACGCGAATGTGGCTTCGGCTTTCGCCGAACCGGTGCTCAGCGTCCACGACTTCGACTCCCCCAGCTTGCGTTCGGCCCAGGTGGCGATGCCTGCGCCGCTCACCTTCTCCTCGCCGGAGGCAGTCCGGGTGATGAATTCCGGGGCACCGCGCAGGATCAGATGCGGTGCGCTGTCACGGGAGATCAGAGCGAAGTTCGGCAGGTCGGCAATGTTCATCTGGTACATCGGCAACAGCTCCGAGAGCAGTGCTTCCACCGTGGTCTTCCCATTGAGCTTGGCCCACAGGCCATTGACCTGTTCTGCGCTCGCGCTGGAAGGAAGGAGGACAATGTGCTGGCCATTGACTAGGGCGTACCAGTCTCCGGGAAGGTAACGCAGGCTGTTCATGATTTCTCCTCTTGGTGGCTCGTAGTCGATATGCGCGGAATAGTAATGCCAACATCATCGGGGTGC
Source organism: Glutamicibacter nicotianae (assembly GCF_006539525.1). Classification (GTDB taxonomy): domain Bacteria; phylum Actinomycetota; class Actinomycetes; order Actinomycetales; family Micrococcaceae; genus Glutamicibacter; species Glutamicibacter nicotianae. The sequence continues at coordinate 27,468 of NZ_BJNE01000027.1, read as the reverse complement.
CCATGCTCCACATCGGCAACGATAACGCTGATATTATCGTGTCCCCCGGCATCCAAGGCCGCTTGGACCAGTTCTTCGGAAGCTTGCTGGGGATCCGGGAACCGCGCAAGGATTTCCTGGATTGCGGCATCGCCGACTTCGCTGCTCAGACCGTCTGAGCAGACCAGGATGCGCTCCTGCCCTGCCAGCGGCACCAGCCAGTAGTCCGGTTGGCTGTTGGCGTTGATCCCCAGGGCGCGGGTGATCACATGCCGGCGTGGATAGGTGGCTGCCTGCTCGGCGTCCAGCTCTCCGATATCCATCAATTCCTGCACTTCGGAGTGATCTACGCTGACCTGTTGCAGCACTCCCTGGGTCCACAAGTAGGTGCGCGAATCGCCGACATTGAACACCAGCAGCTGGGGTTCTTCCGCCCGCCCGCTGGCGGCGCCTGCATCAATCAGCACGGCCCCGGCCAGGGTGGTGCCGGCTCGACCCGAGCCCGCCTCCACGATGCTGCGATCAGCTTCGACCAGCAGGGTATCCAAGGTCTCCGGATCCAGCTGCGCGCCGGCATCCATGAATCCATCGCCAAGGATCTTGAGGCACAGGGCGCTGGCTATTTCGCCTGCTTCATGCCCGCCCATGCCGTCGGCAATGGCCAGCAGCCGTTCAGAGGCCAGCAAGCTGTCCTCGTTCAGGGCGCGGCGCAGTCCACGGTCAGTTGCCTGGCCGTGGCTGAATCTGAGGCTTGCCCCAGGGTTGAGATCTGTCACGGACGTTCCACCTGGAAATAGCGGTCGCCAAAGTACACGGTATGGCCAATCATTGCCTGCTCCGGCTTGCCCGGAACAAGTTCGCGCACGTTCCCGTCCTCGTCGACAATGCACGAGCCGTTGCCCGAATCCCGGTCGGTCACCCAGACGCTGCCAACGCCTGGCTGGATCAGCAGATGCGTTTTGGAGACCGTGCGGTCCGGATCATCCAGTGCAACCAGGTGGACTCCCACATCGCCATCCGAGTACGAGGGGTTGCGCCCGATCAGGATGCTGCCGGCCAGGTCGAGGCACTGGCTATCGTCGAAGAGCAGATGCACGGCATCCGGGGATTGCGGACGAATTTGCGTATGACCGAGGTCTTCATCCGGATCAGCTGCGGCCTCGGTGGAGGGAACCTCAACGATCTTCGCTTCCGGCTTGGGCCGTGCGGAGGGACGGGGACGAACCGATTCCTGCGCTTCGGGGGCAGCGGCGCGCACAGCACCTGGCACCGAATCGATGACTCCACCAGAAGTGCCCTGCGCATCGTCCGGCTCCCCCACAAAGCGGCGGCCCGGAGCATACTGCTGCGGAGGCGCGAAGGACTGCGGCCCTGCGGCGCCCCCGGTGGTCAGCGGGTCACGTCCAGCCTTGATATCCAGCACCAGCGTCCCGGCCACCTTGTCATGCCAGCCCTGCTTCTTGCCGTTCGCATCGAAGTGATTGGAGATGACCATCAGCACCGATCCAAGAATCGGGACGATGCCTGCCACAGCGATCAGCAAGCGGCGGATGATGGTTTTGCCCCAGCCCGGGCGCTCGCCCTTGAGGGTGGTGGTGCGCAGCCCGAGGAGCACATTGCCCAGGGTCTTGCCCGAGGTAGCTTCCCACCACCACAAGAACACCGTGTAGGCCAGTGCGAGGACGCTGTACAGGATATATGTTCCGGCGATTTCGCCCGCAAGCTGCGGAGCGCTCAGCGAGGCCACCATCTTGGAGGCGATCATCGGCAGGAAAATCACCGACAGGACCAGCACCGGCAGGAAGTCGATCAGCCATGCGAGCAGCCGCTGGGTAGTTCGGGCATCGACCAGATCCATCTTTACCGCCATGGCTTCCTCCGGTTTTTCTGTTGCAGTATTCGTGCCGTCTTGGCTGTCTTCGCAGCCAGCTCATGTATCAGGGATCGTGGGGAGTACTTCACGCGCATCCTGCCGAAGAATCCCAGCGGTTCCTGCATCTTCCGGGTATGCGCAATGACATCTTCCCAATACTTCCGCACCTGTTCCTCGGTCGGCTGCTCATGGGAGAAGTTCGCCGCGTCCGCACGCTGCGCCAGGGAGCGCACCGGATCGGACAGCGCCGGGAAGCCGGCGGCCAGCACGCTCGCGCTTTCCCGCCGGGTCGCGCCGTTGGCCGTAGCGATACGGTGATCCGTGGCATGGCTGAGCAGTTCCTGCCAGCCGCCACTCATGCGGTCCCCTGTGCTGCCGGACTTCGCCCGCTTTTCGCGGCGGCGCAGCTTCAGCAGGGCAATCAGCAGCAGCGGCGAAAGCAGGAGCAGCAGCGACCCCAGCGAAATGCCGACAACGATGATGACCTGCCCCCAGCGCTCCCAGAAGGTTTCAGGTTCCTCTTCCACTTCCTGCGGCTCCGGTGCAGTTTGCGGCGGCAAGTCGGCTTCTTCCTGCGCCGGCGGCGGAGGCTGCAGCACCTGCGGCTGCGGCACGGCCTTGGGTTCCTGTTCCGGAGGGGTCGGCTGTTCATCCTCGTTGGGCGTCGGGTTGAAAGCCACCCAGCCTACATCTTCAAAGGCGATCTCCACCCAGGCGTGGACATCGGAGCCCTTGATCTCGACTGCCTTTTCAGGCGCGTATTCCTCGGGATAGAAGCCCATGACCACGCGCGCAGGAATCCCCTGCTCGCGGGCCATCAGCGCCATCGCAACAGCATACTGCTCGTCATCGCCAATCATCTGCTCGGCATCGAGCAGGCGGGTGATGCGTCCCGCGCCGTGCCCGGACAGCGAGGGCACCTGTCCCTCGGTGCCGTTGGAGAAGAACCCGGTTCCGGAGAGCATCGCTTCGATGCTCCGCACACGCTCCAGGTCCCCGCGGCCCGATCCGGTGAATTCAGCGGCTTTTGCTCCCGCTATGGCTGGCACATTGGCCAGCTCAGGCATGCGGAACTGCGCCAAGTCCAGTTCGTTGAGCTGCTCATCGCTGGGCTTGGCCGGGAACAGCACCTTGGCCGTGTAGGCATCGCCCTCCGCCAGCCCGATGGAGCTCAGCGCGCTCTCGGAGGAATCGCTGTAGAACAGCGAACGGGCCAGTTCATCTTCACGCCCGCCGGTCAGTTCCATGCCCAGCAGCTTGCCACCGGACGGAACCCACACGCCTTGATAGTCCTTGATCGAGAATTCAAGCTCGACGGCTTCGCGGCCTTCCACCGTGTCGGCCGAACGGATATCGCTGGCATCGCCCACCGGGGCGAAACTGCCACCCGCGGACGGATCCACGTTGATGACCATGCCGTTGTAGGAATCCAGGGCGGCCAGGCGGATGCGCTCGTCCTTGGGCAGGCCCTTGACGGTCATCAGGGTGTCGTCAGCCATCGTTTTCACATATTTGCGGAAACGCGTCAGGGGGCTTGGGTAGTCATAGAGGTCCACCGGCGGTTCCAGTGCATCGCGCAGCACCTGGCGCGGGGTTTCCGGGGCCAGCAGCGGCGTGGCCGCCGCAGTCGCGACGCCGGCACCGGCCAGCACCAGGGTTCCGGCAATCACGCGGCGCAGCAGCAGCTGCTTGGAACCCTGGGAGTCAAGCTGCTCGTGGTTCAGCGAACTGAAACCGCCGGAAACACGCGTATCGATGAAGCGCCGCCAGGCAAGCCAGCCGACCAGCACCGCGATGAAGGCGACGCCGCGGGCGACGGGCATCGGCACATCGCGGGTGCCGAAGACAATGCCGAGCACGAACATTGCCAATAGCGGCAGCAGCGTCCAATACGGCGAGCGCAAATGCCAGGCGGCCAAGCCGGCCAGCAGCGCGGTGAGCAGCGCGGACAGGAAGGCCACTATCAGCACGCCCCCGTAGGAACCTACCGGTGGCGCCACGGTGAGCATGTCTTTCCAGCTGAAGACCAGGCCGGTCAGCAAGGTGCGCAGGGATTGGCCGGTGGGCAGGAGGCCAAAGGCTGCCTCGCGCGGGGTCGCCAACGGCGTGCCAAGCAAGAGGTACAGCAGCGCGAACAGGCCCAGGGTCCGCCAGGTGCCCAGCTTGAAATGCACATTGGCCCAGGCCAAGGCCAGGCCGGCAACCAGTCCGCCAACGGCAGCGAGGATGAAGTTCAGGCTCGCGCCGTAGGCTTCCAGCAGACCCAGCGCGCCAAGCACCAGGGCCAGGGCGAGGCAAGCCGCGTCGACGCCATAGCGCCAGAGGGGAATCGTCTGTTTCATGCCACGGCCTTTCGCAGCATCACGCCGAGTTCTTCCAGCTTGCCGAGGCTCAATACGGTCAGCTCGCCAATATTCGAGCGCGAAGGTTCAATCCCGGTTTCGCAGCGGATGGCGATGGCGCGCACGCCGGCCGGCACGTGCATCCATGCCTCGCGCAGCGATTTGGCGCTGGTTCTGGTGCCGGTGAGGAAGAAAATCACCGAGGCGCCGGGCACCGTGCCAGCGGTGTGGCGCACCACGTCCACCAGGTTCTCGCGCTGGCCGGTGGCCGCCTCGATGCGGGTCAGCCCGTCCATCATCTGCCGGCCGCTGCCGGTGCGCACCGGGCCCTGCTGGGTCAGGATGGCCAGCTTGCGCTGTTCGGCCACGGCTTGCTGGCCGATGGAGGCCGCCACCGAGATGGCCAATTCGAAATCCTCCTCGGCGTGCGCTTCGGCGTACTCGTCCAGGTTGGTGCTCAGCGACAGGGCCAGATGCGAGCGCCGGGTCTCTTCGAACTGGCGGACCATCAGCTCGCCGGTGCGGGCCGTGGATTTCCAGTGGATGTGCCGGCGGTCATCTCCCGACTGGTATTCGCGCAGTGCGTGGAAGGACACGTCGGAATTCGAGAGGTCGGAGGTGGGCATGCCTTCCAGATCACGGATGAACCCGGCCGAGGAGCCATCCAATGCGGTGGTGCGCGGATGGATGAACAGCTCGTAGCTTTCGGTCCATTTCACCTGCCGGCGCAGGATCGCAAAGGGGTCCTGTCGGACCGAGCGGACCGGGCCCACATCGAGCACCTGGCGGCGCTGGGTGGGGATGGTGAACAGGTCCTCATGCGTTTGCTGCGGTTCCAGACGCGGGATCCGGAACTGGGCGGCGCCGTGGCCCACCGGAAGTTCCATCATCACCGGTGCCGAGCTGCGCGAAGCCTTGTTGGCTACCTGCATGGCTCCCACGGCGCGGTCCCCCACGGCCACGCGGGTGCGGTGCAGATCCAGGTCGACGCTGAAGTCGTTGCGGCCCAGGACGAAACCCACCGAGGCGAGCAGCAGCACGGTGGCCATGAAGGCACCCAGCAGGGCTTCCTGCCAGCCGAAGCTGGCGCCCAGGATCCACAGCAGCACCGCGGTGCCCAGCAGCACGAAGCCCAGCGGGGAGATGACCGTGGCGATCGGTGCGAGGTACCGGGTGGACAGTTCCCTGGCCCGTGCCGTGGCAGGGTCCAGGTAGTCGCGCAGCACCGCCATGGCCTCGCTGGCCATGGTCAGCGACTTCTCGGCCCCGCGATTCAGCTTGCTGTTCCGTGCAGGACGCTTAGCTCGTCGGCTCATTAATGCTCGTCCTGGTCCTTGCTCTCGGCTTCGGCGGAGTCCTCGTCGCCACGGCGGGTCGGGGCCGGGACCTTGCGCAGCACCGAGGCGATGACCTGCTCGGCGGTGGTGCCGGTGAACTCGGCTTCCGGGTCGAGCACCAGGCGGTGGGTGAAGACATGCGGCGCCAATTCCTTGATGTCATCGGGCAGCACGTAGTTGCGGCCCTGGCTGGCGGCCCAGACCTTGGCCGCGCGCACCATCGCCAGGGCGCCGCGCACAGAGACGCCCAGACGGGTGTCGGCGGAGTCGCGGGTCGCTTCGCACAGGGCTGCGACGTATTCCAGCACGGCGGTATCCACGTGCACGGTGGTGGCCAGCTCGGCCATTTCCACCACTGCTTCGGTGGTGATGATGGCGTTCAGCGCGGCCGAGCGGTCGCGCTGGGTGCTGCCCGAGAGCAGCGCCACGGTGGCCTCGCGGTCGGGGTAGCCGATGGAGGTCTTGATCAGGAAACGGTCCAGCTGCGCTTCGGGCAGCCGGTAGGTGCCTGCCTGCTCGATCGGGTTCTGCGTGGCGATGACCATGAACGGGCGGGCCTGCGGGTAGGTGGTGCCATCGACGGTCACCCGGCCTTCTTCCATGACTTCCAGCAGCGCCGACTGGGTCTTGGGCGACGCGCGGTTGATCTCGTCGGCCAGCACGAGGTTGGCGAAGATCGGCCCGTGGTGGAAGTCGAACTGGCCGCTGCGCTGGTCGTAGATGGTGATGCCGGTGACGTCCGAGGGCAGCAGGTCCGGGGTGAACTGGATGCGCGAGTTGCTGCCGCGCACGGTGGCGGCCAGCGAACGGGCCAGCATGGTCTTGCCGGTGCCCGGTGCGTCCTCCAGCAGCACGTGCCCTTCGCTGAGCATGGCGGTGAGCACCAGCTTGATGGTCTGCTCCTTGCCCAGCACGGACTGGCCGACGTTGGACACCAATTTGGCGAAGGTATCGCAGAACCAGTTGGCCTGCTCGGTGCTCATGGTCATGGCAGTGTTTGTTCTTTCTGTACGTCTTGATGCCCGGTCGATGCCGCGCTTATCTGAAATTAACGTGGTCGGATTCGGTGCCGTCGATGCGTGCGAAGTACGGCTGGGAGTATCCCGGCTCGATCACGCATGGCAGGTCCTTCGAGGCGCGGCCATTGCCGTTGACGTTGAAGGTCACGTAGTTATCCGAGAACATCCCCCCGGAGTGGTAGCACTGGGCCAGGTAGGTGTGGGTTCCCGGGGCGAAGTTGTAGAGTTCCACGTGGTACTTGTAGCAGTTCGGCGGGCAGGTGGAGTTCGCGTAGCCGTTGTACTTCGGTCCCTCGGTCAGCTTCACCGAACGGGCCGGCTTCGGGTTGGTCTTCTCCGTCTTGGACCAGGATCTGGATTGGCCTTCGGTATCCGTTGCCACGATCTTGATGGTGCGGCTGGTGGAGTAGCCCAGGCCGGTGACCTTCTGCGAGCCGTCGTTCTTGGTGCTGTTGCCACCGATCTTCACTGTCTGGGTGACCTTGCGTCCGTTGGATTCTCCGGCGGCGGTATTCCAGCTGAAGGAGATCCAGTCGTTGCCGTGCGACGCGGAAATCTTCGCGTTGTCGCGCAGCGGACCGTAGGCGCTGGTCTTGTTGCTGGCCGGGCTGGCGGTGCCGGCGCCGGCGGCGTTCAAGGCGCGCACGCGCCAGGTGTGCGCGGTGCCGTTGGAACCGGTGTCGATCACCGAGCCCGGTCCGCCGAAGGAGTTCCATCCTCCGCCGTCAGTGGAGTACTGGTATCCGGTGATCTTCGATCCGTTCGCGGCAGGGGCCTGGAAGTCCAGCCGCACCTTGCGGTTGGCTCCGGTGGCCTTGGCGCTCACGCTGGACACTGCCTTGGGCCGTCCGTACGGGGTCACCGCCACCGACTTGGAGCTCTGTTCCGAGCTGCCCTTGCGGTTGGTGGCGGCAATGGTGAAGGTGTAGGAACCGGAGGTGCTCAGGCCGGTGACCGACTGGCTGGTCTGGTTGGCGGGAATCGAGCCGATGGTCTTCTCCAGGGTGCCGGACTTGAAGACGCGCAGGGTGTAGCCGGTGATCGGCGCGCCGTTGGTGCCCGGGGCGTTCCATGCCACGTTGACCACGCCGCCATCCACCGCGGAGTCCTTGCGGGCCGCGGTAGGCGCCGCTGGCTTGAATGGCTTGCCTGCCGGGGTGACCGCTGCCGAGTAGGCGCTGAAGGCCGATGGCTTGGAGGCCTTGTTCACCGCGCGCACGCGCACCTGGTAGTCGGTGCCGTTCTTCAGGCCCTTCCAGGTGTAGGAGGTGCCGGTGATGCCGGTGACCTGGGTGACGCCGTTGGCCGGTGCCGGGGAAATCTCCAGGGTGTAGCTCTGGATGGCCGAACCCCGGCTGACCGGGGCGGTCCACTTGAAGGCGGCCTGCTGGTCGCCGTCGGTGCCGGTGGGGGCGGCCGGCTGCTCGGGTTCCACGTCCGGACGGGCGTCGGCCGATTGCGCCGAGGCCGGGGATTCGCCGATCTCGTTGGTGGCGGTGACGGTGAAGTTGTACACGGTGTCGTTGGCCAGCGGGGTGATCGTGCAGGTGGTGGTGGCGCACTTCTGGGTGTGCCCGCCGCCGCGCACGGTGTAGCCGGTGATGTCCGAGCCGTTATTTGCCGGCGGGTCCCACTGCAGCACGACCTTCTGGTCGCCGGTGGACTGGACGCGAGGCAGTCCCGGGGCTTCCGGGGCGCCCTTGACGTTCAGCGTCACGGTGCCGATGACGTTGCGTGCCACGTCTTCGGTGACATCGCCAATGGTGTATTCCACCCGCATGGTGCCCACGAAGTCGTCGTTCGGGGTAATTGCCACCTGGTCACCGCGCTTTTCCACCGTCCCGGTGTCTTCCAGGGCGCGGGCGTTGATCAGGCGCAGCGGACCTTCATCCGCGTACGGGTTGTGGTCATTGGCCAGCACATCGACCACTTCGGTCTTGCCCTGGGCGGCATCGGGGACGTTGTCGGCCACGGCTACCGGCAGCTCGCGCACCGAGCCGGTGACGGTAATGGCCATGGCGGCCGGGACCGGCGGGTTGACGCCGTCGCTGACCGTGACGGTCACGCTGCCGGTGGTGCCCTTCGGGGTCGACGCTTCGGCGCTGACCTTCAGGTTGTGTCCCTCGACCAGTTCGGCCGTCACGCCCTGGATGTCCACCGAGGCAATGGCGAACTTCAGGTTCGGGACGTCCTCTTCATTGGCATCGCCGGCGGCCATGCGCAGGTCCAGGAAGGCAGGCTCCTCGCCCTGGCCCACGGCCAGGGAATTGGCCTGCAGGGTCGGAGCGAAGTTCTCCTCGTCGGGCTGCTCCTCTTCTTCTTCCTCTTCCTCAGGCTCGTCCTCTTCCGGCTGGCCTTCCTCGTTCTGGTTCTGGCGTTCCTCGGAATCGTTCTGGCGCGGTGCCGGGGTGACGTTGATCGGCAGGGTCAGCTTGGACTTCAGCCCCTTTTCATCGTCGGGGCCGGTGCCGTCGGTGACTTCGAAGCTGACGGTCGCCGAGCCGTCGAAGTCAACCGGGGCGCGGAAGGACAGCTCGGTGGCGGACTTGACCAGTTCGCCGTCGTTCTGCGGCATCGAGGTCACCGATTCCTCGGTGGTCAGGCGCGGGGTGCGGCCATCGCGCACGAGGACCAAGTCTTCCAAATTCAGCGGCAGGACTTCTCCCGCCTGGACCTGCAGGTTCAGCCCGCTGCGCAGGATCGGCCGGGCTCCGGCGGTGCCCGGCACGTGGACGAAAGCAGTTGAGGTCAGTTCGTCCGGGTCGGTCAGCGTGTAGGCGATGATCTGCGCCTCTTCGGTGGCGGTGACCACCAGTCCGTCCTCGGTCACCTGGGCGGTGGACGGGTTGTCCGGCAAGCTGATTTCCAGTTCGCTGGAGCTGCCGTCCGGGTCCTCGTCGTTGCGCAGGATATCGACGGTCACCTGCTCATCGGCAATGACTTCTTCCAGCGACACACGGTCGTCGCGGGCAATCGGGGCGAGCAGCTGCGCCTCGGGATCGGACTTGACGCTCAGCGTGCCCGCCGCGGTGCCGCCGCGGCCATCGGAAATCATGTAGCGGATCGACACGTTGCCGTCTTCCGGAGGCGAGGTGAGGGTGACGCGGCCGTCAACGACTTCCACTTCAGTGCTGGATTCGGTGGAGACCTCGCTCATCAAGGCGATCGGGTCGCCGTCCGGGTCGGTGTCGTTGTCCATCACGTCCACGGCGACCGGGCGGTCCGGGCGCACGGTCAGGAAATCGTTGACCGCTACCGGGGAATTATTGGATTCGGCCAGCGGCGCCACGCCGATCTTGATCGTGCCGGTGGCGCGGGCGCCCAGGCGGTCTTCCACCACGTAGCTGAATTCGTCGGTGCCCGAGGCATCGGGGTTGGCGGTGTAGTCGATGGAGGCCCCGCGGATTTTCGCGGTGCCCATGCGCGGCGAATCGCCGAATTGCACGAGCGACACCGAGTCGCCATCGGGGTCGATGGCGTCAATCGGGACCAGCACGTTGGTGCTGGATCCGGCGAACACGCGCCCGGTGACCGGTTCAGGGTTCGGCGGGCTGTTCTTCTCCAGGTCGTTGGCTTCCGCTTCGGGCAGCACGTTGAAGGTGACGCTGGCGCTGGTTTCCTGGCCGTCGGGTCCGGCCACGGTGTAGACCGCGGACACCTGCTTGGCCTTGCCGCCGAAGTCGCCGGCACGGAAGCGGATCGTCTCATCGGCGACCGAGATCAAGGATCCCTCGCCCAGGTCATCGGCTTCTTCCAGGTCCGGGCGCAGGATCAGCTCTCCGCCGTTGGGGTGGATGTCGTTTTCCAGGACCTTGACGGTGGCCACGTCGTTTTCGCGGACAGTGACGGTGTCGGGGTTGGCCTGCGGCGGATCCATACGCGGCGGGGCCGGAATCGGGATCACCCGGATGGAGCCGGTCGCTTCGCGGGAGCCGTTGGAGACGGTGTAGCTGATGGTGGTGGGGTCGGTGAGGCCGCGCACGTCGGTGATGCGCACGAACGTATTGCGTTCCACCGAGGTGGAGAATGGCTTGTCGCTGGCGGTCTGCACGCCGGTGACCACCAGCACGCCGCCGGCCGGGTCGGTGTCGTTGCCCAGCACGTTGACCAGCACATCCTGCCCGGCAGGCAGCAGGGCTACATCGCGGACAGCGATCGGGTCCTCGGCCTTTTCCTCCGGCTTCTTGATGTCGATGCGGGCCAGGCCGGGGGCGCTGGCCGGGCCGTTGGTGGCCATGTATTCGACGTAGTAGGTACCGGCCCGTTCGGCGCGGACGGTCACGGTTCCGGTCTGCGCATTGGTCTTCAGTTCCAGTCCGGGCACATCGTCCACGCCGGCCAGGCGCAGTCCTTCTCCGGTGGGGTCCGTGTCATTCTCCAGCGGGGTGAAGCTGGCGGATTCATTGATGGTGGCCACCACGTGGTCGGTGGCGGTCACCGGCTTGACCACGGAGTCGGCCAGGACCTCGATCAGCACCCGGCCCTTGGTGCCTTCCTGGCCGTCGGAGACCTGGATGGCCAATTCCTTCTGGCCCAGCTTCTTTCCATCGTCCTGGAAGGTCAGGGTGCCATCGGGCTGGACCCGGATCACGTCATCGCCCTCGGAGGTGCCGCCGAGCAGGCGCAGGTCATCGCCTTCCGCGTCGGTCCAGTCGGTGAGCACGTTGTGGCTGACCGATTCGCCCTGCTGCACGCGCAGCACGGTGGTGCGCTGCTGTTCCGGGGCCTTGTTGGTGTCTTCATCGACCACGTTCAGCTTGACCCGAGCGGTGTCCTGTCCCCCGCGGCCGTCCTTGGTGGTGTAGGCGAAGCTCGCCCCGCCCTTGGCGTCCTCGGGAACCACAATCTGGAATCCGGTGCCGTCATGGACCGGCTGCACGGCTCCGATCGAAGGCGCAGCGCCCTCCAGGTTGGCAGTCAGCAAGTCGCCGTCCGGGTCCACGTCGTTATAGAGCACCGGGAGCAAGGTAGTGCGGCCGGGGCGCACCGAATAGGTGTCGTCTTCGGCAATCGGCTTCTTGTTTTCTTCGGTGCGGTTGGGCAGCTCGATGGCGTCGGTGATTTCCTTGGTTTCTTCTTCCTTGGCCTCGCCCTCGCCGGCAGGCGGTTCCAGATCGCTCCAGTTGCTGACGATTTCCATGCCTTCATTGGCCAGCCAGACCTGTCCCGAATGCACATCGTTCAACACGACCACGTCGCGGTTGACGCGGAATGCCAGTTCAGCGCCCTCGGTCATTTCCGGGATTCTGGTGCTCTGGTTATCGGCCGGGTTGTCGCAGAAGCGAAGGTATTCGCCGCTGGTCTGCCAGGCCGCGTAGGTGCAGCTTCCCACGCGTACCGGCTGGATCGGGGTGCCGGCGGTTTCCAGCTGCTCGTAGTTGGTGTCCTTGCCGGACAAGCTCACCGTGGCCAGCGACTGGTCCAGCGCGACGGCAATGGTCCCGGCTTCCGGACCCGGGGACTGGATTTTGGCGTTGGCCGGGTTCTCCAGGATCGCGGAACCGCCTTCGGAGGTGACCAGCTGGCCGCTGGCATCATCGAAGACCACGCCGACCTTGCCCACGGCCGAGAGCTGCGGCTTCTTCATTTCGGCCAGTTCGGGAATTTCGATTTCCTCGCCGAGCTCGGCTGTTCCCTCGTCGTCCAGGGTGAAGCTGGACAGGGTTCCGGCGCCAATGTCTGCGGCCCAGATGGTGTCATCGGCGCCAACCACGGCGGCGACTTCGCCCTTGGATTCGATCAGCGGTTCGGCGCCTTCGCCTTTGAATTCCGCGATCTGCTCGAGATTGCTGGCATGGACGGTACCGTGTTCTGCGTCGGTAACTGCAACAACTGAGGCGCCGAAAGAGAAGGACGAGTTGGCAGGCAGGTTGTTGTCGCCGGCGAATTGCACCATCGCGGGATCGATGGTGGTCAATGATGCCTGTTCAATGTTGCGCACCAGCACGCTTTCCTCATGCTGGACCAGGTCGTAGTTGGCCAGAGGGGTGGCGACGCCGCCGTCAATGGTGCGCGACTGGTAGTTGACATGCCCGATTTTGCCTTCGGACTGATTCACCACCCAGACGCCGCCGTCGTTCAGTTCCACGTCAGCGGTTTCGAAGCCCGGATAGATAATGGCACCGGTTACGGCAAGCGCCGCCACCACTGGAATAGCAGTCACCTTGAAGCCGGTGCTTTTGAGCAGTCCGGTCCATCCGGTCGAAGCGGCTTTTGCCATCTAGAGGTCAGTCCTTGTTTTGCTGGTACGAGTGCGCGCTGGAATCCGGCCTTATTCCCAAAATCAGATTCGGCGCCCTCCAATTCTAACGAACTGACAAAACCATCGCCATGGAGAGTTCTCCCCATGCATGCTGACTAGGCGGTTCGGCAACGCAACACAATCCGGAAGGCCGTTCATGGCTTACCGCGGATCACTGCTTTCCAAGGTGTTGCACACACATCCATCGCTGGCAACACTAGCGATGCAGCCCTCACCCTTTGAATGCCAGCTTGGGCGAGGGATAAATAATAGAGAATGAACCCGCGGAAAAGTCTTCAACAAATCTTTCATATCAACTACTGTTAGCTACATGACATCCCCCGCACCGCACCGCGATCCCTCGGCCATCGACCAGATCGCCGAAGATTTCTTCGCCAAATCCCTTGAACTGACCCCGGAGTGGGGAGTTTCCCTTGGCATGCCGGGTTACGAAACCGCCTACGGCGATTATTCCCCTGCCGGCACGACCCAGATGATCAGCTTGCTGCGCGAGACCTTGGGCGCATTGGCCAACGCCACCCCGGTCGACGCCATTGACGAGGTCTCCCTCGATGCGATGACCGAGCGGTTGAGCCTGGAATTGGAAATCCTGTTCACCGGGCGCACCGAACTGAACAATATTGCCAGCGCGGCCCAGGAAATCCGCTCGATCATCGATTTGATGCCGCAGGATACCTCCGCGGATTATGCCTTCATCGCCCAGCGGATGTCGAACATCCCTGCCGCGATTGACGGCTACATTGCGTCCCTGCGAGATTCCGCCTCGAACGGCTTGGTCGCCGCACGGCGACAGGTCTCCATTGTGATCACGCAAACCACCGACTACGCCAAGGACGGCGGCTTCTTCGACCAGCTGGCCGTCTCCGGCACCACGGTGGATGCCGCATTGCAGGAACAGCTTCAAGCCGGTGCAGACGCCGCAAAGACGGCCTACCGCAAGCTCACCACCTACCTGCAAGATGAACTCCTGCCGCAGGCACCAGCCGAAGACGCGGTGGGCCGGGAGTACTATTCGCTGATGTCCCGCCGCTTCCTGGGCGCAACAGTGGACCTGGAAGAGACCTATGCCTGGGGAGTTGGCGAGCTCGATGCCATCATCGCCGAGCAGCAGCGCGTCGCCGAGCAGATCAAGCCGGGCGCCACGATTGAGGAAGCCAAGAGGATCCTCAACGAGGATCCGGCACGAAAGCTGAAAGGCACCGACGCCTTGCGCGATTGGATGCAGGGCAAGGCGGATCAGGCCATGGCCGATTTGTCGGGCACGCATTTCGAGATCCCGGCACCCATGGACCGCATCGAGTGCATGATTGCGCCCACCCAGGATGGCGGCGTGTACTACACCGGGCCGTCGGAAGACTTCAGCCGTCCGGGCCGGATGTGGTGGTCGGTTCCGCCGGGAGAAGATGAATTCACCACGTGGGCCGAACTGACCACCGTGTACCACGAAGGCGTGCCGGGCCATCACCTGCAGATTGGCACCGCGCAGATGCAGGCAGCTACGCTGAACAGCTGGCGCCGATTGATGTGCTGGGTTTCCGGCCACGGCGAAGGCTGGGCACTGTATTCCGAGCGTCTCATGCACCAGCTGGGCTACCTCGACGACCCAGGCGACTACATGGGCATGCTTGACGCGCAGCGCCTGCGTGCAGCTCGCGTGGTCTTCGACATCGGTGTCCATTTGGGCTTGGAAGTCCCCGCGCAGTGGGGCTCCGGCACCTGGAATGCCGAAAACGGCTACGAGTTCCTCCAGAAGAATCTGGACATGTCCAAGGGGCAGCTGGACTTCGAGTACAACCGCTACCTCGGTTGGCCGGGCCAGGCCCCGTCCTACAAGATCGGCCAGCGACTCTGGGAGCAGATCCGGGATGATCTCGCAGCGGCCCAGGGCGAGAACTTCTCGCTCAAGGATTTCCACACCGCGGCATTGCAGCTCGGTTCAGTGGGCCTGGATACCCTGAAGCGCGCACTGGTCAAGTAGCTTCCAGCAATGCGAATTGGCGGCCCTGCAATACTGCAGGGCCGCCAATTCGCATTACGCCTTGTAGCTGGAAATCTGGATCAGATTGCCGCAGGTGTCATCAAAGGTCGCCACCATCACGGGACCTGCGTCCATTGGCTCCTGGGTGAACTCCACCCCCAATGAACCCAAGCGCTCGAATTCCGCCTGGACATCATCAACGGCAAAAGACGTTGCCGGGATGCCATCGGCTTTCAGCGCCGCGCGGTATGGCCCGACAGCTGGATGCGCCGCCGGCTCGAGGAGGACTTCAGGACCATCTTCCTGGTCGGCAGCGACGAGGGACAGCCAGCTGTACTCCCCGACGGGAATGTCGTGCTTCACCTTGAAGCCCAGCACCTCGGTATAGAACGCCTTGGCTTTCGCCTGGTCATCGACGAAGACACTCGTAATGTATACGCGCATTAGTTTCCTTCTTTCCGCTCCGGAATGGACCACGGCAATAAATTTGCACCGCTTTGCTGGCTCCTACCTTTCCACAAGACACCGACAGGTCAAGGCTGGCAGGCCCTGCGTGCGAGATCACCGCCCCGAATCACGGAGTCCAGTAGCGTGAAATCGAGATACACTCGACAGATCCTATTGATAATCGATAGATTATGATTGATAATCAATCGTATGACGAATTCTGCCATTGCTCTGCTTCGGGCTTCGCTGATCGCTATCTTCCTCGGCGCACTCTTGGCCCAGACGCTGATTTTGCCGCTGTTTATCGCAGAGTCCGTCAGCATCCATCCCGAAGTTGCCTATCTGGCCACCCCATACCGATGGGTGGTGACGGCGGGAATCATATGCCTGCAGGTTGCCCTGGCCTGCATCTGGATACTGCTGTCAAAGGTTCAACGCCAGAGAATCTTCGAGAATAGTTCATTGCGCTGGGTCACCACCATCATCTGCGCATCCGCGATCGCCACCTTCTTGGTCCTGGGATTGGGATTTCACTTGCTGGCGATCGTCGGCGCCGGCGGTCCCGGCGTATTCTTGATGGTCGCTGGCACCGTGGCGTTCGGCAGCGCCGCCACCTGGCTGCTGGTTGTGATGCGCAATCTGCTCGCGTCGGCAATAGGACTGGAAGCCGAGATGCGTGCAGTGATCTGACTTTCCATTGCACAGTCAAGGCAAATAGTCCAGAAACAATGAACGACACGCAGAAATTCCCAAATGGCGAACTTTGTTTCGGCGCCCAAGGAACCCTTCATTTCTCGCGTAGTTTCACCGGATTTGTGACCCCCGGCACCGCTTTGGAGTGCAATGAAGCACAAACAACGAAATATCGTCATGTTCAGTAACATTGACTGCTGCCCAAGCAGATGAGCACCCTAATCTTGAACGCATGTCTACTAACGCACCTGCATCTAAGCTTCCCCGCTGGATGACCAGTTTCGGACCGCAGATCATTGCGGCACTGATTGTCGGTCTCCTTTTGGGCCTCGTGGCCAAGTACACCGGCAGCACCGCCGAAGAGCCCAACGGCCTGGGTGAAGCCCTGTCGATCATTGGATCCAGCTACGTAGCCCTGCTGCGCACCGCGGTAATCCCGCTGATCTTCTTTGCAGTTGTCGCCTCGATTGCCAACCTCGCCAAGGTCACCAATGCAGCACGGCTCGCATGGCAGACCCTGCTGTGGTTCGCCATCACCGCTCTGGTCTCCGTCGTCATCGGCATGGTCCTCGGCACCGTTTTCCGCCCCGGAGCGAATACCGGCCAGGACATGCCGGATGACTACACCGGCAAGACCGGCGACTGGCTGGGCTTCCTCACCGGATTGGTCCCAGCCAATTTCCTGGGCCTGGGCGCCAGCACCAAGCTTGCCGATGATGCCACCGCCACCACCTCGATCAGCTTCAATGTCCTGCAGATCCTGGTGATTGCCATTGCTGTGGGCATCGCCGCACTCAAGGTCGGAAAGGCAGCAGAACCCTTCCTGGCGTTCTCCACTTCTATCTTGGCGATCATCCAGAAGGTCCTCTGGTGGATCATCCGCATTGCACCGATCGGCACGGTTGGCCTGATCGGCAACGCTGTCGCCACCTACGGCTGGGACACCATCGGTGCGCTGGGCAAATTCACCGTAGCGATCTATGTCGGCTTGGCACTGGTGCTGTTCGCGCTGTACCCGGTCCTGGTCCGTGCTCATGGCCTGTCCATCAAGCAGTACTTCTCGGGCGTTTGGCCCGCCGTGCAGCTGGCCTTCGTCTCGCGCTCGTCGATTGGCACGCTGCCATTGACCCAACGCGTCACCGAACGCAACCTCGGCGTGCCTTCGGGCTACGCTTCCTTCGCAGTCCCATTGGGCGCCACCACCAAGATGGACGGCTGCGCTGCCATCTACCCGGCGATCGCCGCCATTTTCGTTGCCCAGTTCTTCGGCGTCGAGCTCTCGCTCACCGATTACTTCCTGATTGCCCTGGTATCCGTCCTGGGCTCGGCGGCAACCGCAGGCACCACCGGCGCCATCGTGATGCTGACGCTGACCCTGTCCACCCTGGGCCTTCCGCTGGCAGGCGTCGGCTTGCTGATGGCCGTTGACCCGATCATCGATATGGGCCGCACCGCGGTGAACGTCGCCGGCCAGGCGCTGGTTCCAACCATTGTCGCCAAGCGCGAGGGCATCTTGGACATCGACATGTACAACGCTCCACGCAATGGCAATCCTTTTGCCGACGAAAGCATCTCGGCTCCAGATGCTGAGGCAGCCGCGGCCAAGTAGGCATTGCTGGTGATGATCGGCGCACGGGCATTTTCGCCCGTGCGCCGATTTCTTGTTTAGGGTCACACCCACTCCTTTTGCACAGAGTGCAACTTTGCACGTAGTGTAATCATGTGACTTCTCCAAGTACCGGCACCCGCCGCGAACTGAACAAGCAGGCGACGAAACAAGCCATCGTCGAAGCCGTCGCGGATCTGCTCCGCCACGGCTCTGGCACCGCGCTCACTGCGACCCAGATCGCCGAGGCGGCAGGAATCTCCCGGCGAACGCTCTTCAACTACTTCCCCTCGGTGGATGCGGTCTATTCCTATCCGCTGCATCAGGTTCTGGGAACCATGGTGGATTCCATCAGCGACCTGACTGATTCCATGCCATTGGTGGAAGCGATCATCGAAGCGCTCAAGTCCGATGATGTCGCGCGGCTGCTCGGACAGGTGGCTCACTTCGGTGCGTTCTTGCGGACCGAAGGTGCCAACTGCGGCTTCCCCGCCATGATGAATGAATGGCAGACAGCCGCCACTGAAGTCATCGAGAAGGTGGCCCGACGCTATCCGCACGCCAATACCTTCACCGTCAGGGTCTTCACCCATGCGCTGCTCGGCGCAGGCCAAGCCGCCTTCGACGAGTGGATCGAACGTCTGCCCGCCACCGAAACTGTCGGCATGGACATCTCCCCCGAACTCATTTCCGTCTTCCATTCCTTGATTACCCAGGCCATGGAAACCCTTGACGAGGGTTTCAAGGCCTTGCCGCTTTCCAGCACTAGCACCATGAAGGACATCTAAGCTCATGGCTTCCCTCCTCTACCGCCTCGCGCGATGGGCACACCTGCACCGCTACCGCGTCATTTCGATGTGGCTGGCAGCCTTCATCTTCATTGGGCTGAGCGCCAGCTTGTTCATGGGCCAGCTGTCCAATACCTTTACCCTTCCGGGAACCGAAACCCAGCGCACCCTGGACCGGATGAAGGAAGAACTTCCGGATCTCGCCGGCGGTTCCGGCTCCATCGTGTTCCGCGAAAGCACGGACCGGCCGCTGAATGAAACCCAGAAGCAGGCCATCGCCGAGTCCTTGGACCAGTTGGGCATGCATTCCCAGGTCATCGAGGCCATGAGCCCCTTCGAATTGCAGGAACAGCTCGACAAGGCGCAGCCTGAGCTGGACAAGGCGCAGCAGGAACTGGTTGACGGCCAGAAAAAGCTGGACGATGCCAAGGAGCAAATTGCCGATGGCAAGGTGCAGCTCAAGGATGGCCGTGAGGAGCTCACCGAAGGCTGGGCCCAGTACTTCGACGGGCAGAAGGAAATCCAGGATGCTGAACCGCAGATCGCCGCAGCCGAAAAGCAGCTGGCCGATAGCCGCGCACAGCTGGAAGCCGGGCAGCGTGAGCTGAACTCCGGCCGCGAGCAGCTGGAGGCTGGCGAAGCGAAGTACGAGGCCGGATTGGCCCAATACAAGGATGGCAAGGCCGAATACGACGCGGGCCGGGAACAGTTCGAGGCTGGCGAGAAGAAGCTCGAAGCCGCCGATGCCAAACTGGCCGCGGGCGAAAAGGAATACCAGGCTGGCATGGACCAGCTGCTCGGCGACTCCTCCCGCAAGGAATTCGAGGCAGACCTGTCCGACGGCAAGAAGGAAGCCGCCGCGGGCCTGAAGGCTGCCGAGGACGGACTGGCCGAGGCACAGGCAGGCCTGGCCGAAGCTGAAGCGGCGATCAAGGACCTGACGGCCAAGATTGCCGGCGTGCAGCAGCAGCTCGATGCCGCTGAAGAAGCCGGCGATGAACAGAAGATCGCCGAATACACTGCTACCCTCAACGCTCTGAAGGAAGGCCTGGCCAAGGCCGAGGCCGGCAAGACCGCAGCCAAATCCGGCATCGCCGAAGCTACCGCCGGCAAGAAGCAGGCCACCGCCGCGCTGGAGCAGATCGCCAAGGCAGAGGCAGGCCTGAAGCAGCTTGATGCCGCGCGCAAGGAACTCGACGCCGGCCAGGCCCAGGCCAAGGCCGGACATAAGGAACTGGAAGCCAACCGCGGCCAGCTTGATGCCGCCAAAACCCAGCTGGATGCAGCCAAAGCGCAGCTGGATGCAGCCAAGAAGGAAATCGCAACCAACAAGGCGAAGCTGAACCAGGGCCAGGCCGAGCTCGATGAAGGCCGCGCCAAGCTGGAAGCCGGGCAGCGTGAATTCGATGCCAAGAAGGCCCAGTTCCTTGAAGGCAAGGCTGAACTGGCAGCAGCCAAGAAGCAGCTTGAAGACGGCGAAAAGACCATCAAGGAAAAGACCGCCGAGCTCGAGCAGGGCGAAAAGGATGTCGAGCAGGGCCTGAAGGACCTGGAGTCCGGCCGTGCTGAGCTGGAATTCGCTTCCCGACAGGTGGGCGCGAGCTCCGGCATGCGTTTCGTTTCCGAGGACGGAAGCACCGCAGTTTCGCAGGTAAGCTTCACGGTCCAGACCGATGCCCTGACTCCCGATGACCGCGAGCAGATCAAGGCCATCGCTGCAGGGCCGCAGGCCAATGGTGTTCAGGTGCTGTTCTCCAAGGAGATCATGCAGGACATGTCCCAGGTCTTCGGCGCTTCGGAAATCGTTGGCGTGGTGATCGCCGCCATCGTCCTGCTGGCCATGCTCGGCACCTTGGTTGCCGCCGGCTTGCCGCTGCTGCTGGCGATCCTCGGCGTGGGCGCCGGCGTGGGCACCACCATGGCGTTCTCCTCGCTGATCGACATGGCCTCGATTACCCCTGCCTTGGCGCTCATGCTGGGCCTGGCGGTGGGCATCGACTACGCGCTGTTCATCATCCACCGCCACCGCTCGCAGCTGCTGTCCGGCATGGAGGTCGGAGAATCGATTGCACGCGCAGTGGGAACCAGCGGCAACGCGGTGGTCTTCGCCGGCCTGACCGTGATCATTGCGCTGGCAGCACTGGCTGTCCCGGGACTTCCGTTCCTGACCGTCCTGGGCCTGTCGGCCGCGTTCACCGTATTGTGCTCGGTGCTGCTGAACATCACCCTGCTGCCGGCGCTGCTGTCCCTGGCTGGCAACAAGCTGGTATCCAAGCGGGCCCGCGAGAAGGCCGCCGCAGATGCCGAGAATCCGAAGGTCAAGGAATCAGTCTCCACCCGCTGGGTGCGCATGGTCACGAAGATCGCGGTCCCAGTGGCCTTGCTGGTGGTAGTCGTCCTGGGTGCCATCGCCCTGCCGGCCACGCAGATGCGTACCGCATTGCCCGATGGCAGTGCTGAACCTGCTGATTCGCAGGCCTTCCAGGCCTACGAGCAGACCAGCGACAAGTTCGGCTCGGGCTACAACGGCCCGCTGCTGGTCCTGGCTGACCTGCCGGCCGGGCTGAGCGAGCGCGAAGCCGAGGAGAAGAGCCTCGACGTGGCTGACCTGCTGCGCGAATACGACGGTGTCGTGGCCGCCATCCCGGTCACCATGACCGACGACCGCAGCCTGGCCGCCATCCAGGTGATCCCTACCGATGGCCCGTCCTCGGAAGCCACCGAGGCGCTGGTGCACGAGCTGCGCGCAGACTACTCGAAGTTCTCCGAAGCCACCGGCGCCGATATTGCATTGACCGGCCAGGTTGCCGCACAGATTGACGTCTCCGAGAAGGTCACCTCCGCGCTGGTCCCATACCTGAGCATCGTGGTTGGCCTGTCGCTGATCCTGCTGCTGCTGGTCTTCCGCTCGGTAGTGGTCCCACTGCTGGCTACCGGCGGCTTCCTGCTTTCGCTCGCGGCCGCCTTCGGCGCCAGCGTCATGGTGTACCAGTTCGGCTGGTTCTCCGCGCTGTTCGATGTCAATGTTCCAGGTCCGCTGCTGTCCTTCCTGCCGATCCTGCTCACCGGCATCCTGTTCGGACTGGCCATGGACTACCAGGTCTTCCTGGTCTCGGCGATGCGCGAACGCTACGCCCACGGCGAGCCTGCCAAGGAAGCCGTCCGTTCCGGCTTCTCGATGGCAGCACCGGTGGTCACCGCCGCCGCGCTGATCATGATTTCGGTCTTCGCCGGCTTCGTGTTCTCGCACCTGGCAATGATCCGGCCGCTCGGTTTCGCGCTGGCCTTCGGTGTGCTCTTCGATGCGTTCATCATCCGCATGACCCTGATTCCTGCAGTCATGCACCTGCTGGGCGACAAGGCCTGGTACCTGCCCAAGTGGCTGGACAAGATCTTGCCCGACGTTGATGTGGAAGGATCGAAGCTCAACGAAATGCTGGAATCCGAGGACAACGCTTCCCAAGACGGCTCCAGCCAGGACCAGACCAAGGAGAACGCGGCAGTATGAGCGAACAGCTGAATCCCGAACCCCGGCTGCTCTTGGCTTCGGCTTCCTGGGGACGCAAGAAAGTTCTGTCCGATGCCGGCATCATGTTCACCACCCAGGTATCCGAGGTGGATGAAGACGCAGTGCTTGCCGCCGCGGTGGACCGCGATGGCGATCAGTCGCCAGCGCAGACCGCCTTGCTGCTGGCCCGTGCCAAGGCTGAGAATGTGGCGCAGGCCGGGCAGCCGGATGGCACCGTGGTGCTGGGTTGCGATTCGGTCTTCGAGCTTGATGGCGTGGCCTACGGAAAGCCGCACACCGCGCAGGTGGCCCGCGAACGGTGGCAGCAGCTGAGCGGTGCCACCGGCATCCTGCACTCGGGCCATTGGCTGATCGATACCGCCGATCCAGTCCAGGCCCGCGGCCAGGTCTCGTCGACCGTGGTGCATTTCTCCACCGTGAGCGATGCCGAGATCGAGGCCTACGTAGCCAGCGGGGAACCACTGCCCTGTGCCGGAGCCTTCACCATTGATGGGCTGGCCGCGGCCTTCATCGAGTCCATCGAAGGCAACTTCCAGAACGTTGTCGGTTTGGATGTCTTCGTGCTGCGCGGCCTGCTGGCGCAGGCCGGGATCAGCCTCGTGGATCTCTGGAAATAGCCCGGCTCTTGCCGGATGGTGGTGCCTTCCGCTGCATGGCGGAAGGCACCTTTTTTCCTGCCTGCAGTTCCTTGCTCAGCAGCATCTGCTCCTCGGCGAAGCCGCGCTGGCGCATGATGCGGCGCCGGCATCGGCGGCATTGGAGGTATTCAACAATTCCAGTGGACGTCGGATGGCTGGACTCGGTCTGCCAGCTGTGCTCGTGGAGATCAGCTTCTTTCCGGGAACCAGCGGCGTGGCTGTGCTGTGCAGTAGTCATGGCTCCAGCATGATGTAATACTCTTATGCAACTCAACCCTTACGGAGAATATGCGGTGTTGCTCGCCGCATCACTGGCCAACGACTGGCCTTCGGAGCGCGATGGCATCGAGCAACGCGCCCGCGAGCACGGCATGACCATGCCCTTTCCGCGACTTGGCTCGGACTACGTCCAAATGCGCGCGGTGGTGGATGACTGGCTGGACATCGTTGACGCACCGTCGGATGCCGAACGGGCACGGCTGCTCAATGCGCAGACCGCTCGCGCTTCAGCCTATCCGCGCCTGGTTGACCATGATGACGAGGGATGGCACCTGCACTATCGCGATGACGGCCAGAGCATGCCCCAGGTGCTGCGCTCCGTTTTTTCCGTTGGCACGGCATTGCATCTGACCACCCGGGGCATGCACCGGCTGCGGCGCTGCGAAGCGGAACCGTGCACCAACGTGGTTGTGGACGTGACGCGCAACGGGCGCCAGCGCTACTGCTCTGTGCGCTGCGCCAATCGCGCGGCAGTCAGGCGCCACCGTGAGCGGCAGGCGTAGCTGCCGAGCCCGCTCCACGCTGAATCCAAAGCGCATTGGCTTGGCTGGATGCCCCGTGGGTTTGCCAAGGCATGAAGTCCCGTCCACAGTTGCCTGTCCCGGGCGCGGCACCGGCATGGGCGGGCCCCTCGGAGCGCAAGGCAGATTGGATTGATCGGCCTTTCAGGAATTCCATGACAGCCACCCAGCTAGAACACGAGAACGTTCTCGTGGATCCTGGTCCACCCCGCATCTTCCCAGTGCGAGATGTCAGTTCCGGCCCGGACCAGCATCATCGCTGTTTCGGGAGTATTCACCTCAACAATGGCATCCGCACCCCCTGCTCCGCCGCATCCGCCAGCGGCGGAGTCTTCTCCATCGACGAACTTGAAGAGGCAGGCAGTCTGCTTATCGGCAGAAGCGACGGCGAAGTAGTCAGCACCGCCATTTGCCACCAGGAAACGCACGGACTGCGAATCAAGGTTTTCCAGCTGGCTCTTATCGCCTGGCCACTGGTCAGCTTCGCCAGGTTCTCGGTCCAGCGCCGGAATTCCGGTCCCGCTGGAACAGGCTGCCAGTGCCAGCGTTCCAGCAGCGAGCAGCGCGCACAGCGCCTTTCTCCGGTTTCCCACGGCGGCCTCCTTGTTTTTCATAGTATCGACAGCCTAGTTCGACCGGCACAGGACGGATAGGGCAGATGCCAGCACCTCCGACATGCAAGCGGAAAGCGGCGTTCCCTCCATGGCCCGGCGGGTGGTAGCGGCCGCAGGCCATATCGGGCGGGTGCAACGAAGCCATAGAGCGAGGCAGCTTTGTAGGATTCCTCTAAAAATTTCACCCTAACACCCTCGTTTTAGGCGATAACTACATATAGTTCCCACAAAAACGATAGGCTCTAAGCTGAGAAACCCTATTTTTAAAAGACAAGGTTCATGATGAATCCATTGACGAAGGTGCTTATCGCCAACCGTGGCGAGATTGCAGTGCGTATTATCCGTGCCGCCCGCGACGAGGGAATCGAGTCTGTTGCGGTCTATGCCGACTCGGATCGCGATGCGATGCATGTGCGCCTGGCTGATGAGGCCTACGCACTGGGCGGCACCACCGCCGCTGAATCGTACCTTCGCATTGAGAAGATCCTGGACGCCGCCGAACGCTCCGGCGCCGACGCGATCCACCCTGGCTACGGCTTCCTCTCGGAGAACGCGGAGTTCGCCCAAGCCGTGATCGACGCAGGCTTGACCTGGATCGGTCCTTCGCCGGAATCCATCGACAAGCTCGGCGACAAGGTCAAGGCCCGCCACATCGCTGAAAAGGTGGGCGCTCCGCTGGTGCCCGGCACCAAGGACCCGGTGGCCTCGGCGGACGAGGTGTATGCCTTCGCCGACGAGCACGGACTTCCATTGGCGATCAAGGCCGCTTACGGCGGTGGCGGACGCGGCATCAAGGTTGTCCGCAACCGCGAAGAAATCGGCGAGATGTACGATTCGGCAGTCCGTGAAGCCGTCGCGGCTTTCGGCCGCGGCGAATGCTTCATCGAACGCTTCCTGGATGCACCGCGCCACGTGGAGACCCAGTGCCTGGCCGATACCCATGGCAATGTGGTTGTCGTTTCCACCCGCGACTGCTCGCTGCAGCGCCGAAACCAGAAGCTGGTAGAGGAAGCCCCGGCCCCGTTCCTGAGCGAAGAGCAGACCGCCCGGTTGTACGAAGCGTCCAAGGCCATCTTGCGCGAGGCAAACTACACCGGCGCCGGCACCTGCGAATTCCTCGTGGGCCAGGACGGCGTGATCTCGTTCCTCGAGGTCAACACCCGCCTGCAGGTCGAGCACACGGTCTCTGAGGAGATCGCCGGCATGGACCTGGTGCACGAGCAGTTCCGCATCGCCCGCGGCGAGGAACTGGGCTACGGCGACCCCGAACTGCGCGGCCACTCCTTCGAATTCCGCATCAACGGCGAGGATGCCGGCCGCAACTTCATGCCGACCCCAGGCACCATCACCAAGATGAACCTGCCCACCGGCCCCGGCGTCCGCGTGGATTCAGGCATCGAGCAGGGCGAGACCGTCTCGGGGAACTTCGACTCGATGATCGCCAAGCTGATCGTGACCGGCCCGACCCGTGCAATCGCCGCCGCCCGTTCACGCCGCGCCTTGGAGGAATTCCAGATCGAGGGCATGGCCACCGTGCTGCCATTCCACCGCGCAGTCATGAGCGATCCGTCATTCGTTCCGGAAGAGGGATCCTTCAAGGTCCACACCCGCTGGATCGAAACCGAATTCGATACCGTCATCGAGCCTCACCCTATGCCCATGGGCGGCGAGGAGGCAACCGAGGAAGAACGCACCTGCGTGACGGTCGAGGTTGGCGGAAAGCGCTTGGAAGTCACCCTTCCCTCGTCGCTGGGCTCCGTATCCTCGAACGGTGCCGAGAAGGCCGCAGGCAAGAAGAAGCGCAAGCCCGGCCGCAAGGCAGCCGGTGCCGCTGGCGCGAACAGCGCAGAGCTGCGTTCGCCAATGCAGGGCACCATCGTGAAGGTTGCCGTCGAGAATGGCGACACCGTTTCCCAGGGTGATCTGATTGTCGTGCTGGAAGCGATGAAGATGGAGCAGCCGATTACCGCCCACCGTGATGGCGTGGTCAGCGGCCTGGACATCGCTCCGGGCGAGACCCTGTCATCGGGCGCCGTCATCGCGTCGATCGACGAAGCCAAGTAGGACCCGCCATGAACACCTGAGGGCCTGGACAGAATTGTCCAGGCCCTCAGGTGTTCTTCTTTCAGCCCGCTGCTTCTATCCTGGCGCCTGCCCATGCTCTGCCCAGTGCACCATGGATGCCCTGAGATGATCGGGCATGAGCAGGAACTTCGGTTCAAGTTCTTCCCACCCCGGCATTTTCGCCTGGCGGCTAGCCGCTTCGTGGGTCGCATCGATATCTTGTTCGGTATCGAGCCCGCTTCCGTTCTCGCCCACCAAGCTCAGGTGGTAGATCCACACCGAACCATCGGCTTCCACATGCTTGAAGGTTGCTTCCAGCGCGGCCCGCTGCGCGGATAAGGATGCTTCGCATTCGTCGTAGCG
The DNA here is from genome assembly GCF_006539525.1 of Glutamicibacter nicotianae. Classification (GTDB taxonomy): domain Bacteria; phylum Actinomycetota; class Actinomycetes; order Actinomycetales; family Micrococcaceae; genus Glutamicibacter; species Glutamicibacter nicotianae. The sequence goes on along the minus strand of NZ_BJNE01000027.1, from coordinate 1,136 downwards.
ATTATTGAGCGTTTCCATCCAGGCACCAAAGTTCTCGTCTTGCCCATCCTTGATCCTTGAACGGCTCAGCTCCAGCCGCATGCCCTGCGGCACTGAAGATGGCATCGTGAAGCCGGGAAAGTCCCGAGGCGTGGGGACATAAGGAACATAAGGCTCTTTGTCGTCCATGATGTGATGCTTGCAGAATCCGCCAGTTTTGTCACGGCCACGCAGAGGTGGGAATTCGGGCAGACCCAGGCTACTGCCGAGCGAGCCAGGCTTCGAATGTTTCGTGGCCTAGCCTGGCGGAACTGCCGGGCAGCAGTCGCCCATCGCGCATTGCCTTGCCCATGGGACCGGGAACAGGCACTTCAACAATCTTTGGCGACTTGCCGCGGGATTTCAGGTACTTGGCAATCAAGTCGGGAGCGTATTCCTCTTGCGGTCCCGCAAGGTCTAGCACCACACCCTGTGCGGGTCCCCCGGCAAGGGCAACGAGCGCGGCGGCCACCTCGCTGCCTGCGATGGGCTGCATCCGCATTTTCGGCGCCATCTGCACCGGCCCCGCGCCCAGCCGGCCGACATTCTGGCCAATGAATTCGTGGAACTGTGTAGTGCGCAGCAGGGTGTAACCGCCGGGAAGCATTTGCAGCATCCGCTCTTGCGCCGCTTTGCCGGCGTAGTAGCCAGAATCCACCGTGGCTGCGCCAATGATTGAAAGCGCCACGTGGTTCTGCACCCCGGACTCGCGTCCTACGCTGACGAGGTTGGCCGTCGATTGGGTGAAATACCGCATGGAGGCCGCCGCACTCGCGGTGCTGGCTCCGGAAACATCGATGACCGTTTGGCAGTCAACCAGCCACTGCTCGACCGCGCTGCGGTTCGTCAGGTCGCATCCCGCAGACCGTGCGAGCACCACTGGTTCGTGGCCTGCATTCTTGAGCTGTTCCACCACCAGCGTGCCGATGGCACCGGTGCCTCCCGCAACTGCGATACGCATGAGCGCTCCCCTTCGGTATTGAACATGTCGTGTCCCATGCTTCCATGCCGTGCATGAAGTTGTAAGGGCGGGGCACTCATTCATCTCGCCTTCACCCATGCTCGGCGGCAATGGGAAACGGCCCGGCGAATCATCATTGCCAGATGATTCGCCGAGC
>NZ_BJNE01000026.1 GCF_006539525.1 Glutamicibacter nicotianae | reverse complement strand
ACGGGCTAGCCCAACGGTTTCATCGTTCAACGCAATGACCGCCGAGTTCCCGAAAATCCGGGGCTCAGCGGTCATTCTGCGTTCAGGGCACGCTTGACTCGGCTCGGGAGCGCCAGCCTTCGGGCGTCGAGGTCCACATCCTCGAAATATTGTTCATTCAATAGTTCGTGATCAAAATACGTGTCTCACGGTTCAGGCCCTCAGATGACCTTGCCTCCACCGGTGACGCAACTGGTTGCATGTCTGGCTCATCAGGCTGAAGAGCCTGAATTCCGGGGCATGGGCCGGAATCAGTAATCGTGTTCGCCTCCCGCTGCTGGTCAGTTTCCCGGCCATACTGAACAGGCGGTACCGCCACCGCTTCACATCCCACACCCCAGCCTCATGTTCAGCCGGCAACAGGACCAGCTGCATCCACACCAGCAGATTCGCGGCGAACGCAGCGATCAATGACCACGCCTGATTCACCGCGAAAGACCAGTACGGCAGCTTGCCCAACCCGGCGTGCTTCAAGGATTTGATCCTGTTTTCGCATCGTCCGCGGGCCCGGTGCCGCCGATCCAGTTCAGGAATCACGTAATAAGGGCTGTTCGTCAAGAACGCGGTGATCCTATTCCCGTCCGCGTCGAACAAGGAGGCCTTTGCCCCGGAATGCAGGGGTTCTGCCGTACGTAAATCCTCGTTCCCGGCGGGTAGTCCTTCAGTTTCATGACTGCGGTGGCGTCCACGACCCACACATCCCGCAACGGCTTGCCGTGTTGGTCAATGGCTGGTTCCCAGTACTTCTTTTCGCTGATCCACTGGATCTGTCGTTCCTTGACCACCGGTAACGAATAGGAAGTGGAGAACTGGATGCCCAACGAGTCAAGGTGGTTGAGGAATTCACGGGAGGCACCGGCGGAATCGGTGCGCACCAGCAACTTCTCACCGACCAGGACACCGTCCGTATCGTAGAAGTCATCCGGGAGCACTGCCAAGGCTTGGGACAGGGCTTCGATATGGTCCTTCGCCGAGTTTGCTCCTTTGTTGCCCGGGCGTAGGAGGATCTCGAGGGTTTCCCCGGTCCCATTCCCGGTGCCGTAGTCCGCGGTGACGATCAGGGGCGCGAAGCCGTACCCACCCTTATAGGTGCCGGTTGCTCCTTGCTTGTCTGAGTGTGCCTGGATGAGGGTGGCGTCGATATCGAGGATTAGCGGGGTGCGTTTGCTGGCACGCTTGGCTGGATTCCTTGGGCCTGCGGCAGCCCAGAGCTTCGTACGCAGGGTCCGGCTCATGGTTTGGTAGCCGTGGGTGAAGGCATCGGGCATGTCCTTGATTCGGTGCATGAACCGAGACACCGTTGCCTCAGAAGCCACTGGCCCGAACAAGCCGGGGTTGGTGCGTAGCAGGTCGACGTCGCAGGCTTGTTCCCCGCCGGCGGCGAGCATAAGGGTCAGGTCTGCGAGAATTTTTCCTGGCCGGTGGGTCGCGGTGGTCGGGACGAATTGCGAGAAGCGGTCTTCGCACAGAGCCCGGAAATCCAGAGCGTTCAGCAAGCCGCCCAGGATGCTCAAGCCGGCGTGGGAGATCAGCTGCTGGCCGGTGAGTTCGGTGCGTGGGGCGGGGTAAGTCAGGGTAGACTGGTTCATCGAAAAGGTGACCCTTGTATGTGGTTAAATTGGAGCTTAGACACCCCTATTTTCCCAAGTCGTGGTCACCTTTTCTTGTTAATGACAGGCGTTCGTCATGAAACCGCCGGGCTAGAGCGCATATCGGCTGGTACAACAAGAAACGACGTCAGGAACGACTGAAAGGCATGGCACCGATGGAATATCGGCACTATGCCTTGCAGCCTGAGACTGGCTTAGTGTTTAGCTATTCCAACTTTTGGGCACCAGTTGGAATCTGCCCGGGCCCTGTCGGTCCGTACTGCCAGGTACTGAATACCAAGGCCAGGAAACAGAACCCAACAGGTTCCGCGAACACTTCACATCTTCCTCACAAATCGTGTCATACCTTTGAAACCACAACGCTAGAATCCGACAACTGGAAGCTCCTGGCGGTCTGACTAACGACACTTCAGTCTAGGTTGCAGGGAGGGGAAGACCTGGGGAGTCCTCGGGGGTCCCGAGTTCCAGATTCATGGCCTCGACCATTCTGGAAAGCCTGATCGCCACTGGGAGTTCGTCTCGAAGCAGACCATGCGTCCCGATCTTTCCCTCGATTAGTTTGAGGCGGTACGCGATGGTTCTGCTGTGAACGCCTAAACGCACTGCGGCGGAGGCCGCATTGTATCCGGAGGCGAAATAGGCTTCGAGTGTCTCGATCAATGTGCCTGGCGGGCTTTGGGTTAGGCCGAGATCTCCCAGTTCATCGGAAATAAATGACCCAACAGCGGCCAGGTCCCTCATGGCGAGAGTCTCAACTATTACTTCTTCGTACCACGTAACGCGCCGGGCAAGCCTTTGGGCGACTGCATCGGTTTCCAGCGCACGTCGGTGGCTGGTGACGAATCCATCTAGCCCCTCGCTAAGGGTTCCGAATGAAACACGTGCGCCTTTCGGCAAGGAAATCGCCGAAACGGCTTCAAGTGGTGAAGGCAGCCTACTTGACCATTCGACCCACATATAGCCGGTCTCATCTTCGGCATTAATAACCAGGGGAGGAATTCGAGCCACGCTGCCCAGAGCGCGGGCGACTTCTTCAATTCCTTCTCCTGTCACGACCACAGCCAGATGGCGGCCGGAAAGGTTGTAGGAGAACACCGTTGAATCTATGGGGAGCCCGGCAAGGAGGGCACGCAACGTCGACAGTTTTCGTCGATTCCGACTCTGCCTCGAAAACGCGTTGCTTTCCATTTGATAGGTCTGGATGATGGACGCCGATACCTCATCGTTCCATGCGAAATGGCTCGCGCTGGCGTGCCTCAAGACCTTGGACCTCTGCGCCGGATCGGCAATGATTCGATGGGCTTCCTCGAGCAGAAATTCCCATAGTGTGGATTGAGCTGCCCGTGACGCCTTCAGCACGTGATGTAGGTCCACTCCGGCGCGAGCGGCCAGCTGCACTTCACGTAATGTCTCGTTAGATGCCCTGGTGGCTTCGGGTCTCACCTGGCCGATGTACTCCAGGACATCCCGAAGCGACGCCGCGACTGTTTCCGCTTCTGCCGCTTTTAACGAGGGGTTGCGTTCAGCCGAGGAGTAGTCGGTGTACTCATACTGGAGCCTGGATCTAATGCAGTCGTAGATTTCCGGAATCCGTGCCTTCACGGCCGCCGAAAGTTCACCTAGATCTTCCTCGATAGTCATACACTGAGAATACACAATGGAGCCAGCGTGGGTCGTACGCTACAAAGCCTATGGACTAGGAACATGATTCAGACACAATATCTCTATGCGATATCGGAAGCAATTGCCTCCGATATCCCCCAATTATCCGACTCGATCTCGCGTCGCCTCCATAATGACGTTCAAGCAGGTGTCGGTTTAGATCCCGCACTCGCGCAACGCAGATCGGAGAGATTAACTGCGGCACTGCGGTCCATGAGCCAAGGCTTGGCGGGAGCAGCGGAACCTGGCAACGATTTCCTCGTCGAGGCAACTGTCGAAGCAAAAGCGGCGGCGCAAGCCGGCCTCGATTTGCACGAGCTCATCCATACTTACAGGGTGTTGCAGTCAGTCATGTGGGATGTGCTTCTTAATCTCACGACTACGATTATTCCCGATTCATCACAGCAACTGTTAGCCCAAAAAAGTGTCTCTCGACTTCAGAACCATTGGCACGACGTTGTGGTGGCTGAAGTCGTGGATGCCTACCGTTCAGAGCAACACCGGTTCTTTTATAAATCCGAAGGGCATCGCCTTAGAATCGAATTGCGCGACTTTATCGCAGGGAGGCGCACAACGCCTCCTGAAGCTGCCTATAACTTTAAAAGCAAACATCTCTCCGTTGTGGCCTGGGGCGACGAACCCGAGACAACCATCGAACTCGCGGGCGCGATGTTGGGTGCCACTGGACAGTTGGTATTGGAAAGCACCGATGAGGCCTTCCTGGGGTGGCTGGCGGTTCAAACCAAGCCGAGCCTGGTTGGGCAATTCACCGAGGAGGCCTTTCCGGAAGGTTCGCATTTGGCCTTCGGATCGTTGGACGAAGGATTCGAAGGCTTCAGGCGCAGCCATCAGCGCGCGTGGAGGGCATACAAAGTGGGCAGACTCACCGGCGCGAAGCTCACTTCATATGCGGACGTGGCTCTGGAATCAGTGTTTGCCACAGATCTCCAAACGGTACGGGATGTCGTTAGACAACAGTTGGGTCCGTTGCTCAGTGACCCTCGCAAAGACATTCTATGTGACACACTGCAAGCCTATTTTGCTTCTGGATGCAATGCAGTGGCGGCGGCTACGGTGCTTGGGGTCCATGAACGCACCGTCGGGTACCGCCTCAGGTCCGTTGAAGAACGGCTTGGCGTCCAGGTCTCGACACGCCATGTGGAGCTTCTCGTGGCCCTGCGACTTCGGAACCTGCTCCAGTCGACTGGCGCTATTGGCGTGCCCTGAAACATGGACACCCGGTTCCAAGCGTCCCCGATTGTCGGTTCTGCGCAGGCCGGGACACAGATTTGTCGGATGACGAAGAGCACAGCGCGAAGCGGACGAGGCATGGTTGTGACATGAACATTAAGCGCGACCGGAGGTACAGTTTGTGAAGCCACCTCCCTTTGATTACGTTGTTGCCAACTCGGTGGAGCACGCGCTGCGCCTGTTGGCCGACGGCGGCGATGACGCAAAGATCATCGCCGGCGGGCAGAGCCTCGTTCCGCTGCTCAATTTCCGAATGGCTCGCCCAGCTCTCCTGGTTGATATCAATCGGGTGCCTGGATTGGCCAATATAAAAAAGTCGGCCGGGCACGTGACGATCGGTGCCCTCACCCGCCATGCTAAACTCCAAGCTTCCAAAACCATCGGGCGGCACATTCCCGTACTGTCAGAAGCGGCAGGATGGATCGCCCATCCGCAGATCAGAAACCGGGGAACCATCGGCGGCTCACTAGCGCATGCCGATGCGGCTGCAGAATTGCCCGTCGTCCTCCTAGCGCTCGGCGCTTGCGTCAAGGTACGGTCCATCCGCGGTGAACGAAAGATCCCGATCAAGGACCTGCTGGTTTCGCATTTCGTATCAAGCATTCTTCCCGATGAAATCATCGTGGAAGTGGAAGTACCAGCGCTTCCTGCCGGCACAGGGGCGGCATTCGATGAATTTGCGCGTCGGCACGGCGACTATGCGATTGGTGGAGCCACGTCAATCGTCACGCTAGACGATGGCGGTCACTGCATTGACACCAGAATCACAGTCCTCGGCGGCGGATCAACGGCCATACGTTGTCAAGAGGCCGAAGATATGCTCATCGGCAGTTCGCTAAGAAGCCGGGACATTACCGCGGCTGCCTCTGCCGCGGTGCAGGGACTGGAACCTGTCCCGACGCAGCACGGCAGCGGAGTCTACCGCAGGGAGGTCATTCGAACCATGGTCGAGAGAACCTTGCTGCTGGCACAACACCGAGCACAAAAAACTAGGGAAAGCATGGACGCCCGATGAACGCCTTTCATCTCAAGCTCGAAGTAAACGGCACTAGCCATGAGGCTGATGTGGAGCCACGTCAACTTCTAGCTGATTTCCTACGAGATAACTTGCATCTGCGGGGAACACGGCTAGGTTGTGAACACGGCGTATGCGGGTCATGCACCGTGCTCATGGACGGTCAACCAATTCGTTCTTGCACCACACTCGCAGTCCAGGCCCACGAATCCAGGGTAGAAACGGTGGAGAGCCTGCAAGAAAACGGGCAACTGCACCCCCTTCAGAGCTCTTTTTCCAAGTGCCACTCCCTCCAGTGCGGATTCTGCACCTCGGGCTTCCTCATGACACTAAAGCCGCTCTACGATGACCCGGACGTCAGCATGGACGAATCATCGGCACGGGAAGCCATTTCCGGCAACACCTGTCGCTGCACTGGGTACCAGCAAATCGTGGAGGCTACTGTCGATGCCTTCGAATGCCGGAACCACCACGAATAAAGCCACGAGTCACAAAGTTTCACGGCCGGGCAAGATCCCTTGCCCGGCCGTGGGGCTGTAATAAGCATGCGGGTTTCTGACAACCGCCAAAATCCCACACGGCTGGCGCTTGGCCTTCTATGCTGAATTCCTCTGTCCAAGAATCGATTTTTCCCTGGAAAGAGCGGCGCGAAGCGGCCCGCATTCCATAGGCAAGACAAGAGATTCGCCGTTAGACTGAAGTTACGTTTGGGTTTTGCCCCGGAACCATGCGGTTCCGGGGCAAAACCCAAACGTAACTTCAGATTAGCCCAGATGCTTTCACCGCCTATAACCTCAACGCGACACTCGTAGTCTTTTCTTGGGTTCTCCCGTGTCTTCTAGTCACCGCCGGAGCTGTCAAACTGTTTCGGGGTAACCGGCGGTTCATGGGTATGGTCATCATCTCCGCTACCGGTTTCATTGGCATGGCTTGGCTGTATGTGAGTGCCCTTCTCGATCCCGCTCCGGCTCCACTCCATTCGGTGACCTGGATTGACCCTGCGGTAATTTTGCTCGTGCTCGTAGTGTTCCAGCTTTCGGGGCGTCGAAAGGGCAAGTAAGTAGGTACCCGGTGGTTCTAGGAGGCTGCTGATTTAGTGGCCAATTGAAGGGCTAGTTTCTGCGGCTTGCGGGGCATTGGGTGGCTTCGGTGGCCTGAACTGCTGCCCGGAACCCCGCCGCTCTCCCAAGTTCTGTCCGGAGCAGTTCCCTCCTCAACGAGCTAGCGGTACGGGACCATACGACAGTCCTCTATGCCGACGACACCAATGACGTGTTGCCTCCGTCCGCAGACGGTTAATGCTGGGAGGGCGAGAACAACTTGAATGACTGTCGGCACCCCATTGACATGGTGAGTTTTTGAGGTCTGACGCCCGTGCCTGCCTGCCGGTAGATCCGCGCCATTTGCTTTGGTGCCAAATCGCTTTCGGCAAGGATTATGCAAGACCTTCGCAACTTGCTCTTAAATCCATATGCGTCTCAGACCGCAGGAGCCCTTGAATGTCAGGCGTCGCCGAGTCCATCTAGAATAGGAGCTTACTTACTGGTGTCCGCACTCGTTGGCATTCCCTTCGGATGGGCCATTCGAAAGAGGATCAGTGTTGTTCCAAGCCACCACACTCAAGCGGAAACTCATGGAACCCTTTCCACATCACGTCGGATCCTCAAAGTAAGACGGCACTTGGCATCAGTTATGCACATAAAAACAAATTATCCGGCTAGTTTGTTCCTGGATGTCATGCAAAATACCAACGTACTCAAGAGATGATGTATGTCATTCGAGGGAGTAGAGAATGAAACTACCTGCAATTAATTACGCTTCACCGTCTTCAATGGAAGAGGCATGTGACTTGTTGTCAACCGACGAGGATTCCAAGATTATCGCCGGAGGCCAAAGCCTCTTACCTGTCATGGCCATGCGGCTGGCCCAGCCGTCAGTTCTCATAGATCTTGCAAAAATCCCGGGTCTTGACGCGATCGAAGAATCTGGAAACTACATGCGTTTGGGCCCGATGGCCACTCACACGTCGATCCTGAGTTCCCCTGTTATTTCCAAGAACCTGCCGTTGATGTCCGCAGCGGGCAAGTACATAGCGCACCGCCAGATCCGCAATCGTGGCACGTTGGGTGGGTCGTTGGCCCACGGTGATGCAGCCGGCGAATGGCCGCTCGTATTGCTTGCGCTCGATGGCTTGGTGGAGGTTCAAAGCGTCAGGGGGAAACGCACCATCGAGGCTGATGACCTGTTCGTCGGACCGTACATGACCAGCCTTGCCGCCGATGAGATCATCACGGATGTTTGGATCCCGTTCAGGCCCCGCGCATGGGGGTATGGGGAGTTTGCCCGGCGGGCAGGTGATTATGGACTCGCTAACATTGCTGTGGTCCTCCCGACAGAGGACACAGGCACATCGGGGGCCAGAATCACGGTCGGAGGCTCGGTGGGGAAGATACAGCGAGTGACCGCCGCAGAAGATGTACTCAATGGATCCGAAGTATCGCCGGAGTTGGCAAAACAGGCCGCAGAAGCTGGGGCCAGCGAGCTTTCATATATTTCGGACATGCACGGCTCGGCCGAGTTTCGGCGTGGCCTGGTCCAGGAATTGCTGCGCCGTACCATCGTTGAAGCAGGAGAACGAATATGACATCCACCTCGTCCTCGGACCGCATCGAGATCGACGTTGAGATCAACGGTCGTCGCCGTGCTGTAGTAGTCAATGCCCGCGACACCCTGGCCGATCACCTGAGAAACGACCAAAAGCTCACTGGTACGAAGTTGGGCTGCGAACAGGGCGTTTGCGGGGCTTGTACGATCCTCATGGACGGAGCCGCAGTGCGTTCGTGCCTTACACTCGCCGCGCAAGGTGATGGCCGAAGTATACGGACCGTCGAGGACCTGTCAGAGGGCAGTTCACTCAGCCCCTTGCAGGAAGCTTTCAAGAAGCACCATGCGCTACAGTGCGGGTTTTGCACTGCAGGTTTCCTCATGTCCGCTACAGAACTGCTCGAATCGAACCCGAGTCCGACAAGAGATGAAGTTGTGGAAGCTCTTTCCGGAAATTTCTGTCGGTGTACCGGATATCAGACGATCGTTGCTGCAGTTCTGGATGCTTCAGAACAGATTGGAAACGCTAATGGATAACCCACATTTCAATTCGCCACCCATTACAAGAAACATGATTGGTAAACGCGTCCCCCGTAGCGAGGATGCGAAGCTACTTACGGGCCGCGGACGATACCTCAATGACATTGATGTCGAGGGTCAACTTCATGCCTGTTTTGTCCGCAGCCCCGCTGCCCACGGTCGGATTCTCAAGATCGACACGTCAGTTGCCTCGGCACTGCCCGGTGTTCACCTGATCTGGACATCCGCTGACATCGAGTCGCAATGCGCCGGCATGGAAGCACAATTCAGTGCAGACGGGTGCCTGCCTATGACCATGCCGCTTTTGGCAAAAGACGTTGTCCGCTACGTCGGGGAGCCGGTGGTGCTGGTTGTCGCAGATTCACGGGCCGTGGCAGAGGATGCATGTGACCTTATCGGGCTTGACCTGGAGGACCTTGAAGCAGTTCTTGATCCACGCGCTTCCATTCAGGGAGGTCCCGTCGCGAACGGTGAACGTCCTGACAACGTAGGCATTCGCGGACATGCGAGCTTCGGCGACGTAGACGAGGCTTTCAACAATGCCGCACATGTCGTTTCCGCGCTTTACCACCCAGGGCGCGTGGCGGCGGCACCGATGGAAACAAGGGGCTGTCTTGCAGACTACGACTGGGCACAGGATCGGCTCAAACTCTGGGTATCTGCGCAAATGCCCCATTACGTGAAATTGTGTCTCAATCTCTATCTCGGTTTTGATGAATCAAGATGTGAGGTCATCTCCCCTGATACCGGAGGCGGCTTCGGGCAGAAGGCACACGTGTTCCCGGAAGAAATGTTGATGCCGCTGGCATCCAAGCATCTTCGGTCACCGATCAAGTGGGTGGAGGATCGGCGGGAAAATCTATTGGCGGGATCCCACGCCCATGAACAGTTCGTCACCATTGAGTATGCGGCGAATGCCGACGGGCGCATCACCGGTGTTCGAACTCATGCGCTCGTCGACGGGGGAGCTTATCATATGCCCCCGCAAACGATGGCCGTGGAGAGTTGGTGTACTGCCGCGGTGACGCCTACCGGTGTGTATGACATCCCGGCAACGGAGTATGTGTACGAGGCAGCCGTGACCAACAAATGTCCCATGGGAGCGTACCGTGGCGTGGGTTACATGGCAGGCACGTTGGCACGCGAATGCCTAATGGATGATCTTGGACGAAAACTCAATATGTCTCCATTCGATATTCGTAGACTCAACGTCGTCCCGGAGTTTCCTTGGACGAATCCCCAGGGCATTGTTTTCGACGAAGGCTCCTGGCTCGAGACAATCAACGTGTTGGAGGAGATGGTTGACTATCCCGCGTTCCTCAAAAGACAGGCTGAAGCCCGGAAGGCAGGGAAATACCTGGGTCTGGGAATCAGCGTGTTTGTCGAAAGTAGTGGCGAGAGCACGGGAATGCTGAAAGCGCATGGGATGCACGAAATTTACCATGACACTGCGACGGTGAAGATGGATTCCAGCGGATCGGTAACTGTCACTTCTGGCCTGAACTCACAAGGCCAGGGACACGAAACAACTCTCGCACAAGTGGCTGCTGATGTCTTGGGGGTTTCCTTCGAATCAATTGTTGTGGATGCAGGGACGTCTACCAAGGGGGCCTACGGCAGCGGAACAGTTGGCAGCCGAGCGGGCGTCATCGCCAGCGGATGCGTGAATCGTGCCGCCTACGCCATCAGGGAGAAGTTGGTAGCTGTGGCGGCCAACATGCTTGAGTCTTCTGAGGATGACATTGTCCTGGAAAACGGCATGGCCTCGGTGGCTGGAGCTCCGGAATCACAAGTGAGCATTGCAGACGTGGCAATGGCCATTTATTGGGATGAATCCCTTTGGCCGGTCGGCTTTGAACCAGAAATGGAGTTCACGAAGGCATGGGACACTTCCCGGCCGATGTTCTCAAATGGCGGCCATGCCATGATCGTGGAACTAGACCCGGCTACGGGTTTCGTCAACGTTGAACAGGTCTTCTCGGTAGAGGATTGTGGCGTCATGATCAATCCCACCATTGTGGAGGGACAGATTCGTGGGGGAGTTGTCCAAGGGATAGGACTTGGACTTTTCGAGCAGTTGGTCTACGACAAGGACGGAAACCTATCCACTACTTCTTTCCTCGACTATCAGACACCGACCATGGATGTCTCGCCGCCTTTCGAGATTCGGCATCTCGAGACACCGTCAAAGATCTCTGCCTCCGGAGTGAAGGGTATGGGTGAGTCCGGTCTTATCGCGGCGCCAGCTGCAGTGCTCAACGCAGTAAACGATGCCCTTGCACCCTTCGGATCGGTTCTATACGAGCTCCCCGCCACCCCGGAGAAGATGATGCGCGCCATGCAGGGGCTGGTGGATTTGGAAGGTCCTGAGCCCTGGTCCAAACTCTGGGAACGGGCTGGGGTCGAACCGCGCGAGAGCGGCTCAATGGAAACAGCATAAAAGCCCGTAGAAGCCGGAGTAGACCGTAGATATCCGGCACAACCAAAATTAACTCGAAAAGAGGAACGACTTTGACATACGAAACAATTGTAGTCGGAGGCGGATTCAGCGGGCTCAAAGCTGCTCGCGATCTGGCCCGCGCCGGTCAGCACGTGTTGTTGCTCGAAGGTAGCGAACGCCTTGGCGGCAGGGCATACTCCCGGGAGTCCAAGACGGCCCCTGGTCTGCAGGTGGAGATGGGCGGTGCCTACCTCCATCGTGAGCACCACCCCCGGCTGGCCGCTGAACTCGATCACTATGGGATTACTACCCAGAGCGCCTCAGAATTCACTTCGTTCAGGCACCAACTCGGGCCGACCGCATTAGACCGCGCCTTTCCTGTACCTGCTTCAGAGGCAGTCGCCCTGGAGCACGCCATTTACGTCATGCTCCGGGATGCGCACAGAATCGACGTGTCCAAGGGGTTGGAGAATCAAGCCCTGGGCGACTTGGATATTCCCTTCAGTGAATATGTCGATGACCTGGGATTAGGACCGGTATCCAGGCAGTTCCTCCTTTCTTGGGGTTGGAACATGCTTGGCCAGCCAGCTCCCGATGCATCGGCACTTTGGGCGCTGCAATTCGTCGCCGCGCATCACTACAGCCTCCTGGGCGTTGTCTTATCTCTCGATGAGGTCTTTGAAAATGGTTCCAGCGGTCTTGTGGAGGCGATGAGACGAGACATCCCCGAGGTCCGCCTCGGCGCAGTCGTTACCGGAATCGATCAGTCAGACGACCTTGTTAGGGTAACGGTTCAAGGTGGTGAGGACTTTGAATCGCGCTTCGTGATCGTGGCTTCGCCAATGAATACCTGGCGAAGAATTTCGTTCACTCCGGAGCTTCCTGAAAAACGGAGGTCGGTGATCGAGGCAGGTCATGGCGGGAAAGCTCTGAAGATGATTATTCACGTCCGTGGCGCCGCGGCGGGAGTTGAATGCGTCGGTGACGGCGTCTTCCCCACTCTCTATGACTACTGCGCGGTGACAGATAACGAAAGACTGCTGGTAGCCTTCACTGATTCGGGCTCGTTCGATCCAACTGATTCCCAGGCCATCAAAGCTGCTGTTCACCATTACCTTCCGGAGGTTGAGGTGGTAGGCGTTGATTATCACGATTGGCTCGCGGACCCGCTCTTTGAAGGGCCTTGGGTTTCGCCTCGAATTGGGCAGTTTAGCCGGGTGCATAAGGAACTAGGCGAGCCCGCGGGCAGGATCCATTTCGTGGGCTCCGATGTGTCTCTTGCGTTTCCCGGCTACATTGAAGGAGCGCTGGAAACATCGGACCGCGCGGTCGAAGCCGTTCTGCGCTCATCCGCAACGGAGTCCAAGACATTCACCAACGCCGTGGCAGACTAGGCCGGGAGCAAAGGCGGGCCCGTCTCGCCCACCATCTCCGAAGCCTGCGCATACCGCACATTTGTCCCTTTCGGCCCGTTTACATCGGCGGCAGGTTCCGTAAGCCGATGTGTAATTCGGAACCTGCAGCTTACGTGAGTCCCCGCTGCGTCCTAGGGTCCCGTTCCGGACCAATCCGGTAGGAGTTTCGGTGCGATCGGTCGGACAGGGAATGGGACCACCACCGACTTGGGATGGATACCATCCCTAGATGATTAAGTCCCATTGGTTTCAGTGGTCGTAGTAGGTCAGGGAGCGTTTTGCTGTTCGTGGGTTTTCCAGTTGTGCCAGATCCCGGCTGTGAGGGTCAGGAGGTTTGAATCGACGCTGGCGTGGAGTCCCCTAAGCTGAAGTTACGTTTGGGTTTTGCCCCGGAACCGCACGGTTCCGGGGCACAACCCATTTTCAGACTAAAAAACGTAGTGTCAAGCCCCGGGTTTTGTAGAGGCTCCTTTTCTTGTTTTTCCTACGCGGCTTCCGCAGCCGTGCCAGGCCCTCCGATCCACTGTTGATGAACATCCGCCGGCGGCCTAAAGCCGAGCGCCGAGTGCAGCCGCTGGGAGTTGTACCAGCCAACCCACCGGGAGGTCTCGGCCATGACCTCGACCTGTCCGGAGCACTCCCGCCGATCAATCAACTCCGCCTTGTAAACAGAGTTCAGCGCCTCGGCCATGGCGTTATCGTAGCTGTCACCCTTGGAACCCACCGAGCCGACGACCTTCGATTCGGCCAGAACCTGTCCATACCTAATGGACCGGAATTTCACGCCCCTGTCGCTGTGATGGACAAGGCCAGTCACGTCCTCGCCATCCCTGTATTTCCTGGCCAGAGCCATCATCAACGCGTCCCGGGCCAAGGATTCGCGCATATGGTTCGTCACCCGCCAGCCCACGATTTCACGGCTGAACACATCAAGAATGAACATCGCATAGACCCACCCGGCCTGGGTGGGAACATACGTTATATCAGCCACCCAAAGCCTATTGGGGGCCGCAGCATTGAACTGGCGGTCCACCAGATCCAAGGGGCAGGATTCAGGATCCGCAGAGCGGGTCTTCGGCTTCTTCCGCTTGCGCCGCACCCCATCGATCCCGGTGATCTTCATGAGCCGCTCCACGGTGCACCGGGCAATCGGCCCGAACGCTTCGGCATGCTCATTGTTTATTGCGTGCCACATTTTTCGTAGCCCGTAGCAGGAGTAGTTCTCCTCGTATACGTCAAGGAGTTTGGGCAGCAGCTTCTCGTCGCGCCGGCTGCGCGCCGACGGCGGCCGCTTTTTGAAGGCGTAGTACGAGCTCACGGCGATCTGCGCGCGGGTTCCTTGCAACGCGCGGATGATCGGCTCGACCCCGAGCTCGTCCTTATGCTGATCGATGAAATCAACAATCACTTTGAAGGGCGGCCTGGCTCCGCCGCGAAGAAAGTCGCTGCCTTCCTCAAGATCTCGTTGGCACGCTTGGTTTCGGCCAGTTCGGCGCGCAGCCGCTTGTTCTCAGCTTCCAAATCAATCGACTGCTCGGGCAGAGCAGCACCGGTCGTCTTATGCCTGCGGACCCAGGTACGCAGTGTTTCGCTGCTCAGGCCAAGCTCCTTGGCCACTCGCGTGATGGCGCCATTGGAGGTCTCTGGATTCGACTGGGCGTGGAGCACCAGGTCGATAGCTCGGGTCTTCAGTTCGTCAGTGTATTTGATCGGCAAGACAGAAGTGTTCCTTTTCCAATTTCCTTGCCTCTATTAAACCCGGAGCGATTCAGTGGCCCCCGGGAAGTGGACACCGGGAACAAAACGCTAAGCAGCGAACTCCATCATAACTTGATAATCACCCTCAAAATCAACCGGTGACTTGTAGCCCAACGCAGAGTGCTTCCGCCAGTTGTTATACCGAACAATCCACCGGAACACCTCGGCCCGGCACGACGCCTCGGACTGCCACCGCTTGGCACCTTGCAGCGTCTCGCGCTTCAGCGTGGCATTGAACGACTCGACCATCGCGTTGTCCGCGCTTGAGCCGATGCGGCCCATCGACTGCACCACGCCCAGCCGCCGGCACACTGCCTGGAACTGGGACGAGGTGTACTGCACCCCGTGATCCGTGTGCATCCGGGCGCCGTCCAGCGAGCCCCGGGCCATGGCAGCCGATTCCAGTGCTTCCACGACTACATCGGTGCGCATGTGATCGGTGATCGACCAGCCCACCACACGGCGCGAACACACGTCCAGCACCGTCGCCAAATACAAGAACTTCCCCTCAATTCCCGTACGGAAGGTACGTGATATCAGCGACGTAGAGCGAGCCGACTTCATCCGCGGTGAAATCACGGTTGACCAGATCCTTGAACACCTGCGCGCCAGGATCCTTCACCGTCGTGGACTTGGGCTTGCGCAGGTGCACACCGACCAGGTTGTTCTGCCGCATCAACCGGGCCAGCCTCTTGTGATTCACCGGCCCGCCAACCAAGGGATCCTCCAGCACTCGCGGGTCGCAAGCCAGCTCGACAACCATCCGCCGGTACCCCAGCGTCCGATCCCATTCGTTGTAATGACGGAGAATATGATCAAGCAGCGCCTGGTCTGCCGCATCCCTTGCCGCCCTGCCCTGGCGCGTTGCACGCCATTTGTAATAACTGGAACGATTCAGTCCCAGCACCGTGCACATCCGCTTCACCGCGTGGGTGTCTCGATGGTCCTCAACGAACTGGAAGCGAATCACCAGTTCGTCTAGGCCGTGAAATACTTCGTGGCCTTGCGCAGGATGTCTCGCTCCTCGGCCAGCACGCTGTTGGCCGACTCCAGGGCCTTATTCCGCTCCCGCAATGCCTGGTTCTCCGCTTGTGCCTGGGCCAGGCGTTGCTCGGTGCTCACGTCCGCCGCGGGTGTTCCGGCGTTGCCGGTGGACTGCCGAGTGGCAACTCCTCGTTTGAGGCGATCCTGTCGTACCCAGGTCTTCAGCGTGCCGCGCGCGATGCCCAGGTCCTCGGCGGCCTTGGTGTATCCCAGATCCGGGTGGGATTCGTACAGGTTCACGGCGTCGGCCTTGAACTGATCGGTGTAGGTATTCTTCGGCATGGGTATAACTCCTGATTTCCCTGACCATTATGGGTCAGTAACAGGGTGTCCACCACTCAGGGGCTACCTCCGCATAAGCCTTGGTGTCAACCAAACCTTCAGCAGACCCAACAAGGGGTATTCGGATGGCCGGCCTACGGCCATATACACGGCACGGTCGCGGCCTTCACCAGGATACTTCCGGGCATGATGGCCGTCTTTTTCAAGAAGACAGCGGCCATAAACCCGGGACGGCACACCAAACCACCCAAATTCATGCCCCGGAACTGAGAAAGCTCACAAAACCAACATTTGTCGATAAGCGGGTGATCACTCCGGCGCAGCGGTCCTGCATCATGAGTCCGGACGCGCCTGCAGCGGCAATGACGCCGACGATGGTATGTGTGCGAAATGTATCGGACCGCTTGTAATTACAGCAGGTGGTCGATTTTCTGAACCCGTCAACGCGACACCAGCTAGACAGACGTACCAGAAAACTACTACGCCTCTACAGATTCGACTGTTTTCTCACAGCCGTACAGACCAGCGGTTTCCGGGGTGTGCCCCTGGCGCTGCGGGTTCTTCGCGTTACAGCAGACGCCGCATCTGCTCCACAGTGTCAATGTCTTCTCCTGTGGATTGATCGCTGCAATCAATTTGGTCTACCAGTCTGGGATTATCCCTGAGGAAGGCTCTGGCGCCTGCATCACCGCTCACTGTGCTCGACACGGCATCTCGAAGCTTTGCGTCAATAATTAGTGGATGGCCACGACGGAGCGTCCCCTGTTGATCGGGGTGGGCGTATGCGGCCGAAGTAATGCGCCCCGGACGATGGGTCATGAGCAGCCGGCTGACAATACGAGCGTTAAGGCCCGGTTGATCCACCAAAGCCAGCATAAGATCGTTTCGAGGAGAAGCTGCGGCAGCACCAACGAGGTAAGAACTGCCCATGCCTGACGCCCAGTTGTCATTGACCACTATCCGATAGGGATCAAGTTTCGCCTTGTCCATGACCATTGATGCGCCTGCGCCGAGTACTATGACAACGTCATGGCAGCCACCTTCAAAAAGCGAGGCAGCTATCGTCTCGACGAGCGGACGTCCTTGGTGGATCAGGAGCGCCTTGGGGCCTAAACCCAGACGGGTCCCGGCCCCGGCTGCCAACAGCACGCCCGTTGCCCTCTGCGGCGCCATGTTTATGCTTCACCTTTGAAGATTTTCAATTCCCAGTGGTTATTCCTTGTTCTATGCAGCCGGTATGTAGGGCAATGGACGAGCTTCCTCTCCCCTAATCCTTCTCGTCTGATCCAGACTACTCCTAGGGCGGGAGCACTATCGTCCAGAATCCCCGAATGGCTTGGGACGCCATCTTCCCATGTCTGTATCCAGTCTCCTATATCTAGCATTTGGAGATCGAATGGTCTTTCGGATTCCGGCTCGACCCACGTTGCAACCTCTGACAACTGGTCTGTCTTCGACATCGTTCTTCCTGTCCTGTTCGGGAGGCTGCAACGCCCTACTTCCGCTCTTCGCAAGTCCCTGGTGGGATATTAGGCGCACTATAGCGCCCCATTCCTGTAGCAAAACGGGCGCTACGCTGAATGTGAGTGCACAGTTCCAACTAGATTTTTTAGGGGGCGACCGGTGCCTCCCCATCGCTCTGCTATGATCTCGGCAACGACGGAAATTGCCGTCTCCTCCGGGGTACGACCACCAAGATCGAGCCCGATCGGGCTATGCATTTGGGCCAGCTGTGCTGGATTGATTCCCGCGTCTTGGAGCCTGGCCAGCCTGTCATGGTGTGTTTTCCGGGAACCCATGACACCGATGTAGGCAGGTTTCTCGGAGCCTTCCAGCCGCAGCGCGATATCCAGTACTGGAACATCGAATTTGGGATCATGCGTCAGCACGCAGATGACTGTCCGTATATCGACCTTGCCCTTCGCTAGCTCCTGTTGGAGGTAGGCGTGGGGCCAGGAGACGACGACCTCGTCAGCCGAGGGGAATCGTGCGACTGTTGCGAATACTTCTCGGGCGTCGCAGACAGTAACTTCGAATCCAATCATCGAACCCGCTTGGGCTACGGCTGCGGCAAAGTCAATGGCCCCGAAAATGATCATCCGCGGTTTGGGCTGGTAAGAAGAAACAAATATCTTTGCTCCCGTTTCCATCCGTTCTCCATCGTGCCCGTACATGAGCAGCGTAGATTCCCCAGCTGCAAGGAGCCCTCTGGCATCGTCGATCACCGCGTGATCAAGATGGGGGCTACCCAACGTCCCGGAAGCACGTTCTGGCCAGACAACCAAACGTTTGCCGATCCTTTCCGGTTGGGGATGCTCAACCACAGTGGCTGTTGCCACAGGGTTGCCGACCTCAATATCAGCTATGACGGCCGGGAGTTCGGGGAAGGACTGTCGGGTGAGACGTTCTATGAACACGTCGATGATGCCACCGCAGGTCAAACCAACTGCGAAGGCGTCATCATCGCTATAACCGAAGCGCTGTAGTACCGGGACGCCGTCTTCGATGGCTTCCTGGCCGAGTTGGTAGACGGCACCCTCAACGCATCCCCCGGATACCGAGCCAACGGCTTCTCCCTTCATCCCTATGGCCATCGACGCCCCGGCTGGACGAGGTGCAGACTGAGAGGTGTTGACGACAGTAGCCAGCGCAAAGCTCTCTCCCTGTTCGGTCCAAGTTGCTACTGCCTCAATGACGTCACGCATTTGATATCCGTTCTGCTAGTTCATGAAACGCAGCTAGTGAATGGCCAGCCACCATGTCGTCGATATGGGGCAATATCGCCTTGATGCCGCTTTGAATGGGTTCATATCCAGGCTTTCCACGATGTGGGTTAGACCAAATCACACAACGTGCCAGACGATGGAGCCGGGCCACTTGGGCAGCCAGCTCGCTGGGGTCTCCGCGTTCCCAGCCGTCGCTGGCGATGACCACCACTGCTCCCCGCAACATCGAGTGTTGTCCCCATAAGTGGACAAAAGCCTGTAAAGCCTCGCCCAGACGGGTTCCGCCGCACCAGTCGGGGACGACTAAGCCGGCATCCGTCAGGGCAATGTCGGGGTTCGGATGCTTTAGCGCGGCCGTGACCCGTGTGAGGCGGGTACCCATGGAGAACACTTCGGTGGTCTCACGTGAAGCAGCCATGAGACGATGCCCGAAGCGCAGGAAGCTGTCGGCGTAGGCCTTCATGGACCCCGAGATGTCGACTATCAGCACAATTTTTCGAGGGCGCTTGCTACGGCGTCGGTAACGCAGAGGGCCAGGTTCGCCGGCCCTGCGTAGTTGTTCCCGCACCGTTTGTCTCGCATCAATGCTCTTGTGTTGATGAGCATGGAGGTAACGGGACTTCTTCGTGGGGACCTTAATCGGCAGGGTGGCAAAGGCTTCGGCCAGGTAGCGCCGCTCTTCCTCGGACATCGTAGCCACATCACGGTGTCCCAGCTCCTCCTCCCTGCTCGCCAGGGCAATTTGCTGTTCCTTTTTGCTCCCGCTTCCGTCACCATCACCGTCGGAGTCAGGCAAACCCACTACTTGCGTTTCCGGAAGAGGCACAAGTGAAGGCTGCCCCGAAGAGAACCAGGATTTGAATGTTCGGTCGTATGCCGCGAAATCAGATCGGTTCCTGCACAGCGTTGCGCGGCCTGCCCAGAACACCTCACTTCGTCGATCTAAGGCAACGACGTCGAGGGACTCGAAGTATACATGGATCTGGTCAGATCCGATGGTTAGTCCTTCTGCCCTAAGCGCGGCTATGAAACCGTAAAAGATCTGAAGCCCAACTTCTGAGTGCATGCCAGCCACGATCCGCTCAGGAGGGGAAGACGGATTTTACGGTATTCAAGACAAGTTCGTGGTCATCCGGGTCTTTGCAGAGCGCACCCATTGTCAACACGGCTGTGTCCTCGTCAACCTCTTGGCTTCCTAACCTACTCAGGGCTTGGGCCCAGTCCAATGCTTCAGCTACTCCCGGTGATCGGTTGAGGCGTCCCTCATTGCGCAGGGATTGGACAACGTCAACGACCTGTTGGGCCAATTTCTCCTCAATATCGGGTAGGTGGGTCATAATTATCTCCAACTCACGGGCCGGAGCAGGGTGGTCAATCCACTGAAAGAAGCACCGTCGTTTGAGCGCCTCGTGTAGCTCTCGCGTCCGGTTGGAAGTCAGGATGACCACTGGTGGAACCTGGGCTGTAATGGTTCCCAGCTCCGGTATTGAGACCTGATTTGAGGCAAGTACTTCCAAGAGGAACGCCTCGAATTCATCATCGGAGCGATCAACCTCGTCAATCAGTAAGACAGCTGGCCCGCCGCGAAGCGCTCGAAGGATAGGCCGGGGCAACAGGAAACGCTCCGTGTACAGGGATTGCTCCAGTTCGTCCAGGCTTTCCGTTGATCCCAAGGTCTCGAGGGTTCGCAAGTGGAGGATCTGTTTTAAGAAGTCCCAGTCATAAAGCGCTTGTGTCGATTCGATACCCTCATAGCACTGCAGCCTGATCAACGGCACATTCAAGGACTCCGAAAGTGCCTCGGCAAGCGATGTCTTCCCCGTTCCGGGCGCCCCCTCTAAAAGCAGAGGCCGTCCCATCGCCACGGCGAGAAACACCGTGGTGGACAATCCTTCGTCAGCCAGGTAATTGGCCGACTTGAGCCACGCGGCCATCTCTCTTGGATCCCGAGGTTTGAGTACCGGGTTGTCATTGCTCATTCGTTAGCCTTGCTGGTTAGTTTCAGTAGTATCACTACTGGACGAGGTCCTAGTCTGGGTTGGAGGCACTGCTCCGACTAGCAGCAAGCTCCTTTTCCGGACAGTCCTTGCATGCTCCAGATATCTTCCCGCTGATCTTGCAGGACCGGGAACGAGCGCCTCATTTCGGCCAGAATGTCCAGGTCGAGTTGGGCCTGGATCACCGTTTCCTCCCGTCCGGCGCGGGCCAGGACGGTCCCATTCGCGTCGACGATCTGGCTGTGTCCCCCGAGCTCCTCTTGTTGATCCGAACCGGTCATGTTGCATTGGACCACAAACGCTTGGTTTTCAATTGCTCGGGCTCGGCCAAGGGTTTTCCAATGTTCCACTCGTGCCAATGGCCAACACGCAGGCACCAGATTCAAGGCTGCGCCATCAGCCGACATATGCCGGTATAACTCGGGAAACCGGAGATCGTAGCAAGTGCTCAGTCCCGTTCTAACCGTTGCCGAATCCGTTCGAACCGGTACAACCACCGGATTGCTCCCAGCCGTAATCAGCTTGGGTTCTCCATCGGAAAACCCGAAGCGGTGGATCTTCTTGTAGGTCGCTTCCAAGTTGCCGGAATTATCGAACAAGATGGACGTATTCCACATGTCGGAGTCTGCATCTGCAAGCGTCTCCATGAAGGACCCTGCGTGCAACCAGACCTTCCGAATTCTGGCAAGTTCAGACATCCGGGCAAGGACGTCGCTCTCGAGTGAGATGGCACTCCGGCGCCAGCTGTCGTAAGAAAACCCGCCGTGTAGCCACAGTTCAGGAAGAACCACGAGGTCGGCGCCGGTGATGCCCGATACTAGGCGTTCCACGCGCAAGATCCTGGCTTCGAGCGACTCCGTGTCATCGAATTCGATCTGGACGGCGGCAACATTAAGCTGCCCCGCGGCAGTCGATACGTCGCGACGCACCATCGAACTCATGGCTTTCGGTTGCTTCCCACCGCGATGCCGGCAGCAAAGACAGCTACCAGAGCCGCCAGAACGGATATCAGCACGGGCAACCAAGGTCCGACTGCCTGCCCTTCAGCCGAAACAACCTTCTTGCTCGCCCGAGTTTCCTTCGCTAACTTGATTAGATCCAGGGCCTCCGGTTCCGTCGGAGCCGGCCGGGTCAGATGTGTAGGACTTGTAGTAGCAGACTGCTCGGCGGAATTGACGTTGCTTTGCTTATTCCCACCAGTCATTTCCGCTGCTAGTCTCTGGGCGAATAGTCCGAGGATGGCAGTTGCCGCTTCTGTGATGACGCCTCTTCCGAATTGGGCCAATTTCCCCGTCATGTCGAGTTCGGTCTCAACTATGACAACTGATCCGTTGGCGTCCGGCTCCAAGCGCGCCGTGATCGTCGCTTTCATGTTTCCTTGACCCCGGGCATCCTTCGCACGAGCCTCGATTACCGCACGGTGTCCCTTTTCGTCGAGCTCCAAGAAGCGTGCGACACCTACGTATTCGGCGGTGATCGGGCCGACCTTGATCTTTGCCTTGCCCTCAAATTCGTCTCCGTCAACGCCGGTGATTGACGCCCCCGGGATCATCGGAGCGATACGTTCTAGGTCAAGTAAAATTGGCCACGCCTCTTGAGGGGAGACGGGGATCGGGATGATATTTTTTAGTTCCATGATGTTTTTTCCTTAGGATTAAGAATCGTCAGAGCCCAGCTGAGGGAACACCGCTTGGAAGTCCGAACCTAAATGCAGGATCCCCGGGTTCAAAATTCCCTCCGTGTTGCAATCTAGCACCCATTTCCTGAACTTTTTGGACGTAGGCGTGGCCCTGCTGGAGTTGCCGAGATTCCCATCGTTGCAGGCCCGTACGTAGGTCGCCGCCATGGCCGAATACCTCTGCAAGCGTGCGTGCGTCATCACATGCCTTGGCGCCGCCAGCGGCAGCGTGTGGCCGGGGAGTCACAGCTGCGTCGCCGATCAGTATGACGCGCCCATGGACCATTTGATCAACCGTGGCATCTGCCACGACGGTGACAAAAGGCGATGGTGCATTCACTACTAGGTCCCGGAAGGGACCGAATAGCTTTTCGCCACGAGTATGCAATTGGTCAAGGCTGTACGGGTTGAGGGCCTTGTTATGGACCGACGTTGCTAGCCGAGTTCCCCTGGTATCGGTCATCAGCTCATCGAGTTCAGGCCCTTCGGTCACATTCCAGTACCACTGGAAGTTCAGCCGCCGTGGTTCCCCCTCATCGCGCCCTGGGATCGGATATGCAATGAGATGCCCGTCTTCGAGCAACCCATATGTGAACTTTCCATCAAAGTAGTCCCAAACATCATCCGCTACTTCTCCTGTCTGAAGCAGCCCACGCCAGGTCACGTACCCGGCATATCGGGGTTCGAGACCAAGGAGGCGCTTCCGAACCACCGAAGAACTGCCATCCGCAGCTATAACCCAGTCCGCTTCAGAGGAGGTGCCATCCGAGAAGCGCATCCGCACGATGTCTGCGTCCTGATCGATTCCAACGAGACACTTGCCATTGTGGTACCTCTCCAGACCGAAGAGCTTCAAGAGCGCGCCGTAAATGGTGTTGTAGCTCGTGAAGCGCCACTCCGCGGGGATGGACCCGAAGGTATTGCCGGTCAGCGCGTCGACATATGCCATCGCGGTCGAGTTGACGCTCAGCGACGAGAGGTCGATGCCGTGTTCGACAAGGTAGCGGACCAATTCGGGCTGGACAACAATACCTGTGCCATACCCAGACAAAGGCTGGGGGGAGCGCTCATAGACGTCCACTTCAACGCCAGCATCTCGAAGACTCAACGCCGCGGTCAGGCCGGCGATGGATCCTCCGACAATCGCAACACGTCCGCTCGTGGGGCTCATGCCTTTGGCCTAAGTGCCATGGCAAGAGGACGCATGGGAGCCCCGGTTGCCCCCCTTAGCCTGATGGGTGCAGCGATGAGGCAGAATTCGTCTACTCCGTCAGCAGCGAGCTCCTCCAGGTTCAATAGTTCAACCATGGGGACACCTGCATGGGCAAGGAAGTGCGTGTGCCCAGGGAGCCAATTGTCCTCGTGCTCCGAAGGTCCGACTTCAACGCATTCCTGATCTGAACCAATAGCGGAGATGTCCAGGCTGGTGAGCCATCGCGCAGCCTCCAGGCTCAATCCCGGAGGGCTGCCGAGCGTCTTTGTTCCATCAGGCCAATAGCGCATTCGTCCTGTGCGGACGAATGGAACGTCACCCGGCTGCAGCGTCAGACCGGCTTGCTCAAGGGCCTCCTCGATATCCGCGACAGTGATGGCATAGGAGTCCGGAAGACAGTCAACTTTCTTGAGCCCAGCGATGTCCAGCAATACTCCGCGGGTGATGATGGGCGGAATTGTTTCCGCTCCCCCCTTGGTCCAGGCGCGGCTGCCCAGATGATCCTCGGACTTGAACTTGTTATAGATCTCCCCGTCGACTCCGAAGTGATTCAATGCATCGATGTGCGTACCCGTATGGGTGTACATGAAGACGACGTCACCCGAGTAGCACACGTGCTTGTTAACGCTGGAGCCGGCACCATTGAGGTTATCGACGACAGTGCCTTGGGGAGTGTGGCTCATGAAGATCTGGTAGCTGGGATCTCCCGCTCCTTGGAAGCTGGGCATCCCCACAAAATAGTCGATGCTGAGGTCATACACCCGGGCGGGGTCTGCTCGTTGCAGGACATCCGCCCGGACGGACGGGTCGAGCAGATTGAGCGCTCCCAGCTCGTCATCGGGCCCCCAAGGGCTATTGGCAACCTTCACATCTGCTCTCTTTCCCATTATTCGCCCTCGACTTCGTAATCGACTACGGCCCTATCGGCGAACATGGGCATCAACGTTGCAACCACCTCTAGATGGAACGGATCCGTGGAGTACCTATCCAGATCATCCCAGCTTTCGAAGTCTGAGATGAGCACACCGTCCCACGGGGCACCGTTGTCACCGGGATCGCCGGCGTGGGTTCCAATTTCCCAGCCTTTGATGAATTCCAAGCGTGGAGGAAGCGTATTGAGGATCTCTACAATCTCTTCTTGTTTGTTTCCTGCGGAAACCCGCCAAGCAAAAACGTGCCTAACTTTACTCATTTTTGTACCCTTTCCAGAGTGTCGTTCTGCCAACTTGTATGTGACCATCCTTACAGCGGGAACGGAGATGCCCCATTGACGGATCACACAATTTATCGAGCTTCTTTGTCCAAACCTTGAAGCCGTGTGAAGATGTGCTCAGGTTTTATGGGCAGCCGATCGGTGTGCATACCGTCTGCAATAGCATCATCTACGGCTGCTGCAACAGCTGCTCCTACAGCGATGATGCCTACTTCTCCCAGGCCCTTTGCACCGAATGGGTTGTCCGTGGACTTGGCGTCCTCGGTGACGAAGTACTCCACATTCGGCATCTCCTGCGCACCGGGTAACAGGTAGTCCATGAACGAGGTGGTGATGGGCTGCCCGTCCTCCTCATAAAGGAACTCTTCGTAGAGCGCCCCTCCAATGCCCTGAACGGCTGCGCCGATGATCTGCCCCCTGGTTGTCAAGGGATTGATGACCTTACCGGCTTCGGTTGAAGTGAAAAATCGCAAGATCTCATGTCCCCCCGTGCCCGGGTCGAGCTCGATTTGAACCAGGGTCACGCCGTAGGGGTAGTTCATCAAATTGTTCACATACACCGCATCGGCCGCGAGCCCGGGCTCGTCATTTTCCAGACGAGCAGTGTAGGGATCGCGTGAAGCTGCGATCTCGTACAAGGACAACTGTTTGTCCGCCCCCTTGACCTTGAACGCGCCGGAAACCAATTCAAGGTCATCAGGGTCAACCTCCAGCATCTCACTGGCCAGCCTCCTGGCTTTGTCCACGACGGCGAGTGCCGCCTTGCGGGCGGCGCCTCCGGCGAGGACCGTGGACCGACTGGACCATGAACCGACTCCATCTGGAATGAGCTCCGTGTCGCTGTGCACGACGTCGATCTCATCCGGAGCGAGCTGTAATTCCTCGGCCACTATCTGGGCCAGAACGGTCTCAATTCCCTGCCCCACAGAAGAAGCGCCGCTGGTGACCGTGACGCGCCCGGCAGGGCTTACTTCAACGCCACCGGTCTCGAACAGTCCCAACCCTGCCTTATCCATGAGGATTCCCACCCCTACTCCCACATTCCGTCCTTCGGCACGCCACCGCTCGCTTTCAGCGATCCATTCTGACCAACCGGCAGCTTCGAGTGCTTCGCCAAAGTGCTTCAGTACATCGCCGGAATCGAAATGATATGGCTCGTGGACGATGTCCAAGCCCGGGGTCCAAGGCAAGTCGCTGGCGGTGAGGAGATTCCTACGCCGGAATTCCGTGGTGCTGATGCCGACTTGGTCTGCTGCCAAATCAAAAACACGTTCCCGGGCGAAGGTCGTCTCATACCGTCCCGGTCCACGATATGCCCCGACGGGTGTCTTGTTAGTGAAAACAGCATGGAGCGTCACATCGTATGCCGGAATGCGATATGGGCCAAAAACGATGCCGGCGGTAATGTCGCTGACCAACGGTTCCGCTTGCCGGAAGTAAGCCCCATGATTGTGGAAGATCTCGTCCCTCATAGCCAGGATTTTGCCGTCGCCATCGAGCGCGAGCTCAAACCTGTGGACCATTTCCCGTGCATGGGAAGTCGACACCATATGCTCTATGCGGTCTTCGGTCCACTTGATGGGCACGCCTAGTTCCCTCGCGGCCCATGCCGCAATGACGTTCTCTGGGTAGACTCCGCCCTTCACCCCGAAGTTGCCCCCTAACTCGACGTGCTTCATGCGTACGTTGATTTCGGGCATACCCAGCATCTTGGCAATGATCCTGCGGTTGTCATGGACGTGCACCGTCCCCCAGATGAACAGGATGTCCCGGGCAGGATCAGGTTGAACTACGACGCTTCTTGTCTCCATCGGAACGCCAGAATGCCGGTTGGTGACGTATTTGTGCTTGATGACATGGACGGCTTCAGCAAAGGCCTTATCGGTATCGCCATATGCCTTAGTGATACGAGCACCTTCGTTCCCGCGCCCGGGAAACAAATTGATGTCTCCATCGAGCGCCGCCTCCGGATCGAGGATTACCGGGAGAGGGTCGTATTCTATGGACACCAACTCAGCCGCGTCCTCCGCTATATAGGGATCGGTAGCGAGCACGGCCACGACAGGCTGTCCAACGTACTGGACCTTATCTACAGCTAGTAGC
Organism: Glutamicibacter nicotianae; assembly: GCF_006539525.1. Lineage (GTDB taxonomy): Bacteria > Actinomycetota > Actinomycetes > Actinomycetales > Micrococcaceae > Glutamicibacter > Glutamicibacter nicotianae. The sequence continues at coordinate 4,888 of NZ_BJNE01000026.1, read as the reverse complement.
GGATGACTGAAGTCCTCGATGTCCTCGTAGATCTCGTGGTACCCCAACTCCTCAAGTAGAACGGATCCGAGATGGCGGGTGTGCTCGGACGTGATGACCATCCGGACCCCTGGAAGCTTCTCAGCTTCGGCCACGTCCACTGACAGGATGCTCGCATGAGCTTGGGACGAACGCACGATCCTCATGTGCAGCTGCCCGGACAGGGACATGTCCCCGGCAAATGTTGCCGCCCCGGTCAGAAGACGATGATCCTCACGTCGTAATACCTTTTGTCCAATCCAAGTTTTCTTTTTGCTCAGCCCACCCTCGGAAGGGTTCTTTTTAGGGTCTGTCGCTTTAGCCTTTGCCGTCATTCAGCCAGTATCCCACCGGCACGAACGGGTGCGATGTTCATGCATCGACAAAAAAACCAACCAAATATCTACAGTTCGTAGGCGCCCTGTTGCGAGTTCTGTAGCATGATCGTTCCGCAAGCCCCTGTGCGGGGTATTCGGAAATCGACATGCTGGGAGAAGACAACATGGGTGGAACTTCAACTTTGAAGCCCGAAGACGAGATGCTGAATTGGGGTCGCCTGATTCTGGATGGCGTCTCTTACTCGGACATGGTGGGTGCCCGTGATCGCCCCGCTGACGTGACATGGTTCAATTACTGGATGAACCTCGCGGACGGCTACGAGCAGGAAGCTGCCCGGAAAACGGCTCTGGGACACAGCCTTTCTGCCGGAGAGTATTTCATGTCAGCGGCCCTCTGCGCCCAGTACGCGCAATTCCTCTGGTTCGACGATCGGCGCGAGAAGGGCCAGAAGCGCAAGGTCGAGCTGTACCAGGAAGCCGCCCCGCTGTTGTCACCTGCGGCCGAACGCCATGAGCTTGTCATTGACGGCGTTCCAATGCCGGTTTACGTCCGTTTTCCCGAAGGACCCGGACCGCACCCGGCAGTCATCATGCTTGGTGGGCTCGAAAGCACCAAGGAGGAGAGCTTCCAAATGGAGAACCTCGTCCTCAAACGCGGAATGGCAACAGCGACATTCGATGGGCCCGGACAAGGAGAGATGTTCGCACATAAGCGGATCTCCGGGGACTACGAGAAGTACACGTCCGCGGTCCTGGATCTGCTCATCGGATTCCAAGAGATCAACTCTGATGCCATTGGTGTGCTGGGGCGAAGCCTAGGCGGAAACTACGCCTTGAAGTCAGCCGCCTGTGAACCGCGACTCGCGGCCTGTGTATCCTGGGGTGGTTTTTCGGACATGGATTTCTGGGATGAAGAGACTCCGCTTACCAAGGAGAGCTGGCGATACGTATCCAAGGTGGAAACCTTGGAAGAAGCGCGACTCCACGTAAGCGCGGCACTGGAGACCCGTGACGTGCTGCCGCAAATCGGCTGCCCGACATATGTGCTTCACGGCGTGCACGATGAGATACCGCTCTACTTTGTGGATGTAGTCAAGGAACTGATCCCAGCGGAGCTTTTGACTGTAATAGTCGAGCCCGATGGCGACCACTGCTGCCATAACCTCGGGATGCGCCCTCGATATGAAATGGCAGATTGGCTCCAGGACGTCTTGGGGAGAGCCACGGAAAACGCCTCCACGAACGAAACCATGGGTGGCAAACCCAATGAATAAGATCCTGAAGATCAGCGCCGACGCCGCACAAATGGAGTCATGGCAGCCAGAAGGCGTTACCGTCCTCAAGGGCCATCCTGATGGACACGGGCACACGCTGTTCGAACGAACCACATCGCCCCAATTCGGGACGGGGATCTTCACTTGTCAGCCCTCGAAGACCACCTACGAACTAACCAACAACGAGATCATCTATGTCCTCGAGGGCTCGGCAAGCCTCAGCCTCGAGTCCCAGGAACCCGTGTTCGTATCCGCCGGGGACTTGGTTTTCCTGCCCAACGGGAATACGTCCACCTGGGAGTTCCACGAACCCTTCAAGGAGATTTGGTTCCTAGTGGAGTGATTGCCCCACCTGGTCAGGTCAGGACCAGCCCCTCGTCTAGTTAGACGGGTAGGACTCAATAACCAAACGTGAAAGTAGACAGGGCCTAGGCAAAATTGGACTGCTCCCCGAAAGTTGGACTGAGAAATCAGGCCTACTTCCGGGGAGCATTTTCATGCGCACACGCAGCACATTAACCGAGGGCCAACGAGAACGGCTCGTTGAACTCTTCGAAGCAGCCATGGGGTCGACCGCCGCATCCAACCGCCGGGACGTTGGTTACAGGGCTACGAAAAAGCTTTACGATCGGTGCCGGTAACATGGCAGGCTTTGTCTTATGGAGAAGCCAACCAAGACTGCGTATTCCTTCGAGGTCAAGAAGGAAGTTGTCCAGCGGTACCTCGCCGGTGAAACGGGCATGAATCTTGCAGCCGAGTTCCATCTAAGTTCAAAGGTATTAGTGAAGAGCTGGTCCTCCGTGCGCCAAGTCTTGTTCCATGCACAGTTGCTGGCTGGCCCGCCACGTGTACGAACGCAACGCGTGCCGCTCAAGGACCGGGTCGGGTCGATGAATGGTCCTTTCGCTCAGTTTCTTCTGCAGTATTTGGAGCGCCAGGAAGTGACCTGCGCAAGAATAACAGTGAGCAGTCTGGCGACACGTTTGGCGCATTTCGGGCAGTTCGTCACCACGATTGATCCATCTCCGGCCTCGCCGGCGCAGCTAACGCGTTGCACGCATATTGAACCGTATCTGGTGTCTCGTCCTCGGAGCCCTAACACGAAAAGCTCAGGGATTCTTTCGGTAGCCGAACAAGCGCGCCGGATCAGGGCCACGGAGAACTTCCTACGGGAAATCACCGAGTGGCGCTAGCCAGAGGCACCACCGCGCCAGCTGTTTTTCCGCTCGGATATTCCACAGTTGCCTCGACCGTTGCCTCTGCAACTTCTCCCGGATGCTGACCGGCTCTTATCCAAGGAGCCGCTGGCCTCGGAGTATCGCCTAGCGGCGGATGCTCTGTTGCTCCCATGGGCGTGCGGGCTGCGCATCGGGGATCTGCTGGACTTGGAGCTTGATTGCGTTCACGAGTTGCCGGAGGCGGGTACGTGGTTGAAGGTCCCGCTGGGGAAGATGAAAACTGAGCGAATGGTGCCGTTGGACCTGGACACGTTGGCCCTGGTGGACCGTATCATCGCTACTCGTTCGCAGGGCCAGCCGTTGGTTTATCCGAGCACAGGCAAGCCTGCGCAGTTCCTCTTCATGCATCCTGGGCGGCGGCTGGGTGAAAGCGCTGTTCGCCTTGAATTGAACCGGGCGGCCGATGAGTCCGGGCCGGGTAATCTCTCCTCGCATCAGCTGCGCCATATCTACGCGATGCATTGATCAATGCTGGGGTTATGTTGCAATCATTGATGGCGCTTAGGTGCATGCCTCTGCCGAGATGAGCTTGCATCACGCGTCGTTGTTCGATTCCACGGTTCGCACTGAATATGAGCGGGCTTTGGATTTGGCGAAGTCACGCATTGGGCTGCCGAAATTAAGCGAACACCGTTCGTTGCTTCCGGTGAGCGATGTTTCTGCCGGCTCGTGGCAAGAAACTGCGACGATCAAGTCCCGGCTAGCCGGCGGGCACGGTTTGAGGTCCCCGACTCAGCAAGCCTGCCAATATGCGAACATTTGCGAGCATTGCCCTAGCTCTCGCACTGAGGATACGAATCTTCCGGTGCTGGAGGCTCCGCGAAAGGATGCGATGATCTTGACGCTGGACGCGCGGCGACGGGGTTGGGACAGTGTAGTGCAACGACATGAAACGTTGGTGGCGCAGTTGGACCTGATCATTGAAAGAACACGCACAGCATGAAAAGTAGCGAGAATCAACGTTCCGTGGGCCTGTCAGGTTGTTTGTGTAAGCGACCTAGTCACAACCTAAATACAATGGTTCGTAATACTTAGTTCATATACGGTTCGATACGCTCTGGATAAGCCATCGCCAGCTGCTGCAACGCCTGCTTCCAGCCACTAGTTCCAGCACCTTCCACCAGATGAGCACCAGCCCCAGGACGCGGAGTGCGCTCCTTCTTCGCAGCCTCTTTGAACCGATCACGAGCGCGTTTGTCCTCGATATTACAGATCGCCAGCCACAGCATCTTCACCGCGGCTGTATCCGAGGGGAAATACCCCCTGCTTTTGGTCACCTTACGCAGCTGATAGTTCATCGATTCAATCGCATTCCTCGTATAAATCACCTTGCGCAGCTCGGGAGGAAACGCCAAGAACGGGACGAACCGTTCCCACGCGTTACGCCAGGTAGCTACCGCCGACGGATACTTCTGACCCAACAAGGAAGCTTCGAAATCATCCAACGCCTTCGCCGCAGACTCGATGCTCGGAGCCGTGTAAATGTTCTTCAACGCGGCGCTGACCGCCCGGCGATCCGAGTAGGAGACGAACCGGTTTGCCGCCCTGATCAGATGCACCACACAGGTCTGCACGGTCGCCCGGGACCACGTCGATTCAATGGCCTCTGGGAAGCCGGTGAGACCGTCGCAGCAAGCGATCAGCACGTCCTGGACCCCGCGATTAGCTAGCTGCACGCAGACTTGAGCCCAGAACTTCGCTCCTTCATTTTCGGTGACCCAGATACCCAAGACCTGCTTGATGCCTTCTACGGTGACACCGATGGCCATATGCGCGGCCCGGTTCTTCACTTGGTGCCCGTCACGGACCTTGATGACAATAGCGTCCAGGTAGAGGATCGGGTAGAACTCTTCCAAAGGCCGTTCCTGCCATGCGGAGACTTCTTCGAGCACCTCATCAGTGATCTTGGAGATCGTGTCGTGGGAGAGCTGGGTACCGATGGTGGTTTCTAGATGGTAGGCGATATCGCGGACGGTCATGCCACCGGCGTAGAGGGAGATGATCATTTCATCTAGCCCGC
>NZ_BJNE01000025.1 GCF_006539525.1 Glutamicibacter nicotianae | reverse complement strand
GGCGAATCATCATTGCCAGATGATTCGCCGAGCCGTTCACTCAGCAAAGCTGTCGAATTACTCGACCCATTCTTCCATGTCCATGTCCGAGGTGTCGCGAGTCATGAACAGCGCAACCAGGGTCAGTACCGCACCAAGCGCCAGGTACAGGCCAACACCCAAGGTGTTGCCGGCACCGGCCTTCCACAGGGCCACAGCCACGAAGGAGGCAGGGGCCGCGCCGATCACCGAGGACAGGTTGTAGGCAACGGCCGAGCCGGTGTAGCGAACGTTCGAAGGGAACAGCTCTGGCAGGTAGGCGGCCATCGGGCCGAAGGTCAGGCCCATCAGGGTGAACCCGATGATCAGACCGGCCATGGCAGCGCCCTGGCCTGGTCCGAAGAACAAGGTCCATGCCAGTCCGAAGACCAGGATGCCCGAGGTGACCCAGATCAGGAACTTGCGGCGGCCGAACTTCTCAGCCAACGGGCCCGAAACCACGGTGAAGATGCCGAAGAAGACAACGCCGATGATCAGCATGGTCAAGAAGGTTGGGCGTTCAATGCCCAGGCCTGGAACGAAGCCGGTTGCGTCAAAGGTCTTGCCCTTGGCTTCAGCGGCAGCCGTCGCCTGCTCGACGCTGGCTGGCTGGGTGCCGTAGGTCAGGGTGAAGGAGGTCATCAGGTAGAACAGCACGTAGGTTGCCAGCATGATGAAGGTACCTGCCAAGGTTGGCCGCCAGTGCTTCTTCATGGTCACCGCGAATGGCGACTTTACGACCTTCTTCTGGTCCAGAACCTTCTGGAAGGAGGAGGATTCGACCAGCTTCAGGCGTACCCACAGGCCAATGATCACCATAACTGCCGAGAAGTAGAACGGAACGCGCCAACCCCAGGCCATGAACTGTTCTGCAGTGCAAAAGGTCTGCAGGGCCACGAACATCAGGTTTGCAATGATGAAGCCGATTGGGGCGCCCAGCTGAGGGAACGTGCCGTAGATGGCGCGCTTGTTCTTCGGAGCATTCTCGGTTGCCAGCAGCGCCGCACCGGACCATTCGCCGCCCAGCGCCAGGCCTTGGGCGAAGCGCAGCAGCACCAGTGCGGTCGGAGCCAATACGGTCCAGTGTCCGGCAGCAGGCGGCAGGAAGCCGATCAGGAAGGTAGCGATACCCATCAGCAGCAGCGAGGCTACCAGCGTGCCCTTGCGGCCGAGCTTGTCGCCGTAGTGGCCGAAGATAATCGAACCCAGCGGACGAGCCACGAATGCCACACCGAAGATCGCAAACGAGGAAAGGATCGCGTTGATGGTGGAAGCGTTGGGGAAGAACAGGGCTGGGAAAACGAGAACCGACGCGGTGGCGTAGGCATAGAAGTCGAAGAATTCGACAGTGGTGCCAATCATGCTGGCGAACAGCACGCGACCGCGGGTGTTTTCCTTCGGCGCCACTGCTTGGTTAGCCTGCGACATGTGAGGCTGCTCCTTAGAGTGAAAGTACGAGTGAGATATACAATTTTGCTGTCATAATCGTAAACCTCAGTGACCAGTATTCGGATATTGATGTCCATTATTTGGACACATGCTTAATGGAATCTGAACCACGATCGGCAAATCGCAGGCCTACTAGCGCGAATATGCATTTCCACATATTGAGACGTGACCTGAGAAAACAGTTTTTACACTTATATCAGAGTCGTTCGCCAAAGTGAATGGAGTCACAACATCTTGTATTACGGATGTTGGGAAAACATGTCGCGTTTCAGGACTTCGCTGGCGTTCTCCGACAGGTTCAGCATCGTTAAATGCCAGAGGCGGCATCTGCCCCAATAAAGGACAGATGCCGCCTGGAAAAGCTCTTCAGGACCTACCGATGGCGGTGCAGGCGGCGAGCCGCTTCAGCCAGCGAACCCGACAGCGACGGGTACACGGTGAAAGTTTCAGCCACGTCGTCAACGTGCAGGCTGTTCTGGACTGCCAGTGCCAGTGAGTAGATCAGCTCGCTCGCGCGCGGTGCAACCACGACACCGCCGATGACGGTGCCCGAGCCCTTGCGGGAAACGATTTTCACGAAGCCCTGGTCCACGTTCATCATCTTGGCGCGGGCGTTGGTGTTCAGGTCAACCTTGATGATGTTGGCCTGGTACTTGCCCTCAGCCACCGCACGCTGGGTAACACCCACGGTAGCGATTTCCGGGGAGGTGAAGACGTTGGACGCCACGAGATCCAGATTCAACGGCTTGACCGAGTCGCCAAGCAGGTGCGCCACGGCGATGCGTCCCTGCATGGCTGCCACCGAAGCCAAGGCGAATACGCCAGTGCAGTCGCCGGTTGCGTAGATGTTGGTTGCGGTGGTGCGCGAAACGCCATCCACCTTGATGTGCCCCGAGTCGGTCAGCTGCACGCCGGCTTCTTCCAGACCCAGGTTGGCGGTATTAGGGATGCCGCCCACGGCAACCAGGCAGTGGCTGCCTTCGAGCACGCGTCCGTCAGCCAAGGTAACCAGCACCTTGTCTCCCTGGCGCTCCACGCCTTCGGCGCGGGCCTGGGAAACAACATTCACGCCGTTTTCCTTGAAGGCGTCTTCCAGCACGCCCGCTGCGTCCGCATCCTCGCCGGGCAGCACGCGGTCGCGCGAGGAAACCAGCGTGACCTTGGCCCCGAGCAAGTTGTAGGCCGAAGCGAACTCGGCACCGGTCACGCCAGAACCGACAACGATCAGGTGCTCAGGCACCTCGTTCATGTTGTAGATCTGGGTCCAGTTGAAGATCCGCTCGCCATCGGGCTTGGCGGTAGGCAGTTCGCGCGGGTGGGCACCCACGGCAATCAGCATGGCGTCCGCTTCGATTTCCTGCTCGGAACCATCTGGGTGCGATACCGCAACCGTGTGGTCGTCGAGCAGGCGACCTTCGCCGATCACGATGCGCACGCCGGCGCGTTCAAGGGTGGTGCGGATATCCGAGGACTGCTCCTTGGCAAGGTCCAGCAGTCGGTGGTTCACCACCGAGAAGTCGGTGACGGCCGAGTCGAGTCCGTCAACGTGAACTCCAAAGGTTTCCGCGTGCTTCACGCGGCGCACCGCATCCGCTGTGGCAATCAGGGTCTTGGAAGGCACGACGTCGGTCAGCACCGCCGAACCGCCCATGCCTGCACGTTCCACGACGGTGACATTGGCACCCAACTGGGCTGCGCCCATGGCGGCTTCGTAGCCGCCTGGTCCTCCGCCGAGAATAACTAAACGGGTTGCTTCATTCCTACGATCTGCGCTCACAATCACCATTGTTCACCATGCCGGGTAATTGCGCACATCGAAGCACAATCCCGGAACGTGATTTTGATTCTGAAGCACTAGTTTCACCTGACAAAGCGCCCCGCTAGCGGTAGCGTATTTCCCGTGACTGATATGCAAAATGACCCACAGGTCCTGGCAGCGCAGGCTGCCCAGGCAATCGCCGAACAGACCGGCGTCGCAAAACACGACATCGCGCTGGTCCTGGGCTCCGGTTGGGGCCAGGCCGCCGAACTCATCGGCGAAACCACCCACACCCTGGATGCCACCGAAATTCCAGGCTTCCATGCCCCGGCCGTACCCGGCCACAAGGGCAGCATCTCCTCGATCCTGACCTCCACCGGCAAACGGGTACTGGTCCTGGGTGCCCGCACCCACTACTACGAGGGACGCGGCGTCCGCGCGGTAGTCCACCCGATCCGCACCGCGGCGGCTGCCGGCTGCGAGCAGCTGGTGCTCACCAACGGCTGCGGCGGCCTGAATCCAGACTGGAATCCGGGCACCCCGGTAATGATCTCGGATCACATCAACCTGACGGCCACCTCCCCACTCGAGGGCGCGACCTTTGTCGACCTGACCGACTTGTACTCCTCGCGCCTGCGCGAAATTGCGCTCTCCGTTGATCCGACACTGGATCAGGGCGTGTACGCGCAGTTCACCGGCCCGCACTACGAAACCCCTGCCGAAGTGCAGTACGCCAAGACCATCGGCGCGGATCTGGTCGGCATGTCCACCGCGTTGGAAGCCATCGCGGCCCGCCACGCAGGCATGGAGATCTTCGGCATGTCCCTGGTGACCAACCTGGCAGCCGGCATCAGCCCGGTTCCGCTGAGCCACGAGGAAGTCATCGAAGCCGGCCAGGCAGCCGGTCCGCGCATCTCCAAGTTGCTGGCGCAGATCATCGCGAAGCTCTAGGCCTCGCGTACTTAGCGCACAGCAAGCAGTCAGTGTCCTTTGAAGGGAAATCAGTGAACCACACGCAGAAAATCCAGTTGCTTGACGCGGCGGGCCAATGGGCGGCCCAGGATCCCGATTCGCAAACGCAGGAAGAACTGCAACTGCTGATCCAGCGCGTCAACGACGGCGACGCGCTGGCCTTCGAGGACATTTCCGACCGCTTCAGCGGCGTGCTGGAATTCGGCACCGCCGGACTGCGCGCCGAATTGGGTGCCGGCCCGATGCGCATGAACCGCGTGGTGGTCATGCGCACCGCGGCGGGCATCGCCCGCTTCCTGGCCGAGAAGGCCAATGGCGAGTACACGCCCAAGGTGGTCATCGGATTCGATGCCCGGTTCAATTCGGATGTCTTCGCCAAGGATTCGGCCGGCGTCTTCGCCGCGGCCGGGTTCGAGGTGCTGCTGATGCCTTCGGCACTGCCCGCCCCGGTGCTGGCTTGGGCCGTGCGCGAATTCAGTGCCGAAGCCGGTGTCATGGTGACGGCCAGCCACAACCCTCCGCGGGACAACGGCTACAAGGTCTATGTCGGCGGGAAGATCACCGATGAGTCGGGTCGCGGAGCCCAAATCGTCTCCCCGATCGATGCGCAGATCGCTTCGCTGATCGACTACGGCCAGCCGGTGGCGCAGATCCCGCGCGCCGAAAACGGCTGGAAAGTGCTCCCCGCAGCCGGCGCAGAAGGCGACATCGAAGCAGCCTACCTGGCTTCCATCCGCCCGATTATCGACGCTGGCCAGCCGCAGGACTCGGTACGCAAGAATCTGCGGATCGTGGTTTCGGCCATGCATGGCGTGGGCGGCCACACCATGCGCCAAGCCCTGCTGAACGCCGGATTCACCGACGTGCACATGGTTGCCGAGCAGGAGCACCCGGATCCGCTCTTCCCTACCGTGAAGTTCCCCAACCCCGAAGAGCCCGGGGCCATCGACCTGTCGCTCGAGCTGGCCCGCACGGTGGGCGCAGATCTGGTGATTGCCAATGACCCGGATGCCGACCGCTGTGCGGCGGCGATCCTCGATAACGGCAGCTGGCGGATGCTGCGCGGCGACGAGGTCGGCTGGTTGCTCGGAGACCAGGTTTCCAAGACCTTGCCGGAGGGCAAGAAACTGGCCAATTCCATCGTGTCCTCGCGCATGCTGGCAGCCATCGCCAAGGATGCCGGACGCGAGCACGAGGAAACCTTGACCGGTTTCAAGTGGATTTCCCGCGTTGAGGACCTCGGCTTCGGCTACGAAGAAGCCTTGGGCTACTGCGTGGCCCCGGATCTGGTGCGCGACAAGGACGGAATCTCAGCTGGCATCGTCCTGGCTGACCTGGCTGCCCAATTGAAAGCAGCCGGAAGCACCATTGCCGGCCGCCTCGATGAGCTGGCGGCCAAGCACGGCGTGCACGTCACCGACCAGCTCTCCCTGCGCTTCACCGATCTGGCGCAGATCCCCGCGCTCATGGACAAGATCCGCAACGACGCTCCGGCAACCCTGGGCGGCTCCGAGGTTTCCGAGGTCACCGACCTGTCCCAAGGCACCGAGAAGCTGCCGGCGACCAACGCCATGGTTCTGCATACGTTCTGCGGTTCTCGCGTGATCGTCCGCCCCTCGGGAACGGAACCGAAACTCAAGTGCTACTTGGAAACCATTGAACCGGTCGATGATCCGGCCGAAGTCCCCGAAGCCCGCCAGCGCGCCACCGCGAAGGTCCAGGCCATCAAGGAAGAATTGGCAGCTTACCTGAATGCCAACTAGGCTTACCCCTTCGAGACCTTCATTTGAAATGATTGAAATCTTTATTGCTAGAGGAAAAGATGACTGAATTAAGCGCCCGCGAGATCGCCAGCTACATCGACCACACCCTGTTGGCCCAGAATGCTTCCCGCGAACAGGTGGTGCAGATCTGCGACGAAGCCAAGCAGTACGGCTTCAAGTCGGTTTGCGTCAACCCTTTGTGGGTTTCCACCGTTTCGCGTGAGCTGGAAGGCTCGGACGTGCTGACCTGCTCGGTCATCGGCTTCCCGCTGGGTGCTTCGGCCACCGATACCAAGGTATTCGAAACCAAGCACGCTGTTGCCGACGGCGCCAACGAAATCGATATGGTCATCGACGTCGCTGCCGCCCTGCGTGGCGACCGAGACGCCCTGGTGAACGAGATCTTCGCCATTGCGCAGGCTGCGCATGAAGGCGGGGCCATCTTGAAGGTCATCATCGAAACCTGCCTGCTCACCGAAGAAGCCAAGGTCCTGGCCTGCGAGGCTGCCAAGGCCGCCGGCGCCGATTTCGTCAAGACATCCACCGGTTTCTCCACCGGTGGCGCAACCGTTGAAGATGTGGCGCTGATGCGCAAGACCGTCGGCCCGGACATGGGCGTCAAGGCCTCGGGCGGCGTGCGCAGCGTTGAAACCGCGCGGGCAATGATTGCAGCCGGCGCAACCCGGCTAGGTTCTAGCTCAGGAGTTGCTATCCTAGAAGGAGAGCAAAGCGGTTCCAGCTACTAGGAATTCGCCCCATCTGTTTCCCAAGGAGAAAAAGTGTACTCGAACGGCAAGAACACTGCCCATTCAGGTGAAGGCCGCCTTGTCGGCAATATCGTCAACTTCGTGATCTTCTTCGTATTGTTCGCGGCTGGCGTCTACACCTTGGGCTACTGGACCCTTGAGGTTGCCTGGTTGCCGACCCTGGTCAGCTTTGCTCTGATGTTCTTGGCCTTCGCCATCCCGATGCACCTGATGGGTCGTGCGGAGAAGGCTGAGGATCTGGTTGCCGCGGCTAACGCCCACCAGAACTAGCTAGAGCTTTCCAAGAGAGGGAAACCCGACTCCGGGTTTCCCTCTCTTGGCGTTTAATCGCATTTCCTTGGCCTAGACTGGCCGGATGGAATCATGGGACCAACGCGTTGAAAAGTTCTGGAACTCGGCCGGAGGAAAACGCCCGGAACAGCTGCGCACCGAGCTGGCAGGCCTAGTGCAGGACAGGGATAAGCAGGATCCGCGGGTGCTCTTCGAAATCGCTTCCCTGCACGACTATCTAGGCGAAGAAGAACAGGCGGTTGGCCCCTACCGGGCAGCGCTGGACGCCGGGCTGGACGCGCCGCAGCATGATGAAGCGCTGCTCCAGTTGGCCAGCACGCTGCGCAACCTCGGGCAGTGCACGCAATCCATTGAGCTGTTGCGGCAGATCCCATCCGGCTCACCGATCTTCACCGACGCCCAGGCATTCCTGGCTCTGGCGCTGCACGATGCCGGGCAGCCCATCGAAGCCCTGCAGCTGGCGCTCAGCGCCATAGCGCGCCGTGCCTCGCTCTACACACGGGCCATCAACGGCTACGCCGCCGAACTGGGCGCGCCCGCTGGCGCAGAACAGCGCTAGCAGGCATGGGCCAGGGGCCTGCCGGAAACGGCAGGATCCTGGCCCACGCGGTCAGCGACCGCCGCATCAGTCCTTCGCTGCCGGGGTCGGCTCGAAGATCGCGTAGAGCAGCTTCTCTGCCCATTCAAGGATCTCCCCGTCGGCCAGATCCCTGCCGCCGATTGGCGAGGTCTTCGGCTTCGGAATGAAGATCGAATTCAGCGCCGGCTTGTTCGCAGCCCCCGGGTACAGGCGTTCCAAGCGCACCTGGCGCGAAGCAGGCAGGTCCTCGATCTTTGCCGGGGCCAGCTTGATGTGGTTGCCGATCTGCTGGATATCATGCAGTCCCACGGCACGCGCACGGATGCGCAGGGCCGCCACCCGCATCAGGTTCTCCACCGGAACCGGCAGCTTGCCATAGCGGTCCACCAGCTCATCACGGACCTCGGCGAGCGCCTCATCGGTCTCGGCCTGCGCAATGTTCCGGTAGGCTTCCAGGCGCAACCGCTCGCCTGGCACGTAATCGTGCGGCAGGTGGGCATTGACCGGCAGGTCGATCTTCATTTCGGTGGCTTCTTCCTCGCCCTCCCCCTTGTAATCGGCCACGGCCTCGCCGACCAGGCGCAGGTACAAGTCAAAGCCCACCCCGGCGATATGCCCGGACTGCTCGCCGCCGAGCAGGTTGCCGGCTCCACGCAGTTCCAGGTCCTTCATGGCCAGCTGGTAGCCCGAACCCAGCTCGTTGTGCGCGGCCACAGCCTTCAGCCGCTCCAGCGCGATCTCGCCCAGCGGCTTCTCCGCATCCCATAGGAAGTAGGCGTAGGCGCGCTCGCGGCCGCGGCCCACGCGGCCGCGCAGCTGGTGCAGCTGGGACAAGCCGTAGTTGTTCGCCCGGTCGACGATCAGCGTGTTCGCGTTGGAAATGTCCAGGCCCGTTTCGATAATGGTGGTGGAGACCAGCACATCGAATTTCTTTTCCCAGAAGTCCTGGATGATCCGTTCAAGCCTTGATTCGCTCATCTTGCCGTGGGCCACCTCCACGCGGGCTTCGGGAGCCAGTTCGCGCAGTTCGGCCGCCACCCGTTCAATGGAGCTGACCCGGTTGTGCACGAAGAACACCTGGCCATCGCGCATCAGCTCGCGCTTGATGGCAGCGGAAATCTGCTTGTCGCTGCGCGGACCTACATAGGTCAGCACCGGGTGCCGTTCTTCTGGCGGGGTGGCCAGGGTGGAGGTTTCGCGGATGCCGGTCAGCGACATCTCCAAGGTGCGCGGGATCGGGGTGGCGCTCATCGCCAGCACGTCCACGTTCGTGCGCATCTTCTTGAGCTCTTCCTTGTGCTCCACGCCGAAACGCTGTTCCTCGTCGATGATCACCAGGCCCAGATTCTTGAATTCCACGTTCTTGCTCAGCAGGCGGTGGGTGCCGATGACGATATCCACACTGCCGTCCTTCAGCCCGGCCAGGATCTCCTTGGATTCCTTGGCAGTCTGGAAGCGCGAGAGCGTCTTCACGCGCACCGGGAACCCGGAGTAGCGTTCGGTGAAGGTCTGGTAGTGCTGGGAGGCCAGCAGCGTGGTAGGCACCAGCACGGCCACCTGCTTGGAGTCCTGGACCGCCTTGAACGCGGCGCGCACCGCAATCTCGGTTTTGCCGAAGCCCACGTCGCCGGAGATCAGCCGGTCCATCGGGATTTCCTTCTCCATATCGGACTTCACCTCGTTGATGGCGGTGAGCTGATCCGGAGTCTCGATGAAGGCGAAGGCTTCCTCCAGCTCGTTCTGCCACGGGGTGTCCTGGGCGAAAGCGTGGCCGCGGCTGGCCATGCGAGCCGAGTACAACTTGATCAGGTCGCCGGCGATCTCCTTGACCGCCTTGCGCGCCTTGGATTTGGTGCTGGCCCAGTCCGAGCCGCCCATCTTGGACAGGGTCGGCGCTTCGCCGCCGACATACCGGGTGACCATATGCAGCTGGTCCATCGGGACGAAGAGCCGGTCCCCCGGCGCGCCGCGCTTGGAGGAGGCGTATTCCACCACGAGGTATTCGCGCTTGGCGTCCTTGCCCGAGCCGTTGACCTTGCGGGCCATGAGCTCAACGAACTTGCCGATGCCGTGCTGCTCGTGGACGATGAAGTCCCCCGCTTCCAGGCTCAGCGGGTCAACCGCATTGCGCTTGCGCTTGACGGTGAGCTTGCGGCCCTTGCGGTTAGGGTAGGCGCTGGAGCGGCCCAGCAGGTCTGCTTCGGTGAGCAGGCCCAGCTTGAGCTCCTCGAAGACGAACCCTCGGCCGGCGGTGGCCTGGGTGATCTCGATCAGACCGGCGGTTGGCTCGGCGGACAGGTCATCCACGCGGTGCGCTGGGATCTTGAATTCGGCAAAGAGCTCGGAGAGGCGGGCAGCCGGGCCCGGTCCCTCGGTCGCCACGACAAAGCGCCATTGGTCCTTGACCCGCCCGGCAATGAATTCCATCATCGCTTCGATGTCGCCTTGGTAGCCGTGCGGTTCGCGGGCCGGCACGCGGATGGTCGCGGCACCCAGATCCAGTTCTTCATCGGCGCCCAGTGAGGTGATGGCCCACCAGGAGACCTTGGCGGCGCGTGCGTGCTCCACCGTTTCGGCCAGCGAGGCGAAGTCGCCGGTGGCCAGCTTGCGTTCAGACCCGGCGGTGGCCAGATCCAGCGGGGCGCTGGCCCCATCCGAGGCCGAGGCCCACGCGGCTGCCAGGAACTCGGCGTTGGTGGCATTCAGGTCCTGGGCTCGGGCGCGCACCCGCTCTGGTTCCATGACCAGCGCGATGGAGGATTCGGGCAGCAGCGAGAGCAGCGGCACCATCTTGTCCACCAGCAGCGGAGCCAGGGATTCCATGCCTTCCACGGCGATGCCGCCGGCAATCTTGGTGAGCATTTCCTGGGCGGCCGGGAACTGGTTCTTCAGGTTCGCGGCCCGGCTCATCACCTGCGGGGTGATGAGCATTTCGCGGCAGGGCGTGGCGATGATCCGCGTAGGCCCGGGGTCATCGGTGGAGCGCTGGTCTGCGATGGCGAAGTAGCGCATCGAGTCGATCTGGTCGCCGAAGAAGTCGATGCGTACCGGATGGTCCAGCGTCGGAGGGAAAACGTCAATGATGCCACCGCGCACAGCGAACTCGCCGCGGTGCGTCACCATGTCCACGCGGGCGTAGGCGGCGGCCGCCAGGTCCTTGATGACGTTGTCGAATCCCGGCTCGGCGTCCAGTTCCAGCACCACCGGGCGCAGTTCGCCCAGGCCTGCGACCAAGGGCTGCAGCACAGCACGGATTGGCGCGATGATGATATTCAGGTTCTCGTCCCGGTCGTGCAGCCGGCGCAGCACTTCCAGCCGGCGGCCCACGGTATCGCTGCGTGGCGAAAGGCGTTCATGGGGCAGGGTTTCCCACGAAGGGAATTCGGCGATTTGCCCTGCCGGGAGGAAGGCGCCCAGGGAGCTGGAGACCTCTTCCGCCTCGCGGCCGGTCGCGGTGACGATCAGCGTCACGCCCGGATGCTCGCTGCGGCTCAGTGCCTGGCTGATGTGCGCCGAGAGGATGGGGCGCATGCCCTGCGGGGCGGCGATTTCCAGTTCTTCGCTGCGTGCATGGTAGTCATGAGCGGCGCTTTGCCCAATGCGCCTGAAGGAAGGTTCTTCGCGCAGGAAATCATGAAGTCCGCTTAGGCTCATGGGGGTTCGGGTCCTCTCATGCAGACGCTTGGCTCGGTGCTTTCGTGCGGCGGTGCGCCGATATGACACCACGAGCGCCGGCCGTCGATGATTATCCACGGCCGAAACGTCAATATGTTGTTTTGGGTGCAGTCCTAGCCTACCCAATGCGCCTTTGCGGATAGGGTTAATACTGTCCGTCGCCGGGCCTGCACTTTTGCTGCCCGGCCACTTAGATTTCCAGATTGGGATTAGCTTTCATGGCATTGAACGCAAGCACTCAGATCGCCCACCCTGCAGACCAGGTCATCGCAACACTCAGCGATCGCGGCTTTGCCGAGCACCTGACCAAGGTGGCCAACGGTTCCCTGACCGACTTCTCCGTGAACGGCGACACCGCCGGCGCCTTCACCGTGACCACCGTTCGTTCGGTCCCCACCGATCGCGTCCCGGATATCGCCCGCAAGTTCGTTGGCGCAACCATCGAGATCACCCAGGTCGATGAGTGGACCGCCCCTGATGCCGCCGGCAACCGCTCGGCCACCGTGAAGATCTCTGTTGCCGGCGTTCCGGTGAACGTCAGCGGCACCGAGCAGCTCACGGCGCAGGGCGAAACCTCCGAATTCTCCATCGATGCCAAGGTTTCTTCCTCGATTCCGTTCATCGGCGGCAAGCTGGCTTCGGCCGCTGAGCCATACCTGGGCAAGGCACTGAATCTGCAGGCTGCCCAGGTCGAAGCCTGGCTCTCGAAGCAGGCCTAGCGAATAGTTACGCAACACCTCAGTCCCCGGACGTGCGATATCTCGCAATACGTCGGGGGATTTGTGCTCTGGAGCACTGTTCGCGCTAGTGTTGAATGCAGGTGTGCCGGGAAGTCTGGTCGGCGAGAAATATTCATTTAACGAAGTAAGCGAGTTAAACGCATGAGCCAAACTCCGTCTTCGGGTTCCGGCAAGAACCTGTTTTCGCGCCCCAGCTATAACGAATCAGTCCGTATCGGCGACATCCTGCGCAAGGAAACCGTCGGCGGCATGGTTCTCATCGCCGGCGCCCTGCTGGCCCTGGTCTGGGCCAACACCCCGCTGCGCGACTCCTATTTCGCACTGCGTGATTTCCACTTCGGCCCAACCCTGTTCGGCGTGGACCTGAATCTGTCCGTCGGCCACTGGGCCGCCGATGCGCTGCTGGCGGTGTTCTTCTTCCTGACCGGCCTGGAGCTGAAGAAAGAATTCGTCATTGGCGATCTGCGCAATGTGAAGACTGCGGCCGTTCCGGTCGCCGCCGCTTTCGGCGGCGTGCTGGTGCCGGCGTTGATCTTCGTCGCCATCGCATCCATGTCCGGTGGCGGCGAGCTGCTGCGCGGCTGGGCCATTCCGACCGCAACCGACATTGCCTTCGCCGTGGCGGTGCTCGCGGTGATCGGCTCGGCGCTTCCCGCGGCGCTGCGCATCTTCCTGCTGACCCTGGCCGTCGTCGATGACCTGATTGCCATTGTCATCATCGCCGTCGTGTTCACCGACGATCTGAACCTGTCCTACCTGGGCCTGTCGCTGATCCCCATCATCCTGTTCACGGTGCTTGCCCGTTCCCTTGGCAAGTTCTTCGCCAAGCGGGCGTGGGCCGCGTGGGTCATCCTGTTGCCTCTGGGCATCATCACCTGGATCTTCGTCTTCGGCTCCGGCATCCATGCCACCATCGCCGGTGTGATTCTGGGCTTCTGCGTCCCGGTCAAGCGCACCGATGGCCGCGAAGGCATCGGCCTGGCCGAACAATTCGAGCACCGTTTCCGGCCGCTGTCCTCCGGCTTCTGCATCCCCATCTTCGCCTTCTTCGCCGCTGGCGTGACTGTCATTTCCCCGGAGCAGGGCAGCGGCGGCTTGCTCACCGATCCGGTGTTCTGGGGCATCGTGCTGGGTCTGGTGCTCGGCAAGCCGATTGGCATCATGGGCTCGACCTGGGTAGTGACCAAATTCACCAAGGCCTCGCTGGACAAGGATGCCCGCTGGGGCGATCTCTTGGGCGTCACGCTGCTGGCAGGCATCGGTTTCACTGTTTCCCTGCTGGTTTCCGAACTGTCCTTCGGGCTGGAGTCCGCGCACTACGAGCACGCCAAGGTAGCGATCCTCGCCGGATCGTTCCTTGCCGCGATCCTCGGCGCCCTGTGGCTGATTCCGCGCAACCGCCGCTACAAGGTCCTGCACGAGCAAGAGACCCGTGACGACGACAAGGATGGCATCCCCGACGTATACCAGCAGGGCGACGAAGCGAACTAGCCCGCTGGAATGCTGAAGAAATAGCTCGGGCGTCGGCTTTCACAAGTGAAAGCCGACGCCCGAGCTATTTCGTTTTCCTACTACTTGTGCGCCTCGTGCATGGCGACCTCGGCGGCCACCCAAGCGAGCATGGCGCACTTGACGCGTGCGGGGAACTTGGAGACGCCGACAAAGGCGGCGGCGTCTTCCAGCACGTCCTCATCAGGCTCGAAGTTTCCCTTGGAGCGCATCATCTCGCGGAAATAGTCCCGCTTCCCAAGGAATTCTTCCTTGGTCAGTTCCGGCAGCATCTCTGCCAGCACCGAAGCGGAGGCCATGGAGATGGAGCAGCCATCTCCTTCCCAGCTCATCGAGGTGAAATGGTCCTGGTCATCCAGCTCGACGCGGACCCGGATCTGGTCGCCGCAGATCGGGTTGTGCTGATGCGATTCGCCGTGCAGCAGCCCTTCGGTGAGCTCAACCAGCGGCGAACCGATCCGGCGCTTCGAGTGGTCCAGGATGACCTGCTGGTAAAGCTGATCCAATTCGTTCATTTAGACTCCAAAGTATTCGCGCACGGAGCCCAAGGCCTCAAGCAGTGCCTTGATGTCTGCCTCCGTGTTGTACAGGTAGGTGCTGGCGCGGGTCGTGGAATTCACGCCCAGGGCGCGGTGCAGCGGCTGCGCGCAGTGGTGGCCCACGCGTACCGCGATGCCGCGCGAATCCAGGTACTGGCCCACATCGTGCGGGTGCACGCCGATCACTTCAAACGGGACAGTGCCGATGCGCTGGGCGTCGGCCGGGCCGAAGACGCGCACGCCGTCGATCTTCGAGATGCCCTCGTAAAGCATCGCTCCGAGGTGCTCTTCCCAGGCGGCGACCCGGCCCATGCCGATTTCGTCCAGGTAGGCAACTGCGGTGGCCAGACCGTGGGTCTGGGCAATGCGCTGGGTACCGGCTTCGAAGCGCTGCGGCGATGGCATGTACTCCGCATGCTCCATGTCCACCACGGTGATCATAGAACCACCGGTCAGGAATGGCGGCATGGCGTTGAGCAGTTCTTCGCGTCCGTAGAGTGCGCCAATGCCGGTTGGGCCGAGCATCTTGTGGCCCGAGAAGGCCATGAAGTCCACGTCCAGGGCCTTCACGTCGACCGGCAGATGGGGCACGGACTGGCATCCGTCCAACACCGTCAAGGCGCCGACCTTGCGCGCGGCATCAACGAATTTCTGGGTATCGGTGATGGTTCCCAGCACGTTGGACACGTGGGTGAAGGCCACCAGCTTGGTGCGTTCGGTGACCAGTTCATCGAGCAGGTCGTAGCGCAGCGCTCCGTCTTCGGTGATGGGCACGTAGCGCAAGGTGGCACCGGTTCGGAAGGCCAGTTCCTGCCATGGGATCAGGTTCGCGTGGTGTTCCAGTTCGGTGGTGAGGATTTCATCGCCCGGACCCAGACGGAAGCGGGCTGCAGCTTCTCCCCCGCGGCCCAGGGAGGCATTGGACATCGAGTAGCTGATCAGGTTCAGCGCTTCGGTGGCGTTCGCGGTCCAGACCAGTTCGTTGGTGCGTGCACCGATGAACTCGGCCACCGTCTCGCGTGCCTGCTCATAGATTTCGGTCGCTTCAACTGCCAGGGAATGCGCACCGCGGTGCACCGCGGCATTGGCGTTCTCGTAGTAGTGCTGCTCGGCTTCGTAGACGCAGCGCGGCTTCTGGCTGGTGGCGCCGGAGTCCAGGTACACCACGTCAACGCCGTTGACTTGGTGCTCCAGAATTTCAAAGTCGGCCTTGATGCGCTCAACTTCTCCAGCTGTCAACGCTTCAAGTGCTTCTGGCTGACCGGTCATCGTGTGCACGTGGTCCTCCGAATAATTGTCTTGGATGCCTGGCAGGACGCGGCATCAGAGAAGTCGGCGACCTATTAGGCAAGGGGTACATTGGGTAATTATTCCATTCTGGGCCTCGAAGCACATCTAAGTCAGGCCTTAGTAAGGAACGCCTCGCTACATGGCATTCCTAATTTTTAACGAGAGGAGGACCGCTGCGAACTGGTCCAGTCCGCAGCGGTCCCCCGCTTCACCGCTCCCGCCAGGGGCAGCGATCAGCTGATATGGAATTTTGCCTGGGCGGCTTCCAGTCCCGAGGTCATCAGCAATTGAACTGCGTCAGCGCAATTGTCGATCAGGAACGGAAGATCCGCCTTCTCGGTCTTTGAGAAGTCCTGCAAAACCCATTTGGCGGTATCCATGCGGCCCGGCGGACGTCCAACGCCTGCGCGCACGCGCAGATAATCCTTGGAGCCCATGGCCTTTGAGATATCGCGCAATCCGTTATGCCCGCCTTCGCCGCCACCGCGCTTGAGCTTGATGGTGTCGAACGGAATATCGATCTCGTCATGCACGACGATCAAGCGGTCCACTCCGATTCCGAAGAACTTCGCTGCATTGGCTACCGGCCCGCCCGAAAGGTTCATGTACACCATGGGCTTGGCCAGCACGATGCGCGGACCGCCAACCCCCATGCGTCCCTCGACCACTTGGGAACGCGAAGAGTGGGTCTTGAATTTCGAGCCGACGCGATTGGCCAGCTCGTCGAGCACCATCTGCCCGATATTGTGTCTATTGCCAGCGTAGCCGGACCCGGGGTTCCCGAGTCCGGCTACGAGCCAAGTTCCATCACTCATGATGCTCAGCTGAAACCTAGGTCGCTGGAATTAGGCAGCGATGATCAGGTCCAGGTGATCAACGGTGCGGTTCAGCGCGTGGATCTGGATGTCCTTGATGGTGGTCTTGACTGTCTTGCCTTCGATGTTCAGAACCAGCTCAACACCGCGGTCGCGAACGGCCAGGGTAGTTTCGCGGCCTGGCAGCAGGACGTGCTGCGGCTCGGAGCCTGCGCCGTAGACTACAGCCGGGATCTGGCCGTCGCGGCGAGCCTGGCGGGCAGCGCCCTTGCCGAAATCGGTGCGTACAACGGCGTCAAGGTTGACAGATGCCATGATAATTCTCCTTAGGAAATGGTTGCTTCATTCAGGCCCTTGCGTGGACTCGGGAAGCAACCAACATCTAAGAGATGAAAGAGCTTTTCCGGCCTTGTCGATAACGGTCCCACCATCGCTGGTGTTTCCCTCGCCTGGGCACAGTCAATAATTCTAGCAGTCCCACGCCCCTGGACGAAAATCTGTCACCCAGAACACAGCGGGCCCTTGCGCTGGCGGGTAGCGTTGAGGCAAGTCCCGCAAGCCGCTGCAGCCGACGAACGCTGCAGGAAGGAATTCCATGGCCAGCAAGCAGCCAGCAATGTCCCCTTCCGATCTTCCGATTGCACCGGTACTGGACCGGGCCACCGGTCCCCGGCGTGCCGAAGCCGATGAGCTGCTGGCGCTGTTCAAGGAAATTTCCGGTGACGAACCGGTAGTCTGGGCCGGGCGTATCCTCGGCTTCGGCCAGTACGAGTACCGCTACGAGTCAGGGCACGGCGGCATCGCGCCGCTGCTGGCCTTTGCTCCCGGCCCGAGCCACCACACCATCTATCTGGCCAGCGGATTTGCCGAACGCTGGCCGGAGCTGCTGGAGAAGCTCGGCAAGCACCGGAGCAGCAAAGCCTGCCTGTATCTGACCCGGCTTGCCTCGGTGGACCAGGCAATCCTGCGCGAACTGATCGAGAAGTCGCTGCAGGCAACGCTGTCCGACGACACGACCATGAACAGCTGCTTTAACTGCCTTCGGCCGGCACCCGCAGGGGTACCGGCCGAGGGCTTGCGAAACGAGGGCTGCTAGGCGCGGCCGTCAAACAGGTTCGTAACCGAACCGTCGTGGAACACCTCGGAGATCGCGCGGGCGATCGTTGGTGCGATCGAGAGCACGGTCAGGTTCTCGAAGCGCTTCTCTTCCGGGATCGGCAGGGTGTTGGTGACAACAACTTCCTTGGCACCGCACTCGGCCAGGCGCTGCGCGGCCGGATCCGAGAACACGGCGTGGGTCGCGGCGATGATGACATCCTTGGCACCGGCTTCCTTCAGCACGCGCACGGCGCCGGCGATGGTTCCGCCGGTGTCGATCATGTCATCGATCAGGATCGCGGTGCGGCCCTCGACCTGGCCCACCACGGTCTTGGACTCGGCCTGGTTCGGCACGGTCAGATCGCGGGACTTGTGCACGAAGGCCAGCGGAGCGCCACCCAGGCGCTCAGCCCACTGCTCGGCCACGCGCACGCGTCCGGTGTCCGGGGACACCACGGTCACTTCGCTGACATCTACCTTGGACTTGATGTAGTCGGCCAGCAGCGGGAAGCCGAACAGGTGGTCCACCGGACCGTCGAAGAAGCCCTGGATCTGCGCGGTGTGCAGGTCGCAGGAGATCACGCGGTCGGCGCCGGCGGTCTTGAACAAGTCGGCAACCAGGCGGGCCGAGATCGGCTCGCGGCCGCGGCCCTTCTTGTCCTGGCGGGCGTACGGGTAGAACGGCGCCACAACGGTGATGCGGCGAGCCGAAGCACGCTTCATCGAGTCGATCATGATCAGCTGTTCCATCAGCCAGTTGTTCAACGGTGCTGGGTAGGACTGCAGCAGGAACACGTCCTTGCCGCGCACCGACTCATCCGAACGCACGTAGATCTCGCCGTTGGCGAAGTCGTAGGCGTTCAAAGGCAGCAGATCGGTGTCGAGTTCCTTGGCTACTTCTGCGGCAAGTTCCGGGTGCGCGCGACCGGTGGCCAGCACCAGCTCTTTGTCGACGTTATGGCGGATTTCACTCATGGGGTTTGCTTTCTCGCTCGCTTCGCTATCACGTATGAGGTTGTTGTCGAGGAAATGTAGTCCGTAGCTGGATTACTCGGAAGCCGAGGAGTTCAGCGAGGACTTGAATGCTGCGTCAGCCGAAGGGGTGCCTGGGCGCTTTTCCAGCGTCCATCCCTCGGAGTTGCGCTGCGGTGCCACAGACAGTGCCAAGGCACCGGCCGGGACGTTCTTGCGGACGATGGCTCCGGCTCCGGTGTATGCGCCGTCGCCGATTTCCACCGGGGCGACGAATACGGTGTTGGAGCTGGTGCGCACATGCGAACCGATCTTGGTGCGGTGCTTCTTCTCGCCATCGTAGTTTGCGGTGATATTGCCGCAGCCGATGTTGGTGAATTCACCGATTTCAGCATCTCCGGCGTAGCCGAGGTGCGAGAGCTTGGAGCCACGGCCAATCGTGACATTCTTGGTTTCGTAGAAAGCGCCGATCTTGCCATCTGCACCGAGGTCGGTGCCCGGGCGCAGGTAGGCGAACGGGCCAACCGAAGCGCCGTCAGCGATGCGCGAGTCGGTGGCGTCGGTGCGCTTGACGGTAGCGCGCTGGCCAACCACCACGTTGGTCAAGGTGGTGTCCGGGCCAACGGTGGCGTTGGCGCCGATGACGGTCTCGCCGTGCAGCTGGGTTCCCGGTTTGATCGTGGCGTCCTGGCCGATCATGACGTCGGCGTCGATCCAGGTGGTCGCAGGATCGACGATGGTCACGCCCTGGCGCATCCAGAATTCGGTCTTGCGCTGGTTGTAGATGCGGGCCAGGTTGGACACCTGCACGCGGTCGTTGGCGCCCTCGATCTGCCAGCGGTCGGCGATCTGCGAGGAAGCGACGCGGCCGCCGCGTTCACGGGCGATGGCGAGAACGTCGGTCAGGTACATCTCGCCCTGTGCGTTGTCGGTGGTGACCTCGGTCAGTGCCGAACGCAGCATCTGGGCATCGAATGCGTAGATGCCGGAGTTGATTTCCTTGACTGCCAATTCCTCCGGCGAGGCGTCCTTCTGTTCGCGGATGCCGGAGACGTCCCCGTTGGCGTCGCGCAGGATGCGGCCGTAGCCGGAAGGGTCATCCAATTCGGTGGTCAGCACGGTCACCGAGTTGCCGTTCGACTCATGGGTGGCCACCAGTTCCTGGAGCACCTCGCTGGTGAGCAACGGCACATCGCCGTAGGTCACTACAACGGTACCCTCAAGCGACGGGTCGACAACTTCCAAACCCTGCTGCACGGCGCGGCCGGTGCCCGGGATCTCATCCTGGTCGGCAATGGTGATGGAAGGGAACTGCGTCAGGATGTGCTCTGCGACCAGATCGCGCTGGTGGCGGACAACTGCTACCAAGTTCTGCGGCTGCAATGCCGATGCCGCGTGAAGTGCGTGGCCAATCATGGACCGACCTGCAATTTCATGCATGATCTTCGGCTTCGCCGATTTCATGCGGGTACCGGCGCCAGCGGCGAGGACGATGACAGCTACTGGTGCATTGACCTGATCACTCAAGTGCATTCTCCTGCAAATTGGTTTCAAGGTTTTGGGCAGAGAAGTAAAACCTCAGAGCAAGTCTATCGCGAGCGCCGGGATGCGCTGAACTGATTAAAAAATAACGGCGCCACATCTGTGGCGCCTGATCAATGGTTCCGCCCCTAGGATTCGAACCTAGAATGCACAGCTCCAAAGGCTGGCGTGTTGCCATTACACCAGGGCGGAAAATCGCTTGCGCAGGGCATGCCCGACAAGCACGCTAATTATTCTGCCATGATCGGCCCGTTGTGCGAAATCGCAAAACACCGTAGCTAAACTCACTTTTGTTCTCTGCTTTAAACAGCCCGGGCCAGCCTGCAATGACCTCGATTTGCCCTCGGAACGTAAAATGGGAATCGTGGCTCATTTACTCGGGGGCGAAGCCCTGCATCTGGAATATCCCACCCATGTCGTTTTCGACTCGGTGACCATCGGCATCTCCGACGGCGACCGCATCGGCTTGGTGGGTCGCAACGGCGAAGGCAAGTCCTCGCTGCTCGGCATGCTCTCCAACAGGATCGAGCCCAACTCCGGGCGGGTGACCAAGCGCAACGGACTGCGCGTGGGCGTGCTGGACCAGTCCGACACCCTGGATCCCGAAGCAACCGTGCACTTCAGCGTGGTGGGCGAAATGGACGACCACGAATGGGCCGGCCAGGCCCGGATCCGCGACATCATCTCCGGGCTGGTCGCAGACCTGGACTGGGAAGCGAAGGTCGGCACCCTTTCCGGCGGCCAGCGCCGCCGCGTGGCCCTGGCCGCGCTGCTGGTTCAGGACTGGGATGTCATCATCCTGGACGAGCCGACCAACCATTTGGACGTCGAGGGCATCTCCTGGCTCGCCGAGCACATCAACAACCGCTGGTCCAAGAACTCCGGCGGCCTGATGGTCGTCACCCACGACCGCTGGTTCCTCGACGCGGTCTGCACCACCACCTGGGAAGTGCACGACCGCCTGGTCGAGCCGTTCGAGGGCGGCTACGCCGCCTACGTGCTGCAGCGTGTGGAACGCGACCGCATCGCCGCGGTCACCGAATCCAAGCGGCAGAACATGATGAAGAAGGAGCTGGCCTGGCTGCGCCGCGGCGCACCGGCCCGCACCTCCAAGCCGAAGTTCCGCATCGAGGCGGCCAACCAGCTGATCGCGGACGTTCCGCCGGTGCGCAACCCGCTGGAACTCAAGCAGATGGCCACCAGCCGGCTGGGCAAGGACGTCATCGACCTGCTGGACACCGAGGTCTCCTTCGGGGACAAGCAGGTGCTCAAGCCCTTCACCTGGCGCATCGGGCCCGGCGAGCGCACCGGCCTGCTGGGGGCCAATGGCGCCGGCAAGTCCACCCTGCTTGGCCTGATTGCCGGCACCGTGGCGCCCACCGGCGGCAAGATCAAGCGCGGCCAGACGGTCAAGCTGGCGGTGCTTGACCAGCAGTTCCGCGAGCTGGAGCAGATCGGCGAGGACCTGGTCCGCGAGGTCCTCGGACGCTTCAAGACCACCTTCAATGTGGACGGCAAGGACCTGACCCCGGCGCAGCTGCTGGAACGCCTCGGATTCTCCTCCGCGCACCTGTCCACCAAGGTCCGCGAGCTCTCCGGTGGCCAGCGCCGCCGCCTGCAGCTGCTGATGATCCTCATGGGCGAACCGAACGTGATGATCCTCGATGAGCCGACCAACGACGTCGATACCGACATGCTGGCCGCACTGGAAGATCTGCTGGACTCCTGGCCGGGCACGCTGATCGTGGTCTCCCACGACCGCTACCTGCTCGAACGCGTCACCGACCAGCAGTACGCCATCCTGAATGGCACCTTCCGCCACGTGCCTGGCGGTGTGGACGAGTACCTGAAGCTGCGGGCCGCCCAGGGATCGACGGGCGGATCGAATCCTACCCAGGCTTCATCGCAGACTGCCGGCAAGCCTGCCGGCCCAACGGGGGCCGAGCTGCGTGCCGCGCAGAAGGAATTGAACGCCAATGAACGCAAGGTAGGCCAGCTGGAGGAAAAGATCGCCAAGGTCCATGCCAAGATGGCCGATCATGACCAGAGCGACTACGAGGGCCTGGCCAAGTTCACTGCCGAGATCAACGACTACCAGTCGCAGATCGATGAGCTGGAAGAGCGCTGGCTGGAACTGTCCGAGCTGCTCGGATAGCTTCTGCGCACTGCGATCGAGCTGGAGGGCCCGGAAACTTTTCGTTTCCGGGCCCTCCAGCTTCTCCGGTAATTTTTCTCCCAGTCTGCCACCGATCGTGGCAAACTTGCTGGCATGGGAACCGTGATCTTGGAGGGCCGGCTGCTGTGCAAGGATGCGGCCGAAGCTGAGGTAGTGAAGAAATTGTTGCCGAAGCATATCCGCCTGACCAAGGCCGAGCCCGGGTGCATCTCGTTCTCTGTCACGCCAACCGAAGATCCCTGGGTGTGGATGGTCCACGAGGAATTCGAAGACAGTGGCGCCTTTGAAGCCCACCAGCAGCGGGCCGCGGCTAGCAAGTGGGGCCAGGCCACCTCCGGCTTGCAGCGGATCTACACGATCAAGGGGCTATAGCCAGCCTCATCTTGAATCCCACATGCGACGCGGTGAAGCCCAGCGCCTCGTAGAATCGGTGCGCATCGGTGCGCTGCGCATCGCTGGTCAATTGGACCAGCTGGACATTGTTGTTCTCTGCTTCGGAAATAGCCCAGCGGATCATTGCAGTTCCCAGTCCCCTGCCGCGCAACGCGGAGGACACGCGCACTGCTTCGATCTGCATCCGCGTCGCTCCCCTGCGTGCCAGTCCCGGCAAGAGGGTCAGCTGCATCGTGCCGACCAGTGTTCCGTCCTGGGCTTCCACCACCATCAGCGAATGCGCCGGGTCCGCATTAATTTGGTTGAACGCGTGGAGATACTGTTCCATATCCTCCTCGGCGCCCTGATGCTCCGCTCGGCGAATGTCATCGTCTGCCATCAAGGCAATGATCTGATCGAGATCCGCTGCTTTCGCTTCGCGCAGCAGGTAGTCCTGGCCGCCGGCCCACAAGCTTCCGCGCTTTGCCGTTTCCATGGCCACAGCCTAGGCCTTGCAAGGCCAAGCCCTCAAGGCTTCCCGGTGATCTTGTCGGCCAGTACTGCCAGTGGAGACGAGCTGGCACGCCCCTTCAACTCGCTTCGATCTGCCGCGCCATAGGCCGCATACAGGCCCTTGGTTGCCAGCCAGCGCAACGGTTCCGGCTCCCACTTGCGCACCTGGTGGTTGACCCACGGCAGGCTGGTCAATTCAGTGGTTTCCCCGAGGATCAAGTCGCGCAGGGTGCGTCCGGCAAGATTCGTCGTGCTGACCCCGGTGCCGACGTAGCCACCGGCCCAGCCAATACCGGTCGCCGGGTCCAGTCCCACGGTAGCCGCCCAATCGCGAGGCACGCCAAGCACCCCGGACCATACGTGGTCGATTCTTGCGCCACGGGTCTGCGGGAACATGCGGTGCAGGATTTCCTGCAATCCCTGGACGGTGCTGTGCGGCGTCACGCCGTCGGTATCCGTGCGCGAACCGTACTTGTATGGGACGCCCCGACCACCAATGGTGATGCGATCATCCGCGGTGCGCTGGGCATACATGTACACGTGGGCGTAGTCGCCCAGCACCTCGCCGTGATTCCATCCCAGCTCATCCCACACGGACGGCGCCAGCGGTTCGGTGGCGATCAGCGAAGAATTCATCGGGAGCCATAAGCGCTTGTGTCCGGCCAGCCCGGCGGTGAACCCTTCGGTGGCACGGACAATGTATTCGGCGTCCAGCGCGCCGCCGTCGAATTCGACGCGGTGCGGGCGCAACGCGGTGACTCGGGTGTTTTCATGGATCCTGACGCCGAGCCGCTCCACCGCGACGGCGAGACCGCGGACCAGTTTGGCCGGGTGGATCCGGGCGGCATGCGGATGCCACACCCCTGCCCGGGCGTTGGCAACGTTGACCTTGCGGCGCACCGCGTCGGCTTCCAGCAGCTCGGTGTCCGAGTGCTGCCATTGCGCAGCTGCCACATCGTCGGCACGCAGCCGTCTCTCCTGGGCCGGGGTGTACGCGACTTCAAGTTCTCCGCCTTGCAGGATATCTGCGTCAATCCCTTCGGCGGCACACACCTCGATGACCTCGGCAACGGTACGGTTCATTGCCAGCTGGAAGTCGTTGACCGCCTGCCTTCCATGGGATTTCAGGTAGCGTTCGCGGCCGGCGGTGATGGTGTTGGTGAGCCATCCCCCGTTGCGTCCCGAGGCGCCGTAGCCTGCGTGCCGGGCTTCGAGGATCGTGATGCTCAGCTCCGGGTTGGCCTTGGCCAGGTAGTAGGCGGTCCACAGGCCGGTGAATCCGGCACCTATGATGGCCACGTCTGCGCTGCCATGGCCGCGCAGCTGCTGGCGTGGCTCTGGCAGTCCGATCTCTTCCCACCAGTGCGAGACGCGTCCGTTGAGCATGTTGTGTTCCGCCCCAGAGTCATAAATGAATAGTCTTCAATATTTGCTTTGGGATTCAGCCTAGGGCCATGCCGAAGCCGCAACAAGGGGTCGGGAGCAAATGATGAAAGAAATCCCTGCCCGGCTCAAGGCCAGACAGGGATTCTTCGGAGGATTATTCTGCGAGGGTGATGTGTGCTCCAGGTGCTGGTGCGGTCACCGGGATGGTAGCCACACCCACCTCGTCGCCCAGCTGGGCCATGACCTCATCAGCATGCTTGGCGTCCTTGACCAGCAATGCCAAGGTCGGGCCTGAGCCGGATACCATGGCGCGCAGCGCGCCGGCTCCTTCTGCCATATCGCGCATGGTGCCCAGCTCCGGGGCCAAAGCCAGGGAAGCCTGGGTCAGGTCATTGGCCAGTACCCGGGCCAAGGCTGGCGCGTCCGAGGCCATCAGCGCCTCGATCACCGCAGGATCGATTTCCTGCGGAACTTCGATTTCCATGCCCGCGCGCAAGCGATCGAGCATGCCATAGACGCGCGGAGTCGACAGGCCATAGCTGGCCGGAATCAGCACCCAGTGGGTCTTGGCGCGGGTCAGCAACGGGGCCAGCTTGTCGCCGATGCCCAGTCCAATGGCGGCCCCGCCCATCAAGGCGAAAGGCACGTCGGCACCGAGCCGTGCGCCCAGGCGGCCGAGTTCCTCGCGGTCCAGCCCGGTGCTCCACAATTCGTTGCAGGCCACCAAGGTGGCCGCGGCGTCGGCGGAGCCGCCGCCCATGCCGCCGGCGATGGGAACGCGCTTGGTGATGTGCAGGTCCGCGCCGAGGCTGCAACCGGTGTGCTCGCGCAGCAGCTGGGCCGCCCGGTGCACCAGGTTACCGGCGCCCAGTGGGAAATTCTCCGGTTCGGAAACTACCGGGGAATTCGGTTCCAGGCTCAGCTGCAGCTCACCGTCGGTGCGCAGCCTCGCTTCGATCTGCTCGGTCAAGGACACCGCGACGTAGAGGCTGGCCACCTCGTGGTAGCCGTCTTCGCGCGGAGGGCCGACCTTGAAGTAGCAGTTGATCTTGCCCGGTGCGGTTGCAATGACGCGCTGCTTGGACATGCCTAGGCCTCGCTCGCCGGAGCTTCAGCCGGAACATCCTGGGCGGCCCTGGCAATGTCGATGTATTGCTCGATGTCCAGTTTCTCGCCGCGTTCCTTCGGATCGATGCCGGCGGCCACCAGGATCTGTTCTGCGCGCGCACCGGATCCGGCCCAGCCGGACAGGGCCGCGCGCAAGGTCTTGCGGCGCTGGGCGAAAGCCGCATCGATGATGGCGAAGACTTCTTCGCGGTCCGGGGCATCGCTGCGGTCCTTGTCGCGGGTGAAGCCCACCAGGCCAGAATGGATCTTCGGAGCTGGCCAGAAGACGTTCATGCCGATCACGCCGGCCTTGCGCATGGTTCCGTACCAGGCGCCCTTCACCGAAGGTACGCCGTAGATCTTGCTGCCTGGGGTGGCGGCCATCCGGTCGGCCACTTCGTCTTGCACCATGACCAGGCCGTTGCGGATGGACGGGAAGTGCTCCAGCAGGTGCAGCACCACCGGGACGGCGACGTTGTAGGGCAGGTTGGCGACCAGCGAGGTGGGTTCGCCGGGAAGTTCGGTGACCTTCATGGCGTCGGAAAGGATCACGGTCAGGTCGTCTTCGCGGCCCGGGCGGAATTCGGCCATGGTCTGCGGGAGGCGCTTGGCCAATGGCGGATCAATTTCCACGGCCACGACCTTGGCGGCGGCGTCCATGATGCCCAGGGTCAGGGAGCCCAGGCCCGGGCCTACTTCCAGCACCGTTTCCGAGGGGTCGACTTTGGCGGCGGCGACGATGCGGCGGATGGTGTTCCCATCAATCACAAAGTTCTGCCCCAGCGTCTTGGTAGGGCGGATTCCCAGCTCTTCGGCCAGACGACGGATTTCGGTGGCCCCAAGCAGCGGCAAAGATTCCTTAGACATCACGGATCCAATTCTAGTTCAGCTAGATTCATCCAAACATAACAACGCGACGCGTCCACCGTGATGGTGGACGCGTCGCGTTGCTGCTTGGCTTATGTCTTTAGCGCAGGCCCAGCTTGGCCGAGCATGCTGGCCAGTGGCCCCAGCCACCGGAACGACGCAGTACCTCAGCCGCGGCGATCTGCTCCTGCGGGGTTGCCTGGTGCGGCAGCGGTGCGTACTGGGTGCCGCCGACTGCACGCCATGAGGAAGCGGAGAACTGCAGACCGCCGTAGTAGCCGTTGCCGGTGTTGATCGACCAGTTGCCACCGGATTCGCATTTGGCCAGTGCTGCCCAGGTTGCGGAGATGCCGCCCGGGGTTGGCGTGTTCTTGGAGGAGGAGGATTCCTTCTTCTCTTCCTTGGTGCCCACGCGGATTTCCTCGGCCACTGGCTTCTTGGTGACCTTGGACTTGAGGACTTCTTCCTCACCCTTCTTGCCGTTGCGGGTTTCCTGGCGCAGGGTCAGCTGGCGCTCGCCCTTCTTGCCTTCGGTCTTGACCTCGGTGTCGCCCTTGTCCAGCGAGCTGTCCTTGATCTTCTTGGTCTCGAAGTCGATGTCGCGGGTTTCGTCCCAGGTCTTCACGGTGACGTCGATGACCTCGACGGTAATGCCGGCTTCCAGCTTGACGCTGTCCTTGACGTTCTTGTCGGTTTCGTCCTTGATCTTGACGTTGATCTCGTCGTTGCCGTCGACCTCGATCTTTTCCTCGGCAAGCAGTTCCTTGACGGTCGAAGCGGTCGTTGCGACCTTCTTCTTCTTGTCCTTGACGACCAGGGTCATTTCCTTGGGCGTGATGACTTCCAGGTCATCGCTCAAGGCGGCCAACTGCATGTCCTCGTCCAGGGATACCTCGGAACCCTTTTCCAGGTCGAGCTGCTCGACAACGTCGGCAACGGTCATGCCGGTGGTGTGCACTACACGCTCGGTGCCATCCACGGTGACTTCAATCGACTTGTTGCGCTTGATGTCAACCAGCTGCTGGTCGACAAGTTCGGAATCCAGTGCTGCGGAGATCTCATCGCGCTCAGCCAAGGTGACATCCTGCTGTTCCAGCAGTGCGCCGACGGTGGCGGCACGGGTGGTGATTTCCTGGCGCTGTCCGTCAACCGACATGACAACCGACTTCTGTCCGGAAATGTAGAAAACGGCGCCGGCGATAACCACGGCTACGGCGAGCGCCTGCGCCAGGTATTTCACCCAGGTCTTCTTGAGCAAGTGAGTCACGGTAATGAGATCCCCATCGTTTGTAGGCCCGCTTCCGCCGATTCCGTCCAGAATCATCGGTGGGCCCGGCAGTGTTCGCTGCCTGTCCTTCAATCAAAATTTCGCCGTGTTTCCACCTGCTGCAAAGCGTTGAGGATCAGGCTGTCCCGAACACGCCTTGCCGAAAACGGGCAGGGGCGGTACCGGACATCTCATCCACCGTAACCGAATTGTTATATTTGTGGCAAGTGTCCTGTAACGAGACACACAACCGGCGGGTCTAGAATTCTCCGTACACTTCCCGGGTATTCGCATCGATCAGGGTGCAGAATTCTGCCAGCTCGATTCCCTTGTTTTCCGCCAAGAACCTAGTCGTGTAGGGAATCATGTAACTGGCGTTCGGGCGGCCACGGAAGGGGTGCGGGGTCAAGAACGGCGCATCGGTTTCCACGAGCAGCAATTGCGGATTCGCCAGCGACAAAGCCTCGCGGAGATCGTGGGAATTCTTGAACGTCACGGTTCCGGAGAACGACATGTACCAGCCGTTGTCGTTGCAGACGCGGGCCAGCCGGGCATCACCCGAGAAGCAATGGAAGACCACTTTCCCAGGCAATGGCGCATCCTTGAGCACCCGCACCACGTCCTCGTGGGCATCACGGTCATGGATCTGCAGCGCCTTGCCCTGCTCCACCGCAATGCGCAGGTGCTCGCGGAAGGAATGCTCCTGGGCGCCCCGTCCGTCTTCGCCGGTGCGGAAGTAGTCCAACCCGGTTTCGCCAATGGCACGTACCCGCGAATCCGCGGCGAGCTCCTCGATCCGGGCAATTGCCGCTTCCAGCTCTCCGCGCTCGGCCAGGCGCGCGGCATCGTTGGGGTGGATGGCCACCGCGGCCAGGATATTCGGGTACTGGTTGGCGACTTCGACCGCGTACTCGGATGATTCCACGTCGCAGCCGACTTGGATCAGCCCCTTGACACCAACGGAGGCCGCCGCGGCCAGCGCATCGGCAGCCTCGACCTTCACGGTTCCATCCAGGAAATCCAGATGCGTATGGTTATCGACCACGGGCACCGGCAGCGGCTCGGGCGCTGGCGGGTAGTGCAGGTTGCGCTGGCTTCCGCCATTTTCGTTGCCCGTGGCGCGCGCCCGCTCCCCCTGGCCTGCTGCTGTAGCTTGCTCCGCGGGGCGGTAGGCCTCGGGAACCAAGGTGGGATCAGTGTGCTTCTTCTTGGACACGATAATCCTTTGCGCGTGGGTACTGGGATGGAATCTGTGGTTAATTGTGGCACCACTAGGCGCATTGGCAACAATCAGGCGCTCATCCCGCGGCAGTTAGGCTCTGTTACTGGATAAAAGAACCCCATATGATGTGATGCAAGACCCAATTGAATGCATCCCGGGACGGTGGATCTTGTCCCTGGTTCATTCTCCAGGAGGAACTGCGCATGAGTGCTAACCGAACAGTGCCGTCGCTCGATTCGGCATTCCAGTCCAATTGCCAGCGCATTTTCGACGCTGTCCAAAGCGTCATCACCGGAAAGCCCGAGGCTGTGACCAGCGCGTTGACGGTCCTGCTGGCACAGGGCCACCTGTTGCTGGAAGACGTTCCCGGTGTCGGCAAAACCATGCTGGCCAAGTCATTGGCCCGCAGTGTCAACGGTTCGGTGCACCGCATCCAGTTCACCCCGGATCTCTTGCCCAGCGATGTCACCGGCGTCTCGGTGTACTCCCCGCAGACCCACGAATTCACTTTCCATCCCGGGCCGGTCTTCGCCAATATCGTCATCGCCGATGAAATCAACCGCGCGAACGCCAAAACCCAGTCGGCACTGCTCGAATGCATGGAAGAGCAGCAAGTCACCGTCGATTCGATCACCCATCGGCTGGAGCAGCCATTCATGGTCGTGGCCACGCAGAACCCGGTGGAGTCCGAAGGCACTTTCGCTTTGCCCGAGGCGCAGCGCGACCGATTCATGGCACGGCTGTCACTGGGCTACCCGCAACGCGACGCCGAAATCACCATACTGACCGGCCGGCATGAATTCGACCCCTTGGAAGCGCTGCAGGCAGTGGTGCAGCTAGCGGATCTGAGGCACATGATCGAGCAGGTGAAAGCGGTAACGGTCACCGAACGGCTGGGTGCCTACGTGGTGGACCTGGGCCGAGCCACCCGCGAGCATCCGCAGATAGCGCTCGGCGCTTCGCCCCGCGCGCTGATCCAGTGGGTTCGCGCTGCCAAGGCCCACGCAGCGATCCATGGGCGCGACCATGTCTTGCCGGAAGACGTCCGCAGCGTCGCCGAGATGGTGCTGAACCACCGGTTGATCCTGACCCGGCGAGCGGTGGCGGACGGGTTGGGTGCCAGTGCGGTAATCCAGGAGCTGGTTGCCAGCACCCCGGTGAACTAGCGCCGCAACCATGGAGAAGATCCCCCGCTATGATTCGCGCGACGCGCTGTCCTGGACGCGCACCGAAAGCGCGGATACTGCATTGCGCCGCTGGCATCTTGACCTGTTCACGGTGCGCGGCTGGTGCACCGCCGGGGCAGGCGGGCTTCTGCTCTTCCTGGCCTATCTGCTAGGCCGGCACGAAATGATGGCCTTGGGCCTGGGCCTTCTGGCCTTGGCTTTGGCCAGCTGGGGTTTGGCCATGCGCCTGCGCGGACGCACCAATATCCACCGCGAGCTGCTCTCGGAGGTTCCCACAGTCGGCGAGGTCAGCAAGTTCCGCTTGTCCTGTGCTGAGCGGTCCACCATCCAAGAGCGATTGCCCGAAGATTTCGGTCCCGGCCCACGGCTCCAAGCTCCGGGATCCATAGAGTACGAATTGGTGTTCCGCACCCGCGGGATCCATCTCATGGGCCCAGCCCAGCAGATCGTCGTTGACCCGCTGGGGCTGATCCAGGGCATGGTGCGCGCCGGTGAGTCATTGCAGGTTCCGGTGCGCGCGCAATTGCATGAGCTGGATCGTTTCGCCTCGCTCGGAGAGCGAACGCTCACCGGCGATGCGAAGTTCTCCCGGAGCACCACCGCCGATTACTACGATGTCGCGACCCGCGACTACCAGCAGGGCGACTCCATCCGCCAGGTGCATTGGAAGGCCAGCGCCCGCCACGCCAAGCTCATGGTCCGCCAGGAGAACCATGTGGCAACCGCCCAAGCACTCCTGGTCTTGGATACCTCCTTCGAGCATTGGAACCACAGCGGATCGGATCTGCGGATCTCCCTGCCGCAGGCTCACGCTGAAGCGCTGACCAGCAGCCGCCGCTTTGAAAACGCGTTGTCCTTGGCCAGCAGCATCGGCCTGAGATACGCCACCAGCGGCTACCAGCTCGCCTTCCGCAACCTCGCCGGGACCTCCTTGGCCCAACGGGACCTGCATAGCATCTCCGAGCTTGGCGCACTGAACAGTTTCGAGGATTTCCATGCCGCGACCACGGAGCTGTCCTTGGACAACGGCAGCGTTGAAGCCAACGGTCCCGAGATCCTGGGCAGCACCCTGCACAAGGAGCTGCTGGGATTCCGCGAAGAACCGGTCATCATGATCCTCGGAGAACTCGATGACCCGCAGGCAGCCTGGCTGGCGACGCTCTCACGCACCGTACGCCATGTTGAAATTTTCCTGCTGGTCAGCCACCCTGAACGCTATCTGGCGATCCAGCATGAACTGGCACGCACCAGCTGGAAGGTGCATATCCTTCCCGGCAATATGGCAATAGACGAGATGTGGGGATGATGAGCGCTGGCCTTGCTGTGGCTCCCGGTCAATCCCTGGAGCCCGAAAATCACGTTCCGCGCCCCGGTCCTGCGGCCGCGATGCGGCTCTTGCTGCTGCGGGTGGCCGCTGCCTGCTGCCTTGCAGTCGCAGTCTTGGCCGGGACCGCCTCG
The DNA here is from genome assembly GCF_006539525.1 of Glutamicibacter nicotianae. Lineage (GTDB taxonomy): Bacteria > Actinomycetota > Actinomycetes > Actinomycetales > Micrococcaceae > Glutamicibacter > Glutamicibacter nicotianae. The sequence continues at coordinate 1,952 of NZ_BJNE01000025.1, read as the reverse complement.
CTGTCCGGGGTCATCGAAGGTTCCGGCTGGTTCCCGGCCATCGTCGCACCGATCTTCGCCGTGCACCTGTGCGCCGGGCTGCTGCGCGCAGTCCGCGGCGTGCGCTGGGCCGCCCTCCCGGCCGCCGCTGGTATCGCCGTGGCATCCATCGCGCTCAGCCCTGCCAGCGAAATCAACATCTATGGGGTGCCGTTCGCCCAATGGGTCTGGTCTGCGCTGGCTGAAGCGGGCATGCAATTCGCTACGCAGGTTCCTCCGGTAGCCAATTCCCGTTATGTGGCGTTCAGCATCTTGTGCTTCACCCTGGCCATCAGCCTGCTCGTCGAGCTGCTGGCCAGCTTCCGGCGCACCGCCATGCTGATCATCATGCCCTTGTCCCTGGCACCTGTCATTGCCTCGCTGTTCAAGCAGGAAGGTGCGGGAATCGGCTATCTCTCGCTGCTGGTGCTGGGAGTTCTCGGCTACATAGCGCTGATTCCCTATCTTTTCGCCCCTGCATCGTCCAAGCACTCTCAGCCGAAGCTTCCCACGCCCAGGTCGCTAGGCATTCTCGGCATCAGCGCGATGACCTGTGTCGGTGTGCTCTTGGCAGCCAGCTTCTGGATGCCGGGTTTCCGCAGCGGCATGTTCCCCGAGGGGCAACGGCCATCCGGCGACCTGCTGGCCAGCAATGTCGATCCGCTGATCAACCTCGGAAGAGACCTCCGCTCTAACAGCGGAGCTCCCATCCTGGACTATTACACCACCGCTGAGGAAGCACCCTACCTGCGCACGCAAGTGATCAAGGATCTTTCCACGGACCGCTGGGAACCAACTGAGGGCCTGATGCAGCACACCCTTGATGGCACGTCAGCGGTGACACGGAATTTCAGCACGTTCAACAGCACCAGCGAAGTACTGCGCATGAGTTGGCCCGAAGGCATCAGCAGCCCCGTGCTCCCCCTGCCCAATCAGTCCTATTTCGTGCAGGGCATCGTCGGAGACTGGAACTGGACCCACGAAACTTCGGTGGCCAGGCTCACTGGCGACGCCATGGCAGCCACCAACGACATTTCAGTGGCCTACTCGGATCTGGACATCAGCACGCAAATGGTCCGCAATATCGGGCACTTCGGAATTGATGTCGGGGACCAGCTGGCCGGTGAATACCTGCGTCTTCCGCAAGATCCGGACAACACCCTGGAACCGCTGTTGCAGCAAACCCTCGACGAGGCCTTCGGCGACGAGGGGAAGCCGGCCAATGACATCGATGCCGCTGTGGCCTTGCAGCATTTCTTCCGTTCCGGGAATTTCGTGTATTCCGAACGCACTCCCCTGCGCGAAGGCTACGACGGGGCCAATCGCCGCGTCGTTGAAGCGTTCCTGACCCGGCGCCAGGGGTACTGCGTGCACTTCGCCTCGGCCATGGCCCTGCTGGCCCGTGAAGCCGGCATCCCATCGCGTATTGCCGTGGGGTACGCACCGGGCGAAGCCAACGGGGAAACCCTCGAAATCACCGGGGACACAGCCCAGAGCACGCCGGAACGCCGTCTGGCAGAAGGTACCGAGCTCACCGGCTACACCGTCAGCGGAAAGCAGTTCCACGCATGGCCAGAACTGTATCTGAACGGGCTGGGCTGGATTCCCTTCGAACCCACACCTGGGCGTGGCTATGCCCCGAGCTACGCGCCGGAACCAACGCTCACAGCGGCCCCGCAGGAAAGCACGGCACCGGATGTCCCCACCGAGCGCAGCAACCCTAGCCTGCCTGCCAGTGACAGCCCTTCCGCCCAGGCGCAGCCCGCAGAGCCCGTGGAACAAGGCGCGCAGGCTGCGTGGCTGGTGCCGGCCATCGTGCTGCTGGCCGCCGTGGCGCTGGGGATCGCCCCGTGGCGCCGCCATCGCCTCCGCGAAGAACGGCTGGGACGCGTGCGCCAAGGCGGGGATGACGCCGCGCCAGCGCTGCTTGCCGA
>NZ_BJNE01000024.1 GCF_006539525.1 Glutamicibacter nicotianae | reverse complement strand
CGAGCGTCGTGATGACAACCGTGGTGGCGGCTTCAAGCGCGCCGATGACCGTCGTTCCAAGGGGGATCGTCCAGCACGCGAGGACCGCTTTGCCGACAAGCGCGAGAATGCGCCACGCGCGCACAACCCGGGCGACCTGCGCATCTCGAACCGAGCCGATCGCGAGCAGTCCCCGGACATTGATGAAGACGTTACCGGCAAGGAGCTGGACCGCGTGGCACGCGCACAGCTGCGCTACCTCGAAGAGCGTTCGGCAAGCTGGGTCGCCAAGCACCTGGTGATGGCTGGCCGCCTGCTGGAAGAGGACCCGGAACTGGCTTACCAGCACACCCTGGCGGCATCGCGCCGTGGCGGCCGCGTCGCCGTCGTGCGCGAAGCCGTTGGCATTGCCGCCTACCATGCCGGCAAGTACGCCGACGCGCTGCGTGAGCTGCGCACCCACCGCCGCATTTCCGGTTCGGACTACAACCTGCCGTTGATCGCCGACTCGCTGCGCGGCCTGGGCCGTGCGGAGAAAGCCATCGAGCTGGCGCACTCCGAGGAATGCGCCAACCTGGAAACTGCCGTCAAGGTCGAAATGCAGATGGTTGCCGCTGGATCCTACGCCGACCTGGGTAAGCTGGACAAGGCACTGGCTGAGCTGGAGTCGCTGGAGCAGCTGAACTTCAACCGCGCCTTCTCCTTCAGCCCGCGCCTGTTCACCGCCTACGCTGACCTGCTCTCGGCTGCCGGCCGTGCAGAAGACGCGAAGCGCTGGAATGCACAGGTGGAGGTTGCCGAAAGCGCCCTGGGCATCGAACGCGAAACCGAATCCTTCATCATGGACCTGGCTCCGGAGCTGGACGAGGAAGAGGAAACCCCGCGTGCCAAGGATCTGATCGAACCTTCCGAGTCCTCGGAAGCGGCTGCCGACGCAACCGCAGAAGAAGCTGAAGAGCCTGAAGCCGAGCAGACCGGCATCGACGAGGACGATGACCTGAACGTGGTCGTCGAATCCGACACGGACGCCGCCGAAGCCGACGTGGAAGACGAATCGACGAAGTAAGCTTTGGCGTAGCAGCCAAATACCTAAAGTAGTAGGAACCACCACCGAATGCTGATCTCCGGATTTGATTCTGTCCTCTCCGATTTGGATGGCGTCGTCTATGCTGGCCCGAACGCCATTGACGACGCCGTCGAGTCGCTGAACACCCTCGCGGAAGTGAATGTCACACTGGCGTTCATTACCAACAATGCCGGGCGTTCGCCGATGTCGGTCGCGGCGCACCTGCGCCAGCTGGGTGTGAAGACCAGCGCCGAGCAGGTCTTCGGCTCGGCCGACGCCGGCGCGGAGATGCTGGCCCGCGAACTGAATCCGGGATCCAAGGTCCTGGTGGTCGGTTCCCCCTACCTGCGCGAATGCATTGCCGTGCGCGGGCTGGAAGTCGTCGAAACCCATAAGGAAGAACCCGTAGCGGTGATCCAGGGGTTCGACCCGGACATCTCGTGGACGAACCTGGCCGAGGCCAGCTATGCGATCAATAACGGCGCCGCATGGGTTGCCACCAACACCGACCTGACGATCCCGCGCGCCGAGGGCCTGGCCCCGGGCAACGGGTCGCTGGTCAACGCGGTGAAGCTGGCTACCAGCGTGGAACCGCGGGTGGCCGGAAAGCCCGAATCCTACCTGTTCGCACGGGCCGCCGACCGGCTGGATTCCCAGCGCCCGCTGGTCGTCGGCGACCGCCTGGACACCGACATCCTCGGCGGCTTCCGCGCAGGGTTCTCCACCGCGCTGGTGCTCACCGGCGTCGACACCCCGCGCACAGCGCTGGGCGCTCCGGTCGAGCAGCGACCCAACTACCTCATCAACTCCCTGGCCGACCTGTACCGTCCCTACCCGACCATCAAGGTACTCGGCTACGGCGTGCAGGTCGGCGACGCGGTCGCCAAGGTCGATCACGGCGCGATCGAAGTGACGGGCAGCGACCAGGACCTGAACACCTGGCGCGCCGCCTGCCATGCCTGGTGGCTGGCCCACCCGCGCCAGTCGCGGCACGAAGAACCGGAAATCCGGTTCACCGAACGCGGGCTGGATGCCCTGCGGAAGGTGCGAGGCTAGCCATGCAGCCACAGGAACCTGTCCCAGGCCCTGGCCCCCGAGGGCTGGATGAGGCGGCAGTCGAGCAGGCGCTGTCCTCGCTGGCCGACCACGACATTACCGAGCATGCCGGAATCTATGAGCAGCTGCTTGCCGGCCTGCAGCACGAACTGAACCGTACGGAGCACGGCGCGTGAATCGCCTGGATCAAGAACTTGTCACCAGGGCGCTGGCGCGTTCGCGCACCGAAGCTGCCAAGCTGATCGATGCCGGGAGGGTGCTGCTGAACGGGCAGGCAATCGCCAAGGCCTCCAAGAAGGTGTCCGCGGCCGACGAGCTGGCCCTGGTGCCCAGCGAAGGCGAGGAGTACGTCTCTCGTGCCGGGCACAAGCTCGCCGGCGCACTAGATGTCTTTGCGACTATCGATCCAGCCGGCCTGCGCTGCCTGGATGCTGGTGCCTCCACCGGCGGTTTCACCGACGTGCTGCTGCGCCGCGGGGCAAAGTCCGTGGTCGCAGCCGATGTAGGCCATGGACAGCTGGTCGATGAGATCCGCGAAGACCCGCGCGTCACGGTCCGCGAAGGGCTGAACGTGCGCTATCTGCTCCCCGAAGATATTGGTGGACCAGTCGACCTCGTAGTAGCCGACTTGTCCTTTATCTCGCTGCGCCTGGTGATCGACGCTTTGGCCTCGGCCACCAAGGACGGCGGCGGGCTGCTGCTGATGGTCAAGCCGCAGTTCGAGGTAGGGCGCGAGCATCTGAACCGTACCGGCGTGGTCACCGATCCGCAGCTGCGCCGCAGCGCCGTGGAAGCGGTCGTGGCCAGCGCGCACGCTGCGGGCCTGCAACTGCGCGGCTTGGCCCGCAGCCCCCTGCCGGGACAGGACGGCAACGTCGAATTCTTCCTCTGGCTGGCCGCCGGCGGGAATCCACAGCCTGCCGATGTGCCGCTCATCGGGCAGGACGTTGACTATTCTTAGTAGTGACGTGTTTTAGCCGTGGTCGATAACCACGGTCATTTTGCACCTCGCGAAGCTGAGAGGGGCCGACCACCTTGCGCCGAATCCTGATTTTCACCCATACCGGCCGCCAAGAAGCGATTACCGCGGCCATCGAAACCTGCGCCCTGCTCAATGAAGCAGGCGCCATCCCGGTGATGCGCCGCAAGGACCAGCTGGCGATGACCGAAGCGATCGGCGCGGCTGTGCCCTCGGTGCAGGTGCTCGACGAGGATTGCCAGATCGAAGACGTCGACTTGGGCGTGGTGCTCGGCGGCGACGGCTCGGTGCTGCGCGCCGCGGAACTGGTCCGCGAATCCCCGATGCCGCTGGTGGGCGTGAACCTCGGGCATGTGGGTTTCCTCGCCGAAGCTGAACGCAGCGAACTGGCCTCCACCGTCCAGGCGCTGGTCAATGAGACCTATACCGTGGAAGAGCGCATGACCATCGAGGTCAAGGTGTGGCTGGATAACGTCTGCCTTGCCGAGACCTGGGCCTTGAACGAGGCCGCCGTGGAAAAGGCCAACCGCGAGCGCATGGTCGAGGTCGTGATCGAGGTCGACGGGCGTCCGATCTCCACCTTCGGCTGCGATGGCGTCGTAATGGCCACGCCGACCGGCTCCACAGCCTATTCCTTCTCTGCCGGCGGACCGGTGGTGTGGCCGGATGTCGCGGCGCTGATCATGGTGCCGATCTCCGCGCATGCCCTGTTCGCCAAGCCCCTGGTCATTTCCCCGGATTCGACCATGGCCGTGGAAATGCTCACCCGCACCGATGCCGGCGCGGTGCTCTGGTGCGATGGCCGGCGCACCATCGAGCTGCCGCCGGGAGCCCGCGTGGAAGTGACGCGCAGCGATCGGCCGGTCTACATGGCACGGCTGAACACGACCCCATTCTCCGAGCGACTGGTCAACAAATTCGAACTGCCAATTACCGGCTGGCGCGGTCCGGCAACGGAAGAGGCCCGCCGTCCGGCAACCACGGCATTGCCGGTGATCGGGCCGGGACTGCAAAGCGTCGATCCGCACTACCGCGATGAACCGGGGATCCCCATGGTGGGACGGCCTGAGGACCAAGGCTAACCGCCCGCATCAGCGAAAAATTCTCCACCCGCTCGAACATAGTTGCGAAAAATAGGATTAGAACACATATACTAAAAACGCACGGTACGACTTGAACTCGACATTCGGGAGCAGGCAATGATTCAGGAAATCCAGATCTCCAACCTCGGAGTGATTACCGAGGCCACGCTGCCGCTTGGCCCCGGGCTCACGGTAGTCACCGGTGAAACGGGCGCTGGCAAGACCATGGTGATCACCGCCCTGTCCATGCTGCTTGGACGCCGGGCCGATGCCGGTGCGGTGCGCAACGGTGCCAAGCACGCCCTGGCCGAAGCCGTAGTGCACCTGCCCCCGGATCACCACGTGCTCGATGCCGCAGGCCAGGCCGGTGCGTTCATCGAGCCGGCGGGGGAGAACAGCGAGCTGCTGCTGTCCCGCTCGCTCTCGGCCCAAGGTCGTTCGCGGGCCACCATTGGCGGACGAAGCGCCCCGGTCGGGTTGCTGGCCGAGCTGGGCCATGATCTGGTTGCCGTCCACGGCCAGTCGGACCAGATCCGCCTGAAAGAACCTGTTGCCCAGCGTGACGCGTTGGACCGCTTTGCCGGTAGCTCGCTGTCGCGCACGCTCAGCAGCTACCAACGCGCCTATCGCCAGTGGCGTTCGGCTTCCAAGGAGCTGGCTGGCCTGAAAACCGATTCGCGCAACCGCGTACGCGAAGCAGAGAACTTGCGCCTGGCGTTGGACGAGATCGATTCGCTGGATCCGCAGCCCGGCGAGGACGAGTCGCTGCGCGAGCAATCCATGAAGCTGGGCAATATCGAATCCCTGCGTACCGCCTGCCAGCAGGCCCAGGCCATCATCGACTCCGAAGATTTCGAAAACCCGGGCGTGACGACCTTGGCCGAGACCGCCCGCGGCGTGCTGGGCCAGGCCAGCGGCGATGACACCGTGCTGGCGGCTTTCGCAGAGCGGGCAGCTGAATTGGGCATTCTTGCATCTGAGCTCTCCAGTGATCTTTCCTCCTACGTAGCCGACCTCGATGAAGAAGGCCCGGAGCGCTTGGCGCAGATTGAAGCCCGCCGTGCCGACCTGAACAAGCTCATGCGCAAGTACGCGCCGAGCATCGATGAGGTGCTGGCCTGGGCGGCCGAATCCCGCTCCCGGCTCGAAGAACTTGGCGGGGACGACTCGCGCATCGAGGAACTGGAAGTAGAAGTCGTCGACCTGGAGCACAAGGTTTCCTCGCTGGCCTCGGACCTCTCCGATGCGCGCCGCAAGGCAGCCAAGAAGCTCTCCGCGCAGGTTTCGGCCGAGCTGAAGGCCCTGGCGATGCCCGATGCCAAGCTCGTCATCGAGGTGAGCGAATTGGAAGAACCCGGCGGTTTCGGGCAAGACGCAATCTCCATGCTGCTGGCCCCGCATGCTGGCGCTTCGCCGCGGCCGCTGGGCAAGGGGGCCAGCGGCGGCGAGCTCTCCCGCGTCATGCTAGCCATAGAAGTCGTCCTGGCAGCCGTCGATCCGGTACCGACCTTCGTCTTCGATGAAGTGGACCAGGGCGTGGGCGGCAAGGCAGCGGTGGCCATTGGCGAGCGCCTGGCCATGCTGGCCAAGCATGTGCAGGTCATCGTGGTGACCCACCTGCCCCAGGTGGCCGCCTATGCGGATCGGCATATCCGTGTGATCAAGAATTCAGATGCCAAGTTGAAGGCCGGAGCTGGCTACACTGCCAGCGACGTCATCAGCCTGGATCAGGAAGCCCGCGTCAAGGAGCTTGCGCGCATGCTCGCCGGCCAAGAGGAATCCGGCACCGCGCAGGCGCATGCCGAGGAGCTGCTCGAGGATGCCCAGAAGCTAGTGTCATCGCTCACCTCAAAGAAATTGGCGAAGGCCTAAAAGTCTTGGTGAACCCCTGAATTACGCGGATGCTATGGCATTGGCCGGTGGTGCACTAGAGTCTTATGAGGATGCGAAATATTGGAATGGTGATAGGATGAAATCCCGTGGTGCAGCGTAATTCAACTCGTGATTCTCGGTCGTCTGAAACGACAAAGCATATCTTCGTCACCGGCGGTGTGGCCTCTTCCCTGGGTAAGGGTTTGACGGCATCCAGCCTCGGACATCTACTTCGAGCTCGTGGTCTCTCAGTGACCATGCAGAAGCTCGACCCGTACCTGAACGTCGATCCAGGTACCATGAACCCTTTCCAGCACGGTGAAGTCTTCGTTACCGACGATGGCGCCGAAACCGACCTGGACATCGGCCACTACGAGCGTTTCCTGGACGAAAACCTGCCAGGTACCGCCAACGTGACCACCGGACAGGTCTACTCGACCGTCCTGGAACGCGAACGCCGCGGTGAATACCTCGGCGATACCGTGCAGGTCATCCCGCACATTACCGATGAGATCAAGCGCCGCATGCGCTTGGCGGCTACCGACCCGGGCGCCGGCAAGTCGGCTCCCGACGTGATCATCACGGAAATCGGTGGCACCGTTGGCGATATCGAATCCCAGCCATTCCTCGAGGCGGCGCGCCAGGTCCGCCAGGACATCGGCCGAAAGAACGCATTCTTCGTGCACGTTTCCCTGGTTCCGTTCATCGGACCGAGCCATGAACTGAAGACCAAGCCTACCCAGCACTCCGTTGCGGCTTTGCGCTCGATCGGCATCCAGCCAGACGCACTGGTGATCCGCTCGGACCGGCCAATCCCTGCGGAGATGCGCGCCAAGCTCGGCCGCACCTGCGATGTGGACACCGAAGCAGTCATCAACTGCGCCGACGCTCCAAGCATCTACGACATCCCCAAGGTCATCCACTCCCAAGGCCTGGACGCTTACATCGTCCAGACCTTGGAGATGAAGTTCCGCGATGTGGACTGGGAGTCGTGGGATCGACTGCTCGAAGTCGTGCACAACCCGGCAACCGAGCTGACCGTCGCTTTGGTGGGCAAGTACATCGATCTGCCGGATGCCTACCTGTCGGTCACCGAAGCACTGCGTGCCGGCGGTTTCGCCAACAACGCGAAGGTCAACATCCGCTGGGTGCCGGCTGACGACTGCGCTACCGAGGCAGGGGCTGCCAAGGCGCTTGAAGGCGCAGAAGCAATCTGCGTCCCCGGCGGCTTCGGCATCCGCGGCCTGGAAGGCAAGCTGGGCGCACTGCGCTTCGCTCGCGAAAACAAGCTGCCAACCCTGGGCCTGTGCCTGGGGCTGCAGTCGATGGTCATCGAATACGCCCGCAACATGGCTGGCCTCACCGATGCCTCGTCCACCGAATTCGATCCAGAAACCTCGACCCCGGTCATCGCTACCATGGAAGAGCAGCTGGAGATCGTCGACGGCAAGGGCGATCTGGGCGGCACCATGCGACTGGGCCTGTACGACGCGAAGCTGCTTGAAGGTTCGGTTCTTGCTGAAACCTATGGCAAGACCGAGGTCGCAGAGCGCCACCGCCACCGCTACGAGGTCAACAACGCATACCGTGCCCAGCTTGAAGAAGCTGGTCTGGTCTTCGCTGGCACCTCGCCAGACGGCAGCCTGGTCGAGTTCGTTGAACTGCCGAAGGACGTGCACCCGTACTACGTCTCCACGCAGGCGCACCCAGAGCTCTCCAGCCGCCCAACTCGCCCGCACCCGCTGTTCGCAGGTCTGGTCGAGGCAGCCCTGGAGCTGCGCAAGTAATACAGCTTGCCAGGGGTGAAACTCTGAAGGCAATGCGCGCCGGTCAGTACTGACCGGCGCGTTGCTGTTTAAGCTGGAGAGTAACGACCAGCTTTTTCTACCGAAGGACGATCCTCGTGCCGCTGCATCCGATAGCCGATGAATTCTCACCGCGTGAATTGCTGAACCGCGAAACCGTGTACGAGGGCCGCATCTGGGACGTCATCCATGACTCCGTGAAGCTCTCTGAATCAGGGGCGACGATCGAACGCGACTACATCAACCACCCCGGTGCGGTCAGCGTGCTGGTCATGGACGCCGAGGAACGCATCTTGATGGTCAACCAGTACCGCCACCCGGTCGGCATGCGCCTGTGGGAAATCCCGGCCGGCCTGCTCGACGTAGCTGGCGAACCGCCGTTGGAAGCTGCCAAGCGAGAATTGTGGGAAGAAGCGGACCGCACCGCCGATCACTGGTCCATCCTCACCGATGTCTTCTTGAGCCCGGGCTCGTCGGCCGAGGCCGTGCGGATCTACCTGGCACGCGATGCGAAGCTGGTCGCAGCAGACCATCGCCATCAGCGGACCGAAGAGGAAGCCGAAATGGTCAGCACCTGGGTTCCCCTGGAAGAAGCCGTTGCCGCGGTGCTGGCAGGAAAGATCCATAACCCCACCGCGACCATCGCCATCCTGGCCGCCCATGCCGCCCGCGCCAACAAGTACCTCGACCTGCGCGATGCGAACGAGCCATTCGACGTGCACCCGTACCTGCGCGAAGGATGAGCAACCGGTTCGAAACCCCGCTCAAGCGCTACCTGCAGCATCTGGCGATCGAGCGCGGGCTGGCCGAGAACACCTTGGTGTCCTACCGCAGGGACCTGACCCGATACACGGATGCGCTGCAAGCGGCAGGCATCGCGCAGCCGCAGCAGATTACCGAGGCAGCCATCAGCGGCTACCTGCAGGAGCTCTCGCGCGGAGACGAAGAGCATCAGCCGTTGAGTGCCCGCTCCGTCGCACGCCACTCGGTAGCCATCCGCCAGCTGCACAAGTACTGGGAGCTCGAAGGGATCTGCGCGCCGAATCCTGCCCGCGAGATCCAGCCCCCGGCCATCGGCCAATCCCTGCCCAAGGCAATATCCATCGACCAGGTCACCCGGATCCTCGAATCGGTGAGCATCGAAACCCCTGCCGGACTGCGGGACCGGGCGATCCTGGAATTCTTGTACTCCACCGGCGCACGCATATCCGAAGTCGTGGACTTGGATGTCGATGATCTGCACTTTGCCGACGATGCCGTGGTGCGCTTGTTCGGCAAGGGATCCAAGGAGCGGGTGGTTCCGGTCGGCAGGTACGCCCAGCGTGCGGTCAGCGATTATCTGGTACGTGCTCGTCCCGGGCTGGCCGCCAAGGGAAAGGGCACCCCGGCATTGTTCCTGAACCAGCGCGGGGGACGGCTCTCGCGCCAATCGGTATGGCTGCTGCTGGCCAAGGCGGCCGAACGGGCCGGGATAACTACCGAGGTCTCTCCGCATACGCTGCGCCATTCCTTCGCCACGCATTTACTGGAGGGCGGAGCAGATGTCAGGGTGGTCCAGGAACTGCTGGGGCATGCATCGGTCACCACCACGCAGATCTACACCAAGGTCACCGTTGATTCGCTGCGCGAGGCCTACCAGTTGGCCCACCCGAGGGTGAACTAGTGGCGGGCCGCCGGATGCCCGGTGCCAAGCAGGTAGCCCTCGTTGCCCTGCTGCAGGAACGCGCCGGTCGCCTGCACGTGCTGCTCGGGCGCAAGCGCCGCGGGTTCGGCAAGGGAAATATCGTCTTGCCCGGCGGCAAGATCGAGCCCGGAGAGAGTGCTGTGCAAGCGGCCATCCGGGAATTCCGCGAGGAAACTGGCCTGGTGCTCGCACCGCAGGAACTGGAGCTTGCGGCACAAATCAATTTCCGATTCCCGGCTCAGCCGGCAGCCGACATGGAATGCGCAACCTTCATTGCTAGGCAAGCAACGGGCCAGCCGGAAGCCACCGAGGAACTGGAGCCGCTGTGGGCAGATCCGGATGCCCTGCCGGTCGAGCAGATGTGGCAGGATTCCCCGTTGTGGCTGCCCAAGCTCGTAGCCGGTGGGAATTTCACCGTTGAAATCGTGCTGGCGCGGGACAACATTTCGGTGCAGGAGATCAGCTTCGAGAACTGGGACTAGCTATCGGCCAGTTGCCCGTCTTCGCCGGGTTCAAAGACCAGCAGGTCGCCTGGCTGGCAATCCAGCTCCCGGCACAGCGCTTCAAGGGTGCTGAAGCGCACCGCCTTGGCACGCCCATTCTTGAGCACAGCGAGGTTGGCCGGGGTAATGCCGATGCGTTCGGCCAACTCGCCGACGGCCATTTTACGGCGGGCCAGCATCACGTCGATATCTACGCGGATTCCCATCAGATGACGCCGCCCAGCTCGGTCCGCAGCTCAGCTGCCTGTGCCTCGGTCATCGCGGCTTGCGCGAGCAGCTGGCGCAGCACGAGCACGATGATGCTGATCCCGATCATCAGCAGCCCGGCTCCGCCAACGAGGAGGACGACCCCAGGGGCGATGTCGGTGCTCGCGGCAAAGATGGTGCCGAGGGCGAAAGTGGCAAGCGCACCAACCGCGAAGGCGACGATGATGGGGGTGACATAGCCCAGCGACGCGGGATCGAAGACGGTGCCGCGCTTGACTCTCGTAGCCAGTTTCCACACGCTGTAGACACAAGTTTCAATGACCAGTCCGGCGAGAATCAGATAGCCGAAGAAAGCGGCTTGGAAGAACTTGTCGGTGCCGTTGCTTGGCGATTCATGGATAAGGATCATCGGTATCATGAACAGCTGGACAAAGAGCGTTCCGGCCAGGATGACGGCGAGAACTACCTTCAGGCCGATAATGCTGTATTTTCCCATGGCTAGGACCTTATCGTTCTTCGAAATGTTTCTATCGTTAAACGATAGGGCAAGAGGTCTGCGACGGCAACTCCGGATAGCTTGGGCATGCGAATGGCCACGGGCTGACGCGCTTGCGCCATTCCCGTGGCCAATGCCAGGAAGCGAAATTCCTACAGCGAACGCTGCTCCACGCCGTTGTAGGCCGAAAGCGGGCGGATCAGCGCGTTGGCTGCGCGCTGCTCGAAGATGTGGCTGGTCCAACCGGTGATGCGCGCCGCGATGAAGATCGGGGTGAACATCTCGGTGTCGAAGCCCATCAGGTGATAGGTGGGACCGGCAGGGTAGTCGAGGTTCGGCTTGATGGCCTTGGCCTCGTCCATGGCGGCCTCCAGGCCGTCGTACAGGCCCAGCATTTCATGGCGGCCATAGTGCTCGATCATGCGATCCAGTGCGGCCTTCATGGTAGGCACGCGGGAGTCGCCGTGCTTGTAGACGCGGTGGCCGAAGCCCATGACCTTCTTCTTGGCGGCCAGTGCTTCTTCCATCCAGGCCTTGGCGCGCTTGGCGGCATCCTCGCGGGATTCCTCCTTGTTGATGCCGATCTCGTTGAAGGTGTGCATGACTGCTTCGTTGGCGCCGCCGTGCAGCGGGCCCTTCAGCGCGCCGATCGCCCCGGTGACTGCCGAGTGCAGGTCGGAGAGGGTCGAGGTGATTACGCGGGCGGTGAAGGTCGAAGCGTTGAAGGAGTGCTCCGCGTAGAGCACCATGGACACGCGGAAGGCGTCGACAACCTCTGGGGCCGCTTCTTCGCCGAAGGCCATCCACAGGAAGTTCGAGGAGTAGTCCAGATCCTCGCGTGGAGCCACGGCATCCTGGCCGCGGCGGCGGCGCTGGTCGTAGGCAACCACTGCAGGGAAGGCGGCGAACAGTTCCTTGGCCTTGAGCAGCTCAGCCTCGGGGGAGGAGTTCTCGGCCTCGGGGTGGTTGGCGCCAATCACCGAGACCGCGGTGCGGCCCACGTCCATCGGGTGGCAGTCGGTTGGCAGCAGGTCGATGGCTGCCTTGACGCGTGGGTCCAGAGCGCGGTTGGCCCGCTCGAAAGCGCAGAACTCGGTCAGTTCGCTTTGGGTTGGCAGCTCGCCGGTCCAGAGCAGCAGTGCCACCTCTTCGAACGACTTGTTCGCGGCCAGGTCCTGGACGGGGTAGCCGCGGTAGAGCAGCGAGTTGGTTTCTGGATTGACCTTGGAGACGGCGGTGTAGTCAACGACGACGCCTGCCAGGCCCTTCTTGATTTCCTCGGTGGCAGTCATTCTTGCTCCTCTTCATTGCCGGAGAATAGTAATGCTTTGGATTGCGCCGGCCAGCGGGTGCCGGCCGGCGCAGATGGTGCTAAATGCTTGCGAGCCTAGAGGTTCGCGCTGTTGGAATCAATGTCCAGGGTCGGGACCTGGAAGTTGAAGATTCCGGTATCGAAGCGGTTGTAGGCCTCGTAGTCCACGAGCTCGTACAAACGTGACCTAGTCAACATGTTATCCACTTCGCGCTGCTGGGTGCCATCTTCGCTGATGGCATCCAGTACGCGTTCAGCGGCGCCCATGGCGCTGCGCAGCAGGGTGACCGGGTAGATGATCAACGCGACGCCGGCATCTGCCAGTTCCTGGCGCTTGAACAATTCCGACTTGCCGAACTCGGTCATGTTGGCCAGCACCGGCACGTCCACCGCGTTGCAGATCGCCTCGAACTCGGCGACGTTCTTCATCGCCTCCGGGAAGATCGCGTCCGCTCCGGCATCAACCATCGCCTTGGCGCGATCGACGGCCGAATCCAGGCCCTCGACCGCGCGGATGTCGGTGCGGGCCATGATCAGGAAGTTCGCATCGATGCGCGCGTCGGCGGCGGCCGCGATGCGCTTGAGCATGGTTTCGGTATCCACCACGTTCTTGCCATCCAGGTGGCCGCAGCGCTTCGGGTTGAACTGGTCCTCGATGTGGCAGCCCGCCAGGCCGGCGTATTCCAGTTCCTGGATGGTGCGGGCCACGTTCATCGGCTCGCCGAAACCTGTATCGGCATCCACGATCGACGGCAGGTCGGTCATGCGGGCGATCTGCCCGGCGCGGGTGGCGACCTCGGTCAGCGAGGTCAGGCCGATATCCGGCAGGCCCAGGTCGTTGGCCAGCACCGCACCGGAGATGTAGACGCCGTCGAAGTTCTTCTCGCTGATCAGCTTGGCCGAGAGCGGGTTGAAGGCTCCGGGGAACTGGCGGGCAGCACCCGGGGTGAGCATCTCGCGCAGCGCGGCGCGCTTTGCATCTGGAGTTTTGGTTGAATACAGCATCTTAGAACAGGCCCTTCGGTGCGGCCGCGGTGTCGATGACGCCTGCTGCGGCCTGGATGTTCAGCTGGTCCAGTTCGCCGGCGGCCAGGTTTTCCAAGTTCTCGGCGGCGGCGATGAAGCGGTTGATCTCTGCCTCATCGACCAGGCCCTTAGCCAGGGTGCGGAACTTGTTGATGTACTGCTCGCGGGCGAATGGACGTGCGCCCAGCGGGTGCGCGTCGGCCACGGCGATCTGATCGGTGATCACGGTGCCGTCGTTCAGGGTGATTTCCACCGAACCGCCGAAGGCCTTCTCCGAGATGTCCAGCGAGTGGTAGCGGCGGGTCCACTCGGCGTCTTCCTCGGTGGTGACCTTGTTCCACAGCTCAACGGTATCGGCACGGCCGGCGCGCTCCGGCGAGTAGGAATCCACGTGGTGCCAGGCGCCGTCCTGCAGGGCGACGGTGAAGATGTACGGGATCGAGTGGTCCAGGGTCTCGCGCGAAGCGGTCGGATCGTACTTCTGCGGGTCGTTGGCGCCGGAGCCGATGACGTAGTGGGTGTGGTGGCTGGTCTTGATCAGCACCGACTTCACGTTCTTCGGGTCGGTGGCTTCCGGGTGCTCGCCGTGCAGCTTGCGGGCCAGGTCGATCCAGGCCTGCGCCTGGTACTCGGCCGAGTGCTCCTTGGTGTAGGTGTCCAGGATGGCGCGCTTGGCTTCGCCGGCCTCTGGCAGCGGCACCTCGTAGGCGGCATCCTTGCCATCGAGCATCCAGGCGATGACGCCGTCTTCGCCTTCGTAGATCGGCACTGGGGAGGTCTGGCCGCGCATGGCGCGGTCGGCAGCCTCGACTGCCATCTTGCCGGCGAAGGCCGGGGCGTGGGCCTTCCAGGTGGAGATTTCGCCCTTGCGCGACTGGCGGGTGGCGGTGGTGGTGTGCAGGCCCTGGCCCACGGCCTGGAAGATGGTCTCGACATCGAGTCCGAGCAGGGTGCCGATGCCGGCGGCGGCCGATGGGCCCAGGTGCGCTACGTGATCGATCTTGTGCTTGTGCAGGCAGATGGCCTTGACCAGGTCCACCTGGATTTCGTAGCCGGTGGCGATGCCGCGGATCAGGTCCTTGCCCGATGCGCCGGTGTGCTGGGCAACGGCCAGGATCGGCGGAATGTTATCGCCCGGGTGGGAGTACTCGGCGGCCAGGAAGGTGTCGTGGTAGTCCAGTTCGCGCACGGCCACGCCGTTGGCCCAGGCGGCCCATTCGGGGGACACCTTCTCGGAAATGCCGAACACCGAGGCACCCTTGCCGCCGGTGGAAGGGGCGTGGGCCAGCGCCTGGGCGCGGGCAGCGACGATCGGGCCGCGGTTCAGCGACGCGATGGCAACCGAAGCGTTGTCGATGATGCGGTTGATGATCATTTCGGTCACTTCGCTGGTGACCTCTACCGGATCGGCGGCAACCTTGGCGATCTTATGTGCCAGCTGGTCTTCGCGAGCCAGGTTTTCCTCGGAGCGGTATACGCGTACTGGGTGGTTGATCATGCTAACTGCCTTTCTGATCCGACCGCGTGGGTCATGATGTGGGTGAAGGATTCGTGCAGGTGGACTGTGGTGGCCGCGGCTGCGACCTCTGGGTTTCCGCTGGCAATCGCTCGTGCGATGGCCGCATGCTCGGAAGCGGAAGCCTTGAGCCTTTCGGGGTTGTCCTTGGCCAGGCGCCGCACCCGTTGCAGGTTCACCCGCAAGGTGCGCAGCGCGTTGGACAGGTACTTGTTGCTGGCCGCTTCGTCGATCGACTCGTCCAGCAGCTGCACCAGCTGGTAGTAGGACTCCCGGGATCCGGGAAGCTCCACTTCCTTGACGGCTGCTTCGAAGCGGCTGGCCAACTCGTTGAAGGCCGATCGCCCCGTCGACTTGGCAGCTTCGCGTGCGCTGGCGCATTCCAGTGCCACGCGCAGAACGAACAGGTCAGCTACGTGGTCTTCGCTGACCTCGGACACGACGGCGCCGCGTCCGCGTTGCTGCACCGCCAAGCCGTCGGCGACCAATCGGCCCAGGGCCTCGCGCACCGGAGTGCGGGAAATGCCCAGGCGTTCGGACTGCTCTACTTCTGCAAGAACGGTGCCGGGAGCCAGCCGCCATTCGACGATGTCGGCGCGGAGGCTCTCGTAGACCTTATCGCTTGCTCTCATGGCTCCAGTGTATACATAGAAGCGGGAAATGTGTGAGCTGGATCCAATTTATTTGGAATTTTTTCGAAATCTGTATACAACGTAGTTGCGATCATGTGATCGTACTCATACAGTTAATGCCAAGAGGACGACCTCAATCACCACGCAGGTGCCGGGTAATGACGCCCGGGGCCAGGAGGAGAGAACCATGGTGCAGGAATACCGCCAGGCCTTTGAGCAAGCCACCACTGACCCAGCAGCATTCTGGCTGCAAGCCGCCCAGGATATCCGCTGGGATACGGCACCGCAGACGGCGCTGGATGATTCGCGCAAGCCGTTGTACGGCTGGTTCCCGGATGGCACGCTGAACCTTTCGGCCAACGCACTGGACCGCCACGTCGAAGCCGGTCGCGGGGAGAGCACCGCGCTGATCTACGATTCGGCCATGCTGGGCACCGTCACCAAATACACCTACTCCGAGCTGCTGCGCGAAGTGGAAATCTTCGCCGGCGTGCTGGCCGAACGCGGCGTGAAGACCGGGGACCGCGTGCTGATCTACCTGCCGATGATCCCGCAGGCGGCTATCGCGATGCTCGCCTGCGCACGCCTGGGCGCGATCCATTCGGTGGTCTTCGGCGGGTTCGCGCCCAAGGAACTGGCGGCACGCATCACCGACTGCGCCCCGGTGGCGATCGTCACCGCCTCGGGCGGCATCGAGCCGAGCCGCCGCATCGAATACCTGCCGGCGGTGGCCGAGGCGCTGAGCCTGGCGGAGCCTGCGGTCAAGGACGTGATCGTCGCCCGCCGCGAAGGCTTCGAGCACTCGCTGGATGAATACCAGGGCAAACCGGTCAACGGGCAGCAGATCAATTGGCTGGACTGGGATGAGCAGGCGAAGACCGCGTCGCCGGCCGGGCCGGTATCCGTGCCATCCACCCACCCGCTCTACGTGCTCTACACCTCGGGCACCACCGGGGCGCCGAAGGGCGTGGTGCGCGATACCGGCGGCTACGCCACCGCGCTGCAGTTCTCCATGAACGCGATCTACGACGTGCATCCGGGCGACACCATGTTCACCGCCTCTGACGTGGGCTGGGTGGTCGGCCACTCCTACATCGTCTACGCGCCGCTGATCGCCGGCGCCACCACGGTGCTCTACGAGGGCAAGCCCATCGGCACACCGGACGCCGGGGTCTTCGGCCGCATCATCGCCGACCACAAGGTCACCACGATGTTCACCGCGCCGACGGCGTTGCGCGCGGTGCGCAAGGCCGATCCGGAAGGTGCGCTGATCGCCAGCCACGACCTGTCCAGCCTGCGCGCGCTGTTCGTCGCCGGCGAGCGGCTGGACCCGGACACCTACCACTTCGCCTCGAAGCTGCTGGGCATTCCGGTGGTGGACAACTGGTGGCAGACCGAAACCGGCTGGCCGATCGCCTCGAACCCGCTGGGCCTGGAGGAGCTGCCTGCCAAGGCCGGTTCGCCCACCACTCCGGTGCCTGGCTTCGACGTGCAGATCCGCGACGCGCTGGGCGAGCGGCTCGAAGCGAACCAGGAAGGCAACATCGTGGTTCGGCTGCCCTTGCCGCCCGGCGCCCTGACCACCCTGTGGGGCAACGACCAGCGCTTCATCGATACCTACCTGTCGCAGATCGACGGGTTCTACCTGACCGGCGATTCCGGCTATCTTGACGACGACGGCTACCTGTTCGTCATGGGGCGCACCGATGACGTGATCAACGTGTCAGGGCACCGGCTGTCCACCGGCGCCATGGAACAGGTGCTGGCCAGCCATCCGGCCGTGGCCGAATGCGCCGTGATCGGACTGGCTGATGCGCTCAAGGGCCAGCGGGCCAGCGGCTACGTGGTGCTCAAGTCAGGGATCGACGTCGAGGAGGAGGCGCTGAAGAAGGAAATCGTCGCGCTGGTGCGCCAGCACATCGGTGCAGTCGCCGACTTCCGCGAAGTCACCGTCGTCGCCGCGCTGCCCAAGACCCGTTCGGGCAAGATCCTGCGCAAGACCATGCGGCAGATTGCCGACGGCAAGGAATACTCGGTCCCGTCGACCATCGAGGACACGAGCGTGCTCGACGAACTGGTGCCGCTGCTGCGTCCAGAGGCCTAGATCTCGGCAGTGCTAGCCATGGGAGGCCGCCCGGTATTCATATTCCGGGCGGCCTCTCGTGCCATGCCGGGGCTGCTTGACCACGGCCTTGGCCTCGGCCAGATGCTCCAGATAGCGCCGTGCGGTGACCCGGGAGATGCCCAGCTCTTCGCCGAGCTCGGTGGCGGACAAGCAGGTTTCGGGCTTGCTGCGCAGCAGGCCGGTGATCTGCGCCAGCGTTTCAGGGATCAGGCCCTTGGGCAGCGACGCCGAGGCAGTGGTGGTGCGCAGTGCGGAGAACGCATTATCCAGCGCAGCCTGGCTGGTATCCGGGCCGCTGGAGCTGATCTCGGAAATGAAACGCCGGTGGTTCTCCAATTTCTCGGTGAACGCCGCGAAGGTGAAGGGCTTGATCAGGTACTGGGTGATGCCTGTGGCGACCGCCGAACGCACCACCGCCAGGTCGCGCACCGCGGTGATCGCGATGATGTCGGTGGTCAGCCCGTGGCCGCGCATCCGCTTGGCGACATCGATGCCATGCAGGTCGGGCAAGGTCATATCCAGCAGGACCAGGTCGAACGGTTCGTGCGCTGCGCGCGCCTCGGACAGCAGCGCGAGCGCCTGCTGGCCATTGGCTGCAATGGCTCCGGTGGCGAATCCGGGCACGCGGTTGACGTACTTCGCGTGGGAAGCTGCGGTTTCCGGTTCGTCGTCTACAACGAGGACCTTGAAGGTGTGCGCGGGCAAGCCCGGCGCGGGCGTGGCTGCAGCGGAGTCGTGCACTCGAAACCTCCCGGTCTAGTCGCTGTTTTTCAGGGGCAGGGTGACGGTGAAGATCGCTCCGGCGTCGTTGTCAACATTCATTGTGCCACCTAGCCGGAGCACCGCCTGCTGCACCAGCGCCAGGCCGAGGCCGCGCGGTTGGCCGCCGGCCTTCGTGCTGACCCCGAAGCGCAGCAGCTGATCGAGGAATTCCGGCTCGATGCCCGGACCCGAATCGGCCACCGAGATGATCAGCTCGTCATCGGCCGCTGCGACTTCAACCCACACCGTCGCGTCCTCGGTGCCGGCCGAGGCGTCCAGCGCGTTATCCAGCAGGTTGCCGACGATCGTGACGATATCGGTGGCGGCGAACGCGTCGCTCGGGATCTGTCCCTGCGTGTTGATATCGAGCTGCACGCCGCGCTCGTTCGCCTGGGCGGCCTTGGCCACCAGCAGGCTGGAGAGGTAGACGTCGTCGATGGAATGCACAATCGCATCGGTGAGCTTCTGCGAGTGCTGGCGGTCATCGACCGCGAAAGCCAGCGCCTTGCCGCTCTGCCCATTTTCGATCAGCGTGGCAATGGTGTGCAGGCGGTTGGCATGCTCATGGGTCTGCGCTCGCAGGGCGGTGGAGAAGGTCTTCAGCGACTGCACCTCGCCGGCCAGCTCCTGCACTTCGGTCAGATCGCCCAGCGTCATGACCTGGCCGGTCAGCGGCTGGGAACGGAACCAGCGTACCGGCAGCCCGCCGCGCCGGGGCAGGCGCGCGTTGGTCAGGCGGGCCGGCCCCTGGGAGATGGACAGCACCGTGCGGGCGCCCAAATGGATCTCGTCCTTGCAGCTGCGCCCGGTCGCCATCAGGGTGCGCAGGGTTTCGGGGATCTGCACCTGGTCGAGATCCAACCCGCCGGGAGGGACTTCTTCGGGGAAGCCGAGCAATCGGGCCGCTTCCTGGTTATAGAGCACGATGCGGTGCCGCCGATCCAGCAGCACCAGGCCTTCGCGCACCGAATGCAGCGCGGAGAAATAGAAGGCGTAGAGCCGGCGCAACCCGTGCGGGCCGAAGCCCAGCGTGGCCTGGTTGACGTAGCGGGAAAAGGACCATGAGCTGAAGCCGGCCAGCAGCAGGGCCAGCGCCGACACGGCCAGGATCTGCGGCAGCTCGCTGCGGTAGATCGACTGCAGGCTTTCCAGCGTGATGCCAGTGGCGACCATGCCCACCAGCTTGCCATCGTGGTACACCGGGGCGATGGTGCGCACCGAAAGCCCCAGGGTGCCCAAGGCGACCTCGTTGTAGGTTTGGCCGGCCTGCGCCTGGCGGATGCTTCCCGAATAAGGCTTGCCCAGCTGCGCGGGATTGGGGTGGGTGACGCGCAGGGCTTCGGCGGTCATGATCGTGATGAAATCCACGCCCTGCCCGCGGTCCAGGATCTTGTTGGTGTAGGGCTGCAGCAGCTCGGTGGGGTTCTCGCCGGCCAGCGCTTCGGCCACGAAGGGGTCGTTGGCCAGGGTGATGGAGATCGCGGCCACCGTGGCCTGCTTGTCGTCCTGGATCACCTGCGCCTGGTGCTGGTAGGTGGCGACGGCCAGGCCCACGACAACGAGGATGACCACCATCATCTGCGCCGCGAAGATGACGACCGCCAGGGACCAGCCGTCGCGGCTCAGCGGGGCGGGGGAAGCTGTGTTGCCGGCGCGCCGGGCCAGCGACAGGTCGGTGAAATGATCGGTCACTGCGCGCATCTCCTCGTGCTGGTTGCTCCTGGCAGGCCCACCGCGTGACCAATATGAACGCAATGGAGATGCGGATCACTTTGCGCCGCACCATGGATACAGAACGATTCTACGTAATGCCGGCCGCGCAAGGGTGCGCCGTCCGGTTCCACACGCACACGAGGGTAGGACCACGCAATGGCTGTCACAGACCAGATGACGCCGGCAGGCAATTCGCCGCAGGCCGGAACGAAGAAGAAGGACAAGACCCACTGGCTGTACATCATGGTGATTGCCGCCGTGGTGCTCGGCGCAGCGGTCGGCCTGATGGCCCCGGATCTCGGCAAGGCGCTCAAGCCGCTGGGCACCGGATTCGTCGCGCTTATCAAGATGCTGATCGCACCGGTCATCTTCTGCACCATCGTGCTGGGGGTCGGCTCCATCGCCAAGGCGGCGACCGTCGGCAAGGTCGGCGGACTGGCGCTGCTGTACTTCATCACCATGTCCACCTTCGCGCTGGCCATCGGCCTGGTCGTGGGCAACATCATCCACCCGGGTTCGGGCCTGCAGCTCGAACCGTATGAGTCTGGCGCCAAGGGCGAAGAAAACTCCACCGTTGCCTTCCTGCTGGACATGATTCCGGGCGACATCCCCGTGCTGCCGACCCTGGTGCTGGCGCTGCTGGTCGGCTTCGCGCTGCAGTCCATGGGCAAGAGTGGCGAACCGGTGCTCAACGGCATCAAGCACATCCAGGCCGTGGTCTTCCGCCTGATGATGATGATCATGTGGGCTGCCCCGATCGGCGCGTTCGGTGCCATCGCCGCAGTGGTCGGTGCCACCGGCTGGGCCGCCATCGGCTCGATGGCGATCCTCATGGGTGCCTTCTACGTCACCTGCGCGCTGTTCATTGTCGTCATCCTGGGCAGCTTGCTGCGCCTGGTCACCGGCCTGAACATCTTCCTGCTGCTGAAGTACCTGGCTCGCGAATACCTGCTGATCTTCTCCACCTCTTCCTCCGAATCGGCGCTGCCGCGCCTGATCGCCAAGATGGAGCACGCTGGCGTGTCCAAGCCGGTTGTCGGCATCACCGTGCCGACCGGCTACTCCTTCAACCTCGATGGCACCGCCATCTACCTGACCATGGCTGCCCTGTTCGTCTCCACCGCCATGGGCATGCCGATGAGCCTGGGAGAACAGGTCGGCCTGCTGGTCTTCATGATCATCGCTTCCAAGGGCGCCGCCGGCGTGACCGGCGCCGGCCTGGCAACCCTGGCTGCAGGCCTGCAGTCGCACCGTCCGGAGCTGCTGGACGGCATGGGCGTGATCGTGGGCATCGACAAGTTCATGTCCGAGGCCCGCGCGCTGACCAACTTCACCGGCAATGCCGTGGCAACGCTGCTGATCGGCAAGTGGACCAAGGAAATCGACATGGACCAGGCCCAGGCAGTGCTGGCCGGCAACCGTCCATTCGACGAGAACAGCGTCGAAGGACACTAGTCCGCCAGGCCCTTAGCCAGAAATCCGTTATCCGACATGCTCGGGTAGCGGATTTTCTGCGTTGTGGCTCTTTCGGCAGACAGGCCCAAGCGTCGCGGCTGCGAGACGCATGCGGCTAGGCTGGAGCCATGAAATCAACACCGCACGAGCTGCACTGCCGTGAACTGGCAGAAGCCGAAGTAGAACTGGTTGAGCTGGCCCGGCGAACCATCGAGGCGGTGACCGACGCGCCCGATGGCGGCGACGGGATGCACACCATGGGGGCCGGTGTGCTTGCTGCCGATGGCACGATGCACGCAGGAGTGAATTTCTACCATTTCACCGGAGGCCCGTGCGCAGAGCTGGTGGCCCTGGGAGCCGCTCGCGCAGCCGGGGCGGTGGATCCGCAGGTGGTGGTCGCGGTGGGCAATCAGGGGCGCGGAATCAAGAACCCGTGCGGTCGGTGCCGGCAGGTGATGGCCGACAGCTATCCGCGGCTTCGGGTCATTGTCCAGACCCCGGCCGGGGCGCGCAGCATCGCGATCGGTGAACTGCTGCCATGGTCCTTCGATTGGGTGGCCGAGCAGGCCTGAGCACCCGGGGCCAGACTCAGCGCGAAAGTCCCACCAGGGGAGAGGCGAGCACCATCCGGTTGCCGTCGGGGTCCTGAAGCTGCAGGATCCGTGCCCCGCCGCCGGGCTGCGGGCCCTGGTGCTCGATGCCTGAGGCGAACAGGCGTTCGGCCTGGGCATCCAGGTCGGCGACTTCCAGGACCACTGTGCTGTGCCCTGCGCGTTCAGGGTCCGCGAAGACCTGGACGCCGAAGCCCGGGGCCAGATGCCATTCGATCAGCCCGTCCATGGGCCGCGCATCCGGCGCCCTGCCAAAGACCCGGGCATACCAGTTCTCCGCCCGAGCCACATCGGACACCGTGCAATTGCCGAGCATTCCCGTGAACATCGACCTCGCTCCTATGGCCGCCAGATACCAGCGCGTGTTCATCCATTCGACCACTGCCGGGAACCAGGTTCAAGAACCTTTGGGTGATGGCCAGCGAATGACCGGACTGGGCGCCGGATCAGCGGCCGCTCGAGGCGAGCAGCCGCTGCAGGCGCGGGCCGAAACGGACCTCGTGCTCCAGCTTCACCAGCTCCTCGGTGGGCTCCTGGATCTGCTGGGCGGCCAGCAGGGAGGCGATGTACTCCCAGTAATCGTGCAGCGCCTCGGCCTGCGTCCGCCCCGGCGCCGGCTCATCCGGGCCCACCGCAGCCAGTGCGGTGTCGCGGATTTCCTCCGGTCTCGCCTGCTGCCACTGCGCGCTCGTAAAGAACCCGCGGTCATCGAGCAGCGCGATGCATTTCCCGTCGTCCAGCTGGGCCTGGAAGAGCACGCCGACGCTGACCTGCGTGCTGCCCGGCTCGGCTTCGGCCAGGCTGGGGAACTTGGCAATCGCCTTCATCGCTGCCTTTCGGTTAATGCCAGTTGGCATTCAGCTCGCATACAACATTAGAGCTAAGGTTCAAGGTAAAGGCTCGCCGTGAAAGAGCCCAAAAAACCAAGATCTTTTGCTTCGGCCGATAACCTTGGAATGAGCTTACAGCTCGAGGAATCAGGTTTATCGAACGGGAAGTGTGGTTTACCCATCGTGAGCGAGGAACAGGGAAATAAGCACCGCGGAGCGGGGATGCTCAAGGAGCCTCGTCCGGTGGGTCCAACTGGCAAGCCATTGACAGATTTCCCCGTGCCAGCACCGCTGCCTTCGCACGGCCCGGCACGCGTGATCGCCATGGTGAACCAGAAGGGCGGCGTCGGCAAGACCACCTCCACCATCAACCTCGCTGCCGCGCTCGCCGAGTACGGCCGCAAGGTGCTGCTGGTGGACTTCGACCCGCAGGGCGCGCTGTCCGCGGGCTTCGGAACCAACCCGCACGAAATGGACATCACCGTCTACAACGTGCTGATGGACC
Source organism: Glutamicibacter nicotianae (assembly GCF_006539525.1). Lineage (GTDB taxonomy): Bacteria > Actinomycetota > Actinomycetes > Actinomycetales > Micrococcaceae > Glutamicibacter > Glutamicibacter nicotianae. Next base: position 12,011 of record NZ_BJNE01000024.1, on the reverse strand, counting down.
GCAAGGTCAAGATCACCGACGCGATTGTGAAGACCGACGTCGAGAACATCGATCTGCTGCCGGCCAACATCGATTTGTCCGCCGCCGAGGTGCAGCTGGTCAACGAGGTCGCCCGCGAGCAGGTGCTCGAACGCGCGCTGCGCCACGTCATCGACGACTACGATGTGGTGCTCATCGACTGCCAGCCATCCTTGGGCCTGCTGACCATCAACGCGCTGACCGCCGCCCACGGCGTGATCATCCCGCTGACCGCAGAGTTCTTCGCGCTGCGTGCGGTGGCCCTGCTGATGGAAACCATCGACAAGGTCAAGGACCGGCTGAACCAGGTGCTGGAGCTGGACGGCGTGGTGGCCACCATGTACGACGCGCGCACCCTGCACAGCCGCGAGGTCATCACCCGGCTGGATGAGGCCTTCGGCGACAAGCTCTTCGAAACCGTGATCAAGCGCACCATCAAGTTCGCCGACGCGAACGTGGCCGCCGAACCGATAACTTCCTACGCGGCCAACCACCCGGGTGCCGAGGCGTACCGCAACCTCGCCCGCGAACTGATTTGGCGTGGTGGTGCCCCGTAATGAGCGCCACGCTCAGCGAGGAAACCGCCACCGAATCCACGACGCCAGCTGAAGCTGGGCAGGAATCGGCTGGCGGTTTTCGCCTTGCCCTGCAGAACTTCAACGGGCCCTTCGATGTGCTGCTGCACCTGATCACCAAGCGCGAGCTGGATATCACCGAGGTCGCACTGGCCGAGGTCACCGACGAATTCATCGCCTACCTGCGCGAACTGCAGGCTGCCAGCGCAGAAAGCGGCAGCGACGGGATGAAGGTGCTCGACGAGACCACCGAATTCCTCGTGGTCGCTTCCACGCTGCTGGATCTGAAGGCTGCCCGGCTGCTGCCGCGCGGCGAAATGGCCGACGAGGAGGACTTCGAGCTGCTCGAAGCCCGCGACCTGCTGTTCGCCCGCCTGCTGCAGTACAAGGCTTTCAAGCAGGCCGCCGAATTCCTGGGCGAACGCTACACCGCCGAGGGCGCCCGGCATCCCCGCGAGGTCTCGCTGGAACCGCAGTTCGCCGCCCTGCTGCCGGAACTGGTGTTCACCATCGGGCCCGACGCGTTGGCCGCGATGGCTGCCAAGGCGCTGGCGCCGAAGCCCGAACCTGCCACCGAGGTCGGGATCGGGCACCTGCACGGGGCGAATGTCACGATCGCCGAGGAAGCCGAGTCGATCACCGCCCTGCTCGAAGCCCGCGGCACGCTGGCCTTCACCGAGCTGGTCGCGGACGCGCCGGCGCAGCTGGTGGTGGTTGTGCGTTTTCTGGCATTGTTGGAGATGTTCAGGCAGAAAGCCATCAGCTTTGCGCAACAAGATCCGCTCGGGCCGCTGCTGATCTCGCTGATCCAGGAATCGAGCTTCGATGCGCAGGCGGTGCAAGACGACTACGAGGGGAGTGGTGGTGAGGTGAATCATGAGTGAGATTGCACCCATTGACCGGCTGCCGGGGGGCCTGGAATCGGGTCTTGAAGCGGTGCTGATGGTCGCCGATATCCCCGTATCCTCGGCGCGTTTGGCCGAAATCTTCGAGGTGCCCACGGCCAGGGTTGCCGCCGCTTTGGAGAATCTTGCTTCCGAGTATGATGGTAAGGATCGCCCGCGCGGATTTGAACTGCGTCGCGTCGCCTCCGGGTGGCGCTTCTATTCGCGGGCCGATTACGCCGATTTCGTCTCCAGTTATGTGCTCGACGGGCAGACAGCACGCCTGTCGCAGGCCGCCCTAGAAACCCTGGCTGTCATCGCTTACCGACAGCCGGTCTCGCGTGGACGTATTTCGGCGATTCGAGGTGTCAACGTCGATTCAGTGGTGCGCACGCTGCTCACCCGCGGATTGATCACGGAGTATCCGGAAGTCGGGGATGGCGGAGCGACGCTGTACCAAACCACCGAATACTTCCTGGAACGACTGGGACTGGGCTCGCTTGATGAGTTGCCTGCGCTGTCCCCGTATCTTCCCGGGGTGGCCGATCTCGAATCGCTCGATTCGGCAACCTACGACGACTAGGTAGCTGCCAGCCGGCAGCTACACCGGACCAACCACGCGTGAAGCCGATGCCACTGGCGGGCTCGCGCAGCGAACACGTAACAGCAAGGGACACAGGCAAGCATGAGCAGGGGATCCTCCTCCGGCCGCGGCGAACGCGGCGGCAATTCAAACTTCGGCGGCAAGCCAGCAGGCGGCCGCAACAGCAACGGCGGCAAATCCGGGGGCAAGTCCTACGGCAAGCCAGGTGGCGCTGGCCGCACCGGCGGCAGGTCCTTCGGCGAGAAGCCGTACGGCAAGTCGTCCTCCGGCAAGCCGGGCGAGAAGTCGAACCCGGCCAAGCGCAACACTTCGGCAGCGCGCAAGAACTCCGAGCGGGCTTTCGGCAAGGAACGCTTCGGCAACTCCGTGCCGAACAACTACGCACGACCGACCCAGCGCGCCCGCGCCCAGGCCCGTGCCGAGAACCAAGCGGCCCGCGAGATCAACGGGGAGCAGCAGGATGGCATCCGCCTGCAGAAGGCCATGGCCAACGCCGGGGTGGCATCGCGCCGCGTCTGCGAGGAGATGATCCTCGAAGGCCGCGTCGAGGTCAACGGCAACCTCGTCGTCGAGCTGGGCACCCGCGTGGACCCGGACAAGGACCGCATCCACGTCGATGGCATGCGCATCCAGACGAACCAGGCCAACCGCTACTTCGTCTTCAACAAGCCGAAGCACGTGATGTGCACGATGGACGACCCGGAAGGCCGGCGCACCATCGCCGACTACTTCAAGAACGAGCACAAGTCGCTGCGCCTGTTCCACGTCGGCCGCCTGGACTACAAGACCGAAGGCGTGCTGATCCTGACCAACGACGGCGAGCTGGCCAACCGCCTGCAGCACCCGAAGTACGAGGTCCCGAAGACCTACCTGGTGCAGATCCCCGGCCCGCTGCCGCGCGCGGTGAGCAACCAGCTGCGCGAGGGCATCAAGCTCGAAGACGGCTGGAGCAAGGTCGATGACCTGAAGATCATCGCCACCACCCCGAAGCACGTGATGGTCGAGGTGACCCTGCACTCGGGCCGCAACCGCATCGTGCGCCGCATGTTCGACGCCGTGGGCCACCCGGTCCAGCGCCTGGTGCGCGTCGCCGTGGGCCCGGTGCAGCTGGGCGACCAGAAGCAGGGCACCATCCGCTCCCTGGGCAACCAGGAAGTCGGGCACCTCATGGCCATGGTGGGGATGTAGCCGATGGCCGCCTCGCACCTCGCAGGCCCGGTGCTGGTCATCGGCACCGGCTTGCTGGGCACCTCGGTGGGACTGGGACTGCGCGCCAAGGGCGTGCACGTCTACCTGTCGGATATTTCGCCGACCGCGGCCGGGGTTGCCCAGGACATCGGCGCCGGCGTGCTGCTGGAAAACCAGCAGATCGCACCTGAACTGGTAGTGATCGGCGCCCCGCCGGATGTCACCGCCGCGCTGGTCGGCGATGCGCTGCTGGCCTACCCGAACGCCACGGTGGTGGACATCGCCAGCGTCAAGGGCTCGATCCTGGCCGGCGTGCTGGCCGATACGCGGCTGGGCGAGGCCGAGACTTCCCGCTATGTGGGGACGCACCCGATGGCCGGCCGCGAGAAATCCGGCCCGGCCGCCGCCCGCGGCGAGCTGTTCACCTCCATGCCGTGGGTCATCTGCGCCCACGACGGGGCACAGGCCTCGCGCGTGAAGGCCGCCGAATCCCTGGCCATCGACCTGGGCGCGACCATGCACCGGATGAGCGTCACCGAGCATGACGAATCCGTCGCGCTGATCAGCCACTTCCCGCAGGCGGCCAGCTCGATGATCGCCTCGCGCCTGCTAAACGCCGAAAGCCACCAGCTGGCCCTGGCCGGCAACGGGCTGCGCGACACCACGCGCATCGCGGCCAGCGACGAGAAGCTCTGGATCCAGATCTTCTCGCACAACGCCGACGCGCTGGTGCCGATCCTGACCGGGATGAAGGAAGACCTGGACCGGCTGATCAGCACGCTGCGCAACCCGCAAGGGGCCGGCGCGCTGCTGGACCTCTCGCAGCTGATGACCGAAGGCAACGCCGGGCGTGCCCGGATCCCGGGCAAGCACGGCGCACCTCCGCAGGCCTTCGCCCTGGTGACCGTCGTGATCGACGACCGCCCGGGGCAGATCGCCCAGCTGCTGACCGAAATCGGCGATGCGCAGATCAATATCGAGGATTTGCGCATGGAGCACTCCGCCGGCCACCAGGTCGGCATGGTGGATGTTTCGGTCGTGCCCGGCCGGCGCGATGAACTGATCGACGTATTGACCAAGAACGGATGGAAAGTAGCCCAGTGAGCACCTTGAACAACGACAAGCTTGTTATTGCCATCGACGGCCCCAGCGGCTCCGGCAAGTCCTCGGTCTCCAAGGCCGTCGCCCGCAAGCTGGGCGCGGCCTACCTGGATACCGGTGCCATGTACCGCGCGATCACCTACTCGGTGCTCGCCGACGGCACCGACCTGGCCAACGCAGACGCCGTGGCCCAGGCAGTGCGCGATGCGAAGCTGTCCATCTCGGTTGATCCGGATGCCGAACTGGTCGAAATCGGCGGGGTGGATGTGACCGCGGCGATCCGCGAACCGCGCATCTCCGAGCAGGTCTCCACCGTGGCCACCAACCTGGACGCGCGAGCCGAACTGGTCCGCCGCCAGCAGGAGATCATCGCCGCCAACGCCCGCATCGTGGCCGAAGGCCGCGACATCACCACCGTGGTCGCCCCGGATGCCGATGCGCGCATCCTGCTGACTGCTTCGGAGGAAGCCCGCCTGCGCCGCCGCGGCCTGCAGCTGGGCGGAACCCAGAACGACGCGCAGCTGGCCACCCAGGTGCTGGCACGCGATGCGAAGGACTCCACCGTGGTGAACTTCACCCAGGCCGCCGACGGGGTCATGACCGTTGACTCCTCGGAGCTGGATTTCGAGCAGACCATCGACGCGGTGCTTGACGCCATCAGCACCGCAACGAAAAACTAGCCTCAAGCTGGTGCCCATCCTCGGCGAGAGCCGATGAAGATTACGATCGCTGTGAAGGGAAAATCATGAGCGAGAACAACTCCACCCACGACGAGGAATACATCCCCGTTGGAGACGACGATATCGCCGAGCGCCTGGCCGAACTGAGCGAGGAAGAGGCCGACGTCCGCGCCAAGGCCCTGCTCAGCGGACTGGAAGACTACGAACTGGACGACGAGGACTCGGCCCTGCTGGCAGGCCTGGACCACTTCGACGACGACGATGAAGACGTCGTCATTCCACCGGTCCTGGCTGTCATCGGACGCCCCAACGTGGGCAAGTCCACCCTGGTCAACCGCATCCTCGGCCGCCGCGAAGCGGTCGTGGAGGACACCCCGGGCGTCACCCGCGACCGCGTGTCCTACTCCGCCGAGTGGATGGGACGCCCATTCACCATCGTGGACACCGGTGGCTGGGAGCACGATGCCAAGGGCATCCACGCCTCGGTGGCCGACCAGGCGGAAATCGCCGCCGACGTCGCCGACGCCATCCTCTTCGTGGTCGACTCCCATGTGGGGGCCACCGCCACCGACGAGGCCGTGGTGAAGATGCTGCGCAAGAAGGGCAAGCCGGTCTTCCTGGTGGCCAACAAGGTCGACGATTTCAACCAGGAAGCCGAAGCCGCCGTGCTCTGGGGCCTGGGCTTCGGCCAGCCCTGGCCGGTCTCGGCCCTGCACGGCCGCGGCACCGCCGACCTGCTGGACGCGGTCATGGAGAAGCTGCCGGAGCATTCGGCGTTCGGCGGCATGATCCCCTCGGGCGGTCCGCGCCGCATCGCGCTGATCGGCCGCCCGAACGTGGGCAAGTCCTCGCTGCTGAACAAGGTGGCCGGCTCCGAGCGCGTGGTGGTCGACGACTACGCCGGCACCACCCGCGACCCGGTGGACGAACTGGTCGAGCTGGGCGGCGAAGTCTGGCGCTTCGTGGATACCGCAGGCATCCGCCGCCGCCAGCACATGGCCGTCGGCTCGGACTACTACGCGTCGCTGCGCACCCAGACCGCGCTGGAAAAGGCCGAGGTCGCAGTGATCCTGCTGGCCGCCAACGAGACCATTTCCGAGCAGGACGTGCGCATCATCCAGCTGGCCATCGAGGCCGGCCGCGCGATGGTCATCGTCTACAACAAGTGGGATGAGGTGGACGAGGACCGCCGCTACTACCTTGAGCAGGAGATCGAACGCGACCTGGCCCATATCGAGTGGGCGCCGCGCGTGAACATCTCGGCGAAGACCGGCTGGCACAAGGACAAGCTCGTTCCCGCGCTGAATACCGCGCTGGAATCCTGGGACAAGCGCATCCCGACCGGCAAGCTGAATGCCTTCCTGGGCGAGCTTGTCGCGGCCCACCCGCACCCGGTGCGCGGCGGCAAGCAGCCACGCATCCTGTTCGGCACCCAGGCCTCGGCTCGCCCGCCGCGCTTCGTGCTGTTCACCACCGGCTTCCTGGATCCGGGCTACCGCCGCTTCATCACCCGCCGGCTGCGCGAAACCTTCGGTTTCGAGGGCAGCCCGATCGAAGTTTCGATGCGAATCCGCGAACGCCGCGGGCGCAATCGCTAAATTTCGAATTTAGCCCTTCACTTGGTGTAGGCTAATGGAGGAGCTTTTCGCAGACGGCACCCTTGGTTCTCACGACTTGGGGATAACGGCTGCGAGGGCATCGGGCTATGGCGCAGCTTGGTAGCGCGCCTCACTGGGGGTGAGGAGGCCGTGGGTTCAAATCCCGCTAGCCCGACCAACCGATCGGAAAACCCCGTCGAGATGACTTCTCGGCGGGGTTTTGCCGTGCCCGCCGGCAATTGCGCATCCCGCGCCCGAACATCCGGAGGATGGTCCAATGCAACGCAGATTCCAGCAGGTCGATGTCTTCAGCACCGTCCCGTACAAGGGCAACCCCTTGGGTGTGGTGCTCGATGGCGACGGGCTGGAGGACGAAGCGATGCGCAACTATTCGCTGTGGTCCAACCTCTCGGAGGCCACCTTCATCCTGCCGGCACGCCACGTGGAGGCCGACTACCGGTTCCGGATCTTCGCCCGCGACCGCGAATACCCGTTTGCCGGCCACCCGGCCCTGGGCACTGCACGCGCCTGGCTGCAGGCCGGGGGAGTGCCGCGCGACCCGAAGCAGCTGATCGCCGAATGCGGTGCCGGGCTGGTGCCGATCAGGATCGACGGCGAGCTGCTGTCCTTCGCCTCGCCGCCGGCGACGCGCACCGGCGCGATCGGGCGGCGGGAACTGGCGGAAATGCTGCAGATCCTGGGCATCGGCACGGAGCAGGTGGTGGACGCGCAATGGGTGGACAACGGCCCAGGCTGGGCCGCTATCCTGCTGCAGGATGCGCAGCAGGTCCTGGAGATCTCGGCGCAGGCTCCGCAGCGGTTCGGCCGCTGGAAGATCGGGGTCCTTGGCGCGTTGCCACCCAGTACGCCAGGCGGGGGCTTCGAAGTGAGGGCGCTGACCATCGAAAACGGCGCAGTGCGCGAGGATCCGGTCACCGGGAGCCTGAATGGCGCGGCCGCGCAATGGCTGATCGACGCCGGGCATGCCGCCGCGCCGCTGGTCAACCGGCAGGGCGCCAAGGCGGGACGCGATGGAGAAGTGCATTTGGAGATGGCCGACGGGCAGCTCTGGGTGGGCGGCGCCACGAATGTGCTCATCGAAGGCAGTATCGACCTCTAGCCGCACGAGCCTTGCCAGCACCGAACCCAGAGCATTAGCCTTGGACGATGGGCACGATAATTCTTGGGATCCATTTCCTCTAGGCGCCAGCCAGCGTTGAGCTCTGCTTCGCTGCCGCCAAGTCCTCGGCACCTGCGAGTGCCTCCAACCACCAGCACCGAAGCCTGCTCCGGCGGGCGGAACCGGTGCGAGGCAGGAATGACCCATGACCCACTCCCGGAATGTGCGCCCCTCCGATCGGCGCGAACAAGACACCGAACCGGATGACGTCTGCTTGTTGCAGGACATCGCGGTCAGCTTCGGCGAGCGAGATGTCCTCGCCGGCATCGAACTGTCCATTTCCGCTACCGATCGCATCGCCGTGCTTGGTGATAATGGTTCGGGCAAATCTACGCTGATGCGTGTCATCGCCGGAAATCTGGCACCCGACCGCGGGCAGCGCACGATGAACGCGCCCGGCGCCGTGGCCTATGCGGCGCAGAACCCGCGCTTCGCGCAAGCGATGAGCGTGCAGCAGGTGATCGACTCCTACCACCAGCGCTTCCGCGAACTGGAAACCTTGATGCGCGTCATATCCAATAGGCTCGACGATGCCCCGGAGGATCAGGCCCAACGGCTCCTGCAGCAGCTGCAGAAAGTTACCGATCTGTACGAAGCCGCCGACGGCTATTCGCTGGCGCCACGCCTGGACAGCGCGCTGGAGCAGCTGGGGCTGGGTCAGATGGACCGGCAACGACCCGTTGCGCAGCTATCCGGCGGGCAATCCTCGCGACTCGCCCTGGCCTGCGTGCTGTGCTCCGGTGCGCAATTGCTTCTGCTGGATGAACCGACGAACGACCTTGACGAGACAGCCATGAACTGGCTGGAGCGGACCATCGACAAGCACCGCGGCGCCCTGGTGCTGATCAGCCACGACCGGATGTTCCTCAAGCGCTTCGCCCGGTCCATCATCGAGGTCAGCGATGGCCAGCTCGCGCACTACGGCAACGGCTATGACGGTTACCTGCATGCCAAGGAGCAGGAGAGAACCGCAATCCGCGTGGCCTATGGAAAGTGGGTCCAGGAGTATGAGCGTTCGCAGAATCTGGTCGACAAGTACGCTTCGCGCGTTGCCGCCATCCCGCGCAAGCGGGAGAAGGCAGGTTTCGGGCACGGCAATTTCCGTGCCCGCGATTCCAGCCACGGCTCGACTTCGAAGATTCGCCAAGCCAAGTCCCGGATCGAGGAACTCGAAACCCACCGGGCCCCGGAGCCTGCCGCCGAATTGGCCTTCGCCATGCCTAGCGGCGGCGAAGGCCAGCACAGCGGTGAAACCCTGCTGAAGGTGATGAACTCGCAGCGCAGCATCGCGCCGAGACTGTCCACCGGCAGCTTCGAAATCAGGCTCGGTGAGCGTTGGCTGGTCACCGGCTCCAACGGCGCTGGCAAATCTACGTTGCTGAAGATGCTTGCCGGCGAACTGGAATGCACCGCGGGGCGGATCGAGCGCGCTGCTCACCTGCACTGCGCTTGGCTGCGCCAGGACATCGGGATCCTTCCCGGCGACAGCCTGATCGAAGCTTTCGCCTCGGCCACCAGCCAGTACGTCCAGGATGCTGGTGCGTCCTTGGCCAAGCTTGGCTTGTTTGCGCCGCAGGATTTCCTGCGGCATCCCATGGCGCTGTCGGTGGGCCAGCGCCGCCGCTTGGAACTGGCCGTTGCGGTCAGCACCAAGGCGCAGGTGCTGCTTCTCGACGAGCCGACAAACCATCTTTCCCCGGCCCTGGTCGAGCAGCTGGAAGCCGCACTGGTGGATTACCCGGGCACCGTGATCACGGTGAGCCATGACCGGCGATGGCAGCAGAAAATGCGCGAGCACGCGGTAGTGCATCGCCTCTCAGTCTCAGCCGGACGCGTCGAGCTGGTTAAGTAGCCCTCTGCCAGCCAGCATCTGCCACTCAAGCCGCCGTTTCGATTCTCCGGTTCGCGGCCCGAACCGCCGACGAACGTGCCGCGGGGTGGGCACGGCCCAGCTGCAATCCAATTCATCCGCTGCTTGCTGCCAGCTGCACAGTCCCGGCTCCCGGGTGGTCTGCGCAAAGGCCAGCAGTGCACCGAGCGCTCAAGTGCAGTTCGAACCTCCATGAACAACAAGTACTGGAGTCTGCTGGCGCGCAGTGGGAGCCTCTGCGGCAAAGGGCATCAAGCGACCCGAGCGCGTGGGGTGCCGCCTACGTCCGCTTGTGTGTGAGCTCACAGATCGTATATGATTAATGTGCGATAAAAGATCATGGAGTTCTAATATCGAACAAGTAGCCTATTGACTGAGGTCATCAGAGGGAATTGGGGGATGAAACGGTGCAGTTTCACCACAACGGATACATTTCGGCAGATCCACGAGTGCAGCCAGCTGCTGGTGCGGGCGTAAATCGTCCCGCCGAGCTGCCGGATGAAATGGATGTGCTGATCGTCGGCGCCGGTCCTGCCGGGATCATCACCGCCGCCCAGCTGGCCCAATTCCCTGATGTGCACACCCGCATCATCGACCGGCGCCCGGGCCGGCTGGAAATCGGCCAGGCCGACGGAATCCAGTCGCGCACCGTCGAGACCTTCCAGGCGTTCGGCTTTGCCGAGCGCATCACCGCCGAGGCCTATATCATCAAGGAAACCACCTTCTGGAATCCCGACCCGGCAAACCCGGAGCGGATCATCCGCACCGACCGCACCCCCGATGACCCAACGGGTGTCAGCGAATTCCCGCACCTCGTCGTCAACCAGGCCCGAGTCATCGACTACTTCGCTGAATTCGCCGCGAACTCGCCAGCCCGCACCGTCCCGGACTACGGCTGGGATTTCAAGGAACTGGTCGTCGAGGACGGCGAGGAATACCCGGTCAAGGTCACCTTGGTTGGCTGCGGGGACGACAACAACGGTGTCGAGCGCGTCGTGCGCGCCAAGTATGTGGTCGGTTCCGACGGGGCCCGTAGCAATGTCCGCCGCTCAATTGGCGCGAAGCTCTCGGGCGATAAGGCCAACCACGCCTGGGGTGTCATGGATACCCTGGCGCTGACCAACTTCCCGGACGTGCGCACCAAATGCGCCATCCATTCCAAGGCCGGCTCGATTCTGCTGATCCCGCGCGAGGGCGGGCAGCTCTTCCGCCTCTACGTCGACCTCGGCGAAGTTCCGGAAGGGGATAACGGCAAGGTCCGCGAGACCCCGCTGGGAGAAATCATCGAGCGCGCCAAGGCGATCCTGAATCCATACACCCTGGAGGTCAAGGGCGTTGCGTGGCACAGCGTGTACGAAGTGGGCCACCGACTGGCCGACCGCTTCGACGATGTAGCGGTCGAGGAAATCGGCACCCGCGAACCGCGCGTGTTCATCACCGGCGATGCCTGCCACACGCACTCGGCCAAGGCGGGGCAGGGCATGAACGTGTCCATGCAGGACGGCTTCAACCTGGCCTGGAAGATCGGCTATGTGCTCTGCGGCCGGGCTCCGGAAAGCCTGCTGCGCACCTACTCGGAGGAACGCAAGGTGATCGCCAAGGACCTGATCGACTTCGACAAGAAGTGGTCCTCCATCATGGCCGCCTCGCCCGAGGAGCTCGAAGGCCAGGAAGGCGTTGCCGAGTTCTACGTGCGCACAGCCGAATTCCCTGCGGGCTTCATGACCGAGTACCCGCAGTCGTCGCTGACCGCCGGCAAGGACTACCAGGAACTGGCTGCCGGCTTCCCTATGGGCAAGCGCTTCCGCTCCTCGCAGGTCATGCGCCTGGCCGATGCCAATCCGAAGCACCTGGGCCACCACCACCGGGCTGATGGCCGCTACCGCATCTACGTCTTCGCAGACCAGCTGCCTATCGGGCAGTCGCAGAAGATTGCCGACCTGTCGAGCTGGCTGCTGGAGGACGAGCGGTCGCCGCTGGTGCGCTTCACCCCGAAGGGCGCCGACACCGATGCGCTGTTCGACATCAAGGTCGTCTACCAGCAGGACTACACCACGATGAACGTCAACGACGCGCCCAAGGTGTTCCGTCCGAACATCGGGGACTTCGGACTCATGGATTACGAGAAGGTCTACACCACGCTGGAAGGCTCAGATATCTTCGAGGAGCGCCAGATCTCCCGCGATGGCGCGATCGTGATTGTCCGTCCGGACATGTACGTAGCCAGCATCCTGCCGCTGGACGCTACCGAAGAGCTGGCCGGCTTCTTCGAACCGATCCTGCTCGATCAGCGCTAAGCAGTGCGCTGACTGA
>NZ_BJNE01000023.1 GCF_006539525.1 Glutamicibacter nicotianae | reverse complement strand
CTGGCTGCTCATGGGCCTGCCCGGCGCCATCTACCTCGGCGGCCTGCACGAATCGTGGATCGGCATCGGCCTGCTCATCGGCGCCTGGCTGAACTGGAAGTTCGTCGCCCCGCGCCTGCGCTCCTACACCGCAATCGCGCAGAACGCCATCACCATCCCGAGCTTCTTCGAAAAGCGCCTGAAGGACAAGGCGCACCTGCTGCGCATCGGCTCCTCGCTGATCATCCTGGTGTTCTTCACCTTCTATGTCTCCTCGGGCATGGTGGCCGCAGGCAAGTTCTTCCAGGCATCCTTCGGCTGGCAATACCTTACCGGCATGCTAGTCGTTGCGGGGATCACCCTGCTCTACACGCTGTTCGGTGGTTTCCTCGGCGCCTCGCTGACCGACATGGTCCAGGGCGTGCTGATGTTCACCGCGTTGATTGCTGTGCCGATTGTGGCAGTGATCCGCATTGGCGACATCGAGACCCTGGGTTCGCGCATCACCGCGGTGAACCCGGAAGCCTTCAACCTGTTCTCCTCCTTCAATGACAACGGTGCGATCCTTGCCACCGTGGCCATCTTCTCCACCGCCGCCTGGGGCCTGGGCTATTTCGGCCAGCCGCACATCATCGTGCGCTTCATGGCGCTGCGCACGCCGGCCGAGGCCAAGACCGCACGACGTATCGGCATCGGCTGGATGTTCCTGACCACACTGGGCGCCGTGGCCACCGCGTTCATCGGCGTCGCCTACTTCGCCAAGGAGCCGCTGGACAAAGCCAGCAGCGAGACCGTCTTCCTGCTGCTCAGCCAGATCTTCTTCCACCCGCTGATCGCCGGCCTGGTGCTCGCCGCGGTGCTGGCCGCGATCATGTCCACCATGTCCTCGCAGCTGATCGTCTGCTCCTCCGCACTGGTGGAGGACCTGTACAACATCACCGGCCGCAAGGCCTCGCCGAAGGCCCTGGTCAACCTGGGCCGCGGCGGCGTGCTGCTGATCGCCATCATCGCCGCGCTGCTGGCGCTGAACCCGAACTCCTCGATCCTGGAGCTGGTCTCCTTCGCCTGGGCAGGCTTCGGCGGCGCCTTCGGCCCGATCGTGCTACTGGCCCTGTACTGGCGCAAGCTGACCGCCGTGGGCGGTTTCGCCGGCATGGTCACCGGTGCCGTCGTGGTCTTCGTCTGGGGCAACGTGGACGTGCTGGCCTCGGCCATGTACGAAATCGTCCCGGGCTTCCTCGCCGCCCTGGTGGTCGCGTGGCTGGTCTCGAAGGCCACCTACCGCCCGAACGCGGAGATCGAAGCCGAGTTCACCGAAATGGAACAGGAAGTCGGCGCGAAGGTCACCGCCTAGCCGTCATTCCCGTGCGAAGCTCCCCTGGCCATCTGGGCCAGGGGAGCTTTCCCATTGCAGGACCCGGTGTAACAGTTCGGCCAGGCTTTCAGCTCCTGCCCGCTGAAGCGCACCGGGCACAGTAGCCTAGAGCTATGCCCGAGCAACCGAGCTGGAAGGAACGATTCCAAGATGAGCACCACGAGCAAGTTCACGCACTGGCAGCGCACCGAGTCGCAATTCCTGGCCGCTGAGCCGCAAGCCGTCTACTCGATCGTGGGCAACCTGTCGCAGACCGGGCAGTGGATGAAGAGCTTCGACGGCTTCATCGTGCACGATGACCAGCGCGGGGTGGGCACCAAGGTCGACCTGCTGCCGCCGGGCAAGCTCTTCGGCCCATTGCACCGCAGCACCGCCCCGTCGGGTTCCATCACCCGGCGCAATCAGGACACCCTGATGGTGGAGTTCACCCAGCCGCAGCCCGCCGGCGAGATGGTCTTGCGCTGGCAGGTCGAGCCGCATGAGCACGGCTGCGTGCTGCGCTTCACCGTTGAGCTCAACGGCCCGGGCACCACCGCCTTCAAATTCACCGTGGCCAACGCGTTGTGCAAGGACTTCGCCATCGCCGCGGCCCGCCTCTACCGGATCATCGCCCCGAGCGCGCACCGCAAGCGCGATGCCCAGGTGGTCATCTCCGGCGGCCGCGGATTCCTCGGCCGCAACCTGGTCGCGGACCTGGTCTGCCGCGGACTCTCGGTTTCGGTGCTGACGCGCAACCCCGAGGATGGTTTCCCTGCCGAGCAGTACAGCTGGGACGGAGTCCACCAGGGTGCCTGGGCCAATGTGCTGGCCAGCAAGCATCCGGTGCACCTGGTCAACCTGGCCGGCGAGCGCGTCGACAAGCGCAACACCCCGGAAAACCTGGCGGCGCTCACCGGTTCGCGCGTGGCCTCCACCCAGACCTTGGCCGAAGCCGCTGAGGCGGCACCGAAGCTTGCCACCTGGATCCAGGCCAGCACCACCGCTATCTTCGGCGATGCCGGCGAAGAGGAGCTGACCGAATCCAGCCCGGTTCCCACCGACCAGCGCGCCCTGCCGGAAATGACCGGGGTCGCCTCCGCCTGGGAACAGGCCTTCACCGGGGCCGAGGTCAATGCCGAGCAGCGCTACCTGCTGCGCACCTCGCTGGTGATGCACCCCGACGCTCCGCTGCTCGGCCCGCTGAACCTGCTGGTGAATACCGGCCTGGGCGGTCCGATGGGCGATGGCAAGCAGTGGTTCAGCTGGATCGGGCTGGAAGACTGGTTGCGCCTGATCCGCTGCCTGCTCGGCTTCGAGGAGCCGGCCATCCCTGCCGGCCTGGTGCATGCAGCCTGCCCGAAACCGCTGCGCAATGCCGAGGTCATGGCAGCCTTGCGCTCCATCGCCGGGTTGCCTGGCCTGCCCACCGGTTCGGTGCTTCCGAAGGTCGGCGCCGCGGTCATGGGCTCCAACGCCCGGGTCGCGTTGACCGGACGCAAGGTCACCAGCGAAGTCCTGCAGCAGGCAGGATTCGAGTTCCAGCAGCTGGATTTCGCGGCCACGGTATCCAGCTAGCGTCCGTGCACTGCTGCAATAAGGAGTAATCTTCACCGCGCATTGATCCCGCGCCCGCCGTTGCATGCCAAGTCACAAGCTGCAACAGCGGGTGCTGGCGCAATGTTCACCACCCGTTAAGCAGAACGTGTGCCGGTGCTTGCAAAGAGCCCTGAGCATGAAACTGTCACGCATTGCGCCGTGCCATTGCCCTACTTCGGACAGTTTCAAAGGACATCTCCACATCATGGCCAACATTCTTGAAGCCCACGCCCCGGCTTCTCGCCACCGCATGCCCAAACCCAGCGATCTCGACAAGCTGCGCCACAAGGCACGCACCGTCACCGATCAGCTCAGCGCCAACGTCGCGGTCGACGCGGCCTACAACGAGTCCGAACCGACAAATCTCCCGGCCAAGGTCCTGCGCATGGACCGCAAGCTGAAGAACATGAGCGAAGTCCGCCATTTCTTCCGCACCAACACCACCCCGATCTTCTTCCTCGGCGCCACCCCGGTCAACCTGCTGGGCCTTGACCGCTGGGTCCGCAAATTCAGCTACATCACCTACTACGACGGCTGGGATGGTCATCACCCGCGGGTCTTCACCCCCGCCGAGAAGCCCTATGTCGATTTCCAGAGCGCCGAAGAGATCAACAACTGGCTGCTGGAGAACTCCGAGGTCCGCGAATACATCGATTCCCAGTGCACCCCGGGCGGTCCGCGCCCGAAGATCGCGATGGTCTTCTTCGACGAGGAAACCGAAGCGATCTGCGAGGAGCTGGGCTACGACCTGATCCTGCCTTCGGCGGCACTGCGCACCGAACTGGATTCCAAGATCGTCACCACCAAGCTGGGCAATGCGGCTGGCGCCCCATCGGTGCCCAACGTGCTGGGCACCGCCGATAGCTACGAGGAGCTCATAAAACTAGCCGAGGAAGCCGGCCTGGGCGATGACCTGGTGGTGCAAACCCCGTACGGCGATTCGGGCAAGACGACCTTCTTCATCGATTCCAAGGCGCAGTTCAAGCAGCACTCCAAGAACATCATCGGCGAGCAGCTGAAGATCATGAAGCGCATCAACAACCAGCCGGTGGCCGTCGAAGCGGTGCTGACCGAATGCGGCACCGTGGTCGGTCCGATCCTGACCGAACTGGCAGGATACAAGGAGCTGACCCCGTACAAGGGCGGCTGGTGCGGCAACGAGATGCACCCGGATGTGGTCACCGATTCCCAGCGCTCGCGCGCCATCGACCTGGTACGCAAGGTGGGCAACGGCCTGAAGGACACCGGCTACCGGGGGTTCTTCGAGGTGGACGTGCTGGTGGACACCGACACCGACGAGGTGTACCTCGGCGAGCTGAACCCGCGCATTTCCGGAGCCAGCGCCATCACCAACGTCACCGCCGGCGCCTACGCCGACGTGCCGCTGTTCCTCTTCCACCTGCTTGAATACCTCGATGTGGACTTCGAGCTGGATGTCGACGAGATCAACGCCCGCTGGGAAGAGATGAGCGGGGCCGATGTCTGGAGCCACATGATCATCAAGGAAACCGATGACATCCTGCAGTACATCACCCACGCGCCGCGCACTGGCAACTACTACCTCGACTCGCGGGGCAAGCTGCAGTTCTCCCGTTCCGCCTTGGACTGGCACCAGCTGCAGACCCACAAGGAAGCATTCTTCCTGCGCATCTACGGCGTTGAGGATTACCGATGGAAGGGAGCCGATCTTGGGGTCCTGGTCACCAAGGCCAAGCTGCAGTACGAAGGCAAGAAGAAAACCAAGCTCAGCATCGATGCCAAGCACTTCATCTCCTGCATCCGATCCCAGTACAAGGGAATTGACGTTCCGCCAGCAGAGCATGGCAACTGAAGCGACTGATGCCGCCGGGCACATGGCGGCTAACCTCGCAGGTCCTCCCAGCAAGGCGCTGAACATCGCCACCTGGCAGTACCCGCAGAACATCAAGCGCTCTTTCCAGAACATCGCCCGGATCCATCCCACCGTGAAGGTTTCGCGCGGAGACGGCCCGATCGTCAGGTTGCACCTGGCCGAGGAGAAGCTGGGCAAGCTGGAAGTTGCCAAAGCGAGCATTACCGACCCCGCACTGACCGTGCGCGGGGTAATGCACGCGACGAATACCGATGCCGTGCTGGTCATGCACAACGGACGGATCCTCTGGGAGAAGTACTACAACACCATGACCTCGCTGACCGATCATCTGCTGATGTCGGTCAGCAAGACCCTGGTGGGCTCCCTGGCCGGTGCGCTGGTGGATGCCGGAAAGCTCGATACCGAGCAGACGGTGACCACCTACGTGCCGGCCTTGGAGCGCAGCGGCTATGCCGGCGCCCGCGTGCGCGACCTGCTGGATATGCGTTCGGGGATCAGGTTTTCCGAGGAGTACCTGGATC
Source organism: Glutamicibacter nicotianae (assembly GCF_006539525.1). GTDB lineage: Bacteria > Actinomycetota > Actinomycetes > Actinomycetales > Micrococcaceae > Glutamicibacter > Glutamicibacter nicotianae. The sequence continues at coordinate 31,470 of NZ_BJNE01000023.1, read as the reverse complement.
CGCAGGCCGAGGTGCGCCAGCTGGAGGAAGCCATCGGCTGGGCGCCGCAGCGTGGCGGCATCGGCCCGATCGGGATGTACGAGTTCCTGCTGACCCTGAAGGCCAAGGGACCGCACGGCTCGGTGTTCGAATACCGTTCCTGCGAAACGGATGCCCTCGGCTGGGTGCTGGAAGCCGCCGGCGGCGCCCCGATGCAGGAACTGCTCTCAGACTATGTCTGGTCGAAGCTCGGAGCCCAGCAAGACCTGGTGATGGGCGTTGACCAGTTCGGCACCGGAATGTTCGATGGCGGCTTCAACGCCTGCCTGCGCGATTTGGCGCGGTTCGGCCATCTCTATGTCAATGGCGGGCGGGCGCTGACCGGCAAGCAGGTGCTCTCCGAGGAATGGATTGCCGATACCTTCATCGATGATCCCGCGCTGGTCCAGGCTTTTTCCCAATCGCCGGGCGATAACATGATGCCCGGCGGGCACTACCGGAACCAGATCTGGTTCCCGAACCCTGCCACCGGGGCCGCGGTGGCCCTGGGCATCCATGGCCAGATGATCTACATGGATCCGGCGACCAAGCTGGTCGCGGTCAAGCTCTCCAGCTGGCCGCTGCCGCAGGATGCTTCCAAGCTGTTCCCGACCATTCGCGCATTCGAGGCGATCTCGGCGCATCTGGCGGAACGGAAAATATAGCCTCCAGGCCACTGGCCAAGGCCTTGGTTTGCGCATCGTGCGCGAACCAGGGCCTAGGACGTTGTGCCGGCGGCCATCCTGCGCTCCAGTCCCTGCACAACTGATGCGCGAATCCGCCCGGCAAAACCGGGCGGATTCGCACTGTGTTCAGCTCAAGCCGCTCTGCACGCTCAGGACTGCTGCGCCGCGACCTGTTCCAGGGCTTCGCAGGTGAATACCTGGTAGCCCAAGTCCTGGTGGTACCCGTGGATCTCGCGGGTATCGAGCCGGTCCATGTAGTCCAAGATGCCCAAGGTGATCTCCTGCCCCGGAACCAGCACCGGGAAGCCCGGCGGGTACGGGGTGACGAACACCGCCGAGACCACGCGGTCCCCCGCCAGCAGCTGGGTACGGATCTGCGCCGAGGACAGGAAATGCGTCGCCGGATCCTGGTAAGTCAGGTAGTAGGCCGAGCGCATGTCGCCGCTTCCGCCGCCTCGGGAGAATTCAGGAGCGAAGGCGCTAAAGTCCGGCAGTGGAATCTCTTCGGTCGCAGGCTTCTTCCCCAGCGCCAGCACGCGGCCATCCAGCCGGCGCTTGCGGTCCAGTTCCTCGGCGATCTTCACCAGCACCTCGATCAGGTGCGCCACGGCGGAACGCGTGGTGCCGATATTGGTCATCAGCAGCACCGAGGTGCGGCTGGTCTTGTTGACCTGGATCGAGTGCCCATCCATCAGGTACTCGTGCTTGAAGGTGTCCCCGTCCACGCCGGTGCGGCTGATGTCCAAGGTCAAGCGCGAGGGGTCCACCACGAACTCGTCTGCCACCCAGGCTTCGTCCCAAGCCGCCAGGCCGTCGCGCACCGGGTTCTGCGTCGCGGAGTGACGGTACTTCTGCGGAATCAGATCCGTCGAGTGCAGGATCTTGAAATACTTGCCCAGCAGCTCGTTGCGCGCCATGGCCCGCGAAATCGACTGCGCCAAATCGACCTGTCGCTGCACCAGCGCATAGCCTTCCAGCTCTGCCTGCCGGCGGCCGATATCCAGCGAGGCAAGGATCTGGTAGTTCGGCGAGGTGGAGGTGTGGGTCATGTAGGCCTCACGGAAGGCGTTGAGGTTGCGCACCGCGAAAACCTGGTCATAGATGTGGATCATCGAGCCCTGGCGCAAGGAGGTCAGGGTCTTGTGCGTGGACTGGGTGGAGTACACGCGCAGGCGGACCTGCTCCGGATCCGGAATCAACCGGGTGTCCAGCCAGGCCTGGTCATTCTCCGGGTGCGCAATGGTGCCCGGTTCCGGCAGCGCAAGCTGCTGCGCGGCGTAGCGCTCGCGGTATTCGGCGCTGTCCAGTTCTGCTTCCAGCACCCCAGCCACGGTCATCGCGGTGCGCCGTCGGTACACCGGGTGGAACCCGGCGAAGGCGAACCAGGCCTCGTCCCAGAGGAATACCAAATCGGGTTTGATCGCCAGGCATTCTTCCATCACCCGGCGCGGGTCATAGATGATCCCGTCGAAGGTGCAGTTGGTCAGCGTCAGCATCTTGACCTTGTGCAGCAGGCCCTCGCGGCGCAACTGCAGCAGCCGTCCCTTGATCTCTTCCAGCGGCACCGCCCCGTACATGGAGTGCCCGTTGAGCGGGTAGGCCTCCAGGTAACTCACGTTCGCTCCGGCCAGCACCAGGGAATAATGGTGGGACTTGTGGCAGTTGCGGTCCACCAGCACGATGTCCCCCGGCGCGAGGATCGACTGGTGCACGATCTTGTTGGCCGTCGAGGTGCCGTTGGTGACGAAGTAGGTTCGGTGGCTGCCGAAAGCGCGGGCCGCCAGCTCGTGGGCCTTCTTGATGGAACTCTGCGGATCCAACAGGGAATCGAGCCCACCGGAGGTGGCCGAGGTTTCTGCCAGCAGCAGGTTCTTGCCGTAGAAGTCCACCAGGTCCCGTGCCCACGGGGAGTTCTGCACCGATCCGGCACGGGAAATCGGCATGGCATGGAAGACTCCACCGGGCCGTTTGGCGTACTTTTGCAGGGCATTGAAGAACGGGGTCTGGTACCGTTCGAGCACTTCCGAGACAATCGACAGGTGCAGGTCCATCCGGTCGTTGCGCGAGAAGATCCTGCGGAAGCGCCCGGTGATTTCGTGGGCGATGGATTCCAACGCAACTCCCGCGATCAGGTACACCGGAACTTCGGGCCGCAACTGGTCAAGGATGTTTTCCAAATCCAGCAGGCCGCGGATCTGCTTGGTGGATTGGAAGTAGCCCTCCATCCGCCGGGCAATGAAATTCTTGAGCGTCGAGGAGAGCCGGCGGCGCGTGCAGACATCAAAGCGGGCAGTCAGCACGACCGCCTGGATGCCGGGATTGATCAGGATCGCGGCCAAGGCGTCTTCCACGCTGGGCACCACCACGAAGTTGTAGTGGAAAGGATCGGTATGCTGGCGCTGTTCGGCGATTTCGTCCTTGAAACGCTCAATTTCTTCCGCAGGCCCATTGTCCACCAGCAGGATTTCCACCATCGGGACCTGTGCCTTGCCGGGGCCCGGTGCGACATTGCCCAGCTGGGCCGGATCCGCTTCCGCCCCTTCATGGCCGTCCATGTCCACATATTGGGTCTGGTTCCTGAAGGTCTGGTTCGCTTGGTAGACCAGCTTCATGGCATCTTCATACTGCCCGCCGGACATGAGCCGGGAAACCTCGTTGAAGTAGTCGATGCCGGGATTCGCCCAGTACGGTTCGATGGCTGCCAGTAGCCCCATCAACCGGCCGGCTTCCAGCTCATGTTCTGTGCGGCGTTCTTCCTCCTGGTATTCAGAAGAAATCTCGCTGAGTACATAACCCAAGTGCTCCCACGCATCCTTGCGCTTGCGCCACGCGCTTTCGGGCGTCGCCGTTCCTTGGTTCGTCCCGTAGGTCAACCTCTTGCTCACGGTTGCCGGTCTTCCTTTCGCCCCTGCAGAGTTAACTGGTTGTTAACCGCGCGAGCACAGCTGCCCCGCTCGGTATCGAGAGACTATGCCACTTCCGGAACCGTTTCGAACCGTTTCGGCGATATTACGCATTATTTTCGTCATTCGATGAAGTGTTCACCCAGCGTTTACCGCAGGTGGAATGAACCGGAAGCAAGAGCCAGAAACCGGTGAATTATCGCTGAATTCTTTTGCCTTGCCGACCGCTCAGGATTCCGCGGGCTGCCCGCCGCGCTTGCGCGCCCCGAGCACCATCGAGGTGCGCAGCTGGACCATTTCGCCCCAGTTGGTCTTGGCAATGAATTCATAGAGATCCCGCTGTGTTGGCACCGTGACATCGACCAGCAGCTGGGCATCACCGGCCACCGCTGCAACGTATCTGACCTGCGGCAATCCAGCGAGCAGGGTTCCCAGCGCATCCACATCGGCCGGGGAGACCTGGACCCAGAGCAGCGCTTCGACCTTGAACCCCATCAGTGCCGGGTCAACCAGTGCACGGATGCTGATGTGCTCGCCGCGCAACAGCCAGTCGACCCGGCGGGAAACCGAGGTTTCGCTCATGCGCACCTGGCGCGAAATGGCCTCGATGCTGGCGCGTCCGTCCTTGCGCAGCACGTCGATTATGAGGTGATCGCTTTCGCCTAGCTCCCCGATAGGGTTCCATGCAATTAATTCGCCTCCTGCGCTGGGAGACAACGCCGCTTCCTGCCCCTGGCTCAGCTCCCCGCCGCGCCAGGCGCGAATGGTCTTGAAGTATTTCAGGATCGGGTAGATCTGGATATTGCTCAGGCCCGGTGTCGCTGGCAGCTGCAGCGTGAGGATGTCCTGCAGCCCGCCGTCATAGTGCAGTTCGCTCACGACGTCGCTCTCACCGGTGACCATATAGGTGAAGCTGGTGTCGGTTCGCGCGGAGAGCGCCTGGCTGGCAACCGGGATCGTTCCCGGCGCGCAGCTCAGCGAAGCGATGACAGCGCCGGCTCGATGGGAAATGGCCGCGATCTTCACCTTGCCCTGCTCAAGCATCGCTGATCCGTAGCGGGCTACGGTGCGTTCCGGTTCGCCAATCACCCTGGCGATCTTGCGCCACGTTGCCCTGCCATCCACCTGCAACGCGACAATAATTCGGCGTTCCAGGTCGCTGAGCTCGGTCAAATCTGTCATCATTCCTACTTTCAGGCCACAACCGTCGTTCATCGCCGGTACTTTTGCGAACTATACGAAAGAACGCTCAATTTATTCGTCGAAATCCCCGATATCTTGGATGCAATTCGGGTCGATTTGGAGGAATTGGCCAGAATTATGGCCAATCTATCCATATCTTGCCAGAAGCATTCTAATCCCGGATCGTTGAACCCGAAAGAGATCCACCTCACATTGATTTTCAGACCCTAGGAGCGCAAATGAATCCGCAACTCGTCATGGCGGCAGGTGATCCTGGTTCAACCGATATCTGGGCTGTCGCCAACTCCCCCGTTCTCTGGATCTGCGCTCTGGGCGTCTTCGCGGTCATCTTCGTCCAGTGCATCCTGTACTCGCGTGCAGCGAAGAAGGCCGCCCCGCACGTGGACATGCCAATCAATGAGGTCAAGGAATCCTTCCGCGCTGGCGCGGTAGCCTCCATCGGGCCTTCGCTGGCCGTGGTCCTCGTGGCTATTGCCCTGCTGGCCCTGTTCGGCACTCCGGCTGTGCTGGTGCGCATCGGCCTGATCGGCTCTGCCGCGGCCGAAACTGCTTCGGCCAGCATCGCCGCGGGCACCATGGGCGCCCAGCTGGGCGGCGACAGCTACACGCAGCAGGTCTTCGGCGTCGCATTCATGGCGATGAGCCTGTCCGGCGCAATGTGGATGATCTGCACGCTGATCATGACACCGCTGCTGAAGAAGGGCGGCTCCACGCTGGCCAAGCGCAACCCGGCAGTGATGGCGCTGATCCCCGCCGCCGCCCTGCTCGGCGCCTTCTCCGCCCTGACCATCGCCGAGCTGCCCAAGTCCAATGTGCACCTGATCCTGGTCGGCATCTCCGCTGCGGCCATGGGCTTGTGCCTCTACCTGGCCAAGGTGCTGGAGCTCAAGTGGCTGAAGGAATGGGCCCTGGGCATCTCGATCGTCATCTCCATCGTCGCCGCCTACTTCCTGCACACCGCCTAAGGACCGATCATGACTACGACATCCCAATTGTCCAGCGCCGACGCTTCGATGGCGCGCTTCGAGAAGCAGACTTCCCGCTACGGGTCCATCACGATGCTCATCGGCTTGGTCCTGTCCCTGATTGGCCCGATCTACATCGCTTTCTTCAGCGGGCTGGAGATCACCAGCACAATGATCTGGGTGGCCTTCCTGACGGTAGCCGGCACCTTCGGGGTGCTCTGGTTCGTCGAGCCGCTGACCTATTTCCCCATCCTGGGTTCGGCCGCCATGTACCAGGCCTTCATGATCGGCAACATCTCCAACAAGCTGCTGCCCGCGGCCATCGTGGCGCAATCGACCATTGGCGCCAGGCCCGGAACCAAGCGCGGCGACCTGGCCGCGGTGATGGCCATCTGCGGTGCCGCCACTGTCCACCTGACCAGCTTGCTGCTGTTCGTCGGCCTGCTGGGCACCTGGCTGGTGTCCATGATCCCCGCCGATGTCATTGATGTGGCCCGCCTGTACATCCTGCCGTCGCTGATGGGCGCGGTCCTCGTGCAATGCATCGTGGCCATGAAGTCCCTGCGCCCGACGGTCATCGCGATCGTGCTGGCCCTGGTGATGAACTTCGTCGTTGTCCCGATGGCTCCGGCCATCGGCATGTTCGCCACCGCCATCGTGGTCATCGCCTCCATTGTCTTCTCCTGGGGCCTGCGCGACCGCAAGAAAATCCACACTTCAGAAAGCTAGAGGATCATCGCATGCTGAACACCTACGGACTCACCGACGCCGAAACCCAGGCCTTGCACGAGGACTACCTGCACCTGCACCGCAACCCGGAGCTGTCCATGCAGGAGCACAACACCGCTGCGTTCATCGAATCCAAGCTCAGCGAACTGGGCATCGAGCACTTCCGTTGCGGCGGCACCGGCGTGGTGGGCATCCTGCGCAACGGCGAGGGCCCGGTGGTGGCCTTCCGCGCCGACAGCGACGGCCTGCCGATTGCCGAGGACACCAAGGCGGAGTACGCCTCCACCGCCAAGGGCTTTTTGGCAGATGGCACCGAGGTCCCGGTGATGCACGGCTGCGGCCACGACACCCATGTGGCCAGCGCTCTGGGCGCGGCCCGGGTGCTGGTGCGCAGCACCGATGTGTGGGCCGGCACCGTGGTGTTCATCTTCCAGCCCGGCGAGGAAACCAGCGCGGGAGCCGCCGCAATGCTCGCCGACGGCCTGTGGGATCGGGCACCGCGGCCAACGGCGGTCCTCGGCCAGCACGTATTCCCCTTTGCCACCGGCACCATCCGTATCACCCCGGAATCGGCGATGGCCATGGCCAACTCGCTGGAGGTCACCCTCTACGGCAAGCAGGCCCACGGTTCCCAGCCGCAGGATTCCATCGACCCGATTGTGCTCGGAGCCAATATCATCACCCGGCTCCAGACCATCACCTCGCGCGAGCTGCATCCGCTGGATTCGGCCGTGGTCACCTGCGGCTCCTTCCACGCGGGCCTGAAGGAAAATATCATCCCCGACACCGCGGTATTCACGCTGAACATCCGCACGCTCACCGAGCCGGTGCGCGAGAAGGTCCTGGAAGCAGTCACCCGGATCATCAATGCCGAGGCGGATGCCTCAGGGGCACCTCGGCCGAAGATCGAGCAGCTCTACACCTTCCCGCGGCTGTACAACGACCCGGAGCACACCGGCAATGTCGTCGGCTCGCTGCGCGAGGAGTTCGGCGAGGAGCAGGTCCGTCTGGTGCCGCCGCTGATGGGATCCGAGGACTTCGGTTCGCTGGGCGATGCCATCGGCGTGCCGAATGTGTTCTGGATGTTCGGCGGCGCCGACCCGCAGGACCCGGCACCGGCTGGCAACCACTCCCCGTTCTTCCTGCCTGAGTACCGTGGAGCGTTGGATTCCGGCGTGCGCGCAGCCTTGGCCGGAATTCGCCATTATCTCGGCGCCTAACTAGCCAACAAGAGCGCGTAGGGCCTGGGTGAAGGAAAATTTCCTTCACCCAGGCCCTGAGCTGTTTCAGCTCCCCGGCGTGTCAGAGCAGGGCGCGCCCGTCGAGGTAGGCGCCGAGCACCTGCAGCACGCCGTGCTCAAGGTTGGACGGCGCAGTGAAATTCGCGGCTTCTGCCACCACGGGGTGGGCATTAGCCATCGCAAAAGAGTAGGTGGCGGCCTTGATCATTTCCAGGTCGTTGGGGTAGTCGCCGAAAACTGCTGTTTCATCGGCGCTGATTCCCAGCTTCTCCTGCAGCGCATTCAGGGCCAAGCCCTTGTGCACGCCGTGGTTCATGGCATCCACCCAGTGGCTCCCCGAGATCACCACCTGCAGCGGCACCTGCAGCGCTGCCGCCATTTCCTGCACGGCGCCGGTGCCGACGTTGACGGCCATCTTGATGATCTCGTCGTCGACCTGGGCCAGGTCTTCAACCACCTGCACTGCACGGTAATACGGTGCAATCGCGGCGGCGAACGCTTCATCGGCGCGCTCCACATAGGCGGTGCGGCGTCCGCACAGCACCAATCCGGCATCGAGCGCAGATTGCGCGCGGACGGCCTGGATGACCACGTCAACCGAGGACTTGCCGATGATGTTGGAGTAGATCTCGTTCTCGCCATGCATCACGACGGTGCCGTTCTCGGCAATGATCGCGATCTCGCCCAAGGGGGCGAACTGCTCGCGCAGGGTGGCGAACTGGCGCCCGGAAGCCGGCACGAACTTGATGCCGCGTTCCTGGAGCCGGTCGATGAGCGCCCAGGATGCCTCCGGGATTTGGCCCTCGCCGTCCAGGAAGGTGCCGTCCATGTCAACGGCGACGAGCTTGATCTGGGCGTTCGGGTCAATCGTATGCATAGGTTCCTAGTTGCCGGGATTCAGCGCGCGATGCGCGGCGCCCAATACCCCGGCGGCGTTGTTGAAGCGGGCGGGCACGATCTTGGCACGCAGTTCCAGCTGCGGCAGGAATTTCTCGTGGTCTTCGGAGATCGCTCCGCCGACGATGATCAGATCCGGGCTGCAGAGGAATTCCACGTGGGACAGGTAGCGCTGCAGGCGGGCGATGTACTGTTCCCAGCTGAGGTTTTCCTCGTGCATGACTCGCGCGGCGGCCTTGCTCTCGGCATTGAAGCCGTCGATTTCGAGGTGGCCGAATTCGACGTTAGGGAAGAGCACTCCGTCGCGGAAGAAGGCCGAGCCAATGCCGGTGCCCAGGGTCAGCAGCAAGGTGCTGCCCTTGACAGGCTTGCCATTCTCGGCTCCCGCACCCGCGTAAACCTCGGCGACGCCGGCGGCATCCGCGTCATTGAGCACAAAGACGTCGCGGCCCAGGAGCGCACTGAACGAGGCGGTGACATCCAAGCCGATCCAGGCCTTGTCGATATTGGCCGCCGAGTGCACGACGCCGTCGATGACGATGCCGGGCACGGTGACACCGGCGGGAATCCCGGCCAGCTCATCGCCGGTGAGCTCCTGCAGGTCGGCAATGATTCCTGTCATCACCTGGGCGACGGCCTCCGGATGCGCGCCTTCTGGGGTGGCGGCCTTGCTGAAGGTGCTCTCAACGAGCTTGCCGTCGGTTCCAACCAATCCGTACTTGATGGACGAGCCGCCCAGATCAAGGCCGATGGCAGCGAACTGCGACGTGGATGCCGATGCGTCAGATGGTGCCATCAGTGGTCTCCCCGGAGATGCAAATAGAATTTTAAGGACTCTTTACAATATATAGCTTGGATCACTTTGGTCAACGTGCCCGGTAGTTTTCCCACAAGTTGCCCAAGGCGAGCTCCCGGGCACCAGCCAGTGCCCCGCGTGCCGCGGCTTCGGTTCCCAATGCGGAAAGCTGCACATGGACCGGCTTGGGCAGCAACCTATTCAGCTCGCTCTCCAATGCCGCGCACAATTCAGGGGTCAGGCCCGGACCGATGGCCACCACCCGCTGCGGATCGACGAAGCCAATCAAGTTCGCCAGGACCTGGCCGAACGGCGCAAGGAATGCCGGCCAGTTCCGTTCGTCGGCCAGCTTCTCCCAGAGCACGCGGGTCTGGAACATCCCCTCCTCGGCGAGCGCTTCGCGCAGGTTTATCCCGCCCACCACCTGGGTCTCCAGCTCGCCAGCGGTGCCGTGCTTGCCGCGGTGCAGCGCACCGTCGATGACCAGTCCTGCGCCCAGGCCAGATCCGATATAGATCATCATCAAGGAGTCTGCCTGATCGCCCGCTTCGGCCAGGGCCATCCAGTTCACGTCGTTATCCAGCAGCACCGGAACACCGTCAGCGAATTGGCCTGCAAGGTCAGCTCCGGAGGAAGGGAAAATCGGGGTAGCCAGCACGCGCAGCTCGCCATCGCGCTCCACCGGGGCCGATTGGCTCACGGCCGCGGCCAGCAGCGGGGAGCCGAGCTCGGCGGCCACGCGCGAAATCTCCCGGGCACCCATTTGCGCTACTTCCGCTGCAGTGGTTTGCGCGGTGAGCGGGTAGAGGCGGTCCACCAGGGTTTGCCCGGCCAGGTCGGTGGCGCGGACCTGCAGGAATTCAGCCTGCAGGCACAGGGCCAGCAGGTGGCCGAAGCTGCTGTCCAGCGCATAGTGCTCCGGTACGCGTCCGCGCTTGGGCTCGTTTTCCCGCTCGATGGCCAACGCCAACCCGTTCTCCTGCAGGCGCGAAATCGCCTGCGATGCGGTGGGCTTGGAGATGCCCAGATCCGCGGCGATCCGGGTCCGTGTCGCCGGGGCCTTGCAGAGGTAGTCGAAGACCCGGATGTCGGTCAGCGTTGCCAGGGCACGGGGCCCCGCAGTGGAATCAGTCACCCACCAATCCTACTGGGCTTCCGCCCCGATTCCGGGCAGCAGAACTTGGCGTACCGAGCGCCCGTCAGCCAGATCGTCGAGGGCTTCGTTGATCTGCGCCAGCGACCTGGTCTCCACCAGCTTCTCTACCGGGAGCCTGCCTGCGCGCCAAAGCTGCTCGTAGTAGCCGATATCCTGCTTTGGCAGCGCAGAGCCCATATAGCTGCCGATAATCGTGCGGGCGCCGGCGGTCAGGGCCAATGGCTCGATGCTGCTCATCGCGCCCGGGGCCGGCAGCCCCACGGTCACCAGGGTTCCGCCCACGCCTGTGGCCTGCAATGCGGATTCGAAGGCCCGCGGATGACCGGCGGCCTCAACCACGATCTGCGCACTGCGCTGCCCCAGCTCCTGCGGCGTGCAGGCTTCATCGGCACCCAAGGCCAGCGCGGTCGCCAGCTTCTGATCATTGGCGTCAATGGCCAAGATCCTGCCGGTAGTCCGCTGCCCGGCGGCCACCAGCAAGGCGGCCATGCCCACTCCGCCCAGTCCAATGATGGCCACATCCTCGGCACCTGTTGCCTTGGCGGCATTGCGCAGCGCGCCACCGCCGGTGAGCACCGCGCACCCCAGCACCGCGGCCACCTCGGCCGGCACATCCGCGCCCACCGGTACCAGGCTGCGCGCATCCATCACCGCATAATCGGCAAATGCCGAGACGCCCAGGTGGTGGTGGACCGGCTTGCCATCGAGCATCAGCCGGCGAGCGCCAGTCAGCAGGGTTCCAGCGGTGTTGGACGCGGTGCCGGCGCTGCACGGCAGCTTGCCTCCGGTGGCGCAGGCTGCGCAGTTCTCGCAGCGTGGCAGGAAGACCGAGATCACCTGCTGGCCGATGTCCAGCTGAACCCCTTCGCCAACCCGCTCGATGATGCCGGCCGATTCATGCCCGAGCACCATCGGCACCGGACGCGGCCGGTTCCCGTCGATGACCGACAAGTCCGAATGGCAGAGTCCGGCCGCGGTGATGCGCACCAGAACTTCCCCGGGGCCGGGCTCGCCAAGGTGCATCTGGCGGATCGCCAGCGGCCGATGCTTGGCATAGGGCCGCTGGTTCTCCGGATGCTCCAGCACCGCGGCATGGATCTGGCGCATGATCAGCCCGCAGCTGCCGTGCTGGCCTCGGCCGTTTCCGGGTTCCAACCGCGCACGGCGCCATCAGGCAGCAGGTTCTTCACGATCAGCGAGCAGTCCTTGTCCCCCAGCCCCTGCTCGATCAGTTCGTCGAAGTGCTCGCGGGCCAAGCTGGCTGCCGGCAGCCGCACGCCGGTGCTTTCTCCGGCATCTAAGGCCAGCCCGACATCCTTGCGGGCCAGGTCGGTGCGGAAGGTCGCTTCGAAGTTGTTGTTTGCCGCAGCGGTATCGATGATGCCCGGCACCGGGTACCAGGTCTGCTGCGCCCAGGAACGGCCCGAGGAGACCGAGGCGATCTGCCAGAAGACCTCGGGATCCAGGCCCAATGCCTCGGCCAGCTGGGAACCCTCGGCACTGGCCATCAGGTCGATGAACAGCATCATGTTGTTGCAGATCTTGGCGGCAATGCCCATGGAGGGCCCGCCTGCGACGATGGTCTTGCCGCTCATCGGGGCGATGAATCCGCTGGCCCGGTCCATCAGTTCCGGCTCACCGCCGAGCATGAAGGCCAGGGTCCCCGCCGCTGCGCCGGAGATGCCGCCGGATACCGGGGCATCAACGAAGTGCAGTCCACGCTCCGCGGAGCCTGCGTGGATGTAGCCGGAAGTTTCAATGTCCACCGTGGAGGAATCCAGCAGGAGCATGTCCTTGGTGGCGTTGGCCCAGATGCCTGCCTCGCCCTCGTAGACCGAGCGCACGTGCGCGCCCTTGGGCAGCATGGTGAATACAGCATCGGCATGCTCCATGGCTTCGGCCACCGAGCCGGAGATCTGCACCCCGCCTCCCGCCGCGGCGGCGCAGGCCTCCGCGTCCAGGTCGTAGCCGCGCACCTGGTGCCCGGCGGCCACCAGATTCGCTGTCATCGGTCCGCCCATGTTGCCCAGGCCAATCCATGCGTACGTGCTCATCTGCACACCCCTCGTCGTTGCGTACCGTCCTTTCAGGCCAGCGTAGGATGCCGGTCGCGCCGGACTCAATGCACCCCGGCACGGCAATTGCGCAAGCCCGGTGTGCGCTAGCGCACACCGTCCATGGCAGACTGTGGACTATGGACCGTCAGATCGATTACCGCCATCTCGAATCACTCATTGCCCTGCTGACCGTTGCACGACTGGGCCGCTACACCGCCGCCGCGAACGTCCTCGGGGTAAACCACTCGACGATTTCCCGCCGCATCGACGCACTGCAAAAGGCGATGGGCGGCCACCTGCTCACGCGCACCCCCAACGGCTGGGAACTGACCGATCTGGGACGCCGGGCGATGGCCAGCGCGGAAACCATCGAGCAGGCAGTGGAGGCCATCGGCGCCGAGAAGGACTCCGGAGCGCTGGCAGGCCATGTGCGCGTCGCTGCCCCCGATGCATTCAGCGCGCACCTCGCTGCCCCGGCACTGGCCAAGCTCCAGGTAAAGCATCCGCAACTGGTCTTCGAGATCGTCTCCGAAACCACCCGTGCACGGCAGACGCGTACCGGCATGGACTTGGAGATTGTCATCGGCGAACCCCATGTCCGCAAGGCCGCCTCGATGAAACTCCTGGATTACGAGTTGCGGCTCTACGCCACTGCCGAATATCTGGAAAGCCATGGCACGCCAAGATCCATCGAGGATCTGGCAGGGCATAGCTTGAACTACTACATCGATACCGCTCTGACGGTGGACAAGCTCGATGACGCCACCAGCGCCCTGCCACCGATGCGCCGCTCCATTTCTTCCACGAGCATCGCGGTGCAATACGCGGCCACCATGAACCATGCCGGCATCGGGCTGCTGCCAACATTCCTCTCCCGGCACTATCCCAACATGATTCCGGTGCTCCACGAGGAGTTCACCTTCCACTCCGAATATTGGCTGGTGGGACGCGACGAGGCTTTGCGCAGCCGTGCGGTCCAGGAAACGGTTCGCGCGCTGAATGATGCGGCCGCCGCCGGCGACTGGTTCATTCCGCCGTTCCCCGTGCCGAGCGCCTCCGGAAGCTAGTGCGTTCGGGCTGGTTCCCAGTCAATGATGGCTTGGCACATCTGTGCCGTTGATTGCGCGCTGTCCAGGCGGAGCACCGGACGGGACTCGTCCTTCAACCATGCCTCGTGGTGCGCGCGGCTGCGTCCGGCGAACTCCGGGTCATCGTAGCCAGCCGCCCACAGCATGAAATGCTCCACAGCCTTTGGATCCGGGGCTTGCCCGGACTGCCGAAGTTGCTCGCGTTCGGCAAGCCGTCGCAGGCGCACGTCGGGATCCAGCGTCAAGAACACGAAGGCATCGCATTCGGCCAGCACATCATTCCCCCACCCCTGCATGGATCCCGAAAGCACCCATGCGCTGCGCGGCACGAAGATCTCATGCATGAACTTGGAGCGTTCAGCTGGCGCTCGCTGCTGGGAGTACGGCGGGTCGGTGGGTACCCAGAAATAGTCGTCGCTATCGGCATGCGGGACCGACCAAGCATTCGCCACGGCTCGGGCAAGAGTCGTCGTGCCACTGCCGCTGGCACCGAAGATATTCAGCCTGCACTGCTCCATCTGGAAATCCCCCTCTGCCGGCTTGGCTGCGTCTTCCCATTGCTCCGATGCCGGCGATTCAAATCGCGAGTGGCAATGAATGCAATTCGGCACAGCATCGCCATCAAATCTCCGAATCCCGCCGGTTGAAGCACCTCGCCGTCGCAAAGTCTTGTTGACAATAATCTCCGCCAAAACGCCATCTGCACTTAGGTGCCAGAATGTCAGCAAGTCGCCGACTGCACAACCGGATTGCCCAAGGCAGGCAATCAAGCATCACAAAAGCAAACCCCGTTTGGGAATTGATCTTCGGTGCCGTCATGGATGCTGGGGAGTATCCCTGCGATGCCATTACATCGAGGACACGCTCGCCGGATCAAACTACAAAACGACATCTTCTAAAGCAGTGCGGCTCACAGCAATAATTTCTCGGTATCGTAATGGGCTGTTTCTAGTTTTCATTTAAGCCATCTGCAGGATAATATCCACTTGTGTTGTTTCTATCATTTCAACACTCGTCATGCTAACCATTTGATCAGTAGATACATTAGCCAGTTTTTTTAGTAAAAGAAGTTCAAAATTCGCAGCGATCTTCCTAGGCTTCGCTCTACTTTTTCCAGCTGCATCGGCAGCCCACGCGGCCCCAATTTGGAACTATGGAACTGTAGATGCGCCGGGTTGGAACACACGGTACATATGGTCAAGCTTTGATGACACAGAGAAACGCCACGGCGCAAGTGCCGAAGGCGATATCGGGGGCCTCAAACGCTCGACTTGCAAGTCGCCCAATACCCGGGCTTATGCAGAGTCCATCTACTCACCTTCGGGCGGCTGGCACCGCGCGTACTACCGGTACTGCTAGAAAACGATTGTGTCCGCTGGGAGCCTCCCCAGGCTCCCAGCCGGCGCGACAGAAAGCGTAAATGAAAAACAAAGGGCTTCATCTAGCCGTCGTTATCGCAGCCTTATACGCCATGTTCGCTGGTTTTGCATCGTCGATCCTCCTAGAAGAAACAACGCTTCCAGATTCACGTCAAATACTCGTGAGCGGTCAAACCGTATCCACAGGCGGAGCTGGGCTTCCAGTGTTAGCCCAGAAACTGGCAAACGACAGCTCCTCCGTAATCGTCAAACAAATTCGCGATCTGCACGATACCAAGATTCGTAATCTCTATATCGCCACAGGTAACGAGAATCTGCCACAGTCCCACTGGATCACAGAAGGTTATCCGCGTTTTAGCCAGGGTATCCAGACCAACACTTACCCTGTGGAAGATCTTCAAGGAAAAGATCCTCGGGGGAGGTACTTTATCTTCGGCTCCGACGGAGCTGAAGACAAAGTTGTGGAGGAATTCGAAAGAGTTGGATTCTCCGTAGAAGAAGAAATCCCGGTATCCAGTTCCCTTGGATTAGGCATCCTTCTCCAAGGAACTCTGAGCTCGCCAACCTTGGTAACCATGCTCCTAATCGTCGTTCTTTCGGGTACTTCAGCCATCGCGCAAATAAAGCGCTACTCAGTAGAGCGGCTTCATGGTGCCAGCAAGAATGATGTCCTCATCCACGAACTTAAGGACCTTTTTAAACGAGCTTTCCCCCAAGTCGCCGTACTCGGTTGCGTCGGAACGTTTTGGCTACATTCCTATAATGGCCTGAACCAATTCGTTCCGTTGGCTCAGAGAGTGTCGATTATTTTTGCAATCGCTCTCGGCCTGGCGATTGCGATTCACGCGACCGTCGCAACGCTGCTCTGGGATACCTCTATACTTCACGGCCTAAAGGGGCGCCTAGGCTTCCGAGTGGCGGTTCCGGTTGCCTACTTAATCAGAGTCCCTGGAATTCTCATTGCAGTTTCCTTGGTCGCATCTGCATTTGGAGCTCTCCAAACAACTCAAGAGGCGGCGGTCGCCAAAGCAGAGCTGAACGCAGCTGGAGATGCATCGGCAATTGTATTTGAAGGGCGAACCTCGCCGGAAGAAATGGATCGTTTGGCTTTCGAGTCAGGTGCCTGGCTAAAGAACGAAGCTAAAGCAGGTCGAGCTGTACTATCTGCACCGTATCAGTTGGGCGAAAAACGCGGTGATGGTTCAATCCCGGTTCTATTGATCAACAATGCATATCTGGCAAGAAACGAGGTGCTCGCAGAATCTGGAGAAAGAGTCCAGCAGATTCCGGAGAGCGATATCCGGGTGTTAATGCCCGAGAACAGTCAAGCGCTCCGAAGTGCAAGACTCGACTTTATCGGCGAATTTTCAATAGATTCAATAGCGGAAGAAAAAATTTCCTTCGAATCCATTGAACAGGGACAAAAGCACTTTCGCTATGATCCCAACGTTGCCGCTATTGGAGGCTCTCTGGCCGTTGCAGACTCAATTCTGATTATCGTAGGTTCCGACTCCGGGCTTATCCGCGATGACGACTACATGGCATTGGCAAGCGATGGCCGTGTCTTGATGACAGATCCCGTGATCGCCGCCCAGCGAACCCCTCCTGAGCTTATGGGCAACTGGATAGCCGCCTATGTGCCTATAGCCCAAATTGCAGCCAACAATTATGCGGATCAAAAATCTGATCTGAATGTCAAGATCGGAAGCTCGCTAGTAGCGCTCATCGTGTTGCTTTCCACTGCCGTCGGGCTTGCCCGAATACACGTTCGCGGCAACTCGCAAACGATCCTTGTCAGATATTTGCACGGTTGGAGTTTCTACTCGATCCATCGTTGGCTGATTCGTGCTGAGTTATTGTTGCTCCTGCTGGTCACACTCTGGGCTTTCGGCCGATCAACCATCTTGGCAATCGGAGCCAGCTCTGAATTCACTTCTGGAGTTGCGTACGAATCAGTGATAGTAGCAAACCATTGGCAGCCGTGGGCCATCGCGTTCATAGCCATGAGTAATCTCAGTATCCTGCTGGGATTAGTGCACGTTCAGTCCAAGCACATGTTCCGTACCCATAGTGAGGAAACAGCATGAGTGAAATTATCGTCAGCCACGCGGCAAAGTCTTTCAAGCAACGCCAACTCTTCACGGATCTATCGTTCCGGGTCCGTGCCAAGCAACTGACAGCACTCACTGGCCCATCGGGCTCAGGAAAATCCACATTGCTGAACTGCATCGGGTTGCTCGACGATCTTGATTCAGGAACTATCCATGCCGGAGAAAAACGGATTTCACGGATGGGCAAGGAAAAGCAGAGGCTATTTCGACGAGATAGCCTAGGCTACATGTTCCAAGACTACGCACTGATCGAAAATTCCAGCATCAATCAGAATCTTGAAATTGCTGTAGGAGCCAATGGAAGACGTGCGGTGAAGTTCGCGAACTTCGATGCCGCACTCACCAGAGTGGGGCTCGGCGGACGAGGTAATGAGCCCGTCTATTCTCTCTCCGGTGGGGAACAGCAGCGCGTTGCGCTTGCAAGGCTCATCGTCAAAAAGCCTTCCATCATTCTTGCGGATGAACCGACTGGGGCACTCGACCCTGCCAATGCGGAGGTTGTTCTCAGCGAATTGGACCGGCTGGCCCAAGAAGGGGCCGCAGTCATAATTGCAACGCATTCTGCGCAGGTCATCGATGCTTGCGCAAATACGATCAGCCTTGCCCACATGTCCTAGAAGCATGCACCTCTGCCAAGCTGCGCATCTGGATCACCAGTAGGCAGTCCAGATTCTTGCAGTTTGCGGACGCATGACGGAAGACTACACCTGCCACCCGAGAGAGTTCACCGTCCGCCTGAACTGCTCCCCACAAGTTGTCGCGACTTTCTACAGTCCAACTTCTGGGGAGCAGTTCACTATTGGATGACGAACTCTCTCATGCCGCGTTCGTCCAGATATCTACTGCATCTTCATTTCGGCGCTCGAAGCGGCCCCGCCGTTCAACGCCAAGCGGTCAGCCTCGTCGATCTCGCCGAGATCCAGCCCCTTGGTTTCCTTCATGAAGTACACCGCCACCATGGTGACTGCTGCGGCGAAGACAATGTACCCGGCGACCGGAACCCAGGATCCGTAGACCTTCAGCAGGAAGGTTGCGATGATTGGCGCCATCGAACCGGCCACAATCGAGGTGACCTGGTAGCCCAGCGAGACACCCGAGTAGCGCATGCGGGTCGGGAACATTTCCGCCATGATGGCCGGCTGCCCGGCATACATCAGGCCATGCACGAACAGTCCCAGCATGATGGTGGCCAGGATGACCGCATCGTTTCCAGTGTTGAACAACGGGAAGGCTGCCACGCCCCACACTGCCATGAGCACTACTCCGGTGGCGTAAACCGGGCGCCGTCCGCGGCTGTCGGTGAAGCGTCCAACAATTGGCACCAGGATGGCGTGGAAGACGTGTGCCACAAGCATCAGGCCCAGAATTGTGGAGGTGTCCATCTTCAGCTGGGTGGCCATGTAGGTGATGGAGAAGGTGACCACCATGTAGTACATGATGTTCTCGCCGAAGCGCAGCCCCATGGCGGTGAACACCCCGCGCGGGTAGCGCTTGAATACTTCGCCCACGCCATAGCCGGCGGCCGCGTTCTGTTCCAGCTCCGCCTTGGCTTCCTTGAAAATCGGGGCATCGGAAACACGGGTGCGGATGTAATAGCCCACTACCACGATGACCACCGAAAGCCAGAAGCCGATGCGCCAACCCCATGCCAGGAAGGCAGCCTCGCTGAGCGTTGCCGAGAGCACCAGCAGCACCACGGTGGCCAGCAGGTTGCCTACCGGCACTGCCGCCTGCGGCCAGGAAGACCAGAAGCCGCGCTCCTTGTTCGGCGCATGCTCGGCCACCAGCAGCACCGCGCCGCCCCATTCCCCTCCAACGGCGAAGCCCTGGGCGAAGCGCAGCACGATCAGCAGGATCGGTGCGGCGTAGCCGATGGAATCGAAGGTGGGCAGGCAGCCCATCAGGAAGGTGGTTGCGCCGACCAGCACGATCGCCACCTGCAGCAGGTGCTTGCGTCCGAACTTGTCGCCGAAGTGGCCGAAGACGATGCCGCCGATCGGGCGGGCAATGAAGCCGACCGCGTAGGTCAGGAAGGCCTTGATGATGTTGTCCAGGTCGTTGCCGGTATCCGGGAAGAAGATCTTGTTGAAGACCAGGGTGGCCGCAGTCGCGTAGAGGAAGAATTCATACCATTCGACGACGGTGCCAGCCATGGAGGCTGCTACGACCCGGCGCAATCCCTTGCGCTCGGCCTTCGATGACGTTTCGCTTGCCACTGTGCGTTCCTTCCGCCTGCGCCGGTACCCCCTGCGGGACCAGCTTCATCAGCGAGTATGGCCTAGATCACATGGCGAAAGATAGGCGGAAAGAGGCATAGTTGGAGGCAGTTTCTGCACATTCAGCGTGCATTTTTGCACATGGCATGGCCACTCGCGGAAAGGTTGACGATGACAGCTTGGGAAAACGCAGCGCACCAGGTCGCGTTGCGCGGCGTGCGCATGGATGCGCACACCCGTTGCGCCCACTACCACTCGCTGATCGATGTGATTGCGCTGAAGCACCACTGCTGCGGCATCTACTATCCCTGCCACCTATGCCATGGCGAACTGGCCGGCCACGAAGCAACGCCGTGGCCGGCGGACAAATTCGATGAGCCTGCGGTGCTCTGCGGGGTCTGCAGCACGCAGCTGAGCCCCGCCCAATATCTGGAAGCCGATTCCTGCCCGAACTGCCAGGCTCTGTTCAATCCCGGCTGCAAGGCGCATCGGCACCTGTACTTCGAGGCGGATTCAGGATCCTAGTCCCACGGCAGCTCGTTCTCCTCTGCAGGCTGTTGCGGAACCACCAGCACCGGCCGATGCTGCTTGTGGGCCAGCGCCACGGCAATCGAGCCGTCGAGCAGCTGGGCCATCTTGCTGCGGATCCCCGGACGGCGGGTGCCGATGACGATCATCTGCGCATCCAGCTGCTCCGCCACCGCCGCCAGCACCTTGGCCGGTTCACCGGGCACCGTATAGCTCTCGAACTCCACGCCGGTCACCACCGAAGCGATTTCCCAGGCGAGCTCCTCGGAGACCGGATCTGCCGAGGCCAGCAAGTCGCCTTCGGACAGCTTGTCGGTAATCAGGCGTCCGTAATCTGCATGGATGCACACCAATCGTGCATCCAGCCCGCGAGCCAGCGAGGCGGCCGCCGTCAATACCGCCGGCGACATGCCTTTTTCCACGCCCACGACCATGGTGCTCATCAGCTATTCCTGCTTTCCTAGTCGGTCCATTCCTTGCTGAAAATCCTAGAGGTCGCCAAGCTCAATGCCCGTATCCGCCAGGCGTTCGGCTGGAATCTCGCGGCCCACCAGTTCGCGCAGCTGATCGTTGACATCCCAGATGTTCACGTTGGCTGCCGCCGTGATCCGTTGGCCGTCCTGCCAGAACAGCAAAAATTCCCCGCTCTCCACAGAGCCGCGGACTACCGAAGTGTCATCCGGCGAATTGTGCCCAACGTATTCCATCCCCAGATCGAACTGGTCGGTGAAGAAATACGGGAGCCAGTCGTAGGATTCTTCCTCGCCCATCAGCGTCGCGGCCGCGAGCTTACCCTGGCGGATGGCATTGTCCCAGTGCTCCACGCGCAGCTGCCGGCGCAGCCTGGTATTGAAAGCCTGGGCGATATCCCCCACCGCGAGAATCTTGGAGTTGCTGGTGCGCAGCGACGCATCAACGATGACTCCCGAATCCACGTCCAGCCCGGCAGTCTCGGCCAGTTGCAGGTTGGGGCGGGCACCGATGGCCAGCAGCACCACGTCGGCACGCGAAGACCCGGCATCGGAGAGCACCTGCAGGTGCCCGTCAACCTGCTCGATGCCCTGGGCCCGCGCGGTGCGCACATCCACGCCATGGCGTTGGTGCAGTTCCAGCAGGTAGTGCCCGAAGCGTTCGCCGAAGACCTTGGCCAGCGGCACCTCGGACGGTGAATAGACGGTGACCCGGGCTCCGCGCTGGCGTGCGGTGGCAGCGACTTCCATGCCGATCCAGCCCGAACCGATGACCGCCACCTGCGCGCCCTCGGTCAGTTCTGCGCGCAGCGACTTCGCATCTGCCAGGGTGCGCAGCACGTGCACCCCTGGCAGGTCATAGCCGGGCATCGGATTCTCGCCGCCCACACTGGCCCGCGAACCGGTCGCCAAAACCAGCTGGTCGTAGTCCACCGCGCTGCCATCGGCCAGCAGCACCTGCTGCTTGCCGGTCTCCACGCTGATTGCGGCGGTTCCCAGCCGGAGGGTGACCTCCTGCGCTGCGTACCACTGCGCGTCATGCACGGTGAAGTCTTCTGGCTCGTCATTGCCCTGCAAGAAGCCCTTGGACAGGGGCGGACGCTCATAGGGCAGGTGCGATTCCTCGCCAATCAGGGTGATCGGGCCGGCATGTCCCCGCTCGCGTAGTGCTCCCACCGTACTGGCGGCGGCAAGCCCGGCACCAACGATGACTATCGACTCCTGGTCCATGGAACAACCCCTCTGCTTCCCGCCGCGGTGACGGCCCGCGGCCAGTGGATAATGCTTGTCACCTTGATCCTCACACCCCGATGCCCTGCTTGGCAAGGCATCGGGGGCAAGGCCACGGACCTAGTCGTCACTTGGCTTCACGTGCCGGGATTTTGCTTCTGATTCCACGCGCTTGCCGAAGATCCCGCGCGTGCGCGAGACCCGGTAGTCGATACGGTCATCGACGTAGCGGCGCAGTTCGGGCTGCTCGTCCAAGGCGCCCCACAGCTCATCGGAGACGTGCTCGGTGACCCGCGCCAGCCGGCGCTTCTGCTCGATGACTTCCAAGGCCCGGCTTTCATGGCGCAACCCCTTGATCGTGGCCACCGACATCATGATCATGATGATGCTGAATGGCAAGGCCGTGGCCAGCGAACCGGCCTGCAGCGCCTGCAGCCCGCCGGCCACCAGCAAGGCAGCGGCCAGCACGCCTTCGAGCACCGCCCACAGCACCCTGGACCAGGTCGGCGGGTTCGGGTGCCCGCCGGAGGCGAGCATGTCGACCACCAGCGAGCCGGAGTCCGAAGAGGTGATGAAGAAGATCGCGACCAGCAAGATCGCCACCACCGACAGGATCGAACCCAGCGGCAAGGCTTCAAGCACCTGGAACAGCGACCCCTCCGCGGAGACCGCGCCATCCTCGACCATATCCCCGGCGCCGAAGAACTGGCGGTACAGCCCCGAGCCGCCCATGACCGAGAACCAGAGGAAACCGACTATGGTCGGCACCAGCAGCACGCCGGTGACGAACTGGCGCACGGTACGCCCGCGCGAAATGCGGGCGATGAAGATGCCCACGAACGGCGCCCAGGCGATCCACCAGCCCCAGTAGAAGACCGTCCAGCTGGAGAACCAGGTGGCCGATTCCTCACCCTGCTGGAAGGCACCCACGTCGAAGGTCATGTTCATGAAGTTGGCCAGGTACACGCCCAGGGACTGCACGAAATTCTGGAACAGGAACAGCGTCGGGCCCAGCAGCAGCACGCTGATCATCAGCAGGCCTGCCATGGACAGGTTGATGTTCGACAGCCACTTGATCCCGGCGCCCAGGCCGCTGACCACGCTCATGGTGGCTAGGAACGTGATGACCACGATCAGGATGACCAGCAGCGTGTTATCCACCGAACCGACCAGTCCGATCGCCTTCATGCCCGAGCTGATCTGCTGCACGCCCAGGCCCAGCGAGGTGGCCACGCCGAACACCGTGCCGAAGATGGCCAGTACATCAATCACATCTCCCAGCCAGCCCTTGACCCGATCTCCCAGGATCGGTTCTAGCGCCCAACGGATGGACACCGGGCGCCCGCGGCGGTGGATCGCGTAGGCCAAAGCCAAGCCGATCACCGCGTAGATGGCCCACGGGTGCAGGCCCCAGTGGATGAAGGTCTGCGCCATGGCCAGTCCGGCCAGCTCCGATTCGCTGCCTTCCCAACCCGGCTTCGGATCCACGGTGGCGTACATCAGAGGTTCGCCGACCCCGTAGAAGACCAGGCCAATGCCCATGCCGGCGGCGAAGAGCATCGCGAACCAGCTGAACAAGCCGAATTCGGGTTTCTCTCCGTCATTGCCCAGGGTGATCCGCCCGAGCTTGGAGAAGCCGATGGCGATCACCAGCGCCACAAAGCCGCCGATGATCAGCATGTAGTACCAGCCCAGGTTGGCTACGATCCAGTTCTGCACGGCGTTGAAAGTCGTGTCCGCCGCATTGGGCGCGAGGATCGCGAAGACCGCCACAGCCAGGATCACCAGCAGCGCCGGCCAGAAGACCGCAGGGGCGATCCCGCCCTTGCCTAGGCGCACGCCCTGCCGGCGCAGCTTCGCGGTGATCTGCTCGTCGGTGTCGTCCTCGGCAATGTGCATGTGCACCGGGATCGGCGCGGTATGCGGGGATGCTTCCAGCACAGCATTTGCGTGCTGCCCATTATCTGCTTCGGGAGGTTCAACTTCGTCAATGTTCTTCGTCATGGTCCAGGCTCCTTCACTCAGAGAAATGCCCTAGGACTTCCACCCTTGTTCTTTCGCCGCGAAGATTCAAGTGGCCAGCGAAGAATAGTGACTTCTTTCTGCCCGTCGGGCATCGCCGGGCCGTGCGCCGCGGTTGCTGTGCGCTGCATAGGTGCTTGTTGCCAAGCATGGCAGTTTGTCCATGCCGCCGGGTACAGTGCGAGGTACCTCGTAGGCCTTGGCATGAAAGCCTCTCGGAACCAGTAAGGAGCCCCGTCATGTACAGCAACCAGGTCCGTCAAGCGACCGTCGCCGAAATTCCCAACCGCTACGTCTTGGTCTTCGACCGGCAGGAATCCGGAGCCCCGGGCATCGCAGCAGCCCAGCGCGAATCGGAACTTCCGCAGCTGCTGGCTGAACAGGGCTATTCCAGTACCGAGTACTTCCCAATGCTGGGCATCGCTGTGGTCACCAGCTCGGCTGACCAGCTTGAGGACTTCCGCCAGCGCTGCGCAGGGCACAAGCTGCCAGCCTCGGTGGTACCCGAGCTGGTCTACCGGATCCTGCCCGATGCCCCGGCCGCTACGGACTCCTATGCGGACACCGGCCAACTCACCTGGGGCCTGCAGGCCGTAGGCGCTTCGCTTTCGGGCTACACCGGCAAGGGCATCAACGTGGCCGTCTTGGATACCGGTTTTGACAGTGCGCATCCGGACTTCGCAGGCCGCACGGTGACCGCCAAGTCCTTTGTCGCAGGCGAGGACGCCACTGACGGCCATGGACATGGCACCCACTGCATCGGCAGCGCCTGCGGTCCGCGCGAACCGCAGCAGGGTCCGGGCTACGGGGTCGCCTCGGAAGCCAATATATTCGCTGGAAAGGTGCTGGGCGCCGATGGCTCAGGTTCGGACTCCACGATCCTGGCCGGCATCAACTGGGCACTGGAAAACAAGTGCGAGGTCATCTCCATGTCGCTGGGTGCTGATGTGAGAACTGTGCACCCACCCTATGTCACTGCCGGACGCCGCGCCTTGGAGCTGGGCTCCTTGATCGTGGCGGCCGCCGGAAATAATGCACAGCGCTCTGCCGGGAACCCGGGATTCGTCGGCGCACCGGCCAACAGCCCGTACATCATGGCCGTAGCGGCTTTGGACTCGAAGCTGGCCGTGGCGGACTTCTCGGCCCAGGCGTTGGACACCGACGGCGGCGAGGTGGATATTGCAGGCCCCGGCGTTGCTATCTACTCTTCGTGGCCCGGCGCCAAGCGGTACAACACCATCAGCGGCACCTCGATGGCCACCCCGCATGTGGCCGGCGTGGCAGCGCTGCTGGCCGAATCCACCGGGCTGCGTGCCCAGGAGCTGTGGGACAAGCTGCTGTCCACCTCCCGCGATATCCCGCTGCCGGCCGAGGATGCCGGAGCCGGGCTGGTCCAGGCCCCGGCCTCACAGGAAGCGTAGCGGCATGTCCGGCGCCGAAGTGCACGTCTATGTCATCACCATTTCCACCCAGCATCCGCTGGAACCGGTGGTCAGCGAACTGCAGTCCCGCGGATTGCAAGTTAAGCAGGTGCTCGCCGCCCTCGGCCAGGTAATTGGCGAGGGCAGCGAGGATGTTGCCGAGAAGTTGCGCAGCATATCGGCGGTGGAATCGGTTGATGCCCAGCAGCAGTACCGGGCCTTGGATGATGATGCCTAGCGCAGGATGACCGTGCGGTTTCCGTAGAGGAAGACCCGGCCCTCGCAGTGCCAGCGCACCGCATTGGACAGCGCCTTGCACTCGGTGTCGCGGCCGGCGGCCACCAGGTCCTGCGGGCCAAAGGTATGATCCACCTCGACGACCTGCTGGGCGATGATCGGGCCCTCATCCAGCTCGGAGTTCACGTAGTGGGCGGTGGCGCCCACGGTCTTCACGCCGCGCTCCCAGGCCTGGTGGTATGGCTTGGCGCCCTTGAAGGAAGGCAGGAAGGAGTGGTGGATGTTGATCGTTTTGCCGGTCAACTCGCGCGAGAGCTCGTCGGAGAGCACCTGCATGTAGCGGGCCAGGACCACCAGCTCCGCTTCGTGCTTGGCGATCAGCGAGAGCAGCTCCGCCTCGGCCTGCGGCTTGGTCTCCTTGGAGATCGGCACATGGTAGTACGGGATGCCGTGCCACTCGACCAGCGACCGGCTGTCCGGGTGGTTGGAGACCACCGCGACGATCTCGATCGGCAATTCGCCGGTGCGGGCACGGAAGAGCAGGTCGTTGAGGCAATGGTCGAACTTCGAGACCATGATCAGCACCTTGGTCTTCTCACCGCGTTCGCGCAGCTGCCAGTCCATCTCGAACTGCTGGGCGACCTCGGCGAATTCTGCACGCATCTGCTCCAGCAGGTCGGCCTGCCCCTCGCCGGCGAAGTCCACGCGCAGGTAGAGCCGGCCGGCGGCCATGTCGTCGAATTGCTTGAGCTCGACGATGGTGCGTTCGTGCTTCAGCAGGAATCCGGTGACCGCGTTGACGATCCCCATTCCCTCGGGGCATTGCAGGGTCAGCACGTGGCGGATTTGCTCGCTCATGATTGCTTCAGGTCCTTTCGGCTAGCGGGTTAGACAGCACTGTGCCAGAGCCGGTGTCCGAACGCCACGAACTGGCCGGATTGTTGCTGTGCATGCTTGTGCTTGCGTGTTTGCTGATACAGGCCAGTCCGGCCCCGCCCCGGCGTCGGGACGGGGCCGGATCAGCCGGTGCGGCTAGGCCACCGGTGGTACGGCGAACTCCGCCATGGCGTCGATCAGCCAGTGCACGGTGTGCTCGGTGAAGGAGGCGCGCGGGAAGATCCGCCAGCTGGTTTCGCCGGTGCGCCACAGCAGCACCGGAATGTTCGCCAGCGAGGTGGTGATCGCCTGGTTCACGCCGAAGGCTCGCGGGTGCAGGTCCGCCGGGCAGCTCTTGCGCAGCACCAGCGGCGCATCCGGGCCTTCCAGTTCCAGCACCGAGCGGTTGGCCGAGAGGTCGACCACCTGCCCGGGCTCATCGCCCAGGGCGGCGGCAAGCGCACCTGCCAGCTCGATGTTCTCCGGGCTGGTGGCCAGGAACTCGTCCGGGCCCAGCCAGAGCACCGCAGTGCCCGACACGTCGCCGGCCACCTCGCCCACCGTGGCGGGCAGGCCCACGCCGGTGGCCGCGGACAGCGCCGCGTGGGCTGCCCCGCCCGGTGCGCTGCGCAGCGAGATCTGGGTGGTGAAGGCGATTTCGCGCAGGGACACGCGGCCGGCGACGCTGGCCGCCTCCATCTGGGCTGCCAGGTGCTGCGCCGGCGAGCGGCGCACGTCGGTGTCAATCAGGGTGTCGTTAGCCATCACGGCGGCTTCCTTCCGGGTCGAAGAGAACGAGTTCGGAGACCTGGACGTCGACCAGCTGGCCGCCGACCGGGGTCTTGAGCACTTCGCCGATGCGGTTGCGCCCATTCTTGATCAGCGCCAGGCCGAAGGTGCGCCCCAGGGCCGGCGAGTTGTACGAGCTGGTGACCCAGCCTTCCATCGGGGTGATGCCATCGGTGGCCAGCGCGTCGGCGGCCACCAGCGCGGCGCCTTCGGGCAGGCGCAGCGAAGAGTCCACCGGCAGCACCGAAACCAGGTGCTTGCGGTCCTCGCGCACATTGTCTTCGCGGCTGTAGGAGCGCTTGCCGACGAAGTCCTTGAGCTTGGAGACCACCCATTCCATGCCTGCATCCTGCGGGGTCACCGTGCCGTCGGTATCCTGGCCGACGATGATGAATCCCTTCTCGGCGCGCAGCACGTGCATGGTTTCGGTGCCGTACGGGGTGATGTTGAATTCCTCGCCGGCGGCGTACACATCTTCCCAGACGCGCAGCCCATGCCAGGCAGGGATCGCGATCTCGAAGGCCAGTTCGCCGGAGAAGGAGATGCGGCTGATCCGCGCCTCGATCCCGGAGTCCAGCACCACGTCCTTGAAGGCCATGAACTTGAAACCCTCGTTGGACACGTCCACCGAGCTGGCCAGCTTCGCGATGACCTCCCGGGACTTCGGTCCGACCACCGCGACGGTGGCCAGCTGCTCGGTCACCGAGGTGCAGGTGACGTCCAGTTCAGGCCATTCGGTCTGCAGCCATTCTTCCAGCCAGTCCAGCACGTCGGCGGCGCCGCCGGTGGTGGTATGCATCAGGAAGCGGTCCTCGGCCAGGCGCAGGGTCACGCCGTCGTCGAAGATCATGCCGTCGGCCTTGCACATCACGCCGTAGCGTCCCATGCCCTCTTTCAGCTTGGTGTAGCCGTTGGTGTAGATGCGGTTGAGGAATTCGGCGGCGTCCTTGCCGCGGATCTCGATCTTGCCCAGCGTGGTGGCATCGAGCATGCCCACCGAAGCGCGCACCGCGGCGGATTCGCGGTAGACCGCCTCGTCCATGCTCTCGCCCGGCTGCGGGTAGTACCAGGCGCGCTTCCACTGCCCGACGTCCTCGAATTCGGCGCCGTGCTCCACATGCCAGGAGTGCATCGGGGTGATGCGTGCCGGATCCAGCAGCTGCCCGCGGGTGCGTCCGGCCAGCGCTGCGAAGGCCACCGGGGTGTACGGTGCGCGGAAGGTGGTAGTGCCGATCTGTGCCGGGTTCTCGATGCCCAGCACCGCGGCGATCACGCCGATTGCCGCGACGCCCGAGGTCTTGCCCTGGTCGTTGGCGGTGGAGATCGAGGTGTACCGCTTGATGTGCTCCACGGACTGCATGCCGGCGCCGGTGGCGCGCAGCACGTCGGCCACGGACTGGTCGCGCTGCAGATCCACGAAGTGGGTCTTGTAGTTCGCCGCGTCGTCGCCGTTCAGCGACGGCACCAGCCAGACCGGACGGGTTTCCCCGGCCGGGACGGCTACCGCCTGCGGAACTTCTGCGATGCGCTGGAAGCCTGCTGCGCTGGCTGCCGCGGCGCCGGTGGCGGCCCCGGTGCTCAGCGCGCTGGCGGTGTCGAAGCGGCCAGTGACAGCGCCGGCCAGGTGCTGGTTGGCCACCGCGGCGGCCGGGACGAAGGCATGGATCGCAGTGTCCCAGTCCAGCTTGCCCTGGCGCTGGGAGTGCAGGTGCACCACCGGGTTGAAGCCGCCGCCCACGGCCAGCACGTCGGCCTCGAAGCGCTGCGGCGCGCCGAGGTTGCGCTGCTCGTCCAGCTCGGCGACGATCACTGCCGAAAGCTCGCCGGAGGCATCCGCTTCGGTGTCCACCACGACGGAGCCGGTCAGCACGGTGACCCCGGCGGCCACTGCTTCTGTGGCGGCCGCAGAGACGGTGGTGCGTGCGTCGATCACTGCAACTACCCCGCCGGTGGCTGCCAGCTCGGAGACCAGCGGGTAGACCGAGTCGTTAGTGGTGGCCACCACGATCTGCTGACCGGCGCGCACGCCGTAGCGGTTCAGGTAGCTGCGCACCGCGCCGGCGAGCATGATGCCCGGACGGTCGTTGTTCTCGAAGACGATCGGGCGTTCGTGGGCGCCGGTGGCCAGCACTACCTGCTGGGCGCGGATGTGCCAGATGCGTTCGCGCGAGACGCCCGCCCCTGCCGGGCCGTCCAGGTGCACGGTGCGGCGCTGCGCTGCGATCAGGTAGTTCGCGTCGTAGGACCCGAAGACGGTGGTGCGCTGCAGGTGGGTGGTCTCCTCGGCGGCTGCCAATTCGGCGGCGACCGTGTCGATCCATGCCGCGGCGTCCACGCCGTCGATCTGCTCGCCGGAAGCATCGCGCAGGGTGCCGCCGGCTTCGGCGCGCTCGTCGAGCAGCATTACCCGGGCGCCGGAGCGCGAGGCCTCGCGGGCAGCGGCCAGGCCTGCAGGCCCGGCGCCGACCACCAGCACGTCGGTATGCACGTGGACGTGGTCGTAGTAGGCGGGGTCCTCGTTCGGATCCAGCACACCCAGTCCGGAGAGCAGGGTGGCGTTCATCGATTCGGTGACCGGGACGGTGGTGGCAGGCAGCATCGACTCGGCGATGTCCTGGCTGTGCCGGGCGTCGACGGTGATCAGCGCGTTGGGTTCCTCGACGCCGGCGGCGAAGATGCCGCGCGGGCGGTCCAGGTACAGCGAGGTGCCGCATGAACGCATCCCGTTGGCCAGCATTGCGCTGGCCACGGTGTCGCCGCGGAAGGCGGAAAGCTGCTGCCCGTTCACTCTCAGGGCCAGTGCTTCCTCGCGGTTAATGCGGGCGCCGGCGCTGTGCGCGGCGGCAAGGCGCTGGGACTTGCTCATCGGGTGCCTCCTTCGGTGGCCTGGATTTCTGGACGTGCTTCGCCGGCACGGTAGACGGCTTTGAATTCATAGGTGACGGTGTCGCGCAGGGCGTTGAACCACTTGCGGCAGCCGCCGGAGTGGACCCAGCGTTCGGCGAAGATGCCCTTCTTGTTCTGCCGGTAGAACAAGTAGCGCGACCATTCCTTGTCGCTCAGCGCGTTCGGATCCTCCGGGTAGGCAACGTGGGCTTCTCCCCCGTATTTGAATTCGTTCTCGTTGCGTGGCCCGCAGTTCGGGCAATCAATCAGCATCATGGCGGTTGCTCCTAGTGTGCGACGGCTGCTGCGCCGTGCTCGTCGATGAGGTGGCCGGTTTCGAAGCGCTCCAGGCTGAACGGCTTGTTCAGCTCATGAGGCTCGTCGTGGGCGATGGTGTGCGCCATGGTGAAGCCGGCGCCCGGGGTGCCCTTGAACCCGCCGGTGCCCCAGCCGCAGTTCACGTACAGGTTCTGGATCGGGGTCTTGGAGACGATTGGCGAGGCGTCCATGGTGGTGTCCACGATGCCGCCCCAGGTGCGCAGCACGTGCGCCCGGGCGAAGATCGGGAACAGTTCCACCGCGGCAGCCATCTGCTCCTCGATCACGTGGAACGCGCCGCGCTGGCCGTAGCCGTTGTAGCTGTCGATGCCCGCGCCCATGACCAGTTCGCCCTTGTGAGCCTGGGAGACGTAGACGTGGATGTGGTTGGACATGACCACCGTCGGGTGCACCGGCTCGAACAGCTCGGAGACCAGGGCCTGCAGCGGGTGGGACTGGATGGGCAGCTCGAAGCCTGCCATTTCGGCCAGCACAGAGGAGTGCCCGGCACCGGCGAGAGCGACCTTGCCGGCATTGATGGTGCCACGGGTGGTCTTCACGCCGGTGACCTTCTCGCCATCCTTGATGAATCCGGTGACTTCGCAGTTCTGGATGATGTCAACGCCCATTTCGTTGGCCTTGCGGGCGAAGGCCCAGGCCACGTGGTCGTGCTTGGCGATGCCGGCGCGCGGCTGCCAGGTCGCGCCCATGACCGGGTAGCGGATGTTGTCGCTCACGTTGATGATCGGGCAGGCTTCCTTGACCTGCGATGGGTCCAGCCATTCGGCGTCCACGCCGTTGAGCTTGTTGGCTTCCACGCGGCGCACTGATTCGCGCACATCCCCGAGGGTGTGGGCCAGGTTCATCACGCCGCGCTGGGAGAACAGGAAGTCGTATTCCAGGTCCTCGGGCAGCTGTTCCCACAGCTTCAGCGACTTCTCGTAGATGCCTGCCGACTCGTCCCAGAGGTAGTTGGAACGGATGATGGTGGTGTTGCGGGCCATGTTCCCGCCGGCCAGCCAGCCCTTTTCCAGTACCGCCACATTGGTGATGCCATGGTTCTTGGCCAGGAAGTAGGCGGTGGCCAGGCCGTGCCCGCCGCCGCCGACGATGACTACGTCGTAGGACTTCTTCGGTTCCGGATTGTTCCAGAGGAATTCCGGGTGTTCTGGGAGCAAATCAGCCATGATTATTCCGCTACTTTCTTGAGATTTGGGTAGAGTGGGTGGGCTTCAGCCAAGGCCAGAA
>NZ_BJNE01000022.1 GCF_006539525.1 Glutamicibacter nicotianae | reverse complement strand
TGTTTCCAGAACTTGCGGGCTAAAACCCCCGGAATCATGCCGATCCTCAGCATTCCAAGATGAATAGCGGCTGAAACAACGGAAATTCGTTGTTATGAAGCGGATCACCTTAACGACAGTGGACCATAACTTGCCTTGGCAAGTTATGGTCCACTTATGGTGCTTGGAAGCTACTTCGCCTTCTCGGCACGCAAACGCGATACCTCGTAGAGCGAGATGCCGACAGCCATCGAAGCGTTCAGCGATTCCATTGCCGAGTTGATTGGAATCGAAACGATGGCGTCGCAGTTTTCGCGAACCAGACGGGACAGGCCCTTGCCCTCGGAACCAACCACGATGCACAGCGGGCCGGTTGCCAATTCGAAGTTCGGCAGCTGCATATCGCCACCGGCGTCGAGGCCGATCACGAAGATGCCGGCAGCCTTGATTTCCTTCAGCGCGCTGGTCAGGTTGCTGCACTTGGCAACAGGTACGCGGACCGCTGCACCGGCGCTGGTCTTCCATGCCGAGGCGGTCATGCCGACGCTGCGGCGTTCTGGAATGATCACGCCGTCTGCGCCGAAGGCCGATGCCGAACGGACAATCGCGCCCAGGTTACGCGGGTCGGTGATGCCATCCAGTGCCAGGAACAGGGGCTGGGTCTTGGTGTAGCCCTTGTCGAAGTCCTTGATGGTCTTGGTAGCCAGCTGGACTGCGTCCTTGTACTCGTATGGCGGGATCTGCAGGGCCAGGCCCTGGTGGATCGCGTCATCGGTCATGCGGTCCAGCTCAGGCTTGGATGCCTCCATCAGCGGGATGCCATGCTCGGCAGCCAGCTTCAGGGATTCGCGGACACGGTCATCGACGTCGATGCGGATGGCAACATGCAGCGCCTTGGCAGGGATCCCGGCGCGCAGTGCCTCGACGACGGAGTTGCGTCCGGTGACGAATTCGGCGTTGACCTTGATGCGTTCGGTACGGCGGCCGGCGCTGCGCTTGGCAGCCGAGCGCTCGGAAAGCTGCTTGGCACGGTACGCCTTGTGGTACGGGCGGTCCTCTGCCTTAGGGGTCGGGCCCTTGCCCTCGAGGGATCGACGTCCCTTGCCACCACTACCCTTGGTTGGGCCCTTTTTGCTCATTGGTAATTGTCCTTTGGTTTTTGAGTTCGTTGGCGTCGCGCTGATTCGCGACTAGTAGTCCAGGGTCCAGCGGGCGCCATCGGCCGAATCCACCACGGTAATCCCGGCGGATGCCAGTGCATCGCGGATCGCATCGGAGCGCGCCCAGTCCTTGGCTGCCCGCGCTTCGGCGCGTTCGGCCAGCTGCGCCTGGATCAGCTGGTCCAGGGCCTCGTGCTCTGCGGAAGAATCCGACCCTTCATTGCTGCCAGCATCATCCAGGCCCAGCACCTGGGTCATGGCCAGGACCTGGCCCAGGGCCTTGGCGGCGGCAGCGTCATCACGCTGGTCCAGGGAAGCGTTGCCCAGCCGCACGGTTTCATGCAGTGCAGCCAGGGCCATGGGAACGTTCAGGTCATCATCCATCGCGGTGCCGAAGGCTTCCGGCACCGCGGTGGCTGCGATCGCCTCGGCGGCGGCACCCATGCGGTAGCGCGCATTGGAGATGAAGGTATCCACGCGTTCCACCGCTGCCCCGGCCTCGGTCAGCGAGTCCGGGCGGTAGTCGAGCATCGAACGGTAGTGCGCCTGGCCCAGGAAGTAGCGCACCACGCGGGCATCGGCCAGCGCTAGCATTTCCTCCGGAGAGATGGTGTTGCCGATGGACTTGGACATCTTCTCACCCTCGTAGGTGACCATGCCGTTGTGCATCCAGTAGTTGGCGAAGCCGTGGCCTGCAGCATTGGACTGGGCCATCTCGTTCTCGTGGTGCGGGAAGCGCAGATCCAGTCCGCCGCCGTGGATGTCGAATGCGCTGCCCAGGTATTTGCCGGCCATCGCCGAGCACTCGAGGTGCCAGCCCGGGCGGCCGCGTCCCCAGGGGCTGGGCCAGGACGCGGTCAGCGGATCGGTATCCTTGTGCCCCTTCCAGAGCGCGAAGTCGCGTGGGTCCCTCTTGCCGCGCGGATCCGAATCCGGGGCATCCTGCATGTCGTCGACCTTCTGGCGGGTCAATGCACCGTACTGCTCATAGGAGCGCACATCGAAGTAGACATCACCAGAGCTGTCGGCTGCCGGGTAGGCGTGGCCTCGGTCGATGAGCTGCTCGATCAGCTCATGCATTTCGGTGATGTGCCCGGTCGCGCGCGGCTCATAGGTCGGCCGGCGCACGCCTAGCGCCTCGTAGGCAAGCGAGAATTCCTGCTCGAAGCGGTACGCCAGGGCGAACCATTCTTCGCGCGGCTTGTAATGGGCATCGGCTTCGAAGTCCGCGGCGAAGGACTTCGCCGACTTTTCCAGGATCTTGTCATCGATGTCCGTGACGTTGCGGACGGTGGTGACGGCCAAGCCCCGGTATTCGAGCCAGCGCACCAGGATGTCGAAGACGATGGCACTGCGAACATGGCCCACGTGCGGCATGCCCTGCACGGTGGCGCCGCAGTAGTACAGCTTGACTTCGCCTTCCGCCAATGGCTGGAAGTCGCGTACGGATGCTGTTTTGGTGTCATAGAATCGCAGGCTCACGCCTTTAAGGTTATCCGATGGATGCACCCTTTGTGCTTCACTTGTGACGCTCTCGATGAGCTAAGCCCGCGGCAGCGCCGACGGGCCTAGTGCGAAACCGGATAGACCAGTGCGGTGGCATAGGCGGTCACGCCCTTGCCCTCCCCCTCGTACCCCAGTCCGTCGCTGGTAGTCGCAATGACGCTGACTGGGGCGCCGATCGCCGCGCTCAGCACCGCGTTGGCCTCTTCGCGGCGCGCGGCGAAGCGCGGGCGGCGGCCGACGAACTGCACCGAGACATTGCCGATCTCGAATCCTGCCTCGCGCACCAGGCGGGCGGCTTCTGCAATCAGGCTCACACCGCTGGCCCCGGCGAATTCCGGGCGGTCCACCCCGAAGTGCGTGCCCAGATCGCCTATGCCCGCTGCGGAGAACAGCGCATCGCAGGCAGCGTGCGCTACCGCGTCGCCGTCGGAGTGGCCGGACAGCCCGATGTCGTCCGGGAAGTGCAGTCCTGCCAGCCACATTTCGCGGGCCGGGTCGTCGCTGACCGCGTGGACATCAATGCCGTTGCCGACTCGTGGCAGGATCATGGCTTCTTCCTTTGCACTGGGGTTGCTGGCCAGGTGGCTTGCCGCGAGCTTGCCGGCGGCGTCGAGGTCTTCGGGGTAGGTGACCTTCAGTGCTTGCTGCGATCCGGGCAGCACCTGGACTTCGGCGCCGAAAGCCCGCACGATCGACGCGTCATCGGTGACCAGCTCCAGTTCGGCTTCGGTGCAGGAATCCAGCCGGGCGTGCGCCGCGCGCAGCAGCGCCGCGTCAAAGCCCTGCGGGGTCTGCACCGCGCGCAGGGTGGAACGCGCCGGGGTTTCCTTGATGATCTCGTGCTCGCCGGAGGCATCGGGCTGGACCACGCAGATGGTGTCGGTGACGTCCAATGCCGGAATCACCGCGCTGCACTGCTCATCGGCCAGGGCGTGCAGCACCCTTTCATGCAGCTCGGCCGGGGCGAAAGCGCGGGCTGCGTCATGGACCAGGATATTCGCGGCCTCTGAACTGGCGACGGCCAGTCCGGCGCGAACCGACGCGGCGCGGCTTGCACCACCGGGCACGGTACGGACCCGTTCCCCGTACTGGGCCATGGCTGCGGCCAGGCGCTCGTCCTTCGGCGGGGTCACCACAATGATTTCGGTGATCTGCCCAATCCCGAGGATCCGGTCCACTGCATGTTCTGCCAGGGACTTCCCGGCCACCTGAACCATCGCCTTGGGAATTCCTGCGCCAAGACGGGTTCCCATACCGGCCGCAACCAGGATCAGGCTTGAATTTTGCGCTTCGCTTTGCTTCACAGCGCCCAGCTTATCGTGCCTCGTCATCCTGATTCGGCTGCTTTAACGCCAAAAGCCGTGAAACGCTTGGGAGCGTTTCACGGCGATGCGTTACCGGAACTGGGTTAGGCCGAAGCCAGAACCTCGTCCAAGAGGCCTTCCGCCTTGGCCTCGTCCAGATCCTTGGCCAAGGCCAATTCACTGATCAATACCTGGCGAGCCTTGGCCAGCATGCGCTTTTCGCCTGCCGACAGACCACGGTCGTTTTCTCGGCGCCACAGGTCGCGAACTACTTCTGCAACCTTGATGACATCGCCGGAAGCGAGCTTCTCGACATTTGCCTTGTAGCGGCGCGACCAGTTGGTCGGCTCTTCGGTAAATTCAGCACGAAGGACATCGAACACATGGTCCAAGCCTTCCTGACCTACCACGTCACGTACGCCAACAAGATCAACGTTCTCGGCTGGAACCTCAATGGTCAGGTCGCCCTGAGCCACCTTGAGCTTGAGATACATTTTCTCTTCGCCCTTGATCTTGCGCATCTTGATCTCTTCGATCATTGCGGCACCGTGGTGCGGGTAGACAACAGTCTCGCCAACCTCAAAAACCATGTGGATAAACCCCTTTCCCACGTTCTAGTCTACCATGTTTGCTATTCATGGCCTTGCGACTGTGCCCCATATAACCGCGAATTCATGCGGAATTGCCTCTTCCACTTGCAAGAGAAACATGCTATGAAGAAGATAAGGCAGTCGATTGCACACCACCCCCTTTCCCAGCGACGGTTGTCTACAACTTGTCGAAAAGCGTGTGTTGCACGTCGCTAAATCGCGTCTTTGCGTGAAAAACAGCTAGGCTTAGAGGTAATCGTGGTCCTTTTCGCAGCTGCCCCTGCCCCAGGTGCAGCCGATTCAACCGGCCACGAACCCGAAGCAACTCATTATTCTCACCGAGGAGTTAGTGTCGTGATCACCGCACGCATGACCGCTGGACGTCGCATCGCCGCGTCCCTCGCTGTGGCTGCCCTGGCATTCGGTGTCACCAGCTGTGGCGCCATCAACGAGCAGGCCACCAACATGGACTACGCCGCCAGCGATGGCGTCAACGTCGATGTCGCAGACGCCAAGGTCCGCAACCTGATGTTCGTCACCAACAGCGACGACACTGAAGCCCGCCTGATCGGCTCCGTAATCAACGCCGGCGATTCCGCGCTGACCCTGTCGGTCAAGGCCGAGAACACTGCACCTGTCTCCATCCAGGTTCCTGCCGATGGCACTATCAAGCTTGAAGATGACAAGAACGAGCAGATCATCAAGAACTTGGGCATCCCTGCTGGCCAGCACGCACCTTCGGTCTTCACCGTTGCCGGCGAGAACGTGGAATTCAGCGTTCCAGTAGTCGATGGCACCCTGGCCGAATACCGCGACTTCGTACCGGGCGGTGCCGATGAGTCGGTCACCGAGCACCTGACTCCGGAAGAGACCCACTCGACTTCGGGCCACTAGGCTCCGCAAGCCGAAACAGCAGCCCCGGACAGAATCAGTGATTCTGTCCGGGGCTGCTGCCGTATCCGGTCTATTTGGCCTTAGACCACGAACTTGTAACCCAGTCCGCGCACGGTCACCAGGCGTTCGGGGACTGCCGGGTCAACCTCGATCTTGGAACGCAGGCGCTTGACGTGCACATCCAGGGTCTTGGTGTCGCCCACATAGTCGCTGCCCCAGACGCGGTCGATCAGCTGTCCGCGGGTGAGCACGCGGCCGGCATTGCGCAGCAGCATTTCCAGCAGTTCGAATTCCTTCAGCGGCATGGACACCTCGGTGTTGTCGACCGAAACCACATGGCGTTCGACGTCCATGCGCACCGGACCGGCAGTGACCACGTTGCTGATCAGCTCCTCGCCTTCGCCCTGGCGTCGCAGCACGGCGCGGATGCGGGCCAGCAGTTCGCGGGAGGAATACGGCTTGGTGACGTAGTCGTCCGCACCGAGTTCCAGGCCCACCACCTTGTCGATCTCCGAGTCCTTCGCCGTGAGCATGATGACCGGGACCTGGCTGTTCAGGCGGATCTGGCGGATCACCTCGGTGCCCGGCTGGCCCGGAAGCATCAGGTCCAGCAGCACCAGGTCTGCGCCGTGGCGTTCGAACTCGGTGACTGCCTTCAGGCCGTCGTCGGCGATCCGGACTTCGAAGCCTTCGCGTTCGAGCAGGAAGGACAGCGGGTCTGAGAGCGACTCCTCGTCCTCAACGATCAATATGCGGGTCATCGGCGTCCTCCTTCACGATCGGACGCACTCGCCTCGATCGTTCGTTCCTTCATCGTCTGGCCGGCAAGCGCATTGCTGGTCGCCGGTTCTTCGTCCGCTAGGGGAAGTCTTAGGGTAAATGTTGATCCGTGGCCGGGCTGCGACCACAGGGACACTTCGCCGCCGTGGTTGGCCAGCACGTGCTTGACGATGCTCAGGCCCAGCCCGGTGCCGCCGGTCTGCCGCGAGCGTGCGGAGTCCACGCGGTAGAAGCGCTCGAACACGCGCTCCTGCTCCTCGGGCGAGATGCCCGGTCCCTGGTCGGTCACCGAAATCTGGGCGTAGCCATCGCGCTGGCGGATCCCCACGCCGACCGTGGTGTGCTCCGGCGAATAGCGGATGGCATTGTCGATCAGGTTGCGGATAGCGGTCATCAGCAGGTCCGCATCGCCCAGGATCGGCTCTTCGAGATGGCCGCCCACGGTAATGGTGATGCCCTTTTCCTCGGCAATCAGGTGGCTGCGGTCCACGGCTTCTGCCACGACGCTGTCGATATTCACTTCCTGGCCCTGCACGATCGCGTCGGATGCCTGCAGCCGGGAGAGCTCGATGATGTCCTGCACCAGGGCCGCCAGGCGCCGCGATTCCTTGTCCATCCGGGTGGAGAAGCGGCGTACCGCCTTCGGGTCGTCGGCGGCTTCGGTGATGGCTTCGGCCAGCAGCCCGATGGCGCCGACCGGCGTTTTCAGCTCGTGGGATACGTTGGCCACGAAGTCATTGCGCATCGCTTCGGTACGGGTGATTTCGGTGCGGTCGTCGGCCAGCAGGAGGATGTATTCGTCTCCCAGCGGAGCGACGCGCACGTGGACAATCAGCTGCCCGGCACCGAGCGTGGAGCGCTGCAGCTCGTACTGGCTTTCGGCAATCACGCCATCGGCGCGCACCTGGCGCACCAGCGAGAGCAGTTCGTTGTGGACCAGCGTGTGCCCGCGCACCAGCCCGTAGGCATAGGAGGCAGGGTTGGCCCGGACCACTCCGTCAACGTCATCGAGGATCACGAAGGCTCGCCCGATGACCGACAGGACGGCGGCCGCCCCCTCGGGGAGCACTGGCTCGTCGACTTGCGGCAGCTTCGAAGAGCGGGCCTGGGAGAGCCGGAAGGCGATGACGCCAACGATCCCCAGAGCCAGGCCGAGGACGCCGGCTATAAGAGTCGAGATCACTTCGTTCACATCTTTAGACTAGCTTCACCTGTGGGCGGCTCCAGCCCTAAATGACGTGTTTTAGTCGATTTCGGCGCGCTGTTCACCAAACGTTCACCTTTCGTGGCATATTCGTTAATCACCCGCTGACAAGCTGGAGCAAGACCCTCCACCATGCCACAAAACTGTCTCGTGGCGGGTGGCTGCCACGGCAGTCCACCATCCGGCATGGATACCGACACTCGAAAGGAACTGCTGTGCGTAAGGTATTTCAGGCAGACCTGCAGCAAATTGGCGAAGAACTCATTGAGATGGCCAACCAGGTAGCAACCGCAATGGACCGCGCTTGGGAATCGCTAGCCAACGTGGACGTCGATCTGGCACAGGAAGTCATTGCGGCGGACGCGAAGATCGACTTCCTGCAGAACCAGCTCGACGAACGGGCCATCGACACCTTGGCCCTGCAGGGGCCGGTAGCCAGCGACCTGCGCATGATTGTCGGTTCGCTGCGCATGAGCGCGTCGCTCGAGCGCATGGGCGATTTGGCCCGCCACCTGGCGCAGCTGACTCGTCTGCGGTTCCCCAACCCGGCGATCCCGGCCAAGATTTCCGACACCTTTGCCCAGATGGCAAAGATCGATATCGACATCGCCAAGGCGGTCGCGCGCCTGCTGGACACCCGCGATCTGAAGATCGCCACCGAAATCATCGAACTGAACCACGAGCTGGATCGTTTGCACTCCAGCGTCTTCACCCAGGTCGCGGCCGAGGACTGGGACGCCAACGCGCCAACCACCGTGGATGTGTCGCTGACCAGCCGCTACCTTGAGCGCTTCGGCGATCACGGCGTGTCCGTAGCCCGCAAGGTCACCTACCTGGTGACCGGCGAATGGGATCCAACCGAAATCTAGCTTCTCGGAGCATCGGCTCGATTGCATAGCCATGGCGCCTGCCATCCGGTACCAACGGATGGCAGGCGCCTTTTTTGTTCTTCAATTTTGCTTGGACGGGGCATGGGACTTCCGGCTGGGCGCTCCAGAGAGCACGCTGTGCGTCCTTGTTGGGCCCCGATGAGGAAGCTGGCCCAGCCAAGGATTCCAGCTCGTTAAACGGGCAGAGGGCTGCCCACCGATCGGTGGGCTGCCCTCTGCCCGTTCTCGGCGCACGAATGGCGCCAGCGTCTAGCGGGTTTCTAGCCTTCGCACTCGACGCAGAAGCCTACGTTGCCTTCTTCGCGCACCAGCTGCGAACGGTGGCGGATCAAGAAGCACGAGCCGCAAATGAACTCGTCGTCTTTCTGTGGAATGACCGTAACGGTCAATTCCTCGTTGGAGAGATCCGCGCCTGGCAGATCCATGCCATCGGTGTGATCAGTCTCGTCGAGCTCGCGCACCACCGACTTGGCGTCCGGTGCGTTTGCGGACTTCACCGCATCCAGAGAAGCCTTACGTGCCTCAGCAACGTCTGGGCGGACTTCATCGTAATCAGTTGCCACGAATTGCATTCCTAACGTGAGCCATTGAGCCTATTCGAAATAGGAGATTACAGCATACTAATGCCAAAAATACAATCGTGCGCAGTTGTTTCGCTCACAGCCGGATGCCTGGCGTTATCCCCGCATTAATAAGCAGACGGCGGCTTCGCGATCACCGGCCCATGGCCGGTCATTGCGAAACCGCCGAAAAGCGTGTCCTACTTGCGACCTTGGTTGGCGACGGCCTTGATGGCGTCGGCCGCGGCCTCTGGATCCAGGTAGGTTCCGCCCGTGGTGATTGGCCGGAAGTTGTCATCCAGTTCATAGACCAGCGGGATGCCGGTCGGGATGTTCAGGCCGGCAATGTCTTCATCGCTGATGCCGTCCAGGTGCTTGACCAGTGCGCGAAGGGAGTTGCCGTGGGCGGTGACCATGACGGTCTTGCCTGCCGACAGATCGGCCTTGATGTTGTTCTCCCAGTACGGCAGCATGCGCTCCAGCACGTCCTTGAGGCACTCGGTACGCGGGGCGGAGTCGCCCAGCGCCGCATAGCGCTCATCATTGATCTGGCTGAATTCCGAGGAGTCGTCCAGTGCTGGTGGCGGGGTGTCGTAGCTGCGGCGCCATTCCATGAACTGCTCTTCGCCGAATTCGGCCAAGGTCTGTGCCTTGTCCTTGCCCTGCAGCGCACCGTAGTGGCGTTCATTCAGGCGCCAGTCGCGGTTCACCGGAATCCAGGAACGGCCAGCGGCTTCCAGAGCCAGGTTGGCGGTGACAATTGCGCGGGTCAGCAAGGAGGTGTGCAGCACCTCCGGCTTGTAGCCTGCTTCGGCCAGCAACTGGCCGCCGCGGGCTGCTTCAGCACGGCCCTTCTCGGTGAGCGAGACATCGTACCAACCGGTGAACAGGTTCTTTTCGTTCCATTCGCTCTGTCCGTGGCGAAGCAAAATCAAAGTGTGGCTCATGGAATCTATCCTAACCAATGCGCAAGCCCACTCGCGCGAAAGTTAAGGCCCGTGGTTAAAATGCGAAGACCTGCGCTCCGCCATCAAGCGGATGCAGGTCTTCGTGAAAACTTGGGTGCCTTGGCGCGGCCTAGTAGTTGTACCAGCCGCCGCCCTTGCCGCTCACGGCAGGCTTGACGTCCGCAAGGTACACGCAGGCGATGCAGGCGCCAATTAGCTGCAGGAAGCCGATTCCGCCCTGTCCAAGCATGCCCAGCAAGGCTACAGCGGTGCTGGCCACTGTCAGACCGAGCCAGAAGCCCTTGGTGCGCTTGCCTTCCTGGGCGAAGCGATCCGCGCCATGGCGCAGGCAATCAACCAGCGCCCAAACGGCGAGCGCCACGATGACAACGCTCAGGGCGATCATCATGTAGTACTCGATCAGTCGGGCTACGTGCATCATGTTCATGCCTTCACTCTACCTTTGCGACGCATTCGATGGGCACTGTGCCACGCGCGGAAATTGGCCCCGCGGTATCAGAGCCGGTCCAGGGCCTGCTTCAGATCTGCCCAGAGGTCTTCCACTTCTTCAATGCCTACCGACAGGCGGATCAGGCTGGCAGGGACGCTGGCCGGTTCGGAAGCGTGGCGTGCCCGCCGCTCGGCCAGGGACTCCACTCCTCCCAGCGAGGTGGCACCGGTGATGAGCGTGAATGCATCCAGCATCCGGTCGGCTTCTTCGGCAGAGCCGCCCGCTTCGAAGGCGATCACCGAACCGAACCCGCCCATGAGTTCGGCAGCGCGCGCGTGGCCCGGGTCATTGGCCAATCCCGGGTAGCGCACTGCCTGCACCTTGGGATGCGCCGCCAGCCGTTCGGCCAGCAGCTGGCTGTTCGACTGCGAGCGTTCAAGGCGTACGGCCATGGTGCGCACCCCGCGCAGGGCGAGGAAGGTATCCATCGGTCCGGCGATCGCGCCATGCAAGGTCCGGTATCCGTGCAGTCGGCTGTGCAGCTGTTCGTCGCTGGTGACCAGCGCGCCCATGATCACATCCGAGTGGCCCGAGAGGTACTTGGTCACCGAGTGCACGACAAGGTCGGCGCCGTGGACCAGCGGCTGCTGCAGCAGCGGGGTGGCAAAAGTGTTATCCACGATGCTCAGCACGTTCTTCGCTTTCGCGCCGGCCAGCAGTGCCGGCAGGTCTGCAACTTCCAGCATCGGGTTGGTCGGCGACTCCACCCAGAGCGCATCGGCTCCATCCAATGCGGCGAGCACTTCTTCGGTGTTGGCAATGTCCACCGGGCGGATGCTCAGCCGGCCAGCGTCTTGCAGTTCCGAGCTCAGCGCCAGCGAACCGTTATAGGAATGCCGTGGCATCACCAGTACGCCGGCCTCAGGCACGAGGCTCAACGCCGCGGCAATCGCTGCCATGCCGGAGGAGAAGACCAATGCGGGAAGTGCTGCCGCTTCGAGCTGGCCCAGCACTTCTTCGAAGGGATCCCAGGTGGGGTTGGAGAACCGCGCGTAGACGCGTTCGCCGGGCGCCGCCTGGCCCTTGGAATGGTAGGTCGAGGTGAAGGTGACCGGGTGGTTGACTGGAGCGTCGAAGCCATGGGCGGGCCGCCCTCCGGCTACGAGCAATGTCTTCGGGTCCCATGCCGGGTTGGAGCCTGGTTCTGAGGTGCGGGGTTTCATGGAAAAAACTCTACGCTTCCCCGGACACTGCCAGCCGGTGGATTTCACTACATTTCATGTGACTGATCCACCACACTGGGCGTATTTTCAACGCCCAACCAGCCGTTGCAGTGCACATCTTTAAATGTCCTTGGATAGGCTAGTGGGGTGAGTAGAGAATCGAGTTCCCCAACCCGTGGCTTGTTCATCGTTTTCGAAGGCGGCGACGGCGCCGGAAAGTCCACGCAGGTCGCGCTGGCCAAGCAGTGGCTTGAATCCCGTGGAGCCAAGGTCGCTACGACCCGCGAACCAGGTGGAACCCAGATCAGTGAAGAGCTTCGTTCCCTGGTGCTCGACCACGGCCACGGCGACATCGATGTGCGTACCGAGGCGCTGATCTACTCGGCCGCGCGTGCCGCCCATGTCCAACAAGTCATCTCCCCCGCGCTGGAGGCTGGAACCCACATCATCTGCGACCGGTTCGTCGATTCCTCGCTGGCCTACCAGGGCATGGGCCGCGAACTCGGAATTGATGCCGTCGCATCAATCAACGACTTCGCAACCGGCGGTTTGAAGCCGGATGCCACCATCATCCTCGACATCTCCGCCGAGCAAGGGCGCGCCCGGCGCATTGCGGCCAGCGGCGGGGTGGAGCAGTCGGATCGCTTGGAATCCGAGCCGGATGATTTTCATGAACGCATCCGCAACGCCTTCCTCGATTTGGCTGCCCGTGAGCCGCAGCGCTACCTGGTCCTGGATGCCACCGCCAGCGTGGAGCAGCTGCACCAATCGGTTGTGCAGCATCTGGCAGGCCTGCTGTGACCCGGCCGGTCTTCGCGGACCTCGCCGGGCAGGAACGCGTCATTGACACGTTGACCGCCGAGGTTGATCGCGGCAACCCCACCCATGCCTGGCTGGTAACCGGCCCCCCGGGTTCGGGCCGCACCACCGCGGCGCGTGCTTTCGCGGCGGCATTGCAGTGCACCCAGACTCCGGCCGGCTGCGGCGAGTGCGCCAATTGCAAAATGGTGATGAATTCGGAGCACCCTGATGTGTCCTTCGTTTCCACCGACAAGTTCGAGTACCAGATTGCCGATGTCCGCCACCTGATTACCCGTGCGCAGGAAAGCGCTGGCACCGGCCGCTGGCGCATCATCATCATCGAAGATGCAGACCGCATGTCCGAGCGCAGCACCAACGTGCTGCTCAAGGCCATCGAAGAGCCTCCGGCCAAG
Source organism: Glutamicibacter nicotianae (assembly GCF_006539525.1). GTDB lineage: Bacteria > Actinomycetota > Actinomycetes > Actinomycetales > Micrococcaceae > Glutamicibacter > Glutamicibacter nicotianae. The sequence continues at coordinate 25,064 of NZ_BJNE01000022.1, read as the reverse complement.
ATGATCTGGATCCTCAGCGCCCCGTCTCCCGCCGATGTGCTGGTGACCATCCGGTCGCGTTGCCGCGCGGTAAACCTCTCCGTGCCTTCCACCCAGGACGTTGCAGATCTCCTGGTGCGCCGCGATGGGCTGGAACCGGATCAAGCGTTGTTCGCTGCCCGGGTTTCGCAGTCGCATATCGGTGTAGCCCGCTTGTTGGCCCGTGACGAGCAGGCACGAATCCAGCGCGAGAAAGTCGTTACGCTGCCGCTGCGCACCACGACCTTGCCGCAGGCGATGGCGGCGGCCGCAGAAATCTCCAAGCTGGCCAGCGAGCGTGCCGAAAACATCACCGGCACCGACCTGCAGAACAAGATTGCCCAGCTGCGCCATGCCAATGGTTTGGGTCCGGAAGAAACCATCCCGCCTGGATTGCGCGGGCAGTTCAAGGCGCTGGAGGATGATGCCAAGCGATTTGCCCGGCGTGCTGCGTTCGATGCCCTGGACCGGACGCTGACGGACCTGACCACCTTCTTCCGCGATGTCTTGAGCATCCAGCTGAAAACCGGTACCGAGCTGATCAACGAGCACCTGCGCGAGAAGCTGGAGCGGTTCGCTGCGGAACAGTCCAGCGAGAAGTCCTTGGCCCAGCTTGATGCCATCAATGAAACCCGTGGCCGCCTGGCCGCCAACGTCAACCAGCTCATGGCGCTGGAAGCGCTCATGACCCGTCTGCTGCCACAGCCCGGACGCCGCTAACCCATCCCAAGGAGACACGAACAGTGCCTGCACGCTCACCGATGAAGCGCTTGGCCGCAGTAGGGACTGCCATGGCTTTGGGCCTGGCAGGCTGCTCTTCCCCCACAGCGGATTCGCCATCCAGCGCATCGAATGCCCCGCAGCCCGCGCCGAACACCAGTGCGCCCGAAGGATTGGAATCCTTCTATACCCAAAGCCTCGACTGGGAAAAGTGCGGCAGCGTCATCGAATGCGCCACCATCCAGGTTCCGATGGATTACGACAATCCCGAAGGCGAGAGCATCGAGCTGGCCCTGAACCGCCGCGCCGTGGACGGGGCGACGCGCAATATCCTGGTCAACCCCGGTGGCCCTGGCGGTTCTGGACTGGACATGGTGTCCTCCACCGTGCCGAGCATGTTCAGCGATGACCTGCAGCGGGCCTACAACGTCATCGGCTTCGACCCGCGAGGGGTGGGCGAAAGCTCCCCGATCACGTGCCAAAGCGCTGCCGAAACCGATAAGGGGCGCCAGGAAAACCTGCGGGCGTGGGTTCCCGAGGACCAGCACGAGATCATCGAGAGCGCCGAGGACTACGCGGCTGACTGCGCGTCCAATACCGGCGAGCTGCTGGATCATGTCGATACCGAATCGGCTGCCAGGGACATGGACGTGATCCGTGCTGTGCTCGGTGATGCGCAGCTGGACTACCTCGGTGTCTCCTACGGGACATTCCTAGGCGCCACCTATGCTGATCTGTTCCCGCAGAATGTGGGGCGTTTCGTGCTGGACGGAGCTATGGATCCTTCGTTGCCAGCTGCCGAAGTGACCTTGGCCCAGGCTGTGGGGTTCGAGAAGGAAATCGACGCGTGGCTCGCCAGTTGCCTTGAAAGCGGCAATTGCCCTTTCACTGGAACTGTTGAAGAGGCCAAGGTGCAGCTGCAGCAGTTCTTTGCGCAGGTGGAGAACGAGCCGATGACCGCCAGCGATGGGCGCGTCGTTCCGATCATCGACTTCGTCAACGGCTTCATTTTGCCGCTCTACGATGATGCCAGCTGGTCCTATTTGACCGACGCCATGAACGCCGCGGTCAACGAAGGGAATGTAGACATCATCCTCAGCTTGGCGGATCTCTCGGCAGACCGCCAGAGCGACGGCACCTATGCTTCGAATTCGAGCGACGCCTACGTAGCCATTGATTGCCTGGATCGTCCAACGGACAGCAGCCAAGAAGCCATGCAGGCCGAAGCGACCGAGCTAATGCGTGCGGCTCCGACCTTGGGCAAGTATCTGGCCTACAGCGGCATCGCCTGCGAGGCCCTGGACTTCGAATCCACTGGCAAGCCTGAGGTGCTCGACGCGAAAGGCTCGAATGAGATCCTCGTCATTGGCACCGTCGGTGATCCAGCCACCCCATATAAGTGGTCCGAGGCCCTGGCCAAGCAGCTGGATAACGCGACCCTGCTGACCTATGAAGGCCATGGCCACACCGCCTATGGGCGTTCCAACGAGTGCATTACCAAGGCGGTGGATGAGTACCTGATCCACGGCAAAGTCCCCGAAGCCGGCACCCGCTGCTGATTGGGCCTGATGATGTCATCGCCGTTTTGACGTTCAGACAATTCCTCGGATAAAGTGACGTGGTGCCTGTTTGCAGGCACAGGCCTCCTTAGCTCAGGGGTAGAGCAGCTCCCTCGTAAAGAGCAGGTCGCCGGTTCAAATCCGGCAGGGGGCTCCACGTGAAGAAAACCCCGGAATCGCGAACAACTCGTGGTTCCGGGGTTTTCGCCATCTTCAGCGGTTCTTGCCAACTGGGTTCGGCCTTTGCACCCCACGGACTTCATTCGCGTCCCATGTATGCCCCAACGACAACTTGGGATATGCGAACAGGCCCTGGTTCCAGATGAAACCAAGGGCCCGTTCTTGGGGTCGGTGTTCTATTCGAAGTCGGCGGTGGCCGGGTCAGCCGAGATGCGGCCTTCGGCGCCGCGATCCAGGGTAGCGATGGCTGCCAGATCTTCTTTGTCCAGCTTCACATTCAATGATTCGAAGTTCTCGACGATGCGCGATTCGGTGGTCGACTTCGGGATGACGACATTGCCTAGGGCCAGATGCCAGGCGATGACTACCTGCGCCGCCGATGCGCCATGCTTCTTGGCGATGTCCGCCAGTACTGGGTCGCTCAGCAGTTCACCGCCGTGGCCCAGCGGGGACCACGACTCATGCAGGATGCCGTGCTCGGCTTCGTAGGCGCGCAGCTCGGTCTGGGGGAAGTACGGGTGGGTTTCAACCTGGTTGATGACCGGGCGGACTCCAGTTTCGGTGTAAAGCTCTTCGAGTGCTTCCTTGGTGAAGTTGCAAACGCCAATGGACTTGGCCTTGCCGTCCTTCTGCAACTGGATCAGCGCCTTCCAGGTGTCCACGTAGGTGCCGCGCTTCGGCTGCAACCAGTGGATCAGGTACAGGTCGACGTACTCCAGGCCAAGGCGCTGAAGCGAAGCATCCGCTGCGGCCATGGTCTTCTCATAACCCTGGTCCGAGTTCCAGACCTTGGTGGTGATGAACAGTTCTTCGCGCGGCACGCTGCTGGCGGCAACTGCACGGCCGACTCCAGCTTCGTTTCCGTAGATGCGCGCGGTGTCGATGTGGCGGTAGCCAGCGTCGATGGCCTTGCCAACGACGACTTCCGCGTCGGCGTCGGCGACCTTCCAGACGCCGTAGCCAAGCTGGTCGATGGTGTTTCCGTCAAGGAACTTCAGTTCAGGGATTGTTTGGGTCATGCAACTAATTTAGTTCACCGATGCGTGCGGCACGGCGAAAAACCACGCCAGCGATCGGGAAAACCCAATTATTCGCTGGAAGCGAGATTTTGCGCGGCCCGGCTGACGTCTTCTTCCACCAGCTTGGCCCGATGGCGCACCGCCTCGATGTCGATCGGCCGGCCGGCTTCCGCCTGCATCCGCATCATCGCGATCACCTGTGCGGTCGTCGCCAAATCGTTGGCCGCCTTGGTCAGCGAACGGTGCGCCGCCGAGGTCAGCTGCGGGATCGTGTCGTCATTGCTCGGGGTGATCCGCTGCGCCGCGCAGCATAGCTGGCGCACGGTCGGCAGGAGCACTGCCATCTCGTTGGCTTCCTTGACGAGCTCGTTGTACACCTGGACATCAGTGATGCCTTCAACCACCTGGAAGACCCGGTCCAATGACCGCTGGAAACGGTCATGTGCGCGACGCCAGACGCCCTCGCCGAGTTCGCGAGTAGCAGCACGCTCAGCGCGCAGTCGTGAAAAGAACGCCATTACACTTCTCTGCCGGTGGTTTCCGATGGATTACTGGTTCTAGCCTACCGGGATCACCGCAGTGTTCCCGGCAACGCAGTCGACATAAAACGAAACCAGTCGGGTTCAGCAGCAACGCCCCTCGGGGTTCTTTTCCTGCCAGTCGGTGTAGTCCTTCCAGAACTCACGCTCGGTCATCGGCTTGGCGCCGGGATGATTGCGTTCGTGGTGTTCCAGGTAGTGCTGGTACTTGTCGGCACCGAGCACTCCGTCGACAAACTTCTTGGCTTGCCCCAGGCGTTCCAAAAGCGTAGCCATGGCTAGTGGCCGCCGCGCTGGACTTGGGCTTCGGCAGGGACCTGCTTCCAGGCCTTTTCAAGCTCCTTTTCAGCAGGCGACGAGATCAAGCCGGCAGGTGCGTACATCTTCGATGGCACGGCCGCATCCTCGGTGCTGGTGCCGCCGCCGTTGCGCTTGGCCTTGATGGTTGCGACGACAGCCGAGACCAGCACGATCGCGGTCAGCAGCAGGAAGACCACGGACAGCCAGCCCTGGACACCGGTGTTGCGCACCACGGCCTCCATTGCTTCAACGCTGCCCGCCGAGCCGAGGGAAGTCTCGCCATTGGCCAACGCTTCCTTGTAGGCGTTGTGGTTCGCGAAGTAGCCGACCTTGGTGTCTGCGGAGAAGATCTTCTGCCAGCTGGCCACGAAAGTGATCACCACGGTGAAGGCCAGCGGCAGGGCGACAACCCACAGGTACTTGAAGTTGTTCTGCTTGGCGATGATGGTCATCACCACTGCCAGCGCAATCGCTGCCAGCAGCTGGTTGGCGATGCCGAACAGCGGGAAGAAGGTGTTGATGCCGCCCAGCGGATCGGTTACGCCGAGGATCAGGATGTAGCCCCAGCCGGCGACCATGATCAACGTGCACAGCCACACGCCCGGACGCCACGAGGTGTCCTTGAACTTCGGGATGAAGTTGCCGATGGTGTCCTGCAGCATGAAGCGTGCAACACGGGTACCGGCGTCAACCGCGGTCAGGATGAACAGCGCTTCGAACATGATCGCGAAGTGGTACCAGAAGCCCATCATCGCGGTGCCGCCGAACCACTGGTGCATGATGTGCGCAATGCCCACAGCCAGCGTCGGTGCGCCACCGGTACGCGAGACCACCGAGTTCTCGCCGACGTTATTAGCCAGTTCGGTCAGCTGGTTCGGATCCAGGCTGACGCCGGCCAAGCCCAGCGAGTTCACGAACACCGCGGCGGTTTCCACCGTACCGCCGGTGGCGGCAGCCGAGGAGTTCATCGCGAAGTAGATGCCGCGGTCGATGGAGATCGCTGCAACCAGCGCCATGATGGCCACCATGGATTCCATCAGCATGCCGCCGTAGCCCAGGAAGCGGGTCTGCTTTTCCTTCTCGACCAGCTTCGGGGTGGTACCAGAGGAAATCAGGGCGTGGAAGCCGGAGAGCGCGCCGCAGGCGATGGTCACGAACAGGAACGGGAAGATATGCCCGGCCACGACCGGGCCATCAGCTCGTCCGGCGAACTCGGAGAAGGCAGGAACATCGATTTCCGGGCGGACAACGATGATCGCCACGGCCAGCAGGGCGATGACGCCGATCTTCATGAAGGTCGACAGGTAGTCGCGCGGAGCGAGCAGCAACCAGACCGGAAGCACCGCGGCGATGATGCCGTAGATGATGATCGCCCAGGCGATGGTGGTGCGCTCCAGGTGGAAGAACTCGGCACCCCACGCGGATTCGGCAATCCAGCGGCCGGAGATGATCGCGAACATCAGCAGCACGAAGCCGATGACGGAGATTTCCAGGACCTTGCCCGGGCGGATGAACCGCAGGTAGATGCCCATGAACAGAGCGATAGGTATAGTCAGGCCCACCGAATAGACGCCCCAAGCGGACTCGCCCAGCGCATTGACGACCACCAGCGCCAAGATGGCGGTAATGATGATCATGATGGTCAGGGTGGCGATCAACGCGGCGGTGCCGCCGATCAAGCCCAGTTCCTCGCGAGCCATCTGGCCCAGCGAGCGTCCACCGCGGCGCATGGAGAAGAACATGACCAGGTAGTCCTGGACCGCACCGGCCAGCACCACGCCCACGATGATCCAGATGGTTCCGGGCAGGTAGCCCATCTGGGCTGCGAGGATCGGGCCAACCAGCGGACCGGCGCCGGCGATGGCCGCGAAGTGGTGGCCGAAGAGGACCCGGCGGTCGGTGGGTACGAAGTCGCGGCCGTTATTGACCGATTCGGCCGGGGTAGCGCGGAAATCATCCGGCTTGGCGATCTTGCGCTCGATGAACTTCGAATAGAAGCGGTAGGCAATCAGGTAGGTCGCGACAGCGGCAAAGACGAACCAGATGGCATTGATGGTTTCCCCGCGCGAGAAGGCGAGGATCGACCATGCGATGCCGCCGACCAGTGCAATGGCAACCCAGATGCCGATCTTGGCCGGAGTCCAGCGCTTTTCTTCGCGTTCGGCAACCTCAGGATCGACACCCGCTGGTGGCAAGGTATTTTGGGTCCTCAATTTGAGCAACCTCCTAGGAACGGTGCAAGTGATGTGAGTGACCAGTGGTTATTAAACAAGTCACGTTTTTAATGACTACGCAGTCACCTTACAACCGGTTCCCCCGTTGCATTAAACCTTTATGACAACTTTTCCGGTGTGTTCGCCCGAATCAAAGTATTCATGGGCGGCGGCCAGCTCCGCGAAGTCCATCGTCTTGGTGACGTTCAGGGCCAGTTTTCCCTGTTCCAGCAGCGGCAGCACCTTGGTGGTGGTCTGGCGAACGATTTCCGCCTTTTCGCCCAGCGGGCGGGAACGCAAAGTCGTGCCGATGATCCGCGCCCGCTTGTTCATCAGCAGGCCCAAATTCAGTTCCGCCTTGGCACCGCCTTGCAAACCGATGACTACCATCCGCCCGCCGACGGCGAGCGCCTTGACGTTCTCCCCCAGGTACTTGGCGCCGACAACATCCAGGATCAGGTCAACGCCCCTGCCATCGGTCAATTCCTTGATGCGGGCAGAAAAATCCTCTTCGCGGTAGTTGATCCCTTCATCGGCGCCGAGCGCACGGCAGTAGTCCAATTTTTCTGCCGACGAAGCGGTGACGATGACGCGGGCCCCGGCGGCCTTCGCGAGCTGTATGGCCATGGAGCCGATGCCGCCGGCACCGCCATGGATCAATAGCGTCTGCCCCTGTCCCAGTCCGCCTTCGATGAAGAGATTGGAAACCACCGTGGCAGCGACTTCCGGCAACCCTGCGGCGTCGATGGTCGATACCGACCCGGGGATTTCGATGAGCAGCTCTGCCGGAACATTGACGTACTGCGCATACCCGCCGCCAGCGAGCAGGGCTGCAACACGCGTTCCCGGTTTCCATCCGCTGACGCCTTCACCGATGCCCGCGATGGTGCCGGCCACTTCCAGCCCAGGGATGTCGCTGGCCCCGGGAGGTGGCGGATACACGCCCTTGCGCTGCTGCACATCCGCGCGGTTCAGGCCGAACGCCTCGACTTTGACCAGCACTTCTCCCGCCGTAGCGACCGGAATTGGCCGTTGCACCAGCTCGAGGACTTCTGACCCACCGGCACCGTTGTAGATATAGGCGTTCATAACGTCGTTCATGGTCTTCAATTCCTTTCGAGCGGGGTTCATGCCGTATACTTTTTCGGGTTGGATGGTTGTCCGAGCGGCCGAAGGAGCTGGTCTTGAAAACCAGTAGGCGGCAACCCCGTCTCATGGGTTCAAATCCCATACCATCCGCGTTCTAAGATTTGGCGGGCTGATCTTCGGATCAGCCCGCCAAACTGCTTAATCCTGTTCTGCGCTCAACCCTCCGTTGCCGTTCAGCCCCGCTAGACGCGCCACTTCGTTCACCACGTTGGCCGCGTCGTGCAAGGTCCGGGCCGCAGGCCTGCGCAGGTCGCCAGCTTGGGCGGCAATTGCCGTTCCCCACTGCGCAGATGACAATTGCAATCCCAGCACAAACAGCCCACGGTGCGCCAGTCCCTCGCTGTTGACCAGACGGTATGGCTCGCCAACCACGTCGAAACCAGATCCGGGCAGGCTTTCGCCTTCCGCATTCTTCCACCTGTGCACGCGCGCCACATGATCACCCAACAGCTGCTTGATCAGCGCAGAGCTATTCTGCAAGACGCGGTTGCTCGGCATCATCGCCTCGCACATGGTCTTCGCGGTGTGCACCTCCGCATCGACCCACGGCGAGGATGCCGTGAACCGCTCCGACACCTCATCGAAGCCGAACTCCGGATCCGGGCCGACGAAGGAGACGATTCCCGCACGCGACAGCGCCAGCAGCTGCTCAATGCGTTCCAGCGGTGGACCGGATGACAACCCTTCGACCAATGGCTCGAAGTGCGCCTGGATTTCCTCGATGCGCGACTGCTCGTCGATCACGCCCGAAGCGATCAATTCCTTGATCAGCATGCGCCCGGCATTCATCGTCATGATCGCGCAGGACAACGGGTCGTCAAGTCCACCGGTGCTGTGCCGGGCATTGTCGACGAGGTAGTCGCGTACGCTCTGCTGGTACTGCTCATCGGAGTTGAATCCGACTTCCTCGAATGGCTTGGCCAGCTTTGGAACGTCGAGCCACTGCAGCTGCGGGAACTGCTCGATGAATTTGCGCAGTTCGCCAAGCCACACCTGGCTTCCTTCATGATGCTCGGCAGAGAGAATCGCTTCGAGCCGCTCAACGAACTCGCGCTCGCCTAAGCCATCAGGGGCGCCATGCACGCGGGCACAGCTGCTGTAGTAGGCGAACAGGATGTCGCGATGCAGTTTCGGCCAAATATGGCGTGAGAACACCAAGGACGCGGCAGGATTGGTGGCGCGGGCTTCGGCGAGGCGTCCAATCAGTTCCGGCGCGTCGAAGTAGCGAAGCTCGATTTCATCTGGAATGAACTGGTCCACCACTGGTTTGCCCCAGTACGGGGTTCCTCGCCGCGAAGCCACGATCAGTGCCGGCTCCCGACCTGAGGCAATGTATTCAAGGCGGTGCCCCGGCTCGGTGCTGGACTCGCGGAAGATTCCGCCACGGCCCGCTGTCAGCTCGGCCATGCCGTCGAAGAAATTCAACCCCAACCCGCGGATCAATGCCGGCTGGCCTTCCTTGAAGCGGGAATAGTCGAGGTCTGCAGGGACGTTCGGCGGCATGTAGGTCGCCCCTGCCTGCGCGGCTGCTTCCTCGAGCTGCTTCTGCCACGGGTTCAGCTCAGCCGGCTGGTGGCCCAGGGCCAGCACCACGGCGTCGGCGTCGAGCTGACGGGTTTCAGCACTGTCCTGGGCACTGCTGAAATCGACCTGGTAGGCGTTGCCTACGGGGCGGACAGCGATCACTTCTGCGGCAACATGCTGGATGCTGAAATTCTCGTGGGCGGCGAGAATGGAGGCGCTGCGGTCATAGACATGCTCAAGGTACTCGCCGTAGATTGCGCGTGAGGGATAGGTCCCGGGTTCAATCCGCTCGATCAGCTTGGCGTGCTCGTCGGTGAGTTTTCTTCCGTCGCCGCGAAGCTCCACGAACTGGCGAAAGCTCAGCCCCGGTTCAGCGCCTTCCCGTTCGGGGGCAACCGTCGGAAATGACGACGGGGTGTTCATCAGGAAATTCTGGGACTGCTTCGGGTTCCACACGTGGCCCGAACCCGGAGTGAATGGGTCGAAAACCGTCACTTTCAGGACGGTGCCTTGTTCCGGGAGGTTCAACGCCAAATTGGCGAGTCGTTCAACCACGCTGGTGCCGCGCGGGCCTGCCCCAACCAGGACCAGGCTGAACTCGTTCTTTGGTGCTGCTTTCTCGCTGTTCACTTCTCTAGGTTATTACCTTTGGACCACGTCATGGGCCAGGCGCATAGACTATGGCCATGACTGAGCATGTTTCTGAGGTTGCAAGCACCGATCCATATTCCTGGCTTGAAGGAATCCACGACGAAACGGCACTCGAATGGGTGCGGAACCAGACCCAGCGCACAGAGTCTGAACTCTACGACGGCACGTTCCACGCAAATGCGCAGCGGATCAAGACGGTTCTCGATGCCCAGGACCGCATTCCGATGGTGACCAAGCGCGGCGAGCACTACTACAACTTCTGGCGCGACTCGGCCCATCGCCTTGGGCTGTGGCGCCGCACCACTTGGGATTCCTACCTCAGCGACAACCCGCAGTGGGAAGTGCTGCTGGATCTTGACCTGCATGCGCGGCAGGAAGGCCACGAATGGCATTTCGCTGGTTCAGCACTGCTGCGGCCCGCCTCCGGTGATACGTATGAGCGTGCGCTGCTTCGTTTGAGCCCTGACGGCGGCGACCAAGTACGCATTCGCGAATTCGATCTGACGTCCAAGAGCTTTGTTCCCGACGGATTCGACCTTCCTGTTGCGAAGACCCAGGCCTCGTGGATTGACCGCGATACCTTGCTGGTCGGTTCCGCAAGCAGCGAGCAATACACCACCCGTTCAACCTACGCGAACACCTTGCGGCGGCTCAGCCGCGGCATGGAAATTGAACAAGCCCCAATTCTCTTCGAAGTCGACAAGGAACATGTCGCAGCATTCGGCTACTACGACTCGACTCCCGGATTCGAACGAATCGTCACCACCGACGCCATCGACTTCTACAATTCCACTGCCGGGGTCTTCATCGATGGGGAACACCATCGGATCGATGTACCAACCGATGTGCAGGTGAGCCTCCACCGGCAGTGGGTCCTTTTTGCCCCGCAAACCCAATGGGAACACCAAGGCCAGCAGATCGCTGCCGGTTCATTGGCCATCGCCCGGTTGGACGCATTCCTAGAGTCCGGCAGCATCGAGAAGGTCCTATTCACCCCGGATGCGCACACGGCTCTGGAGTCACTGAGCTTCACCGCCAATTACCTGTTGCTCACCGTCTTGCACGACGTGGCTTCGCAGGTGCGCATCATCGATCTGGCAGACCAGTTCAGCCAGTCCAACATGCCGTTGGAGGATCCAATGCTCAGCGTCTCGGTGGGAGCTGTTGACGATGAAGATCCGGCGCACGGCGATGACTATTGGATGACCATCACCGGCTTCATCACCCCGACGACCCTGTTGCGCGGCACTGTCGGCGCCCAGGCAGAAGTTGTGAAGAAATCACCGGATCGTTTCGATGCCGACGGTTTTGAAGTCACCCAGCACTTCGCGACATCCGCGGACGGAACCAGGGTTCCCTATTTCCAGGTCGCGGCAGCTGATCTGGTGCACGACGGGAAGAACCCGGTACTGATGGATGGCTACGGCGGTTTCCAGCACAGCATGACGCCCGGCTACGCAGCGGCGATGGGCACCGGGTGGCTATCGCGCCGCACCGATGACGGCCGCAAGCCGGTATACGTCATGACGAACATCCGTGGTGGTGGCGAGTACGGCCCAGCTTGGCATCGTGCGGCGCTTCGTGAAAAGCGCCATCGCGCCTATGAGGACTTCGCCGCCATCGCCCAAGACCTTGTGGCCCGCGGGGTAACCTCCCGAGCGCATTTGGCTGCCACCGGCCGGTCCAATGGCGGATTGCTCATGGGCAACATGATCGCCGGCTACCCGCACTTGTTCGGCGCAATCTCCTGCGGCGTTCCGCTTTTGGACATGCAGCGCTATACCCAGTTGGCGGCCGGCCACTCCTGGATTGCCGAGTATGGCGATCCGGAGGTTCCCGGGGACTGGGACTTCCTGCGGACCTTCTCCCCCGTCCATCGGCTCACCGATCAGCCTCATCGAGTCGATGACTATCCGGCCTCATTGATTTGGACCACGACGTCCGATGACCGTGTAGGTCCATCGCAGGCACGCATCATGGCAGCGAAGATGATGGATCTGGGCATTGGCAACGTCAGGTACCACGAGCCGCAGGACGGCGGCCATGCCGGCTCAACGGACAACGAGTCCACCGCGAAAATGCTGGCGACCAGCTACGAATTCCTGTGGCGACAGGTGCGTTAGCTCTCTCGTTTTGGAACACGCACCCATCTTCAGGTAGGCTAGATTCTGCTGGAAACAGCGGATGGACACGTGCCAGAGCGGCCGAATGGACTTCACTGCTAATGAAGGGTCGGGCTAAAACTCGACCGGGGGTTCAAATCCCCCCGTGTCCGCCAAAAAACCCCTAGTCAACTAGGGGTTTTTTCGTTTCCAGGTCAAGGATAAGACCCGTGGGTCAAAACAGTCGGAATACTTCTCCATGCTGTTTTCGTAGCGAACCGCGAGAAATACTCAACACCGCTTGGCCACACCCAATGCAGGGCCAGATGGAGAACAACCGGTGCAGTTCAATTCACCGTCATTCGACATCAACTAAATGCCATGCGGAAGCCTATATTGGCCACAAGATTTGCTGTTTAAATTAGTCCAGCCCCCGCTGATGATGCATCAGCGGGGGCCAGGTGCGAGTTTTGCGCCAAGAAACAGAATCCCCATTCTGTTTCTTCAAGGACTTTCGATTCCCCAAAAACGATTGCCCAGCGTGAAACCTAAGCCTAGAATACGTCGTTAAACCTTTAACGCCTAGCAATTTTTCAAACTGGGAAAAGTATTTAATTTCTTCGTTCCACTTCTAATTTTGCTCTTCTGGTATTACAGTTGCCATTGGCTTATGCCAATCAAAGAATCACCAGTCAGGCATCGAGTTCGCAGCCCCCAAACGCGACCTCGAAATGGTGAAGCCCGTCAGTCTCCCCCAAAACTGGCGGGTTGCCTGCTTAACGAAGAAAATTCCCGACTGGCGCATTGAAAGTTGACCAGCATTTCGTAAAGTGGTCCGTTTCGGCAAACATGCTCTGGGAATCGCTAACAGTCGTTTGGCGCGCCTTAGGCACGTCCATGCGCCACCCGGGCACAAGTACACGTTGGGCATCCTAGGGCACTAGAAGCAATCACCCGAAGCGCCGGCCTGATTGCGGTGACGTTCTTTTTCGCCGTCGCACTGACCTGCAGTGCCAATAGCTTGCGAGCAGAAAACGCGAACGGGCGAGCACACCGCGTCGACTTCGGCCAGTTGCCGGTCCAGTCGGGGGCGCAAATGGCTGACCATCCAACGTCACTGGATTGCCGCTGCTAATCCTCGCGCTTCACGAAAGTCCGCAGCATGTTCTGCACGATATCTTCCGGCAACGACGTATGGCGGACGATAATTTCCGACATCCGTTCCAGATCGGTATCTGCGATGGCATCGAAGAGCGCTTCGCGTTCAGCTTCCGGAAGCTCGGCAGCATCAAAATGCACAGGGCCATCCGGTCCCTGGCCTTCAAAACGGAAGTCTGCGACATTCCCGGTGGCGTTCGCGCCAGACATTGGGGATGTGGAGATCATGCGTTCCAAATCCTCGACCGGCAGGTCCGTATAGCCGTGGAGAATCTTTGCCGCTGCTTCAAAGTTGGAATCCCGCAGCATCGAGAACAGCTGGTCGTATTCATTGGGCGGCAGCTGCTCGCTGGAAAACTCGCGACTCTCGCCATCAAGCTCAAATGCCATCTTGAAATGCGTGGCACTGGGTTCCTGGAGGGAACTGAACTGCTCGCTCCATTCCTGGGGAACAACCCAGGGATCATCGGCCGATGCTGGCGCTGACTCGGCAGCGGCAGTTGCCGCCGCTTCTCGATCTTCGCGTTCAACTTGGGCTTCGAGCTTCTCGCCCAGGGCCTTGAGCTCGGTATCATCGTTCGGTATTTCCTTGGCAGGGGCAGTCTGCGGGTACTTGTCGAGGCTGCGGACTGCGATCACGCAATTCTTGACCGAGTCGCCGGTAGCCTCGCGGAAGTCCTTGACCGCGCCCATGATGTCGCCCTTGGCCAAATTGCGGTACACCGAATTGCGGGAAGCATCATCTAGTCTCGCGTTCGCGGCCTGTGCCGCCTCACGGGAAATCGCCTGCGCGATTTGCGCAGTGTTCTTCTTGCGAAGCGCTTGCAGACCGAAGTAGCCCAGGGCAATCACTGCAATGAGGACAACGAGCCAGATGAGAAATTCCATGCTTCCAGACTACTTTGTTTAACTGTGCGATTACCCAGCTACGCCCAAAGTGAAAGGCATGACACCCGGAGCGCCGGCGATCCTCAAGGCCCGTCCAGCCATCGCGATAGACCACCGCGAATCGACCAGGTCGTCAACGAGCAGCACCGGCCCTGGAGCATTGGCAATGAGCTGTTCAAGCTGGGTTGGAAGTTCGAACGCATCAGCTACCGCGGCAACGCGGAAAGCCGAGTTTCCTCCGGGACCGTTCTGCGGTCCGGGACCGCGATATTCGAGCTGGCCCAGATAGCGCAGCCGACCTACTTCGGCCAGGCCTTGGGCCAGCGAGGTGATCAGCTGGGGGCGCTTATTCGATGGCATGGCCACCACACCCACCGGGCGTTCCTCCCAGTTCCATTCGGCCAGCACCTTGATGCAGGCCTCGAACATCGCCTTGTCGATCGGGTTGTCGGCAGGGTCGGCGAAGATCTGGCGCAAGCGGTTGCCCCAGCCGAGGTCGGTCAACCGGGCCAGCGCACGGCCCATGGCCACCTGCTCGTCAACAGGGATCTTGCCTTTGAGCGCGTAGCCCAGCCGATCCAGTCCGGAGGGGTACAGCTTGCGCGGCTCGATAGGCACACCCACCCGGCCCAAGGCCGCCTGCGCACTGTCCTTGGAGTCGTCGGGAATATGGTCGTCGAACCACACGCCGGCGCAGTTGTCGCACCGGCCGCACGGCGCGGACTGCGGGTCATCCAACGCATCGGTCAGGAACTGCATGCGGCAGCCACGCGTGTTCTCATAGCTGACCATGAGGTTCTGCTCATGGACCCGGCTCTGCGCCACCCGCTTGTAGCGATCGGCATCATAGGTCCACGGCATGTCCGTGCGCATCCAGCCGCCAGCCACGCGCTCCACTGCGCCGTCCACCGCCAGGACCTTCAGCAGCAGCTCAAGCGGCGAGCGCCGAAGGTTCACCGCGCTTTCCAACGCCGGGACACTCATCGCCCCGTCGGCCTTGGCCAGGGCCTCGAGCACCTGGGTGGCACGCTCTTGGTCCGGCATGGAGCTGGTGGCGAAGTATTCCCAGATTTCCGAGTCGTCGGGCCCGGGCAGCAGCAGCACATCCGCGTTGACGCTTCCACGTCCGGCACGGCCCACCTGCTGGTAGTAGGCCACCGGCGAGCTGGGCGCACCGACGTGCAGCACGAAGCCGAGGTCCGGCTTATCGAAGCCCATGCCCAAGGCGCTGGTGGCGATCAGCGCTTTCACTTCATTGTTCTTCAACGCCTGCTCAAGGCGTTCGCGTTCTTCCAGATCGGTGCGTCCGGTGTACGCGGCAACTTCGTGCCCGGCGTCCTTGAGCAGTCGGGCAATATCCTCTGCGCCAGAAACCGTCAGGGTGTAGATGATCCCCGAGCCCTTGAAGTCCTCGATGTGGCTGAGCAGCCAGGCCAACTGCATCCGCGGCGAAGCCAGGCGCAGGACACCCAGGCGCAGCGAGTCGCGGGCCAGGGTGCCGCGCAGCGTGAAGACCTCTTCGGTGCCTCCGGCCAGCTGTTCGGCCACATCCTGGACGACTCGGCTGTTCGCGGTGGCGGTAGTCGCCAGCACCGGCAGGCCCTGGGGCAACCGGGCAATCAGATCCCGGATGCGGCGGTAGTCGGGACGGAAATCGTGGCCCCAGTCAGAAATGCAGTGCGCTTCGTCGATCACCAGCAGGCCCAGGCGCTGCATCAGCATCGGCAACTGCTGCTCGCGGAAGGATGGATTGTTCAAGCGCTCCGGGGATACCAGCAGCACATCGAGCTCATTGCGCTGCAGCTTTTCGAGAATCTCGCGCCATTCGAGCACGTTGGCCGAGTTGATGGCCGCGGCGCGGACGCCCGCACGCTCCGCGGCCGCGACCTGGTCGCGCATCAGGGCCAGCAGCGGCGAAACGATCAGTGTTGGCCCGTAGCCCTGTTCGCGCAGCAGCAGGGAAGCGATGAAGTACACCGCGGATTTGCCCCAGCCGGTGCGCTGGACGACGAGTGCACGGCGCCGCTGGGCCACCAGCGCGCTGATCGCTTCATACTGTCCGTCATGGAACTGCGCGTCCGGGTTTTGCACCAGGGCGCGCAGCTTCTGCAGTGCCAGCGTTTTCAGATCCACTTGCGTTGAGCCATCCATGCCTCCAGTATTTCAGTTCCCGCCTACGATTTGGCTCGCGGCGCCCGCTGATTGTGGATGGGCTCTGCCCGGCGGAGGTGCGGCAAGGATCCATCAGCAGAAATGTTAGGCATTTCCCACCTGGATTCGCCTGCATCTCAATGATTTGAATCGGCCTAGCCGGTAGGCTGAAAGGCGTGAGTGAACAGATTGACCTGAATCAGAGCTTTAAGGCCTACGACGTGCGTGGCGTGGTCGGCGAGACCCTGGATGCCGAAGCAATTGAAGCTATTGGCGCTGCCTTTGTCGACGTGCTGTCGCTGTCCGGCAAGGACGTGCTGGTTGGCGGCGATATGCGTCCGTCCTCCGCGGAATTCGCCCAGGCCTTCGCCCGCGGCGCCACCTACCGCGGTGCCAACGTGGTCATGCTCGGATTGATTTCCACCGATGAGCTGTATTTCGCCTCGGGCAAGTTCAATGCCGCCGGTGTCGTCTTCACCGCAAGCCACAATCCCGCCCAGTACAACGGCATCAAGATGTCCAAGGCCGGCGCCCGCCCGATTTCCTCGGCAACCGGCCTTTTCGACATTCGCGATCTTGCCCAGCAGTACCTGGACGAGGGCCTGCCGGTCTCCGGCGATGCCCCGCAGGGCAGCATCAGCGAACGCGATGTGCTGGCCGACTACGCAGCCTACCTGCGGGAATTAGTGGACTTGTCATCCATTCGCCCGTTGAAGATCGTGGTGGACGTCGGCAATGGCATGGGCGGCATGACCACCCCTGCAGTCCTCGGGGGCACGGTGCTGGCCGAGTTGCCGCTGGAGATCATCCCGCTGTACTTCGAGCTGGACGGCACGTTCCCCAACCACCCCGCCAACCCGCTGGAACCGGAGAACCTCAAGGACCTGCAGGCAGCGGTGCTGGAGCACGGCGCCGACCTCGGCCTGGCATTCGACGGCGATGCCGACCGCTGCTTCGTGATCGACGAGCGCGGCCTGCCGCTGTCCCCCTCGGCCATCACCGCACTGGTTGCGGTGCGCGAAATCGCGCGAGTGCAGGCCGCCGGCGAACAATCCCCGGTGATCATCCACAACTTGATCACCTCCAAGGCTGTGCCGGAATTCGTCGCCAAGGCCGGCGGCACCCCGGTGATGACCCGCGTGGGACACTCCTTCATCAAGGCCGAGATGGCCGCCCAGGGCGCGGTCTTCGGCGGCGAGCATTCGGCCCACTACTACTTCCGCGACTTCTACAATGCCGATACCGGGATGCTCGCCGCCATGCATGTGCTGGCCGCCCTGGGCGGGCAAGACCTGCCGCTCTCCGAGCTGGGCGCCGAATACGAGCCGTACGTTGCCACCGGTGAAATCAATTCCGAGGTGGAGGACAAGGCCGGAGCCACCGCCCGCGTGGTGTCCCACTTCCAGGACCAGCCCGTGGACGTGACGACCATGGACGGCACGACCATTTCGGCGGCCGACGGCAGCTGGTGGATCAATCTGCGCCCGTCGAACACCGAACCGTACCTGCGTTTCAACGGCGAGGGCCGCACCGCGCAGATCATTGAGCCCATTCGCGATGCCGTGCTGGCTATCGTGCGTGAAAACACCGTCGCCAACTAGCAAAGGGAAGACATGAACCTCGAAGAACTGGATGAAGGCGTCAAGGACGCGCTGAACAAGGTCTTGGGCACCGCCCTGGGCGTAGCTCGCGAACAGCTCGAAGAGCAGGGCGTGTTCCTGCCTTTCGCCATCGCGCTGGAACCGCAGGAAGGCGAAGACGAGCCGGAGCTGCGCCTGATTGCGGTTCCGCCAACGGACGATCCCGAGGATCCGGAAGCCGACATCGACACCGAAGCCATGGTTGCCGACCTGATGCAGGTGCTGAACCAGCAGGGCACCCACTTCCAGGCCATCGCCGTCGCCTCCGACGTGCTGCTCCAGGACAATGACCAGGACGCCATCCACATTGTTGCCGAGCACCGCATCGGTGCCGCGCTGGCCATCGTGCAGCCGTACACCATGCCTGCCGAGCCAGGCGGAGAATGGCACTTCGATGAGCCGGCGGCGGAGTCGGCGGAAGCCATCTGGGCCAACGCGCTCTAGCCCGCATCGGGTGCTTTCGGGGTCGGCATAGTCACTATGCCGACCCCGAAGCGCTTTTCCCGCGTAGAGTGGGAAGCATGAAACTCAGTGCCTTCACCGACGTGTGCCTGCGGACCGTGATGGTCCTGGCAACTCCCGGCACCGGGCAACTGACCAGCCGCGAGATCGCCGATTCGGTCGGGGTTCCCTACAACCACGTTGCCAAGGCAGTGCTGGAACTGCGCACGCTGGGCATCCTGCAGGTCACCCGCGGCCGCAACGGCGGCGCCGCCTTGAGCGGAGAAGCGCTGGATTTTTCCCTCGGCGGGCTGCTGCGCAAATTGGACAAGCGCACCGATATCGTGGACTGCACCGATCATGACGCGCAATCCAACTGCCCGCTCTCGGGCAACTGCCGCCTGCGGGCGGTCTTCCGCCAGGCACGCGAAGCCTTCTACGCCTCGCTGGATCCGCTGACTATCAGGGATATCTGCCCGACGTCAGCAGCGGAGCCCATCACGCTGCTCCCCTTCCCTACGGTGCGCGGCATTTCCTAGTTCCACTTCACCCATGAAGTGATACCGGTCACTTCTGTTGCGAAACCGGCCAATTGATTTGCAATCCTTTTCTACTGAGCGTAGAAATGAATCATAAATCTTGTATTTCAGATACAAGTAATCACCTACGCCCAAGGAGACCCGATGCTGTCCACCAAGTCCTTCCCGGTCATTGAAGCCACGCTGCCGATCATCGCAGAGCGCATTTCCAGCATTACCCCGAACTTCTACAACCGCCTGTTCGCCGCCCACCCTGAACTGCTCGACGGAGTCTTCTCCCGCTCGAACCAGAAGAACGGCACCCAGCAGCAGGCCTTGGCAGGATCCATCGCGGTCTTTGCAACCTACCTGGTCAAGCACCCGGGCGTCGCCCCGGAAACCATGCTTGCCCGCGTGGCCCACAAGCACACCTCCCTCGGTGTCGTCGAGGAGCAGTACCCGATCGTCTACAAGCACCTCTTCGATGCCATCGCCGAAGATCTGGGCGATGCGCTGACCCCGGAGATCGCCGAGGCCTGGACCGAGGTGTACTGGCTGATGGCCCATGCGCTGATCAAGATCGAGAAGGGCTTGTACGCGCAGCAGGCCAACGCCGAGATCTACACCCCGTGGAAGCTTGTCGAACGCACCGAAACCGGTATCGATTCGGTCAGCTTCAGCTTCGAGCCAGCTGACGACACCCCGGCAACGGTCGCCAAGCCAGGGCAGTTCGTTTCGGTCCGCATGCCGATGGCCGACGGCGTCCGCCAGGTTCGCCAGTACACCCTGAGCAGCGATATCGAGCAGGCCAACCGCCGCACCATCACCGTCAAGCTGGATGTGAACGGCGAATTCTCCCCGGTCATCCACAACGACCTGAAGCTCGGCGACGTGCTCGAGCTGTCGAATCCGTATGGCGATCTGGTCATCGATGAGGAGGGCGCGCCGCTGGTGATCGCTACCGCTGGCATCGGCTGCACCCCGAGCGCCGCCGCGCTGCAGACCCTGGCCGCACGCGGCTCCAACCGCAAGGTCACCGTGCTGCATGCAGACCAGGAAGTGGGTGCCTGGCCATTGCGTGAGCAGATGCTCGATTCCATCGCCAAGCTGCCCCAGGCCACCCTGGGCACCTGGTTCGAACGCGGCGAACTGCCGGAAGAGCTGAACGCCAAGGCCGGCTACATGGATCTGACCGATGCACTGGCCGAGGACGCCGAGGTGTACCTGTGCGGCCCGCTGCCATTCATGCATGCCGCGCGCAGCCAGGCACTGGAAGCCGGCATCCCAGCCGAGCGGATCCACTATGAGGTCTTCGGCCCGGATGTGTGGCTGGCCGCCTAGCATCCAGGTCTTGCAACTGTACTGCAGGTGGAATCATGGGGAATCCACCTGCAGCACCTTTTTGCCGCTATTTTCCGGTATCCACGGCAGATTCCGGGTGATCACCCTGCTGCGGGGCCTTCTTCTTGAAGTCGAATTTCTTCGGACCCAGCTTCCGCGGATCGATTTTGCCGCCGAGCTTTCCAGGCTTCTTCGCCTCCGCCTCCTGGACTGGCGGTGCCGGCAGATCGGCATCGCGGTCTTCGGATTCCGGAGCTTCGGCAGGCTGCTCGGCTGGCGCAGCCTTGGCGCCGCGTGCCGGTTTCGCGGCCTGCGGGTCCACCAGGATCTGGTGCAGCCCTTCCTCTGAGATCCACTTGCGCAGCACCGAGTTGAACAGGATCGGGTTCTCGATGTTCCATTGGTGGTGCATGCCAGGGACCACGCGCGTGATCACCTGCGGGAGCTTGGCGCGCAGCGCCTCGAAGGATTTCTGCACCACCTTCGGCTCCTTGGCTCCGACCAGGGCCAGCACCGGACCTTGGTAGGAGTCGAGCTTCTCCGGAAGTCCCCCGGGATCCATCTCGTCCATGATGGCCCGCAGGTTCTCGGCCTTCAGTTTCACGCCATGCTCGGTGAACAGCTCCCGCTCGTCATCCACCATGCCGTAGGCTCCGGCCTGGAATCGCCAGTACCACTCGCTGCCGATGAGCTTGAGCTGCATCCGCTGGAAAGCCCTGGCCGCCTGGCCCACGCCGGTCACCGGTGTTCCGGTGATCATCACGGAGTCAACCAGTTCCGGATGCCGTGCCGCCACATGCAGCGCGATGACGCCGCCGAGGGACATGCCTACCAGGTGCACGCCGCCTTCGGAAACTTCGTCGGCGATCAAGGCCGCGACGTCATCGGCGGCGGATTCCAGTCCTTCCCAGGTTTCCTCGAACCGGGCGCCGAAGGCCGGCAGGTGGAGGGTCAGGATGTTGTAGTCGCCAAAGGCCAGCACCTGCGGGTCCCAGCTCCAGTTGCCGACGTTTCCGCCATGGAGGAACACCAGCGTCTGCATCGAACGCTGGGCATCGTGATGCCGGCCGGGATGCACTTCCGGATAATCGGTGGCATCGCGTGATGCATCGCTTGCAGGGGTCTTGTTCTGGTCTTTGGCTGCAGTCATGGCAAGTACTCCAATACCGCGTCGAGCCATTCCAGCTCCGCGGCTTGTTGTCGGATTGCATGGTCAAGTGTGGCAGCCATCAGGAAGCTGCGACGGTCCGCAGCGGCGCGCATGTCAATGCCTTCGCGCTGGGAGAGGTAGTCATCGAGGGTGTACTGCGTGGCTTGGCGGCGTTCCTCCAGCAGATTCTGGATCTCATCGCGCTCGAGTTCGGCAGCAAAGAACACCTGCCCCATGAAGGGATCCCGTTCGGGAGACTGCACGGCCCCGGCAGATAGCCACTGGACCAGCGCCTCGCGACCGGCCTCGGTGATGTGGTGTTCCTGGCGGTCCGGATAGTTCGACTGGGCGACGGTGCGCACGGTGGCATACCCCTTGTCCACCAGCTGCGCCAACGTGCGGTAGATCTGCGCCTTGTCCGCGTTCCAGAAGTGGTTGATAGAGGAGTCAAAGTGCTTCTTGAGCTCGTAGCCAGTCATGGGCGACAAGCACAGCAGCCCGAGAATCAATCGTGCCAAAACCATAGGGCAATCTTTTCACACATAGTTGATTTTGCACCCACTTCGGCCCGGCGTGTGGAAACTGTACCCAGATTGTGACAATTCCCTGGCTGCGCATGAAAATACCCCGGCCACTGGAATTCCAGTGGCCGGGGCGTTCCCAAGTGCGGATCTGCGGGAGAACCAGTTTTGCTAGGCGCTCAGGCGGGCCTTCAGGCCGTCGAGCTCGGCGCGCAGCGAAGCAGGCAGGGCGTCGCCGAACTTGGCGTACCATTCCTCGATGCCTTCGACTTCCACGGCCCATTCGTCCTTGTTCACAGCAACGGCCGCTTCGACGTCGGCTGGGGTGTAGCCTTCCAGGCCGGTCAGGTCCAGGGACTCGCCGGTCGGGACGTTGCCGATGATGGTTTCGCGGGCGTCAGCGGTGCCTTCGATGCGCTCGATGGCCCACTTGAGCACGCGCGAGTTGTCGCCGAAGCCTGGCCATGCGAAGCCGCCGTCAGCGGTGCGGCGGAACCAGTTGACCAGGAAGATCTTCGGCATCTGCCCCGGGTTGAGCTTGTCCGAGATCTTGTCCCAGTGGTTCAGGTAGTCGCCTGCGTTGTAGCCGATGAATGGCAGCATCGCCATTGGGTCGCGGCGGATCACGCCGGTTGCGCCGGCAGCGGCCGCGGTGGTCTCCGAGGACAGGGTCGAACCCATGAAGATGCCGTTGGTCCAGCTGCGGGCTTCGGTCACCAGCGGGATGGTGGTCTTGCGGCGGCCACCGAACAGGATCGCGTCGATCTTCACGCCGTTTGGCGAGTAGTAGTCGTCCGAGAGCATGTCGACCTGATCGATCGGGGTGCAGAAGCGCGAGTTAGGGTGCGCTGCAGGACGGCCGGACTCAGGGGTCCAGTCGTTGCCCAGCCAGTCGGTCAGGTGCGCTGGGGCCTCGTCGGTCATGCCTTCCCACCAGACGCCGCCCTCATCGGTCAGCGCAACGTTGGTGAAGATGTTGTTGCCCTTGGAGATGGCGCGCATGGCGTTCGGGTTGGTGGACCAGCCGGTGCCTGGAGCCACGCCGAACAGGCCGTACTCAGGGTTGACGCCGCGCAGCTCGCCGTCCTTGCCGATGCGCATCCAGTTGATGTCATCGCCCAGGGTTTCGGCCTTCCAGCCTTCGATGGTTGGATCCAGCAGCGCCAGGTTGGTCTTGCCGCAGGCCGATGGGAAGGCCGCGGCAATGTGGTACGACTTGTTCTGCGGGCTGGTCAGCTTCAGGATGAGCATGTGCTCTGCGAGCCAGCCTTCATCGCGGGCCATGGCCGAGGCGATGCGCAGCGAGTAGCACTTCTTGCCCAGCAGCGCGTTGCCGCCGTAGCCCGAACCGTAGGACATGATGGCGCGCTCTTCAGGGAAGTGCACGATCCACTTGTCTTCGTTGCATGGCCATGGAACATCTTCCTGGCCTGGTTCCAGGGGTGCGCCGACCGAGTGCAGGGCCGGAACGAAGAAGGCGTTCTCGGCTTCCATCTTGCGCAGCACTTCATTGCCGATCTTGGCCATGATGCGCATCGAGGCGACAACGTAGGCGGAATCGGTGATTTCCACGCCGTAGGCAGGTACTTCTGCGTCCAGCGGTCCCATGACGAACGGGATAACGTACATGGTGCGTCCGCGCATCGAGCCATCGAACAGGCCGTTGAGCATGGACTTCATCTTGGTCGGGTCTTCCCAGTTATTGGTGAAGCCCGCATCTTCTTCCTTTTCGGAGCAGATGAAGGTGCGCTCTTCGACTCGGGCCACGTCCTTGGGGTCCGAGAAACCGGCGTAGGAGTTGGGGAAGTTCGGATCGGTCAGCTTGACCAGGGTACCGGCTTCAACCAGCTCGGCAGTCAGGCGATCATTCTCTTCGACAGACCCATCAACCCAATAAACACGATCCGGCTTCGTCAGTGCGGCAACTTCCTCGACCCAGGATGCCAACTTCGCGTGCGAAGTAGGTGCTGCGTCGATAACGTTCTGATCCGAGCTCGTGCTCATTATCCATTCCCTCCATTGGGCTGAACTTGCAATAAATCAAGGCTAGGTTGTGCGCGACGCCCGCGCCGTGTGATCGAAACCTCATGAAAGTGAAACCCCGGGGACCAAAAAGAGAAAATTCCCGTAATTCCGGGGGTTAGGCTAACCAGCGCACCCGCATTAAGTGACTAAGGTCACGTAGACCGGTACCCTTTCAATGTCTTCACATAACCTTCTGTTCACCTGGGCCCAGTAGCTTTGCCCGTCGATTTGTACAGCGCGAAATCGACCTGTATAGTTATTCGAGGTTCGTGAGAACGAGCTAAACAAAAGAATATGCGCCCATAGCTCAGCTGGATAGAGCGTCTGTCTACGGAACAGAAGGTCAGGGGTTCGAATCCCTTTGGGCGCACAAATTGAAATTCCCACTCGATCGAGTGGGAATTTTTTGTTTCCCGCAAGGAATGAGCCAATGAACCACGTCGCCTTGGATGGCCACCTCAGCCTGTGCCCGTTGGAAATTGCCGACGCGCGGCAACTCGCCGAGTCCTACCGGCGCAATCGGCAGCACCTTCAACCCTGGGAACCGGCCCGTCCCGCCGAGTTCTTCACCGAAGCCCATCAGGCGGCAAGCCTCGCCGCAGCCGCAGAAGCGCGGCGGAGCGGACTAGCCTTCCCTTTCGGGCTCTTCGAGCACAAGCAGCTCATCGGTCGCTTCAACATCAGCGGCGTGGTCCGCGGCGCATTCCAAAGCGCCAGTTTGGGCTACTGGATCGATCATGAGCACACCGGCCGCGGCTTGGCTTCCCGAGCCGTAGCCGCCTTGCGCAGCGCAGCGCTCAACGACCTGGGGCTGCACCGGCTGGAAGCCAGCACGCTCCCCTACAATCACGGGTCGCAGCGCGTTCTCGAGAAGAACGGCTTCGTCCGCATAGGGATGGCACCGAACTACCTGAAGATCGCCGGACGCTGGCAGGATCATTACCTCTACCAGGCGATCTTGCACGATTAGCAGGCCTCCAGCTCCGTCGATTCCGAAGTCGACTAGTTATTTTGTGAAACACCGCACTTTTGGCCGTTTTGGTTATTGCTCCCGGAAAATCTCGTGTAAAGTTATTCAAGTCGTCAAGACGGCAAGCAATTGAATAAGCGCCCATAGCTCAGCTGGATAGAGCGTCTGTCTACGGAACAGAAGGTCAGGGGTTCGAATCCCTTTGGGCGCACAAATTGAAATTCCCACTCATTCGAGTGGGAATTTTTTTGTTATTCCTGCTGATTCAACGCAGGCACCGCGAGGGA
>NZ_BJNE01000021.1 GCF_006539525.1 Glutamicibacter nicotianae | reverse complement strand
GAATCAGCAGTAGCGTCAGCGGTCGAATCAGCAGTAGCGTCAGCGGTCGAATCAGCAGTTGCGTCTACGCCCGTTTCAGCAGGATCAACCGTAATGGTTACTTGATCTTCGGAGGATCCGTCCGTTGCGGTGATGGTGTGTTGCCCCTCAGGGACGGCTGGGAACGTAGTGGTCCAGTTACCGTTTTCGTCAGTCGTAACGGTGACAGTGCTTCCACCATCGAGGCTAACCTCGATATCGGTGTTTGGTTCGCCGGTACCAGTTACTACGACATCGTCACCATCAGTGAAGGAGTCGGTGGGTACCGGGCTGGTGATAACGACATCAGCGTACTCAGCAGCAGCACGAACTGCCGAGGTACCCAGATCAACGCCAACTGCAAGCGCCGCAGCATCAGGCAAAACGTCAATTGCCAAAGCCGTAACGTAGTTCAGCTCACCCTCGGGAGCTGGGGCGACAGTCTGCGCAGCGGCAGAAGTTGCAGCAAGGTTGTTCACTTCCGAGCTTGCAATCGTGCCCTGCTCGTTGATGGTGATTTCCAGAACACCTTCAAGCAGTGGCTCGATCGCTCCGTCAATCAGTGGCGCGACGACATTGGCAACGGCAGCATTCAGGGCCCCTGGAAGCCCATCGACCACAGCGGTCACTTCCGTCAGAGTCGAATCCAAAATAGCGAATACCGAATCGGTAACGGCATCGAGAACTGCAGTCAGGTCTAGGCTGCCCGAGAGGAGTGACAGGGTGTTGTTAACGGTGAAGGCTTCACTGTTGCCATTCAGGAGATCGGCAAGCGAACCGCTGATATTGATGCCGCCATCGACAACGTCAACGAAGGCAACTTCAGCGTTTACATCTGCGGTCAGGGTGAACGTCGCTGTTGCGAGAGCATCGTTAACGGCAGTGGTCAGGTTGGTGACGACTTCGTCAAGCAGTCCAGTCAGCTCAGTGCTGATCTGCTGCGCGATTGCGTCATCCAGCAACTTGGTGTTGGCTGGCTGGTCGTTCAGTCCGCCTTCGACCACCTTGGAAAGGTCAATATTGACAGTCCCGGCACCTAAGTTCACCGAAACCAAACCCGATTCCGAGACCAATTCTTCGGACAACACTCCGTTTGCGATTCCAACGACGTCATCCAGTCCATTGATGGTCAGCTGGGAATTGGACAGGCCAACCTGAGCAACGAGTACATTGAGGTTGATGCCGTTGAGGGCAGCAACGAGATCGGATACCGTCCCGCCTTCGCCAACCAGGCCATCCAATGCGGTACCGAGTGCGGTCGTGGTAGAAGTTAGGGTCCCGTTGAGCTCGGTGAGCAGTGGGCTATGCAGGTCTACAGTCGCCGAAGCAATCTGGTACTCGTGCGTTGGATCCGCACCATCGGTGCGCTCAGTCGTGGAGCCTAGTGCACCCAGCTGCAGTTGAGCCTCGTCGAGAACTGCTTCGGTCAAGCCGTCGGCGCCGATCTGGCTGAACAGCTTGGTTAGATCGACGGTTGCTAGTTCGCCAGTATTCTGGTCAACAGCCAATGCACCGTCGGCACCCAGCACGCCTGCCGAAGCCTTGGCATGGGTTGGGGTATCAGCGATCGCGTAGGAGGACAGTGCGCCGGCCTGACCGAGGTCAAGGAGGCCGGTTCCATCTTCGCTGATTACTGGAAGGTTGATGGTCGGAAGCGTCAGATCCAGCGCTCCGTTAAGCGCCGCAACGTTCAATGGGTTTGCCTGGGCTTCAGGCGAGCTCGGGTTGGCCGAGAATGAGTAGCCGGCGTCAGCTACTTCTAGCCCGAGTCCGTCGACATTGATGACCTGGCCGAATGCTTCTGAATGATCCTCAGGAGCTGCATATGCTGCGGTTACGGTCGGAGCCACGAACAGGCTCGCGATGACTGCGCCAGCGAGCACCGGACGGGCCGCCTTGAGCTTCCCGCCCTTAGCTGGTGGCAAATTATCTGCTTGCACCACTATCCTCCAAAAGTTGGTTGTGATCTAGGGAACTCCAAAGAGCTCCATATTTGACCCTATGTTGGATGAACCTCGGCTCACAGGTTTCTTTCAGCCATTTCTTTGCATACTCAGGTCAAACTTCTTAGCCAGACGGCCAAAATCAATGACCAGCAGGTAATACTGACTAGTAATTTAAGTTCATGCCATTAGAGTAAATAATCTACTTTCGGATTCTGACCTGAAAATTTACCTGAACAGGAAATTAACAATGTGACAATAGCCTTGTAATGCTACCTGTCAAGCTAACGAATTAGGCCAGTTGACCATAGACTGTGAAACACCTGCTAGCTCGCCGCACACGTGAATGTGTTGAAAAGGCTTGGCAAGGATAACTGTGGGTTTTAAGCACTGAGGATTCTTGTATGTCGCATATCCGTATTCATCTGGCCGATAGTGACCATTTTTCGCGGGCCGGGGTTGCTGGCGTCCTAGCCGAGGCCAAGGACATGGAGATCGAACATGTTTCGGATTGCATGTCAGCGGCTGTTGAAGCGGCGAGCGAGTTGAAGCCAGATGTTGTCATTATGGAATCATCGCTGAACGGGACTGACCTGCTCAGCTCGATCCGGGAAATCGCCGAACAGACACCAACTACCAAGATTGTCGTGCTTGCTACCCGATACCGTCGCGACGAGATCACACAGGCCTACGATGCAGGCAGTTCGGCGCTGCTTTCGAAAAGTTCCATCAGTTCGGAATTGCCCAGTGCCTTGCGGATGCTAATCGCCGGGTACCAGCTGTTTGCCCAACCCGAAGATGGCTGGGAGCCGACAACGAGTATTGTCCGCCGAGCAACGCAGAAAACTGCCGTACGCAAACTTAGTGAACGTGATCGCAGCCTTACACGCTTGGTCGCGGCTGGCCTTACGAATTCGCAGATCGCACGCATCGCGCACATCTCCGAAGGATCCGTTAAGCTCCACTTGGCACGCATCATGGAGGAACTGGACGTGACCAATAGGGTGCAGCTTGCGGTCATTGCTACGGAATGCGGTCTAGTTACTTCAGCAGATCTGCAAATCGTCTAGCGAAAGGGCACGGCCGTTAGTACGCCGTGCGTAGTTGGCTGGCGGGGATCCACATTTCTTCGCCGTCACGGTCGATCCGCCGCCACGCGCCCTGTCGGGCCACAATGACAACTGCAGTATCTGCAGGCAGGATTCGCGCCAACGAATAGTGATCGCCAGGACCGCGACGCGCGTTCAAGCCAATGGTGGTCAGCGCACGCTGGTTGGGAACGGCAATCAATCCGCCTTTGGCTGGACGCGATGGAATCTCCTGCAAGTACATGCTTGGAACCCAGCCGAGCAATTTGCCGCACTGCACTTGGGACCATAGGCCCTGCTGGAGCATCGAGCGGACCTTGGATCCCTGGTCAATGACCTTGAGTACCGGATAACCGGTGCCGCCGCCCTTGCGCAGATTCAACGTAGCTGTCGTCATATGGGTGGCTTCGATCAATGAATAACGTGAAAGAACCGGCTCGGCTAGTTCGTCATCGTCTTCTGCAACTGCCGGCTCGTCGAATACCGCTGGAATCGGTTCAAGATAGATATTCGGCAACCAACCATACGTATGGTGCACGAGAACGTGCGCCCACGAGCCCTTGACCTCGATTAGCACCAGCTCGGTGCCTTGCTCCAAATGGCTTTGCACTACATAGTGGCGGCCGGCGCCCTTGCGCAGCTTGAGCGAGGCAGTCGTCCGGTGGGTATTGGCAACGGACGACGTCCGCGCCGACTGATGTGGAAAGCCCACCTGGTTCACGACCACCTCAACTGAAAAACTTAGGGAAGCAACCACCGGTTGCTTCCCTAAGTTTATTCCATATTTAGAAGATGCGTGCTTCGCAGCCTCTTAGGATGCGGAAGAGCGCGAGCCGAGTTCTGCGTCCAGTCGCAGCAGGCCGCTTCCGTCGTTGCCGATCATCTTGACGCGGTCCAGGATTTCACTAACGGTGGCTTCCTCTTCCACCTGCTCGTCGATGAACCAGTGCAGCAACGGCATGGAGTCGATGTCTCCCTCGGTCTGTGCCAAGCGGTACAGCTCGCGGATTGCTTCGGAGACCTTCTGCTCGTGCGCCAACGAGGCAGCGAACGCGTCGGCAACGCTGTTCACGTTCACGGTCGGTGCAGGCTGCTCGCCAATCTTCGGGTGTGCCGAACGGTCGGTCATGTGGGTCATGAACTTTTCCGCGTGCACGATTTCCTCGCCAGCCTGGGCGCGGAACCAACCAGCAATGCCTGGGAGGCTCAAAACGTCCATTTCAACTGCCAGCTGACGGTAAACCGTGGCTGCGGTTAGTTCGAGAGTTACCTGGGTGCTGAAGGCTTCTGCCAGTTTTCCTGTAAGTTCCATGCCACCAGAATAACCCTGCACAAGCGCCTTGTCACCGAAGTTTGGACTCACTTAGTCCAACCTGAATTAGGGAATCATCCCAAGTTGGGATCAAGTTAACATAGCCGATACTAACCTAGGTTAGGCCAACCGAACCGCTCGCAATCTACTTGCCCAACCCTGCCCGACGCAGTGCCTCAGCCATCGCGGTGTTGCCCGGCGCAGCAGGTTTGCCCTGGGCGGAACGGGCATTTCGGTTCTGCCCGTTCCGGTGCTGGCCAGTGCGTGCAGAACCACCGGTTCCCTGCCCCTTCCGCTCGCGCGGTCCGGAGCCCTTGGCTGTTTCCCCGGCCGCGGGCAGTTCATCGTCCAGGCGCAGGGTCAGCGAGATGCGCTTGCGCGCAATGTCCACGTCCAGCACCTTGACCTTGACAATCTGGCCGGAGCTGACGACCTCGCGAGGATCCGAAATGAACTTGTTGCTCATTGCCGAGACGTGAATCAGGCCGTCCTGATGGACACCGAGATCCACGAACGCACCGAAAGCCGCGACATTGGAGACTGTGCCTTCCATGATCATCCCCGGCTTGACGTCCTTGATGGACTCAACGCCTTCCTTCAGCGTAGCCGTCACGAACTCACCGCGCGGGTCACGGGCAGGCCGCCGCAGCTCGGCGATCACGTCGCGAATGGTTGGCTCGCCAAACTGCTCAGTGGCGAAGTCCTGCGGGTTCAGCTCCTCAAGCCGGCGGCCCTGGGCCTCGGCGCTGGCCTGCAGGGTCTTGGCCAACGCGTAGGCTTCAGGATGCACCGAGGACGCGTCGAGCTTCTCCTTGCCTCCGGTGATGCGCAGGAATCCCGCGCACTGCTCGAAAGCCTTGGCTCCCAGACGCGGTACCTTCAGCAAATCCTTGCGGGTGGCGAACGGTCCGTTGGCGTTGCGGTGATCCACGATGTTGCGGCTGAGCAATGGTCCTACGCCGGCCACACGGGCCAGCAGGGACGGCGATGCGGTATTCACATCGACGCCCACGGCATTCACGCAGTCCTCGACCACCGCGTCCAGTGCGCGGTCCAGCTTCGAGGCAGTGACATCATGCTGGTATTGCCCCACGCCGATGGACTTCGGATCGATCTTCACCAGCTCGGCCAGCGGGTCCTGCAAGCGGCGGGCAATCGATACCGCGCCACGCAGCGACACATCCATATCCGGCAGTTCCTGGCTGGCCAGTTCAGAGGCCGAGTACACCGAAGCGCCAGCTTCCGACACGATGACCTTGCTGATGCCCTCGCCGCCCAGCGCCTTGATGACTTCAGCCGCCAGGCGGTCCGTTTCACGCCCGGCCGTGCCATTGCCCACCGCAATCAGCGTCGTGCCGTGCTTCTTTGCCAGATTAGCCAGCACTGCGATGGATTCATTCCACTTATTGGCTGGTGCGTGCGGATAGATCGTCGCGGTTTCCACCGACTTGCCGGTCAGGTCCACCACGGCAACCTTCACACCGGTGCGCAGGCCTGGGTCCAAGCCCAGCACGGCCTTGTTGCCAGCCGGCGCAGCCAGCAAGACGTCGCGCAGGTTCGCCGCGAAGATCTTCACCGATTCATCTTCGGCGGCTTCGAACAATCGCGAACGCAGGTCGGATTCGAAACGGGTCAGCAGGCGGGCCTTCCACGCCAACCGCACGGTCTGCGCAATCCATTTGGCGGCAGGTGCATCGCCAGGAACATTCAGCCCCAGGGACGCGGCAATGGCGTTCTCATAATTGCCGCGGGCGTCGGCCAAAGCCTGTTCATCCCGTGGGTCAGCTTCGGCAAGCTGCAGATTCAGCACCCCTTCACGTTCGCCGCGCAACAGGGCAAGGACCCGGTGCGAGGGCAAGCGATCAAGATCTGCCACGTAGTCCAGGTAATCGGAGTACTTTCCCTGTCCTTCCGCGGTCGCGCCGGCGGCGACGCTGGCACCGATTTTTCCGGTCTTCCACAGGCGTTCGCGCAATTCCCCAGCGAGAACAACGTCTTGGGATACCCGCTCGGTCACGATGGAACGCGCGCCGGACAGCACATCGGCATCGGTGGCAAAACCTGCCTCCGGGTTCAGGTAGCCGGCAGCTGCCTGCACCGGATCCGTCGATGGATCAGAGAGCAGCAGATCAGCCAGGGGTTCCAATCCGGCTTCGCGGGCAATCTGCGCTTTGGTGCGGCGCTTTGACTTGAATGGCAGGTAAAGGTCTTCGAGCTCCGCCTTGGTGCCGGCCGCACGAATGGCCTGGGCCAGCTGGTCTGTCAGCTTTCCGGCTTCGGCAATGGCTTCAAGGACAGCCGCTCGGCGGTCCTCCAGCTCGCGCAGGTACCGCAGACGTTCTTCGAGCAAACGCAGCTGGCTATCGCTGAGCATGCCTGTGACTTCCTTGCGGTAGCGGGCAATAAAGGGAACCGTTGATCCGGAGTCCAAGAGCTCGATCGCTGCCTTGATCTGCCATGGTGCCACAGCGGATTCGCTGGAAAGTTCCCTGGCCAGTTGGGCAATGATGTGCTGCCCGGTCGCGCTGTCTTTTGCGGTGTTATTCTGCTCGCTAGTCACCGATCCATTGTGCATCATGCGGTCCGATCTTCTGATGATCGACTCGGTTGGCATTCAGCAGAAACTCAATCTCCGTAGCTATGATTTGTTGTTATGGGGATTGTGAAAGTTCGAAAGTCAGCGGCGCTAATTGCTATTTCAAGCATGGCGCTTTTGAGCAGCGGATGCGCATTTGTCGAGGACACTGCGGCCGATGCAGCCAACCAGCTGACTGATGCAGCGTCCAAGGAAATCGTGCGCCAGGCCTGCGCTCCCGTCCAGGACGGCACGATCGACGCAAGCGAACTTCGCGTCCTCTCATCCATAGTGAAATCAGTTCAAGGCGGCGGCCTGCCACAGGAATTGGTTGATGTGCTCCAAGAGCTGGCGAACTCCGGAGACCACGCACCTGAAGCCCTGCAGCAGCGCCTGGTCGAGATTTGCGACGAAGCGACAATTTCCAACTAGTCGCCGTTGGCCGCACCAAGTACCGGCTGATCTAGACTTTTCTCATGGTCGAAATTCCAACAAGCGGCAAAGTACGTCTCGATGCATGGCTGTGGGCGGTGCGCATCTACAAGACCCGTTCGGCAGCGACCACCGCCTGCCGCGCCGGGCACGTCCGCTTGAACGGCGACCCGGTAAAAGCTTCTCAAGCTGTGGTTTCCGGTGATCGCATCCGTGTGCGCAAAGACGGTTTCGACCGCGATCTGGAAGTCAGCGGGCTAATCTCGAAGCGTGTTGGCGCGCCCGTTGCCGCCAAGTGCTACATCGACCACACCCCGCCCCGCGAGCGCCTGATCATTCCCCAGGTACCGATTCGCGAGCGTGGCGCCGGCCGGCCCACCAAGAAAGACCGCCGCGAAATGGACCGATTGCGGGATTCCTGGCAGGCCCCAGCGCCAGATGCTGATCTGTTCTAGGACAGCTCTATCGCCGGAACGTCGGTGGTGAATCCGAAGATCTGCGCGTAGAAAGCCAGGGAGCTTTCCAACGCCTTGATGATGTTCTCCGACTTCCTGAAACCGTGCTGTTCCCCTTCAAAGAGGATGTAGGCATGGTCGATGCCGCGTTCGGCGAGCGCGTCAGCCACCACCTGCGACTGCGCCGGCGGCACCACCTTGTCTTCATCGCCCTGCAGCAGCAGTACCGGGCAGGAAATCTTGGACACGTGGTTGATTGGCGCGCGCTTTTCATACAGTTCAGCGGCTTCCGGGTACGGTCCCACCAGCGAGAACATGTACTGGGATTCGAAGTCGTGGGTGTCCTGCACCAGGCCCACCAGATCCGAGACTCCGTAGCGGCTGATGCCTGCGGTGAAGGCATCCGAGAAGGTCAGTGCGCACAGCACGGTCCACCCGCCAGCGCTGCCGCCTTCGATGCCGATGCGTGCGGGGTCGGCGATACCCTGCGCCACCAGCGCATTGACCACGGCGACAGTATCGGCCACATCGACTACGCCCCAGGCACCGCGCAGGCGGTTGCGGTATTCACGGCCGTAGCCGGTGGAGCCGCCATAGTTCACGTCAACGACGCCGATCCCGCGGGAGGTGTAGTAGGCCACCGTGGCGCTGAGCGTCGGCGAAGCCTGGCTGGTCGGCCCGCCGTGCACGAAGGTGACGAATGGCGGCAATTCGCCCTCCATTCCTGCATAGCCTTCCTGGGATGGCCGGTAGAGCAAGGCATGGACGGATTGTCCCGCGAGGTTCTTGCACTCGAATTCCTCGACGTCTGGAAGCATCGCTGGGTCCGGCTGCTGGGCGATCGCACGGGTCACCGCGTGATGCTCCAGGGTATCGAGGTTGATCAAGGTAATTTCTTCGCCCTGGGTCATCGATGACGTGCCGGCAAGCAGCCAGCCTTCACGCAGCTCGTAGGGGCGGATGCGGGTAAACGGCAGGTCGAAGTCCTCCAGTCCCCCGGTATCCGCGTGCAGACGTGCCAGTCTGGTGGTGCCGGTGCCGTAGGAGCAGAGCATGGTGCGGGCGCTTTCTGCCAGGTACCACCCGGTACCTACCTGCCAGAGCGGGCCAGCGAATTCTGCGGGACGGTCAACCAGCCGGGTGATGCGCGCCGAGCTGTCCTGGTAGAGGTAAGGGTTCCACCAGCCGCTGGCATCGGAGATGAAGGCCAACTGGTCATCATCAAGCCACTCTGGCTGCATGACCGAGATATCTGCTCCACCAGCAATGACAGTGTCCTTGAGTTCGCCTTCGCCAGCGAAATCGGCCAGGTGCAGTTCGGTGGAGTCCCACGGCATATTCGGGTGTTCCCAGCTGATCCAGGACAACCGCGTTCCAGCTGGATTCATCCGAGGCGCTGCGACAAATCGTGCCGGGGCGCTGAGCACGCGGATCTTGTCCAGGTCCTCGGCGGCGCTGCCGTCCAGCGGGATTTGCACGATATGGCGTACCGGTTCTGCTCGCAGGTCTTCCATGATGGCCAGGATGGAATCTTCCGGGCCTTCGGTGAATTCTGCGAATCTCAGCTGCGGATCGGCGCCGTTGCCGCTAGCCGGAGTCAGTGCCGTCGGGTTGTGCGTGCCTGCGGCTTGGGAGTACACCCGCTGGTCAGAGAAGTTCACGAAGACAATGGCCGGCGTGCTGCCTTCAATGAGCATCCAGCTGGCGCCGCCGTATTCGTGGACTCGGGAGCGCACGTTGTACGGGGACTGGATGAGTTCTGCGCCGGGCGTGCCGTCGGTGCCGTATTCCATAAGGGTGATGCGCCCGCCCTCGGCGGGACGGCCTTCTTGGACAATCAGCTTGTCCCCGTAGAAGCAGGCACCGCCCAGTGGCTTGGTTCCTGCTGCAACGTCATGCGCGGAAATCGATGATGGCCAGGATCCAAAGGGCAAGTGCTTAGGCATATTCTTGATCCTAGCGATCTTTGCGATTCATCACGACCCTCGACAAGCATCAATTCAGTGCGCTTGGATTGATCCATGACGAGATATGCAGTTTTCCTGCGTGGTGTGAACGTCGGCGGGGTCAAAGTCCTGATGAAAGACCTGGTCCATCTGCTAGAAGATGCTGGTTTCACCGACGTGAAAACACTACTGGCCAGTGGCAATGCCGTGCTCAGCGCACGCACCGACGACCCGCTGGCCGTCAAGGAAAAATGCGATGCGGTCCTGGCCGAGCACTACCAGCGACCGATTCCCACGATTGTCTGCACCGTCAAGGAGGTCCAGCGGCTGTCCCAGCCTTTCCCGCTGCCCCTGCCTGAACCGGCCAGCGAGCACCACGGGTATTTCACGCTCTGCGAATCAGCTGCGGATGCCCAGGCGTTGGGCGCTGCCATCCAGGACCTGGCTGAGCCCGCAACCCATCTGGTCCAGGACCGTGCCGTGGCATGGATTGTCCGCAAGGGGCAGAGCACCACGAATCCCATCGGGAAGCTCATGGACGCCCAGGCGAAGCACCGGCTGGTGACGACCCGGAACCACAACACCCTGGTCAAGGTCGCAAAGATTCTTGGCTGAGATCTCCGGTGAGCAATAATTGAGCCTTGTCCCCCTGATTGACCTGCAAAAGGCTCCGGAATGTACATCCTGATCGAACTCATTGGCATCTTCTTCTTCGCCGTCGCGGGTTCCTTGATGGCTGCGCGCCGCGGCTTCGACCTGCTCGGCTCGGCCTTCCTCGGCGGAGTCTGCGGCTTGGGCGGCGGAGTGGTGCGGGATTTGATTCTCAATCAATCACCAGCGACGTTCGAGCACCCGGTCTACTTTGTGCCTCCGGTGCTCGCTGCCCTTTGCGTTTATGCATTTACCCCCGCGGTGCAGAAGCTGCACCGGCTGGTCCAGCTCTTCGATGCGGCAGGATTGGGCCTATTCTGCGTCACCGGTACGCTCAAGGCCCTTGAAAACGACTTCAATCCGGTCACCGCGGTCCTGCTCGGTGTCATCACCAGCGTAGGCGGCGGCTTGATGCGCGATGTCATCTCCAATGTGACCCCGGATTTGTTCAACCCGCGCGACATCTATGCGCTGGCCGCAATGGTGGGTGCGGCGCTTACCGCCGTGGCATGGCATCTGGGTGTGATGAACGTTCCCGTCGGTGCGGGCATTGCCGCCTTGGCGTTTGCCATCCGCGTCGCGTCCATCCGCTTCAGCTGGTCGGTGCCGTTGGCCGCGGGCCATTGGCATCGATCCCATCCCGCGCCTGGGAGCAACGATGGCCCCCAGCGCCACTACTAGTCGATGCGCTCGAGCTTGCCCAGCTCTTCGGTGCCTGGCGAATCGTCTTCGATGGTGCGCGGAGGGTTGATGATGATCGCACCGATCAGCATCACCACGACGCAGCCGCCCAGCATGGAGAAGGCGGCTCCCCACGAATCGGTGGCCTTCTGCACCACGCCGAAGAGCATCGGAACCACCGCGGCACCGGCATAGCCCAGGCCCTGGGCGAAGCCCGAGAGCACCCCCGAGCCGTAGGTGGTGCGCGAACGCAGGTTCATCATCAGCAAGGCGATGGCGAAGGTGCCCTGCCCGAGCCCGGCCAGGCAGATCCACAGCGCCGTGTTCTGCGTTGGCGACAGGTAGATGCCCAGGTGCCCGGAGATCCAGCAGGCGGTGAAGACCAGCACTGCAATGATCGGGTGCTTCAGGCGTGGCACCCAGAGCGGGACCAGGAGGCTGACCGGCAGGCCGAGGATGGCGAAGAGCGCGAGCATGTTGCCGGCGGCCAGTTCGTCCAGGCCGCGGTCCTGCAGGTACGGCGGAAGCCAGGTGAAGTAGACGTAGGTCTGTGCCGAGTTTCCGGCCAGGAAAATTGCCAGGCCCCATGCCACCTTAGACTTCCAGGGGTTGATCTTGGCGATCGGCTGCGCGATCCCGCTGGGGTGCACCGGGTTATCCGGGCGTTGCGTCCCGCGGTCGGCGACGAGCTGCACCAGCCACGGCACCAGGACGATGCCAGACAGGGCGGCCCAGGAGCCGATGGACACCTTCCAGTCGCTGAGGTTGGCCAGCGGGACAGAGAACTGCGGGGCCATCCAGGTGCCGACGGCCAGCATCGTGACATAGCCGCTGGTGACCATGCCGATGCGGTCCGGGAAGTACTTCTTGACCAATGGCGGCAGCACCACGTTGCCCATGCCGTAGCCGGCCAAGGTGATGATCGACAGGGCGAGGAAGGAGTAGACCTCGGGCATGAAGACCCGGGCGACCTGGCCGATGACTGCCAATGCCAGCGAGATCATCAGGGTTTTTTCCAGACCGAACGCCTTGATCAGCCGCGGGGTGAGCAACCCGAAGACCGCGAACGCAATGGGTGCGAGCATGGCCAGCAGGCCGGTGGTGAACTCCGTGAATTCGACGTCCGACTCAATGCGGGAGAGCAGTGGGGATACGGAGACCACTGCGGCGCGGAGCGAGAGCGCCAGCAGCAGGATGCCAAGCAGCGCTCCAACTCGTCCACTGATTGGAGAAGCAACGCTCTGGTTCTTCATTGTTTTCTACCTGCTCGCTATTCGTTGAGGTTTCCCAACTTTTTTATTTTCGAAACCAACTCTAGTAAGCGATCGAGCTCACCATCAAAATTACGCTCGTACCAAGTCCCGGGCAGGGCCAGGTTTGCGTAGAGCCCCTCGCCGGCAAGCATCACCAGATGCGCGATGTCCTTGCTGCCGACTTCATCCAGAATGCACCGGTACCACCGCTCATTGGTGCTCTCGATTTTCTCCGTCGCCGCCTTGACCCCGGCCTGGGCCAGGCGCTGCAGGGCCACCAGATGCCGGTCCAGTTCGGTATCGACTTCCGCGCTGGTGCGCACGTAATAAACCGACGCGCCCTCCGCCGCGGTGCGCATCGACTCTGCATCCCGGGCAACATGCTCCTCCGCGGCTTCGATGACTGCGTCGGCCAAGGCTTCCTTGGATGCGAAGTGGTACAGCAGCCCTCCCTTGGAGACTCCAGCGCGTGCGGCCGTGGCGTCCAGCGTGGCAGCCCGCTCCCCTTCTTCGCACAATAGTGCGATGTAGGCGTCAAGCACTTTGCCGCGGGCAGCGGGTGGGCGAGCCATAGTTCTCCTTTTCCAGGGCATAGTTCGTGATCGATCTGACTTTACCAACAATTGTAACTGTACCGTCTAGACGGTACAGTTACTAATTGCGGCAGAGAACCGCGCATTCCACTTCCTACCCAAGGGCGAACGTCATGACCTCGAATATCTCCGAACGCGCACTCATGCTCAGCAAGCCGCGCCGTTGGGCGGCGCTGGTTGTCCTGCTGTTCCCCGTCCTGCTGATTTCCGTCGACAACACCGTGCTTTCCTTCGCGGTGCCGGCAATCACCGAAGCGCTGTCCCCAACCGGAAACCAGCTGCTGTGGATCATCGACATCTACCCGCTGATCCTGGCCGGATTGCTGGTGCCAATGGGTTCGCTGGGCGACCGCATCGGCCGGCGCAAGCTGCTGCTGATCGGCGCTACCGGCTTCGCGCTGGTCTCGGCACTGGCAGCCTTCGCCACGGACGCCACACAGCTGGTCGCGGCCCGCGCCCTGCTGGGCATCTTCGGCGCCATGCTGATGCCGGCCACGCTGTCGCTGATCCGAAACATCTTCCCGGATGATATTGAACGCCGCACTGCCATTGCGGTCTGGGCGGCTGCATTCTCCGGCGGCGCAGTGCTGGGCCCAATTGTCGGCGGCGTGCTGCTGGAGCACTTCTGGTGGGGCTCGGTCTTCCTGATGGCCGTGCCAATGCTGCTTCCCCTGCTGATCGGCGGCATGATCCTTGTTCCCGAATCCAAGGACCCGAACCCTGGCCGTGTGGATCCATTCTCGATCCTGCTGGTCGTCTTCACCCTGCTGCCTTTCGTTTACGCGATCAAGACCGCGGTCAGCGCGCCGTGGTACTTCTCAGCCGCGGCCATCGTCCTCGCCATTGTGTGCGGCGTTGCTTTCGTGCGCCGCCAGCTCAAGTCCCAGCAGCCGATGCTCGATGTCCGCCTATTCAGCAACGCGCTGTTCTCGGGCGCGCTGATGGTCAACTTGATCGGCATCTTCTCGCTGGTGGGCTTCATCTACTTCGTCTCCCAGCATCTGCAGCTCATTGCAGGGTTCTCCCCGCTCCAGGCCGGGCTCTGGATGACACCCGGCCTGGTGCTGACCATGGGCTTCGGATTGCTCTCGGTGGCACTGTCCCGCCGTTTCGGCACGCCGAATGTCATGGCCATTGGCCTGATCCTCTCCGCGGTCGCCTACCTCATGGTGATCATGGCAGGAGAAGGCTCCAACACCTTCTTGCTGCTGGCCGCATTCGCTGTCCTGGGCACGGGCATCGGCATGACCGAGACCTTGTCCAATGACATGGTGCTCGCCGCGGTTCCAGCCTCCAAGGCCGGCGCGGCCTCGGCCATCTCGGAAACCGCCTACGAGGTGGGATCGGTGCTGGGTGTCGCGGTACTGGGAACCATCTTGAATACCGTCTATACCTCTCGGCTGCTGGTTCCAGGCTCGCTCACCGACACCCAGGCGCAGCTGGCAGGTGAGACATTGGGTGGTGCACATCAGGTGGCCGCTTCGCTGCAGCCTGCCGACGCGCAAGCCCTGCTGGACGCCGCCGCGCTGGCCTTCGACCACGGCGTGGTGCTCACCTCAGGCATTGCCGCCGTCTTGTCGCTGATCGCCGCCGCAGTGGTGTTCCGCGTTATCAAACCGGCATTTCGATGAACTCGGCGAACCAGTTACCCAAATTTTTGATTAATTGGTTCAAAGTTGTTCATTTGTCGCCAGCAAACACGTAGGCTAGGCAATGTAGTTCCAAAGTAATTCGCGAAGTACCCGTTAGAAGTTTGTGAATGTCTTACCACCTCGGTTGACGCGAGCCCCTTCTAGACGTGAAGTGAATGACTTGGCTGCTTCGCATCATTCGTCATCCTTCCCGGATGCCGAACGGTGCGTAGATTACAACCAAGCTCGCCAGCTAAACGGCGAGAAACGTCTGAAAGGACCAAATAAGAATATGGCAACCGGAATCGTCAAGTGGTTCAACGCTGAAAAGGGCTTCGGCTTCATCGCTCCAGACAGCGGCGATCCAGACGTCTTCGCACATTTCTCCGCAATCCAGACCCAGGGCTTCCGCACCCTGGACGAGGGCCAGAAGGTGGAGTTCGAAGTCGTTGAGGGTCCAAAGGGTCTGCAGGCTGCAGACATTCGCGCTCTCTAAAGCAGGGCTTTGGCACTTACGCCAGACTTAGCCCAGGAAACGGCTATCCGCACAGCGGGTAGCCGTTTCCTGCGTCTGCGGCAGTAATTGCAGGAATACTTCCTAGCTATCGGCGGTTGTACCGGATGTGAAGCTTTCTATTCTGGATCTGGCACCGGTTGCACCCGGGTCAACGATTTCCGATTCTTTCAAGTCCTCCGTCCGACTGGCGCAAACCGCAGAACGCCATGGGTATGAACGCGTCTGGTACGCGGAACATCACAATATGCCCACCATCGCTTCCAGCGCGACCTCGCTGCTGATCAGCCACATTGCCCACCACACCGAAACCATCCGGCTGGGCTCGGGCGGCATCATGCTGCCGAACCACTCCCCGCTGGTGATCGCCGAGCAGTTCGGCACGCTGGCCGAAATCTACGGCGACCGCATCGACCTGGGCTTGGGCCGCGCCCCGGGAACCGACATGACCACC
The DNA here is from genome assembly GCF_006539525.1 of Glutamicibacter nicotianae. Taxonomy (GTDB): domain Bacteria; phylum Actinomycetota; class Actinomycetes; order Actinomycetales; family Micrococcaceae; genus Glutamicibacter; species Glutamicibacter nicotianae. The sequence continues at coordinate 23,222 of NZ_BJNE01000021.1, read as the reverse complement.
TTGCGCGCCTTGCGCCGTGATCCCTCGGCTGCAGATTCCTTCCCGCATGACGTGCTGGAACTGCAGGCTTACCTGGCTGGCGATTCCCGGGTTCCCACCGTGGCGGCAACCCCGGGTGCAGGGACCAACGTCCCGCTGTACATTTTGGGATCCTCGCTTTTCGGCGCAAAGCTCGCAGCCCAGCTGGGCCTTCCATATTCCTTCGCTTCGCATTTCGCACCTGCGGCGCTGCATGAGGCAATCCGCATCTACCGCGACGAATTCACCCCATCAGAGCAGCTGGCTGAACCGTATGTCATTGCCGGAGTAGGCGTACTGGCTGCGGAAACTGCCGAGCGCGCGCATGAACTGCTGGAAGTTGCCCAGCGCCATCGGGTCGCCAGCTTCATCGGACGCTCGGCGAAGAAGGAGTTCACCGAAGCGGAGATCGATATGCTCATGGATACTCCGCAGGCGCAGCAGATCTTGGACATGATGCGCTACACGGCAGTGGGCACCGGGGAGCAGGTAGCTGAATACTTGCGCCACTTCGCTTCGGCAGCGCAGGCGGATGAACTGATCACCATCCATTACCCCACCGAGGAGCAGGCCCGGCTGGATTCGGTGATGATTACCGCCGAGGCCTGCCAGCTGGCTATTGCCCAGTAATTCCGATCCAGCGCTTTGCTGCCATCACCAGCAGCGCCACCAGGGCGAGGGTCAAGCAGAACTCGACGCCAATATAGGCATAGTGCCATAGCGATCCGCCATCCGAATTTCCAGCAAGTACCGCATCGGTACGCGCGGAAAGTCCAGGGCGGATCGCTGCGGTTTTAAGCAGCAGCATCAGTCCGACCAGTCCTACGCCCCAACTCCATGCCTTGCCGGCACCATGCTTGAGCGAACCGGCCAGCAGGGCGATGAAGAACAGGATCTCGACCATGTTCATGGCGAAAAAGACCCGGCGGCCAATGCCCAAACCCAAGGGAATGGTAATCCCGGGTGCGGTGAATTTAAGTGGCGCCTCGATGAACGAGATGCCGATAATCAGGCCGAGCCACAGTGCAGGAATGTAGATCCGTGCGGCCACAGCCCACTTGGCGCCCGTGGAGGGGGTCTGCAGAGAACTAGTCATGCTTCCACAGTACGCCGGATCCTAGCGTGCTCGGCGCAGTCCCATCCATGCCCAGAGCGTGAGCGCAGCGGCCACCGCGGAGCAGAAGAGGGAGAAGACCAAGATGCTTTGCTGCTGCCCGAAGGCTCCCACGGCCCAGCCCAGCGCGATGACCGGAACAGCGCTGCCAAGGTAGGTCACCAGGTAGATGGTGGACACCGTCTGGGCGTGCTGCTGGTCGCTGACCGCATCAACAGCGGAGGCGAATGCGGTGCGGAAAGCAATGCCCTGGCCCAGGCCAAGGAGCACCAAGGCAGCGATCGCCCAGGCCAGCTGGCGATGCTCGGCGGCCACCGCCAACCCTACGGTGGAGGTCGCCATCAGCCCCAGTCCAATCGGCAGGAGCCTCTTCCCGCCACGCACCACCAGCTGCGACAGGGCGGAGATGCCCAAGGGCAGGCCGGCGATCAGGCCAATGGCCAACAGCGACTCCAAGCCGAAGGCACCGGCAAAATAGCCCGGGGCCAACGACAGCACGAACCCGAAGATGGCAAAGCTCAAGAAGCCGACCAGGGCAGCGAGCCAGAATTGCTCCCGCGCCGAGCTGGGGATGCCCAAGCGGCGTGGGGCCAGTGCTTTGCTCCGCTGACCGCGTTCGGCCAGCGCGATTGCGGGACGTGCCTGCAGGGTGCTCAAGGGAATCAAGACCAGCAGCAGCAAGAATGCCTGCACCACGAACACTGTGTGGCGTCCACCGGGCAGATCCGCTAGCGCGCCGCCGAGAACCGGACCGAAGGCGACACCTCCAGAAGATGCCAGCAACGTGAAGCGCGAGGCCCACTCTGGCCGGGATGGAAGCAGCTCGCGAAGCGCTGCTGCGCTGGCGCCGGTAGCCAAGGCGACCCCGGTGCCCTGCAGACCACGGCCAAGGCACAGTTCCAGCAGATTGCTGGCCGAAGCGAACACGAGCGTACCGGCGATCGAGACGACGACTGCTACCACCAGAGCTGCACGGCGGCCGATATGATCCGACCAGTGCCCCACCGTGGAAAGGAAGACCATCAGCGAACAGACATAGCTTGCGAAGGCCACTGTGGTTCCCATGGCGCCCAGGTGCAATTCGGCCTGCAGCGCCGGGTATAACGGTGTGGCCAGGTTGGCCCCGACCAGCAGCAGGAAGCTGACTGCCACGGTGATCACCAGCCGGGCGGTGAGCCCCGGGTTCCAGGAGATGACGCGATGGTTCATGGGCTGCATGCGCAGCTCGCTGATGACCGACAAATTCACTCCCAGAATCAAAGTAGCCACTACCAATTGGGCAAGAAAGGTGCCCGGAAGAGTTTTTACCGGTGGGGCCACTCGCTGCCCCACCGGTGAGTTGAGCGTTCTGCTTGCGTTTGTCTACTGCAACAGACCGTTCAATCACTAATATCCGCTCACCAGAAGCAACCAGGGATATTTCTTGCTAGAATTTGAGCAGTTTGTTCAAAAATTTGGCCCCGTAGTTGACCCGGAGTGAGCATATAGTGCGATTAGATGATATAGACCTGAAAGTGCTGCTCGCGCTGATCAAGGATCCCCGCATCCAGATCTCTGAACTCGCAGATGAGGTCGGTGTTGCGCGCAACACAGCGCAGTCGCGCTTGCGCCGGTTGCAGCGTGCCGAAATCCTGCGTGATGGCGGCCGCGACATCGATTTGAGCAAGCTCGGCTATGACGTCTTGGCCTTCGTGACCCTGGAAGTGAACCACCGCGACCTGGATTCGGTAATCACCGCACTGCGCCAGATCCCCAACGTGCTCGAAATCCATGAGACCTCCGGACGCGGCGATGTCTGGGTGCGGCTCATCGCCACCGACACCCACCAGCTGCAATCGGCGTTGCGCCAGATCCTGCGCATCAAGGGGGTCACCCGTTCGGAAACAACCTTCGCGCTCCATACGCATTTGGCCTACCGTGCCGCTCCCCTGCTGGAGCATTATGCGGAACATGACCACTAGGAAGTCATTCACTTTCCACTGCAGAAAACAAGTCTTTCGTTTCGAGTATTCGGGTCCTACTCTGGGAATACGAGAAGTCACGAGGTAAATCCCCGGCTTCCGGCGGATCCCTCGTATTCGACGAAGGAGTACGCAATGAGCAAGGATTTCGACACCACAGAATTTGCGCCGGAATACGGCAACGATATCTACGAACCGGATGACGGACGGGATTCCCAGGCTTACGAGGGCTCCAGCGACATGCCCGAGACGATGCGCAATCTCGACCCGCTGGCACAACGCCACTACCTCTATGACGATGATCTGGAAACCGAGGATGATCTGGACAACGAATTCGCCTCAGAAGATGACGAGGACGGGGAAAGTTCGGAACTCGTTGATCTTGAGGATGAACTCTAGTCCGCGGGCTAAGCAATTCTTGGGCTAAAGGCCATAGACTTTAGAAGTGATTAATCCAGTTCATCTGCGCACATTGCTCGAAGTGGTGGCGCATCGTTCCTTTGCCACGGCCGCAACCCGCTTGGGCTACACGGCCAGCGCTGTCTCCCAGCAGATGACAGCATTGGAGCGGAGCACCGGAACCACGCTGTTCCTGCGCGGCGCACGCTCCATTACCCCGACGCCCGGCGCGCTGCGCATGGTGCGCCACGCCAAACGAGTCCTGACCGACCTCGACGCGCTCATGGCGGACGTCGCCACGATCTCCACCGAAGCTACCGACCTTGAGGAAATCAAGCTTGGCATCTTCCCGTCGCTGGCCACCTACGCACTGCCGCAAATTCTCAAGGCCCCGGATTGGTCCTCCCTGGGCATCAACCTGCGCCTGTGGATCGGCGAACCCCAGCAGACTGTCGCGGGCCTTGGTACCGGCGGCGACCTCGACCTCGCACTGATCTTCCAGGTAGGCCCCGGAGGGCTGTCCTGGCCGGCATCCCTTGAACGCACCTGGCTGGGCGATGACCAGTTCCGCGTGGTCATCCCCGCATCCTGGCCCATCGCCGAGGACTCCCAGCTGACCGTGGACCAATTGGCCGAATGGCCATGGATCTTCCACCACCCGGGCACCTCGGACGCCACCCTGATTTCCCGCTTGTTCTCGTCCTACAACATCCACCCGCAGGTGGCCGCCTACTGCGATGACTTCAATGCGTCGCTGAGCCTGGTGTCCTCGGGTCTGGGAGCCGCATTGGTCCCCGATCTGGCCATGGCCAACGCTCCGGAAGGCATCCGCATTGTGGATGCACCAGAGATCCGCCTGGCCCGCTCCATCTTCGCGCTGAAGCCGGAGAATTCGAAGAAGCCGAAGGCAGCGCTGGTCTTGGACCGGCTCGCCCAGGTCCTCTCCCGCTAATTCATTGCGCCGCGGCCCCAGCGATGGCCGCCTGAGTCCCAAGAAAGAGGAATTCCCCGGTGGAGAACCCAAGCCCTGCAATTTCCAGTGACAGCGTGGTCATCGCGGCCGTGCATGGCCCCATCGGCCACATCCAGCTGAACCGCGCCAGCAAGCTCAACGCACTGACCCTTCAGATGCTCACCGAGCTGAGCCGGGTGCTGCGCGCCTGGGCCGCGGACCCGGCGATTTCCCTGGTACTGCTCACCGGCCGCGGCGAACGCGCCTTCTGCGCCGGCGGCGACATTGCCGATTTCCATGCAGCGGTCACCACCGGACGGCACCAGGATTTTGCCGATCTGCTCTCCGCCGAATTCGAGCTCGACTATCTGATCTCCGCCTACCCCAAGCCGCTGATCAGCCTTGCCCACGGCATCACCATGGGCGGAGGCATCGGGTTGGCCTCGCACGCACCGGTGCGCCTGGTGACCCCGAACGCCGCCATGGGAATGCCCGAAGCGAAGATCGGCTACACCCCTGATGTGGGCGGCAGCCACCTGCTGGCCAACGCACCGGGACACTTCGGCGAGTACTACGCCATGAGCGCGCAGTCCTTCACCGGAGCAGATGCAGTGCTTCTCGGTTTCGCCGACGTCGTGGTCACCGAGGAATTCGCCGCGAACATCCTCGATGAGCTCGAGGAATTCGCCGGGCTGAATGCCGGCGAGATCGCGGCGGCCATCGAGGTCATGCACGGAGCCCCGGAGTCCTTCGCACTGGAGATGGATCGCGGCTGGATCGACCATGCTTTCAGCGCCGGCTCCCCGCAGGAAGTCATCGAGCGCCTGGGGCAGATGGTCCATCCCGCGGCGCAGCGCGCGGCGCAGCTGCTGGCGGCGAACTGCCCCACCAGCATGGCCAGCGCGTTCTACAACGTGCGTGCCGCCCGTGCTGAGCAGGACCTGCGTTCGGCATTGGACCGCGAGCTGCGCTCGGCCCGCTACCTGATGCACCGCCCGGATCTTGCCGAGGGCATCCGCGCCCAGGTCATTGACAAGGACCGCAATCCCGCATGGATTCCGGCTTCGCTGGACGACGTCGACCACGCAGCCTTGCGGTCCCTGGCTGCTGGTTCCGAAGACTAGCTATCGGCCCCGGGCTTGCCCTCGGGCCGGGTGACATCTGCATGCACCGGGCGCACCTTTGCTGATTCCCTCGGCTCGATGCGCGGCGCGCTCACCGCATCTTCTGGTTCGTGGACCGTCGACGGGGTGATGTCCACGCTCCTGGGTGCCGCATAGTCCAGCGGCGCATGCTCGCCGAAGTGGTCCGCATCCGCCTCATCCCAATCCTCCTTCCAGGAACTTGGAATGTCCTCTAGCAGCTCGCCGGGACGCAGCCACTGGAACAGCGAAGCGTAGGAGCGGGTGGACTGCAGGTTCACCCGGCGGCGCAGCATCCTGGTGTTTAGCTGCTCCGGGCTGGTCAGCCCCATCGATGCTATGATCTGCGCGCATTCGGTGACGGTCAGGCGATGGTAGTTGTAGACGCGGTGCCCCTTGTCCTCCACATCCAGTGCGCGCATCAGTCGCTTGTTCTGCGTAGCCACGCCAACCGGGCAGTGGTTGGTGTGGCATTGCTGGGCTTGGATGCAGCCGGTGGCCATCATCATGGAGCGTGCCGAGAAGGTGAAGTCCGCCCCCTGGATCAGCCGCTTGATGATGTCCGAGCCGTTGGCGACCTTGCCCGCGGCGGCGAGGCGGATCTCATCGCGCAACCCGGCACCCACCAAGGTGTTGTGCACCAGCATCAAGCCTTCGGTCAGCGGCGCGCCAACATGGTCTTCGTATTCCAGCGGGGCGGCGCCGGTGCCGCCCTCGGCACCGTCAATGGTGATGAAATCCACCAGGATTCCGGTTTCCAGCATGCCCTTGCACAAGGCCATGACATCGGTGCGGGAACCGACGCAGAACTTGATCCCCACCGGCTTGCCGCCACTCAGTTCCCGGAGCTTCGCCACGAAATGCATCAATTCACGCGGGGTGGAGAATTCTGCGTGGCTGGCGGGCGAAATGCAGTCCACGCCCATGGGGACATCGCGGGCCGCAGAGATCTCCTCGGTGACCTTGGCAGCTGGCAGCACGCCGCCGAGCCCGGGCTTGGCGCCCTGCGAGAGCTTGATGGTGATGCCCTTGACGTTCTCGTGGCTCGCCTTGGCAGCGAAGGTTTCAGGGTTGAAGCGGCCTTCCGGGGTGCGGCAGCCGAAGTAGCCCGAACCGATTTCCCAGAACAGGTCGGCACCGTATTCCAGGTGGTATTTGGTCAGCCCGCCCTCGCCGGTTTCATGGACGAACTCGCCCGTCGCCGCTCCCTTGTTCATGGCCAGCACGGCGTTGGCGGACAGCGAACCGAAGCTCATCGAGGAGATGTTCATCAGCGAAATCTCATAGGGCTTCGAGCATTGGCTGGAGCCCACCCGGACGCGGTGCTGCGAGGTGGACGGGGCCACCGGGGCCGCCGAGTGCAGCAGGTATTCGTGGCCGACTTCATTGACGTTCAGCTCCGTGCCGAAGGCCTTGTGGCTATCTGCGCCCTTGGCCCGTGCATAGATCAGCGAGCGGGTATCGCGGCTGAAGGGACGTCCATCGGTGTTGCGCTCGATGAAATACTGCTGGATCTCGGGGCGGATGAATTCGAAAAGGTAGCGGGCGTGCCCGACGATCGGGAAGTTGCGCAGGATCGCGTGCTTCTTCTGCGACAGGTCCCTGATGCCCAGCAGCACCAGCAAACCGGTCAGCACGACAAGGATCCACCAGACCCATTCTCCGGAGGTGCCGGCAAGGATCGCCGTCACCACGAAGCCAGTGAATAGGACAGCCAGAAACAGGAGAACCACTATTCGCATCATATTGCGAGCCTAGTACGTCCCTTCCAGCTTGTCAGTCCCATCAAGCCAGCGCCCATGAATCAGCTGGGCAGGACCTTGTCTGCTTCGCGCACGGACATGCGGGAGAACAAGGATTGCTCGTCGGCCAGCAGATCCTGCGCCGCACCGCGTTCGCACACCCGGCCATCGCGGAGCACCAGCACGCTTTGTGCCCGGTGCAGGATCGAGAGCCGGTGGCTGATCATCAGCACCGCCATCCCTTCGGCGCGCCGGCGCTCCACAGCATCCAGGACCAGCTGCTCGCTGCTGGCGTCCAGCGCGCTGGTGGATTCATCGAGGATCAGCACCGCAGGCTGGCGCAGCAGCGCCCTGGCCAGGGCCACCCGCTGCCGCTGGCCGCCGGAAAGCCGTGCAAAGCGATCCCCCAGCCGGGTCTGCAAACCGTCCTTCTGCTTGCACAGCCATGGCCCCAGTCCCAGCTCTTCAAGGACCGCTTCCATCGCCGCGTCGCTGATCCCCTCGGCACCGAGCAGCAGGTTCTCGCGCAGCGTGCCGCGGATCATCACCGCCTCTTGGGAGACCAGGATGATTCGCTGGCGCAATTGCGCCAAGCTCGCCGCTTCCAGCTGCACGCCAGCAAAGCTCGCCATGCCTTCCGCTTCCACCGACCGCACGAGGGCGGCGGCGATCGAGGACTTGCCGGAGCCACTCTCGCCCACCATGGCGATCAAAGATCCCGGTTCGAGGTCGAAGTCCACGCCCTGAACTGCGCGATAGCCTTCGAATTCAACACAGAGATCCGAAACGCGCAAGGTGCCGGTGGCAGGCAGGGGCACCGGGTTGGCTGTTTCATGCACCGGATGGCTGGCTGCCGCGGTGGCATGCAGCCGGCGAGCGCTGGCCAGCGAGTCCTGCAGGCCCAGGATGAAGCCGTCCACGGCGCGCACCGCTTCATAGGACGGGACCAGGGCGCAGCACAGCAGGAGCAGCGTGCCGAATTCTCTGGCGGATCCCAGCAGGACAAAGAGCGTGAGCAGGCTGCCCCAGATCACCAGCTGGGTCAGCGTGGCCCGTACCGCGGTCCAGCTACCGGTCGAGCGGGCGGCCTGCCTGGTCTGCTGCAGGCTGCCGCGCAGGCTCTCCATGACCGGTTTGCCGGCGTTGAAGCCGTGGATCACGTCGATGCCGGCCAGCGTGTCGGTCAGCAGCTGATTCTGGACGCCGCGGGCGGCGGCGGTGCTCCGGGCGCTGGAGCGCAGGGAGCCGACGCCGATGGCCGGGATGAGCACGCCAATGAGCACATAGCCGGCGAGCAGCACCAGGGCCGGTTCGCTGCCGAAGAGCGACCAGGTGCCCCAGGTTGCCAGGGCGCTGACTACTACGGCCGCTACGGCCGGGGGCAGGGTGTGCGCGAAGAACACCTCTACCTTGTCGATGTCGCTGGTGGCCTTGGCGAGCATCCCGCCGGAATTCTTGGTGCCGGCGGTGAACGGCGCTTGGCGTTCGAAGGCCTCGTACATGCGGTTGCGCAATCGTGCCAGCGACAGGAACGCCACCCGGTGGCCAACATACTGTTCCAGGTAGCGCAGTGCTCCCTTGGCCAGTCCCAGGACGATGACCGCGGCTGCCAGCATGCCCCAGCCGGTGCCGGCTGGCAGCAACCCGGTGTCCAGCTGCAGGGCCTTGGCCAGGCCGAGGCCGGCGATGACGTAGATTCCCAGGGACGCCAGCCGGGTGGCGCAGGCGAGCACGCAGGCCAGCAGCAGCGGCGGGAGCAGATCCCTGGTGCTGCCCAGCAGCCAGGCGACGGTCGTGAGCGTGGAGGTTTTCTGCGTATGCATTAGTTCCCCTCCCCCATTTCGGTCCGGCCGCCGGAGTGCAGGGCTTCGGCGCGGTGGCGGAATCCGTCCATTGCCTCTTTGAGATAGCCATCGGTGGCCAGCAGTTCTTCGCGGCTTCCGGCTTGGATGAGCTGTCCCTGGTCCATGACCAGCACATAGTCGTAGTCGGCGAGCAGGCCCAGACGGTGGGTGACGGTAATGACCGTGGTGCTGCGGTCCAAGCCGCGCAGAGTTCCGAGCACTTCCGCTTCGCTCTGCACATCCAGGGCGCTGGTCGGTTCATCGAGCAGCAGTATCGGTCGCTGCGCAAGCAAGGCCCGGGCGAGCGCCAGGCGTTGGGCTTGGCCGCCGGAGAGGCGTGACCCGCCCTCGCCCAGGCGTTGGTCCAATCCATCGGGTTGCCCCTCGAACCACGGTCCCAACCCGACCCGGCGCAGCGTGTGGAGCAGTTCTCCGTCGCTGGCGCCTGGCGCACCGAGCAGGAGGTTCTCGCGCAGGCTCATGCCAAAGAGCGTTGCCTGCTGTTCCACCACGGCGGTGCTGGCTTTCAGGGTTGCCGGGCCCATGGCCTGGCGGACATCGCGGATGGTGCCGTCCGACGCTTCGAGCTGTCCCTGGAGCACGCGCAGCAGGGTCGTCTTGCCGCTGCCCGATGGCCCGATGATGGCGGTCCGCGAGCCTGCCGGGAAATGCCAGGAAATGCCGGACAGCGCCTGCTGCCCGCTGTCGTAGCCGGCGCTGACGCCGTCCAGGATCAGATCGCGGTGGCGCAGGTCCACGTCCAGCGGGTTGGCCATGGAGCGGTGCATCGAGATGCCGGCGACCTCTGCCAGCTTCTTCTCGGCGGCTTTCCCTGTCATCCCGATGTAGAAGAAGCTGCCCACGTAGTTCACCGGCGCGAGCATCAAGAAGCTCAGGATCACCAGGGACAGCGCTGCGCCCGGGGAGATCGCCCCGGAGCCGGCGCGCCACCAGGCCAGCAGGCAGGCGGTGGCGAGCAGCAGCACGGCAAAGCTTGAATCGATGACCAGCAGGATCAGCTGGTTGCGGGCCAGCAGCTTCATCACCTGCTGTCGTACCCGTTCGGTGGCCTTTTCGATGCGGGCGCCCATCCAGCGGCTGCCGCCGTTGAGCTTGAGCATGCCCAGGGAACGCAGCGCATCAAGGAAGGCCGCCGAGAGGATGCCCTGGGCTCGGCGGTATTCTCCGTTCGAGGCGCCGAAGCGCCGCTGGAAGCCCAGCACGATGACCGGAACCAGTGCGGTGGGAACCAGCATCAGCAGTGCGCTGAGCGGGTCAATGGCAAAGGCGATGAAGCACAGGATCAACACCGGGGTGGCCACCGCGGAGACGGCCGGGCCGATGAAGCTTGAACGGTACTTCACCGACCGTTCCACCGAATCCATGGCAGCATGGACCAGTTCCCCCTCGCCTGCGGCACGCACTGCCAGCGGGCCGATGGACAGATAGTGCTTGAGCAGCTTCATGCGGTGGTGCTCGGTGAGGTCTTGGCTGTTGCGCGAGATCACCACGGGAATCAAGAAAGTGGCGACGGCCATGGCCAGCAGCTCGCCGACGGCGCTGAAATACCATTGGGTGCCCAGCCGGCGATCGGACAAGAGCTCATCCAGGCCCTGGCCCACGACGATCACCAGGCCGGCGGTTCCGGCCGCGGCAATCAGGCTCAGTGCCACCACGATGGCTGTTGACGCCGAAAAAATTCCAAAGACCCTACGCACCCTCCTATCCTAGGCCAGAGCCACCCGGCAGCCTCCCGCCGCGGAATGTGCCGTCAAGGCGCGGGCCGTTGAAGCGTCATACATTGCCCGTGGCCTGCGAAGTGCGCGAAACTGGAGTGCATGAGCACTCCGGAGCTGAAACAACGTCCGCATTCTGTCACCCTGCGGTTCCTTGCCGCGCCGACCGACGTCGATGTCACCGGGATCGTGGCTGCGGGCACCGTTCTCGAATGGGTCGACAAGGCCGCCTACGCCGCGGCGGTGGGGTGGTCCTCCAGCTATTGCGTCACCGCCTATGTCGGCAACATCCACTTCGAGGACCCGATCCACTCCGGCGATCTGGTGGAGGTCACCGCTTCGGTGGTGTACACCGGCACCAGCTCGATGCATATCCATACCGAGGTGTCCTTCAGCGATCCGCGCGAATTGCGGCCGGTGAAATTCAGCAGCTGCCTGGTGATCTTCGTAGCGGTGGACGAGGAGGGCAAGCCGACACCGGTTCCAACGTTCACCCCGGGCACGGCCAAGGAAATCGCCATGCGCGAGAATGCGCTGGCACGCATCGAGATCCGCGAGCAGATTGTCGCGTCCATGAATGGCCAGGTCTACACCGATGAAGGCACCGCCGAGCGGGTTGTCCTGCGCTTTTTGGCGGCGCCGACCGATGTGAACTGGGGCGGCAAGGTGCACGGCGGCATCGTGATGAAGTGGATCGATGATGCCGCGGAGCTGTGCGCGGCCCGCTACTGCCAGCAGGAAACAGTTGCGGTGTTCTCCGGCGGGGTGCGCTTCTACCGGCCGCTGCTGATCGGCCACCTGGTGGAGGTCGAAGCCCGCCTGGTCTATACCGGCAACAAGGGCATGCACATTGCCGTGCATGTGCGTTCGGGCGATCCGAAGACCACCGACATGCAGCTGACAACCTACTGCCTGACCGTGATGGTCACGCGGGATGAAACCGGGACTGCTGTTCCGGTCAAGCCGTGGGTCCCGGTCTCCGAGGAGGACCGGCGGCTCTGGAATCACGCCCGCGACCTGCTGGCCATCCGCGCGAACGCGCCCGGCGGCTACACCCCAGTGCATCTGGCCGAGGAGAACGCCAAGTGAGCACAGATAAGCCATTCGTCAAGGTTTGCGGCCTCTCCACAGCCCAGGACGTGGCCGTTGCCGTGGCCCACGGCGCCGATGCCATCGGGTTCGTGCTGACCGAAAGCGTCCGCGAAATTCCGGTCCAGCGCGCTGCCGAACTGGTCAAGGCGGTTCCCGCAGGCATTGCCACCGTGGCAGTCTTCCGCAGCGAGGACATCGGCACGGTGCTGGAGCGGGCCGGACAGGCCGGCGTGGGCTGGGTGCAGCTGCATGGGCAGCGCACGGCCGCGGATGTGGCAGCCGCCCACGAGGCGGGGTTCAAGGTCATCCGTGCGGTACGCCGCAATGACCCCGAAGAGCAGTTCGCCGATTGGGGCGAGGAGCTGCTGCTCATCGACGCCTCGGTTCCAGGCAGCGGCGAAAGCTGGGACTATGCGGCGGTGAAGGACCTGGCCGCTGGACGCCGCTGGCTGGTGGCCGGCGGGCTGTCCGCGCAGAATGTGGCTGAAGCCTTGGCCGCCTCCGGCGCTTTCGGCGCCGATGTCTCCTCGGGCGTGGAGTCAGCTCGCGGGGTCAAGGAACCCAAGCTGATCGCCAGTTTCATCGAAGCGGCCAAGGCCTAGCCAAGCTCCCCGCGACAGCTGATTCAGCGGATCCAGTTATGCGGGGCGGGCTTGCGGGTGCTGGGCAGCGCACCGTCCTCTCGCCATTGGTGCAGCCATTGAGGCAGCACCAGGTCTTCTGGCATTTCCGCGCCGACAGCCGCCAGGATTTCCTCATTGGGAACTGCGCCCTTTTTCGAGGTCATGCGGGTGGCAATGTAGGCGCGGGCGTAGATCTCGCCCTTCACCACGATGCGCTGTTCGAAGTAGATGCACTTGTCGTCCATGCCGATCAGCCGGGTTTCCTGCGAGAACTTGGTTCCCAGGCGGACCGACTTGCGGAAGGTGACGGTCTCGGTCTGCACGACCGGAACCCACTTGTTCTTGGACATGATGTCCCAGACGCCAGAGCGGAACATCAAATCGAAACGCCCGAGGTCGAAGATGGAGAAGTACATGCCGTTGTTGATGTGGCCGGCAAAGTCGATATCGGTCAGCGTGGCGCGCATGTCCACTGAGCTGGTGTCGAACATGGTCAGCTTGGAAGCCTTCTTGCTTTTCAGGTAGACCAGGAAGATTCGGAAAATCATGTGCATACCATCACATTACTCGTTAGTAACCTTTATTCCTAGATCATGTCCTTCCCAGCTCAGCGTCGAGACTAAGCCTCCAGGCTCATGCCCGGAACTGCGCAAAACGGTAAAGTCGGTTCCAATGCCTGGCCAACGCAACAAACAAGGAACATCATGCGCCGACTGCCCGAGCTAGTTCACCGTCGGCTCCCCACGCTGCCTCCGGTGGATTGGGAACGCCCCGCTCCCGATCGGAAGGGACTGCGCCGAGATGTGATCGTTGCCGCGGGCTTCCTGCTGCTGGCGCTGGCCATGCACGAACTCATGCAGTCCCTGACCGAACGGGAGGACGCGCCAGATCGCCTGCTCTCCTACCTGGTGCTGGCGTCCTTGATCGTGCCGCTGATGTTCCGCCGGCGCTGGCCGATTTCGATGATGCTCATCGGCTCGGCTGCCTTCTTCGGCGCAGGTAACGAGAACACGTACCGGGTCGGCATGGAACTCTGCGCGCAGCTGGCCTATTTCATTGGCATCTACACGGCGGTTACCTGGTCGAAGAACCGCCGGGGCCTGTGGACGGCAATGAGCGTGGTGCTGTTGTTCATGGCCACCTGGCTGATCATTTCCTTTTTCTCCTCGGACCTGTTCAAGGCGACCGGCACCTCCATGGTCGAAGAACCGGCAGGCGTCCTGCCCGCAACCACGGCCTTCGTCCTCTACAACCTGCTGATGAACCTGATGTTCTTCGGAGGTGCGATCTTCCTTGGCATGGTCAGCTGGACCAATGCCTATGCCAGCCAGATCGTCGAAATCCAGGCGCAGCGCATTGCCGAGCAGTCACAGCAGCTGGCAGACCGCGCGGTCAACCAGGAACGGCTGCGCATTGCCCGCGAATTGCACGATGTCATCGCCCACCACATCGCCTCGGTGGGCGTCCAGGCTTCGGCCGCCCGCATGGTGCATGACCGTGATCCCCAGCAGTCAATCGAGCTGATGCGCGGCATCGAATCCTCGGCGCGCAGCGCAGTCAGCGAAACACGGGCCCTGCTGGGCGTATTGCGCGAACATGACGACCCGGATGATGTGCCGGGCTCGGCCGAGGGCGCACGGAACCCCGAACCGTCCATGGCGCAGCTCGATGAGCTGATCGCCACGAATGAGCGGCAGGGACTGGGCATCCAGCTCTCGTGCGATGAGCACCAGCCCGGTTTCATTTCTTCCCTGCCAGCCGGCCTGTCGCTCGCGCTCTACCGCATCAGCGGCGAGGCTCTGGCCAATGTCCGTACGCATTCCACTGCCCGCACAGCCACCTTCTCGCTGCGTTCGGGAACCGATGCGGAGGGCGCATGGGTAGAAGTCGAAGTCACCGACAGCGGCCGTCCCCGGCCTGATTCAGCCGGTGGCGGCTACGGCCTGCGCGGCATCCGCGAACGCGCCAAGCTGCATCACGGGCTGGTGGAAATCGGCCCGCGCATTCCGCACGGCTGGCGCACCCGAGCCCGGTTGCGGGTGGTGTCCGACGCGGCAACTACACTGTCATCATGAGCAAAATTACCGTGGTGATCTGCGACGATCAGTCCCTGATCCTGTCGTCGCTGAAATTGATCTTGCAAACCGACCCGCAGATCCAGGTCATCGGCACGGCAGAGAACGGCCAAGCGGGCCTGGACCTGGTCCGTGAGCTGAATCCCACGGTGGCGCTGATGGATATCCAGATGCCGCAGATGGATGGCATCGAAGCCACCAAGCTCATCGCCAGCACCACGCAGACCAAGGTCATCGTGCTGACCACCTTCAACCGCGACGACTACCTCTTTGACGCCATGGATGCCGGCGCCAGCGGTTTCCTGCTGAAGAATGCCGAACCTGAAATGCTGGTCACCGCTGTGCACCAGGTCGCCGCCGGCCATGGCCTGCTCTCCCCCGAAGTCACGCTGAAGCTCATCCAGCGTGGCACCGGGGCTGGCGCTGGCGCGGATTCGGCAGAGCCATCTGCCGAGGCACAGCAGCTTGAAACGCTCACCGAACGCGAACGCCAGGTCCTGTCCGAGCTGGCCCAGGGCAAGAACAACCAGGAAATCGCCGCGGTGCTCTCGCTGTCTGAAGCCACGGTGAAGACCCACCTGTCCAACCTGTTGGCAAAACTGCACCTGCGCGACCGGGTGCAGGGTGTCCTCTTCGCCCACCGCGCCGGACTCATCCAATAGTTTCATTCCCCAGAGGGAGCGCAAATGCTCCGTCTTTTCCTAAGCTGATGAGCAGGATCAATATCTGGCAGAGGAAAGCATGCTTGAGCTACATCATGTCTCGCGGTCATTCGCGCAGAATCCAGTCTTGAACGACATCAGCTTCACCGTACCGGGCGGGGCGCTGACCGGATTCGTCGGCGCCAATGGTGCCGGCAAGACCACCACCATGCGCATCATCATGGGATTGCTCAGTGCCGATTCGGGTTCCGTGACGCTCAACGGCCAGCCGCTGACCGGGGCTACGCGCCCCAACTTCGGCTACATGCCTGAAGAGCGCGGCCTGTATCCCAAGCAGCCCGTCATCGACCAGCTGGTCTACCTCGGACAGCTGCATGGCCTGACCCGCTCCGGTGCGCGCAAACGCGCCATGGAACTGCTGGCCCGCTTCGGACTCGATGACCGAGCCAAGTCGAAGCTCGAATCGCTGTCCCTGGGCAACCAGCAACGCGTGCAGGTCACCGCGGCACTGCTGCACGAACCCGATGTGCTCATCCTCGACGAACCCTTCAGCGGCCTCGACCCCATCGCCGTTGATGCGATGAGTTCGATCTTGCGCGACTATGCGGCGCGCGGCGTTCCGGTGCTCTTCTCGTCGCATCAGCTGGATCTGCTCGATGTGCTAGTGGATCATCTGGTGATCATCCAGGACGGCAGGATCCTGGCCGATTCCTCGGCTGATGAGCTCCGTGCAACCCAGGCTTCCCGCCACCGGCTCTCCCTGGGTTCCGACACCGGGTGGCTGCGCAGCGAACCTGGCGTCACCGTCATCGATATTTCGGGCCACGAGGCTTTGGTGAATTTCGATTCCGAATCAGATGCCCAACGCGTGCTGGCCACCGCCATGAGCCGCGGCCCGGTGGCAGAGTTCGCGGTCCACCGCCCTTCGCTGGCCGACATCTACCGGGAGATCATCAAGTGAACGCTTCCACAGCCCCATGGCTTATCGTTGCCCTGCGCGAAGTCGAAACGAAGCTGCGCGACAAGGCCTTCATCATCAGCACCATCGTGACCTTGCTGTTCATCGTCGGCTCGGTGGCCATTACCGGCGTCCTGGGCAATCGCACCTCGCATTTCACCGTGGCAGCCACCGACGATACGAGTTACCAGGTGCTGGAGCAGGTGATCAAGGATCGCCCCGACGATGTGGAATTGAGCATTTCACGGCTTACTCCAGAGAATGCCAAGCAGCAGCTCTCCGCCGAGCAGCTGAGCGCCATCTTGTCCGCTTCGGATGACGCACGGGAATTCACGTTGACCGGTTTCAACGAGGTTGACCAGGAGCTCAGCTCCCTGGTCCGCGAGGCGATGAAATCGGTGATGACCGATCAACTACTCGCCGAGGCCGGACTGGAATCATCCAGCCTGCCCGATAATGACGACTTGGTCACCGACCAGCTTCACGGCGACTCCGAACGGGCGGCGATGGCCAGTGTCATGGGACTGGTCTTCTCCTTCCTCTTCTACATGGCGGCGTTCCTCTTCGGCATGCCCATAGCCAATTCGGTGATTGAGGAAAAGCAGAACCGCGTGGTCGAGATCCTGGCCAGCACCATCCGCCTGCGCCAGCTGCTGGCAGGAAAAATCATCGGCAATGTCATTCTGGCGATGCTCCAGCTGCTGGCCTTCCTCAGCATCGGCTTGCTGGCCGCCTACATTTCCCCGATCCAGATCCCGTTCCTCGGAATCGTCACCCAGGTGGCCGGATGGTTCGTGGTGTTCTTCTTCGGCGGCTTCCTGCTCCTGGCCGGGATCTGGGCGGCCCTGGGGTCCTTGGCTACCCGCACCGAGGATCTGCAGCAGTCCAGCGGGCCGGTGGTAGGGCTGTTGATGGCGGTGCTGTTCATCGGGTTGTATGCCAAGGGCAGCTTCCTGGTGGTCGCTTCCTACATTCCCATCGTCTCCTCGGCGGCGATGCCCATCCGCCTGCTCTCCGGCGAGGTAGCGATCTGGGAACCGGTGCTTTCCCTGGCCATCCTGCTTGCCGCCTGCTGGCTCGTCTTGCTGTTCGCGGAGCGGATCTACCGCCGGGCGGTAATGCACACCGGTGGCGCGCTGACCTTGCGCAAGGCACTGAAGCTCGAGGTCTGAGCCGGCGAAGCGGGACCAAGACGTTGCACAGCCAGCGTCACTAGACTTGAACAAGTGAGCGAAGAAAAACCACTGTTGCATCTGCCGGCCCGCCTGATCATTGTCTGGCTGGTGCTGATCGTTGGCATTACCGGATCCACGCTGCTGTCCACCGCCGACTATGTCACCGGTGGCAGCCTGTTCTCGCTGATTGCCCTCTGGGTGATCAGGCTCGTGGCGATCGGCAGCTTCTGGCTGCTCGAAGCACGCAAGGACACGAAGATCTTCGCGATGCTGCTGGTCCTGCTGTCGCAGGTCCTGGACATCCTGCTGAAGCTGCCAGTGCTGGACACCGTGGAGTACGGCGACTGGTTCCTGGTCTCCGCGCTGGATCTGACCGGCATGTACACCGGCTACTTCACCGTGTGGGGCATCGTGCTCCCGGTGCTGTCGTTGGCCGGCTGGTTCATCCTGCGTCCGCGCAAGCTCGCCGGCTGGATTGCCGGCCTGCTCTCCGCGGTGGGCCTGGGCTTCGTTGCCCTGTCGGTTGCAGGTTCAGCCAGCGGATCCGTCTTCGCCTTCACCCTGGCGACCTTGGCGCGCTACCTTGTTCCTGCGCTGCTCGCCGCCGCGGCCGATTTCCTGGCCGCCAAGCTCAAGGAACGCAAGAAGTAGATAGTTCTCAAGAAAAAGGCTGTGGCCAGCATCCATTCACCTGGATGCTGGCCACAGCCATATGTGCTTACTCGCTAGATCAACTCATCGCTGAGGTGATTAGGGGTGCCGAAGCGGTGCGCGGTAATGGATACCGCCTGCTCATGCAGGAACGGAAGCATTTCCACACGCCCGGCAGCGGTCACCGGAGAAGCATAGACGGCCACGTCCGGCTTGCCGTCGGTCGCCTCGGCAACCGCCTTCACCGAGCCGCCGATCAGGCGGATGCGGGCAGCGGAATCCGGGCCGGTCTTCGCAGCCAGCTTCGCCGCGCGGGCGGCGAAGGCCGCGGCATCCTCGCGCACCACGGTGACCGAGTTCTCGGCCAGCAGGTTGCGCACGCCTAGCGGCAGCGGCTCATCAGCGGAGAAGAGCACGCGGGACCCTGCGGTGACGCCGGCGGCGATGACGCGCAGCGCCTCGGCCAGGCCGTGGCCGCTGGTGGCTTCCTCGAAGCGCACGGTCACATCGACCGGACGGTAGCGCAGGATGTTGCGTTCGGCGAGCAGGCCCGAGCGGTCCTTGGCCTGGTTGAACTCGGTGTTCCACCACAGCTTGTCGCTGGCCAGCGCGGAGCGCAGCCACTGCGCCTGCTCCGAGTCCAGTTCGGCGGTGTTCAGCAGGCGTTCGTCGAAGGCCGAGAGCGCCGCGCCCTGCTTGGCCGGGGCATCGGTCCACGAGCCCATGCCGACAAGGTAGTTCGGTCCGCCGGCTTTGGTGCCTGCGCCGATGGCCGACTTCTTCCAGCCGCCAAATGGCTGGCGCTGCACGATGGCGCCGGTGATGCCGCGGTTGGCGTAGATGTTGCCCGCCTGGATGTTCTCCAGCCAGTAGCCCATCTCCGCCGAATCCAGCGAGTGCAGGCCCGAGGTCAGTCCGTAGTCCACCTCGTTGACAATCTCTACCGCTTCTTCCAGCGTATCGGCGGTCATCACTCCGAGGATCGGACCGAAGTATTCGGTCTTGTGGTATTCGCTGCCGCGGGCCACGCCGTAGCGCACGCCCGGCGAGTAGAGCTTGCCCGAATCATCGAGCTGCTTCGGCTCGATGGCCCAGCGCTCCCCGGCGCCCAGGGTGGTCAAACCGCGCTTGAGCTTCTCGCCCGGCTCGCCGATCAGCGGGCCCATCTGCGATTCCGGGTTCCACGGGTAGCCGACCTTCAGCGACTTCACCGCGTCGATCAGCTGGTTGTTGAAGCGGCGGGATTCTGCCACCGAACCCACCAGCACCACCAGCGAGGCGGCCGAGCACTTCTGTCCGGCGTGGCCGAAGGCCGAGGCCACGACATCGCGGGCGGCCAGGTCCAGGTCCGCGTTCGGGGTGACGATGATGGCGTTCTTACCGGAGGTTTCGGCCAGCAGCGGCAGGTCCTTGCGGAAGGAGCGGAACAGCTCGGCGGTCTCGTAGCCGCCGGTGAGGATCAGGCGGTCAACGCGCTCATCGGCAACCAGCTGCTGGCCCAGCGAGCGGTCGCCCACGAAGACCAGCTGCAGCACGTCCTTGGGCACCCCGGCATCCCACAGGCACTGCACCATGACGGCGCCCACGCGGGCGGCCTGCGTGGCAGGCTTGATGATCACCGCGGATCCGGCGGCCAGCGCGGAGAGCGTGGAGCCGGCAGGGATCGCCATCGGGAAGTTCCATGGCGGGGTCACCACGGTCAGCTTCGAGGGGACGAACTGCGCGCCGTCCACGGCATCCAGTTCGCGGCCCAGTTCGGCATAGTAGTGCGCGAAGTCGATGGCTTCGGAGACTTCCACATCGCCCTGGTCGATGGTCTT
The DNA here is from genome assembly GCF_006539525.1 of Glutamicibacter nicotianae. Taxonomy (GTDB): domain Bacteria; phylum Actinomycetota; class Actinomycetes; order Actinomycetales; family Micrococcaceae; genus Glutamicibacter; species Glutamicibacter nicotianae. Next base: position 3,258 of record NZ_BJNE01000021.1, on the reverse strand, counting down.
GCCGCATTCAGAGCCCAGCACCTCCAGCAGGGTGGCGCGGCGCTCCTCGAAGAGCAGGCCGGCGCGGTGCAGGATCTGCGCACGCTCGGCCGAGCCCAGCTGCTGCCAGCCGGCGGCGGCATCCACGCCCATGGCGATGGCTTCGTCAAGCTCGCCGGCACTGTTCAGCGTATTGCCTTTCACCAGGTCCTTGCCCAGCGGCGAGTCCTGCATCTTGGACAGGATCTCGCGTCCCCAGGCACGGTTCTGCGCCAGATCCGGGTCGGTATCAGGGGTGTTGAAGAATTTGGTGGTGCCGTCGGCGAAACCTGCCACGCGAGCGCCCAGCTCGGGGTCCTGGACCTGGCGGTTCTGCACGCGGTGCGGGGCGGGAACCACATTGGCCATGGTTTCCAGCGACGCGAGGAAGCGGTTCTTCTCGCGTTCGAACAATTCCTCGCTCTTGGCCAGCTCGAAGACTGCCGACATGAAGTTTTCCTGGCTGGCGCCTTCTTCGAGGCGGCGGATCAGGTAGGCGATGGCCACGTCGAATTCCTGCGGGTGCACCACCGGGGTGTAGAGCAGCAGCGAGCCGACTTCCTTGCGCACCGCTTCGGCCTGGCCGGTGGCCATGCCCAGCAGCATTTCGAACTCGATGCCGTCGGTGACGTTGCGCGACTTGGCCAGCAGCCAGGCCAGGGCGACATCGAAGAGGTTGTGCCCGGCAATGCCGATGCGGATGTTCTCCACATGTTCCGGGCGCAGGGCGTATTCCAGCACCGACTTGTAGCTGGTGTCGGAGTCCTGCTTGGTGTGCCAGGTGGCCAGCGGCCAGCCGTGGATGTCTGCTTCCATGGTTTCCATGGGCAGGTTGGCGCCCTTGACCACGCGGACCTTGATTGGCGCGCCGCCGTCGGCCACGCGGGCCGCGGAGAATTCCTGCAGCTGGATCATCGCGCTCAGGGCATCGGGCAGGTAGGCCTGCAGCACGATGCCGGCTGGCAGCTCCTTGAACTCCGGCTTGGACAGGATCTTGGTGAAGACCGCCATGGTCAGCTCCAGGTCCTTGTACTCTTCCATGTCCAGGTTGATGAACTTCTTCTTCGGGCTGCTGGCAGCCAGCTGGTACAGCGGCTGCAGCTTTTGAACGATGTGCTCCACTGCTTCGTCGAAGGCCCAGTGGTTGTGCGGGGCGACGGTGGAGGAAACCTTGATCGATACGTAGTCCACGTCATCGCGTTCAAGCAGCTTGGTGGTGCCATCCAGCCGGCGGGCGGCTTCGCCTTCGCCGAGGATGGCCTCGCCGAGCAGGTTGACGTTCAGGTGCACGCCCTCGCGCTTGATCTTGGAGATCGCGCCGCCGAGCTTGGCATCCGAAGCGTCGATGATCAGATGGCCCACCATTTCGCGCAGGACCCTGCGGGCGATGGGGACAACTACCTGCGGCATAGCCGGGGCCAGGGCGCCGCCGACGGCGACTGCCTTGCGCATGTACCAGGGCAGGAAGCCTGGAACCATGGGGGCCAGCTGCTTGAGGTTGGCCGCCGCGACCTTCAGGTCTTCGGGGCGGATCACGCCGTCGACGAAGCCCACGGTGAAGTCCAGGCCCTTGGGATCCTTGAGCACGCCGGCCAGGCGGGCGGCGGCGGCATCCACCGGGTAGTCGGAGGCTTCGGTGAGCCAGCGGCGCACCAGCTTGATGACGTCGTCAGCAAGTTCGGCCGGCGAGGTGAGCGGGTTGCCGTCGGCATCCAGTGCGGCTGGCACTGCCTGCTGGGTATGGGTGAAAGACACTGGTGGTCCCTTCGATGCAATTCGTACTTGTGGTTCGGCACCGAACGCTGATGTCGTTATGGCTTTTCTTGGCGTTTCGCCGTGGCCGGCGGAGCGCAAGGAAAAGCTGTGTGCAAGATCGAGTATGAACCCTTATTGTCTTAAGCAAAAGTGAACAAAGCCGAAGATGATCGTTCGGTTTTGCCAAAGTATCTGGGCTCCGTGAGTCCGCATTAACTGAATGGCGGTAAAACCGTGCTTGAACTGAGAAGATTGCGCCTGCTTCGCGAGCTGCATATCCGCGGAACCATTGCCGAGGTGGCCGATGCGCTGAGCTACTCGCCCTCCTCGGTGTCGCAGCAGCTGAGCCAGCTGGAAGCGGAAACCGGGGTGGAGCTCCTGCGGCGCACCGGGCGCACGCTCAAGCTCACCCCGCAGGCGCAGATCCTGGTGGCCCACACCGAGGAACTGCTCGACTCCATGGAGCGCGCCGAAGCGGATTTGTCCGCGGCCATGTCCACCGTTTCAGGAACCGTCCGACTAGCGGTTTTCCAGACCGCAATGCTGCGCCTCATGCCGCCGGCGCTGCGCGAACTGCGCACCAAGCACCCCAACCTGCGAGTGGAAATGAGCCAGCAGGAACCAGCCGATGCACTGAATGAAACCAGCAGCCGCAACTTCGACCTGGTGGTTGCCGAGCAGTACTCGGGGCACTCGGCGCCGCACTACGGCAACCTCGATCGGCGTGTTCTGACTCACGATCCGATCCGCCTGGCCTTGCCGGCGCGAGGCGGAGCCGGGAACGCCGAATTCGACCGGGTGCACCACCTGGAGCACGCCAATTCCCTGCCCTGGGTGGTCGAGCCCGACGGGGCCGCCAGCCGGCACTGGGCCCTGCAGGCTTGCCGGCTTGCAGGGTTCGAGCCGGACCTGCGCTACGAAACCGCTGATTTGCAGGCTCACGTGCAGCTTGTCGCCTCGGGCAACGCCGTGGCGATGCTCCCGGAACTGGTGCTGCGCGACCAGCGCCACGCCCTGCGCACGGTGGATCTTCCCGGCGCTCCCGAGCGCACGATCTTCACCGCCATGCGGCATTCTTCCGCCCAGTCCCCGGCCATCCGCGCGGTACGCAAATCGCTGCATGCCCAGCCCGGAATGAGTGATGCAAGCAACTCGGCGATTTTGGCTACACCCGCAGACTTCGATACGGTCGACTAGATAACAGATAGATCACAGACCGAATGGCACCCGGCGACAAACCCGGGAAATAGTGCCATAGTGGTGACTCGCACCACAGAAATCCGCGCCTTTGGCGGCTGGGAATAGCCGCAGGCACAAACGGTAATGAGGAAAAATGTCCGACCAGACTTTCCAGATGATTGCGATCGCAATTTACATGGCCGCGATGCTTGGCATCGGCTACATTGCATATCGCCGCACCAACAACATTGACGACTACATGCTGGCCGACCGCGGCCTGAAGCCCTGGGTTGCCGCCCTGTCCGG
>NZ_BJNE01000020.1 GCF_006539525.1 Glutamicibacter nicotianae | reverse complement strand
AGCGATGCCAGCGACTGGGTCAGCGAGCTCGAGGCAACGGTTTCAAAAGTCTGGTTGCTCATTACTCGACGTTTCCACCGTTCGCGCTTGCGTAATCTGCTGCCGAGAGCAGCGGTCCTTCTTCGGTGACCTCAACGGTGAACAGCCAGCCGGCACCGTATGGATCCTCGTTCAGGATGGCCGGGTTGTCCACGGCTTCCTGGTTGACCTCAACGATGGTGCCGGTCACTGGCGAGTACAGGTCGGAGACCGACTTGGTGGACTCGACCTCGCCGCAGGTCTCGCCTGCGGTCACGGTGTCGCCAACCTCTGGCAGGTCGACGTAGACCACGTCGCCCAGGGCGTCAGCGGCAACCTGGGTGATGCCGATCTTTGCTGGGGACGATGCATCGATCCACTCGTGCTCAGCCGAGTAGCGCAATGACGAAAGAACTTTACTCACGGTATTTCCTCTCCCAAGGGAATTAGCGGGCGCTTAGCTTAGCCCTACTGATGTTTAACGTTACTTGGCTCGGGTGTAGAACGGCAGTTCGACTACGACAAATGGCAAAGTCTTACCGCGCAGATCGACCTCCAGCTCGGTTCCGGTTGCGCTGAATTCGGCATCCACGTAGCCCAGCGCCACCGGGTAGCCCAGCGTTGGCGATGGCTGGCCGGAGGTGATTTCGCCAATGACGGTGCCGTCCTTGACGATGGAGTAGCCGCCGCGGCCGGCGCGCTTGCCCAGGCCCTTGAGGCCCACGAGCTTGCGTGGCGGAGTGGTGCCACGCAGCGCTTCAAGTGCCTCGCGGCCCACGAAGTTCTCTTCCTTTTTGAAGGAAACCACCGGGCCGAAGCCCGCATCGAACGGGGTGCGTTCCAGGGACAGCTCGTTGCCGTACAGCGGCATGCCGGCTTCCAGGCGCAGGGAGTCGCGGGCGGCCAGGCCGCAAGGAACCAGCTCGTGGTCCTTGCCTGCCTCAACGGTCTTCTCCCAGAGGGCTGCCGCATCCTCGTTCTCGATGATCAGCTCGAAGCCGTCCTCGCCGGTGTAGCCGGTGCGGGCCAGCAGCACGTCGATACCGCCGAGCACCAGCTTCACAGCCGCGTAATACTTCAGCACTGCGACGGCCTGGGCGGTTGCCTCGTCGGCGGCCAGCTTGCTCACGATCGCCTCGGCGTTCGGGCCCTGGACCGCGATCAGCGACTGGCGGCCCGATGCGTCGTCCACGACTACATCGAAATCAGCGGCGCGGGCTGCCAGCTCGGCGGCGACCACCGGGGCATTGCCGGCGTTCGGCACGACGAGGAACTTCTCCTCTTCCAGGCGGTAGACGATCAGGTCGTCGATGATCTTGCCCTCGGCGTTCAGGATCAGCGAGTACTTCGCCTTGCCGACCTTCATGATGCTCAGGTTGCCTGCCAGCGCGGTGTTCAGCGCGACGCCGGCCTCCGGTCCGGTGAGGTAGACCTCGCCCATGTGGGACAGGTCGAACAGGCCGGCGGTGGAGCGCACGGCCTTGTGCTCTGCCAGTTCCGAGCCGTACTTCAGCGGCATGTCCCAGCCGCCGAAGTCGGTGAAGTTCGCGCCCAAAGCTTCATGCTGGGCGTGCAGTGCGGTGCGCTTGAGTGCTTGGGTAGTCTCAGTCATCTCTAACTCTTCCTTAGTCTTCGAAGGCTTCAGGAGCCGGGCAGGAGCAGATCAGGTTGCGGTCGCCGCCGGCGCCGTCGATGCGGCCCACGGTTGGGAAGTACTTGTCGAACTTCAGGCTGGCTACCGGGAAGGCTGCCTGCTCCACCGAGTACTTGCGGTCCCAGTTGCTGTTGACCACTGCCGAGACCGTGTGCGGAGCGTTGCGCAGCGGGGATTCCTCGATGCTGTACGCACCGGAGAGCACCTCGTCCATTTCCTGGCGGATGGTGATCATGGCTTCGATGAAGCGCTCGATCTCGGCCAGGTCCTCGGACTCGGTCGGCTCCACCATCAGGGTGCCGGCGACCGGGAAGGACAGGGTTGGCGCGTGGAAGCCGAAGTCGATCAGGCGCTTGGCCACGTCCTCGGCGGTGACCCCGGTCTTGGCGGTCAGTTCGCGCAGGTCCAGGATGCATTCGTGGGCGACCAGGTCCTGGTTGCCGGTGAACAGGATCGGGAAGTGCTCGCCCAGGCGCTTGGCGATGTAGTTCGCGTTCAGGATCGCGTGCTTGGTGGCTTCGGTCAGTCCGTCGCCGCCCATCATCGCGATGTAGGCCCAGGAGATCGGCAGCACGCCGGCCGAGCCGAAGGCGGTTGCCACGACCGGCACGCCGTCGCGCTCCGAGTAGGTGCCCGAGGCGTCGCCCGGCAGGAACGGCAGCAGGTGCTCGCCCACGCCGATCGGGCCAACGCCCGGACCGCCGCCGCCGTGCGGGATGCAGAAGGTCTTGTGCAGGTTCAGGTGCGACACGTCGCCGCCGAACTTGCCCGGCTGGGCCAGGCCCACCATGGCGTTCATGTTCGCGCCGTCGATGTACACCTGGCCGCCGGCGGCGTGGACCTTGTCGCAGACCTCGCGCACGTCGGCGTCGTAGACACCGTGGGTGGATGGGTAAGTGATCATGATGGCGGCAAGGACGTCCTTGTTGGCCTCGATCTTGGCATCCAGGTCATTGGCGTCGATGGTGCCATCGGCCGCGGTCTTCACGACGACCACGCGCATGCCTGCCAGCACCGCCGAAGCGGCATTGGTGCCGTGCGCGGATGCAGGGATCAGGCACAGGTCGCGCTGGCTTTCGCCGCGCGAACGGTGGTAGTCCGAGATGGCCAGCAGGCCGGCGTACTCGCCCTGCGAGCCGGCGTTCGGCTGGATGGAGACGCCTGCGTAGCCGGTGATGGCGGTCAGGCGGCCTTCCAGGTCGGTGATCAGCTCGCGCCAGCCGGCGGTCTGCGCGGCAGGTGCGTACGGGTGGATGGATGCGAATTCAGGCCAGGTGATGGATTCCATCTCGGCGGCCGAGTTCAGCTTCATGGTGCACGAGCCCAGCGGGATCATGGTGCGGTCCAGCGCCAGGTCGCGATCCGAGAGGCGGCGCAGGTAGCGCATCATCTGGGTCTCGGAGGAGATCGAGTTGAAGATCGGGTGGGTCATGAAGTCGCTGGTGCGCACCATGGCCTCGGGCAGCTCGAAGCCTTCCGGAGCCGACAGCTGCACGCCGAAGACCTCAAGCAGGGTCTTGACCACGGCGGAGGTGGTGGTTTCGTCGGTGGAGATGCCCACCTGGGTTTCGCCCACCTTGCGCAGGTTGATGCCTGCCTCGACGGCCTTGGAAATGATGGCATCGGCGTTCTCGACGTTCACCACAACGGTGTCGAAAAAGGTATCCGATGCCAGGGTGAAGCCGCCTGCGACCAGCGAGCTGGCGATCACGCGGGCGTGGTTGTTGGCACGGGTTGCGATCTGCTTCAGGCCGGCAGGACCGTGGTAGACGGCGTACATCGATGCGCAGATGGCCAGCAGGGCCTGCGCGGTTCAGATGTTGGAAGTGGCCTTCTCGCGGCGGATGTGCTGCTCGCGGGTCTGCAGCGCCAAGCGGTAGGCGGGAACGCCGGCGTCATCGGCCGAGACGCCCACCAGGCGGCCTGGCATCGAGCGGGTCAGGCCGTCGGCAACAGCCATGTAGGCTGCGTGCGGTCCGCCGAAGAACAGCGGCACGCCGAAGCGCTGGGTGTTGCCCACGGCGATGTCGGCGCCCTGCTCGCCCGGAGGGGTGATCATGGTCAGCGACAGCAGGTCGGCGATCACGGTCACCATGGCGCCGGCTTCCTTGGCGGCGGCGATGATCGAGGCGTGGTCGGCGATCGAGCCGTCATTGCCCGGCTGCTGCAGCACGATGCCGGAAATGTCGCCCTCGGGCAGGCCTGCGGAGAGGTCGGCGACCTCGATCTCGAAGCCCAGCGCGTCGGCGCGGCCCTGCACGACCTTCAAGGTCTGCGGGAAGATGTTGGAGTCCAGGACGGTCTTGCCCTTGGCCTTCTTCTTGTTGGCGCGGCGCATCATCAGCACGGCTTCGGCGGCGGCCGAGGATTCGTCCAGCAGCGAAGCGTTGGCGATCGGCAGGCCGGTCAGGTCCATGACCATGGTCTGGAAGTTCAGCAGGGCTTCGAGGCGGCCCTGGGAGATTTCTGGCTGGTACGGGGTGTAGGCGGTGTACCAGGCAGGGTTTTCCACGATGTTGCGGCGGATTACGGCTGGGGTGATGGTGTCGTAGAAGCCCTGGCCGATCATCTGGGTCTTCATGACGTTCTTCAAGGCAAGCGCACGCAGGTGGGCCAAGGCTTCGGTTTCGCTCAGCGCATCAGGGATATCCAGTGCGGAGTCCTGGCGGATGTCTGCCGGAACGGCGGTGTCGATCAGTGCTTCCAGGCTGTCGTAGCCCAGGCTCTGAAGCATGGTGGCGACGTCGGAAGGACGCGGGCCGATATGGCGGGAGACGAATTCAGTATTCGCTGGTGCCGAAGTCTGCGTGATGGTCATGGTGCGGGTATCTCCATGGGATCTGTCTTGGCGCATGCCAAAGGAAGGTCTTTTTACCTCCCCATCCCTGTTGCATAACCTGAGAGTTTTACGCATCCAGCAAACCAAGCCGGGTACTTGCACCTTCGGTGAACCGGAACGGGCCGGTTTCTTTCCAGAGTTGCCTCATGATGGCGGTACGGGTGCCTGAGAGTTTCCTGGGGAGGAATTGCTCCTACGGCGCCCGTCCATGGTGTGAACGGGACTCTCCCGCCATCCGTCTATGGCGTGTGCCGCCGGCCGGAGGCCTGCAGCACACCACCATGTTACCTGCCCCGCTCCCAAGGTCAAACAGGAGCGGGGACAGGAAAAGTCATAAACGCGTTCAGTTTGCGCCTGCGGTTAAACGGATGTAATCGGGATACTTCGCTGATAAGGAATCTCCCGACGAGGTGCCGGTGAGCCGTCGCTTGATCCACGGAGCCAAATGCTCCCTGGCCCAGCCCAATTCCTGCTTCAGTTTCTCGCCGCGCGAGTTCACCGCCAGCTCCGGCAGCGACGGCTGCTGGATCTTCGCAGACCAGTTCTCCTTGGTGATCTGCCCGGCGCCGAGCACGTCCAGGACCTTGGAGGCCATCAGCGTGTGGCCCAGCTCGTTCATGTGCAGCCGGTCCGGCGCCCAGTAGCGCAGGTCAGAGAATTCGCGCCATCGCCAGTAGTCGGCGATCAGCGCACCGTATTCGTCCGCGATTTCGCGGACCTTCTCGTTGTAGATGGCAGTGCGCGGACGGGTCTTGGAGAACAGCGGCGAGTCCACGGTGTCGAAACCGGTGAACAGCAGCACCGTGCTTCCGGCTTCGGAAAAGCGGCGCACCATGCCGGCATAGCCGCGCATCAGCGCATCCAGGTCGGCCTTGGGCCGCAGGATGTCGTTGCCGCCGGCGTAGATGGAGACCAGATCCGGGGCCAACGCAAGGGCCTGGTCCAGCTGCTGGTTGATCACCTGGCCGATCTTCTTGCCGCGCACGGCCAGATTGGCGTATTCCCATTCTCCTTCGGCGCAGAGCACCTCGGCCACCCGGTCCGCCCAGCCGCGCACCTGGTTAGGGCGGACCGGATCCGCGTCGCCAACGCCTTCGGTGAACGAGTCACCCAGTGCCACAAACTTCTTCACTTCGCTCCTGCTTCGTTCCTTGCCCGGTGGGGCGGCTATGCGTTGTTGCCGGCAGCCTGGGCCGCCATGTTCTTCTGCATGATCAGCTGGCGCGCCAGCTGGCTGAGCTTCACCCCGGTGGAGGTCTCCTTGAGACCTTCATTGCGCGAGGGGATGAATCCGAAGCCCAGCTGGTGGGCCGGATCGGCGAAGGCCAGCGAGGAGTTCGCACCGTCATGGCCGTAGGCGAAAATCGAGCCGTAATTGTTGCGCGCGGTGGCCTTCATGAATCCCAGGGCGAAGGCCTGCAGCAGTCCATTGGTCCGGTCATGGCCGTAGACCAGTTCGGTGGATACCTGGGACCAGGTGTCGGCGGAAAGGAATCCGCGCGTGGTTCCCAGTGCCGGAACTGCACCGAAGGAGGCGGCATAGATGGCGGCCAGGCCCTGCGCGTTGGCCACCGCTCCCATGGATGCCGGGCCCAGTTCGCGCACCTGCGGCGCATTGGCCAGTTCGTGCCAGTTGTAGACCGGGCCAGTTTCCAGCGCGAACCCGGAGGCCGAATTCACCGCCAGTCCGGCCGGGGAAAACGGGTCGAAGAATTCGGTGGCAGCTTCGGCAGCTGGCAGCACATCGCGGTAGCGCGATTCCAGCGCTGGGTCCTGGCCGATGTAGGCCTCGGCGCCCAGCGGCTTGCGGATGCGCTCCTCGAAGACCTCCTTGAGCTCCTTGCCGGTGACCCGGCGGACCAGTTCTTCCATTAGCACGCCCATGGTGATCGCGTGGTAGCCGACGATATTCTGCCCTAGCGGCCAGACACTGGGCATGGAAGCGAGCACCTTGGCGTACTCGGCGGAGTCCAGGAGGATCTTGCTGGGCACGCCCCCGGGAACGCCCAGTACGCCGGCCTGGTGGCTGAGCACCTCGCCGACGGTGAGCCTGGATTTCCCGTTCTCGCCGAATTCAGGCCAGTAGGTGGCCATGGGCGCATTCGGATCAATCAGGCCATCTTGCACGAGCAGTGCCACGACCAGCGCGCCCAGGCCCTTGGTACAGGAGAAAACACAGGTCAACGCGTCGCCCGAGAGGTGCTCTCCGACGGTGTGGCTGAGCACCAGTTCTCCGCGGTGGTATACGGCCAGCTGCGCCGAGTAGCCTTCTTCCTCAGCGGCGCGCGCTTCCAAAGCCTGGGCCAGGGGCGCGAAATCCTCAGTGATCACCGATTGCATCTAAATCCTTAAAGTGCTTGTTCCTCAACAACCAACCCTAACCGCAGTGCTCCCATTTCCCGAAGGTTCCACATGCTGTCCACCACCCAGCATATAGGTAGGTCAGCTCACACCTTTGAAGCGATTAAGCCACTCGCCGACGTAATGATGCCGTTCGTCCCGCGATTCTGCGAGCCAGCTCAGAGCCCGGTTTGCCCACTTCATGCGCTGACCCTAAAGTTGTAACGTTTGCCTACAAATTTGAAGGAGATGATCTCGATCGCATGACTGTGAACAGTGACACGGCCGTTACCGACGGCAAAGAAACAGAACTCCACCGGGTGATTGGCCCGAAGCTGCTGCTATTCCTCATCATGGGCGATATCATCGGCGCCGGCATTTTCGCCATTACCGGCAAGGTTGCCGGCCAGGTGGGTGGAGCCGCGTGGCTGCCGTTCCTGATCGCCTTCGCGATCGCGACCCTCACCGCCTTCAGCTACCTCGAACTGGTCACCAAGTACCCGCACGCAGCAGGTGCCGCCCTGTACATCCACAAGGCGTTCGGCATCCACTTCGTGACCTTCCTGGTGGCCTTCACCGTTGCCTGCTCCGGCATTACCAGCGCCGCCACCTCGGCCACCCTGGTCGGGCGGAACCTGCTGATTGGCATCGGCCAGTTCGTCGAGGGCGTGCCCAACACGCCTGAAGCGGGCATGTGGGCGGCTATTGCGGTGATCGTCATCCTCGCGATCATCAACTTCCGCGGCGTCGGCGAGAGCGTGAAGTTCAACCTCTTCCTGACCGTCGTGTCGCTGGCCATCATGGCCGCGATCATCGGCATCGGCTTCGCCGTGATCGCTTCGGGCCACGGAGACATCTCCCGCCTGGTGGTCTTCGAGACCCCGACCGACCGCAGCGTCTTCGCCGCCGTGACCATGGGCACCGCCATTGCATTCTTCGCCATGGTGGGCTTCGAGGACTCGGTGAACCTGGTGGAGGAAACCAAGAACCCGAAGAAGGACTTCCCGAAGATCATGCTCATCGGCCTGGGCATCTGCGCCGTGATCTACATGCTGGTGGCCGTCACCGTCATCATGGTGATCCCCACCGGTGACCTGCTGAATCCGAAGAACCCGGATGCCGGCATCCTGCTGGATGTGGTGCGCATTGGCCTGCCGAATCTGCCGGTGGACGCGATCTTCCCGTTCCTGACCGTCTTCGCGGTGGTCAACACGGCGCTGATGAACATGCTGATGGCCAGCCGCCTGCTCTACGGCATGGCCCGCCAGGGCGTGCTTCCGCAGTTCCTGGGCAAGGTGCACTCGACCCGGCGCTCCCCATGGGTTGCGATCCTGTTCAGCACCGCGCTGGCCATCGCACTGGTTGCCTACGTGAACCTGGATACCGGCAGCAGCATCGTCGGCTCGCTGGGCGGCACCACCGCACTGCTGCTGCTGTGCGTATTCGCCGTCGTGAACGTCGCCCTGCTGGTGCTGCGCCGCGACAAGCCGGAGCCCGGCGCGTTCCGCGCGCCAACGATCATCCCGATCCTCGGCGTGGTCTTCTGCCTGTTCCTTGCCGGCCCTTGGGCTCGCTCCCGCGAGGACTGGGTACAGTACGAGATTGCCGGCCTGCTGCTGGTGATCGGCATCGTGCTGTGGGCAGTCACCTGGCTGATCAACCGGATCAATTACAAGAAGGGTGTCATTGGAACCCGCCCGGGCCAGTACTGATCCCTAGTTCTTAATGCAGCGATGCCCGCCGATTGATTCGGCGGGCATTGCTGCGTTAAGCGCGTTTTCTACGCCGCCTGCTCGACGGTTTCCTGGCGGAAACGAAGCTTCAGGCCGCGTTCGGTGCGTTGCCACCACGACGAGACCACGAGCACCGGGGAATCCGCGGGCTTCATGCGGTAGGCGAGCAGCACCATCTGCGCATCCACTTCGCGCGCCGCAAGCACCTGCACCGCACCGGTGCTTGGCAGTGCCGCCCCGGATTCCAGCATGGATCGGACCGTGGCCACGTCCAGCAGGCCCCCATGCCGGGTCACTTCCTGATAGCCGGGGTGCAGGAAGTCGTTCAGCTCGGCGAAGCTGGCGCGGATCTGCGGGTCGAGAAATCCCTGCTCCAGCTCATAGGCGGCGGCCGCGATGTCCATGCCGGGTTCTGGCGTGGCAGCGGTTTCTTCCGCCGGTGCTGGTGCCGCCTCCGTCTCAGCCGGAGAGCCGGACGAGGCTGATCCACCGGCAGTGTAGCCGGGTCCAGCCTCTACTGCCGTGCCCTGCTGGTGCGCGGTGGCAGCTGCACGGGCGTGTCCGTCTGCTGCCTCGTTCAACTCATGGCCGGCATGGCCCTTGACCCATTCAAAAGTGTATTTGCGCCCGGAAATGGCCTGATCCAGTTCCTTGAGGATGTCCTGGTTCAGTACCGGTTTGCCGTCGGCCTTCTTCCAGCCCTTTTTCTTCCACCCTGGCATCCATTTGCTGATGCAGTTGATCGCGTACTGCGAGTCGCACAGGATCTTCAGTTCTTCGTCTGGCAGGTGCTCGGTAGCCCGGAAGAGCTCGAGCACCGCCTGGAGCTCGCCCATGTTGTTGGTTCCGTGGTCCCAACCGCCAGCGGCCCAGTTGTCCTGGTCCACGTACCAGGCCCAACCTGCTGGTCCGGGATTCCCTAGGGCTGATCCATCCGCCGCTGCAATGATTGTCATGGTTTAATCCTGCCACGTTCACCGCACCGCAGGGTTCCAGGCATAGGGCCATGTCGCCAGCGAATTCCTGCAGAGCGGAACACAGCATCCCAGCGGATCCATGCCTAGGATTGGGTTGTGAAGAAAATTATGCCTGTACTGGCCACCCTAGCCTTGGCGCTCACCGCTTGCGGCGGCCCGTCGATCGATGAGCTGCGCGAGCAGGATCCGCAGGGCCATACCGCGTGCGTGCACTTTGGCGGGGGCATGGTTGACCCCGAGGGCATGGGCGCAACGAACATGGCGAAAGCCGCTGAGCACGGGGCGAAGGCCACGACCAGAGAAATCAGCGCTGCCGTGGCCACCGATAGCTCCGGCACGCCGAAGATCACCGACTTGGAAGCATTCCAGAAGGCATGCGAAGCGCAGGGCTTCGACTTCGAATAAAGCACAGCGGCCCGGGATCCGCTCCATAGGATGGAGCGAATCCCGGGCCGCCAGGCTGGTTCTTCCGGAGCCTAGGCAGGGTACAGCGGGTTGTGTCCCGCCTGGACACGCTCCCCGGCACGGACTTCGTCCGGTGCCGTGCCGTTCAGGAACGGGCCGTGCTCTGCCAGTTCTTCCCGGTCCGGGGCTTCGAGCCAGTTCGCCAAATCCGGTCCCTTCGGAATGATCCCGGTCGGGTTGATGTCTTCGTGGACCACATAGTAGTGGGCCTTGATCTGCTCGAAGTCGATGGTGTCGCCAAAGCCTGGGGTTTGGAACAGATCCCGGGAGTAGCCCCAGAGGTTGGGCATGTCGATGAGCTTGTTGCGATTGGCCTTGAAGTGGCCATGGTAGACCGGGTCGAATCGCACCAGAGTGGTGAACAACCGCACGTCGGCCTCGGTGATGTAATCGCCCATGAGGAAGCGGCGGGTGGATAGCCGTTCTTCGAGGTGGTCCAACGTGGTGAATAGCCTGTCGTAGGCGTCGTCGTAGGACTTCTGGTCCCCCGCGAACCCGGCACGGTAGACCCCGTTATTCACCTCGGTGAAAATCCGCTTGATCAGCGGCAGCATCTCATCGAGCTGGTCATGGGCAACGAGATCCGGTGCGCCTTCACGATGGAATTCCTTCCACTGCGTGGACATGTCCCAGGTGATTTGCGGGTAATCGTTGGTGACAACCGCGCCGGTGGGGATATCGACAATGGCCGGAACGGTGATCCCGCGTGGATAATCGGCAAAGCGCTTGAAGTAGTTTTCCTGGATCCGCTCGGTGCCCAGCACGGGATCCTTGCCCTCCGGGTCCAGATCGAAGGTCCAGCTGCGCGCATCGTGGGTGGGACCGGGCAGTCCGATGGACAGCGCGTCTTCCAGGCCCAGCAGGCGGCGGACTATCAGGGTCCGGTTGGCCCATGGGCACGCGCGGGCAGCCACCAGATGGTAGCGGCCGGCCTCCACCGGCCAGAGCTGGGCGCCTTCGGACAGCCCTGCGTCGGGATGCCCGATCTTGCTGTGGCTGTCCTTATGCCCATAGTGCTCGGCGCTGGCATCAGCGACGATGCGGTCCTGGATGTAGTTGGTGTCCCGGGTGAATTCTCCGCCGGTGACGTAGGAGCCCTTGGTCGAGTATTCGTCGCTCATCGCATTCCTTCCAAAGAATTTTGCGGTCCCGTGCATAAACCATTCATGTCGAGACTATGGCAGTTGGACAAGTTTGGAAATGGCAGGGTGCCGATTGCCAGCACCCCGCCATATTCGATCTTCCTTAGGCGTTGACCGAGGCGCTGTCGCGCACGGTCGCCATGGCCTTGCTCCAGGCCAGAAGCTGCTCTAACATCGGCTGCACGCTGCCAGCGGACTGCTCGGTCGGTGCGAAGGTGGAGAAGTTCTCGAAGTCGGTGAACAGCGAGAACATGCCGGTCTTCTGCACATGGGCGATCTGCAGTTCGGAGAGGATTCCACGCAAGTGCTCCACCGCGCGCGAACCCATGGCGGAACCGTAGCCGACCATGCCTGCGGCCTTGTTGTTCAGCTCGGCATTCAAGTAGCTCAGCGCGTTGGCCAAGGCAGGCTGGACAGAGTGGTTGTACTCGCCAACAATGAAAATGTAGCCGTCGAATTCACTCATCTTGGCGGCGAAGGCCTTGGTGTGGTCGTTCTGGTAGTTCTGGTAGGCGGCCGGGAAGGGCTCATCGAGAATCGGCAGGTTGAAATCCACGATGTCCACCAGCTCATAGTCGGCACCGCCGAATTCCTCGGCCTTGGCCAGAACCCAATGCGCGACAGACTGGTTGACGCGGCCTGGACGGGTGGAACCGGTAACGATAGCGATCTTCGACAATTCAATCTCCTTGGAGCTCTGCGGCCAACCACTTTAGTTGACACGTCATCATCTCTTGCCAAATCCCACTATACAGGAGATAATTGATGCGTCAACAATATTTCGGCATCCCGTTGGGCAGAACATGGTTAGGAAAGAGAATGAAGAGCGAAGAGACCCGCTGGCTCACCGATAGCGAGCAGGACCTCTGGCGTACCCTGCGCGAATTCCTCTGGCAGTTCCCCAGCGCCATGGACCGCCAGATGCTCCGCGATTCGAAGATGCAGTCCGGCGAATACTCGGTGCTAGCCGTGCTCTCGGAAACGGCCGAGCCGAGCCTGCGCCCGGCCGACGTGGCCACCGCATTGCGCTGGGATCGCTCCCGCCTCTCCCACCTGCTGCGCCGCATGGAAGCCAAGGGCCTGATCAGCCGCTGCTCGGATGAAACCGACCGCCGCGGGCACCAGATCACGCTGACTGCCCAAGGGCGCCAGACCATCGAAGAGGCCGCGCCAAGCCACGTGAACTTCGTGCGTGAAACCATCTTCGACTCGCTGGAGCCGTCCGAGCGCACCGCCTTCGAATCGGCGCTGCCCAAGATCCTGGCTTCCCTGGAGCAGCAGGGCCTGAAACCGGACGGGTGCTAGCTGGTCCTCTGGGCTAGTTCGCTCTTGGCTATTAGCTGGGCGAACTGGCCCCCGCGCTGGACCAGTTCATCAAAGGTACCGGATTCGGCAATCCGTCCATCCTCCAGCACCACGATGCGGTCTGCCCGCATCACCGTGCTCAACCGGTGCGCGATGAGCAAGGTGGTGCGCCCCGCCGCCAGCTCATCCAGCGCCCGCTGCACCAGTGCCTCGGTGACGGTATCCAGCGCACTGGTGGCTTCATCGAGCACCAGCACCTTCGGCTTGCGCAGCATGGTGCGGGCAATGGCCAGTCGCTGCTGCTCGCCACCGGAGAAGCGGTGCCCGCGCTGCCCCACCTGTGTTTCCAGGCCGCGTGGCAGGCTGCGGATCAGTGGCGCAATCTGCGCGGCTTCCAATGCATCCCAGAGCTCTTCTTCCGTTGACTCCGGCGCCGCCCACAAGAGGTTCTCGCGAATCGAGGCATGCAGCAGGTAGCTTTCCTGAGCCACCACGGAGACCGCCTGCGCGATCCCCTCGGGTTCGAATTCCTTCAGGTCAATGCCGTCGAGCAGCAGCTGGCCCTCGGTGGGATCAAGCAACCGGGGCAGCAAGGATCCCAGGGTGGATTTGCCCGAGCCGGTAGCGCCAACCACCGCGGTGATGGTCCCGGCTTCCAGCTCCAGATTCAGCTGATCCAGGGTGGCGCGATCGGCTTCGGGGTAGCGGAAGCTGACATTGCGCAACTGCACTTCGCCGCGCAGCTTCTCGGGCTCAATCACCCGCGGGTGCTCGGCTACCGGCAGCGCCTGGTCGGTATCGAGGTATTCGAAGACGCGGCTGAACAGGGCCATGGCCGAGATCCACTGGACCGAAATCTGCATCAGCCCCATGACTGGACGGAAGATCCCGGCCTGCAACCCGGTGAAGGCCACCAGGGTGCCGATGCTCATGCCCTGCCCGATTACGGGCAGGCCTGCCACGATGTAGAGCACCGCGGGGATGGCAGCGAAGATGATGCTCATCGTGGCCATGCGCCATCGCCCGGCCAAGGCGCTTTTCATTTCCAGGTCGATGAGCTTGCGGCTGGAGTCTCCGAAAGCTTGGGCATCGGCGGTGCCGGTGCCCATGATCTTGGAGAGCCGGACCCCGGAGATGCTCAGGCGTTCTTCGATCAGCGAGGTCAAGTTGGACATCTCGCGCTGGCGCTTTCCTGTCACGGCGCGGCGCAGCTCCGCGGTTTGCTTGGCCAGGAGCACTGCTGGAGGCAGGACGACCAGGGAGATCAGGCTCAGCTTCCACGAAATCGCCACCATCGCGCAGGCGGTGGCAACGACCGTGGTCAGGTTCGAGGCAATGCTCGTGGCCGAATTGGTGATCACCGATTGCATCTGCCCCACGTCGTTGACCAGGCGGGACTGCACGTCCCCGGAGCGGGAGTTGGTGAAGAATCCCAGGGATTGCTTTTGCAGGTGCGTGAACAGCCCGGTTCGCAGGCCATGCATCACGCGTTGGCCCATCAGGGTTGCCCGCCAGGTCTGGAGGACTTCCAGGATTGCGGTGGCCAAGGCGATCAGCACCAGTCCCCCGGCGCCCCAGAGCAGCAATCGGACGTTGCTGTGGGGAATGGCGTCGTCAATGAGTTCCCGGATGATGAACGGCTGGGCCAAGCCGATGATCGAGGATGCCACGATCAGCAGCATGACGGCGATCACCGATCCCAGATGAGGACGGAAGAGCCCGGCGATGCGTGCGAGCGACACCGGATGCTCGGAGAGCCACTGCTTGTCCTTTGCGGCATTCGCGGACCGGCCCCGTCCGCCACCGCCTGGATGCGGATCTGGCATTCCCATGGCGCTCATAAGCCCCCCTCCTCGTCCTGGATTTCCCAGGTCCAGAATAACAGAGGGAACCTCACTATGTGGTTGCATCTTGAAAATGTCCGCGGAAACACACTATTCTTGAAGACATGCAGAACGACGAGTCCAAGCCTGACTTGGCAGATCTTTTCCTCCACGCTTCGCGCATGCTTCGCGGCAGGTGGAGGGACAGCTTGATTCCCCTGGGAATCACTCCGCACCAATCACGGGTACTGGCCCTGTTGGCCCGCGCCGAAGACGCAGGGCTGCGCAACTCGCAGCTTGCAGAACGATTGCATATTGCCGCCCGCTCGACCACTGAGGTGGTCGACCAGCTGGAGGCCAAGAAATTGGTCGTGCGCGCCCCTGATCCAGCGGACCGCCGGGCCACGCTGATCGCGCTCAGCGACACGGGCCGCGCCCAGCTCGGGGAGCTTGCCGAGCTGCGCCGTTCCAGCATGGATGGCTACTTCGACAAGCTCGACGACGAGGATCGCGCCGAGCTCACCCGGCTTCTGGCAATCCTCGACCGCGAAAACCCGCGGCCTGCACGCGGCGCGTGCCAGAACCCGGCCAAAGAAAAATAGCGGACCGCTGCCAGAGCGAACCAGGGCCCCGGCACAGTGTGCCGGGGCCCTGGTACTGGTTGACGCTGCCGCCTAGTTCTCGGTCTTTCCGCGGCGCCAGTAGCCCATGAAGGCCACCTGCTTGCGGTCCACACCGGCATCGCGCACCAGATAACGGCGCATTTCCTTGACCGTGCCGGCCTCGCCTGCAATCCATGCGTAGAACGGCGCGGTGTTCGCTTGGCCGGTCTCCCACAGGATGTCGGCATCCACATCGATATCTTCCGGCTCGGCATTGGTATGCACCACTCCGGCGGCCGGAATCGCGACCACCTGGCGCAAGGCGGCCTGCAGCAATTCTCCATGCTCGTGGCTGCCGCGGGTCAGCCACTGCACCGAGACGCCCGAGCGGGTGGAGGCACCGAGGATGTCGGTGGTCTCCGGAACCTCGATCAGCGCATGGCCGGTGACGTTCGACGGCAGCTCTTCGAGGATCGCGCAGATCGCCGGGGCGGCGGTTTCGTCGCCGGCCAGCACCACGCGGGTTGCTTCGCCGCGGCGGAATTCGATACCGCCGTAGGTGGAGTCGTTCAGGGTCTTGTTCGGGCCCAGCAGCAAGAGCTGGTCGCCGACCTTGGCCCGGTCGCCGAATTCCGTCGCAGGTCCGCCCTGCAGTTGGCCGTCAACGATGTCGCCGTGCATCACGAAGTCGATGTCCAGCTCTGCGGTGGCCCCGATGTTGTCCCGGTGCCCTGCTTCGCGGAAGGCCCGCACCGTATAGGTGCGCATGTAGCCTCGGGTGTCCGGATCAATGGACAGCCAGCGCTTGTACCAGCCCTGCTGCTCGGCCGGGCTGGTCAGCGCCTCCGGGCGCATAGAGGCGATCTCGTCCGTCAGCGCGGTTCCGCCGGCCGGCGGCAGCAGCAGCTTGATGCGCATATCCAGTGGGTGGCTGTTGGTGCCGAAGTATTCCAGGTCCTCGCCGCTGACGGTGAGCCGGCGGAAGGACGGGGCCAGCTGCTCGCTCTTGACCACGGTGGTGTCGAAGGCCAGGGTCGGCACATGCTCATGGGCCGGGCGCATGGCCTGCGGATCGAGCTGGGCCGCGGCTTCGGCGGCTTCCTTCACGCTGGCGGCCTGCTTCGCCGCGGTGTCCCGCGCCGACGCTTCGCTGCGGTAGATGCCCTTGGTGGCCAGGACCTGTTCGGTGCGCAGCACGCGGTGCCGGCCAATGGGCAGCACCAGCGGGGTGCCGCCCACCGGGTCCGGGATCACGCGGCTTGGCATGCCGAAGACATCCTTGACAGTCTTTTCGGTGACCACGTCGTTGGGGTGGCCGGCGGCGTAGATCTTGCCGTGGCGCAGGGCCACCAGGTAGTCGGCGTAGCGGGCAGCCAGGTTCAGATCGTGCAGCACGATCACCACGGTGATCCCGCGGCTGCGGTTCAGCTCGCTGACCACATCCAGGACTTCGAGCTGGTGCGCCACGTCCAGGAAGGTGGTCGGCTCATCGAGCAGCAGCAGGTCGGTCTCCTGGGCCAGGGCCATGGCGATCCAGACGCGCTGGCGCTGCCCGCCGGAGAGCTCGTCCACCGAGCGGTCGGCCAGCTCGGTGGTGCCGGTCAGTTCCATGGCGCGGTTCACCGCCGCCTCGTCCTCGGCGGAGAAGCGCTTGAACAGGCCCTGGTGCGGGTAGCGGCCGCGGCTGATCAGCTCGCGGGCGGTAATGCCGTCCGGCGCTGTCGGCGACTGCGGCAGCAGGCCCAGGGTCTTGGCGACCTCCTTGGCCGGCTTCGAGTGGATATCCGCGCCGTCCAGGAGCACCTGCCCCCCGGCCGGCTTCAGCAGCCTGGAGAGGGCGCGCAGCAGGGTGGACTTGCCGCAGCCGTTGGCTCCGACGACGATGCTCACCTGCCCGGTGGGGATATCCAGCGACAGCTCGTCGACGATGGTGACCTTGTCATAGGCCAAGGTCAGATCGCTAGCCTGCAAAGTGGCCATGGGTTATGCCCCGCTTCCAGTTGAGTTGGCGCGCACCAGAATCCAAATCAGGAAGGGTGCACCGAATGCGCCGGTGATAACGCCCACCGGCAGCGACAGGTCCGCGAACAAGTTCGCGGCAAAGAAATTGGCGATGGTCACCAGCGTGGCTCCGGTCAGGCCGGCCAGCAGGATGTTGATCGGTCCGCGGGTCAGCGCGGCGGTAATCGGGCCGGCCAGGAAGGCGACGAACGCCATCGGCCCGGTGACGGCGATCGGCAGGGCGCCCATGGCCACGGCCACGAAGACCAGCAGGGCACGGGCCCAGCCGACATGCAGGCCCAGGGCCGCCGCGGCGTCCTCGCCCAGCTCCAGCATCTTCAGCTGGCGCAGCACCAGCGGCAGCAGCAAGATGCCGATGGCGCCGAGGGAGACCAGCAGCAGCAGCGCGTTCTCCCAGTTGCTGCTGGCCAGTGAACCGGTCAACCAGTGCATGACATCGCTGGCGGTGTTCACCTGCGCCTGGGTGAGCAGGTACTGGATCAGCGCCTGCAGCATTGCGCCGATGGCCAAGCCGGCCAGGATCAGCCGGGACCCGGTGCGCTTGCCCGCGGCCGAGAGCCAATAGATCAGCGCGGCGACCAGCAGCCCGCCGGCCAGCGAGAAGGCGTTGAGCTTCCAGTCGGTGTAGCCGCGGATGATCATGGCGAAGACGGCGGCCGCCGAGGCGCCGTAGCCCACGCCGATCACGTCGGGGCTGGCCAGCGGGTTGCCCAGCCAGCGCTGGAACAGCGCACCGGAAATGCCCAGGCCAGCACCGGCGAGCATGCCCACGGCGATGCGCGGCAGGCGGTCGGACATGATGATGAAGCTGGTGCCCGGCACCTTCTCGCCGCCAAGCACCTGGAACACCTCGGCCGCCGGAAGTCGGTCCCGTCCCCAGAACAGGTAGGCGGCGATGGCCAGCACCAGCGCCACGACCATCCACAGGGCGGTGCGGCGCACGCGGGAGCGGCGCCGGGCCGCCAGCGTCGTGCCGGACTGGGCGGCAGCCGGCGGCTTCGCCGGCACGTCCGCGTCCCCGGTACTGGTCGGCTGGGCCATGGTGGTTGCTTCCATTTCGCTCGTGCTCACAGGCTCACCGACTTCATGCCGCTGCGCATCATGATGATGAAGATCGGTCCGCCGAGCATGGCGCACATGACGCCTACCTGGATCTCGCTGGGCGGGGCGATGATCCGTCCCACCGTATCAGCGACCAGCAGCAGGATCGGACCGGCGATCAGGCACGCCGGCATCAGCCAGCGGTAGTCGGAACCGACAAGCAGGCGCACCGCATGCGGGATCATCAGGCCGACGAAGGCGATGGGCCCGGCCACAGCGGTAGCTGTCCCGGCGAGAATGACCACGCCGATGGAGCCGATGAGCCGGGCGCGGTTCAGGTTGAAGCCCAGGGCGATCGCGGTGTCATCGCCCATGGACACGGCATTGGAGGCCCTGGCGGTTGACAGCACGATCAGCGCGCCGGCCGCCACCCCGGGAATCGCGCCGAGGAAGGTGTCGATGCCGCTGCTGGACAGGGTGCCCACTTGCCACATGCGGAAGCGGTCCATGGTGGCATCGGAAATCATCAAGATCGCATTGGTGATCGCCCCGACGCCCACCGCCATGGCGGCACCGCCGAGGGCCAGCTTGATCGGGGTGGCGCCGTCGCGGCCCACGTTCGCCACGAGGTAGACCAGCGCCATCACCCCGGCGGCGCCGACGAAGGCGGCGACCATGATTCCGCCCAGCGAGCTGACGCCGAGGAAGGCGATCGCCAGCACCACTGCCATGGAGGATCCGGCGTTCAGTCCGAGGATGCCGGTATCGGCCAGCGGGTTGCGGGTCAGCCCCTGCAGGCCTGCGCCGGCCAACCCCAGGGCGGCGCCCACCACGATGGCCCCGACGGTGCGGGCGAAGCGCGAGGCGACCACGCCCTGGTCGCCGTTGGACGGGTCGAAATTCCAGATGGCATCGATGACGGTGCCGATCGAGACGCTGCGCGCACCGAGCAGCAGCGAGGCGAACAGTGCCAGTGCGAGCAGCGCGATCAGCAGCAGCACGGTGCCGAGCTTCCGGGTGGTTTTCGCCGGCCCGGCCCCCGGTGACTGGCGCGTCACGCTTTCAGTCGCGGTCATTGGTTCCTACACTCATTGCTATGGCTCTTCTTCCCTTGCCCACTATTATCGCCCCCGGTATTGGCGTGCTGTGCGCGCCGAATCCTTCTGAAATGACTTTGGACGGGACTAATTCGTATCTGCTGTTCGACCCGGCTGCGGACGAACTTGCGCCGGGAACACCGGTGGTGCTGATCGATCCGGGCCCCGAGCTCGAAGTGCATCTGCAGGCCTTGGCGGTGTTCGACATCCAGCTGGTGCTCATTACCCATCGGCATGCCGATCACACCGGAGGCATCGATGCGCTGCGCCGGATGGCCGTGGCGCCGGTGCGGGCCAAGCTCCCCGAGTACTGCCGGGATGCGCCAGTCCTCGCCGATGGCGAGGTGATCCATGCGGCCGGGGCCAGCATCCAGGTGCTCTCCACCCCGGGACACACCTCGGACTCGGTGTGCTTCATCCGCCAGGGCGAACGCGCCCACCTGTTCACCGGGGATACCGTGCTGGGCCGTGGCACCACCATCCTGGAGCATCCCGATGGCACGCTGGCCGATTACCTGGACTCCCTGCAGCGGCTGCTGGCGCTGCCCGACATGGCATTGCATCCGGCGCACGGCGAACAGCACGAGTCCTCGCATCCGCTGCTGCAGATGTACATCGAGCACCGCCAGTCCCGGCTGGACCAGGTGCGTGCGGCGCTGCGGAAACTCGGCAAGGCCGGGGCCGACACGCAGCCAGCAGAATTGCTGGAGCACGTCTACCCCGACCTCGATGCGCGCCTGGTGGGCGCGGCTACCCATTCCCTGGAAGCGCAATTGCACTATCTGTCAGTGAATCCCTAGCCCGAAGCTACTTCGCGGCAGCCGCGTTTTCGGCAGCCTTCACGATGCCTGGAACCACGTTCTCCAGTGCCCATTCGATGGATAGCGGCGATGCCGCGGAGATGGCCAGGGTTGCCTCGTCGGTGCCTGGCAGTGCCACTGCATCGTTCTTCGCGGCAGGGATCTGGCCGTACAGCGGCTGGCCCTTGATGATGTCGTCCATGGTGTTGCCCGCAACTGCCGAGGCGAAGACGATGTCCGAATCCCACTCGTTGACCTTTTCAGGGGAAACGGTGAAGAAGAAGGTGTCCTTGGCGGCGTTCTCCTGCACGAACTCGGCCTGGGTCATGCCCAGCGCGCTCAGGAAGCGCGGGCGGGTGTCGCCCTCGGAGTAGACGTAGGCGGTGTCCGGAGCGGACAGGTCGGCGGCGATGAAGGTGGTGTCCTTCAGCACTGGGTTGTCTTCGCCGACCTTGGCCAGCTTGCCTTCGATCTCTTCGATCAGGGCGTCGGCTTCTTCTTCCTTGCCCAGCATCTGGCCGGCAGCTTCGGTAGCCTGCTCCCAGCTGGTCAGGTAGTTCGGCTCAATCGGGCCAACGACCGGGGCGATTTCCTGCAGTTTTTCGTACTGTTCCTGCTTCAGGCCCGAGTATGGGGCGAAGATGACATCCGGCTTGCTGGCGGCGATGCCGGTGTAGTCGATGTCGTCGCCCACCTTGTACTGCACGGGAGCGTTCTCGGAGCCGATGGCGGCGCCCTGCTCTTGAAGCGCGGCGTCCTTCCACGCGGTGGAGTTGTTCTCGTTCATGCCGTAGGTGTCGGTGTCCATGCCTACCGGCACGGTATCCAGTGCCAGCAGGGTGTCGGCGTTGACCCACGAGATGGTCGCAATGCGTTCTGGGACTTCTTCGATGGTGGTCTCGCCATAGATGTTCTCGATGGTGACCGGGGTGAAGTCTTCTGCAGCCTTGGCAGAGGTGTCAGCCGATGGATCCGCCGAGTTGCTCGACGCGCCGCAGGCGGTCAGGCTGAGGGCGAGGATGACGGATGATGCGGCGAAAATTCCGGCGCGACGTGAAATGTTCATGGGTCGGTAATTCCAGACTATGCGAGGTACTGTAAGCGTATCGGTCAGCAAGGTTAGGCAAGCCTATCCGGGCCGTATGCCACAATACGCGTTTTTGTCAGCATTACGCAACACGAAACGTCTCTAATCACCGGCCCGGAAGTGACCCTAACCAAATCCGGCCATTATTTCGGTGTGCTGACCAGAGAATTTATTCTCTACTTGCTAGCAGCTTCTGCGGATCGGCAACCGAAATTGCCGTTCGCACCAGCAGCAATCCAAGCACGACGCAGGCAATGACCGTAATGACTGTCAGCGGCTGGAGCAGGACGGCGGCCCCGGCCAGGGGCAGCACGAGGATTGTGGAGGCGATGGCGAAACCGATCGAGGCAGTCAGCGCCGGGATCATGATCGACTTGGTGCGCGCGGCGTTCATCGTCGTGTAGGGCATGCCCAAGCGGTTCAGCCCGCGATACAGCGGGGCACGGTCCAAGGTGCTGGCGCTTTGCGAAATCGCTGCCGAGGCGGCCACGCAGATGAAGCTGATGGCAAGGGTCACCAGCACGCCGGTGACGATATCTGCCGGCACATGCTCCATCCAGGTGCCCTGGCCGAATTCATTGCCGGGCGATGCCATCAGGGCGGCACCGCTTCCGCCCACCACCGCGACGAAGGAAGCCATGGCCACCCCGGAGACCTGGCGCCAGGACTCGACAGGGCTTTCCAGGATCATGCGGGCCGCCAGCAGCTGCTGCGGAGTGCTGGCCTTGCGCAGCTTGCCCTTGCCCACCTTGGCCACCAGGTACGGGCCGAGAAGATTCATCACCAGCAAGCCCAGGCCGAATCCGCCCGCTATCACTGCGATGATCGCGGCGATGGACTGCATGAACTGGCCCATGTTCGAGAACAGCGCGTACAGCAGCAGGATGCCGCCGATACAGATCACCGCGCGCAGCCAGCTGGGGGTGGGCACCGTGCTGCGGGTTGCCACTGCCAGCGGGGTGATAACCAGCTTGCGCAGGCCGGCAGCTGCACTGCCCGCCGAGAGGAGCACGATAGCGGCTACCGCTACCGCCAGCACCCACAGCGGCAAGTAGATGGCTGAGCCGATCGGCGCACCTTGGAACGGAATCAAGGAAGCCAACGGGGCTGCCAGGAAGTACAGCGCGATACCGGCGAGCGCACCGGCCAGTGCCGTGCCTGCTGCCTGGAGCACTGCCACGAGGCTGATCTGCGCACCGGTGGCGCCGAGCAAGCGCAAGGATGACAGGGCCCGGTCATTGGAGCGTGCGGAAAGCCGGGCCGCGGCCGAGCCGAGCACCAGCAGCGGGACCACCAGCAGCACCACGGCGAAGATGGCCAAGGGCAGATAGGTTCCCTGGGCTTCGAGCTCGAAACTGGTGAAGGAGTAGGCGCCGCCGAGCACGATCAGCAGGATCGCGCTGACCATGGCGTAGGCGCTGGCGGTCAGGATCTGCGGTGCCATCCGGGATTTCGCCGGCCGGCCGAACATCCATGAAAGGTGCAGGATATTCACTGCTGGGCACCGTCCTTCGCTGCATTCGACGGGTGCAGGCTGTCGCTGGTCAACTGGCCGTCCTGCAGCTGCACAATGCGGTCGCAGCGTGCGGCTACGTTGGGATCGTGGGTCACCATCACCAGTGATTTGCCGGCGCCGACGGTGCAGCGCAGCAAGGTATCGAGCACCTCGAATCCCGTGGTCGAGTCCAGGGCGCCGGTGGGTTCATCGGCGAAGACCACCATGGCCCCGGTGACCTGTGCGCGGGCTATGGCAACGCGTTGCTGCTGCCCGCCGGAGAGCTGGCCGATGCGGCGTTGCTCCATCCCCGTCAGGCCCAGTTCGGCCAACGCTGATCCGGCGCTGGCAATGGCGGCATTGCGTGGCACCCCGTTGATCATCAGGGCCATGGCCACGTTCTCCTCGGCGGTAAGCTCGGGAATCAGCAGTCCGGATTGGAAGACGAAGCCGAAGTATTCGCGGCGCAGCTTGGTGCGCGCCTTGTCCTTGAGCCCTTGGATATCCACCGGTGCCCGGCCCGGGAGGTTCAGCATGATGCTGCCGGCGTCTGGAAGTTCGATACCGGCCAGTGCGTGCAGCAGCGTGGATTTGCCGGACCCCGAGGGACCCATGATGGCCAGCGATTGGCCCAGTGCAATCTGCAGGTCGATGCCGTTCAATGCGGTGGTGGAGCCGAAGCTGCGGTAGAGTCCGCGAGCGTCGAGGACGGGTGGATGGCCAAGGGAATTTTCAAGCATGACCCAATGTTTTCAATCGTGTGCCCTTACGCGCATCGGCGCAGGGGGCCAAGTCGCTTCCGGCCGGGCTCATCCCCCGGTAGGAGTTGCCGGCGCCGTGTTCACAACTACAGCAGGAGCAGTCAGCGGCAAATGAAGCTGGAATTGTATACGCAGCCATTTTGCGCGCCATGCGTCCGCACCCGGCAAACCGTGGCCCGAGTGCAGGAATTGCTGCCCGCGTTGGAGGTCGAAGAGATCAACGTCGTGGAGCAGGTGGCCCGTGGCGAGGAATTGGGAATCACCAGCACCCCGGTCATCCGGCTATTGCAGGACGGCACAGAGAAATTCCGTGCCAGTGAGACGCCGACTATCAATCAGCTGTTGACCGCTATCGCCGGATCCAGCGACTAGTCTCACGCCGGCTGCGAGGCCAAGGTGCACGATTTTTGCCCCTTCATGGGGAAGAATAGATCAAGTGATTACTGTGCCCGGCGTCCACCATGAATGCTTCGAACGTGTTTTAGCTGACTCTTCCAACCGCATCGAGTGGCTGCGGGCACGAGCGCAGGGCATCACGGCAACGGACGTGGCCAAGCTGTCCACCGAGAAGTCCATCAAGAATGCCGCGTGGGACAAGCTGTACGGCAATGGCTTCTCCGGCAATCCCTACACCGACCATGGGCGCAAGCGCGAACCGGTCATTGCCGCCTGGGTCCAAGAGAATTTCAATATTTTTCCTTCCACCCAGCTCTTCCACTCGCAGCAATCGAAGCTGCATCTGGCAACTCCCGATGGCCTTGGCTTTGACGCTTCGGGGGTTCCGGTATTGGCTGAAATCAAGACCACCAATAAGCCGTTCAAGAAAATCCCGAAGAACTATCTGCGCCAGATCCTGTGGCAGCAGCACGTGATCGGTGCCGAACGCACGCTGTTCGTCTGGGAAGAACACGACAATTTCGTGCCGGTGCGCGCGGTTCCCGAATACCTCTGGGTGGAACGGGACGATGATTTGATCAGCGATCTGATTGGCAAGGCCGAGTCGCTGATCGACGCATTGCGCGAGGCGACGGCCCGCCAGGAGCGCTACAACGACTACGGGCCTGCGGCGTTGCGGCTTTGATTTCACCGGGAAACGGAAATAGCCACTGAAACCAGTTCGAAGGACTGGAATCAGTGGCTATCTCTATGCCATCAGACTGGGTTGCTCGGGATCATCCGGGGATCTGGCAGGCAGTCAGGGTAGTTTTCCACCAGCTCGGCCAGCAGCTTCTCGCGCAGCATGTTGCGCAGGTTCCACAGGTCCCCGGCGTTGCGCGCAGATAAATAAATGGTCACTGTCTGCAAGCCATTTTGGGCATCCGTCACGAGTAGCTCATTATCCCGGCCGTCCCACCAGTCGGAGGACTCAAGCAGTTCGGTGCTGCGCTGGCGCAAGTAGGCAATCGGCGCGTTGAGCTTCAGCTGCAGCGCAACATTTCCGGAAATCTCGGTGCTGCGCCGCGACCAGTTCTCGAACGGCGTGGTGGTGAAGTAGGTCGATGGCAGGATCATCCGGCGCCCATCGATCAGATGCACGACGACATAGGAGAGGGTGATTTCCTCGACGGTGCCGCGCTCCCCTTCGACCACCACCGTGTCATCCACGCGAATGGAGTCGGTGAAGGCGACCTGCAAGCCGGCGAAGACGTTGGCCAAGGTTGATTGCACGGCCAAGCCGACGACCACCGATGCCAGACCGGCCGAAGCCAACAGGCCGGCGCCCAGCGCCCTGACCTGTTCGATTGTCAGCAGCACCGCGGCGACGGCAAGGATGCACAGCACCGCGATCAGCACGCGGCGCATCAGGCCGACCTGCGTCTGGACCTTGGCAAGCCTGCGTCCTGGGCCGAATCTCGACTCGAAGCGTGCCATCATGCCGGCTTCAATCACGCGCACCAGCTTGATGATGAACCAGGTGAGGAAGAAGACCAAGACGATCAGGATGGCGAACTGCCAGGGGTTGTACCAGGGACGATCGCTATAGAAGACCGCGAAGGCCGACTTCGCGATGATCGATGTGACCATGCCGAAGAACGGGAATCTGGTGGCTTTCACATCGGCTTCATCCACGCCGATCCGGCGCAGCACGCGGCGTGCCACGCCGCTGAAAACGAATGCCAAGATTGCGGCTACGAGCGCGCCAATCAGCAGGACAACCCAGAATTGCAACGATTCGGGGAGGAAGCTTGATGCTGTAATGACTTCCTCGACGGTTTCGTCTAGAGGTTCAACGGGGGTAGGAGACATGCTTTAAGCATGTCATATGGCGCTAAATAAATGCTGTGCGGAACCTTCGTCCCACCATATGGTTCGGGAGGTTTCCAGCACCATTGCAGAACCGTCTCAGTGTGGTTCCAATTCCTTTTTGCCCTTGTGCTTCACGTGCTCCAGGACTTTAGTAGATTCACTGGCAGTATGCTCTGCCAGCAGGCGCAAACCAAGAAAGACGGTGATCCCTATGCGCCACGGAAAAATCGGAATCGCGCTGGGCGCGGTGGCGGCGGCCTTGCTCGTGGTGACGCCGGCTTCCGCGGCGGCTCCGGCGCCGGCCGCGCAGGCATCCACTTCCTGTCCAACGGTCTATTGGGGTTCTTTGGCCAAAACCGGTTCCTTGTCTACGCATTCCACGGTTCAGGATCTGCGTACCGGACGCCATTTGTGCTTTGACCGGCTGGTCATTGATCTGGCAGGACCGGCTGCCAGCTACTCGGCAAGGTATGTCAGCGAACTGACTGGAATCGGTTCCGGACTGCCGGTGGCCACCACGGGTGGGGCCAACTTGGAAATCCTGGTGCAGGCACCAACAGCTCCGGGGTTCAATCCCGGAGCGAAGGTGAAGAATCTGGGCTATACGACGTTCCGCCAGTTGGTCTGGCTGGGCAGCTTTGAAGGCCAGACCAAGGTGGGGATCTCCACCAGGGCCCGGCTTCCGATGCGCGTGTTCACCCTGGCTGGACCTGGCGGCGGTTCACGCTTGGTCATCGATGTTGCGCACCATTGGTAAGGAAGGTCCGCTTGCATGATGCGTTCGCAACTTTTTGCGTGACCTAACACGTAACACCGGGTCAACCTGCTGGTTAATGTGCCACCATGCTAAGTATGTCGCGCACATTCTCTTATCAGCAGGTTGACGTCTTTGCACCCACTGCTTTCAACGGCAATGGCCTGGGAGTCGTGTTCAATGCTGACAGCCTGAGCGATGACCAGATGCAGCACTTTGCGCAGTGGATGAATCTTGCTGAAACCGTATTCTTCGTCGAACCGAGCGACGAGGAAGCCGACTATGCCATCCGCATTTTCACCCCGAGCACCGAGCTTCCCTTTGCCGGCCATCCGACCCTTGGCGCTGCCCATGCCTGGTTGGAATCCGGTGGGGAAGCCGGCCCGTCCGGCCATCTGATCCAGCAGTGCGGCGCCGGCTTGATCCCGGTGCGCGTGGAGCGCGAGAGCAGCGACCGGCACTCGCGGCGATTGGCTTTCCTCGCTCCCCCGCTCACCCGCTCCGGTCCTTTGGAGCCGGATGTCCTGCAATGGGCGATTGCCGGTCTGGGCATTCGCGAGGAAGACGTGGTGGACCACCAGTGGCTGGTCAACGGCCCGCATCCTGCCGGCCTGGTGCTGCGTGACGCCGATATCGTGCTGGGTATCGAACCGGACTACGTGGCGCTCCAGGGGTTGGAAGTCGGCGTCATCGGCCCCTACACGGCCTCCAGCGTCTCGCAGAGCGTGTGGCAACCGCGCGGATCGGTCATCCCGCGGGTTTCCGGGACCCGTGAAGAACTGCGTCCCTTGGACTTTTCTGATTTCGAGCGTTCCGAGGAGCGTTTCCGCAATGTGGTGCTCCAGCCTCCCGCCGACTATGAGGTGCGTGCCTTCATCCCCGGCGAGGCCGTTCCTGAAGACCCTGCCACTGGTTCGCTGAACGCCGCGTTCGGCACCTGGCTGACGCAATCCGGGTATGCGCCGCAACGCTATACGGTACGCCAGGGCACCCGCCTGGGTCGTGAAGCGATCCTGCATATCGAAGCGACCGAACGCGGTGTTTGGGTCAGCGGCGATGTCGCCACCCGCATCTCCGGTGATGTGAGCTTCGACTGATTAACCTTCATAGGTTCGCTATCGGTTCCGCAACCGGCGAATAGGGAATAGCCTTGAGCGGTGCCTGAAACTGCGAATCCCGAATCACACTTCGACAGAAAAGCCGCGTGGCGAGCCCTCTGGGCATTGGTCATCGGCTTCTTCATGATCCTGCTGGACACCACCATCGTGTCCACCGCGATGCCTGCCATCATGAAGTCGCTGGATGCCGACATCTCCAGCATCCTGTGGGTCAACAGCGCCTACCTGCTCACCTTCGCCGTGCCGCTGCTGGTCACCGGAAGGCTCGGCGACCGCTTTGGCCCGCGCAACATCTACCTCATCGGCATGGTGGTCTTCTCGCTGGCCTCGCTGTGGTGCGGCCTGTCCGATTCCCTCGGTTCCCTGGTGGCAGCACGCGCCGTCCAG
The DNA here is from genome assembly GCF_006539525.1 of Glutamicibacter nicotianae. GTDB lineage: Bacteria > Actinomycetota > Actinomycetes > Actinomycetales > Micrococcaceae > Glutamicibacter > Glutamicibacter nicotianae. Next base: position 13,252 of record NZ_BJNE01000020.1, on the reverse strand, counting down.
GGCCTGGGCGCGTCGATGATTTCCCCGCAGGCCATGACGCTGATTACCCGGCTCTTCCCGTACCAGCACCGCGGCGCGGCCATGGGATTGTGGGGTGCGGTGGCGGGCATCGCCTCGCTGATCGGACCGATTGCCGGCGGCTTGCTGGTGGACTCCGTTGGTTGGGAGTGGATTTTCTTCATCAACCTGCCCATCTCGGTTCTCAGCCTGGCCATGGTCTTCAAGTTCGTTCCCGCGCTTGAAGCCCATGCGCATTCCTTCGACTGGTTCGGAGTCTTCCTCTCGGCGCTGGCCATGTTCTGCTTGGTCTTCGGCATCCAGGAAGGCGACGCCACCAATTGGGAACCATTTATTGGCCCGCTGAATTCGTGGCATCTGATCATCATCGGCATTGTGCTGATGGGTGCCTTCGTCTGGTGGCAGTCGAAGACCAAATCCGAGCCGCTGGTGCCACTGCGCTTGTTCACGGTGCGCAATTTCTCGCTGGCCAATGTGGCGATCACGTTCATGGGCCTGACGATCGCGACCATCGCCTTGCCTATGGTGTTCTTCCTGCAGAACGTGCGTGGTCTGAGTCCGACCGAGTCCGCATTGATGATTTCCCCGATGGCCCTGGTGGCGATCTTCATCGCTCCGCAGCTGGGCAAGAAGGTCAATCAGCTCAGTCCGCGGATCCTGGCTGTGCCCGGGTTCTTCCTGTTTGGCGGTGCCACGGTGGCCTATGCCTTCATGATGCACGCCGATATCCCGCTGTGGGCCCTGCTGATCCCTTCGGCGGTCCAAGGCGTCGGTTCAGCCATGATCTGGCCGTCCCTGTCGCTGGCGGCCACCAAGGACTTGACCGCGCGTGATGCCGGTGCCGGTTCGGGAATCTACAACACCACCCGGCAAATCGGTTCGGTCCTTGGGTCGGCGCTGATCGCGGTGATGATGGATGCCCGTGTTTCGGCGCAGATCGCGCAGGCGGACTCCAAGGATCCTGCGGTGATCATGGAAGCCATGTCTGTCGGCTTGGGGCAGGCGTTGATGCTGCCAGGCTTCATCGCCGTGGCCGCCGTGCTGGTTGTTGCGTTCCTCAGCGACGGCCAGAAGGCCCGGCGCTAGGCAACGCGTCAAAGGCAAACGCCTGATCCATGACGTGAACGTCGGTGGATCAGGCGTTTGCCTTATGGCCCTTAGACCTTGTCTTCAGGATCTTCTTCGTTGTCGCCGTGCTTGAACTCGTCGACCTTCTCGCCGATTTTCTCCTGGGCATCAGCTGCGAAGCTCTTGATGTTCTCGCTGGCGTCTCCGGCGAATTCCTTCGCGTTTTCGACTGCCTCGCCCAGCTTCTTCTTTGCATCATCTAAGAAACCCATTGGTTCTCCTCTTAGCTTGTGGTTCAAATATGGCCGCTGAAAACCGCAGTCTTCAAGATCAACTTAAGGCCAGCTGAGCGCTTTGCTCAAGCGTTTATTTCGCTTTCTTGATCTTCTTGGCTGCCTTGCGGCCAAAGATCAGGGCCACCGCAATACCTGCCAGCCAGACATCCTTGGCCAGGGCGGTGCCGTCCGCGGTCGGACGGATGCCATCGGATTCCGTCATGCCCGGGGTGCGCAGGTAGGAAGCCAGCAGCACGCCGGAGAAGGCACCCAGGCCCAAGCCCGCAAGACGCGATGGAATCAGCGGAAGCAGCAGGGCGCTGCCCAGCGAGATCTCGCTGATGGAGACAGCTTTGCCGAAAACTGCTGGTTCCAGCTCGGCCAGCTGCGGCACGCCGTTGGCTGCCATCTGCTGCAGGCCTGCCGCGCTCGCTTCATCGATGCGCAACTTGTTGATGCCGCTGTTGAGAATGAACGCGCCACTGACCAAACGTAGCGCGGCGTTTGCAATCGAGATTCCCATGGGCCCTCACTTCTCTTTCTTTTAGTCCAGAAATGGCGATCTTCTATAGAACGCCCTGATGTTCAGCGTAGTCATGGGCGCAGTAGTTCACAATCATTTGGGCGGCGCGCAAAGCTGAACCCAAGAATCTCCCAGCTTGAATCATGCTAAATTCGTGAATCATGATCGCTTCTTCCGCAGTTCCCCCAGCAGCCTTAGATCTGCTCATTACGCAGGGCTTCGATGCCACCAGCGTCGATGAGCTGGCAGCTGCCGCCGGTATTTCCCGTTCCACCTTCTTCCGCCGTTTCGGTTCGAAAGAGAACATGGTCTTTGCCGACCAGGAAATGATCATTGCGCACGTCGAGACCACGCTGGCAGCCTCGTCGGTTGATGCGATCACTACGCTCATCGATGCAGCGCATGTAGTTTTCGACCAGTACACGGTCAATCCCGAAGGAGCAGCGCTGCGCCACAAGCTGCTCTCCTCGGTGCCATCGTTGCGCGAGCGCGAGCTGGTTTCCACCCACCGATACGAACGCGCATTCTATGGATTCTTGAAGCGCCGTGACTTGGCGAAGACCGCATCGGAGAAGTCGCTGTGCCTAGGCGTCAGCGCCGGTCTGGTGGCCATCCATAATGACCATCTGCGCAGCTGGCTGAAGGATGCGCACAGCACTGACCGCACCAAGCTGGCCAACGACGTACGCCAGTTCCTCAACCGCTTCGCAGATCTGCTCGACCCGGACCAGAAGGCAACCCCTGCCAAGCCCGCGGCCCCCAGCGTGGTGGTCTCGGTGCTGGACGCCGCCGCCGAGGAGAAGGATATTCTCCAAGCGGTCTCCCGCGCACTTAAAGAGCACGGAAAGTAATCTGCCCCCACACCTTGAAACCTAGTTTCTTGACATGGCACTGCGTTCCACTAGTCTAGTGAGTGAAACTTTTTCACCCTAGCTATTAGGAGCACCTGAAATGTCCCAGCTGGAGACCGAATTCGAATTTCCCGCAGGCGTTGTTGAACCCGAATACGACCTGTGGTCGGAGGACGTCAACACCGACCCGACCGGAGTCTTTGCCGAAGTCGGCGAAGCGGACAATGCTTGGCGCGCCAAGGCCCGCGAGTTCATCCTCGATGAGGTTAAGCACGACATCCACGAGTACTGGGACAAGGCCGACTACCCGCTGCACCTGATCAAGAAGCTTGGCGACGCAGATCTCCTGCGCGATGGCCTGAATCCCGAGGGCTACGTGGAAATGAGTCCGCTTGCTGCCGGCCTGGTCAACATGGAAATGGCCCGTGGCGATGGCTCCGTCTCCACCATTGTCGGCGTCCAGGGCGGCCTGGCCCTTCGCTCGGTGCTGTACTGCGGCAACGAAGAGCAGATCCAGAAGTACGCCATCCCCATGCTGCGCGGCGAGCTCCCAGGCTCCTTCGCGCTGACCGAGCCGACCCACGGTTCCGACTCGGTATCGCTGGAAACCCGAGCAACCAAGGTCGAGGGCGGCTATCGCCTGAGCGGCGAGAAGAAATGGATCGGCAACGGCTCCATCGGCGGCGTGAGCATCGTCTGGGCTCGTGATGACGAGGGGAAGGTCCGCGGCTTCATCGTCCACCAGGACGCCGAGGGCTACAAGGCCACCACCATCGAGAACAAGCTGTCCCTTCGCGCCATCTGGCAGGCGCATATCCGCATGGACAACGTCTTCGTTCCGGATGAGGATGTGATGCCGGAAGCCAAGAGCTTCAAGGACACCTCCCGCGTCCTGTTCGCCACTCGCCTGGGCGTCGCCTGGTCTGCCGTAGGCCACGCGACCGCATGCTACGAGTCGGCAGTGAACTATGCCAAGCAGCGCGTGCAGTTCGGCCGCCCGCTGGCTGCCAGCCAGATCGTCCAGGAACGGCTGGCGCGCATGCAGTCCGAGCTGGCCACCATCCAGGTTCTGGTGATGCAGGCGGCCAAGCGCGAAACCTCCGGTGAGCTGACCGGGCCGCAGGCTTCGCTGGCCAAGTACACCGCCACCCGCACCGCACGCTCCATCGCGGCGAATGCCCGCGACCTGCTCGGCGGCAACGGCATCCTAACCAGCAACCGCGTGGCCCGCCACTTCGCCGATGTGGAAGCGATCCACACCTATGAAGGCACCGAAACCGTGCAGGCTTTGATCATGGGCCGCGACATCACCGGCTTCTCCGCCTTCGCTTAGTACCAGGACGCAGGAAAGCACGCCGGGACCTGGCTCAATCTGAGCCGCGGTCCGGGCGTGCTTTTTCTATTGCTCGCCCAAGCGCTTCTTCGTCTTTGCGGTGGCCACGTGATCCCACGGATTCTCCGGCCAGGGATGCTTCGGGTAGCGCCCGCGCATTTCAGCACGCACCTGGGCATAGGGTCCATTGAAGAAACTCACCAAGTCATCGGTCACCGCCAGCGGCCTGCCACCTGGCGACAGCAGATGGAATTGCACCGGCAGCTTGCCATTGACCAGGCGGGGCGAGTCCTCCAGCCCGAAGCATTCCTGCAGTTTCACCGCGACAACCGCAGGACCAGATTCACCGACCTCGGGGTAGGCCACGGAAATTCTCGATCCCGAAGGAACCTGGAGCCGCTCGGGCACCAGGGAATCGAAATCATGGGCATGCTCCCAGGGCAGCAATGTCCGCAATGCCGAATACAGGTCGACCTTGGCCGCATTCGTGCCGGAAGCAATCTTCCGCAGTACCGGCTGCAGCCAATGATCTGCAGCGTCAACCAGGCTCTGGTCGTCAACCCGGACAAAAGGTTCCCCGAGCAAACGGCGGGCCACCGCCATGCGCCGGCGCAAGGCATCGAATTTCTCGTGGGTACCGAAGAAGCGCATGCCCTGCGTGGCAAGGGCACTGGCCACAGCCTGCACCCCCAGTTCCTCGGTGGCCTTGATCGGATGGGCTGCAAGCTCGATCTCGCCGAAGCTTTCGATCCGGCGGGCGGTGATCCTGCCGTCGGACATTTCTGCCACCTCACGCATCTGGTGCATCTGCGGCAGCAGGTCTATGGCCGTCTCCAAGTCAATGCCGATAGCCCGCCGGATCATGGCCTTGGATCCGGTGCGGGACACCTCGGCGACCGCGAGAAATTCTTCATGCATCAGCGCGCTGCCCCGAGGCAGCGTGGCCCGGGTTCCCGAGGCCAGGAGGTACTCGTCCGGCCCGGTCTTGCGGGCAATCCATTGCGGGTACGCCAACGCGCACACCCCTGCCAATGCCGTGGCTGCCGATCCAGCCTGCCTTCCGGTGCTCGGCCCCGCAGCTCCCACGAGCTTTTCCAGGCGCTGCGCTTCATGCTTCCAGGCGCGGTGCGCCGGATGCGAAATCCGGGCCACCGCGGCCAGCAGCTCGTTCAGGTCCGCGCTGGCGATGCGCTCGGAGCTGGCCAGCAAGGCAACAGCATCCGCAGCAGCCCGGGCACCGAAGATCCGGCTTCCCTCCAGCAGCGCGCGGGCGGCACGCGGGTCCGCTGGAATCTTCATCATCTGCTCGCCCAGCGAGGTGATCTGGCCTGCCTCATCCACCGCGTCCAGGCTGCGCAGGACCTGTTCGTCGCTGGCCATGGCGCCAGTCGGCGGAGCCTCCCACATGGCAAGCCCCTCGCCACGCGGGGTCCCCCACGCCGCCAGCGACAAGCCCGCGGCCACCAGATCTCCGGTTCGGATTTCCGGCGTGGAGTGCGCTGGTGCGGCGGCGAAGGATTTCGGATCCAGGGTGCGCACCACCTTGCCCGGCCCAAGGCGTCCTGCACGGCCCGCCCGCTGGGTGGCTGCGGAACGGCTGGCCACCACGGTCATCAACCCGGAGAAGCCGCGCGAGCTGTCTCGGCGCGGCTCGCGGGCGTAGCCGGCATCGATGACCAGGTGCACCCGCGGCACCGTGACCGATGATTCGGCAATGGAGGTGGAGACGATGATCCGCGGGTCGCTGCCGGGTTCCGGTTCGCCCAGGATCCGGTCCTGTTCCTTGGAAGAAATCTGCGAGTGCAAGGCAAAGACCGGCACGCCTGCGGCTGCGATCTGCGAGCAGACGCGTTCGACTTCCCGAACGCCGGGCACGAAGACCAGCGTGTCCACCGGGGTGTCGCTGGCCGCATTGGCTTCCGCCGCATGGCGTACCGCGACGGACGCTACATGGCGCAAGTAGTCGTCGTTCAGCCCGCGTTCGGTATTCCTGATCCCCGCGAAACTGTCGAAGGCTTCTTCCACCTCGAACTGGGCGGTCTGCGCGCTGAGCACCGGTGCTGCCGTATCGCGCACCATCAGCTCCGAAAGCTCGCTGGCATGTAAGGTAGCACTCATCACGATCAGCGAGAAGTCATCGCGCAATTCGCTCACCTGGTTGACCATGGCCAGCAGCAAATCGGTATCAATCGACCGCTCATGGACCTCATCAATGATCACCGCACTGATACCGTCAAGATCCGGATCCGCCAGCAGCCGGCGCAGCATGAGGCCGGCTGTCACGAATTCCACGCGGGTCTGCGCCGACGCTTTGCGTTCCCCTCGCACGGCGAAGCCGACGCGCTGCCCTACCGCCGATCCATCCAGCTGGGCGAGGCGGCGGGCTGCCGCGCGGGCGGCGACACGGCGCGGCTGGGTCACGATGACCTTGCCGCCCAACCCGGCCTGATGCAGCGCGTTGGCTACCGTGGGCGGAACGATGGTCGTCTTGCCGGATCCCGGCGGAGCCTGGATCACCAGCGGCTGCGCGGGATTGGCCGCCACGGATACGAAGAGCTCTTCCCTGCTGGGCCCGAAGGCCAGGCCGGAAGAGATCCGGTTCAGGTCGAAGGGGGCAAAACTCATGCCTGGCGACCTGACCAGAAGGACTTGATGGCGCTCACTACCGGTTCAATCGGGTACAGGGTGCTGCCGTGGGTCCGGCCTGGCAAGGCCACCATGCGCGCATTGGGCAAGGTGCGGACCATGATCTTGTTCTGGTCGAAGCGCGGCTGGTCCCTGGTGCCGATCAGCAGCAGGGTCGGGATCCTGATCTTCGCCAGCTCGGACACCTCGATGTTCTGCAGGGTCTCGGCAGCTTCGTAGTAGGCGGCCAGCGCCAGCGGGTCGTTGGACTTGAAGGCCAGTCGGGTGGCTGGATCCAGACGCCCATTCTTTTCCTGCCCGGTGACGAAACCTTCGATATCGCCGTTGCGGAGGACATCAAGGTAACCAGGAAAGAAGAGCTTCCCGATTTCGCCGGGGGTGATTTCATAGGTGCCGCCGAGCATGATCAGCGAAATCACCTGCTCGGGATGGTGCATGGCCATGTGCAGGCCGGTGCGTGCGCCGAAGGAGTAGCCGACGATATGGATGCGTTTGATGCCCAGATGATCCATGACGGCGTGGATGTCGCTGACCACCTTGTCCATGGTGTAGTCGGCTACGTCGTGGGATTTGGCTGATTTCCCATGTCCGCGCAGGTCCATGCGGATGGTGCGGTGGTTCTCGCCGAGCGCCTTGGTGTAGCCGAGCCCTCTCCAGATGGAGCGTGACAGGGCGGAGCCGTGGAGGAACAGAATCGGTTCCCCGGCGGCCCCGTCATCGTCAAAGAAGATTTCGGAACCGTCTGCGGGATTATTGATCATCGGCATGCCTCCGATTAAATCCTGTAGCGGCGGTGAAGTCGAAATCAGAGTTCCGTCCCGCCCTCGACAACCGCGTCGAATAGGTGAACACTGAAGACACAGGGTCAGGCCACCCGCTGGGGGTGGCCCACGGAAGTTGGGAGGAAGAGCATGCCTGAACAATCAGCTGCTGGGCAGCCCGATGGCGTTGAAGAGGAAAAGCTGCGGCTTGCCGAAGAGGAAAAGAAGCACCATGACGAGCACGATGAAGCGCTCGTCGAAGAGTGGGAAGACGAATCATTCCCCGCTTCGGATCCGCCCTCGAATTACTAGCAACAACTTTTCCTGAGAGACCGCACACGTAGTGTTCAGCTTTTTACAAGAATCAGCTCCTAGTGTGGTTAATACCTTCTCAAGGTGCGAGTGATCTAGATGAACCGATCCGCACAGGCGTTACCTCCTTGGCCTGGCGGGTCGGTTCATCATTTAACGCGATCCGCTAATCCTTTACGCACACAGCGGATTCACCTGGGCTCTATTTGTTTAGTTCAGACTCTGGCCTATTGTGGAAATTGACTTCTCATCGATTTCCGCTCGCCAGCGCTTGGCCTGGCAGAAAGGTGCCTCGTGGAATACGAACGCCTCCCGTCCATCCCTGAATTGCACCGTCCCTACACTGCTGCCGCAGACCGCTACGAGCATTTCGGCTACCGCCGCGTGGGCGAATCCGGCCTGCGCTTGCCGCCGCTGTCATTGGGACTGTGGTGGAACTTCGGCGACAATCGCCCCTTCGACACCCAGCGCGAGATCCTGCGCCATGCCTTCGACCACGGCATCAACCACTTCGACCTGGCTAACAACTACGGTCCTCCGGCAGGCTCAGCCGAAGAGAACTTCGGCCGCATGATGCTCAAGGACTTCAAGCCCTACCGCAACGAGCTGGTCATTTCGTCCAAGGCCGGCTACGACATGTGGCCAGGCCCGTACGGCACCTTTGGCTCCCGCAAATACCTGCTGGCCTCCTGCGAGGCTTCGCTGAAGAAGATGAATCTGGACTACGTGGACATCTTCTATTCGCACCGTTTCGATCCGAAGACTCCCCTGCACGAAACCATCGGCGCCCTGGATGCCCTGGTCCGCCAAGGCAAGGCCACCTATGTGGGCATCTCCTCGTACTCGGCAGAACGCACTGCTGAAGCCGCCGCCATCGCCAAGGACCTGGGGACCCCTCTGGTCATCCACCAGCCGTCGTACAACATCCTGAACCCATGGGTAGAGCACGGCCTGCTGCAGACCTTGGAAAAGGAACGCATGGGCACCATCGCCTTCACCCCGCTGGCCCAAGGCCTGCTCACCGACAAGTACCTGGAAACCACCGATGTGGTGCGCCAGGGCGGACGCCGTTCGCTCGAAGCCCAGCTGACCGATGAGAACCTCGCCAAGATCCGCAACCTGAACGAAGTCGCCAGGAAGCGCGGGCAGTCGCTGGCACAGATGGCCTTGGCTTGGCTGCTGCGCGAAGGTGCGGCAACCTCGGTGCTGATTGGCGCTTCGTCCACCAAGCAGCTGGACGAGAACCTTGGTGCGCTGGAGAACCTCGACTTCTCCGAGGCTGAATTGGCCCAGATTGCCAAGATCGCCCAAGGCGACGCAGGAATCGATTGGTGGCGGACCTCCGCCATCAGCTAGCGATCCACTGGTCACAGAGTAAATATCCGTGCTCTCGAGCCGTGCTTTCCAAGTCATGACTTGGAAAGCACGGCTCTTTCGCTCGCTTCTGCCTGCATCTTCATCCCTAGCCAAATTCCTGCTGTTCCTCGGTGGCTGAAAGCTGTTTCTGCAGATAAGCTCGGAGTAGACGCAATATGAAGTGAATTACATTCATTTATTGCGTGGAGTCCGCTAACGTTAGAGCCACGCGGCTTACGCTGGCCACTTTTGTGCAAACGACAGGAGCATTGATGAGCGCCCCAACCTACAAGGTCTTGAACCCGGCTACCGGTGAAGTTGTCGAGGAGTTCGACGCAGCAACCGACGAGCAAGTCGAGCAGGCATTGGCTGCAGCGCAGACCGCCTACGAATCATGGCAGGACGTCGACATCAACGAACGCGCCAAGATAGCCTCCAAGGTCGGAGCGCTCTTCGCCGAGCGCGCTGCCGAGCTCGGCAAGATCATGACCACCGAGATGGGCAAGCCGCTGTCCGAGGCCGTGGGCGAGGCAGAATTCTGCCAGGAGATCTTCGAGTACTTCGCCACCGAGGGCCCTGCATTGGCTGCGGACCAGGAGATCAAGTCCTTCTCCGGCGGCAAGGCCATCGTACAGAAGCGCCCGGTGGGCCCATTGCTGGGCATCATGCCGTGGAACTTCCCGCTGTACCAGGTGGCCCGCTTCGCGGCGCCAAACCTGATGCTGGGCAACACCATCATCTTGAAGCATGCAGAGTCCTGCCCGCGCTCGGCTCTGGCCATCCAGGAAATCATGGATGAGGCCGGCGTGCCTGCAGGCGTCTACAACAACCTGTTCGCCACCCACGATCAGATCTCGACCATCATCGCTGATCCCCGCATCCAGGGCGTTTCGCTGACCGGTTCGGAACGCGCGGGCGCTATCATCGGCGAGCAGGCAGGCCGGAACCTGAAGAAGGCAGTGCTGGAGCTGGGCGGATCGGATCCATTCGTCGTTCTCGACTCCGACGACGTCGCCGGCATTGCCGAGACTGCGTGGGGCTTCCGCATCGACAACACCGGACAGGCTTGCAACTCGAACAAGCGCATGATCGTCATGGAGGACATCTTCGATGATTTCGTTGCCGAGCTGACCCAGCGTGCGTCGGGCTTGAAGGCCGGCGACCCGATGAAGGAAGAGGAAGGCACGTTCGCCCCGATGTCCTCGCGCAAGGCCGCCGAGGATCTGCACGCACAGGTGCAGGATGCGGTCTCCAAGGGCGCGACCCTGCATGCCGGCGGCGTGCTGCACGACGGCCCTTCCGCGTACTACTCCCCTGCGGTGCTGAGCGGCGTCACCAAGGACATGCGTGCCTACTACGAGGAGCTGTTCGGCCCGGTAGCCGTGGTCTACAAGGTATCCAGCGACGAGGAAGCCACCGAGCTGGCTAACGACACCATCTACGGCTTGGGAGGTTCGGTGCACTCCACCGACGTCGAGCGCGCTTCCAAGGTGGCGCAGAAGCTGCAGTCCGGCATGACCAACGTGAACGCAGCCAGCGCGGAAGGTGCAGAAATGCCATTCGGCGGCGTGAAGCGTTCAGGCTTCGGCCGCGAACTTGGCCCGCTGGGCATGGACGAGTTCGTGAACAAGCGCCTGTTCTACGTAGGCGAATAGTCCGCCAAGCGCAGCGAGGGGCTGTTTCCTGATTATTCAGGAGACAGCCCCTCGGTTTTATCGGGTACTAGACGCTGACTTTTTCGTGCAGCTCTTCATTCCGTTTATCGCCCACAACCGTCTTCATTTCTGGAGCGGCCACATCGGCAGGCGCATCCTTGGCTGCCTTCTTGAACCAATTCGCTAAGCGGCTCCAGGTGACGTCACGGATGAAGATGGCATCTACGCCAACCATTGCCAAGGAGAACCACGGAAGGCCCATCAAAATGGCAATACCAATATGGAACGAAACCATCGCGAACAGCACAGGTATTCGTGTCCACCGGAATAGCAGTGCCCCTGGGAAGCTGACTTGCAGAATGATGGATCCAATACTCGCGATGGCCACAGACCAGCCCATAGTGGTTATCAGTTCGCTGATTTCGGGCCATGGTCCAAAGCGCATCGTGTGCAGCGGACCATAGACAGCCGTTCCTTCCTGCCACGGTTCACCGGTGGACTTGAACAAGGCACCCGAAACATAAATCATGAATACTTGGCAGGCCAAGGCGATAATGGCCAAGTTATGCCAAAGAGCGGTCAACGGGGCAGGCAATACATGGGCACCATTCCACAGCTTTTGGAACACGTTGCCGCTGAAGTCGGCATTGCGTCCACGACGGCGCGCATCAAGCGACCATCGGGCCGAGTGGTCAGTGAACATCATTAGGAACATGGCAATGCGCATCGCGTTGTCACCTTGATCGCTGCCGAAGAACGGGGTTTCAATGAACCCAATCCATAGCCACAGGAATATTGGAAGCAAGATACGTGCGCGGTAGCCAACTATGAGGGTTACAGCCAGAATCATCATCATTAGGAAGAAGATGGTCACCGACGTATCATTCTTCGCAATCGAGAAGAAGAAATCGAAAAAGCCGCTTTCGCCAAATGAGCTGATTGGTGCCTCAAGTTGCCCGGACCATGCTGCACCGCTTCCATAGGTGTAGAAACGGGTGTTGAAATTAGTCAGCAGCAGGCCTAATGCAGCCGACCCGAACAGGATACGAGCCACAGCGATGCCATAGAGAGCGCGTTTCTGGTCATACAGCCAGCCCTCAACGGCAGCAACTACGTTCTTGCAAACATTGAGGAAGTACGGTGGACCCTCACGCCAAAATGCGGACCATATACGAGCAATCGCGGTCAATACTTTCGAAGCTATATTCATTTACTTGCATTCACCGCTTCCAACGAGTTGAAAACCTTGGCGAAGTTTTCTTGGCTTTGACCATCCATTACCGTCATTCCACGCCAACCTGATTCGATGGTGACAGGCTTTGGCCGTTTCGCATTTTCATCATTCCTCTGCGAAAAAGGAATGACTCCTTGGCGACCCGCCCTGAACTGGATTCTAGTAATCTCTTCATCGCCCCAGACCGCCTTTGCAACTTGAGTGGCGTAGGCACTTGCCTGCTTTTCTGCGACCAGGAAATCAGCCGTTCTATTTTTCGAATTGCTCGAGTTCTTCGTAATTTGGCTATTGAGGCGGTTAGTCATGCGTTGAGTCCAGTCATCACCTTTGAAGTAACTGAGCTCGACTGATTCTTGCTGATTGTCGTTTAGTTTTCGCCATGAATTCTGGTAAACGCTTGAGAGCCGGTCTCCCGCTAGCGCGGCCCTCGGCGGGAAGAGATTGTGATGGATCATGTCCATTTCGCGCTTCACAGGATCAACCCATGCCGTGGTGCGTTCTTCGCCTGCATCATCCACGATGCTGACACGAACTTCGAAGGAATAGTCGCCATCGACCGGTTTGGGCGCAAATACCGACCAGCTTTGTCCAAACATGGGCATCATGTAGTTGCGCAACGCATTATCTGGAACTATTTTGCGAATCTCATTTGCGGGAGCCACCCAGAGGAACGTCGCAAAAATATGCCAAGCAGTGAGCAAGACACAGACGAATCCAACTAGCCGAAGCCATAACGGATATTTCCTACTCTTGGCGGTGCCAGAAGATACCGTCATTTCCCATTCCTGTCCGTTCGGGAATCCGATTTTCGCTCGTAGAATGGATCGTCATTCTACGAGCAGCCAATCGTCAATTTTATTTCTTATTTAGGGTTTTGCACCCAACATATTAAGCACAGAATAGACGATAAGCCGGGCTGACCCATGCGGTCAGCCCGGCTTGCCGAGTTTATTACAAGATCAAGCTACTAGGCACGCTTGCGACGAGCAATCATGATGCCCGCACCAGCCAGCGCCAGCAGTACTGCTGCACCGCCTGCCAGGAGAACACCCGATGCGCCGGTATCAGCCAGCTTGTCATCGTTCTTGCCATCGTTCTGACCGTTGGAGCTGGAGTCTTCGTCAGATCCATTCGATGCAGAATCGCCCGCGGATGCTGCGTCAGCTTCAGCGTTAGCGGTCGCGTCAGCGGTCGAATCAGCAGTCGCGTCAGCCTCTGCG
>NZ_BJNE01000019.1 GCF_006539525.1 Glutamicibacter nicotianae | reverse complement strand
GGTGGCCGGCATCCAGTTGGTTGCCGGCCACCGCCGTTTCACGTGTTGGGGTCTAGCCGAGCTCGTCGCTCAATTGGGCCGCACGAGCCGCTGCCGCTTGGGTTCCGGCAGCAATGATCTTTGGAATGCCGTGCTCATCGAAGGTCGCGATGGCCTGCTCGGTGGTGCCTTTTGGACTGGTCACTGCCTTGCGCAGGGCCGCCGGATCCGCATCAGGGTCCGAGAGCATCTTGCCTGCGCCAGCCACGGTGGCACGGGCCAGCGCGATGGACAGCTTCTCGTCCAAGCCCATGGCCACACCGGCGTTGGCCATGGCTTCAGCGAGGTAGAAGGCATAGGCAGGGCCGGAACCGGAAATTGCGGAGAGCGCGTTTTGCTGATCCTCGCCGATGACGTGCACATCGCCGGAGCCGGAGAGCAGGTCGGTGACCAGCTGGGTTTGCTCGTCGCTGACGCTTTCAGCCGGGCTGATGCCCACAACGCCTGCACCGACCATCAACGGGGTGTTCGGCATGGAGCGAATCACCGGCTGGCCCTGCGGCAGATGTGCCTGCATGCTGCTCAGGGTGATTGCGGCGGCCACGGAAACAACGACCTTCTGTGCGTCCAGGGATCCGGAAATCTCTTCGCACAGATCGGTGATGCCGACCGGCTTCACTCCCAGGAAAATGATGTCGGCACTGGCCGCGGCCTTGCGGTTGGATTCTGGGTCGTCCTCGCTGACCAGGACGTTGATGCCAAGCTCACGCAGTTCTGCAGCGCGCTTGCCGCTGCGGACGGTGGCGGTGATGAGCTTCGGATCATGGCCTGATCCGATGATGCCACGCAGGATGGCGCCGTTCATGGAGCCAGCACCGAGGAAGGACAGGGACAGATTCTTTGTTGCTTCACTCATATGGCTATTGTGTCATTGGCTTGGGGTCACTGCCGACTGTTAAGTGCTGGCGGGCAAATTCTAGGGTCTTTCCCAGCCATTCTTCCTTTTGTCCCGCATTGCGCGCTTTGCGGGTGGACACCTCGACGGCTATGGTTCCGTCCCAGTTGGCATCGCGCAGGTATTGCAGAGTTTCGGCCACCGGTTGGGTTCCCAGGCCTGGCACCAGGTGCTCGTCCTTGCCGTTGTCCAGGCCATCGCACAGGTGCACGTGCGCCAGTCGCTGGCCCAGATCCTCGACTGCTTGGCGTGAATCCATATTGGCGATGGCGGCATGGGAGAAATCCCAGGTCACATTCTGGTAGTGCTGCGGGACGGGGTTCCAGTGCGGAAGATACATCTTAGCTTCTCGGCCCCGGGCACGCCACGGATACATGTTCTCCACGGCGATTTTCATCCCAGTGGTGTCGGTCAGCCGCTGCACGCCTTCGGCGAATTCCTCGGCGTAGGAACCTTGCCACCTGAATGGCGGGTGGGCGACAACCACGCTGGCGCCGACGGCTTGAGCCAGGATGACCGAGCGTTCAATCTTTGCCCAGGCAGAGCCCCACACCTGCTGGGTGAGCAGCAGTGTCGGAGCATGAATGGCCAGGATCGGCAGCTGGTACTTGTCCATCAAGGCTTTGAGCGCGGTGGCAGATTGGCTGGCCGCATTGCCGGTAATCAGCACTTCCAGCCCGTCGTATCCCACGTCTTTGGCCATAGCGAAGGCATCATGGACGGTCAGCGGATAAACTGACGCGCTGGAGAGGGTGACTGGCACCTTCATTGTGCTCTTCTGGTCTTCCATGCCTTGCCTCCTGTTACCGTGCCCACTTTGCAGGCACCGTTTAGCCAAGAAGGTTAGCTGCTGGGTTTGGCGAGAAACTTGTACTTCTCGTTGTCCAGCGCTACTTCCCCAACTCCCACGCTACTACTGAGCGGTGTCGCAGAGTCAAACATCACGTGATCAAATCGTCTCAGCATCAAGCCTTCACGGATAGCCCAAGGGCAAATTCGCACAGATTTCAGCTTCAGGGCACTCATGGCCTCGTGGGCTACGATCGCGCCAGCGAGCAATTGCGGGGCGCGGATCTCTGAAACGCCGGGCAATTCTGCACGTTCTGCCCAGCTCATCGCCGTCAAGCGGTTGGTCCATAATTTCAGTGCATCCCGATGGAGCACACGCTTGACGTAAGGACCCTCCGTGCTCGGCGCGGCGCCGGTGATGCGCGCCAGGGAACGGAAAGTCTTGGAAGTCGCGGTGGCCAAGGTGGGCTTGCCGTACTGGCGCAGTTCAGTGGTCGGGTCGGCGAGGACATCGCGTACGTATGTACGCAGTTCCTTGACTTCCTTCATCGACGGCAGATCGTTGGGAAGCCATTCGCGGGTCAGCCTGCCGGCGCCCAGTGGCACGGAGAATGCGGTTTGGGGGAACTCGTCAACGCCCAGGGCCAGTTCCAGCGAGCCGCCGCCCATGTCCAGGTTCAAGATGGATTCAGATGACCAGCCGAACCAGCGGCGTACCGAGTAGAAGGTCATGCCGGCTTCTTCCTCGCCGGTCAGTTCCATCAGGCTCACGCCCGTCTCGGCTTCGACGCGTTCCAGCACGGCAGCGCCGTTGGAGGATTCGCGGATCGCGGAGGTGCAGAAAGCCATGAAGTCCTCGACCTGGTGGTTTTCTGCAAACTGCGCAGCTTCCTTGATGAAGGAGATCAGCTCGAGTTGGCCTTCCTCGGTGATGGCGCCATACTCATTGAGGTAGCGCACCAGGGACAGGGGTCGCTTGTGCGAGGCATAGGGAACCGGGCGTGCGCCCGGATATGCGTCGACGAGCAAGAGGTGAACGGTATTCGAACCGATATCCAATACACCGAGTCTCATGGTGCGCTCCTCGTTAGGCCTGGCAAGAAAGACTAGTCAGTCTTTTTTGCGGTGGTCTTCTTGGCCGTTGCCTTCTTCGCCGGGGCCTTCTTGGCTGCCGGCTTCTTGGCCGGCGCCTTCTTTGCCGTGCGCTTCACTGGTCCGCGGGCACGCTTGTCCGCAAGCAGTTCGATAGCCTGCTCGCGGGTCAGCTCCTCCAGCGAGGTGCCGCGCGGCACGGTGATGTTCGTGACGCCGTCGGTGATGTACGGGCCGAAGCGACCGTCCTTGACCACGATGTTCTTCTCGCTGTTCGGGTCGACGCCGAACTCGGCCAATGGCGGCACCGCGGCACGCCGGCCGCGCTGCTTCGGCTGCGCGTAGATCGCCAGCGCCTCGTCCAGCGTGATCGTGAAGATCTGCTCTTCGCTCTCGATGGAGCGCGAATCGCTGCCCTTCTTCAGGTACGGACCGAAGCGGCCGTTCTGCACCGTGATCTCTTCGCCTTCGGCATCAGCCCCCAGCACACGTGGCAGGCTCATCAGCTTCAGTGCCTCTTCCAAGGTCACCGATTCCACGGTCATGGACTTGAACAGCGACGCGGTGCGCGGCTTGACCTTGGTTGGCTTCTTCGGCGGCTTGGGCTTGCCATTCTTGTAGTACTCGACCGGCAGCGCCGCCAATTCCTCCGCGGTCGGTTCCGGAATGATCTCGGTGACGTAGGCGCCGTAGCGGCCATCCTTGGCCACGATCTTGCGACCGGTTTCCGGATCATTGCCCAGGTCCTTTTCCGAGACCTGCGAATTCGCGAAGAGCTCCTCGGCTTTTTCGGCAGTCAGCTCATCCGGGGCCAGGTCCTCAGGCACGTTGGCGCGCTGCGGCTCGGTCCCTTCCTCGGCACCTTCCGGGATGGCACGTTCCAGATACGGGCCGAACTTGCCCACACGCAAGGTGATGTCGTCGGTGACCTTGATCGAGTTGATCGCCCGGGCGTCGATATCGCCCAGGTTGTCGACCACATGCTTCAGACCCTCGGTCTCGGCATCCGCGCCCTTGCCGAAGTAGAACAGGTTCAGCCAGTCGGTGCGGGCACGCTGGCCGTTGGCGATCTCATCGAGATCGTCTTCCAGCCGGGCGGTGAAATCGTAGTCCACGTACTTCGCGAAGTGCTCTTCGAGCAGGCGGATCACCGAGAACGCGATCCAGCTCGGCACCAGGGCGCCGCCGCGCTTGGTGACGTAGCCGCGGTCCATGATGGTCGAGATGGTTGGCGCGTAGGTCGACGGGCGGCCGATCTCGCGCTTTTCAAGCTCAGCCACGATGGAAGCTTCGGTGTAGCGGGCTGGCGGGGTGGTTTCGTGGCCTAGTGCGGTCAGCTCGTCGCCAGCCAGCTGCTGGCCCACGGCCAGCTGCGGCAGGCGCGCTTCGGCATTCTCTGCCGCGGCTTCTACAGCCTGCTCGTCCTTGCCCTCCTCATAGGCGGAAAGGAAACCGCGGAAGGTGATGACGGTGCCGGATGCCGAGAACTCTGCCACCCGCTGATCGCTGGCGGTGCCCTGCAGCTTGATGGTGGCGGTGAAGCCCTTGGCATCGGCCATCTGCGAGGCGACGGTGCGCTTCCAGATCAGCTCGTAGAGCGTGTATTCGTCCTTGGACAGCGAGGAGCGAACGTCCTTCGGGCGGCGGAACATGTCACCGGCCGGTCGGATCGCTTCGTGGGCTTCCTGGGCCGCATCATTCTTCGCCTTGTAGACGCGTGGTTTGGCTGGAACGGAATCGGCTCCGTACAGTTCGGTGGCCTGCTTGCGCGCGGCAGTCACTGCCTCGCCCGAGAGGAAGACCGAGTCGGTACGCATATAGGTGATGTAGCCGTTTTCATACAGGCGCTGGGCGATCTGCATGGTGATCTTTGAACTCCAGCGCAGCTTGCGGGATGCTTCCTGCTGCAATGTGGAGGTGGTGAACGGCGCTGCCGGACGACGGGTGTACGGCTTGTCCTCGACAGAGGTCACCTCGAAGTTGGTCTTCGACAGGTTCGCCACCAGCGACTGGGCCGATTCCTGGTCAAGGTGAGCCAGCTTGTTGCGGGTGGCCTTCAACTGGCCGCGGTCATCGAAGTCGCGGCCGGAGGCGACACGGGCGCCGTCCACTGCCGACAGCTTTGCCGCAAAAGCTTCGCCGTCACTGGTAGCGAAGTTGCCCTTCACGTCCCAGTATCCGGCGGGGATGAAGGCCATGCGTTCGCGTTCGCGCTCAACGACCAGACGGGTTGCCACGGACTGCACACGGCCTGCTGACAGGCCGCGGGCCACCTTGCGCCAAAGCACCGGTGAAATTTCGTAACCGTAGAGGCGGTCCAGGACACGGCGGGTTTCCTGGGCGTCGACGAGGTCGGTATCCAGTTCGCGCATGTTCTCCAGGGCGCGGGCGATGCCTTCCTTGGTGATTTCGGTAAAGGCCAGGCGGCGTACCGGAACCTTTGGCTTCAGGACCTGCAGCAGGTGCCACGCGATGGCTTCGCCCTCGCGGTCCGCATCGGTTGCGAGGTAAAGTTCGTCAGCTTCCTTGAGCTTCGCCTTCAGTTCGGAAACGCGCTTCTTCTTGTCCGGGTAGACCATGTAGTACGGCTCGAAGTCGTTGTCCAGATCGACAGCGAACTTGCCTACGGAGGTTTTCTTCAGCTCGGTTGGCAGTTCCGAGGGCTGCGGAAGGTCGCGGATATGGCCCACAGAGGCATCCACGTCAAAGCCTTCGCCCAAATACTTGGCGATCGACTTCACCTTGGCAGGAGACTCCACGATTACGAGTTTCTTACCAGTCTTTTCCTTGGCCTTGGGGGGCACAGCACTCCTTTAGACAACACGGACCTTCGGCACCCATTCCCGGGCCTTGCTCGATCCGCCATCGCAGCTTCGTTCTTCATGCCTACTCTATAAGCACATTTCTCGATGATCTTACACCGAAGGATCTGCGCTCCCTGAGCCGGGCATGCTTATGATGTCGCCTCCCCCATGCTCTGGTATTCGTACACGAGATCCAGCATCCGGCGGTTGAACTCGCGCTGCTTGGCCTCTGAGAGGAAGACCAAACCGCTGGTCAGCATCGGCGGGCGGTCAGGCTCCGGAGCGATTCCGGCCTTCGCTTCTGCCTCGCGGCGTTGGACTTCGGCATTAAGCCGCGTGCGGAATGCGTTCAACTGCACATTCAAGTACGCGGTCTTGGCGTTGGCCGAGTCGATCTGCGTGTTCAGTTCAAGCCGTTCACCGGCCGCACGCCAGCGGCGCTCGCGTGCGTCACCCTCGCTGGCGGCACGAATAACGTATCCGTACTTCTCCAGAGCTCGAAGGTGATAGCTCATTGCGCTGGGGGTCAACGCGCACAGCGATGCAAGTTCCGTAGCGGTGCGGGTGGTCTGCGAAGCAAAGAGCTCATCCAAGACGATCAGTCGAGCGTCATGCGCCAACGCTCGAATCGCTTGGGGGTCAGTGATCGAGACAACTTGTGGAATTTTTGCCGCATCTTGCGAGGCGGCTCCACCTTGTTCCTCAATTGTGTTCCGTGTCATAGGGAAAAACTTTAGCGCTTGTTTCACATTTTCTGAAGCAGGCCATGTCGCAAGAGCCGCTTCACTGCTTCATAAAGCACGTCCGAAAAGTCTTCCTGCCCCTCGCCTATCAGCGATTCCAGCGCATTGACTAGTTGCGATACAGATAATTCACCATCGCAGGCGGAAACAAATCCTGCCTGCGCAGTATCAAGCAATTCAGTTCGGCGCAGGCCAGCACCCTGGCGCAGCAGGATCACGCCCGGGTGCTCTGCCCCCGGACGCTGGTGGCGCTCCTCGGTGACATCCTCAGGCACCAGCAGGAGCCAATCCTTGTATCCTTCGCCGGCCGCTGCCAGCTGGTCAGCCATCGCGATATCGCGTTGCAATGTCGGGGCCAGCGGCTGTTCCACCTGATGCGAGATCTGCTCGTAGCGTTGCAGGACTGGGCGGCTTGCAACCGGGCGGCGGAAGTACACCAAGCCGAAGCCGATGGCCCCCACGCCGCGGGACTCGAAGTCATCGAGGTACGCGTTGTAGGCGGAGACATACGAGCTGCTGTCTTCGGTCTGCGAAGAGTCGCGCAACCAGGTTTCGGCGTAGCCGCTTGGGGTCGTCTGTTCGCGCTCAATCACCCATACGTCCAGCTTGTCGCCGAACCACTGGCGCACCCGGGCATCCCATGCTTGGTTCGATTCATCGTCTAGAAGAGGAATCTCCCAGTTTGAAAGCATTTGCATGGAACCACCCGGCTCCAAGAATTCAGGGGCCTGCTCGATCAGGGTGCTCACCAAGGTGTCGCCAGCCATTCCCCCATCACGGTAGGTGAAACGGTCCTTGGCCCGCTCTGTGCTGCTTCGCGGGGTGATGACGAACGGCGGGTTGCTGGCGATCAAATTGAACGTGGATCCTGCCACCGGCTCGAACAGGCTTCCCTGGAGCAAGGTGACCCGAGAATCGAGGTTCTCTGGATCCAGCGCCAAAGCCTGGTGGTTGAGCATCAGGTTGAACCGGGTGAATCCCAGGGCTCGGGCCGAAAGGTCCGTGGCGGTGACGTGTTCCGCATGCGAGAGCAGGTGGAAGAGCTGGATGCCGCAGCCGGTGCCCAAGTCCAGCGCGCGCTCGACCTTTTCGCGGATCGTGATCTGCGCCAGGGTCAGCGAAGCCTGGCCAATGCCAAGCACGTGGTCGGTGCGCAGCACGCCGGGGCGCTGGTGTGCGCCCAAGTCGTGGGCCACCCACAATTCGCCATCGGCATCCGATGAATGCAGTGCCAAGGCGATCTTGGCACGGTAACCGCTGGCCCAGGACTCGACGAGCCCCAGCTTGAGCAGGCCGTCAGTCTTGAGCGTCGGGAAGGCGGCATTGATGGCAGCTTCTTCCTGGGTCTGGCCCAATTGGAAGAGGCGGACTACGCAAGCCAGAGGGGCATCCTCCCCGCGCCGATCCAGATTGCGCAATGCAGGGTGCAGCTGGTCGCGCGCAAATGCTGCGGCGGCTTCCTCGCCCAGCAGCCCCTCGACATTTTCATAGTTGTACCCGACAGCAGTCAGGTCTTTGGCCAGCGAGTCGATGAGCAGTTGATTATGGCTCTGCGGAGCGTCATCAATGGAAGAAAATTCAGCAGCATTCACAACGCCAAGTCTACCGAGTAACGCAACCGGCGGGAGCTAGGCTAGGCAACTTGGCCCGACCTATGATGTGGGCATGACCCAAGTAACCGTGACCTATCTGCAACAGCTCAATCCTGCGGAGATCATCTCTTCGTCCAAATCCCTGCCCGAGGACGCCCGGATTGAACTGGCCGACGAAATCACCCCGGAATTTTCGCGGTTCCTGTACCAAAGCGTCGGCAGCGAGCTGAACTGGGCTGACCGCCTGGGCTCCACACGCGAGCAGTGGGACGAAGTGCTCCGACGTCCCGGCTCTGAAACGTGGGTGCTCTACCAGCAGGGTGCTCCCAAGGGATATGTGGAGCTCGTCACGGAAGTCGTGGAAGCCGGCAGCGAAGTCGAGATCTTCTACTTCGGGCTCTTTCCTGAAGCTACCGGTCGCGGCCTCGGCGGAGTGCTGCTCAGCGAAGCACTGCGGCAGGCTTGGGCCCTGGGCTCGCGCTGGACGCAGCTGCCTGCGGTCAGCCGGGTGTGGTTGCATACGTGTTCATTGGACGGGCCGGCGGCGCTGCCGAATTACCAAGCACGCGGGCTGAAGATTTACCGGACCGAGGTGGAACAGACCGAGGTCAAGGACGCCTCGACCGGCTTGTGGCCGGCGACGGCAATATAGGACTGCGGCCCGGACTTCGACAGTCCGGGCCGCAGTTGGTCCATGCGGTGATCAGGCGTCCACGGTGCTGCACTCTGGGCAGCGGCGCAGCTCTTCATCCTTCGCGCAGTCGTCGCAGAACAGGCGCAGATTGCGGCAGGCTGGGTTCGAGCAGTTCTCGAACTTGTTCGTCGGGCCCTGGCAGCCAACGCATTCACCGATAGTCACCGCGTCTTCGGTGAATTCTGTGTGCATGCGCTTGTCGAAAACGTACAGCGAACCTTCCCAGAGTCCTGCATCGCCGTACTTCTCGCCATAGCGGACAATGCCGCCCTGCATCTGGTACACCTCTTGGAAGCCGCGCTTGACCATCAAAGCAGAGAGCACCTCGCAGCGGATGCCGCCGGTGCAGTAGGTGACCACCGGCTGGTCCTTCAGGTGGTCGTACTTGCCCGAATCCAGTTCTGCAACGAAATCACGGGTGGTCTCCACGTCAGGAACGATCGCGTCCTTGAATTTGCCGATCTGCGCTTCGAAGGCGTTGCGGCCATCGAAGAAGTGCACCTTCTCGCCGGCCTTCTTCCTGCTGTCCACCAGTTCGTGCAGTTCTTCGGGGCGCAGGTGGGTGCCGCCACCTACCACGCCGTTCTCGTCGACTTCGAGTTCCCCAGGGGCGCCGAAGGTGACGATCTCGTCGCGAACCTTGACGGAGATACGCGGGAAGTCCTCAGCCGAGCCTTCAGACCACTTGATATCCATCTTCTTGAATGCGGGAAGTTCCCGGGTGGCCTTGACGTAGGCCTTG
The DNA here is from genome assembly GCF_006539525.1 of Glutamicibacter nicotianae. GTDB lineage: Bacteria > Actinomycetota > Actinomycetes > Actinomycetales > Micrococcaceae > Glutamicibacter > Glutamicibacter nicotianae. Next base: position 31,602 of record NZ_BJNE01000019.1, on the reverse strand, counting down.
ACTGCGGAGATCTCGCCACCCACGGTGCCGTTGATGCCGTCTTTGGAGATGATGATGCGTCCGCGCAGGCCCCAGCGCTCCAGCAGAGAGCGCTGCCAAAGGCGGATTGCCTCTGGATCTGGGAGCGGAGTAAAAGCGTAATACAGAACTATGCGATGAATGGCCACCCTACAATGTTAGTAGCTTCGGGCCGCGAAACGCCGAGGAAAAGAGCAATGTCACATTGATCTTCCCCGGGAATATCGGGCTCTCGGACAGTGCGATAGTTTCAAGTAGGCAACGATTAGTTCAATGTCAGCTAATTCCTAGGAAAGACAAGGTAGGGTCAAATTATGGCATCAAACGCAAGCGATGAACTGATTGGCACCTGGGTAGCAGGCTGGGCTGGGGCTCGTGGTTATGAAACTCGTAACGAAGGACGAGTCCACGCTGCGCTGCGCCACGACACCACAGAAGACTGGGAATACGTCATCTATGGCCCTTCCAAAGAGGAACTTGCAGCAGTCGCCGAAACTCTGGCGAAGCACCCAAACCGCCGCCTGACGGCATTCGACGACTCCGCCGAAAATCTGGTCGCAATGGCGACCGAAGTTGGCCTGCAGGTCACCGCCGACGACGAAGCGCTGATGGTCACTGAACTAGCCGTCCACGACGTCGAGGTCCCGCTGCCTGCAGACGGCTTCATTTTCCAGATCGAACGCGATGGCACGCATGCCTATGTGTCGCTGCATCCTGAAGACAACCAGGAAGTAGTTGCCGCCTCCGGCCACGTCTCGGCAGTCGACGGATATGCGATCTTCGACCGCATCATCACCGGCGCCGATTTCCGCCGCCAGGGCCTCGGCACCTTGATCATGCGTGCGCTGGCTTCGCTGGCCCAGGAACACGATGTTGATGAAGGCCTGCTGATCGCTTCCGTCGATGGCCAGCAGCTTTATGCTTCACTGGGCTGGACTTCGCTGGGCAAGGTTGTCATGTTCAAGGCCTAGCGCCTCCACAGTCGCTCTCATCGCCGTGCTTGACGTATCCGCGTCAAGCACGGCGATAGTCTTTAACTCCAGCAGTTCCCGGTCCGGAAGGCGTCCTCGTGAAGTCAGTGCGTTCTCTCTTAGATCCCTTCGACCGGACCAATGATCCAGACGCGGTGGTGCACCGCCGCACCAGGGCTGCCAAGGACGAGATCACCAGCCCATGGCCCCAGTGGCTCAGCGCCGAGCTCATCGAGATCTTCCAGGGCCTGGGCATCCAGCAGCCATGGCTGCACCAAGCCCAGGCGGCTAATCTCATCCACTCTGGCCATCACACCATCGTTTCCACCGGTACCGCTTCGGGCAAGTCCATGGCCTACCTGATGCCGAGCTTGGAACAATTGCTTAGAGCCAAGGACAGCGGGTTCAACGATGCCGATGCCGGAGCATCGGTGCTCTATATCTGCCCCACCAAAGCGCTGGCGGCCGACCAGCTATCCGCGGTGGAATCCTTGAAGGTTCCCGGTGTCCGAGCCGCTCCCTACGATGGGGATACCGATCAGGCAACGCGTGCCTGGGTACGCCAGCATGCCAACTTCGTTTTCACCAATCCCGATATGCTTCATCGCGGCATCCTGCCCAACCATCCGGCTTGGTCCCGGTTCTTCAAGCGCCTTCGCTACATCATCATTGATGAGGCGCATTCCTACCGCGGAGTCTTCGGCGCGCACGTCGCCAACCTGATGCGCCGATTGCGACGCGTTTGCGCCCATTACGGCAATTACCCGGTGTTCATCGGTGCGTCCGCTACGAGCTCAGACCCGGAAGAATCCTTCGGTCGCCTCATCGGAGCACCAGCGCAAGCGGTAACCAATGATTTCTCTGCCAGCGGCGAACTGGTGATGGCTTTGTGGGAACCTCCGATGAGCGAGCACAGAGGTGAAAACGGTGCGCCAATACGTCGCACCGCCGTTGCCGAAAGCGCCTCGATCCTCACCGACCTGATGTCCGACCATGTTCGAACCATTGTCTTCATCAAGTCTCGCCGGGGCGCTGAAACCATCGCAACGCTCACTCGCAAGCATCTGGAAAAATTTGCTCCAGAACTATCCGTCCGGCTTGCGGCCTACCGCTCGGGCTACCTGCCCAATGAGCGCCGAGCGGTGGAGAAGCAGTTGCGCAGCGGCGAGCTGCTGGGCGTCACCTCGACCTCGGCGCTGGAATTGGGCATCGACATTGCTGGTCTGGACGCCGTTGTGGTGGCTGGCTGGCCGGGTACCCGCGCGTCGTTCTTCCAGCAAATCGGCCGTGCCGGACGTTCCGGCCAGGATGCGCTCGCGATCTTTGTCGCGGCCGAAGATCCATTGGATACCTACCTGGCGCATCACCCCGAAGCCATCTTCGATTTGGGAGTTGAAGCAACGGTCTTTGATCCGCAAAACAAGTATGTGCTCAGCGGCCATCTCTGCGCGGCCGCGCAAGAATCTCCCCTGCGCCCTGAAGAGCTCGAACTTTTCGGTCCACAGACCGAGCAGCTTCTGGATTCGCTGGTGCAACGCGGATACTTGCGCCGACGCCCTGCCGGATGGTTTTGGACACATCCGCAGAATGCGGCGGCGATGTTCTCCATCCGCGCCGATGGCGGTGGACCAGTTGACATCATCGATGCGGAAACCGGCGCCTTGCTCGGCACCATGGATTCCCCGCAAACGCATTATCAGGCGCATCCAGGAGCCATCTATGTCCACCAGGGTGCGAGCTATCATGTGGAAGAACTTGACGAGCAGAACCACGTGGTGATCGTGACCCGGGTCAATCCCGACTACTACACCACAGCACGCGATCTCACCACGGTCGCCATCGAATCCGAGGAACGCGAGCGCAACCATCGGGACCTGACGATTCATTTCGGCGAAGTGACGGTGACCACCCAGGTCGTTTCCTTCCAGCGCAAGTCGGTGGCTTCCAACGAGGTGCTCTCAGAAGAGCCCCTGGAACTTGAAGCCAGGGATCTGAACACCAAGTCCGTTTGGTTCACGCTGACCGAGCAGCGGCTATTGCGAGCTGGCTTGGCGGTTGACCAATTCCCCGGAGCCTTGCATGCAGCCGAGCATGCCATGATCGGCTTGCTGCCCCTTGTTGCCACGAGCGACCGTTGGGATATTGGCGGAGTATCCACCGCGCTGCATATGGATACCGGGCATCCGACAATTTTCGTCTACGACGCCCAGCCCGGTGGTGCAGGGTTTGCCGAGCGCGGTTTCGAGCGCTTCACCGATTGGGTTAGGGCCACCCGAGATGCCATCCAGGCTTGCGAATGCCAGCACGGGTGCCCCAGCTGCGTGCAATCCCCCAAGTGCGGAAACCGCAATAATCCGTTGGACAAGGCTGGCGCCATCTTGCTGTTGACCGCCGTGCTCGATGACGTGGAACCAGCCCACCACCGCTGAATCCATGTGCCTGCTCAGGGCATCGGAGCATCCAGCGGTGGCGCTCCGGCCCGCGCCCGGGCTTCGGCCTGATACAGTTCCACGCCCATGGCACGGAATCCGACAGGAACATAGGTTGCTACACGCACCGACTCGCCACCGGGTTCCACCGTGCATGATGCCAACTGCGCACCGTTGGATTGCGCAAGCTGCGCAGCTACGGTGCAGGGTTCGCCGGGACGCAGCCCACGGGCCGTATCTGCGGCAGCCAGCGCCGACATGTCTGCAGCGCTGGCTGCCTGCATCGCAGCTCGTGTTGCTGCAACCCATGCCAGGACCGTTCCAGCGATAAGCAGCGCAACAACGACGAGCGCCGTCGCCATGACCGTCCCGCTGCCCTGTTCGTTTCGGAGGCGTTGCAGCTTGCTCATTCGACTGCCACGCTGGCTTGTCCGTGGACCTGCAGGCTGCCGACAATTGGAAGCCGCACGGTTTTGCTAACGTGCACTTGCGAGTAGCCGTTGGATGTTGACAGCGAGAATCGGGCTTGGTTTCCTGCTAGCCGAACCCCGCTGGCGCGAGCGGTGGCATCATCCTCGCCGCGGGCCAATTCCCTGGCCATGGCCCCGGCCGCCTGCTGAACTTGAATCTGTTGGATCCCAACGACACCAAAGCACAGAGCCAAGGACAGCATGATCGCAACTGCTGGCAGCAGCACCGCAAATTCTGCGGTGCTGCTGCCAGATTCATCACTGAATCTCATGGCCTACAGCGACAGTGCTTTAGTGATCAGGCCCATCAGCATGCCGCGTACGTCGCCGCTGGACAGGATGCTGATCAGCAGGCCGGCAAAGGCTACGGCAGCCAGGGTGACCATAGCGAATTCGGCTGTGGTGGATCCCTGCTCTTCCTGGAGCAGATCCCTGATTTCACGGAACCGTCGGTTCATTGTGTTTTCCTTTCTGGATACCTGTCCCCGGCGCCGATGCCGGGGACCTTGTGCTACTACCTTCGGCGAGCGCAGACGGCGCAGAGATCGGTTTCTTGCGAGCTGGGCATAACCTTGGACCGGGATTTACTGGAAGCTTGGGAACAGCGCGATGATCAGTGGAACGACGCCCAGGGCGATGAAGGCCGGCAATGCGCAGGCCCCCAGGGGAAGCACAAGGCGGGTACCGAGTTGCGCGCCGAGGCGTGCAACTTTCTGCGTATGCTCACGGCGTTGCAGAATCGCAGTATTGCGCAGCAGGTTGGCTGCCGGAGCGCCCGTCCTGTGCGCAAAGTGCAGGGCCTTCCTCAGCGGCGCGAGCCAGGCAGGCACGGCTTCCCAGGCTTTGTCCCACGCCATGTTCATTTCCAGGCAGCGCGCGACGCTGCGCAGGACCGCGCACTGTTCAATGCTGTTTCCGAGCAGATCCAGGATCTCGGTGATGGGCATTCCCGAATCCAGCAGACTGGCGCTGAGGTCCAGGACCAGCTCGATTGGCTTGTCGTTGTCCTGCCGTCTGTTCCAAAGCCATTGGGCTGCTTTGCCTTCGCCGCTTGTTCGCGCAGTGGACGGCCCTAGTGCCAATGCGATGGCGAGGGCGCCAAAGAGCAGAATCAAGAGGATCATGACAATGCCTGGCTAGAGGTTGCCTGCATGAGCAGCTGGCACCAGATCCGATTGGCGATCCAGAGCATTGCCCCAATGAGCACGCTGAGTTGCGCCGCCCATGATTGCGCTATCGTGCCCAGCACGTCAATGCCCAGAAGCAGGCCGAATCCAAACCCCACCAGCGGCAGCCAGGTCAGCAATTTGGTGGTTGCTTTCGGTCCTGCCATGGCCGCGTCAAATGCCCGTTGGGCTACCAGTGCGCTTTCGAGGTCTTCGGCAAGCCGTTCCAAGACGTCGGCAAGACTGGCCCCGCTGCGTTCGGAGAGTTCCAGGCACCAGTGCAGCCGTTGCACCGCCGGCACCTGCCCCTGTGCCGCATCTGGTCCGGGTACGCTGTTGCTGAGCCGATGGGTTGCTTGGAGATCCTTGAGCGCACAGATGATGTCCCCGGTGTCATCTTCAGCTTCAAGCAACGCATCAACAGCTGGATGGAACCCCAGTCCGCTTCGGAGCAGCGCCGATAATTCACGGATGATGCGTGCGTCGGTGCTCAGCAGCTGCTCTCCTGCCTGGTGGCGTTCTGCCCCGCGGTTCCACCGTCTGCGCGATGAGCCCGGGGCCCTTTTGCTGGCCGGGTGCGCGGGAATCCAGAGCCATAAGGCCAACGCGCCCAAGATGAGGATCAGCATGGTTCAATGCTCCTTGTTGCTTTCGTTACCCAGCGCCGTGGCGACGGTGCGTGCGAGTGCTTGGCCGAACCTGTCTGCCAAGAAGCGTCGGCCATATTCGGCAAGCGGTTCGGCACCCTCCAGATCGATCAGGTGCCTCATCTGCATCTGGCCGTCGCTACCGGTCTCCAAGCTGCCCAGTGCCACCGGTCCACGTTGCCCATGGCTGCCCCTGTTCATGTGAATGACGAGATCCAGTGCGCTGGAGGCCTGCAACGCGGTTGCCTGCACACTCCATCCGGCGAGTGCACCCAACGCCGCCAAGCGTGCCGGAACCGACTGCGGGTTGTTGACGTGCATGGTGCCCGCGGCTCCTTGATGCCCGGTGTTCATCGCCGCCAGGAAATCGCGTATCTCCGACCCGCGGCATTCGCCAACGACCAAGCGGTCGGGACGCATGCGCAGGGCCTGGACAACCAGATCCTTCAGTTCCACTTGGCCGGCGGATTCGACGTTGGCCGAACGGGTTTGCAAGGACACGACATGCGGGTGCGGCACCTGCAGCTCCTTCGAGTCCTCGACGATGACCAAACGGTGCTGCGGGTTGGTCTCGGCCAGCATGGCTTGCAGCAGGGTTGTTTTTCCGCTGCCTGTACCGCCGGTAATCAGGAAGTTCATCTGGCGCTGGACAATGGCTTGGAGCAGCGGCAGCCAAAAGCCCTTGGATCCTTCCAGAACCGCGCCCAGTTCAAGCTGGGCACTGCGCTTGACTCGAATCGAGATCAACGGACCGTCCGTGGCAATTGGCGGCAGCACGGCGTGGACCCGGTAGTTCTTCAAGCTCATGTCCATGAATGGGCTCGCTGAATCCAGCCGTCGTCCAGCGAGGGTCGCCAGATGCACGGCCAGCGTCCGCACCTGTTCCGGGGAGGAAAACCGGAATTCAGTGGGTTCCAGTCCGGCCGGAGAATCGGTCCAGACCCTCCCCTGACCGTCCACTAGGACATCGGTGACTTCGGGCCGCTGGGCGAAAGGCTCAAGGACAGACAATCCTGCCACTTCGTGCTGCAGCGATTCCAATGACTGGGCGGCGCCCTGCGATCCCAGGGCCACGCCCGAGTCGTGGACGGCTCCGGCCAAGGCAATCGCGTCGAGCTGCCCGCCGGTGAGCAGTGCCCGTTCACGCACTGATTCGAGAATCTTGGCATCGAGCACGGGCCCGCCCATTGCTGGGCTGGCATTGTGGCTGTGCCGTCCCGGGCTCATGGGTGCTGCTCCTTCACCTGCGGAATCAGGCACAGGTTGGACAGGTGCTGGCGCAGTGCCCGGGATTTGAAACTGTCGAAGAGCTGGCCGCGCTCCAGGGCCTTGCTGATCCGCGGAAGGACAGGGACGGCACCAAGTATCTCCGGAAAGCCTTGAGGGGTGCAGCGCAGTTTCTGCTCCCCGCACAGCACCACTTCCCCTGAAGCCGGCAAGGTCATGGAACTGGCGGTGGCGATATTCCGGTCGATGAACTGGTTCATCGCCAGCCGTTGCGGATGCGGTGCGCGGCCGGCATCCACCACCACGAGGTCGAACCCTTGCCGGGCCGCAGCCAGCAACCGAATCACCAGCTGGTCTTCCAGCTCCTGCGTTCGGTTGGCGCGGGACCAGGTCAGGATGGCTGTATCGCGCAGTTTCGGCAAAGTTTCGGCCAGTTGATGGGCCGCCAGCGCACCGCCGGATTGCTGTAATTCCTCCCAGCCGATTCCGATAGGCGGCTGCGCGCACACCAGCGGCCACGCTCCTTGGGAATGCGGATCCAAATCAATCATGGCGCTGCGCAGTCCGCTGAGTGTTCCAGCGTGCGCCAGCAGCAGGGAGAGGGTTGTCGTCCCCAACCCTCCGGCCGTGGAATTCAGCGCCAGCGTGTGCCCATGCCCTGCCCGCATGGCCCAAAGGCCGAGGTATTCGCCCAGCCATTGGCTGGCCGACGGCAGAACCGCCACCCGCGCCTTGGGAATCCTGCTGGCCAGAGACCAGATGAGGGCCTCGCTATCCTCCAAGCCGACCAGCACATCTACCGGCCGGCTCGTGTTTTCGGCCAGTGCTGCCATGTCGCTGCCCCACAGCACCGGCCCCGAACCATCGCCGGGCAAAAGCTGCGGGTCTGCGCATTGGTTGATTCGCACCGCCGCGCCGACCGCGATCACCGCGCATCGCTCAATAATCCGCGCGTCGTTGCTCACGATGGTGCAGACCGGTTCATCATCCGCAGTGCGTCCACCAGCTGCCGGCGCGCTGGTTCCCTTCTGCGGCAACTGCTCGAAATCCGATTCCGTCATCACAAATCGTTGCGCAACCTTCCGCGGCTGGGCCGATGGGGATTCTGATAGCCATTTCATGCATCGAGCGTGGCACCCATCCAATCATCTGCGTGCGGCCAGCCAACCGGCTGGGGATATCGTCCACTGGCACGGCACAATAGATCCATGAGTGCCATCGCCTTCCTTGCCGCCGACCCTGATGGCTATGCCCTCATTGACCTCCGCGACCAGCTCACTGGCAACTCGCTGCAGCCGGTCTCCTCTGTTTCCCGCGAAGAGCTGGCTGGCTTTGTCGCTGAAACCGAGGCACGGCATTCGCCCCGCTGGGCCATGCTCCGCACCACCCCATGGATGCAGCCTCTCGCGGCAGCCGGGGTTTTCCTGGCTAAGGCCTACATTCTCTCCTTGGCGCAGCGCATCCTGCACCGTTCCCCGCTGAGCACGAAGCCGCTCGATGACTTCAACCTTGAACAGCCAACCCAGGGCAGGGAATGGGCCAACCAGGATGCGCTCTTCTCCGCACCTGTCACCGGCGAGTCGCTGGCCGAGCTGATCGCCATGTACCTTGCCCAACGCGACGCACTGCCGCAAGAACCCGATGCCCGCCGTCGGCTGGAATTATTGATCCATGCAGAATCGGTAGGCGCCGTGATTGCTTGCGAGATGGAAGAGGCCGGCTTGCCGTGGGATGAAGCCGGACACCGCGCCCTGCTGCGCGAGCAATTGGGCGAACGCGTTTCCGACTACGGACGACCTCCCAAGCTGGCTGCCAAGGCCCAGCAGCTGGCTGAGGCGTTGGGCAGTCCCGGGCTCAATCCCGATTCGCCGCAGGAAATGCTGCGCGCCCTGCACAAGGCCGGCTTCGCAGTGGGTTCGGTGCGGGCATGGGAACTTGAGCAGATCAAGCATCCGCTGATTACCGAGGTCCTCGAATACAAGAAGCTCTCCCGCCTTGCCAGCACCCACGGCGATGCCTGGCTGGATCAATGGGTGGAAAATGGCAGGTTCCATCCGCACTACGTGCTGGGAACCGTCATTTCAGGACGCTGGGCGGCATCAGGCGGCGGTGCGCTCCAATTGCCGCATTCCATCCGGCAGGTCGTTCGCGCCCCGGCGGGGTCGACCTTTGTGGTGGCCGACGGCAGGCAGCTGGAACCGCGCATCCTGGCGGCAATTTCCCATGACCAGCAGCTGCAAAAGGCTGGCCAGCAAGACGACCTGTACCAGTGGCTGCTGGATGCCAAGCTTGTCGCCTCGCGCGATGAAGCCAAACTGGGCATGCTCTCGGTCATCTATGGCGGAGGTGGCGGTGCTTCGGGCAGCGTCGGCGCGGCGCTGACCCGCAGCTTTCCCACTGCCATGCGTTTTGTCGAACAGGCGGCGCAGGCTGGCGAACAGGGTGGAGGCGTGCGCAGTTTCCTTGGCCGCGGCTGCCCTCCCGCAGATGAGCAGTGGCTGCAGGCGCAGCGGGCCACCAGCGATGAGGCATCGCAGCGGGCCGCTGACTCCGCGGCGCGGGCCCGTGGCCGGTTCACCAGGAATTTTGTCGTGCAGGCTACCGCGGCCGAGTGGGCCTTGGTGTGGATGGGCCACGCGCGGCACCTGATCCATCAGGCTGGGTGGAGCCGCAGCTGCCGCCAGGTGTTCTTCGTCCATGACGAAATTGTCTTCGAATGCCCCACCGAATTGGCTGGGCAGCTGCAGGAGCTGATCCGCCACGCGGCGATGCTCGCCGGACGCTCGCTGTTCGGCCAGGCCTCGCCGCGTTTCCCGGTCAGTGTTGCGATTTCAGGGAATTACGCGGACGCGAAATAGCGGGCCTCAGGCCATGCGCAGTTCGCGCCGATTATCCCACGGACGGGTCCACCCCAGCTCGTTGAACAGACGGTCCAGCACGATCGCGGTGAAGCCCCAGATGATCCGGTCTTCGAAATCGAAGGCCGGGGACTTGAATTTCCGCGTGCCGCGATGCACAACCCCAGTCAAGCGGTTCTTCGGATCCAGCAGGTGCGCCACCGGGGCGCGGAATACCCCAGCGCTTTCTTCCGGGTCCGCCGGATACACCTCTGATTCGGTATGCCACCACCCGAGCACCGGGGTGACCAGGAAGTTCGACACCGGCAGCTCTGTTTCCCCCAAGGTACCCAGCACTTCGATGCCGGCGGTATCCACGCCGGTTTCTTCCCATGCCTCGCGCAGAGCGGCGCTGGCAACGCTCGGATCCTCCTGGTCGATGCCGCCGCCGGGGAAAGCGATCTGCCCGGCATGCTTGCGCAGGGTCGCTGCCCGCTCCACGAACAACAGGTCCAGGTCGTCCATCTGGGACTGCGGTTCCAGCGCCGCCTCGCCGGCCGCGCCGAACAGGATCAGCACCGCGGCCCGGCGCGCGGCTCCGAGCTCCATCTCGTTCATCACCCATTCGTTGGGCAGCCGCTGCGTTGCCCCGACCTGCGCCGTATGGCGGGCGATGACTTGTTCCAATTCCAAGCGTGCGCTCATGCGTCCAATCCGTATCCTTCAGCCCTCAGCTCGCGGCGAGTTGCTCCGGCGATCATTTTCGCCAGCAGCTCTTCCCGTCCTGGTGCAAGCTCATACTTGAGCAACGCTTTCGCCTTGGCCGGTATTTCCTCGCCGATGCCGAAGGACGGGCACAGCTTGGCGATGACGCAGGCTCCGCAGGCGGGCTTGCGGGCGTGGCAGACGCGCCGGCCATGGAATACCACCCGGTGGCTGAGCATCGTCCAGTCGCGTTTCTCGAATAATTCCCCCACCGCGTGCTCGACCTTCACCGGGTCGGTTTCAGCGGTCCAGCCCAGGCGGTTGGCCAGCCGCCCGAAATGGGTGTCCACGGTGATTCCGGGAACGCCAAAGGCATTGCCCAACACGACGTTGGCGGTTTTGCGTCCCACTCCGGGAAGCTTCACCAGCTCGTCGAGCTTGGCTGGCACGTCGCCGTCGAAGCGTTCCACCAGCGCAGCGGATAGCCCGAGCAGGGAATCGGCCTTGGCGCGGAAGAAGCCGGTGGGGCGGATCAGCTGCTCAAGCTCGGCACGCTCGGCTTGGCTCATTGCGAGGGCGTCGGGGAAACGGGCGAAGAGCGCTGGGGTTATGGCATTGACCCGCACATCGGTGGTCTGCGCCGAGAGCACGGTGGCTACCAGCAGTTCGAAGGGATTCTCGAAGTCCAGCTCGGGCACCGCGTAGGGATAGGCCTGTGCCAGTTCCCGGTTGATCTTGCGAGCCCGGCGCTTCAGCCCCAGCTCGGTTTCATTCTCAAGTTTCTTCGCCACGCTTTAGATCGTGTCATGAGCGCGCAGGGTTTTCACCCCGGGACACTGCCCAGGCATGCTGTTCATCGCGTTCAATCCACCGTTTGGCGCACAGATTACCCGATTTCCGCTATCGCAGTGACACAAAGCACATCTTCATCCTCAGAGGCTGTAACTTTGATCACAGAGAAACATTTGTGACTACGTGGAAGGACGCGAACACAGTGAGTGATTCGAAAACCCTGGACAACCTGTCGACCGAGACCCGCTCCTTTGCCCCAAGCAAGGACTTCAGTGATCAAGCCATCGCCACGCAGGCCCGTTACGACGCAGCCAAGGAAGACCGCTTGGGCTACTGGGCGGACCAGGCCCGCCAGGTACTGGCCTGGGACACCGATTTCACCGAAACCCTCGACTGGTCTGAAGCGCCGGTTGCCAAGTGGTTTGTCGGCGGCAAGCTCAACGCGGCCTATAACGCACTGGACCGCCATGTGGAGAACGGCCGGGGCGACCGCGTGGCCATCTACTTCGAAGGCGAGCCGGGCGATACCCGCAGCTACACCTATGCGCAGCTGACCGAGGAGGTCAAGAAGGCCGCCAACGCCTTCGGGTCCCTGGGCGTGGCCAAGGGCGACCGCGTGGCCGTCTACCTACCGATGATCCCCGAAGCGGTGATCACCATGCTGGCCTGCGCCCGCATCGGCGCCATCCACTCGGTGGTCTTCGGCGGCTTCTCCGCCGACGCGCTGCGCAGCCGCATCGATGACGCCGACGCCAAGCTCGTGGTCACCGCCGATGGCACCTGGCGCCGCGGCAAGCCGAGCCCGCTGAAGCCTGCAGTGGATGCCGCCCTGGAAGCACCGGGGCACACCGTGGAAAACGTGCTGGTGGTCAAGCGCAACGGCGAACCTACCGAATTCGGCGCGCTGGACAAGTGGTGGGATGACGTGGTCGGCAACGCCGCCACTGAGCACACCGCGGTGGCCCACGACTCCGAGCACCCGCTGTTCGTGCTCTACACCTCCGGCACCACCGGCAAGCCCAAGGGCATCGTGCATACCACCGGCGGCTTCCTCACGCAGACCGCGGTCACCCACCGCGACACCTTCGATTTGCACCCGGAAACCGATGTCTTCTGGTGCACCGCAGACATCGGCTGGGTCACCGGCCACTCCTACGTCACCTACGCGCCGCTGGTCAACGGCGCCACCCAGGTGATCTACGAAGGCACCCCGGACACCCCGCACCAGGGCCGCTGGTGGGAGATCGTGGAGAAGTACGGCGTCACCATCCTGTACACCGCGCCGACCGCCATCCGCACCTTCATGAAGTGGGGCCGGGAGATCCCGGACGGCTATGACCTGTCGAGCTTGCGCGTGCTCGGTTCGGTGGGCGAACCGATCAACCCGGAAGCCTGGATGTGGTATCGCGATGTCGTCGGCTCCAACAATGGCAAGAACGGCGAGAAGAAGGAGCATCCGGCCCCGATCGTGGACACCTGGTGGCAGACCGAAACCGGTGCGCACATGATCGCGCCGCTGCCGGGCGTCACCGCCACCAAGCCGGGTTCTGCCCAGGTGGCTGTGCCGGGCATCGCCATTGACGTGGTGGACGAGGCCGGCGAATCCGTGGCCGACGGCGAAGGCGGCTTCCTGGTCATCCGTGAACCATGGCCGGCCATGCTGCGCGGCATCTGGGGCGACATGGAACGCTACAAGGACACCTACTGGTCCCGCTTCGAGAACATGTACTTCGCCGGCGACGGCGCGAAGAAGGATGACGACGGCGACATCTGGTTGCTGGGCCGCGTGGATGATGTGATGAACGTGTCCGGCCACCGCCTGTCCACCACCGAGATCGAGTCTTCGCTGGTCGCCCACCCGTACGTGGCCGAAGCCGCGGTGGTCGGCGCGAAGGACGAGACCACCGGCGAGGCAGTGGTCGCGTTCGTGATCCTGCAGACCGAGCCTGCCGAGGGCGAGGATGTCGTGGCGACCCTGCGCAACCACGTGGGCAAGGACATCGGTCCGATCGCCAAGCCGAAGCATGTGCTGGTGGTTCCCGAGCTGCCCAAGACCCGCTCGGGCAAGATCATGCGCCGCCTGCTCAAGGACGTGGCCGAAGGCCGCGAGGTCGGCGATGCCACCACGCTCTCGGATTCGACGGTCATGAGCCAGATCGCGCAGTCCATGGGCAAGTAGCCGCTGCACGCACTGCCGAAAGAAGCCGCCGTTCTGCCGCACCGCTGGTGCGGCAGAACGGCGGCTTCTTGTATTACGGAGCCAGCGCAACGACGCTGGATTATGCCTGCAGTGTAATAGATTTGGGTTCATGACTGAGAACGCATCGAACACCATCTTGCTGCTCAACGGCCCCAATCTGAATCTGCTAGGCACTCGGGAGCCGGAAATCTATGGCCACGACACGCTGGCCGATGTCGAGCAGCTGGCCCGTGACACCGCCGCCGCCTACGGCCTGGAGGTGCGTGCGGTGCAGTCCAACCACGAGGGCGTGCTCATCGACGCGATCCACGAGGCCCGCACGACCGCGGCCGGCATCATCATGAATCCTGGCGCCTTCACCCATACTTCGGTAGCGCTGGCCGATGCGATCAGCGGCGTGCAGCTGCCGGCCATCGAGGTGCACATCTCCAATGTGCACAAGCGCGAGGCCTTCCGCCACCATTCCTATATCTCGCCGGTAGCCAGCTCGATCATCATCGGTGCGGGCGTGCATGGCTACAAGCTTGCGGTGCAGCAGCTCGCTCATTTGCTCGGCAAGTAGCCGCAGGCATCAGCCGGAAACGCAGTCGCCGGTCTTGATGCTGGTGCGCCGCTGGCTGCCAAGTTCCAAGGCTTGCTCGATCTCTTCGAGACTCAGGGCGAAGCCCACCTCGTCATCGCTGCGGGATTTGGCGAAGATCAGACCCACCACGTCGCCGGATTCATCCAGCAGCGGTCCGCCGGAATTGCCCTGCGCCACTTCCGCGGTGAGCTGGTAGACCGAAATCCGCGACGGGTCTTCGCCATAGATGTTGGCGATGGAGACGAAGGCGCGCGAGGCGATCAGCGCTCCGCGGATCTGCTGCGGTCCGCCCGCCGGGTGGCCGACGAATGTTGCCGGGTCGCCACGCATCAGGTCCTCGGCGGCCAGGTCGATGGGCTCTGCCTGCAGTCCCTCGACATAAAGCAGCGCGATGTCGGCCTGCGGGTCGAAATAAACTACCTTTCCGCGGTGAACTTCGTCACCGCCGACCTCCACGGTTGCAGCACTCAATCCTGCCACCACGTGTGCATTCGTCATGACCAATTCGTGGTCGACAACGAAGCCCGAACCGGTCAGGTTCACGCCGCATTGCACGGCGGTGCCGGAGATCTTGGCCGCCGATTGCGCGGCTGCCAGCTGCAGGTCGTTGGCGGCCCATTCGGTGTCCACTGGCGCCTGCACCGGAGGGGCGAAAGGCTCCAGGAACGCGGGCAGGGTTTCAGCGATCACCTTGGAGCGTGCGGTGGATATGGCCGCATCGACAAACTCGGGTGTCAGGCCGCGAATCGTGTCGATCATCTTGGACTTGCTGATCTCCAGCGAAAGCCTCGGGATACCCATGCTTGCCGTGGAAAAGGCCAAGCCACCAATGATTGTTGCGGTGATGAACACCGACAGCACGCCACCGGCGATGCGGTCTGCGGCACGCAGGAAATCGACATTCATCCAGTGCCTGATCCGGGTCGCGATCACCCGTCCCAGCGCTTGGCCGAGGATGATCAGCACCGCTGCGGTGGCGATCATCAGTCCGACACGCCACCAGGGGTTCGTGGCAAAAGTGGAGACCAACGGGATCGCGAAGAATGCGGCGACGCCACCGACGAGCAGGCCGAGCATGTCGCCAACTGTCAGCAGGAAACCTCGGCGAACTCCAACGATGAAGAACATCAGCAATACAGCGCAGATGACTACATCGAGCCAGCTGAAAATTCCCAGCACCCAGACCCCAGTTCATTCATAAAGTTCGTATAGACCCAAGGTACCCTTAGAAGCTGATGGATTTCTGCGAGCAGATTCGCGAGTTTTAGTCGAATGTGCGTGATTTTCAACATTTTCTTGGTTAAACCACGTGTGGAAACTGTCACATTGTTACCGAATACGGCACAATGAAGTAAGCGCCTACTACTGTTGACAGGAGATTTAATGGATATCGAGGTACTGCGTCGCGCGCCACTGTTTGCGTCGCTTGGTGATGAAGTTTTCGCCGCGCTAACCGAAGAATTGACCGAGGTTGATCTGTCCCGCGGTGCATCGGTGTTCCGTGAAGGCGATCAGGGTGACCGTCTGTACTTCATCGTTTCTGGCAAGATCAAGCTCGGCCGCACCTCTTCGGATGGTCGCGAGAACCTGATTGCTGTTCTTGGCCCGGGCGAACTGTTTGGCGAAATGGCCTTGTTCGATCCACACCCACGCAACGCTACCGCCACCGCCGTGTCGGAGACCCGCCTGGCTGGCCTGAGCCACGAGAACATGCGCAAGGCTATCCTGAACTCCCCTGAGGTCTCGATCCAGCTGCTGCAGGCTCTGGCTGCACGTCTGCGTCGCACCAATGAGTCCCTGGCCGATCTGGTCTTCTCTGACGTTCCTGGCCGCGTTGCCAAGGCGCTGCTGGACCTGGCTGACCGTTTCGGCCGCCCGGCTACCGACGGCATCCTGGTTGCCCACGAACTGACTCAGGAAGAGCTGGCTCAGCTGGTTGGTGCTTCCCGCGAAACCGTGAACAAGGCTCTGGCCGAGTTCGTCCAGCGCGGCTGGCTGCGCCTGGAAGCACGCGCCGTCGTGATCCTGGACATCCAGCGCCTGCGCCAGCGTTCGCGCTAAAGCACGACAAAGCATTTCAGGCCGAAAATCCTCAGAAGATTTTCGGCCTGTTGTGTTTTAAGCAGTGTGCTCAGTGCCCGGCAGTGGTCTGCCACGGCCGGGAGGACTCGGCGCTGATGGATCCCAGGACTTCCAGGTAGTAGATTCCATCGCGCACCAGCAGATCCGGATGCTTGAGGTTCAGCGATCGCGCCCGCGAGAGGTAGGCGATCACTCCGTTGGCTTCCGCCATGGCTTCCAGGATCATTTCCACCGCCGGGTAGCTGATCTCCGAGAGCGTGAGGTTCACCGTGTTGGGTTGGCCAATGCTGTCCCCCAGCTCGCTGGTGCCGCGCTTTGCCAAGATGTCTCCGGCAGCAGACCAACGTCCCCATTTTCCTTTGCCACGCAGCAATGAGGCTTCCTGGCGGTTCGGCACGGTGGCGGTGAAGTACCAGGTGTCGAAGCGGCGCAGGGCAAAGTTCGGATTGAGCCAGTGAGATACAGGACGCAGAAGGTCGGTACGCAAACCGAGTCCGCGGCGGCGCAGGAATTCGTCAAAGGCAAGATCTTGTCCGGCGATGGCTTCACGGGCGGTCATCCAGTCTTCGGCATCGGTCATTTCAACGACGGATTGCTCGTCTGTTCCGGCCAGCAGGATCCCGGTCTCTTCGAAGAGCTCGCGAATGGCGCAAACAAGATAGGCCTGGACCAGCTGCTGATCCAGCAAGTCCATGCGCTTGGACCACTGGGACAGGCTCGGGCCGAACCATTGGTAGGTGGCACGGTCGCTCGTCTCATGGCTGCCGCCCGGGAAGGCTACGTTGCCCAGAGGAGAGCCCCCAGGGCGATAAGTCAGGTAGGTTTCCACACCGTGGGAGGAATCCCTCACAAGGCACACAGAGGACGCTCGCCGCGGGGTACGCGGGGTGCGCGAACCGAAAGAGAACCAGTTTTCGGCGGTGGCAATCTGATGCGGCGGCAGGTCGAAGAGCCGTCGAACCATGCCGCTGCGCGGTCCCGACGGGAAAGCCCGTCGGGACCGCGCAGCGGGAAACTGGCCTGAATTACTCAAATTCGGCGATGACCTCAACCTCGACAGGTGCATCCAGCGGCAGTACGGCTACGCCGACGGCCGAACGTGCATGCAGGCCTGCATCGCCGAGAACTTCGCCGAAGAATTCGGAGGCTCCGTTGATGACTCCTGGCTGTCCGGTGAAGTCCGGTGCCGACGACACGAAACCGACAACCTTCACGATGCGCTTAATGCGATCTAGATCACCAATTTCCGCCTTGATGGCTGCCAGCGCGTTGAGCGCGGCGGTCTGTGCCTGGGCCTTTGCTTCCTCGGCTGAAACTTCGGCGCCAACCTTTCCAACCGCTGTGAGTTCACCCTTAATCAACGGAAGCTGACCGGAGGTGTAAACGTAGTTGCCGGAAGTAACGGCAGGCAGGTACGCCGCAACCGGTTTTGCCACGGCTGGCAAGGCATGGCCAAGCTCGGCCAGGCGAGCCTCGACACGCGAGGAAGTAGCTTCTTGCATGGGATTTCTCCTTCAGTAGATGTTGTTGCCCGTTAGACTTTCGGACGCTTCATGTAGGCCACTGGAGATGAGCCATTGGGGCCAGGAACGACGGTTACCAGCTCCCAGCCGTCATCACCCCACTGGTCCAAAATCTGCTTCGTAGCGTGAATCAAAAGCGGCAAAGTGGCGTATTCCCATTTAGTCATACTCGATACGTTAGCGCGTCCTTGTAAACTAGTGGGTATGGCAGCCAAGAAGTCCCCCTTTTTTGATACAGCTACCACTCTGGGAAAAGTCGTTGCATTCTTCGGAATCAGTGCCCTGTGTGGTGTGCTCGCAGCAGGCATGCTCGTGCCCATTGCAGCTATCGCTAAAACCGGTTTGACCACTGGTAACAACATCGTCAGCGCGCTCCCGAGCTCGTTCGAGAAGCTCCCTATCCCGGAGCCTTCCACGATCCTTGACGCGGATGGCAAGACGATTGCGACCTTCTACCAGCAAAATCGCCAGCCTGTGAAGCTAGATGACATCTCGCCGAACATGCGCAAGGCGATCATCTCGGTGGAAGACGAGCGTTTCTACGAGCACAAGGGCATCGACCCCAAGGGCATCGCCCGTGCAGTTGTCGGCAACCTCACCTCCTCGAGCCGCTCTGGCGCTTCCACCTTGACCCAGCAGTACGTCAACAACCTGCTGGTGAACAACCAGGTGCTCACTGGTTCGGAAGAATCCACCGTCTCCGGCCAGAAGGATTATGCGGACAAGATCCGCGAACTGAAGTACGCGGTGGCTATCGAAAAGGAAATGTCCAAGGACGAGATCCTGGAGGGCTACCTGAACCTGGTCCTCCTCTCGGGTCGCGAGTATGGCGTGCAGGCTGCCGCTCAGCGCTTCTATTCGGTCGACGCCAAGGACTTGAACTTGCAGCAGTCTGCCATGCTTGCCGGCATGGTCCAGCTGCCTAACGTCTACAACCCGATCAACAACCCTGAGCGTTCCATCGATCGCCGCAACAAGGTGCTGGGCAACATGTACCGCACCGGCGCGATCACCAAGAAGGAATACGACCAGGCAGTCAAGTCGGATCTTGAACTGGATCCGAGCATCTCGCCTTCCGGCTGCACCGCGGCCAAGGAAAATGCCTACTTCTGCGACTACGTCACCAACTTGATCCTTGCCGATGACACCTATGGCAAGACCAAGGAAGATCGCGAAAACCTGCTGTACCGCGGGGGCCTGACTGTCAAGACCACCCTGAACAGCAAGCTGAACAAGAAGGCTGCCAAGGACGCTGCGAAGGCCATTGACCCAGATGCCAAGTCCAACACTGACATCTACTCCTCCATCGTTTCGGTCGAGCCGGGCACCGGCAAGATCCTGACCATGGCGCAGAACACCACCTACGGTCCGGAAATCAAGAACTCGGGCAAGAACACCTACTACAACTTCGCAGTACCACGTGCGCTCGGCGGTGCTGGCGGCTTCCAGGGCGGTTCGACCATGAAGCCGTACACCACGCTGGGTTGGCTTGCTGAAGGCAACCGCATGTACGAGAAGATCAATGCCAAGAAGCAGCACTTCACTGCCGGCAACAAGTGGAAGGCCTCCTGCCTGCCCGGCGGCACCACCTACACCGCTGACTGGACCCCGAAGAACGCTTCCCCCGGCTTCTACCGCTCGATGACTGTGGACACCGGCCTGTACTGGTCGATTAACACCGCGACCGTCCAGGAAGCGTACAAGACCGACCTGTGCACCATCGCCGACTACACCAAGAAATTGGGGCTGCTCGATCATGGTGCCAAGGGCGGACCAGCTCCAATCAGCCCAGCAAACCCGTCGTTCATCCTGGGCGCTGCAGAAATCACCCCGCTGTCCCAGGCTGCAGCCTTTGCGGCGTTCGCCAACAAGGGCGAGTACTGCGAACCACGCGCCATCACCGGTGTATCCGACAAGGACGGCAACGAATACAAGGTCAAGAAGGAGACCTGCTCCCAGCAGGTCGACCCGACCTACATCGCCGACCTGAACGGCACGCTGCAGAAGATCGCCACCAAGCGCGTGTCCAAGGGGCGGGTCGACGGTCCGATCGCCGGCAAGACCGGTACCAACGACTACGCCACCTCGACCTGGTTCGTCGGCTACACCACCGGCATTTCCACCGCTGCTTGGGTAGGCCGCCTGGAAGGCAAGGCCGCAACCGAAAAGAACGAGATGCACGGTGCGATGATCAACGACGAAAAGGCGCCATGGATGGTCGACTCCTCGACCTACGCCGCCCCGCTCTGGGTCGACTTCATGGAAGAGGCTGTGCACGAATACGAGCGCAACAGCTTCGGTTCGGCCCGCCGCCAGCCGCCTCCACCAAAGCCGAAGGAAGAAGAGGATTCCAAGTCCGACTCGGATGAGAAGGACAATGACAAGGAAGAGTCGACGGACGATTCCAAGCCGAAGGAAGAATCCTCCTCGAAGCCTGACGCCCGCGACATTGGCCGGGGAAACGACAACGGCAATGGAAACGGAAACGGCAACGGAAACGGCAATAAGTCCGACGACTAGCCCGTGAGCTGCGAAGGCCGCGTTCAACTTTGGTTGAACGCGGCCTTCCGGTTTAGATTGGCATAGGAGAACTTCAGCTGAAGCGGCCTCAGGGCTTGAAAGGACGATGGCATAGAAGTCATGGTTGAACAGAATAATTTCGTTTCGGCGTTGCGCCATGCCAGTGGCACGGCGGCACTTGCCGCCAGCGGCGCCCTGGCCATCGGCGGCGCATTGGTGGGCTACGGCATGCTGGAGGCCCAGAAGTTCGGGCTGCGCCATGAGACGCTCAAGGTCCTGCCGCGCGGATACGGCGACATCAAGGTCCTGCACCTGTCGGACATCCACATGGTTCCGGGGCAGGAAGCCAAAACCCGGTGGCTGCGCAGCCTGGCAGATCTGGAGCCCGACTTCGTCATCAACACCGGCGACAACCTCAGCCACCGCAAGGGCGTACCGGCCCTGATCAAGGCGCTGGAACCGCTGATGGCTTTCCCCGGCGCGTTCGTTCCCGGCTCGAACTGCTATTACGCTCCGAAGCTGAAGAACCCGTTCAAGTACTTGGCTCCCTCAACCGGAACCCCCAGTCCAGCCTCCCGCGACAAGCTGCCGTTCGAAGAGATGCACCGTGCCTTCGGCAGCGCCGGCTGGATCAATATGTCCAACCGCGCGCATTCCACCGTGCTCAACGGCCTGCGCCTGGACCTTTCAGGAGTCGATGATCCGCACCTCGATCTCGACCACTTCGCGGGCTGGCCGCGCGGGTCCTCCTCCAGCAACCAGGCGCCCCACGTGCGGATCGCGCTCACCCACGCGCCCTACCAGCGGGTCCTGGACCAATTCACCGAGGCGCAGGCCGATGTCATTTTCGCCGGCCACACCCATGGCGGCCAGGTTTGCATCCCCGGGTACGGCGCATTGGTCTCCAACTGCGACCTGCCGACTTGGCGTGCCCGCGGCTTGACCGATTGGGACTACAACGGCAACACCGTTCCGTTGAATGTTTCCGCCGGCATCGGCACCTCGCGCTTCGCCCCGATCCGCTTCGCCTGCCCGCCGGAGGCCGTGCTGGTCACCCTGGCGGCCCGCGGCTAAAGCAGGAAATTCTTCCAGATCATCCCCGGTCTAGCACCTTGCTGGTGCTCGGCCGGGGATTATTAGCATCCATTGTGAAGCACTTCTTTCCCAAAGTGGCGCATTGATTGAATTATCCCAACTACTGCCGGTAGTCTGTAGCTCTGTCGAACTTCTGGATGAATGCGGGGTACCGTGGCTCAGGCTCAACCGAATGGATCCAATGATCCGGTCCCGCTCACTGCAACACTGAAGCGTCTCGCTCCCTTCGTCAAGCCGATCTTCCCTCGGCTCTTTTGCGGTTTCCTCTGCGCGCTCGGAGCAGGCATTGTCGCCCTGGCCATCCCACAGGTCCTCGCCTGGCTGGTGAACGTCGTGCTGCAGCGTGATGGAGCGGCCTCGGAAGTGTGGATTTCCGTCGGCATCATCGCCGCGCTGGGCTTCGTCGAAGCGCTGCTGATCTTCCTGCGCCGCCAATTCGTGCTGAACCCCGCAGCAGGCCTTGAAGCGCAGATGCGCATCCGCTTCTACAAGCACCTGCAACGCCTGCCTGTGGCATTTCACGAACGCTGGGGCTCGGGACAGCTGCTCTCCCGGTCCATGTCGGACCTGTCCCTCTTGCGCCGCTGGCTCGCCTTCGGCGCGATGATGCTGGTAGTTGAAACCGTCACCGTCGTCACCGGCCTGGTGCTAATGTTCACCCATTCGTGGATCCTGGGATTGCTCTACCTGCTGGGTTCCATCCCGATTGCCATCAAGGCCTACCGCTTCCGCAACGACTACCGGGCCGCCAGCCGGCGCAGCCAGGACCAGGCCGGCGACCTGGCCACCGCCGTGGAAGAATCCGTGCACGGCATCCGGGTCATCAAGGCTTTTGGCCGCGGGCCACACGTCTACGAGGGCTTCAACGCCCAGGCCAAGTCCCTGCAGGAAACCGAAATCACCAAGGCCAAGACGCTGGCCAGCTTCCTGCTCACCGTCGTAGCCGTCCCCGAAACCATTCTGGGCATCGGCTTGGTCATCGGCCTTGCCCAGGTCGCCAACGGCACGTTGAGCGTCGGCTCGCTGGTGGCCTATTTCGCGATCGCCGCGGTCATCGCCGGCCCCGTCGAAGGCATGGGCATGCTGCTGGGCATGACGCTGAGCACCAAAACTGCCCTGGACCGGCATTTCGAAGTGATGGATTCAATCAACGACATCGCCTCCCCCGCACAGCCGCAGATCCCGGCAGAACGCGATGGCAGCATGAAGCTGGAGCATGTGCGCTTCGCCTACCCTGATACCGCCGGCACCCACCGGCCGATCCTGGCCGACATCAATCTGGAAATCCGCCCCGGGGAAACCATGGCCCTGGTGGGCATCACCGGTTCGGGCAAGTCCACCTTGCTGAACCTGGTGCCGCGCCTGCACGAAGCCACCGCCGGCAAGGTGCTGGTCCATGGCCAGGACGTCAAGGACTGGGACCTTGAGCAGCTGCGAGCGGAAATCGCCGTGGCTTTCGAGGACACCACCTTGTTCTCCACCAGCATCCGCGGCAATGTGCTGCTCGGCGCACCGGAACACCTCGATGAGCGGCAGCGCGAAGCGCTGCTTGCAGAAGCATTGGACGTCGCCCAGGCGCAGTTCGCCTATGCCCTGCCCGACGGGGTGGACACCCTGATCGGCGAGGAGGGCCTTTCGCTCTCCGGCGGGCAACGCCAGCGCATCGCCCTGGCCCGTGCCATCGCGGCACGCCCGAGCGTCCTGGTCCTCGACGACCCGCTGTCGGCCCTGGATGTGCGCACCGAGGAACTGGTCACCGAGCGGCTGCGCGACGTGCTGGCCGGGACCACCACGCTGATCGTGGCGCATCGGCCCTCAACCGTGATGCTCGCCGACCGGGTCGCATTGCTGCGCGATGGCCGCATCGATGCGGTGGGCAGCCACACCCATCTGCTGAGCACCAATGAGCATTACCGTTTCGTCATCGCCAGCCTGGACGACGAAGAGCAGCCAGCCACCTCGGAGGTTTCCCGATGAGCAAGACCCTGGGCGTTGCCAATGAAGACGCCATCAAGCTCTCGGCGGCCGAACGCAAGGTCGTGCGCCAGCGCTCCTTCCGGCTGCTGGCCGCCCTGGCCATGCCGCAGAAGAAGCTTTTCATCCTCACCGTGGTTCTGGTGCTGGTATCCAATGCGGCGCGCGTGCTGCTACCGGTGCTGATCGCCTTCGCCATCGACTGGACCTTGCCGCAGGTGCGCGAAGGCAACTGGGGCGCATTGGGGTTGACCGGTGCCTGCTACATCCTCGGTGCGATCCTCAGCGGCGTGCTGCTCTCCTGGTACATCACCAGCGCGGCACGGATCTCCCAGGCGATGCTCTTGGATCTTCGCCAGCAGGTCTTCCGCCATACCCAGCGCTTGAGCCTCGAATTCCACGAGAACTACACTTCCGGGCGGATCATTTCCCGGCAGACCTCTGATCTGGAAACGCTGCGCGAACTGCTGGACCAGGGCGTTTCGGAACTAGCCTCCTCCTGCGTGTTCGTGGTTTTCACCCTGGCCTCGATTTTCTTCCTCGACTGGCGCAGCGGGCTGGTGGTCTGCGTGGCCGCCATCCCGGTCACGCTGCTGTTCTTCTGGTACCAGCGCCGCTCCGAGCTCCTGTACCGCGAATCCCGCGTGGTGTCGGCCAGGGTCATCTCCACTTTTGTGGAGACGATGACCGGCATCCGCGCGGTCAAGGCGTTCCGCCGCGAGGCAGCCAACGACGAGAACTACTCGGATCTCGCCGAGCAGTACCGGGTGAACTCGGTACGTTCCTTCAACCTCTTCGGCGTGCTGCAGCCCGGCCTGGTGCTGATCGGCAACCTGACGGTGGCCTCGCTGCTGGCCTACGGCGGGTTCCGCATCATCGACGGCACCATGCAGGTCGGCGCGATGGTGGCCATCCTGCTCGCATCCAAGCGCCTGTTCCAGCCAGTCGAGCAGATCGCGATGTTCTACTCCTCGCTGCAGTCGGCCACCGCCGCACTGGAGAAGGTTTCGGGATTGCTGGAGGAGGAACCGAGCGTGCGCGAGCCTGCTGCCCCGCGCAGCATCGGAAAGGTGGCCGGCGAGCTGGTCTTCAAGGACGCGGTTTTCGGCTACGGCGACGGCCCGGTGATCATGGAGGAATTCGACCTGCGGATCCCCGCCGGGCAAACAGTGGCAGTGGTGGGCCAGACCGGTGCCGGCAAGTCGACGCTGGCAAAGCTCATTGCCCGCTTCTACGACCTTCGTTCGGGCACCCTGGAACTGGATTCGGTGCCGATCAACGAACTGTCCAACAAGGAATTGCGCCAGCACGTCGTCATGGTCACCCAGGAGGCCTTCCTCTTCTCCGGCTCGGTCGCCGAGAATATCGCGCTGGGCCGTCCGGGTGCCTCGCTGGATCAGATCCAGGATGCGGCCCGCGCGGTCGGAGCCCACGAGTTCATCATGGACCTGCCCGAAGGCTATGACACCGACGTGAACAAGCGTGGCGGACGCGTCTCGGCCGGCCAGCGCCAGCTGATCTCCTTCGCCCGCGCCTTCCTGGCCGATCCTGCGGTGCTGATCCTGGATGAGGCCACGAGCTCCTTGGATATCCCTTCGGAACGGGCAGTGCAGCGCGGACTGCAGACCCTGCTGGGCAACCGCACCGCGCTGATCATCGCGCACCGCCTGTCGACCGTGCAGATCGCTGACCGGGTGCTGGTGGTCCACGACGGCAAGATCGCCGAGGACGGCACCCCGGCCCAGCTGATTGCCGATGACGGGCGCTTCGCGGCCCTGCACAAGGCATGGAAGGACTCGCTGGTGTAGCCTGGCGGCGGCTACTGCCTTCCAGCGTCAATCTCCCGGACATGGACGAGCACGATATCCCTGACCAGGTCGTCGGGCAACGGCGCGGCCGGAGTGAATCGGATTGCATGGACGGTCTTGCTGAAGCCAGCCAACCGGTCTTCCAGCTCCTCAATGGCCCAGCAGGATGGGTAGAAGCTCAGGTGCTTCTTCGACGCGGTGAAGTAAACCAAGGCACGCGGCTTGTACTTCAGTATGGGCATCGAATAGCTCATGGTTTCTTTGCTTCCGGAACCAGCTCCTTCACCAGGGCCCGAATCCTTTCGAGTTCCGCCCGGAAATCCGGTTCCAGCGCACCGAGATATTCTTCCACCGTTGCCGCTTTGCCAGCCATGCCTTGAGTCTAGCCACCCGTTTCCAACCGCCGCCAGATGGCTCGGCTTAAGCCCAGGACCCCGCACTGCCTTAATCGGCGGTACGGGGTCCTGTCGCTGGGCATCCGGGCTAGGCGTTGAAGGCCTGTCCGGTCAGCCGTTCATAGGCCTCGATGTAGCGGGCACGGGTCTTCTCGATGATCTCCGCTGGCAGCAGCGGCGGCTCTTCGCCCGAGTTCTTGTCCCAGCCCGATGCGGCCGAGGTCAGCCAATCGCGGACGAACTGCTTGTCGAAGCTGGCCTGCGCCTGGCCCGGTTGGTAGGTTTCGGCATCCCAGAAACGCGAGGAATCCGGGGTCAGCACCTCATCGCCCAGGGTGATCTCGCCAGTGGCCGGATCGGCACCGAATTCCACCTTGGTATCGGCCAGGATGATGCCGCGTGCGCGGGCGATCTTCTCTGCCTGCTCGTACAGGGCCACGGTCTTCTCGCGCAGCGCTTCGGCGACCTCGGTGCCCACGCGGTCCACGGTCTGCGCGAAGGAGATATTCTCGTCATGCTCCCCCACCTCGGCCTTCGCCGACGGGGTGAACAGCGCCGGCTCCAGGCGCGAACCATCCACCAGCCCCTCTGGCAGGGGCAGCTCGCACACGGTCTGCGAGACCTTGTATTCGGCCAGGCCCGAACCGGTCAGGTAGCCGCGGGCGATGCACTCGATCGGGTACATCCCAAGCTTCTTGCACACCATCGCGCGGCCGGCCACGGCGGCCGGCACATCGGTGGAGATCACATGGTTGGCGAAGCCGCCCAGTTGCTCGAACCACCAGAGGCTGAGCTGGGTGAGCACCTTGCCCTTGTCGGGGATCTCGCTGGAGAGCACGAAGTCGTAGGCGCTGATGCGGTCGGAGGCCACCACGAGGACCCGGTCGGTCTGCTCGAAACTGGCTCCTGCTGGCACGTACAGGTCGCGCACCTTGCCCGAGTAGAAATGGTCCCAACCTTCGAGGTCGAGCACTTCGGTCTGGAATCCTGCCATGAGTTCTGCTGTCCTCTACTTGCTGTCGTTGGCGATGACGATCTCGCCGCGTTCGGCCTTCAACGCAATGTCGGTGCGCGACTGGGCGCCATCCCAGCTGATCTCGGCGACCCCGGCGTAGGCGGCGGCGCGGGCCGCCGCCAGGCCATCGCCCAGACCCACCACTGCCAGCACACGGCCGCCGGAAACGATGGTGTTCCCGTCCGCATCGGCGGAGGTGCCTGCATGCATCACGTGCACGCCCTCGATCGCGTTGGCTGCGTCCAGGCCGGAGATCACCGCACCCTTGACCGGGGTGTCCGGGTAGTTCTCCGCGGCGATGACCACATCGACCGCGGTCTGCGCGGACCAGGTCAGCTGCTCGGCATCATCCAGCCGGCCCGTGGCGGCAGCCAGCAGCACCCCGCCCAGCGGCGTCTTCAGGCGTGCAAGCACAGCCTGGGTTTCCGGGTCGCCGAAGCGCGCGTTGAACTCGATCACGCGGATGCCGCGCTTGGTGATGGCCAGGCCGCAGTACAGCACGCCGGTGAACGGCGTGCCGCGCTTTTCCATTTCGCGCAGGGTCGGGTAGGCGACACGGTCCATGACCTCGTCGACGAAGTTCTCCGGCAGCCATTCCAGCGGCGAGTAGGCACCCATGCCTCCGGTATTCGGGCCTTCGTCATTGGCGAAGATGCGCTTGAAGTCCTGTGCCGGGGACAGCGGGACGGCATGCTTGCCATCGCAGATGACAAACAGGGACACTTCCGGGCCGTCGAGGAATTCCTCGATGACGACAGTGCCGCCGGCCGCGAAGCAGGCATCTGCATGCTCCAGTGCTTCTTCGCGATCGCTGGTGACCACCACTCCCTTGCCGGCGGCCAGGCCGTCGTCCTTGACCACGTACGGCGCACCGAAGTCATCCAGCGCATTGGCGGCTTCCTCGCGGGTCGCGGCCACATGGGCCATCGCGGTGGGAACCTCGGCGGCAGCCATGACATTCTTGGCGAAAGCCTTGGAGGCTTCGAGCTGCGCGGCGGCTTGGGTCGGGCCGAAGACCGGGATCTGCGCGGCGATCAGGGCATCGGCGACGCCCGCGGCCAGTGGCGCTTCGGGTCCGACAACCACCAGGTCGCTGCCCAGTTCCTGGGCCAGCGCGACGACTGCTGCAGGGTCCTGCGCGTCGATTGCGTGGGTGGTGACGTCCTGTGCGATACCGGCGTTGCCGGGGGCGCAATGAACTTCGTTGACATAGGGGTCTGCACTCAGTGCACGGACAATTGCATGTTCACGGCCGCCTGGGCCAATAACCAGTACCTTCACGCGGTCGAGTTTACCGGAGAATCCATGGGCCAACCGCGTCTATGACGCACGCATGGCCAGCGCCCAGCCCTGCACTCGAACGGCTGCCGGATCCCCGCACGCCGGGCGATTTCGCTTCCGGTACTGCACCTGAGCACCCTCGAAGCTGTCAGCTGGCGTTCGGCGAGCTGGACTAGAGTTGGCATGGCTGGATATACGGTTTTCCCGGATCCGCGGCAGGGATCCCGAACAGAGGAATATGACGTTTCTCTGTCATTGAGAGAAAGTGGAATCGACCCATGGCAATCAAACGGCGCGTTGATGAAACCGCTGGCCGCGCGGCCTTGCGAGAATGGTCCTCAACCGCGCGGGGGCAAGGAAAAACAGCCCGGCCCGTGCTCGCCATGGCAGTGCGGTTCTCGCTGGAGGAGCTGGCTTCCCGCGCCGAGGGCAATTCGGTCGAGGTGCGTGTTCCGCCCTTCGGTGTGACCCAGTGCATAGCCGGGCCTCGGCATGCCCGCGGAACTCCCCCGAATGTGGTCGAAATGCCTGCTGAACTCTGGCTTTCCTTGGCTACTGGCCGCATAGGTTGGGCCGAAGCCATGCAAACTGGGCAATTGCACGCTTCGGGACTTAGGGCAGACTTGTCAGCACACCTACCACTTATTGAGTACCCTTAAAGGCATGGAGCAACACCCCGCTACACCGTCGCCTGCCGATCAGGGCGTTGAAGTGCAAATTCACTCATCGCCCAAGTTCTGGCCATTCATTCTGACCTTCGCGGTCTTCGGCGCGCTAGTCGGCCTCATCATCGGCCTGCTTGGCGAACCGTCGCAGGAATACACCCGTGCCTCGGCCTCCGGATTCTTTGCAATCTTCGGCGCAGGCTTGGGCGTAGGCATCGGCGCACTGGCATATGTGATTGTTGACCGCGTGACCTCACGCAAAACCACCAAGCATCTGGCAGTTCCTCTGGCCGAGGACACTGACTCCAGCGGACAACAAGGCTAGGCAGCTTTTCTCCTGAATTAGAAGAGCAGGCGGCCGCGCACCTGGCCGCCACCCACCACATTCTTGGTCGGTGTCGACCAACCGGAACATGAGAGAATAACCAACATGGCGCGTGGCGATGGATTCTTAAATCACGACCTGCTTCCAAGCGACAAGGGCCCGCAGGATGAATGCGGCGTTTTCGGCGTTTGGGCTCCTGGCGAAGAGGTCGCAAAACTCACCTATTACGGCCTGTATGCCCTGCAGCACCGCGGACAGGAATCCGCCGGCATCGCCACGAGCGATGGCGCGCGCATCAACGTCTACAAGGACATGGGCCTGGTCTCCCAGGTATTCGACGAGAATACGCTGAACTCCATGACGGGCCAGCTGGCCATTGGCCACTGCCGCTACTCGACGACGGGTGCCAGCCACTGGGCCAATGCGCAGCCGACCCTGGGCCCGACCCGGACCGGCACCGTCGCGCTGGCCCACAACGGCAACCTGACCAACTCCGCCGACCTGGCCGACATGGTCTCTGCCAAGCAGCAGGCCGAAGGCGGCAAGGTGCGCGGCGAGCTCGCCCAGGGCAACACCACCGATACCGCTCTGGTCACCGCCCTGCTGGCTGGTTCCGAAGGCCAGAGCCTGGAGGACACCGCTCTGGAGCTGCTGCCGAAAATCGAAGGCGCTTTCTGCTTCGTCTTCATGAACGAGGACACCCTGTACGCGGCCCGCGACCCGCACGGCGTTCGCCCGCTGGTCCTGGGCCGCTTGGATCGCGGCTGGGTAGTTGCCTCCGAGCAGCCTGCACTGGCTACCGTCGGCGCCTCGTTCATCCGCGAAATCGAGCCAGGCGAAATGATCGCCATCGATGAGAACGGCGTGCGCTCCACCCGCTTTGCCGAGTCCACCCCCAAGGGCTGCGTCTTCGAGTATGTCTACCTGGCCCGCCCGGATGCCGCCATCGCCGGCCGCTCGATCTACGAATCCCGCGTGGAAATGGGCCGCCAGCTGGCCCGCGAGAACAGCGCGGAAGCGGACATCGTGATCCCGGTGCCGGAGTCCGGAACCCCGGCCGCCATCGGCTACGCCGAAGAATCCGGCATCCCGTTCACCCACGGCTTCGTGAAGAACGCCTACGTGGGCCGCACGTTCATCCAGCCGTCGCAGACCCTGCGCCAGCTGGGCATCAAGCTCAAGCTCAACGCCCTGGAAACAGTGCTGCGCGGCAAGCGCGTGGTCGTGGTCGACGATTCGATTGTCCGCGGCAACACCCAGCGTGCCGTGGTGCGCATGCTGCGCGAGGCCGGCGCCGCCGAGGTGCATGTGAAGATCTCCTCGCCGCCGGTGAAGTGGCCCTGCTTCTACGGCATCGACTTCGCCTCGCGGGCCGAGCTGATCGCCAACGGCGCGGCCGTGGACGAGATCGCCACCTCCATCGGCGCCGACTCGTTGGCCTACATTTCCGAAGACGGCATGATCGAAGCAACCCGCCAGCCGCGCGAACGGTTGTGCACCGCGTGCTTCACCGGTGACTACCCGATCGCCCTGCCGAATGAGGAGCGCCGCGGCAAGAACCTGCTGGAGCGCAGCAACCAGGCCGGCTGCGAGCCGGGCCCTGATGCCGAGTTCGAAATCAACAGCTAATCCCCTTCACGATCCCCAACCATCCCGTTGCAAAGGGTGCCGGAAGACGGCTCCCCGAACAGAAAAGGAACCGACTGCCATGAGCGGCA
This sequence comes from Glutamicibacter nicotianae, assembly GCF_006539525.1. Classification (GTDB taxonomy): domain Bacteria; phylum Actinomycetota; class Actinomycetes; order Actinomycetales; family Micrococcaceae; genus Glutamicibacter; species Glutamicibacter nicotianae. Next base: position 1,156 of record NZ_BJNE01000019.1, on the reverse strand, counting down.
ATGATCAGCAGCCAACTTCCATCACCTATGCCGGTGCCGGCGTTGACGTTGAGGCCGGTGACCGTGCCGTTGAGTTGATGAAGGGCGCGATCAAGGCAACCCACACCTCCGGTGTCGTGGGCGGGGTCGGCGGCTTCGCCGGGCTCTTCGACGTATCGTTCCTCACCGGCTACAAGAAGCCGTACCTGGCGACCTCCACCGACGGCGTGGGCACCAAGGTGGCCATCGCCCAGAAGCTGGACATCCACGACACCATCGGCCACGACCTGGTCGGCATGGTGGTTGATGACATCGTCGTGGTGGGTGCCAAGCCGCTGTTCATGACCGACTACATCGCCACCGGCAAGGTGGTCCCGGAGCGCATCGCGGACATCGTGCGCGGCATCGCCGAGGGCTGCAAGCTGGCCGGCACCGCGCTGGTCGGCGGCGAGACCGCCGAGCACCCGGGCCTGCTGGCCGAGGACGAGTACGACGTGGCGGGTGCCGCCACCGGTGTCATCGAGGCCGACCAGCTGCTCGGCCCGGAGCGCGTGCAGGCCGGCGACGTGGTCATCGGCATGGCCTCCTCCGGCATCCACTCCAACGGCTACTCGCTGGTGCGCCGCGTCATCGCCCACGCCAAGTGGGAGCTGGACCGCGAGGTCGCCGAGTTCGGCCGCACCCTGGGCGAGGAACTGCTGGTTCCGACCCGCATCTACACCACCGCCTGCCTTGATCTGGTCGGCGCGCTGAACGACGGCGAGAACTTCGGCGTGCACGGCTTCAGCCACGTCACCGGCGGCGGCCTGGCGGCCAACCTGGCCCGCGTGCTGCCCCGCGGCCTGATGGCCCGCGTGGACCGCTCCACTTGGGCGCTGCCAGCAGTCTTCTCCACCATCGCGCAGCTGGGCAACGTGCCGCAGCCTGATCTGGAGCGCACCCTGAACCTGGGCGTGGGCATGGTTGCTGTCGTTGATCCTGCCGTCGCTGATCGTGCAGTCGAGCTGCTGAACGCTGCGGGCATGGGCGCGTGGGTCATGGGCGGAGTCGAGAACATCGATCCGTCGGCTGCCGATGCCGGACTGGACTTCGTCCAGGGCGCCAAGGGCGTGGACGGCGGCGCAGTGCTGCTGACCGGCAACTACGCCAAGTAGGCCACCGAAAGCTCCTATAAACC
>NZ_BJNE01000018.1 GCF_006539525.1 Glutamicibacter nicotianae | reverse complement strand
ATTTAACGACGACAGCTTTTCAGCAATCTGGCGGAAGAGAGAATTCGTGGGAGCTCGCGCTTTACGAGGCAATGGCGAACGACGATTGGTATCTGATGACTTACCTCGAGCTCCGCTAGAACTATGTCCGGCGTCATAGTTGTAGCGCGCCTACCTGTCGATACATGAAAGTTGAGACTGCCTAGACTATTCAAGCGGAATTTGAAGAGCGGATGGCCGAATATGGGAACTATTTTTAGTCTGACCTATGTCGTGCCCAGTGCTTAGCAACCACGAAGCTTAGCGAGTGCCACTTCCAAGCCTTCAAGAATGCGCGCAGTATAGTTCCAGAACTAGTGCTGAACTGGCTCTTCATATCTGCTTCTGATGTAGGGAAGCTGGTGATGCATCAAGAAGGGCCTCGATTGAGGGAGTAACGCGTACTAATTTCAAGAAATATAGAGTGACCGATCATTTTGCATGTCGCTGTGGATGTGAGCTGAGATATTTCGTCCACGAATCCAGGAGGATTCGCAGCTCTTCCGGCCGAACCTCGCTGACCGGCGCTTCGCTCAGCGCCAGGCCGAAAGCCGCCCACCGCAGGTCGGCATTTTCGGTGCGCACCATGCAACTGTCCTCATCTATCTGCTGAATCTCAAACCAACGGCCAATGCGCGGTGCCAGCGTCTCCGAGCTGGCGTGCACCCGTGCGCTGACTGGTTGCACTCCAGCGCCGCGCAGCCCCTCGCGTACAAATTGGGCTGCATCGCCGCCGGGGATCTGCCGAGGGGCAAAGCGCAAGGCGCGGGGGTTTGCGTTCTCGGCGCGGTCCACGCGGAAACTGCGCCAATCATCGCGATCCAGATCGAAGGCCACCAGGTAGTAGCGGTTGCCGACATTCACCAGCTGGGCCGGCTCGACCCTGCGCGAGCTCGCAACTCCTTTGGCATCCTTGTAGTCGAAGGCAATTCGCTCATGGTCGCGGCATGCCTGGGCAAAAGCCACCAGAACTGCCGGGTCCACGGGACCAGGTGAGGACGAAGGGGAGTTCAGCGGGACGGTGCTGGTAGCCAGCGCCTGCACTCGCTGCCGGAGCTTGGACGGGAGCACCGGGACCACCTTGGACAGGGCACGCAGCCCCGCCTCGGCAAGCGCATCCTCGCCGCCGTGGACCGTCGACTGCAGTCCGACAACCAGCGCGACCGCTTCCTCGTCGTCAAGCACCAACGGAGGCAGCGCGGCGCCAGAGGACAGCTGGTAGCCGCCGCCCACACCGCGATCCGCCTGCACCGGGTAGCCCAAGTCGCGCAGCCGGTCGATGTCGCGGCGAACGGTGCGCAGGCTGACGTCCAAGCGTTCAGCCAGCTCGTCCCCGGACCAGTAGCGGTGGGTCTGCAACAGGGACAGCAAGCGCAAGAATCTGGTGCTGGTACTCATGCAACAAGTCTGCCTTGATTTAGGACAAAAACTGGCACTTTCCACTACTACTCTGGTGACTACCAGCTGGAAATACCGGCTGCAGCTTATGCCAGGAGGCAACCATGAGCACCATGGCCATCACCAACACCACCCTCACCGGGGAACGCGCCGACCTGTTCCAGGCCCTGGCCAATGCCCGGCATTTCCTGCGGGTCACCACCCAGAACCTGACCGACGAGCAGGCCGCCACTCGAACCACCGTCAGCGAGTTGACCCTCGGCGGGCTGGTCAAGCACGTGACCGGAGTCGAGAAGCAATGGCAGGAATTCATGGTCAAAGGACGAGCCGCCATGGCCTGGGATGGCATTGACTTCTCCGAACCGACCTCGGAGATGATCGAAGCCTTCCAGAACGAATTCAACATGCAGCCAAACGAGACGTTGGTCGGGCTCCTGCAAAACTACGCACTGGTAGCCGAGCGGACCGATGCCCTGCTGGCAAAAATCGACCTGGACGCGGTTTACGAATTGCCCTCCGCCCCGTGGTTCACCGACACGCACTGGTCGGTGCGCCGCACCCTGTTGCACATCATTGCCGAAACCACGCAGCATGCAGGGCATGCGGACATCATCCGCGAATCCCTGGACGGGCAGAAATCGATGGGCTAGCCCCCGATGTAGGACATCTCGATGCGCTTGCGGTTGCCCGGGGTCAGCGCGGCGCGCAGTTCCGAATAGTTGTCATCGCGCTTGCGCCAGTGCCCTGCCAGCGCGTTGGCCAACTCCTCATCGCTGATGCCGTCGCGCATCAGGGCGCGCAGGTCATAGCCGGATCCGGCGAACAGGCAGGTGTACAGCTGGCCTTCGGCCGAGACCCGGGCACGCGAGCAATTGCCGCAGAAGGCATTGGTGACACTGGAGATCACGCCGATCTCCCCGGCACCGTCGGTGTAGCGCCAGCGGTTGGCGGTTTCGCCCGGCTCTGTCTTGCTGACCGGTTCCAGCGCCCAGCGCTTATTGACCATGGCCACGACCTCGGAGGAGGGCAGCACCTCGTCCAGCTTCCAGCCGTTGGTGGTGCCCACATCCATGTATTCGATGAAGCGCAGGATCGCTCCAGTGCCGCGGAAGTGCTCGGCCAGCGACAGGATTTCCGAGTCGTTGACCCCGCGCTTGACCACGGTATTGATCTTCACCGGACCCAGGCCCACTTCGCGGGCCACGTCGATGGCGTGCAGCACCCGGGAGACCGGGAAATCCACGTCATTGATCGCCTTGAATTTCTCGTCATCCAGCGAATCCAGCGAGATGGTGACGCGGCGCAGCCCTGCGTCCTTGAGCTGCTGGGCCATGACCGGCAGCGCGGAGCCGTTGGTGGTCATCGCCAAATCCACCGGCTGGCCCTCCGGGGTCTTCAGCTTGGCGAGCATGCCCACCAGATCCACGATGCCGCGGCGAAGCAGCGGTTCGCCTCCGGTCAGCCGCAGCTTGGTGACCCCCAGCGAAACGCTGATACGGGCCAGCCGTTCGATTTCCTCGAAGCTGAGCAGCTCGGAGCGCTCGCGGAAGACGAAATCGCGGCCGAAGATCTCTTTGGGCATGCAATACACGCAGCGGAAATTGCAACGGTCAGTCACCGAGATCCGCAGGTCGTGCAGGGGCCGCCCACGGGCATCGCCCAGGGGGTCGGCCGCTTGTGTTTTCATACTCTCCACAGTAGCTTCCGGTATCCTCGCGTGGAAGACGATTAACCTGAAAGTAACAAATCAGCTACGCAAATGGATCTGCAAGGCAGGCGGGACGGTAGCATTGGCACCAGCCCCGATTTCAAGGAGGACCCATGCAGTACCGCCCTTTCCCACGGTTCCGAGTTCTTGCCGGAATAGCGGTGTCCGTGCTGGCGGTGGCGGGCTGTTCGGCCAGCACCTCATCCGAGGATGCAGCAATTGAACCCATCACCATCTCCGCGGCGGCCTCCCTGCAAAGCGCCTTCGAGCAGATCTCCGAAGAATTCAGCGCAGAACACCCGGAGGTGAAGATTTCCAGCATCTCCTACGACGGCTCCTCGACCCTGGCCACGCAGATCCTCGAAGGCGCCGACGTGGACGTCTTCGCCTCGGCCGATGAACGCAACATGTCCGAGGTGACCGAGGCCGGGTTCGGCCACGAGCCGGCGATCTTTGCCAGCAACACCCTGGTGATCGCGGTGCCGCAGGACAACCCGGCGGATATCGATTCGCTCGATGACCTGGCGCAGGCCACCACGGTGCTGTGCGCGCAGCAGGTGCCATGCGGCTCGGCCTCCCGCCAGCTGCTCGAAGACCAAGGGGTTCAGGTGACCCCGGCCAGCGAGGAGCAGAACGTCACCGCGGTGCTGCAGAAGGTGGCCGCCGGTGAAGCGGATGCCGGGCTGGTCTACGCCACCGATGTGCTCAACGAAGAAAACGTCGCCTCGATTGTCCCGGAAGGAGCCGAGGACGTCGTGAACACCTATCCGATTACGACGCTCGGCGAGAATCCCGGCGCGCAGGCGTTCATGGATTTCGTGATCAGCGAGCGCGGCCAGCAGATCCTTGCCGAGCACGGCTTCGGCACCGGCGCCGAGCAGGCCAATGGCTAGCGATACAGGGGTACGGGTTCCCGGCTTCGCCATCGCGCCGGCACTGCTGGGCGTCGGGCTGCTGGTGCTTCCGCTGCTGGCGCTTATCACACGCGCCAGCTGGTCCACGCTGGTGGACGATGCAACCAGCCCCCAGGCCCTTTCGGCACTGTGGCTGAGCCTGCGCACCGGGGTGGCGGCCACCGTGCTGTGCGTGCTGCTTGGCGTGCCGCTGGCGGTGCTGATGGCCCGCAGCCCGGCCCGCATAGCGCAGCTGCTGCGCGCGCTGATCGCCGTGCCGCTGGTGCTGCCGCCGATGGTTGGCGGCGTTGCCCTGCTCTTCCTCTTCGGACGCACCAGCCCGATAGGCCAATTCATCGATTCCCTGTGGGGGATCACCCTGCCCTTCTCCACCGCGGCGGTTGTCATCGCCCAGAGTTTCGTCGCCCTGCCCTTCCTGGTGCTCTCCGTGGAGGGCTCGCTCAGAGCCGCCGGCGCCGGCTACGAGCAGGCAGCCGCCACGCTGGGCGCCGGACGCTGGATGGTGCTCACCCGCATCACCTTGCCGCTGGCAGCCCCGGGCCTGGTAGCCGGGGTGATCCTGTGCTTCGCGAGGGCCATCGGCGAATTCGGGGCCACCGCGCTGTTCGCCGGCAACGCGCCGGGAATCACCCAGACCATGCCGCTGGCCATCTACACCGCGTTCAACGGGGCCGGCACCGGACGGGATTCAGCCGTCGCCCTGTCGCTATTGCTGCTGGCCACCGCCGTGGTGGTGCTGCTGCTGGCGCGCGCCTGGCGTCCGGGGGCGTTGAAATGACACTGGAGGTTGCCCTGCGCGTGCCTCGCACCGGATTCGACGTGGACGTGGAATTCCAGGTTCCTGCCGGCAGCACGCTGGCGATGATGGGCCCCAGCGGCTCGGGCAAGTCCACCATTGTGCATGCCATCGCCGGGATCCAGAAGATTGCCGCCGGGCGCATCGAGCTCTCCGGCACCGTGCTGGCCGATGCGAAGCAGCACCGGCCGCCGCACCTGCGCGAGGTCGGCCTGCTGGGCCAGGACCCGCACCTGTTCCCTCACCAAGATGCGCTGAAGAACATCGCCTTCGGCGCCCGGGCCGGGGGACTTGACAAGGCCGCGGCGAAGGCCGCGGCCGCCGAATGGATCGCGCGGCTGGGCCTGGAAGAAATCGCCACGCACCGGCCCGAGGCCCTCTCCGGCGGCCAGCGCCAGCGCATCGCGCTGGCCCGGGCCCTGGCCGCCGCGCCCAAGATCCTGCTGATCGACGAGCCCTTCGCTTCGCTGGATGTCGAAGCCGCCATGGACATGCGTGCCCTGGTGCGCGAAGAGCTGGAACGCACCGGAACCAGCGCCATTGTCGTCTCGCATTCGGCCGCCGATGCCCTGGCGCTCGCCGATGACCTGCTGGTGCTGGAGCGGGGAAGAATCATTGCGCAGGGAGCAGTGCAGCAGGTTTTCGCTGAACCTGCCAACCGCTTCGTGCGTGCGGTGGCGGCCACCTTGCCAGCACAGCATCCGATGAGCATCCAGGAAGAGCAACCATGAGTACCGGCATCCAGCCAGGGGAACTTGAAGTACACCGTGATCGGCTTTTGTCGCAGGTTGTGCCGTTGGCCCCGCGGCAGATCGAGGTGGCTGGAGGCTTTGCCGCACTGCACGGCGCGGTGCTGGCCGAGGATGTGCGCGCCACGCATCCGCTGCCGTTATGGGACAACTCGGCCATGGACGGCTATGCGGTGCGCTCGGTGGATACCGCTGCGGCGCCGGTTGCGCTGGACGTCATTGGCGAAGTGCCGGCCGGAAGCGGCTGGGACCCGAAACTGGAACCGGGTCAGTGCGTGAAGATCATGACAGGTGCCCCGATCCCGTCCGATGCCGATGCGGTGGTGCGCATCGAGGACACCTCCGCCGCGGTGACCGGCTGGGATGCGGCGACCGTGCAGATCCACGTGCCGGTGCAGCCGGGCAAGGACCTGCGCCGCCGCGGCGAAGACAAAGCCGCCGGCCAGCCGGTGGCCCATGCCGGCGAGCAGCTCACCGCCGCCCGTCTTTCGGCCCTGGCTGCCGCCGGGGCCAGCAGCTTGCCGGTGCGCACCGCGCCGAAGGTGGCGGTGCTGATCACCGGAGCGGAATTACTTGAACCCGGTACAGCGCTGTCGCGCGGGCAGATCCCGGAAACCAACTCGCTGCTCATGGCAGGGCTGCTGGCCGAATCCGGGATCCAGGCAACCACCGTGGTGCACTGCGTGGATGACACCGCAGCGGTCCGCGAACAGCTGGAGGTGCTCGGCTCCACGCATGACGCCATCCTGAGCACCGGGGGAGTCGGCCCGGGCGCCTATGACGTGATGCGCCAGGTGCTGGATGCCGAACCCGGGGTGCAGGCGGCCCGGGTGAAGATCCGCCCCGGCCAGCCGCAATGCGCTGGACGCTTGCAGGCCGGAGCGATGGTCTTCGCCCTGCCCGGCAACCCGGTCAGCGCAGCGGTCAGCTTCGAATTATTCGTCCGCCCCTGCCTGCGGGCCATGCAAGGGCACCGCGAGGTGCTGCGCCCAACCTTGCGCGCCATCGCCGCGGTGGGCTGGAAAGCGGCGGCCGGACGCCTGCAAGTCATTCCCGTCGTCTTCGAGCACGGGGAACAACTGCGGTGCGCCCCGGCAGTCCAAGCCAGCAGCATCTCCCACTCGGTGGGCGGCTTCGGCGCCGCCGAAGGTTATGCCCTGGTCCCGGCGGGCATCGACCGGGTCAACCCGGGCGATGAAGTCGAAGTACTGAGGATGATCCCATGAGCGCCGCACAGCTTCCCGGCTTCAACGCCCTGGTGCTGGCCGGCGGCAGGGGCACGCGTCTCGGAGGCGAGGGCAAAGCTGAAATCCAGCTGCACGGCCAACGCCTGGTTGACCGCGTGGTCGCCGCCGCCCGCAAAACCGGGGCGTGCAGGGTGGTTGTGGTTGGCCCGGAATCCACCGGTACCCAAGCCGATTCCGTGATCCGCGAGGACCCGCCATTTGCCGGTCCGCTGGCGGGAATCGCCGCCGGACTAGCCGAACTTGCTGGCAGCGCAAACGCGGAATGGACCATGGTTCTGGCCTGCGACCTGCAACGTCCGGTTGCTGTGGCCAGCGCGTTAATCGGTGGCTATGGGCAACGCGCAGCCGACGGCCTGCTGCTGGTCGACGCGGAAGGCCACACCCAGTGGCTGGCAGGAATCTACCGCACCTCGGCACTGGCGGCCATCTGCGCCCAACTAGGCGCGGACCTGGTCAATGCTCCGGTGCGCCGCGCCTTGAACCAGCTGCAGTTGGCACGGGTACAGGTGGATGATGGAATCAGCAGTGACATAGATACGCCGCAGGCGCTGGAAGGCGCCCGCAAGAATGGAAGGGAAGCCATGGCACAGCACCTGCCGCCAGAAGCATTGAACGATTGGCTGGAAGCAGCCGCCAAGGAATTGGGCTTAGACTCCGGCGAAGTGGATATCGCCACCGTGCTCGATGTTGCCAAGCATGTAGCCCACGAGGTCGCCCGGCCGGCAGCCCCGCTGAGCACCTTCCTGCTCGGCCTGGCCATGGGCAGCGGCAAGGGTGAGCTGTCTGGCTTATCCGAGCGATTGGTCTCGCGCGCCCACCGCTGGGCTGACGAGCACCCGGACGAATAGCCTAGTCCTGCTGCTCGCAGCCTCCCCGGAACCGCAATTCTCCGGACAGCCGGCAACCCGCGGTGCTACCGGCTGCGCCGGCCGCGGGTCTGCGGCGGCGTGGTGATCGGATCCCAGCCGCGGCGGATCGGACGGCTGCCGGCGCCACGGGAATCATCCCGCGAGCGGTACACGATGTAGGGGCGGAAGAAGTACGGGATCGGCGCCGAGAATACGTGCACCAGCCGGGTGAACGGCCACAGCGCGAACAGCAGGCAAGCGGTGATCACATGCAGCTGGAAGAAGAGCGGCACCTCCAGCATCATTTCCGGGTGCGGCTGGAAGATGATCATCTGCCGGATCCACGGCGAGATCGATTCACGGTAGGAATAGCCAGGCCCGAAGACCTGGTACACGACCGTCGCCAAGGTGCCGAAGAACAACGTGGCTCCCAGGAACACGTACATGATCTTATCCATCGGGGTCGTTGCGAGGAACACCGGGCCCACCGTGCGGCGGCGGTAGATCAGGATCGCCAGGCCGGCCAGCGTCAGGACGGCCGCCGCGGTACCGAGCCAGGTGGCCCCGAGGTGGTAGATATGCTCGTTGATCCCGATGGCGTACAGCCATTCGCGTGGAATCAGCAGGCCGACCACGTGCCCGGCAATCACCATCAGGATGCCCAGGTGGAACATGGGCGAGCCCCAGCGCAGCAGCCGGTTCTCATAGGTCTGGCTCGACCGCGTGGTCCAGCCGAATTTGTCGTAGCGGTAGCGCCAGATGTGCCCGACGATGAACACCACCGCGCAGGCATAGGGCAGCACGACCCAGAGCAGAATCGCTGACGTACTCATCCGTTCCCCCTCGGGCTGAATGGCGGAAGATTTCCCAGGAAGGACAATCCGACGGTTTCCGTCGGCGGTCCCTCGCTGACCAGGGCCAGCACCCGTTCCTGCGTTTCCAGGTCGACTGGCGGCAAGGACAGGGTGACGCAGCGGACCAGCGGCGCCCAGTGGCTGTCCATGGATTCCAGTGCGGCGCGCAGCACCTCGATGCCCTCGATGTGCGCCGCGAGCAGTGCCTCGGCGATCGGGTCATCGCTGCGTGCGGAGAATTCCAGCACGGCCGGCAAATAGTCCGGCAGCTCCTCGGCCTCGAATTCCCAGCCCGCGGCCCGGTACGCCTCGATGAAGGTCACCAGCGCGGTGCCGCGCTTGCGGGTATCCCCGGTGGCGAAATAGCTCAGGTACAAGCTGCACTTGCGCTTCAAATCGAAGGTCTGCACGTAGCGGCGCTGCACCTCGGCGGCACCCAGCTCGGTGGAGGCATCGATGAACTCGGCCAGCAGGCCGGCCAGCGGCTTCGGCACCGCACCCAGATGGCGCTCCAGTTCGGGCAGCCGGGCGAACCATGCAGCATCCGGGTAATCCAGCAGCAGGGAGACCAGCATGTGCACCTGGGCGCGTTCCCCGCGGGCCATGGACACCGGTTCGAGGGCGCCCGGCAGCCGGCGGCGCGGGGTGCCCCGGTTGAACAGTCGGGGAATCACTTTTCATCCTCCGGTGGAAAGAGTCCCTCGGGCCGGCCGTTGCCGTCCCAGTTCAGCAGGTTCACGCGTCCCGGGCTGGAAGGCCGGTCCGCGGTCTGCCGGTTCTTCAGCGAGTGGAAATTCTCCACCGCCACCGGCACCGACTCGCCCGAGGAGGAACCGAACGGGCCTGCCCCGCCCATGCCAGGGCCGCCCTCGAAGTCCAGCGAGCAGCCCATTTCCTCCAGGTCGTGCGCCTGCTCGGCGTGGGCCGGCGGGATCACGTAGCGTTCCTCGTACTTGGCGATGGCCAGCAGCCGGTACATTTCCTCCATGGCCGGCCCGTCCATTCCCACCGCCAGCGCGATTGACTCGTCGCGCACATCATCCAGCGAGATGCCGCGCATGTAGGAGCGCATGGCTGCCAGCTTGCGCAGGGCCAGATCTACCGGGGCGGTGTCCCCGGCGGTGAACAGCTCGGCCAGGTAGCCGATCGGGATGCGCAGCTTGTCGATGGCGGCGAAGAGGTTGTTGGCGTCCTCGCCGTCGTTGCCGGTATTGGTGACCACGTCCACTACTGGGGACAGCGGCGGGATGTACCAGACCATCGGCATGGTGCGGTACTCAGGGTGCAGCGGCAAGGCTACCTGGTAGTCGCGGATCAGCTTCCAGATCGGGCTGGCCTGGGCGGCGGCGATCCAGTCTTCCGGGATGCCTTCGGCGCGGGCGGCCTCGATGACTGCCGGGTCGTTCGGGTCCAGCAGGACATTGCGCTGGGCGTCGAGCAGCTCGTGCTCGTCGGTGACGCTGGCCGCGGCGGCTACCGCGTCGGCATCGTAGAGCACCAGCCCCAGGTAGCGCAGGCGGCCCACGCAGGTCTCGGCGCAGACGGTCGGCAGCCCGACTTCCACGCGCGGGTAGCAGAAGGTGCACTTCTCGGCCTTGCCGGTGCGGTGGTTGAAGTAGACCTTCTTATAGGGGCAGCCGGAGACGCACATCCGCCAGCCGCGGCAGCCATCCTGGTCCACCAGCACGATCCCGTCCTCGGCCCGCTTGTACATCGCCCCGGAGGGGCAGGAGGCCACGCAGGAGGGGTTCAGGCAGTGCTCGCAGATGCGCGGCAGGTAGAACATGAAGGCCTTCTCGTACTCGGCCTTCACCTCCTCGCTCATCTTGGCCAGCAGCGGATCCTGGTCCATGGTCTCCAGCGAGCCGCCCAAGTTGTCGTCCCAGTTCGCCGACCAGCCGATCTTCATGTCCTTGCCGGTGAGCAGCGACTTCGGGGTGGCTACCGGGATGTGCTCGCCGGAGGGCGAGTTCAGCAGCATGTCGTAGTCGTAGGTCCACGGCTCGTAGTAGTCGTGGATCTCGGGCAGCTTCGGGTTGGAGAAGATGCGGCTGATCTTCTTGAAGCGACCGCCATCGCGCAGGGTCAGTCGGCCGCGCTTGTTCAGCGTCCAGCCGCCGCGCCATTTCTCCTGGTCCTCGTAGGTGCGCGGGTAGCCCACGCCGGGACGCGTCTCCACATTGTTGAACCAGACATACTCCACGCCGGTGCGGTTGGTCCATGCCTGCTTGCAGGTGACCGAACAGGTGTGGCAGCCGATGCACTTGTCCAGGTTCATCACCATGGACATCTGGGCCATGACCTTCATCGGTACTGCACCTCCTGGCTACGGCGGCGGATCGTGGTGACCTCGTCGCGCTGGTTTCCGGTGGGGCCGAGATAGTTGAATGCCCAGGCCAACTGGCCGTAGCCGCCAATCAGGTGGCTGGGCTTCATCAGGATGCGGGTCAGCGAGTTGTGGATGCCGCCGCGCTTGCCGCTGGTTTCCGCGATCGGAACATCCACCGTGCGGTCCTTCGCGTGGTACATGTACACCGTGCCTTCGGGCATGCGGTGAGAGACGATCGCGCGGGCGACCACCACGCCGTTGCGGTTGTAGGACTCGATCCACTCGTTGTCCTTCACCCCGATCTTCGCCGCGTCCTGCGGGGACATCCAGATGGTCGGCCCGCCGCGGGAGAGCGAGAGCATGAACAGGTTGTCCTGGTACTCGGAGTGGATGGACCACTTCGAATGCGGGGTCAGATAGCGCACCGCTACCTCGGCATTGCCCGACTCGTGCTGGCCGGTGGCGCCCAGCTTGGCGTCGTTGAACAGCCGGTGCATGTCCAGCGGCGGCCGGTAGACCGGCAGCGACTCGCCCAGTTCCTGCATCCAGTCGTGGTCCAGGTAGAAGTGCATCCGCCCGGTCAGCGTGTGGAAGGGCTTGAGCTGCTCGACGTTGATCGCGAACGCGGTGTAGCGCCGCCCGCCGTGCTCCGAGCCGGACCACTCCGGGGAGGTGATGACGCTGCGCGGCTGGACCTGCACATCGTGGAAGGAAATCCGCGAGCCCTCATGCTCCTCGGAGAGGAAGGCCATCTTCTGCCCGGTATGCTCCTCGAGCTGCTTGAAGCCTGCGGTGGCCAGGCGCCCGTTGGAGGTGCCGGAGAAAGCGAGGATCATCTCGCAGGCCTTCTTGTCGGTATCCAGCAGCACCGCGCCGGTGGCCGAGACCCCGTTGGCGTACTTGAGCGCCTCGATCTCGGGACCCACGCGGTAATTGATGCCCTTGGTGACCATGCCCAGTTCCTGCGTCAGCGGACCTAAGGTGCTCCACTGCCGGTAGAGGTTCGGGTAGTCGCGTTCCACGACCTTCAGCTTGGGCATGCTCAGTCCCGGAACCAGCGGGGCGTCCTGCGCCACCTTGCCCTTGACGGTGGCCATGGCATCCGGGGTGTCATGCTGCAGCGGGGACGCCACCAGGTCCTTGCGCACACCCAGGTGCTTGGCGGAGTACTCGCCGAAGCGCTTGGCCATGGACCCGAACAGCTCGAAATCGGTCTTCGTCTGCCATGGAGGGGAAATGGCCGGGTTGAAGGAGTGGATGAACGGATGCATGTCCGTCGAGGACAAATCGTATTTCTCGTACCAGGTTGCCGCCGGGAAGACCAGATCCGAGAACAAGGTGGTGCTGGTCATCCGGAAATCCGCGGTGGCCAGCAAATCCAGCTTTCCTTCCGGTGCCTCATCGTGCCAGGCGATGTCCACCGGGCGGTGGCCAACGGCAGCTTCCGGGGCGCGTACCGACGCATCGGTGCCCAGCAGGTGCTTGAGGAAGTACTCATTGCCCTTGCCGGAGGAGCCGAGGATGTTAGCCCGCCAGATCAGCACGACCCGCGGGAAGTTCTCCGGGGCGTCGGGGGCCTCGCAGGCGAAGGACAGCGAGCCGTCGTTCAGCGAATCGACCACATGCGCCGCCGGATCCTTGCCGGCCGCTTCGGCCTCATCCACCAGGTCCAGCGGATTGCGGTTGAAGGTCGGGTAGTCCGGCATCCAGCCACGCTTGATCGACTCGACCAGGCAGTCCGCGGTGGTGCGCCCGTCGAATTGGCCCTTGGCCAGCGGCGAGGCCAGCTGGTTGGCCGGCAGGCCGTCGTAGCGCCACTGGTCGGTTGCCAGGTACCAGAAGGCGGTGCCGATGGTGTGGCGCGGCGGGCGGTTCCAGTCTCCGGCCGAAGCATACTGCTGATAGCCGGTAAGCGGACGGACCTTTTCCTGGCCCACATAGTGCGCCCAGCCGCCGCCGTTCACGCCCTGGCAGCCGGTCATCATGGTCAGCGCCAGGAAGGTGCGGTAGATCGTGTCAGAATGGAACCAGTGGTTGGTGCCGGCACCCATCAGGATCATCGAACGGCCGCCGGATTTCTCTGCGGTATCGGCGAATTCGCGGGCAATGCGGATGGCCTGCTCTGGCGGAACCCCGGTATGCTCCTCCTGCCAGGCAGGGGTGCCGACCGTGGAAGCGTCCATGAAATCAGTTGGCCACTGGCCGGGAAGGGACTCGCGGCCCACACCGTACTGGGCGAGCATCAAATCGAAGACCGTGGTCAGCGTCTTGCCGGCAAGCTGCACCACCGGGACGCCACGCTGCACGACACCCGAGCCTCCGGCATGCTCCTGCCCGGCCTCCGGGGCCAGATCGAAGCGCGGCAGGCTGATTTCTGCCGTTGCGCCATCCCAGCTGTCCAGGTCCATGACCGACAGGGCAGGGGTGATATCGCCCAGGTCCAGATTCCACTGCCCCTTGTCCTGTTCGGAGTAGCGGTGGCCCAGGGTGCCGCGCGGAACCCGGGCGTTGCCATCCATGTCCAGCAGGGCAGGCTTGAAGTCTGCGTTCTGTTCCTCGGACATCCCGAGGTCGGTGGCGGTGAGGAACTTGCCAGGCACCGGTGTGCCGGTGGCCGCATCGATTTCCACCAGGAACGGGGAATCGGTGAAGCACAGCATGTAGTCCTCGAAAGCCTTGGTGCGCTTGTCGACGTAGTGCTCCTTGAGGATCACATGCCCCATGGACAAGCCCAACGCCGCATCGGTGCCGGGCTGCAGAGCCACCCATTCGTCGGCGAACTTGGTGTTGTCCGTGTAGTCCGGTGATACCGTGACCACCTTGGTGCCCTTGTAGCGAGCCTCGGCCATGAAGTGCGCATCCGGGGTGCGGGTCACCGGCACATTGGAGCCCCACATGATCAGGTACTGCGAGTTCCACCAGTCGGCCGATTCCGGCACGTCGGTCTGGTCGCCGAAGACCTGCGGGCTGGCGACCGGAAGATCTGCGTACCAATCGTAGAAGGAGAGCATGGTGCCGCCGACCAGATTCATGTAGCGCGAGCCGGCCCCATGGGAGACCATCGACATGGCTGGGATGGGGGAGAAGCCTGCAATGCGGTCCGGCCCGTACTTCTTCACCGAATAGACCTGCGCCGCACTGGCGATTTCCAGTGCTTCATCCCACGTGGTGCGGATCAGCCCGCCCTTGCCGCGGGCCTTCTTGTAGCGCTTGGCCTTGGCAGGGTCCTCGACAATCGATGCCCAGGCATCGACCGGATCCGGGTGCTCCTGCTTCGCGCTGCGGTACAGCTCGGCGAGCACATCGCGGATGTAGGGGAAGCGCACGCGGGTCGGGGAGTAGGTGTACCAGCTGAACGCCGCGCCACGCGGGCAGCCGCGCGGCTCGTATTCAGGGGAATCAGGGCCAACCGAGGGATAGTCGGTCTGCTGCGTTTCCCAGGTGATGATTCCGTCTTTGACGTAGACCTTCCAGGAGCAGGAGCCGGTGCAGTTCACCCCGTGGGTCGAGCGCACCACCTTGTCATGGGACCATCGGTCCCGGTAGAAGACATCGCCCTTGCGCCCTCCCTGCAGGAACATGGCACGCAGGTCGTCACTGGTGTCACCGCGGCGCAGGAACTTTCCCATCGAAAGCAGTGAATCAGCAATCGGTCCATCAGTGGCAGGCTGTGTGTGGTTTGGACTATCGCTCATTGGCGGATCTCCTCCAACTGTGGCTAGTATCCCTAGCTTCGCCTTTTGGATCGCGAGTTTCAAGAGTATTTTCCAGAATTATCCGTTAATATTTTTCCTTGTCATCCGGTAAATAATTAACCGGAATAACTCTTCCAATTTCATGATGGGAAGGAATAGACTACTGGCTTAAAAGGCTCTTCGACGTTACTTGAACCGTGCGACCAGGGGGTCCAATGAGCGCAGGATCTGACGCAAACACCACTGTGAATGAGCCCGATTTGCGGGGAGGATTCTTCCAACTGCTGCTGGCCACTTTCGCAAGCGCCGTGGGCTTCTGGGCATGGATGCTGATTTCACCGATCCAGCGTTTCTATGCCGAGGGGATGGATCTGAGCGAGGGACAGGTGTCCCTGATGCTGGCTACACCGGTGCTCGTAGGCGCTATCGGACGCATTTTCACCGGTGCGCTGACCGACCGCTTTGGTGCCCGGAAAATGTTCACCGCCGTGCTGCTGGCGACGATTCCGGCGGTGCTGCTGGTGGCGCTCGCCGGCAGCATAGGCAGTTTTGCGCTGCTGATTATCGCAGGAACCTACCTTGGTGTTGGCGGTTCGATCTTTGCAGTGGGCGTCCCCTTCGCCAGTGCCTGGTATCCGGCCAATAGGCGCGGCTTCGCCAACGGCATCTTTGGCATGGGAATGATTGGCACCGCCATTTCGGCCTTCCAGACACCTCGTCTGCTGCAAGATTTCGGCTACTGGGGAACCCACCTGTTCCTGGCCGGTCTTCTGCTCGCCGCCGCGATCCTGGTGTGGTTCTTGATGCGCGAGTCTCCGGCATGGAAGCCGAGCAGCCAACCGCTGTTCCCGAAGGTTTTCGGTGCATTGAAGCTGGCTATTACATGGGAAATGTCCTTCCTCTACGGAATAGTCTTTGGCGGTTTTGTCGCATTTTCGACCTTCTTGCCCAAATACCTGATGACCATCTACCCGGAGAATGTCGACCCGATCGGTGCCGGTACCCGTACGGCGTTGTTCGCTGTGGCCGCAGTGATTGCTCGACCTGTCGGCGGCGTGCTGGCCGACAAATTCGGTCCGAAAGTCATTGCGCTGATCTCGCTGGCCGGCATCGTTTCGCTCGCCTATATTGTTGGACAGCAACCTGCTGAAGGCATCCTGACCGGTGTTACCTTCATCTTGATGGCTTCGGCCATGGGCCTTGGAATGGGCGCGGTCTTTGCTTGGATAGGCCCGTCGACACCTCCGGAAAAGGTTGGCGCCGTTTCCGGTGTCGTGGCGGCTGCCGGTGGCCTGGGCGGTTACTTCCCGCCGCTGGCCATGGGCGCCACCTACCATGCCGAATCCAACTCCTACGCTTTAGGTCTCTGGCTGCTGGTGCTCGTGGGAACTTTCGCCTTGGTGGTTGCCGGCATGCTGCGCGGCACCAGGGCCCGTGATGGAAAATGAATCGTGGAAGAACAAGCAGCGTTATTTGATGAGCACGGGCAGGTAATCGGGCAAGCTCCGCGCTCACGCGTCAGAGCGGAAAATCTGCGTCATGGCGCTACCGGGATTCTGGTGTTCAACCCGCAGGGCGAGGTCTTTGTGCATGAGCGCACGATGACCAAAGACGTGTACCCCGGACTCTTCGATTTCACCGCTGGCGGTGTGATTCAAGCAGGCGAAAATCCCGATGAATCAGCAATACGCGAAGCCCAGGAAGAATTGGGCATCGACAGCGAGCTCGTGCGCTTGGAACCAGAGAACTACGCAGATGCGCATACCCGGTACCGGGCTTTTCGGTATTGGACGGTTGCCCGCGGGGAGCTCAGCCTGCAAGCTGAGGAAGTCGCTAGCGGACGCTGGATGGAGCATCGTGAGCTGCTGGCAGACATTGAGCGGAACCCCGGCAGCTATATGCCCGATGCTGTTGAGCTCTTTGGCCAATGGCTCAAAGACCTGGATGGAAAGTTCCCATCTGCTGGATAGATCAATCATTTGCGCGCTGGGTCAGTTAGGGTCTAGTTATGAAAACCCTGTTCATTGTTTCCGCGATCCTTTTTGCTGCGTTTTCAATACTATCAATTGGCGGGAATCTGCTGGTTGGCATAGTTGCAGCCGTGGCCAGCTTGTCTTCGCTGGCAGGCTTCTTCGTAGTTCGAAGCCGCGGGGCGAAAGCCTAGAAAGCCGGCTGCTCGTCGGACGGGCCATGGCATTCGCGGTAAACTCGATGACTATGGCTATCGGCGCGACTATGCACACCTTTGAAATCCAGCTTGCTGATGTGGATCGCGGGGTGTACGAGGATATTTCCCTGCGGGTTGCGCAGCACCCTTCGGAAACCGATGCCTATCTGGTTACCCGCGTGCTGGCCTACTGCCTCGAATACGAGGAAGGCATCTCCTTCTCGGCCGGCGGAGTTTCCACCGGGGAAGAGCCTGCCATCTTGGTCAAGGATCTGACCGGCCTGATCACCGCGTGGATTGAAGTGGGTGCTCCTGATGCCCAGCGGCTGCATACGGGAAGCAAGCGGGCAGGGCGCACCGCCGTCTACACGCATCGCGACCCTGCCAAGCTTCTGGCCTCCTGGCGTGGAAAGACGATCCACCAGTCGGAACAGATCACGGTGCGTTCCTTCGACCCCCAGTTCGTCGATGCGGCAACCCAGGCACTGACACGCCGCAACACCATGTCTGTCTCGGTAACCGAGGGGCAAATCTATCTTGAATTGAATGGAACGAATCTGGAAACGCAGTTCAGCTCGCATGAGATTGAGTAGCAAAGGTTAATCTCTGATTTAGCTCAGTGTGCCGCCGCCGTCATCAGCGAGCGGAAGCATGGCCGGTGTACATCAATGACACCAACGGAAGAGCTCCATGAAACTGCGCAAAATCACCCTCGGCACAGCAACTCTGGCTTTGGCCGTCACCTTGGCCGCTCCTGCAGGCGCCGCACCGATTGAACCGACTGGTTCCGATCCACTGATCATCGGCCACCGCGGAGCAGCCGGTGTGGCTCCGGAGAACACCTTGCCAGCCCTCAAGGCAGGCAGCCAGTCTGGCGCCGAATTCATTGAAATCGACGTGCAGCTGTCCAAGGACGGGGTGCCGTTCATCTTCCATGACGGAACTCCTTCGCGCACCACGAACGTGGCAGAGGTATTCCCTGACCGCGTCAATGACCCCATCACGTCATTCACCTGGGACGAACTGCAGCAGCTCGATGCCGGTTCCTACTTCTCGGACGAGTTCAAGGGAACCAAGATTCCCCATTTCGATGAGGTCCCAGGTGCACTGACCGGCGGTACCGGCGTCTTCATCGAAATCAAGGATCCGGCCAAGTCCCCAGGCGTGGAGAAGCTGGTAGCGGACGCGCTGGCCGAGGATCCGGAGTGGAAGGCGCTCGCAGATGCGAACAAGATCGAGGTGCTCAGCTTCGATGCCGCATCCAACCAGACCTTTGCGCAGTTGGCCCCTGAAGTGCCGCTCCAGCAGCTGACCGGAACCGTGCCATCTGCCGCGGAACTGGCAAACTACGCGACGTACGCTGATTCCTTCGGCACCAACTACCGCACGCTTGATGCCGCCGGTGCCCAACGTGTGAAGGACGCAGGCTTGGGCCTGGGAGTCTACACGGTCAACGCCACCGAAGCTGCTGATGATGCCATGGCTCTGGGCGTCGAGCGGATCACCGGCGACTTCCCAACACAGGTGAACCGCCACGTCGATGGCCAGAAGGACTTCCCGGCCAATAACGGCGTGGTGATTGCCGACGCGGTCAACGACGTGCCTGGAAACGACGTCGCTCCGGAAAATGGCGAGCACGTGATCCTGGAGAACACCGGCAAGCGCACCATCGATGTCAGCGGCTACATCATTCGCGATGCCGCCAACAACATCCTGGAAATCGGCAAGGGATACGAGCTAGAGCCAGACGAGCAGCTGCGCGTGTACTCGGGTCCGGGCACCAACAGCGACGAAGCTTTCTACGTGGGCGGTCCGGGCATCTTGAACAATGCCGGTGATTCGCTGGCACTGTGGGATGCCAAGGGCAAGCTCACCGATACCTTCGCGAACTAGAGCTGGGCAAGGCAAAACCCCCGTTCTCTTTGTGCTGTTGCTGTTGGAACAGCCTGCATCATCTGCGTAGCTGGTTTCCCCGATGTTGCTGGCGCATCCGCAGGACAGTGCCTGAGCGGTGTCAGTTAGGCACGAGAAAGGAAACGGCAAATGACAAAGCAACCTAGCAATTCGTCTGCCGCCAGGAAGAGCACCGTAGTGGTGCTTCTGTTCCTTGCGGTAACCGCGATCAACTTGCCTCGGGTCCCTCAGCTTACTGACTACGCCGTGGTTGGATGGGCTGTCGGCGGAGTACTGCTGCTCGCAGCGCTGATCCTTGCTTTCACCAACTACCGGCACCACTCGAAGACCAGCACTTCAGGGTAGTAGGTAACGCCGGCTCGTTCGTCGAATGGGACGAGACGAGCAATGTCCAGATCCGCTGAGCCTAACCCGAAGAGATCCCCTTGCCGCATCCAGCAGCAAGGGGATCTTTCTCTGTGCCCGGCTTCCTGAGGGCAAGCGCGCGTAGCGCGTTCGGCAGCCCGTTCTTTTTGATAGCCCGTTATCTTTTTGACAGCCCCCCCCAACAAGGGGATCATGGGGACTGTCGGCCGACCAGCCTCGGAATGGTGTCTTGTCCCTGTCTAACCAATGATACGGGTGTTGCCACCGAGGCCGGGATGGCAGCGAGGTGATTGCTATTTAGGGGCGCGGCGCCAAAACTGGACGCCTGTCATAACGTGGGTGTAAGACTTTGCTACCTGCGGTTGGCCGACCAAATGAGGGACCATGCGCAAAGGAGCCAGCCTCATGAAAAACGTAACCTGCACTGATTTTCTTTGGAAGCGTCATTGTGTAACACGCGATAGCGTAATTGTGCGCACAGTGATTGATTATCGAAACAATACGAGCGATACGAAGTCGTTTGGCGTAGTTACGTCCCACTGTCTTACACGGGTTGTGAAATGCCCTAATTACGTCAAGAACGCAATCAACCAGATTTAGGGATTCAAGAAAGATCTTCGATTTGGCCATCTGTTCATGGAGCTCTCTGCTCTCGAACGAACGCAGGGCGATTTCCTATTAAGAGGGTTTAGTGTCACTGAATTAGGAAACGTTGCTGTTAAAGTTTACAACGAGTGGGTTCCATGCTCCCGTGAAGCTAGTAGGTCCGACATTGAATCCCTGTTAATCCGAGCGGGCTACACCGTTAGGCCAGCGTGGATGCAGGAATTACCTCCGTTGAATCTGGAACCTAAAATCCACGATTTTTGGGTCGAACTGCTGCAGGATCTGGGCAGCTAAGAAACCGAGATGAAAGACATCTCTCCTGGATTGTCGTATCAGCGGATCGAAATCTTTGACCTCACAGTTAAGATCTCGCTCAGCAATGGGGAAAGAAGTAAAATTATTCAAGTCAGGTTAGATCGTGGAGAGTATCCGGCGGCCCTACCTGTCGATTTCGCTTTTGAATTTTATAAATGATCGAAAGTGCTACCACGATGGTGAAGCCCATGCGCGTCTTGTCGATGGCTAATATTGCGATCTCTGGTAACCCGCCTGGCTGATTTGCGACGATCGTCTTTCCCTGAAACCTGCACGCTCTTGCTCACGCGCTGTGCGACCCGCTCGCCGAAATGGTTGCACCACTCTGCGTCGGCATTCCGAAAGCCCCGCGATTGCTAGAAATTTCATCTAAGAACAATTAGATCAGCCGCGCGCCCAACGCGTGGCACGAGTGTCGCCGAATGGTGGAATCGGATTTACCCCAAGGGAGCAAAGAACTGCTTCAAAAGCACTTCTGTCCCTCGGAGTCAAGCACCCAACCTTCGTGTTTTTGGATGATATACAATTCGCTTTATTAATGAGAAGCTGTAAAAGTCCTAATTGGCATGAATATCTCATTGGTGGAAAATTGAAAATTCGAAAAGCGGTTGGTGCATCAACTGCAGTCATGGTGGCTTCGGCGCTCATGATGACAATTATCGGTCCGGCTAATGCCGCGCCACAAGTTGCGGAACTTCCGGCGCAGCCCGTCACCTCTGTAGTGGGTTCGTCTGTCGGCGAGGCCCAGCAGGTTGAAGAGTTGTTGCGGGCGATCGACCAGATCCCCGAGTCGGTTCTTCTCCAGGGAGACGAGGCGACACGACTCTGGGTGGCTCAGAACCTCCAAGAGAAGCCATCGACTATCGGTGGTATCTTTGTGGGCAAACCCGCTGGCTTCCTAGAGTGCTCGGGTGCCATTCTGCTGGCAATTGGCACCACCGCAATCCCGGTTGCCAAGATCCTGAAGATTAAGAAGCTGATGGATTCTTTGGGCGGTGTGACCAAGGCAATTAAGCTCATGTGGGGAGCAAGCTTCTCCCACGAGAAGCTGAAGGCGCTCGGTGGTGCAGCCGCTGCGCTGGGAGCCGAACTGCTCGGCATTGCGGCTGTCAAGAAGGCCTGCACCTAATTAGGGGCGAGAAAGTAGGGGCAAAATGAAACAGAACCTCAGATACACATTGGTGTTCGCCTGCCTCGCGGCGGCAGCTGTCGCCTTTGTATTGCTTGATACCTGGCTCGTGCCGGCGATCTTTGGAGCGTGGGCCATTATGATCCTGGCGTTCTTCGGAGGCAAGCAGGAGGAAGTCAGGCCAGGCGCTGCCGATGGCATCGATCCAAAAGCTGTCAAGGAATACCGGAAGCAGCATCCAGAAGCTTCGATCGTTGAAGCCGTGAACGCAATCGGCTCGTAAGAGTTTGTACGACAGACCCCGGAGCGAATTATAAGACCGCTCCGGGGCTTTGTTGTACGTGGGCTCATTGCTGGGCGATGGCTCCTGAAATAGCTCGACCGAGCTGGGTGCCACTGCTATAGGGCAAGCGTCGCGGAGCGATGTGCGGCAGCCCGCCGGGAGGCTACTGGTCTTCGAGATTCTGCGCGCGATGAGACGCCCAATAGTGGCATTCTTCGTCATGGTTGCCCCAGTCGCAGACGTGCGGCCCTGCATGGTGGTGGAAGCCGTGTTTGCAACGCGTGACAGGCATGTCTCGACTACCTTCCGCTGAAATTTGCACCATAAGTGCACCATGGCAGATTCTTAAAAAGAAAACCCCTGGTTGACCAGGGGTTTTCGTTGGCGGTGACGGTGGGATTTGAACCCACGGTACGGGGTTACCGTACACAACATTTCGAGTGTTGCACCTTCGGCCGCTCGGACACGTCACCAGACCTGATAACTCTATAACGAACAACAGGTGAAAACAAAAACGAGAGCGCCATTTTTGGTCTGAAGTGGTCCGAAACACATCAACGTCAGCTTCTACCGCGTTTGCCTCGGAAGAATTCACGCAGCAGGTCGCCGCATTCGTCTTTCTTGACCCGCGAATGCACCTCGACCCAATGGTTCAAGCGTGGTTCGCGGACGATATCGAAGACCGAGCCGCACGCGCCGGCCTTTTCATCCCACGCCCCGAAGACCAGCTGGGGAATGCGCGAGAGGACGATGGCCCCGGCGCACATGGCACAGGGCTCCAGGGTTACCACCAGCGTGCAGTCCGATAAGCGCCAGCCATCGTCTTGTCCCGCGGCTTCCAGGGCTTTGACCGCATTGCGGATGGCGACCACCTCGGCATGCGCTGTAGGGTCCTTGACCGCCTCGCGCTCATTGCGGCCGGTGGCCAGTACTTCGCCTTCGGGGGAGAGGATAACGGCGCCGATGGGCACGTCATCGGTGGCTAGCGCTTTGCGCGCTTCAGCCAAGGCGAGGTCCATCCAAGCATCAAATTCGTGCACCATAGTACTTTCACTTTACGTGTTTTGCGACGGCTGCCGGGCTCCGGGAGCGTGGATCACCGCCCACTGCACTGAAGTTTGCTGTTTCCTTGGGCACACCAAAGACCTTTAACAGCGTGAAATCGAGGATTTCTCTCGATTTGGCCGAGGCGGTGCTGATAGATTTCTACTTATGCGCGTACA
Source organism: Glutamicibacter nicotianae (assembly GCF_006539525.1). Taxonomy (GTDB): domain Bacteria; phylum Actinomycetota; class Actinomycetes; order Actinomycetales; family Micrococcaceae; genus Glutamicibacter; species Glutamicibacter nicotianae. The sequence goes on along the minus strand of NZ_BJNE01000018.1, from coordinate 21,579 downwards.
GGTAGTCGACCACCCACTGGTGGCACACAAGGTTTCGGTTCTTCGTGATAAGAACACCCCCTCCTCGATTTTCCGCCAGCTGACCGACGAACTGGTCACCCTGCTGGCTTATGAAGCCACCCGCGAGGTGAAAACCGAAAACGTTGAGGTGCAGACCCCGGTCGCCACCACCACCGGCACCTCGATTGCCAAGCCAACCCCGCTGGTTGTCCCGATCCTGCGTGCAGGCCTGGGCATGCTCGAAGGCATGACCCGCCTGGTCCCAACCGCTGAAGTCGGCTTCCTGGGCATGGCCCGCAACGAGGAAACCCTGGACATCATCACCTACGCCGACCGCGTGCCAAACGACCTGACCGGTCGCCAGGTCTTCGTGCTGGATCCGATGCTGGCCACCGGTGGCACACTGGCTGAGTCCATCAAGTTCATTTTCGAGCGAGGCGCGGAATCCGTCACCTGCATCTGCCTGATCGCTGCTCCTGAAGGTGTCGAGCGCCTGAAGGAAATCCACGGTGGCGACGACCGCGTGCACATCGTGCTGGCGGCGATGGACCAGAAGCTGAACGAGAAGTCCTACATCATCCCAGGCTTGGGCGATGCCGGCGACCGCCTGTATGGCGTGACCCCGCCGATTGCATAGCATCAGCTAAGCCATGCGCCCGGAGGCTGCGGTGATTACACCGCAGCCTCCGGCGTTTCTTCATCGGTTTCGGGTTCGTCCAGCGGCAGGCGGACCTCGAAGACGGTGTCTCCTGGCGTGGACGCCACCGTAATGCTGCCGCCATGGGCTTCGACGATGCTCTTGGCGATCGGCAGGCCCAGCCCGGTGGTGCCATCGGAGCCAGAACGCGCCTTGTCGGCTCGGGTGAAACGCTCGAATACCCGGGGCAGGAATTCTGGGGCAATGCCTTCGCCGGTGTCGTGCACCCGGATGACGGCTTCATCGGCGTCCTCGTCGCGGTCCACCGATACGGTGACGGTGTTCCCGGCGGTCGTGTGCTTGCGTGCATTGGCCAGGAGATTGGTAATCACCCGGCGCAGCGAGGCCGAATCGCCGTAGACGAAGGTCTGCGGCGCCTGGCAGTCGAACTCCCAATGGTGGTCGCTCGCGGTGAGCTTGAAGTCTTCGGTGATATCCGCGGTGAGCGAGCACAAATCGATCTTGCTGCGCTTGAAAGCATTCTCTTCGTCCAGGCGGGCCAGCAGCAGCAGATTCTCCACCAGCGAGCTCATCCGGCTGCTTTGCTGCAGCACCCGATCCACCGAGCGCTGCCCGTCAGGAGAGAAATGCTCGGTAGCGGAGAGCAGTTCGGTGTAGCCGCGGATCGCCGAGAGCGGCGTGCGCAGCTCGTGCGAGGCATCGGCGACGAACTGGCGCATCTGGGCCTGGGATTTCTCGCGGGCGGTCAGTGCGGTGGCGACGTTGCTGATCATCGCATTCAGCGCATTGCCGACATTGCCCACCTCGGTGCCGGGGATGGCATCGCGTGCGGGCACACGCTGGGTCAGGTCCACTTTGCCCGAATCGAGATCTTCGGCGGCGACCGAACCTGCCACGGCGGCCACACGCTTGAGCGAGGCCAGCGAACGCGAGATGAGCCATGAGCCGGCCAGGCCTGCACCGGCGATCAGGATCAAGGCAATGAACAGCGTCAGCCACGCCATGCCGCGCAGCGCCAGATCGGTGCCGTGCAGGGGCAAACCGACGATCAGGATGCCGTTGGAGCCGGAGTCCTTCACGGCGACCAGGTAGTAGTCTCCCACGGTCAGGTGGGCGCGTACCGGCTTGAACTGCCCGCCGGCACGCAGCGTGCTCAGTTCGAGATCCACCATTGGGATGGCGTCTTCCTGGCTCAGCTGCTTCAGTTCGCCGGTGCGTTCATCCAGCACGCCGCCGTTGAAGACGTACTTGTCGACGAATCGGGCGGTCAGCGTGCCGGCTGCCTGGCCCGGGGCATCCAATCGGGAGTTCACCGCTGGCGCGCCCTGCGAATAATTCAGCGCGCGTTCGGTGGTGAGCCGCAGCTGGCTGTTGAGCTGGTCCATCAACGTCTGGCGCATGCCGGCGTTGTAGAGCAGGCCGAGCAATACGGATACTGCGGTGACCGAGGTCAGCAGGATGAGCAGCAGCTTGCGTTGCAGCGCGTGCGGCGAGCTCACCCTGGTATTCGGGGAAAAGAAACTCATGCAGCCGGCTTCAGCACGTAGCCGACACCACGCACGGTATGGATCATCGGCTCGGCATCGACATCGATCTTCTTGCGCAGGTACGAGATGTACAACTCGACAATGTTCGCCTGCCCGTCGAAATCGTAGTGCCAGACGTTGTCCAGGATCTGCGACTTGGACACCACTCGGCGGGCATTGCTCATCAGGTAGCTGAGCAAGTCGAATTCGGTGGCGGTCAGCGAAATTTCGCGGCCTGCACGCGATACGTCGTGCGAGTCCATGTTCAGCACCAGGTCGCCGACCACTAGTTCAGCGGAATCTGCGGTGGCGGCGCCTGAACGTTCCACGAGACGGTGCAACCGGATCAGGACCTCTTCGAGGCTGAAAGGCTTGGCGACATAGTCGTCTGCACCTGCGCCCAGGCCTTCGATGCGATCCTCGACCGCGTCCTTGGCGGTCAGGAAGAGAACTGGGATCTCCGGGAAATGGGTGCGCACCTTGCGCAACACTTCCGGGCCGTCGAATCCGGGCAGCATCCAGTCGAGGACCAGGACGTCAGGGGCCAAGGAGCGGGCGGTCGCCACGGCTTCCGGCCCATCGTGGGCCATCGTGGCTTCCCAGCCGAGCATGCGGGTTCCCATGGCGACCAATTCTGCCAGCGAAGGTTCATCATCGACCACGAGAACTTTGATTGCCGTGCCGTCAGGGTGGGTCAGCCGAGGCAATTGCGAAGGTGAAAATCGAGATTCATTCATGTTTATCAGCTTGTCCTATTGCCATGGGCCGAGAATATGTTTTTGCTGTGAGCGAGCTATGACTGCAAGTCGATTTTATGCGGAGAAAACCGGAACCGATAGTGGTTAATTTGGTCAACCCCTAAGAACGACGAATGATTGAAGCGTGGACAAGCCGTAGCGGTGAATGGATATTCAGGCCCCTGAGTGGACTAGGCAAAATGACGAAGATCAACTGATAGCTTGAGCATATTGTTTAGTTAAGCGCTTAGGCAGCCCAGAATTGCCTAAAGTGGTGTGTATCACGTTTGGAAACATTCATCTCACTATGTGGACATGGGTGCCCATTGTTACTTGCAAGTTGCCAATGTTACGAGGAAACTAGAGATGTGAGTACGGCGCAGAACAGCAAAGGCACCTCGAATAACCACCTCGAATTGCCCGCGATTGTTCTCAATGAATGCTCGGCGTCCTTGGCGTCCAGATCGAATTGCGAGTGATTTGCAATCCGGATTCTGGGTGTTATTGACGGGAAACCCAACTGCTGAACGTGGACGAAGGCCGCGGACAGCGCAAGCAAAACCCGAAGCATGAGCGCCAAGCCACTTGGCCTTCGCACTAAAAGAGGAAAAAGATTATGTCGGCTGGTTCCGGATACGTCCACGTTTCAATTCGCAATGCGCAGAACCGCGCAGCAGCTGCCCAGCGTGCAGCTTCTGGCAACTATGCACCAGCGGGCTATCGCCCACTGCGCGCAGTTTCCAATGTTCATGAAACTCGTGATCCATCGCATCAGCCAGCTCAGGCTCCAGTGCAGCCAACCGGCCAGCCGAGCGCCGATACCTCAGCGCGCGGCTTCGTGCTCTACGTAGGCTTGGATGAAACCGCAGCTCAGGCGCAGGGCACCTCGCTGGGCAAGCTTGCCACCCAGGTGCGCGCCTTCCTGGCCACCCTGTCGCCGCAGGCGCAGACCCACGCTGCCGTAGCGCTGGCACCAACCAGTGCGCAGGGCGAGCCAATCGATGTTGTTCGCCAGGCACTGGGTGACCCGACGGTTTCCCGCCGGCCTCGCGCTGAAGCCCGCCCATCCACCCCGCGCCCATCGGGTGTGCTGATTGACCTCTCGCGCCGCGAAGTCTACCTCGATGGCGAAACCCTGAACCTGACCTTCAAGGAATTCGAGCTGCTGAACTTCCTCGTGGAAAACGGCACCCGCACCGTAGGCCGCGAAGAGCTGCTGGAAAACCTGTGGCGCAACGCCGAAGAAGTCCCCAACGAACGCACCATCGACGTGCATATCCGTCGCCTGCGTTCGAAGCTGGGACGCCTGGCCAACACCGTGCGAACCGTGCGCGGCCAGGGCTACCGTTTCTACGAGCACCCAGAAGTAGTTGTCTGGGCTGCTCCGGAATACTCCATCTAGCAGTTGCCGACAGCAGTGGCGGGCAAACCGGGTTCGGTTTGCCCGCCACTGCTGTCTTAAGCTGGGACAATGAACACCATTCACTCCCGCAAGCTCATTCTGATGCGCCACGCCAAAGCCGACTACCCGCTAGGCGTCGCGGATCACGACCGGCCGCTGGCAGCCCGCGGCCACCGCGAGGCTCCCGCTGCCGGAGCCTGGCTTGTGGAGAATGACCTGATCCCGGACTACATCATCTGTTCCGATGCGCTGCGTGCGCGCGCCACCTGCGCGTGGGTGCTGTCCGAGCTTGGGGAAAAGGGTCCAACCCCCTACATCGACTCGCGCATCTTCACCGCGGGCGTCTCCCAGCTGTGCTCCATCATCAATGAGGTCCCGGATACGGTCAGCTGCCTGCTGGTGATCGGGCATCAGCCGGTGCTGCAGGAATTGGCGTTGCGCTTGGCCGCTATGGACTCGGATGAAGAAGCCGTCTACGAGCTGGCGATGAACTATCCGACCCTGGGAACCACGGTGCTGGAAACTTCGCACCCGTACTCGCATTTGGATGCCCGTGATGCGCGCGTCACACATTTCACCGCACCTCGGCCTGCATGAGAGAAGTCTCATCAAGATTTTTCTAACGCACTAGTCAGCCTGTAAATAAGTGATGATCTGGATGTATGAGAAGCAGATGATAACCCTCTCATCGAATCCACCTCGTCGTCTCATGAACCGTTCATTTTGAGTTCACTATTGCTCGTTTCACTAGGAATCGTTGGCAGCACAGCCAGCACCGGCACACGGAAACCGCAGGCCGGAAACAGTGAAAGAGGAACAGGCAAATGGCCATCATCGCAGAATCGCTTCCAACGCAGACCACCGCAGCCCGCAATGAAGTGCAGCAGCAGATCGATGCACAGCGTGCTCGCACCATCCGCGCCGCCTACACCACCCGCTTTGTCGCAGCCGAGCTGCAGCGCAACCCCCAGGATTTCCAGGTCGTGCGCCGCGCGAACATGGCGCCTCGTGCCGGCGACGTCGTGATTGCCACCGTCACCGAGCTGGGCAAGCACACGCGCCTGCAGTCCCCGGTTTCCCGCCGCCAGCTGATGTTCGTCGGCCAGGAGATCATGGTCGCCTACGGCGACCGCTACGCACCGGACCAGTTCCTTGCCCATGTGCCGCAGAACCTGGGCCCCTGCCAGCTGGTGGCCGGCGGCGGCGTCGCCAGCGAAGTCATCGAGCAGCACGCCTCGATCGACATGGCGACCCAGCTGCAGCCAACCGGCCTGCTGATGCGCCACGGCAAGGTCGTGAACCTGGCGGACTTCGCACCGCTGGGCATCGAGGACGATTCCCCGCGCCCGGCGCAGGCCGGCGCCCAGCGCCCGCCGGTGATCGCGGTGCTGGGCACCTCGATGAACTCCGGCAAGTCCACCACGCTCGGATGCCTGGTCAACGGCCTGGTCAACTCCGGCATGGCAGTTGCCGCAGGCAAGGCCACCGGCACCGGAGCAGGCAACGACCCGGACCTGTTCACCGATGCCGGCGCCTTCAGCGTCTGCGACTTCACCGACTTCGGCTTCCCGACCACCTACCGCCTGGACTACGAAACCGTCCGCGACCTGCTGGTGGCGATGATCCGCGAGCAGAGCGCCACCGGCGCGGACGCAGTGGTCATCGAGATCGCCGACGGCCTGTTCCAGGGCGAGACCTCCCGCTTGCTGCTCGACCCGGTCTTCTCCGAGCACGTGGACCGCGTGCTGTTCAGCGCCCAGGACGCGCTGGGCGCGCTGGCCGGCGAACGCATCCTGCGCGAAGCAGGCCTGGATGTTGCCGCGGTGTCCGGAGTGCTCACCGCCTCCCCGCTGGCCGCGAAGGAAGCCCAGGCGCAGCTGGCCACCCCGGTCATCGGGACCTTCGACCTGTGCCAGGCCGAGGTTGCCGCCGCGCTGCTGCCAACCCGCTAGGAGCCGCAATGCTGGACCAGAAGACTGCAGCCGCGCCGGTGGCCCAGCCCGAGCGCCTGCCGCCACTGGTGGCGCCCGGCCGGCGGATGCTCCTGGCCGGACTGCTCAGCCTAGGCGTTCTCGCCGGCCTGCTCTCGATTGCCATTGGCTGGCTGATCGGGCAGCTCTCGGCCAGCCTCAGCGCCGGGACGCTAGCCGCGGTGCTGGGCCTGGTGGGCTGCTTCTTCCTGGCCAAATACGCTGAACGGGTGCTGGCCGAGAAGCTGGGCCAGCACTATGTGGCCCAGCTGCGCCGCGGGCTGGTGGCCCACGCTTTGCGCAGCGCCCGCGGCCCGTCCATGGGCATCACCATTGCCCGCTCCACCAACGACCTGTCCTCGATCCGCAACTGGATTGTGCAGGGCATGGTCCCGCTGGTGGCCGGCCTGCCGCTGCTGATCGTCAGCGGCACGGGGCTGTGGTTCCTGCATCCGCTGCTGGCCCTCAGCCTGGGCGCGACGCTGGTGCTGGAAGGCATCCTGCTGGCGGGCCTGGCCGGCGGGACGTTCCTCAGCGCCCGGGCCCTGCGCCGGCACCGCGGGAACCTGGCTGCGCGCATTGCCGATACCGTGGCCGCGCGGACCGCGATTGCCGCCGGGGGCGGCATCGAGCGGGAAGTGCAAAGGGTTCAGGACACCTCGCAGAAGGTGATTGACGCGTCGGTGCATCGCGCCCGGTTCGCCGCTGCCCTGCGCGGCGGAGCGCTGGCCATTCCGCTGCTGGGTACCGCGCTTCTCGTGGCCGCGGCCGCGCAGGCACAGCTTCCGGCAGCCGCCGTGGCGACCGCGCTGACGCTGATGGGAATCTGCGCCGGAACCCTGGGCGAGTGGGGCCGCGTGGTGGAGTACCGGCAGAATTACAAGGCCGGCCGGCGCATCATCGCGCCGCTGCTGGCCGAGCAGGAACGCTGGCAGGCCAGCGAAGCATCGCCGGCGAGCACCCGCGATGCGAAGGAGCTGATGCTCCAGCCGTCCTCAGTGCGCATCCAGCTTCCGGAATCGATGGCCGGGAAGTTTCCCACGCTGCGGGCCCAGCCCGGGCAGCGCATCGCGGTGCGCGGAAACCAGGGGGACTGCGCCGCATTGCTCGCGGCCATCGCCACCGGCAGCCTGGCTCATGACGCCGACCCGCAGGCCGGGGTGTGGATCGCCGAGGGGCGAAGCGAGGATTTGCCTGCGACCGGCCGCCGCAAGCTGATCGGCGCCGCATTGGAGTCCATGGTTCCCGAGCGCGGCAGCGTTGCCCGCGCGCTGCGCTACCGCCATCCGGGCGCGTCGCTGCGCAAGGCAGTGGCACTGGCGGAAACCTGCGGGCTGCAGATGGCCCACCTGCCCGATGCGGAGGAAACCCGCTTGCGCCGGGGCGGAGAACCGCTGAATTCCGCGCAGCAGGCCTCGCTGCTGGTGGCGCGGGCGCTATTGCGCGAACCGCCGCTGCTGGTGCTCGATTCGCTGCTGGCCCGCCTGCCCGATGCTGCCTATGCCACGGTGGCCGAACTGCTCAACGACTATCCCGGGGTGCTGATCTTCAGCGGCGAACTGCCGGGCATCAGCGAAACCGCCAGCTGGGAAGCGCGGGCCTAATTGCTGGCTGGTGGACGGGTGGCACGCAGCCCGTCCACGGTGAGCAGCACGGCGCGCACCGTCTGCTCGCGGTCCAGATCGGTCCGTCCCGAGGCGCGCATGCGGGCGGTGAACAAGGCGGCGCCGAAAATGCTGGTGGCTACCGACAGCTTCTGCTCCGGGGCGAGCACCACGAGGCGTTCGAGGACCTCGATGATCAGCCCGGTCACCTGCGTATTCAGCGGGGTGCCGGCGAACGCGTTTGCGGTGTCGGCATCCAGCTGCTCCTGCATCCACAGATGGGCGAAGGCCGGGTAGCTGGCCACGAAATCCATGGCGAATTCCAGCATCTGGCGCAGCGCCAGGTAGGGGTCTTCCGCGGAAGCAACGCGTGCCAGTTCGCCCATGAGCTTCTGCGCGCCGTAGCTGAGCAGCTGGCTGACCAGCTCGTCCTTGGAACCGAAATTGTAGTACACGGTCCCCTTGGACACCCCGGCGGCCGCGGCGATCTCGTCCACCGAGACGGACTCGGGGGAACGCGAACCGAGCAACTCCATTGCGGCCTCAAAGAGCCGTTCCTTGGAATCGGTGGTGCGAACTCGACGACGAGCACCTGGAAGCATCATTATTCCTTCAACTCCGGCTGCAGTGTTTTCAGGGTCCAGGTCTTGCCCTTACGTACCGCGAGCATGCTCAGCAAGAGTCCGATCGCGGTGTAGATGAGCAATGAGCCTGCGACCGCGGAGAGCACATTCAATTCCGCTCCGTACACCAGGTGACGCAGTCCGACGACCACATTACCCATCGGCAAGATCTGGTGCAGGAAGTGCAATGGCGCTGGCAGGGTCTCCCACGGGAAGGTACCGCCGGCGGTGACCAGCTGAAGCACCATCAAGACGAGCACCACAAACTTGCCGGCAGTTCCTAGCAGGGCGAAGCAGCCTTGGATGAGGGCGCTGAAGCACAGGGCGGCGAGTACCAGAAGGAACCATGCCATCCATGGGTGCGCCGTGTGTAGACCCAGTCCGAAGTGCACCACTGCGTAGAGCAAGCTGGTCTGGATCACGGCAACGGCCGCGAATGGTATCCAACCACCGAGCGAGATCTTCCAGTTGCTGCCGTTGGACAGCAGTGCGCGCTTGGTAATGGGGCGCATCACCTGCGTGAGGATCAGTACACCGATAAAGGTCGCCAGCGTCATGAAGAATGGGGCTAGACCCTCACCATAGACTTGGGCTTCGGACTGCTTGGTGTTCTCCACCGTCACCGGGTTACCGATCACATCGGAGAGCTCTTCACTGGTCTTCTTATCGGGGTTAGGAACCTGCTTGACGCCGTCATCCAGGCCCGTGGCCAGCTCGTTGGAGCCATCTTCGAGCTTGGTGGTACCGTCGGACAGATCGCCGACACCATCGGAAAGACGGACCAAACCGCTGTGGAGCTGGTCGGCGCCGGTCACTAGGGAACCGGCTCCGGAATCCAGCTTCTTGGCACCCTCGGAGGCCTGGGTCGCACCGGTCAGTGCGGACTTCTGGCCTTCGGCCAACTGCTTGGCACCGTCGTGGGCACTGTTCGCGCCGGTGGCAAGTTTCGCTGAGCCGTCAGCGGCCGAGGAAATTCCGTCCACGAGGCTTGGTACCGCAGCGTTCAGCGTCTTGGTGCCCTGGGCAAGGGTGCCCAGACCGGTAGCTAGCTGTTCGTTACCATCGGCGACCTTGTCGGCACCATCCGAGAGTGTGTGCAGGTTATCTTGCAGTCCTGCAAGGCCGGTGTTGACCTTGTCCACCTTGTTCTTCAAGGTGTTGCTCAGCGTCGAGTTCTCCACGCTATCGCTGACCTTGGACTTGATGGTGTCTGCTTGCTCTTGGGTCAACACACCGTCGGCCACCAGCTTGTCCAGCTCGGCCTGCGTATCGGTCTTGACGTTCTGCAGTTGCTTGTCGGTTTCGTCCTGCAGCTCGTTGATCACCGAGATGGCGTCATCGGCGGTGTCGGAGAGCTGCTTATTTCCATCGGCGACTTGACGTGCGCCGGTGGCCAACTGGTCGGCAGCGCTCTTGGCGCTCTGGGCGCCATCGTTGAGCTGTTTGACCGAGCTTGGCAGGGTCTTGGTCTTGGATTTCATGGCGCTCAAACCATCGCTGAGCGTATCTGCACCGGTGGCTAGCTCTCCGGTGCCATCGGCCAGAGAATTGCTGCCATCGAGCAGTTTCTTCTGACCTGTGACCAGCTGAGAAAGGCCACTGGAAAGTTCGCTGGTTCCATCCTTGAGCTGGACAGCACCGTCGGAGAGTTCACTACTGCCATCAACAAGCTTGGTGGTGCCATCGGCCAGGGTCACGATGCCATCACCTAGGGTGATCGTGCCGTCGTAGAGCTGTTGTGCGCCGTCCGCGGCTTTATCCATAGAGCTGTGAATGTCTACAAAGCCGGCGATCATCGCCGACGCGGTTTCGGTGCCGACTTCTTCGGAGACCGAAGTGCGCACCGAGGTGGTCAGGGTCCGTGCGAAGTTGGAGACCATGAAGTTATTCGCGTCATTGGTCAGCAACTCAATATTGGCCTGGCTGGCATCTTTGAAGTCGCCGGGGGACAGCAGCGCAGCGGTGAAATTATCGGGTAGAACGAGGGCGAAGGCGTATTTGCCGCTGGCCACCGCGTCGGCGGCTTCGTCTCTCGAATCGAGATGCGCCCAGCTGAAGGTCCCATCGTCTTCGAGGTTCTCAACGACATCGTCGGCGACACGGGTGAATTTGCCGTCCTTTTCCCCGCCGTCATCGAGATTAACGACGGCCGCGGTGACCTTGTCTAAGTTTCCCTGGGGGTCCCAGTTGGCGTAGAGGTAGAGGGCACCATAAAGCAGAGGCACACAGGTCACCGCGATGAGCGCCAGCTTTGGCAGCGTGCCACGGGTCATGCGCTTTAGCTCGGAGAGCGCAAGTTGCAAAGTGGTCATTCTTTTTCCTTCGCGTCGCTATCCTCTGCGACAGTTGGTACTGCGTCGCTGTGTTCTGCCGGTGTGGATTCTTGCTCCGCGGACTTGGGCTCCACTGTTTCTGGAACGTCTAGATCCAGCTCATCTTGAACAGATTCTTGCGACAAAACCTCTGTTTTATCGGGTTCCTCTAGTTCTGCAGGCGCTTCAGAATTTTCGGGCTCTTCTGGCTCTTCTAGTTCTTCGGGTTGTTCTGGCTCTTCAACCAGAGGTTCTCCGGAGATGAGCGTGGTGGCTTCTTCCGGTGATTCAAATTCTTCGTACTCGTTGGATCCCAGGTAAGTGATCGGTCCATCCCACTCGTAAGGGGCGTTACTGACAATGGCGACGATCGCGAATGCGCGGTTCGAGCCAGCAAATTCAAGCAGGAGATCCAGCCAGACATCATCTTGCATGTCGTGGCGATCAGGGGAGTCAAGGACTATAAGTTCGATGCGGGAGTCTTCTGCGGCCAGTAAAAGTTGCAGTTCCAACCGGCGGGCGGGATCTAGGGAATCTGCCCAATCCTTGGCCACATCATCGAATCCGTGCAGTGCCGTCCACTTTTTATTGCGTGGTTTTTTCCAGATCGGGCCCGGCAGAAGGGCGAGGTCTTCGGCGATGAGATCGCGGACCTTCATATGTGATTCAGGTTCGTTGACCTCTGGAGAATCCAGGAGGGCAGTGTGCTGGCGCAGGGTTTTCAGGGAGTCAGCGTGACCCCACGAGACGGTCCCCGTAGATGGTTTCATGCGTCCGCTCAGGGCTAGGGCCAAGGCGGTACGTGAGATTTGCGGGTCGGCCACCACAAGGTGTACCTCTCCGCGAGTTACTTGAAGCGAGGTGGGGGACACCAGCAAATCGTGGCGTCCCTTGACGGAAACTGAATCTGCGATAAGCACAAAACAAGACTAATTGAACTGACCGGTCAGTTCAAATAGGGAAAATATTCCTTTAATCACGTCTAGACGTAAACCGCTTGATGCTCTTGGATGGTTCTTGGCTAAGCCTTATAAACGCGGTGTGGAGTTCACGAGTAGTTCACTGATCTCTGATTACCTCGAAGCCTAGTCGCCATTGGCGGTTCTGACTACCGCCCAACGATCATCAACCGAGGGAAACTATGAGCAAGAGACGAACTACCAGTATTGCGGCAGTTCTGCTGTCCGGGGCTGTTGTTGCATCCACCTTCACCGCAGCTCAGGCTGACACGGTGGAGATCACCCCTATCGAGCAGGTGCAAGGTACGGGGGATACCTCCCCATTGGTCGGCCAAAAGACCACCGTGCGTGGCGTGGTGACCGCCGCCTATGCACAGGGTGGAATTCGCGGATTCTACCTACAAAGCGCCGGTAGTGGGGCACAGATTCCAACAGAAGGAAGCTCGGCGGTGTTCATTTACGCCCCGGACGATGTAGCTTCAGTTGAGGTCGGGGACCACCTGCAGGTCTCTGGAACGGTCAGTGAGTACTACGGGCTCACCCAGATCAAAGCCCAGAGTGTGAAGTCCCTGAGTGAGCCGGCCGAAAGCATTAAGCCATTGGCCATCACCTTGCCTAGCGACGAAGCCGGGCGCGAGCAGATCGAATCCATGCTCATTGAACCTCAGGGTGAGTTCACTGTCTCGGATAACTATTCGCTGAACCAATATGGTGAACTGACCCTAGCCATGGGAACAAGCTCGATCCTCCCAGGTGAAAAGCTGCTGCGTCAGCCCACCGACGTCTTTGCTCCGGGCAGTGCGCAGGCCGCTGAGCTAGGGAAAGAAAACGAGCAGCGCTCGATCGTGGTGGACGATGGTGCCACCTTGAATTTCAGCACCGCCAAAAACACCACCGTTGCCCTGCCATATATTGATTCTGCCCATCGCGTCAGTGTTGGAGCGGAAGCCACTTTCACCGGACCGATGATTCTGGACTACCGGTATGACCTGTGGCGACTACAGCCTCAGGGGCAGGTGATCGGCTCCGATGACGCAGATATCGCCTTGCACTTTGAGCAGATCGATAATAGTGCCCCACAGGATGTCGGCGGCAACGTGTCCGTAGGCAGCTTCAACGTACTGAACTACTTCACCACTACCGGCGATGAACTTTCCGGTTGCAGCTACTACTCGGACCGCGAAGGTAATCCAGTGACCGTCCGTCAAGGATGCGACGCTCGTGGAGCTGCCAACCAGGCCAGTTTTGAACGTCAGCAGTCCAAAATTGTTGCTGCGTTGAGCAAATTTACCGCGGATGTCGTGGTACTTGAAGAAATTGAAAACTCGGCCCGTTTTGGTCAGGATCGTGATGCTGCCCTAGCTCATCTGGTTGATCAGTTGAATTCGGCAGCCGGTTCAAAGATCTGGAAATTTGTCCCAAGCCCGGATGCTACCCCGGCTGATGAAGACGTGATCCGCACCGCGATCATCTACCGCAACAAAGCTGTGAAGCCGATCGGCGAATCGGTCATTCTCGAAGACGAGGCCTTTGATAATGCGCGCGAACCACTGGGTCAAGCCTTCCAGAAGGTCGGCGGAAATCAGAAGACTCGTTTTGTGGTCGTAGCCAATCACTTCAAGTCGAAGGGCTCAGACCCGAAAGACGGTTCGGGCAACGCTGACTCCGGCGATGGCCAGGGTGCCTGGAACGCCGATCGAGTAGATCAGGCTAAGGCGCTGGTCAGTTTTGCTGATCAGCTGAAGAAGTCACGCAACACCCAGAAGGTCTTGCTCGCTGGCGACTTCAATTCCTACGCTGCCGAAGATCCAATTCGAGTGCTCGCCGAGGCGGGCTACGTTGATCTCGGTGCCAAGGCTGACTCGCAGAGCTACGTTTATGGTGGGCTGAGCGGTTCCTTGGATCATATTCTGGCTTCCCCAGAGCTGGCTTCCAAGGTTACCGGCCAGGATATCTGGAATATCAACGCCATCGAATCCGTCGGCTATGAATACAGCCGCTACAACTACAACATCACCAACCTATTTAGCTCGAACCAGTACCGTTCATCGGATCATGATCCGGTTCTGGTTGGATTGCAGTTGAACAAGAAGGGCTAGTTTCAGCTAGTTTTATCGGCCAGGCAACTCCCAATGGGGCAGTTGTCTGGCCGATTCTTTCGTTAAGGGTTGACAAGCAGAATCCATTGTGGAGAATTATGGAAGAGGTTTTGTGAGAGCGCTCACAAAATAGCTAAGCGGAGTTGCTGTCATTGCTATGGCAAATGGGGTTCAGGAAGAACCCTCATATTTTTGCCACATTTTGAGAGCGCTCTCAAAATATGTTGGTCTCACCTCACTCGCACAAACAAGACTTGAATGGAGTCACCGTGAACCCCTCACGAACAGCTCGGCTAGCCAAGGTTGTAGCCCTGAGCTCAAGTATTGCCCTGCTCGCAGCAGGCTGCGCATCGGGCGATAGCAAGGACGCCGCCCAGCCAGCCTCCGCGGATAATCCTGTCTCCCTGACCATCACCACCTTCGGCACCCAGGGTTTGGATCCTCTGTACAAGCAGTACGAAGCCGATAACCCAGGCATCACCATTGAAGCCACCAACATCGACACCGGTGGCAACGCACTGACCGACTGGAAAACCAAACAAGCTGCGGGCGCAGGCCTGCCGGATGTTCAAGCTGTGGAAGAAGGCTGGCTCGGCCAAGTCATGACCGTTTCAGATAGCTTCACCGACCTCAACGAATACGGTGCCAAAGATATCGCCGGCGACTGGGTGGACTGGAAAGTACAGCAGGCCACCGACGCCGATGGTCGCACCATCGGCTACGGCACCGACATCGGACCTATGGGCCTGTGCTACAACAGCAAGCTCTTCAAGGCAGCCGGTCTGCCCAGCGATCGTGAACAGGTTGCAGAACTCTTCGGCGGCGCCGACTCGACGTGGGATGACTTCTTCTCCGTGGGCGAGGACTACGTGAAGAAAACCGACAAGGCCTTCTATGACCAGTCCGGCTTCGTCTGGAACGCCATGGTCAACCAGCTCGATGAAGGCTACTACAAGGCTGATGGCTCACTGAACATTGAGGGAAACACCGCACTGCGTGAGCGGTGGGATCAACTGTCGGCTGCAGCGTCCAAGGGCCTGTCCTCGGCGCAGACCCAATGGGACTGGGGCAAGGGACAAGCATTTGTCGACGGCTCCTTCGCAGTGATGCCATGCCCAGGCTGGATGTTGGGCAACGTCAAGGGTCAGGTTGAAGGCGCCGGTGGCGACGCATCGGACGGTTGGGACTTTGCCGATGTCTTCCCTGGCGGCGCAGCCAACTGGGGCGGTGCATTCCTGACGGTGCCAAGCACTTCCAAGCATCCCGCTGAGGCGGCCAAGCTCGCGCAGTACCTGACCAACGCCACCTCGCAGGCGACTTCCTTCGAAGAAGCAGGAGCCTTCCCAAGCAACATCGAAGCACAGAAGTCCAAGGCTGTGACCGGTGAGAACGACCTGACCAAGTTCTTCAATGGTGCACCGATCGGTGAAATTCTCTCGAACCGTGCCGAGGGCGTAAAGGCACAGTACAAGGGCGCGGATGATTCGGTGATTCAGGAGCAGGTCTTCGGTCCAGCAACTATCGCCATTGACAAGGGCACTGACGGGGACACCGCGTGGAACACGGCTCTGTCAACGCTGCAGGAACTGGAAATCAAGTAATCGGATTGGCCGACATAGCGCCCTGTGGGGTCAGCGTTCATCACTGACCTGGCCCCACAGAGCGCAACTGCAGCAGAAAAGAAGACACCGATGAGCACCACGACACCCATGTCACGGCCGAAACTACGGGCCGAAAAACCCAGTACGCCCACCCCAGAAAGGCTGCAGGAAGCCAAGGCAGAACGCAAAATGCGACGCCAGCACCTGCGTGGCCGACTGGATTTTAAGTACTCCCCATACCTTTATATCTCGCCCTTTTTCATCCTCTTCGCGCTGGTTGGGCTCTTCCCACTGATCTACACCTTCGTGGTATCAATCAACGACTGGGACCTGCTAGGTGGAGCCGGTGACTGGGTGGGGCTGAAAAACTACCAGGCAGAACTAGCCTCACCGCTGTTCTGGAATTCGCTGTTCAACACTTTCAGCATCTTCCTGCTCTCTGCGATCCCGCAGCTGGTGGTCGCCACCTTCATCGCAGCGATGCTTGATCAAAATATCAGGGCCAAAACTTTTTGGCGGATGAGCGTGCTGGTTCCCTACGTGGTGACTCCGGTGGCTGTCACGCTGATCTTCTCCACTGCCTTCGACGAGAAATACGGACTGATCAACAACCTGCTCGGTGCACTGAACCTGGACACGATTGCCTGGAAAACCGATGTGTTCCCCTCCCACATGGCTATTGCCACCATGGTGAACTGGCGTTGGACTGGGTACAACGCGTTGATCTTGCTGGCGGCCATGCAGGCCGTACCTCGCGAATTACACGAATCGGCGGCGATCGATGGGGCAGGAATGATTCGCCGTTTCTTCTCCATTACCCTGCCAAGTATCCGTCCCACCATGATCTTCGTGATCATCACAGCGACCATCGGCGGTTTACAGATCTTTACCGAGCCCAAACTCTTTAACCCCAGTAGTTCGGTTCCGGGCGGACCTGATCGGCAGTATCAAACCACGGTGCTTTATCTGTGGGATCTGGCCTTCAACCGCGGGGACTTTGGGCGGGCCTCGGCCGTGGCTTGGATGCTGTTTTTGATCATCATCGTGATCGGAGTGATCAACTTCTTGATCTCCGGCACCATCGCCTCGTCTTCAGATAAGCGCGGACCTCGACGGATTCCAGGCCGAAAAGCCAAACGTATCAAATCACATCCTTCCGGTTCACTCAGAGAAAGTGCCAACGATGAGTAACGCTACCTTGCAATCAACTGCTAGACCCAAGTTGATGCGCCAGGCCCGAAACAAGAACTTTTCTGCCGACCGGCGTCCAGGATTTCTCACCTACGGCATCCTGCTGGCCTTCCTTATCGGAAGTACCTATCCGCTGTGGTATTCCTTTGTGATTGGTTCTTCTACTGGTGCAGTCTTTTCTTCGGCATGGCCACCGCTGCTTCCGGGCGGACAGTTCTGGACTAACGTGGCTGAGGTCTTTGACTCGGTGGAGTTCTGGGCTGCGCTGGGTAACAGCTTGATTGTTTCTTCAGTTATTACCTTCTCGGTGGTGATGTTTTCTACCCTTGCCGGTTACGCCTTCGCCAAGCTGCGCTTCCGCGGGCGCCAGGGACTGCTGGTTTTTGTCATTGCAACACTGGCGGTGCCGACTCAGCTCGGGATTATCCCGATGTTCATGATGATGAAGGAACTGGGGTGGACCGGTTCTTTGGGAGCGATCATGATTCCAACCCTGGTGACAGCCTTTGGCGTCTTCTTCATGCGCCAGTATCTGGTGGATAATATCCCCGACGAGCTCATCGAGGCTGCCCGAGTGGACGGCGCCTCCATGATCGGCACCTTCTGGCATGTCGGTGTCCCAGCGGCCCGGCCCGCGATGGCGATCCTGTCGCTGTTCACCTTCATGACCGCGTGGACCGACTACCTGTGGCCGATGCTGGTGGCGCCGCAGAACCCGACCTTGCAGGTGGCGTTGAGCCAGCTGCAGTCTGCACGATACGTTGACTACACCATCGTGATGAGCGGAGCCTTGATGGCGACGATCCCGCTGCTGGTGCTTTTCATTCTTGCAGGCAAGCAACTTGTATCCGGAATTATGGCAGGAGCTGTAAAGGGCTGATGATGAACCACCTATCCCAGCAATTCGCATGGCCGAAGGACTTCTTGTGGGGCTCTGCCACCGCGGCAGCCCAGATCGAAGGGGCGGCGCACTCCTACGGGAAGGAGGATTCCGTCTGGGACGCCTTCGCCCGCAAGCAGGGGGCCATCGCAGGCGGCGATAATCTCGACGTTGCGGTGGACCACTACCACCGCTACCGCGAAGATGTGCAGCTGATGCGCGAATTGGGCCTGGACTCCTACCGCTTCTCCACCAGCTGGGCGCGCATCGTTCCGGGCGGGCGCACGGTGAACCCCGAGGGCCTGGACTTCTACTCGCGGCTGGTCGACGAGCTGCTGGAGAACGGCATCCTGCCGTGGCTGACCCTCTACCACTGGGATCTGCCGCAGGCCCTGGAAGAGCGCGGCGGCTGGGCCAACCGCGAGACCGCGTACAAGTTCCTCGACTACGCCGAAGCGGTGCATGGAAAACTCGGCGACCGGGTGAAGCACTGGACGACCTTCAATGAACCGCTGTGCTCCTCGCTCATCGGCTACGCCGCCGGCGAGCACGCCCCGGGACGCCAGGAGCCCGAGGCCGCGCTGGCCGCGGTGCACCACCAGCACCTGGCCCACG
Organism: Glutamicibacter nicotianae; assembly: GCF_006539525.1. Classification (GTDB taxonomy): domain Bacteria; phylum Actinomycetota; class Actinomycetes; order Actinomycetales; family Micrococcaceae; genus Glutamicibacter; species Glutamicibacter nicotianae. Next base: position 3,402 of record NZ_BJNE01000018.1, on the reverse strand, counting down.
GGCTGGCCGCATCCCGGCTGCGCGAACTGGGCGCCGAGCAGATCGGTATCACGCTGAACCTGACCAACGCGGTGCCGAACGACCCGATAGATCCTGTGGACCTGGAAGCCGCGCGCCGCATCGACGCGCTGTGGAACCGGATGTACCTGGATCCGATCCTGCGCGGCGCATACCCGGAAGACCTGCTCGAGGACGTCAAAGGACTGGGGCTGGCCGAATCCATCGAGCCCGGGGATCTGGAGATCATCGCGCAGCCAATCGATTTCCTGGGTGTGAACCACTACCACGACGACAACGTCTCGGGCCATCCGCTGCCAGCCGGCCAGCCGCCGGCCATCGTGCCCACCGATGCGCCGAAGTCCTCGCCGTTTGTCGGCAGCGAGTACGTGAGCTTCCCGGCCCGCGACCTGCCGCGCACGGCCATGGGCTGGGAGGTTAATCCCGAGGGGCTGCGGGTGCTGCTGAAGCGCCTGAAGCGCGACTACAGCAATATGCCGGCGCTGTACATCACGGAGAATGGCGCGTCCTACACGGATACGGTCACCGAGGCGGGAACCATCGAAGACACCGAACGAGAGGAATACATCCTCAACCACCTTGATGCCGTCGCCCGCGCGATTGCCGACGGGGTGGATGTCCGCGGCTACTTTGTCTGGTCCTTGCTGGACAATTTCGAATGGGCCTGGGGCTACGCCAAGCGCTTCGGAATCATCCACGTCGATTACCAGACCCAGGAGCGGACGATCAAGAATAGCGGCCGGACCTACGCGGGGTTGATTGCCGCGAACCGTACAATGGCATAACACCTGAGCATGGTGGCCCGCAGCCCGCTCCCGGTGCTGCGGGCCACCATCGCGTTTCCACGACGAACTACTGCAAGGTACCTGGGTACAGAACATGAGCATGCACGAAGCGCGCAGTCCGAAGCCGACCCTAGAGTTGGTGGCAGAACGCGCAGGTGTCTCGCGCGCCACGGTTTCCCGCGTGGTCAACGGCTCGGATCGGGTGAAGCCCGCGGCCCGCAAGGCCGTTGAATTGGCGATCCGCGAATTGAATTATGTGCCCAACCGCGCTGCCCGTTCCCTCGCGCAGGGCCGGACCAATTCCGTTGCCCTGGTTGTCCCCGAGAACACCGCGAAGTTCTTTGCCGATCCCTACTTCGCCAAGGTGGTCCAGGGCGTGGCCCGGTACCTGGCCGGCACCGAATTCATGCTCACCTTGCTGCTGTCCACCGAAGCGGATCCGGCAAAGACCACCCGCTACCTGCAAGGCGGCAACGTGGATGGGGCACTGGTGCTTTCGCACCACGCAGATGACCGCTCCTATGCTGATCTCGGAAACGTGCTGCCCATGGTCTATGGCGGGCGCACCATGAGCACCGACCAGAAGGACATCTATGTTGTCGATATCGACAACATTGCCGCCGCCAGGCAGGCGACGGAGGTCGTCATTGGCCAGGGCCGCACCAAGCTGGCAACGATTGCCGGGCCGCAGGACATGGGTGCGGGACTGGACCGGCTGGTGGGATTCAGGCAGGCGGTTGAGGACGCCGGGCTGGAACCTGTAGCTATCGAGATCGGCGACTTCACCCCGGCGAGCGGACGGCGCATCATGCAGCAGCTGCTGGATGCTAATCTCGCGGTCGACGGCCTGTTTGCCGCCAGCGCCCAGATGGGCTTCGGCGCCCTGCAGGCACTGGCCGAGGCCGGCGTGAAAGTTCCCGAGGACATTTCGGTCACGTCGGTCGATGATGATTCCTTCGCGCGGAGCTCGACCCCGCCGTTGACGACCATAGCGCAGAACCCGGAGCGCCAGGGCGAGATCATGGCGGAGCTGCTGATCAAGCGCATCAACGGGGAACAGGTGCCCGAGTGGAGCATCATGGACACGAAATTGGTGCTGCGCGCCTCGCACTAGCCCGGGTATTTCATGAAGGCGGCAGTCATTAACTGACTTAAAAGGAGAAAAGGCGGCCTGAACTGGGAAAATAGTGGTGTCGAATCATCATCCACCCAGTTCAAAGGATCACCTTTTCAGTGAACCTTTCTACCCCCGTTTTCCCTGCTCTCTCGACCCAACTCACCGGCCAGTCCCTGGTCTCCCATGCAGGGTTGTCGGTGCTCACCAGCTTCCTGAACGCGGTAGGCTTCCGCCGGCTTTGCGAGGACCGGTTCAGCCAGTTCGTGCCAGCCACCGCAACCCACCGTCCAGGCAAGATCCTCGGAGCACTGACCCTGTCTCTGGCCGCTGGCGGGGAGCAAGCCACCGACATCGACCAACTACGAGCCGCACCAGGACTCTTCGGCCCGGTAGCGTCGGATGCCACCATCAGCAGGTTCACGCACCGGATCAAGGAACAACCCGAAGCCTTCGAACATGGGTTCGCCACCATGACCCGGACCCTGCGCACCAAAGTGTGGACTGCGGCCGGACCACGGAATCCCGGCCGGCTGGCCACACCAACCAACCCGCTGATCATCGACATCGACGCCTCGTTGGTGCACGTGCACGCCGAAAAAGAATCCAGCGCTGGAACCTATAAAGGCGGGCACGGATTCGCACCCTTGATCGCGATGGCCGACTACGGCAAGAAGAACGGCACCGGCGAAGTCCTCGCGGTCCAGTTGCGCCCGGGCAACCGGGGCGCGAACTCGGCTGCATCCCATATCGAAGTGCTCAACCAGGCGTTGGCGCAGCTGCCGGACGGGTTCTCCGACGAGCACGGAAACCTCTATGGAGAGAAGGTCCTGGTCCGTACCGATAGTGCCGGCTCGTCCCGTGAGTTCTTGCAATACCTGGATTCGTTGGGGATCCAATTCTCCACCTCGTATTCGCTGCCGGTCATCAAGGAGCGGTTCATCCGGTGGATCGATGAGAAGAAATACTGGGAACCAGCGCGGGGCGCTGGCGTGGATCAGCGTGATGATGCGTGGGTTATTGACGCGTCCAAGGTGATCGAGCTGAAGGACTACCCGCCAGGAACCCGGATCTATTTGCGTGCTGAGCCGTTGCATCCCGGAGCGAAAGCGAACCTGTTCGACACGGACGGGAACCGGGTGACCGCGTTCTTGACCAATGCCCCGCGGTTCAACGTGGCGTTCCTCGATGCGAGGCACCGGGCGCGGGGCCGGCGCGAGAACAGGATCAAAACGCTGAAGAACACGGGGCTGGGCAAGCTGCCGTATTGGTCTTTTGCCGCGAACCAAGCATGGGCCAACCTGGCGATGTTCGCACTGAATTTGGTGTCATGGCTGCAGCTGGTCGTGTTGCCCGGCGGGCATGAGGCAGGCTGCTGGGATGTGAAGCGGTGGCGGTACCGGCTGTTCTCAATGGCCGGGAAAATTGTCTCTGGCGGCCGGCAGCGCCGGCTGTTGATCCCCGAAAGTGCACCAGAAGCGCAAC
>NZ_BJNE01000017.1 GCF_006539525.1 Glutamicibacter nicotianae | reverse complement strand
GGGAGGCCCGGAGCCACGGCTCCGGGCCTCCCGCCCCTCGGTGATTTCCGTCGTGCTATCCGACCGGAAGGAACGGCACCAGCAAGGTGGTGAGGAACAGGACGAAGGCTCCGCCGATGCGGGTGGACAAGGCGGCGAAGGGCATCAGGTGCATGCGCTCCGCGGCGCTGAGCACCGAGACATCGCCCGAGCCGCCGGTATCGGCCATGACCAGCCCCGGGGTGATCGCCGCTTCGACAAAGTTGAACTTCAGCAGCCACCCCACCAGGCCGGCGACTGCTCCGGCCACCATGACGGTGAAGACGACCAGCACCATGAACATCGGATCGCCCAGCGACGCGAGGACCTCGTTGATGTCGATGAAGGAGATGCTCACGCCCACCAGCAGGGCGGGAACCATGACCGCGGTGATCATCTCGCCCCAGTCGGTGGTGGCTTCCTCCAGATCCTTGGGCAATAGGCCGAAGATCTTCAGCGCCGAGGCGGCAATGATCATCCAGGCGTAAGGATGCAGGATCTCGAAGTAGGCGCCGAGCAACTCGCCGAGGACGAACAGCACCGCGGTCAGGGCCAGGCCCTTGCCCAGGGTCAGGAAGCTGGCGACGGTGCGCTTGGGAGGGGTGACCAGTTCCTTGCTCTTGCCCTTGAACCGCATCAACTCGCCGTTGCCGCTGAAGCCCACGAAGAGCTGCTTGCGCTTGCCCAAGCCGTTGAGGATGCCGGCGAAGAGGATGCAGAAGATGTTGGCGACGACCACTGCCGACATCAGGTCGCCCATGAAGGCCGAGGAATCCTGGCCCGTGCGGGCGGCGTACATCTCGCTCATCGGCACCGCGCCCAGGCCCAGGCCGCCAGCCATCACCGGTGCGGCGACGGTGAGCACCGAGGTCCAGAACCCGTAGCCGGTGGCGGCACCCACCACTCCGGTGAGGGTGAAGGCCAGCAGGATGCAGGCCAGCAGCGGAATGGCAAAGCGCGGCCCGGCCTTGATCAGCAAGGCGCGCGGCGCGCCCAGGATCGAGCCGGCGATCACCGCGGCCACGAAGAAGTCGAGGAATCCGTGCGTGGTGACGAAATCCGTCACGACGGTGATGATTGCCTCGGGCATGAATCCGTAGAAGATTACCAGGGCCGGGATGAACGTGCACAAGATGGTGGGAAGGCCGAAGTCGCGCACCACCGGGAAGAGGTTGCCGAACCAGATCAGCAATCCGCCCAGCAGCATCGAAACGGCGAAGCCCGGCAGCATGCCGCCTGGAAGATTGCCGGTAACCGCCGCGATGAGCACGACGGCGGCCATGATCACGTAGAGCCAGATGGGCATTCCCGCAATGGCGAAGTGCCGCGGGTTCGAGTGGTGGGAGCCTTTGGGCAGCTGGGCCTTTTCGTTCAGCCGCTGCAGGACGTCCTGGTCTTCGTCCTGGACAGGACGGGGAAGCTGGGCTTCCTGGTTGGTCTTTGACATCGTATTCTCCCGATGTTTCGTGGCTTGCAATGCTACCGGCTTCTTTGCGCGGAATGCAGTTGCTTTGCCTGCTGCGAGGGCAGGCCGAGTTGCCTAGTGGATGGAGAGGGAATCTGGTTGGACGGGTGGTGCACTGGAAATGGTTGCGCGGGCCAGATCGGTGGCCTTTGCGAGTCCTGCAGGATCAATCCCGGTCGTGTGCCCTTCGGCATGCAGGAAATCCACGAGTTCCCCGGTCGACAGGTTTCCTGCCGCGCCCGGAGCGAAAGGGCAGCCGCCGTAGCCGCCCAGTGCGGCATCGAAGCGGGCGATGCCCGCATCGATGGCCAGTTTCACGGTGTCCAGTGCTTGGCCGTGGGCATTGTGCAGGTGCAATGAGTAGGCCAGGTCGGGCTCGGCATCCTGGATGCGCTTCACGTTGCTGATCAGGCGTCGCGGCGGAGTGGTGCCGAGCGTGTCGGCCAGCCCGATGTCCGTGATGCCCATGGACTTGAACGCGCGCACCAGCCGCAGCAGCCGGGACGGGTCGATCTCCCCCTCAAATGGACAGGTAAAAGCGGTAGAGATCCCGGCAAAGAAGCCGGGCTGCGGGTGTGCGGCGACATCGGCGGCGAGCGAGTCCAGGACCTGCTCGATTCCGGCCCCGGCATTCGCATTGCTGTGCGCCTGGCTGGCCGAAGCGACCACCTGCACTTCGCTCGCGCCGGCGGCCACGGCCCGGGCGATGCCCCGCCCGTTCAGGGCCAGGACCGTGAAGCGGACTCCCGGTTCGCCGGACAGCGCGGTGACCACGTCGTCGGCGTCGGCCATTTGCGGCACGCGTTTCGGGTTGACGAAGGAGGCGATTTCCATGCGCCCGATCCCGGCGGCAGTCGCAGCCCGGGCGATCTGGACCTTGCCGGCAGTGGGAACGATGACCGGTTCGTCCTGCAGTCCGTCACGCAGGAACACGTCAGTGATCTCGATCTGCATTATTTCACCGCTTTGCTGCCCATGGCCGCAATCTGCCCGGCATCGAAGCCGGTCAGGCCCATGAGGACTTCCTCGGTATGCTCCCCCAGATCCGGGCCAACCCATTTGACCTCTCCCTGGTGACCGGGAATCTTTGGCACCACCCCCGGAAAGCGGATCAACTCCGGATTCCGGTCGACAACCACTTCATGGGTTTCGATCATCCCGCGAGCCTGGTAGTGCGCGTCCTGGGCAATGGAAGGAGCGTCGTAGACCGGTGCGGCAGGGACCCCCGCGGAGTCCAAAGCGGCGAGTACCTGCTGCAGCGGCAGGGACCCTGTGAAGGCTTCGATAGCTCCGTTGAGCTCTTCTTCGCGGGCACCGCGGGCCTCGGTGGTCATCAGGGACTGGTCACTGGCCAGGTCCTCGCGGCCGATGGCGCGCATCAGCCGGGTGAAGACCGAGTTGGAGTTTCCGCCGATGACCACTTCCAGGCCATCCTGGCACGTGTAAGAGCCGGTAGGCACGACGCCGGGAAGCCGTCCGCCGGTGCGCTCTCGCACCATGCCGTACGCATCGTAGTCCGGAACCAGTGATTCGAGCAGCGAGAATACGCCCTCGTAGAGCGCCACGTCGACGACGTTCTGTTCCTGGTTCCTTCCTCCCTTGGCCTTGTTGAGCATGAGCATCAAGGCGCCGATGACTCCGTATAGTCCTGCAACGGTATCGCCCAGGGATGCGGCGGCACGTCCTGCGGGACGATCGGGTTCGCCGGTGATGTAGCGCAGTCCGGCAAATGATTCTGCGGAGCTGCCGAATCCGGCACGGTCCTTATAGGGGCCAGTCTGCCCGTAGCCCGAGATCCGCACGAGAACAAGATCAGGGTTGATTCCGCTGAGCACTTCCGGACCCAGCCCCCACTTTTCCAGCGTGCCTGGGCGGAAATTCTCGATCAGCACATCTGTGGTCTTGATGATTTCCTTGATTGCCGTCGCACCAAGCTCGCTGCGCAAATCAAGTTCGACGGATTTCTTGTTGCGTGCGATGGTCCGGAAGAGCATGGAGGTTTGGCCGCGGGCCTTGCGCCAGTCGCGCAATTCGTCGCCGCCATCGGGCCGTTCAATTTTGATCACTTCGGCGCCAAAATCGCCGAAAATGCGGGCAGCGAAGGGCGCAGCGATGAAGTTTCCCAGTTCCAGCACGCGCACGCCGGCTAATGGCTGGTTGTTCTCGCCGAGGTTCAGCTGATTGGCCATCAGAATGACCCCTTTTCGTGTTAATTCAGAGATAGATTTTCCCACTGATTGGGATCTGTATCCCTTTCAGCGGTAAGACTGTAACAAGTGAGCCACAACACAGCAAGGGTCAATTGAAATAAAATGACTGCCCTCGACCTCCGGCGAGGCATGATATCCGTCTGGGATCGAAGCCAAGGCATGGTCCGCCAATTGCTGGCATGCCCAGTCGCAGGGTGAAGGCACCCCACCACTGCGCTCAGAATTTCAGCACCACACGGATGCCTGCTGCCCAACAGCGGCGCGTGGATCCCGACGACCGCATCTCAGCAATTGGTGCCGCGTTCCGATTCAGCGCCGCACACCGGCACCACTGGCTGGCGCCACGAGGCAAAGGCCAGTACCGTGCCGATCGCGCCGATCCCGACCAGAACCACGGCGACGCCCCACAAGCCGATTGACGCGCCGAGGACACCGGCCACCGGGTAGGTCAGCAAGAAGCAGGCATGGGACAAGGAAAATTGCGCGGCGAAAACCCCCGGGCGCGTCTGCTCTGTACTATTGCGGCGCAATAGCCTGGACGAGGGCGTGAGGATGCTTGCAGTCGCCGCACCCAAAGCCATCCATAAGCCAAGAAGCCCGGCCCATTGCCCGGCTCCCTGTGCCCAGCCGATGACCGTAGCACCAATGAGCAGCAGCAGCGGCATCATTACGGCGCCGGCGAGCATCACAGTGCTGTCCTCGAATCGCTCCAGCAACCCCGGCATGCCCAGTGCCACCGCCATCGAACCTGCACCATAGGCTCCGAGCAGCAAGGCAACATCCACCTGCGAACGGCCCAGCTCCCCCTTCACCAGCACCACCGTGTTGACGATGACCATGGCGGAGACCGCGGCAACGACCAGATTCAGCGCCATCAGGCTGCGCAGTTCGCGTGCCGACCAGAACGCCCGGGTTCCGCCGGTGAGTCGATGGAAGAACTGCATCCTCTGCGGCGGCGGGATCAACGGGAACCGGGTCGCGGCAACAAGCAGAGCCGATGCGGCAAAGCCGATCACGGTCCCGGCAAAGAGGTTGTGGTAGCTGGTGACAGTCAACAACGCGGCCGCCAGCATCGGACTGGCCAACGACTCCATGTCATAGGCCAGACGCGACAGGGACAGGGCCTTCGTATATTCCCGTTCTCCAGGCAGGATGGAGGGAATGACCGCCTGGAATGCGGGGGTAAAGGTCGCCGATGCCGATTGCAGGACAAATATCAGCACATAGATCTGCCACGCTTCACTGGCGAAGGGGAGGCAGAGCGCCACCAGTCCACGAATGACATTGGACCCGACAAGCACCGGTTTGCGCGGAATATGGGACACCAGGGCGTTGACCAATGGTGCAACCGCCACATAGGCGACCATCTTGACGGTCAAGGCCAGGCCGAGCACCAAGCCCGCGTCGTTGCCGGCGATATCGAAAGCCAAAAGGCCCAGCGCTACGGTGAGCAAGCCAGTGCCCAGAAGCGCAATCATCTGCGCGCCGAAGAGCTTGGCGTACGCCTGGTCCCTGAGAACTGAAAGCATCTTGGCCGCCCCCGTCTTCTTTAGTCCTAGGTGTTTGGCGCTTCGTGATGCAGCGGCAATTGGCCGTTGGATACAGAATGCTCTGCCTGCTTGATCGCTTCGCTGACCAGGCGTGCGGGGTGCTCATCGGTGAGGCTATACAGGACCTTGGTTCCGACTTGGCGCGTGGTCACCATGCGCGCCATGCGCAAGCGAGCCAGGTGCTGGGAAACCCCCGAAGGGCTCTTCTCGACGAGCTCTGCGAGCGCATTGACCGAAAGCTCTCCGGCACGGCGCAGATGCAGCACAATCCGGATTCGGGTGGCGTCGGAAAGCAGTCCGAAGACTTCCGCGGCCAGCTCCACGAAATCCGAGGAGGGATCCGGAGCATAAATCTTATTATGTGCATGCATGCTAATAGACTAATGCTTTTCCCTGGCACTGCCTAGAGCACACCGGAAGTATTCAGCCTTCGACTCGAACTAGAATTGGAACCATGACTGCAACGCTCGTGGCCAAGGACCTTGCCGGTGGCCACGCCCACCGAACCCTCTTCTCGAATCTGAACTTCACCGCCTCGCCCGGTGATGTCTATGGCGTGGTGGGCGCCAACGGCGCCGGCAAATCCACGTTGCTGTCGCTGCTAGCCGGGGCCGCAACCCCGCAGGCCGGAACCGTGAGCACTGCCCCGGATTCCGCGTTCATCGGCTGGATGCCGCAGGAGCACGAGCGCATTCCAGGTGAAACCATTGCCGCGTACTTGGCCCGCCGGACCGGTTGCGCCGCGGCCACCACCGCCATGGAGACGACCGCCGAAGAACTGGGCAGCGGCAAGCCGGGCGCAGATGATGCCTACAGCGCCGCCTTCGATCACTGGATGGCCTCTGGCGCCATGGATCTTGAAGACCGCATCCCCGAGGTGCTGGCCAAGCTCGGCTTCACCCTCCCGGTCGATACCGAGATGACTGCTCTGTCCGGCGGCCAAGTTGCCCGCGTTGCCCTGGCGGCCTTGCTGCTCTCCCGCTTCGATGCGGTATTGCTCGATGAGCCGACCAACGATCTTGATCTTGAAGGCCTGGAGCATCTGGAGAACTTCATCAAGTCCCTGCGCGCACCGGTGATCCTGGTGTCGCATGACCGCGAGTTCCTCGCCCGTTGCACCACCGGCATCATCGAACTGGACTTGGCCCAGAATCAGGTAGCCACCTATGAAGGCGGCTACGACGCGTATCTCGCCGAACGGGCCGTCAAGCGGACGCACGCGCGTGAAGCCTACGAGGAGTTCGAAAGCCAGAAGGCGGATCTCGTCTCCCGTGCCCGCACCCAGCGCGAGTGGTCCTCGCAAGGGGTGCGCAATGCCATGCGCAAGGCGCCGGACAACGACAAGATCCGCCGACGTGCCAACACCGAATCCTCGGAGAAGCAGGCAGCCAAGGTGCGCCAAATGGAATCGCGCATCGCCCGTCTTGAGGAAGTGGCCGAACCGCGCAAGGAATGGGTTCTGCAGTTCTCCATCGCGTCGGCCCCGCGCGGATCCTCGGTGATGTGCACGCTCAACGAAGCCTCGGTGTCCCACGGCGATTACACGTTCGGGCCGGTGTCGGTTCAGGTCAATGCCGGGGACCGGATTGGCATCACCGGCCCAAATGGAGCAGGCAAGTCGACCTTGCTGAACCTGCTGCTGGGCAAGCTGGCTCCGCACAGCGGCACCGCTTCCCTGGGCAGCTCGGTGAGCATCGGCGAAATCGACCAGGCGCGCACCCAGCTTCCCGGTGATCTGCCGTTGGGCGAAGCCTTCGAAAAGGAAGTTCCCGAGTACTCCGCTGCCGAGGTCCGCACCCTGCTGGCCAAGTTCGGCTTGAAGGCAGACCAGTCCTCTGCATTGGTCGATTCGCTGTCTCCCGGCGAGCGCACCCGCGCATCGATGGCATTGCTCCAGGCCCGTGGGGTGAACCTGCTGGTGCTCGACGAGCCGACCAATCACCTCGACGTGCCGGCCATCGAACAGCTCGAAGAAGCACTGGAAGCATACACTGGAGCGTTGCTGCTGGTCACCCATGATCGCCGGCTGCTGGAGAATGTCCGCCTGTCCGCCCACTGGGAAGTTGCCGAAGGGCAACTAACTGCCCATTTCTAGGGTCTGGCTTGGGCACGTCTTACATAGGCAATTTCACAGCAATCCAACGTAGGATTGGCATCATGGGAGCCGAGTTTTTCAGTTCTTTCGACTGCGAGGTCGACGCCTAGTACCCAAGGATATTTTCTTGAGAAGCACTGCAACACTCCATTCCCAAGGGCCTACACTCAAGCCGGGCGACCCCAAGAGCTTCTTCCACGTCAAGAAGCTGGTCACCGAAGCCGGATTGATTGGCCGCCGACGCGGGCACTATCTCGGCCTGGGCATCGTGCTGACGGTGCTGCTGGCTGGCACCGTTGCCGGATTCATCCTCCTTGGCGACAGCTGGTTCCAGTTGCTGATGGCAGGGGCCTTGGGCCTGCTGCTCACCCAGTTCGCTTTCCTGGCGCATGAGGCGGCACACCGCCAGATCCTCGCCTCGCACAAGCGCAATGACAAGCTGGGCCAGTTCCTGGCCAATATCGTCGTGGGCATCAGCTACCAGTGGTGGATGAACAAGCACAACAAGCATCATGCGACGCCCAATACCGTGGGCAAGGATCCTGATATCGAGTGGGACACCATTTCCTTTCAGACCGAGGATGCCAAGCGCCAGCGCGGGTTGCTCAAGTGGATCACCAACCGCCAGGGCTACCTGTTCTTCCCGCTGCTCACCCTTGAGGGCTTGAATTTGCACATGCACTCGATCATGTACTTGTTCAAGGCTGAGCGGGTCAAGAACCGCAAGCGCGAAATGACCGGTGTTGCACTGCGCATCGGAATCTACCTGGCCATCGTCTTCTACTTCCTGCCAGTAGGCATGGCTTTCGCCTTCCTGGGCGTGCAGCTGGCAGTTTTCGGCATCTACATGGGTGCATCCTTTGCCCCGAACCACAAGGGCATGCCGATGGTTCCCCAGGACGCCCGCATCGACTTCTTCTCCCGCCAAGTACTGACCGGACGCAACGTCATGGCCAAGTCCAGCTGGGGAAACCGCGTGCTATCCCACGTTTACGGCGGATTGAACTACCAGGTGGAGCACCACCTGTTCCCATCCATGCCGCGCGCCAACCTGGCCGGCGTCTCGCGCATCGTGCGCCAGTACTGCGAAGAGCATCAGGTGCCCTACACCGTGGCCAGTGTCCGTGAATCCTACGCACAGGTGATCACCTACCTGAACAAGGTAGGGCTATCGGCCCGGGATCCTTTCGAGTGCCCGATGATCTCCGGTTACCGCGTTAGCGCATAGCGTCTGCGCCAGGCGCATGAGCTAGGAATTGCTGCCACCATAGGCAAGGGTTCCCAGCTCTTCGCCGTTGGCGTCAAGAACAAGCATCTTGTTGCCCTCCTCCAGCTTGGCGGTGGCGGCACGCGAAAGCCAGTCATCCACGCCTTCGCAGTACATCTTGGTCGAAGCCAACGCGCCGAATTCCAGCTCTTCGGATCCGCTCCATGTGCCGGTAATGCGGTTGCAGCCATCACTGCCGGCGACCTTGCCGTCCGCTGAAAGTTCCAGCCACGGCTGGCCTTGTTCCTTGCTGCCCCACAAACCTGCCGGATCCTGCAGTATCACGCTGGTCTCGCTTTCAGTAGGCTGGCTGGCGCCAGACCCGCTCCCGGTAGATGCGCAGGCGGCAACGCCACAGGCCAGAGCTACTGCTGCGCTGCTCAGGAAGAATCGCTTCATGGTCCCAGCCTAGGTCCAGAATCCTCCGCTGACCAGCACCGAATTATGGCTGGGAGTCTACTGGCTGGGTTGGTTCCTTCGGCCCGGCGATCTCGATAGCCCCGGTCACCGTACGCTGCGCGCCGGTGCTGGCCGGAACTACTTCTTCAGCTTCAGGCTTGGCGTGCGCGGCATGGCCATGGCGCAGGTCGATGACGCCGACCACGAGGGTGGCCAAGACCAGCAACGAAATGGCAACAAAGGAGAGCGACATTGCCAGCGAATAGCCGGCAATATGATTCATGCCGTAGAAGACAGCGGTGATCACCGCAATGCCCACGGCCGTGCCCACGCGCTGGGAAGTCTGCATCAAGCCTCCGGCGCTGCCGGAGTTGGCCACGGGAACTTCCATCAGGGTCAGCGCCTGGTTAGGCGAAATAATGAAGCCCTGCGCCACTCCGATGAAGGCCAGCGAAAGCAGCATCCACCAGATGCCCAGCACCCCGCGCTCTTCCAATAGCACCACGGCAATAGTGGCCAGCAGGCCGAACAGTGCGCTGAGGATGCCGCCAATAACCAATTTCCGCCCCAAGGTCATCACGTAGCGTCCGGCAATATCGGAGCTGAAGGCCGACAGCAGTGCGGCCGGAAGGCAGATCAAACCTGCTTCCAGTGCGCTGAAGCCCTGGGATTGCTGGACATAGATGGCCACCAGCACCCAGACGCTGGAAACCCCCATGAAGTAAAGGCCTGCGATCAGCGTGCCATTGGTGAAGCTGCGGATCTTGAACAAAGCCAGTTCCACCATGGGTTCACGACCGCGCTTCTTGTACTTCTTCTCCCACTGGACCCAGAGCACCAGGAGCAGGACTGCCAATGCCAGAAGCGACCAGAGCCACGGGGTTTCGCGTCCCTGCACGAAGGGCAGCAGCAGGGCGAAAATGCCTACTGCCAGCAGCAAACCGCCAACTGGATCCAAATCCACCTTGCCCGTTGGCTTGCTGAACAGCGGCTTGGGCAGCCACAGCAACGCCAGGACGATGGCCAGCACTCCTACCGGTACGTTGATCAGGAAGGTGGAACGCCAGCCGGCGTCTTCGCCAAACCAGTTGATCAGCAGTCCGCCCAGCACCGGTCCGATGGCGACCGAGAAGCCAACAGCTGTGCCCAGCAGGCCGTAGGCCCGGCCGCGGGCAGCGCCACGGAAATGCTGCTGGATCATGCCCATCACCTGTGGGTTGAGCAGGCCGGAGCCAATGCCCATGATGAACCGGGCAATATTCAATACCAGCGGGTCAGCTGCCAATCCGGCCAGGACGCTGGCCGCCGTGAAGATCGCGACGCCTGCCACGAACATCACGCCGCGGCCCAGCAGGTCGCCGGCGCGTCCGGCGGCTACCAGCACCACGCCGAAGGTCAACGCATATCCGGCCAGCACCCACTGCAGGTCGGCCTCGGTGGCGTGCAGCGTGGAACCGATGGCTGGGAGAACCACGTTGACGATGCTGACCGACACCAGGGACATGAACATCGCGGCGAGCAGCACACCCAGCAATCGCCACCGGGCTCCGGCCGAGAGTTCTTCAGCAACTGGTGCCGCATGCGGCTTGCTCTGGGACATGGGCCAACTTTCACACGAATTCCAGGCCGCAGATTCCTGCGGCCCTGCACCCTACAGCGCCAGCCGGTTGGCTATTATTCCCTGTCGACGTGCTTTTTCACTGTTCGGGATTCTCGGCGGTGCGATTGAGCTCAAGCATCTGCGCAATGGCCAGCAACCTCAACTCGATAACTTCCTCGAAGAGGTCGTCGCTGTCTTGCTGAGGCAACTCGAGGGATTGGCGTGCCAGCGGCGTGGGAACTTCCGGGTAGGCGTCAAGCAATTGGAGCGGCACCAGCGAGCTCACGTAGTCCGGGCTGTCTTTCGAACGGCGGTCGTAGTAGTAATCCACATGCATCACGAAACCCAGGACGTCCCGTTCCAGCGCGCGGACCAGCGCTACAGCCTGCTTGAGCGTCAATCCGATATCCACGTAGAACGCTAGGATCCGTTCCATCAATTCGTTGCGGAATGGGCCGGGCTCGACCTTGAGCTTTTCGTCGAGCGCCATCTGCGATGCCCGGGGGTAGGCGCGGTAGGCCTTGCGCGTCGCATTGTAGGCTTCGGTCACACCACGCTTCCAGTCGTTGCAGTCGAATTCAATCAGCGGATTAATCGATATGAATCGCGATACAGCGAGGTTGATGACTTCCTGGCGGTCAGCCACGTAGTTGTACAACGCCCGCGGGGTGACATTGAATTCGGTCGCAAGACGATGCATGGTCAGCGCGTCATAGCCCTCGGCACCGGCTATTTCCAATGCCTTCTGGGCAATCTGATCCTTGCTCAGGGTCTGGAACTCGGAGTCCTTGCGCGGGCGCCCGCGACCTCGTTTTATAGGTTCAGGAGAGGATTTTTCCTTATTTTCGGCCATGCCAAGAGGATATACGCATTCCCTATGGAAAATCCCATAAAGCACCACAAGACCTGAAAACGCTAAAACAGGGCCAGCAACTTCCTGGCCCGCTCATGCCACATGCCCGCGGCTACCGCGAGATGGCCTACGGCGAAGCCCATCCCGCCAGCCAGCCATGGCCACGCTAGAACTGCGCCGTAGGTTCCGGGCAGCGCGGCGACGAATCCAGCAGCCATCACCAGCAGGCCGGCTGCCACCAGGGCAATATGGGCCAGCTTCCAGCGGAACGGCAGCAGCAGCGCCAGCACAGCCAGCAGCGCGGCCGGAGCCGCAATCAGCCACGGTGCACCGCTGAATCCAGCCAGCCCCTGGTAGCTGGCATACCCGACAACAAGGATCAGCAGCACGGCAGCGCAGATGAGCCAGGCTGGCCCTGGCCTGGCCATGGAACCACGCATCATCAGCAGCGGGGTGAATACCTGTGCCCAGAGCAGCACGGTGACCGGGACGAAGTAGAGAGCGAGCGTTCCGCCACCGGCCACGCAGATGGCGGTCATGATCACCGCCCCTAGGATCTGGATGATGGTGCCGGCAATATTCGGAAGCCACAACGGCACGAGGCTGAGGATGGCCGGAATGAAGGCCAGCCAAAGCAGCTGCGAGCCGATCAGCAATTCAAGTTCCCCCAGGAAGCCGCTTGCTCCCCCGGCAACAAATCCGAAGCCTTGTCCCCCGACCAAGGCGGTCTGGGGCGGGGCGAAGAGCACCACCATCAGGGTGAGCAAGGCAAGCGCGAAGATTGGCCATGCCAGGATGCGGGTGAGGAAGTGCTTGCCGCTGCTGACTTCCAGGGCTTCGGGCTCATGGCGTTCGAATTTGCGCGCACGCGATGCAGGCTCGCCAAGCAGGCGAACCAGATCGCGTTTGCGGCGTCCGCCGCCCGGCAGGCGCAGTATCTCCTGCTTGGTGGTTTCAATGACCTCGTTGCGTTCTTCCAGCGACAGGAAGTCCAAGGCCCGGCGAAGTTGCTCCAAATAGTTGCGGGCGGCGCGCGGCAGGTAGGGCTTCATGCCATTTACTCTACGTGCTCCGAGCGCTTGGCCAGCGCAGGAAAAGGGGGCAACGCCAGTGGCGTTGCCCCCTCTTCGAGCAGCGTAGAGGTGCTCGAGCGCTACTTGCCTGCGCCGGCGGTGAGCCCGCCGACAATGTACTTCTGCAGGAACAGGAACAGCGCCATCACCGGGATTGCTGCCAGCACCGCGCCGGCGGCGAAGACCGACCAGTTGGAAGTGAACTCCTCCGAGACGTAGGAGTACAGGCCCACGGCCAGCGTCTGGTTCTCCGGGGAGACCAGGATGACGGAGGCGATGACGAAGTCCGAGGTGCTGGAGATGAAGGACAGCAGGCCGACAACTGCCAGGATCGGCGCCACCAGGCGCAGGATCATGGTGAAGAAGATGCGGGCGTGGCCGGCACCATCGATCTTCGCCGCTTCATCGATTTCCACTGGAACGGTGTTGAAGAAGCCGTACATCAGGTAGGTGTTCACTCCCAGTGCGCCGCCCAGG
Source organism: Glutamicibacter nicotianae (assembly GCF_006539525.1). GTDB lineage: Bacteria > Actinomycetota > Actinomycetes > Actinomycetales > Micrococcaceae > Glutamicibacter > Glutamicibacter nicotianae. The sequence continues at coordinate 40,072 of NZ_BJNE01000017.1, read as the reverse complement.
TACACCATGATCAAGGCGATCTGGCTGTCGATGCCCAACACCGGGAAGACATCTCCCAGCGAGGTGAGCAGGATGAAGATCGCCACCACTGCCAGCAGCTGCGGGAAGATCTGCACGATCAGCAGGCTGACCAGGCCCACGCGGCGCCCGGTGAAGCGCATCCGCGAGAAGCTGTAGGCGGCCAGCGCCCCGAGGAACACGGAGGCGGCGGCGGTGGTCAGGCCGATGAACAAGGTGTTCACGAACCAAGCACCGAAGGGACGCTGCTCGTTCTGGAACAGCTCCACATAGCTGTTGAAGCCGACGGTGGTGAAGAAGCCGTTGGAGGACAGCAGGGTGCCGTTGGGGTTCAGCGATGCCGAAAGCACATAGAGCAACGGGAACGCCGCATAGATGCACAGGGCTACGCCGATCAGGTGGCGCCAACCGGTGGTGGCGAACCATTTGCCAAAGCCTCGCCGCGGTGCCCGTTCCCTGGACGCGCGTGCCGCGGGACGGCCGGTGATTTGGGTGCTCATTAGTTCAGCTCCTCCAGTGCCTTTGTCTGCTTGAAACTGATAATCGAGATGATCGCGACGATCACGAAGATGATGATGGAGAAGGCGCTGGCCAGGCCGTAGTCGCGTTGCGAGCCGACGAAGGCCACCTTGTAGACCATGGAGATCAGGATGTCGGTGGATCCCACGTTCAATCCTGCATCCTGCAGGCGCGGCCCGCCTTCGGTGAGCATGTAGATCACGTTGAAGTTGTTGAAGTTGAACGCGAAGGAGCTAATCAGCAGCGGAGCTACCGAGACCAGCAGCAGCGGCAGCTTGATCAAGCGGAAGATCTGAAATGGCTTCGCCCCATCGAGGGTGGCCGCTTCGGAGAGCTCATCCGGAATGGACTGCAGCGCGCCGGTGCAGACCAGGAACATGTACGGGAAGCCGAGCCACAAGTTCACCCAGAGCACCGAGAACTTCGCCAGCCACGGGTCGGTCAGCCACGGGATCTGCGCCCCGCCCAGCAGCACCTGGTTGATGAAACCGAAGTCGCGGTTGAGCATGCCGGCCCAGACCAGGCCGCCCAGGAACGCCGGGAAGGCGTACGGGAGGATCGAGATGACACGGTAGATCTTCCGCCCCTTCATGCGCATGTCGTTGAAGACGATTGCGAGGAACAGGCCCAGGAAGAAGGTGGTTGCCACCGACAAGAAGGCGAAGGCGAATGTCCATACGGTGACGGAGAACAGGGCGTTGCGGATCGAGGAGTCGGTGACCGCGCGGGTGAAGTTGTCGAAGCCCACGTTGATGGACCAGCCGGGCATCAGCTGCGTGCCATCTTCGGCGGTGTACGCGCCGACGCCGGTGTCCTGGTACACCACGCCGGTCTTCTGATCGGTCATGGTGTCGGCGGCTTCGTCGTACTTCAGGGACGAGGTGTACTGGTATGCGGTGCGCCCGTCGCTGGTGCGCAGGGTGCCATCGGCAGGGTTCTCGCTGACCGGAACGGTCAGCGAGGTGACCTCCTGCTGGCGACCCAGCAGATCGCCGAAGGCCAATTCGGAGTAGTCCCCCAGGGCTGCAGGATCGACCGGGGCGAACGGCTTATCCGCGTCGCCGAGCATTTGCTGGCCATCGCGCTCGATGAGCATCGCCAGCCCGTCCTGCCCGTCGAGGATGGACACCGGGTAGCCAGCGCTTCCCTCGACGCGGTTCTGGTTGGACTGCAGCAGCGCGGTGATCGCATCGTCCTTGTCCGAGTTGTGTCCCGACCCGTAGTTGGTGAAGGCGATGTATCCCGTGTAGCCGATCACGAAGACCTGGAAGATCAGCAGGAAGATGGTGCCCGGCAGCAGGTACTTGGCCGGCAGCCAGCCGCGCTTGAAGTAGATCACGTTGATCAGCACGGTGATCACGGCGATCGCCGAGGCGATCACCCAGGCTTCGCGTCCCAGCGCGGTGAAAACCGCGAAGATGGCTGTCGCATCGACGATTGCCACCAGGATGATCTTGGCGAGCATGGCGCCAACGGAGGTGCTGGTGGCGTTGGCGAAGCGCCTGGCCGCCGGTGACAGCTTGGGCTTCCTCTCCTCGGTGCTTGATTGCGGCCCCTGGTGGGCAGTCTTTGTCATCTTCCAGATGTCCCTGTCGATCAAGTGCAGCTAATGCTGCTGGATTGCAGGCGCTGGGGCCAGAAGGATCGCCTTCCGTCCCCAGCGCCATCGGTGTGCCTGGTGGCAGGCGGTACTACTTGGAGATGGCCTTCTCGATGTCCGAGGTCATCTGCTTCCAGCGCTTGGCCGGATCAGCCTTGCCGGAGATGATCTCGGCCTCGGCCACACCCCAGAACTCCCATACGGCCGCCATTTCAGGGATGTTCGGCATCGGAACGCCGTTAGCGCCGACCTCGCCGAAGGAGGCGATGGTCTCATCGGACTTGGCAGCTTCGAAGGCCGCCTTGTTGGCTGGCGGTCGGTTGCCTACCTCGTACAGCTCGGTCTGAACTTCCTCGGTGCCGATGTAGTTGGTCAGGAATTCGGTTGCTGCCAGCAGGTTCTCGGTCTTCGAGGAAACGAAGAAGCCCTGGACTGCGACGAAAGGCTGGGCTGGTTCGCCACCAGCCGATGGAATCGGATCGATTTCCAGATTGATGCCAGCGTCTTCGACAGCGTCCACGTTCCATGGACCGGTCAGGAAGAATGGCGAGTCGCCGGAGACGAACTTCTCCTTGGCAATGTCCCCGTCGATGCTGGTCTTCAGGTTGCCTTCTTCGCCCTCTTCAGCCAGCCACTTGGCGAATTCGATGCCGCCTTCGTTGCCGATCTGCAGGTCGGCCGGATCGTAGGCGCCCTTTTCATCGGTGCCGAACACCGGTGCGCCGAAGGAGGTCTGGAATGGGTAGGCGTGGAATGGATCGCCAACGTCAGAGACCTGCACCAGGAATGGGAATTCGGTGTCGGCCTTCTCGCCGGCGGCGATCATCTCATCGAACGTCGCAGGGGCTTCGTCGACCAGATCCGCGTTGCGCAGCAGGGCCAGGTTCTCGGTGGCGTACGGAACGCCGTAGGTGTTGCCCTCGTAGCTCATCGCGGTCACTGCCACATCCTGGAACTCGCCGGCCTTGCCGCCCAGTTCAACCGGCTGGACTACGCCGTTGTTGACCAGGTTGCCCAGCCAGTCGTGGGCACCGATGGTGATGTCCGGCCCCTTGCCGGTTGGCACCTGGCGCAGGAAGTCTTCCTGGATCTTGGAGAAGTCTTTGATCACCAGGTCCACCTTGACACCGGACTGCTTCTCGAAGTCTGCGGCGGCTTCCTTCAGCACTGGTTCGCGGTTGGCATCGACCCAGACGGTCAGCTTGCCGCCGGAAGCGGCTGCCGGGGAGGATTCCGCGGCGGCCGGGCTCGAAGATGCTGCTGGTTCGCTGGTGACGGACCCGCCGCAAGCGGTGAGCGAGAGTGCGGCAATCGCCGTCAACGCTCCGCCAAGAAGCCAAGGGTGTTTGTTCACCTTCATGGGATGTCCTTTCGTGACAACTGTGTCATCAGGGACCGGGCTGGCCGCGATATCAGCTATGGCTACCGGTCGGGTCTTGAGTGGTGCGAGTAACACCATATTTGTAAGCGTTTACAGCGTGGCATAGATCATCAACTTTGACAAGAGTAGCCATAAAATCAGTTTTAATCACTCTTACGTGGAATTACGGCAACTCAGGAGGCGTAATCCGTAGTTCATAATTGCAAGCGTTTACATTCTGCGTTCGATCATTTATCGTTACCGTCATGACTTCAATTCGTTCAGCAGCTGATTTCCCTGTGCAGGCCGAAAACGCGCAGTGGTGGCGCTCCTCGGTGATCTACCAGATCTACCCGCGCTCCTTCGCCGATTCCAATGGCGATGGCATGGGCGACCTGCGCGGAATTACCCAACGCCTGGAAAGCATCGCGCAGCTTTCGGTCGACGCGATCTGGCTTTCGCCATTCTTCACTTCCCCGCAGAAGGACGCCGGATACGACGTCTCGAATTACTGCGACGTGGATCCGCTGTTCGGAACCCTGGAAGACTACGACGCGATGGTGGCCAGGGCCCATGAATTGGGTCTGAAGGTCATCATCGATCTGGTCCCGAACCACTGCTCGGACCAGCACCCATGGTTCCAGGAGGCGCTCCAGGCAGCTCCCGGCTCCCCCGAACGCGACCGCTTCATCTTCAAGGACACCCCGGAAACCGGACACCCGAACAACTGGGGTTCGGTCTTCGGCGGCCCGATGTGGACCGCAACCAGGAACCCGGATGGCAGCACCGGCCAGTCCTACCTGCACATCTTCGATTCCTCGCAGCCTGACTTCAACTGGCACAACGAGGAAGTCCGCGCGATGTTCCGCGACGTCCTGCGCTTCTGGCTGGATCGGGGCACCGACGGCTTCCGCGTCGACGTGGCCCACGGCTTGATCAAGGCCGAAGGCCTGCCCGACTTCACGCCGGACCCCATGGCAGCTTCGATGGGCGGCACCGAAGAACTGGCTCCGTGGTGGGGCCAGGACGGCGTGCATGAAATCTACCGCGACTGGCGCAAGGTCATGGACGAGTACGAGGGCGACCGCGTGCTCTGCGCCGAGGCATGGGTCAATCCCCTGTCGCTGATGGCGAAGTGGGTGCGCAACGACGAGATGCACCAGGCATTCAACTTCCCGTACCTCTCCTGCGATTTCGATGCCAAGCAGATCCGCAAGACCATCGACGAGTCCCTTCAGGAGTTCGGCAAGGTCGGAGCACCGAGCACCTGGGTGCTCTCCAACCACGACGTGGTGCGCCATGCGACCCGCCTGGCGCTGACCGATGAGAATCCGCAGGGCGAGGGCATTGGCCCGAACACCCCGAACCTGCCAGAGCCTGCCGTCGGATTGCGCCGCGCACGCGCTTCCAGCACGCTGATGCTGGCCCTGCCGGGCGGCGCCTACCTCTACCAGGGCGAGGAACTGGGCCTGCCGGAAGCCATCGACCTGCCCGATGATGCGCGCCAGGATCCGACCTGGTTCCGCACCAATGGCGAACGCTATGGCCGCGATGGCTGCCGCGTCCCCTTGCCATGGGAGAGCGGCAAGCCGGCATTCGGCTTCAGCTCGACCGGCGAAAGCTGGCTGCCGCAGCCAGCCGGCTGGGATTCCTACGCCCGCGATGCGCAGCTCGAAGACCAGTCCTCCACGCTGAACCTGTACCGCCGCCTGCTGCAGCTGCGCCAGGACCACGCGCTGGGCACCGGCACCCTTCAATGGATCGACGGCACCGAGGACGAGGTCCTGGCCTTCGCCAACGGCAACGTGCTGGTCGTGGCCAACTACGCCGCAACCCCCCTGCCATTGCCGGTGCAGGCGCACAGCGCCACCGAGCTGGTGCGCAGCCAAATGGAGCAGTCCGCGGAACCGGGAATGATCCCGGGCGAAACCGCCATCTGGTTCCAGCTGGCATAGGTAGCAATCAAGTTTCCGGCAGCAGCCGCACCGGGTAACGTTAGGCAGTAGCCGTGGCCATGGGAAAGAGATTTCCCCAGCCGCGGCTACTGGCATGAAGGAAGGACATGAAGTGGCCGGAATCAAGGACGTCGCGCAAGCCGCTGGCGTATCCATTGCCACCGTCTCTCGCGCGCTATCTGGGCGGGGTTCGGTCTCTGCGGCCGCGCAGGAGGCGGTGCAGCGTGCCGCCGCGGAACTGGGCTACGTGGTCTCTTCCTCCGCGTCCGGGCTGGCATCGGGCCGCACTCGCAATATCGGCGTGCTCGTGCCGGTAATCAACCACTGGTTCTATGCCTGCGTGCTGGAAGGCATCTCCAGCCGCCTGATGGACGAGGGCTATGACACCACCCTCTACCAGCTGACCAAGGACCGCACCCATCGCGAGAAGATCTTCTCCGATTTCCTGCTGCGCCAGCGGGTAGATGCGGTCATCGCGGTCAATGTCGAGTTGGCCGAGGACGAGGTCCAGGCGCTGCTGGCGGTTGACAAGCCCTTGGTTGGCGTGGGCGGCCCATTGCCCGGCGTGCCCACCCTGCATGTCAACGACGAAGCGATCTCGGCCCTCGCGACCGGGCACCTGGTTTCCCTGGGCCATGAACGCATCGGCTTCATCGGCGGAAACGAGGAAACCGATGTGGACTTCCTCGTGCCCACGCACCGCCGCACCGGCTATGAGCGGGCCCTGGCCGAGGCTGGGTTTGAAGTGGATGAGTCGCTGATTGTGAGCGCCGACTTCACCCTGCCCCAGGGCTACGCAGTGGCCAAGCAGCTGCTGGGCAACCCGGCGTCCCGGCCCACCGGAATCTTCGCGGCCAGTGACGAAATGGCCATCGGCGCCATCCTGGCCGCGCGCGATCTCGGATTGCAGCTTCCGCAGGATCTCTCGGTGGTCGGCGTGGACAACCATGACCTTGCCGAACTTTTCGGCTTGACCACCGTCGAGCAGCGACCGCATGAGCAGGGTCAGCTGGCGGTCGCGATGCTGCTGCGGGCAATCCGCGGAGAGGAACCGGCACAGGCCCACGAATTGGAGCATCGGCTGGTCGTGCGCTCATCTACCACCCGACCGGCCTAGCAGCCTGGACAGGGATTCACCAGCCCGCTGATTCCATTGGCTGCCATCGATATCGCCGATCGCCGAACACGCAAATGCCCGCGCCGGCACCGGATCGCTTGATCCAGTGCCCGCGCGGGCATCGCGCTGCTGTGGAATTAGTGCGCCACAGTCGAGTCGGCCTGTTCGCCCTCGACTTCTTCCAGATGCAGGTTGCGTCCGCGAGTCTCGCCCACCCAGAGCACGGCCGCCACGGAGATGACGGTCAGCACCATGATGTAGACGGCAATCGAGACCGAAGCGCCGGTGGTCTCCAGCAGGATCTGCGCCACGGTGGCAGCGAAGGCACCACCGAGGATAGCACCGAGCGCATAGCCGATGGAGATGCCCGAGTAGCGGATCTGTGCAGGGAACATTTCCGCGTACATTGCCGACTGCGGGCCATAGGACAAGCCCAGGCCAACGGTCAGCACGAAGATGGCGATGGTGTACAGCACGATGTTGCCGGTATCGACCAGCATGAACATCGGGATCATCCAGACGAAGACCAGCGCGTAGCCGATCACGAAGGTCGCGCGGCGCCCGATCTTATCCGAGAGCCAGCCGCCGACCAGGGTGAAGATCAGCCAGCCCACCGAACCAATGGTGGTGGCCAAGAGGATTGGCGCAACCGGCATTTCCAGCACCTTGGTGGTGTAGGAGATGAAGAACGCGATGACCAGGTAGCCGGCGGCGTTGTTCGAGATGAAGATCAGCGCAGCCTGCAGGACCTGCTTGGTGTGGCCGGTCATCAGTTCGCGCAACGGCGTGTGCTCGGCGGCCTTGCGCTGGGAGAGCTGCTTGAAGACCGGGGATTCCTCGACCGCACGGCGGATCATGTAGCCCACGAAGATCAGCGCAATGGAGAGCAGGAACGGAATGCGCCAGCCCCAGGCGATAAAGTCTTCCGGGCTCATGGCAACACGCAGGATGTACAGCAGGCCGGTAGCCAGGATCATGCCGATAGGCACACCGATCTGCGGGTAGGCGCCGAAGTAGCCGCGTCGGTGGTTCGGTGCATGCTCTACCGCCATCAAGGCGGCGCCGCCCCATTCGCCGCCGGCCGAGAAGCCCTGGATCACGCGCAGCAGCACGAGCAGGATTGGCGCGGCCACGCCGATGGATGCGTAGGTTGGCAGCAGGCCGATGGCAGCGGTGGCAATGCCCATGAGGATCAGGGTGAGCACCAGGATGCGCTTGCGTCCGTAGCGGTCGCCCAGGTGCCCGGCAACTACTGCGCCGAGCGGACGGAAGAAGAAGGAGATGCCGATCATTGCGAAGGAAAGGATCTGCGCGATGCCCGGGTTCGACTCGCCCAGGGGCTCGAGGAACAGCGGGGTCAGCAGCGTCGCGGTGAGCTGGGCGAAGATGAAGAAGTCGTACCACTCAATGGTGGTGCCCACGAGGGTGCCGGCAAGTACCCGGCGCTCCTCCTGGGTGCGAGAGACAGTCGATGACATGTGAAGACCTTTTGCGAGTTGTATACCGACCGTTCGGACGGTTATGTGTCGCACACCATCATAAGCGCAGAGTGAAGCGGATCACAAGATCTGCCCCAAACGTGACCCATGCAGGCAGGCACTTTGCGACCTGCCTCGCCAGCGAATTCGGTGTTCTAATAGAGAACGACTAAAATCGAAGATAGATCACGGACCTTCCTGGTCCCCAGGCTCACTAAGCAGGCCTCGACGACGTTCCCGCAACGCCGCAGGCCAGATTGAAGATCAATGCCTACTTCCCAGACGCTTTCGCGTGGAATCCGCGTCCTTGAAATCGTCGCCAATTCCCCGGTGAACCTATCCATCGCGGAAATCGCCGCGAAGCTGGAAGTCCACCGATCCATCGCCTACCGGATCATCCGCACCCTGGAACAGCATCACCTGCTCAACCGCGATGAGGCCGGCCATATCCGCTCGGCCTCCGGCCTGGCCGTGCTCGCCCGCTCGGTCCAGCGCGATCTGCAGGCGGCCGCCGCTCCCGAGCTCAACGCACTGGCCAACGAGCTGTCCATGACCACCTTCGTGGCCGTCTGGGAACATGACCTGTGCACCACCTTGCAGTCGGTCTCCCCGCTGAACTCCCAGCGCGCGATTGTCCACCGCCCGGGTTCGGTGCACGGCATGGACGTGGGAGCCGCCGGCATCGCAATCCAGTCGCGCTACACCAAGGCCGAGTGGGATGCGCTGGACACGGGCATCGAATACCGTGACGCTGCCACCCAGGCACGGGTTGACGGCTATGCCACCAGCGAGAATGAAGTCATCCAGGGCGTGAAGTCCATTGCCGTTCCGATCCAGCATTCGGGGCAAACCCCGGCGGCGCTGGCCGTGGTCTTCGCGACCAGCACGGCCGGCAACTACGAGCGCATGATCGAGGAGCTCAAGCACGCGGCGGCACGCATCAGCGACAAGCTCGCGCACTAGGAATTCCCGGCACAGAACGAAATCCCGTGGCACTGCACCTTGATGGCTGCAGTGCCACGGGATTCTGCTCATCCGGCCATGGCGGCCGGATGCACGGTTCTTGGCGTTCGCTCCCTAGCGGACGCGGGCAAGCGACGGAGACTTCGCGACGATGAGCTTCATTGCCACAGCGGCCAGGAAGATCACCAGCGCGCCACCGGTGGAGACCCAGAAGGCGCCGAGATAGCCCAGGGTTTCGGCAAAAACGCCGGCCAGTCCGTTGCCGATCGCGGTTCCCACCACGATGCCGGCAGAGAGCATGGTCATCACGGTGGACAGGCGCTGCGGTGGAGCGACTTCACCGCCCAGGGTCATGACCGTGACAATCACCGGCCCCACGGCAAAGCCTGCGATGAACAGGGCCAGCAGCATCAGCGGCACATTGCCGGCCACGTGCATCCCGAAGCTGAGCACCGTCAGTGCCGCGCCGCACAGGATCCAGCGGTTGATCTGCTTGAAGGATTGCGGCCACGCTGCCACGGAGACTGCAGCAATCGCACTGGAGAAGCCCATGGCGCCATAAAGCAGGCCACCGGAGTTGGAGTCGCCCTGCGCGCCGGCAAAGGCCAGGGTACCGGCTGCCGAGGACCCGAAGACCGTGCCCAGCGCCACCATGCCCAGGATCAGGGCTCCGATCGAGGCAACCTGCGCGCCGCTGATCGAGACCTTCGGCGCGTGTTCGGTATTCTCCACCGGCTTCACGGCATGGCCTGTACGATGCGAGGCGAAGACCGGCACCAGCACGAGGGTCAACAGCGCGGCGAGGTAGAGCGGCAGCACCGGATCCACCAAGGAGGCCAGCAGGCCGACGGCCACCGGGCCGAAGACGAAGCCCAGTTCATCGAACATCGATTCAAGGCTCAGGGCCGCCGACAGCACCTTGTGATTCTTTTTCTGCTGGCGGGTGATGGAGATCCAGCGGACACGGGACATCGGACCGACCTGCGGGCCGGTGGCACCGGTGGCAAGGCACAGGATTGCGAGCAGCGCCGCGGACATGTCGGGGCCGGAATTGCCGAAGAGGGTCAGGGCCACCAGGAGGATCGTGTGGATGACGGCGACAGTGGTCAAGACCGGGCGCTGGCCGACGCGGTCGGCCAGATAGCCGATACTGGGGCCGCCCACGGCGGATCCCAGGCCAACCATGGCCGCGGCCATGCCGCCCATGGCATAGGAGCCGGTGGTTGCGGTCACCAGGGTCATGGACCCGATGGTGAGCATCGCGAGCGGGAGACGTGCAAGGAAAGTGAGTGGCAGGAACGGTGCTCCCACCAAAGGAACTAACGCGGAGTATCCGGACATTTTCTCGGATTCCTCACTGTTTTCCTTCGACAAAGTATGCTGAGTCAACAAAACTCCATGACGAAGCGTGCGTCGTCCCACACCCCCCGACGCACAAATTTCCCAAACATGCCTGATGGCACTACTTTCAAGATAGCTACTGCCCCAAGGCAAGTCCAATCTATCCAGCCAAGATCACAGCGCCTTCGCATTCAATGGTGGAACCATGCTGGGTCTTGACCACCGATATCCGGTTGGTGATCCGCTGCTTCATCTCTGCAACGTGCGAGACCAGGCCGATGGTCCGGCCCCCTGCACGCAGGTTTTCCAAGGCCAGCATGACTTCTTCCAGCGTCTCGGCATCCAGCGAACCGAAGCCTTCGTCCACGAAGAGCGTCTGCATGTCCACGGCGCCGGAGTGGTGGGAAATGACGTCCGCCAAGCCCAAGGCCAACGCCAGCGAGGCCATGAAGGTCTCGCCCCCGGAAAGCGTCTGGGTCTCGCGGCGCTTGCCTGTCCATGAATCGAGCACCTGCAGCCCCAGCCCGGATTTGGCGTTGCCCTGCTTGGAATCATCATGGTGCAGCGAGTAGCGTCCGCCGGACATCACGTCCAGGCGCTGCGTCGCGGCGATGGCCACTTCCTCAAGGCGAGCTGCCAGCACATAGGTGCTCAGCGTCATCTTGTAGAGGTTCTCGCCCCCGCCGCGCACCACTTCTGCCAGGGAACGCAGCCGGCGATAGGCTTCGATGACCGGACCTGCCTCGGACCGCTGCCGTTCAAGGTCGCTGGTGGCCTGCTCATGGCGAGCCAGCTGGGTCTGTGCCAGGACTTCCTGTTCCCGTGCCGCCTCGAAGCGTTCTTCGGTTTGGGTTGCCAGCACCTGCGCTTGGGCAAGATCTTCCTCGCTGGGTGCGGCGATGCCTTGCCCCGCAAGTTCCTGGGCTTTGATACAGTCCTGGGATGCTTGGAGCGTGGCGATGGCGCTGGCCAAATCCGCATCCGCACGCTGCAATTGGCGCAGGCGATCGCGTTCGGCGCTTTCCAGCAGGGCCGCCTCGAAGGCAGCCAGGTTCTCGAAGCCGGAGGCGGTGCGCTGGCTGTTCCAGGTGGCTTCCGCTTTCCGCACGGCCTCGGCGGCGTCGATCAGGCGGCGCAGGTGCTGCACCGCGCTGGCCAGCCCATTGGACTTCTTCGCCAGTTCCTCCACCAGCTCAGCCAGGTTCTTCCTGCCTTGGCGCAGTTGCGCCAGCTTGGCATCCAGTTCAGCCAGCTGGGATTCCAGGGACTGGGCCTGCTGCTTGGCCGTCGCGTGCTCCAGTGCGGCTTGGTTGGCCCGCGCAGCGTGCTTTTCAGTACGCTGGCGCACCGCATCCAGCTTGGCCACGCGGGCGGCGATCTCTGCCTGCTGCCTGCGCAGCTGTTCCAGTAGTCCCTGGGCCGTGGCGAGTTCTGCCCGCAGGTCAATGACCGAGGCCTCGCCGGCCGCTTCCTGGGCGGTCTGGAACTTGGCCACCAGCATGTCGCGCGCTTGCGCGGCCTGCTGCCCGGCGGTGCGTGCCGCAGCCTCCTCGGCCTCCAGCTCCTGGATCTGCGCATCGTCGATCAGCAGGGCGTCGGCATCGGCTTGTGCCGGGGCGGGATGCTCCTGCGCACCGCAGACGAGGCAGGGTTGCCCGTCTTCCAGTGCGGCGGCCAAGCGCAGGGCGCTTTGGGCCAGCTGTTCGGTGCGCAAGTCGAGCAGGGACTTGGCGGCACCGGCAATGACCAGTTCCTGCGCGCTGGCCTTCTCACGGGCGGCCAGCGCCTTGCGTTCCAGCGCGTCGCGCTCGGTGGCGTGCTTGATCCTGGTCTCCAGCTCCAGGACGCGTGCCTTGGCCTGCTGGAGCTTTTCATTGGCGGCCACCAGGTCCAGGTCCCCGGCTTCCAGCGTCTCGCGTTCTGCCTTGAGCAGGCCCACCTCGGTTTCGGCCTGGGCCCGGGTCTTCTCATGCTCGGCAGCCAATTCGGCGGCCTTGCGCGCCTGGCCGGCGAGCAGATCGCGGCGCTGCTCATCTTCCAGGGCGGCCTTGGCTACCGCCAGTTCCTCGGCAGCCTGCTGGGCGGGCAGACGCAGCTGTTCCAGGCCGTCGGCATCGGCACCGGGCTCCAGCCCCGTCTCGGTTTCGAGCCACTGCTGGCTGCGCAGCCAGGACTCATTGGCCTGCTCCTGCGCCGCGGTCGCCTCATGGAGCTGATTCAAATAGGCGCGCACCGCCCCGGCCTTGGCATCGGCCTCCAACCGGGTGCCAGCGGCCACGGCAGCCTCATGCTTTTCAGCGTAGCCTGCCTGCATCCCCTGCAGCTCGGCCAGGCGAGCGAAAATCCGTCGCCGCTCTTCCAGTGCCTGCGACTGCTCGCGGGTGCGGGTCTTCTCAGTGCGCAGGGCGGCCGCTTCGTCGGCCGAGCGCTGGAGGATCACCGCGATCCGGCGGCGATAACCGGCGAACTGCTCGGCCTGCGCCGCATCCTCGCCCGCCTCCGCCTGGCCAGTGCCCTCGGCGCCGTCCAACTCAGTGCCGTCCAGCTCGTCGGCGGTTTCGCGGCCGGCCAGGAATGACCGGGCAGCTGAGTGGATGGCTTCCTCGCTGGCACTCAGGCGCGCTTCCACGCTTTCGGTGTGCTTGCGCGCTTCAGCAAGGCGGGCAGCGAATTCATCTTCGATCCGCGCATAGCCGCTGGTGTCGAAGAGATTCGCCAGCAGCTCTTCGCGGTCCTTGGCCTTGGCCCGCAGGAAGTCGGCGAAGCCGCCCTGCGGCAGCATGACCACCTTGGTGAACTGCTCGCGGTCCAGGCCCAGCAGGCTGCCCAGGATGTGGCCCACCTCGTCATTGCGGGTGGACAGTTCCTGCCAGCCGGCATCGGTGAATTCGCGCAGGAAGCTGGCGGCCTTCTGCTCGGTGGTCTTGTTCTTGCCGCGCTTGGAGGGGCGCATCCACGCCGGGGAACGGGTGGCCTCGAACCGCCGGTCGCCGATGGTCAGCTCGCAGACCACTTCCGGTGCCAGGCCCGCCGGGGCGTGGTCGGAGCGGATCTGCCGGCTGCCCGCCCGGCTTCCGGGCAGCGCGCCGTACAGGGCATAGCAGATCGCGTCCAGGATGCTGGACTTGCCGGCCCCGGTGGGGCCATCGAGCAGGAACAGCCCGCCGTCGGCCAGTTCATCGAAATTGATTTCTTCGGTGCCGGCGAAGGGACCGAAAGCCTGGATTTGGAGTCGGTGGATTCTCACTGGCTGACCTGTGCCTCTCGGGTGGCTTGGATGACTGAGTCGATGACTTCGCGTTCGGGGTCATCGGCGGCGCGTTCGCGGACGTGCTCCACGAAGTCCCGCACCACCTGCTCGGTGCTGGTTGCCTTGGCCATGCGCTCGGCATAGCTGGCCGGCTGCTCCTTTTCCCCGGTTCCTTCGGGAGCGAAGTTCAGCACCACGGTGTCGGGGAAACGGGTTCGGATCGTTGCCATCGCGTCGGCGGGGCGCTCGCTGTCGGTCAGCGTGACCTGGCACCAGGCCCCCACGGCGGACTCCAGGTCCGGGTCGGCCAGCAGCTCGGCGAGCTTGCCCTTGAGGATGGCCAATTTCTTCGGCACCGGCAGCAGGATTTCTTCGATGGACTCGATGCCCGAGGCGCTGGTCTCGATGAGCCATACGCCCTTGCGCTGGGTGGCCTCGGAGAAGGAGTAGGCCAGCGGCGAGCCCGAATAGCGCACATGCTCCTTGACCTTCTGCCGTCCGTGCAGGTGCCCCAGGGCCGAGTAGTCGAAGTGCTCGAACAGCTCGGCCGGCACCACGTCGAGGTTGCCGGTGCTCAATTCGCGTTCCGAGTCGCTGCCGATGCCGCCGGCGGCGAACAGGTGCGCCATAGCGATGGAAACGACCGGCTTCTGACCCGCCCGCAGCTGCTCCAGATGCTCGTCGATCTGCGCGATGGCCGCCTGCACCACCGCTTCATGGCTGGCCTTGGCGACGCCCAAACGTTCCATCACCATGCGCGGTTCCAGGTACGGGATGCCATAGATGGCCACCTGGTGGTCGCCGGCATCGCGCAGCACCGGCTGCAGCATGCGCTGGGTATCGGCGATGATGTGTACCCCGGCGGAATCCAGCAGATCGGCGCCGAAGCCCAGGCGGGAGGCCGAGTCGTGGTTGCCGCTGGTGATGACGATACTGGCCCCGGTGGCGCGCAGCTCGCGCAGCACCCAGTTGCACAGCTGGACGGCATCCACATGCGGCAGTGCCCGGTCATAGATGTCCCCGGAGATCAGCACCACGTCAACCTGCTGGTTGATGGTGATGTCGATGATTTCCTGCAGCACTGCCCGCTGCGCTTCGATCAGGGAGGCTCCGTGGAAGGTGCGGCCCAAATGCCAGTCCGAGGTATGAAGCAATCGCATGTGTCCAACCTTATGCAATGCCGCGGACAACTTGGACATTAGAATGGGGGTTGTGAATGAAACCGGTGAAACTGCACTCCTGCCAGAGAACTACTCAGACAAGGTGTTTGCGATCCTCCTCGGCCTGGCCGATGGCGCAACCCACGCCCGTGACGACATTGATCCCGGAGCCACCGAAATCCTCCCGCTCTACCTGGCCGACGGCCTGCTCGAAGCGCTGGAATGGGCCCATGACGGTGTAGCCAGCGACGAAGCGGCCTGCATGTGGCTTGCCGCCCTGCGCGGCTACCGCAAGATCACCGGTTCTTTCCCGGAGCGCACCCCGGAACCGCTGGGCCGCTGGATCGACAAGGAATTTTCCAACGTCGAGATCTTCGAGAAGATCCACGACGGAGATCCGCAGAACCTGGCCGGCCTGGACAGCCCCGACATGGGGCAGCCCGGGCGTCCAACCGGTGCCGGCGCCGACTCCACCGGCGTGCTGCCGCGCGCCGCGGCGACCGCGCTGCTGGCCCGGGTCCCGCTGGGCACCACCGAAACCCTGGCCCGTTCGGCGGCCTTCCTGACCCACGACGCCCAGGCGGCCAAGACCGCCGTGGCCGCGGCGAAGATCATCCGCTCGGCCATGGAACGCTCCGAGGCGTCTGCCGGCGAATGGGCCGCGCTGCTCGATGGCCTCGAAGGACCGTCGGCCGATGCGCTGCGCGAGGTCGCCACCAAGATCGGCGAGAACATCTCGTTGTCCGGACAGGAAGCCTATGACGCCTACTTCGGCGAGCAGGCAGCCGAGCCAGCCGGAGATTCGGACGTGGAGGCCGCCCCGGCGGCCGCCGCCGAGGAAGCAGCCGTGAGGGATCCCGAGGTGGATGCCTACGCTGTTGCGCTGCTGGCCGCCGTCTACGGCACCGAAGCTGTCGGCGAGCGCCCCGCTAGCGCGCTGGATGACATCATCTCCGAGCTGCATGACCGCTGGATGGCGCTGCTCGTCTAGGCGCCCGAAGGGGAGCATGACAAACCTCCGGCCGGCACAGAGCGATCTGTGCCGGCCGGAGGTTTCTTTTCTGCTTTTCTTGGCTGCTAGGCAGTCAGCCCGAAGCCGCCCACCATCTGCATGAATTCTCCTTCGGAGATGATGCTGACCCGCTGGCCCTTTTCGCGCAGACGCAGCACGTGCTTGGCCTTGTTGGTCAGCCGCCCGGTGGCCAGGTCCTCCGGGACGAAGCCGTCGCCGACCACCAGCGCGGTGGTGGCGCGGGTCACCCGCGATGCGGTCTGCGCTCCGTGCTCGGCCGCCAGTTCCTTGGCCTTGGGGCGCGGCATGGACAGGTTGCCGGTGAACACCATGATCTGGCCGAACAGCGGGTGGCTCGGATCCGCGTTCTCGCTCGGCTTGGGGTTCGGGCCTTCTTGCGGCCAGTTGTTGAAGGCATCCTGCGGCGGCAGCGGGTTGCCTGCGGCCAGCCAGCCCTGCGCGTCGCGGGTGGCGCGGGACAGTTCGTCGCCTGGCTGCCAGGCCTGGGTCAGGCTCAGCCGGACGCCATAGTGGTCTGCCGTTTCCAGCACCGAGGGCTGTGCGCTGCGCAGGGACATGTCGATCATCGCCCACGCGCAGGCCTCGGCGTCGGCCAGCGCTTCGTGGTGGTTCTCGATCGGGTGCCCGGCTTCTTCGGCAACGAACGGCAGCGAGTAGCTGGGCAGGTCGTAGGCCTTGCGGGAGAGCTTGACGGTGCACAGGTGCGCGATTTCCGGCACGGCGACTTCGCCGGCCTCGCTGGCCGCGCGGATCACGCCCGAATCGAAAGATGAATTGTGAGCCACCAGCACATCGGATCCGATGAATTCCAGCAGCTGCGGAATCTTGTCGGTAACCCGTGGCGCCGCACTCACCATGTCGGGGGTGATGTGGTGGATCGAGACATTGCGCGGGTCGAAGTGGTCGAATCCGGCCGGCGGCTGCATGAGCCACTGCTCGGTTTCGACGATTTTCCCGGAGCGCACCTTGACCAGGCCCACCGAGCAGGCGGAGCCGATAAAACCGTTTGCTGTCTCAAAATCTACTGCTGTGAAGTCCAATGCCACGCCCAATAGCTTACTCGCTTTATCGCTGGCACTGGCATGGGTGTGACGCGCGCGCCGTGCCCGGCGGGGTTTTCGCAGGGCGATACCGTGGTGGCAATTCACTGCAGTCCCGGAATTGACCTGTGGATATCAAGTAATCGCCGGCCCGCGCGGCGCAAGCCCGAGGCCGGGCATCTCACATGCGAAACCGGCAACCTCGCTTTTGGTGTGCCCGGAAGTCAGCTGCGGAACAATTTCTCGTAGTACTCGCTGAGCGCCGGATAGTAATCGGGCTCGAAGACTACGCTCGCCACGTCGGTTCCGTCCACCGCCGCGGCCAGCCGATCAAGGTAGAACTCCCAGCCCGGCCCGATGGACCCGGCCTGCTGCGGGTCAAGCCCCGGCATTTGGAAGACCAGGCAGCTGCCCTGGCCCGATGCCTCTACCTTCAGCTCCAGCTGCCAACCCGAATCGCCGGTTCCAGTGCGCACCTGCAGCTGTCGCGTGCGCGGATCGCACTGCAAGATCTCCACGCGTTCGGCGGGCGCTTCCTCTTCGGCCAGCAGCACTACCTCGACGGCGCCGCTTTTTGGATCCCCGTGCCAGGATCCGAACCAGAGCGCCAAGTACTCGGAATCGGCCAGATAGCGCCAGATCCTGCCCGGGGATTCGGTGAACACGCGGCGCAATTCCAGCGCGCCGTGCGCGGTGCGGTTTCCGGTGGGCGTAGCGCTCATGGCTGTACTCCTGGGTTGCTCCACTGCCACCGCGGCACTGGCTATTCCAACGCCTTCGCCGGCAGTGATTGAAGAATAGCAAAAAGCGCTGGCTTCCCTCCCGAATGGAAAAGAAACCAGCGCTCATTTCATGGTCTTGGACCCGGCCAGCAGACGGGCTACGCGGTAGCCTTGCGCAAGGTGAGATAGGAGCCGCCAGCCATCAGCAGGGCGACAATACCGCCCCACAAGGTCACTCCAGCGGCGGTCCAGGTCAGTGCCCAGCTCCAGAACTCACCCCAGGAGTTGGTCAAGGTGATCAGGGCGATGATCCCCAGCACCAGCACACCCAAGCAGATGAAGAATGCCACCATGCCAGTGGTGCGCCACCTCATGTAGATGGTCGCTGCCAGGAATCCGATCATGAACAGCAGCACCATCAGCACAAAGTAGAACAGGATCTGGACCAGCCAGTTGTTATCCGCAATCCATTGCAGCGCAAAGAACTGTCCGCCCATGCCCCAACCATCGGTAGCAACTTCCAGCAGTCCCATCAGGTAGTAGAACACCGAGAGCGCCAGCGCGCATACGGAGAACAGTGCCACGGTGCCCAGATAGAAGGTACGCCGCGAAATGCTCATGGCCATGGAGAACGGGAAGGTCAACGTCAGCGACTGGATTCCCAGGGCCAAGAAGTACCACATGGGCGCTTGGGCGCCGCCGCTGTACATTGCCCCGTCTCCGCCGTTGCGCCGGACCAGCCACCAGATGGCCATGGTGAAGAGGAATGATGCACCCAGGATGATCAGCGGAATTCCGATGAAGGTGCCCTTGTTGATCAGTTGCATGCGGGCAACTTTGATGACGCGGTTCATTTTCTTGCCTCCGTCCGTTCTTCTGTCCTTTGTGCCGTGGTGCCGCTCAATGCGCTGCGCACCACCAGTTGCTGCAGCGACACGGGGCTCAGGTCCAGGCCCATGAGTTTCGCCTGCTCGCGCTGGTCCGCATCCAGCTTGGCCTTGATCGTGACGCTGGCCAGGGCGCCGAGCGCATCGCGATGCAATACCTGCGCGGCGCCGATGAATTCCTGGACCTTGGCGGCATCACCAGTGACAGTGACCGCCGTGCCGCGCAGCTCTTCGGCATCCGAGTCGATGACGATTTGCCCCTTGTCGATCACGATGACGTGTTCGAGAAGGTTGGCGACTTCGTCGATCAGGTGGCTGGAGAGCACGATGGTGCGTGGGTATTCAGCGAAGTCTTCGACAAGGCGGTCGTAGAAGATCTGCCGGGCTACCGCGTCCAGGCCGAGGTAGGGCTCATCGAAGAAGGTGATGTCGGCCCGCGAGGCCATGCCGATGATGACGCCAACGGCGGACAGCTGCCCGCGGGAGAGCTTCTTGATCCTCCGATTGATCGGCAGCGCGAATGCTTCGACGAGCTCCTGGGCCAAATCCTCATCCCAGTTCTCGAAGAACAGGGCTGCGGATTCGAATGCCTGGTGGACCTTGAAATCATCGGGATATTTCTGTGATTCGCGGATGAAGCAGATGCGCGAAAGCGTCGGATCATGCTCGAACGGGGCGTGGCCGAAGATTTCGGCGGTGCCGTGGTCTGCATAGTTCTGCCCGGTCAGGATGGACATCAGCGTGGTCTTGCCAGCTCCGTTGCGTCCAAGCAGCCCGTAGATCCGATCCGGCTCCAGATCCAGGGTGACGTTGTCGAGCGCTTTCACGTCCTTGTAGGTCTTGCTCAGTTCGCGTGTGGCGATTGCTGTCGTGCGTGGCATGTCGTTCCTCCCTGTGCTGTAGAGATGTTTCAAGATTCCGAGCCGGTCTTGATCATGGCGACCAGCTCATCCACGCCAATGCCCAGCTTGGAAGCTTCTGCGGTCAATGGCGCGATGAATTGCTGCTGGAATTTCTCGCGGCGTTGCGCTCTCAGCCGCTGCGGCGCTCCTTCGGTGACGAACATGCCGATTCCCCGTTTCTTGTAGAGCAGCCCATCTTCCACGAGCCGGTTGATTCCCTTGGCTGCTGTGGCCGGATTAATCCGGTAGAACGCTGCGAATTCATTGGTTGATGGAACTTGCGCTTCTTCCGCCAGAACACCAGAGATGATGTCGTTCTCAATCAGCTCAGCAATTTGCATGAAGATCGGTTTTGAATCATCAATCATGCTGGCTCCCTCCGTGCTCATCCCCACCAGGCTAGTTAGTGGGTTAGTTACTCATGCAACTAACCATAGAACCTCGGGAAGTTCTGCGCAAGTACGGAGCGGCAGAATTCCCGTGGAAATTAGGGGCTCCATACTGTCCGCCACGGCATCTAAGCTGGGACTTGCCAAGAAAGGTAGCCCTGCACGCGCACCATCGATGCTGCGTTCACAGTGGTGAAGCCCTGATTGGAAACGCCCAACCGGGAGAGTTGTACGCCCAGCCCGAAACCGTGGAACACGAGCGCGGGCAGCGAAAAAATTGGCCAGGTTCGGTTCGGAAAATTGCGATCGCCCACTTGGAGGCCAACAGCCCTCCTCGTGTTGCAGGCATTTATGGGAGGGACCATGCAAGAAGATTTCAACCGACTTGAGATACCAGATCAGCTTCTTGGAGCGCTGGACCGCCAAGTTCTGCTCGAGCTGTTCAAGGCGTGCTTCCCCGATTGCAGCGGTGAAGACATTGCGCGTATGAGCCGACGTGAACTGATCACCAGGATCCAGACCGAACGCGCTTATGCCGGGCACCGTCCCAGCTGCATCATCGACGACTATCCCCTGCGCCGTCCGAACCTTGGGGATGTGAAACCCGGATTGCTGGTCCGCGAACCAGGCCAGTCGGTCTACTGGTGCCGACAGGCCAAGCCCCTGGAATCAGCTGCAGCTCTGGGGCAGGTGGACCAGAATTACCTCTGGAATTTGCCCGAAACCATGCAAGCGGGAGATCTGATCCTGACGGCATTGAAGAGCACTCCGGCGTTGGTTGCCAGCTTGGAAATCGCCAGTTCGGAGGAACCCGGAAAGCTCACTTTCACTGCATTGGCGACCTTCACTGATCCCATTTCGGTGGCCGACATCGAGTCCACGATCGGCGAGAAGCTGCCACGGCGTTCGCAATATCTGGAAGATCCGCTGGCCGATAAGGTTCTGGAAAGCATCGCGGAGCTCGTCGAACGCCCGCGCCCGATCTTCGTCACCGCGGGCGCATGCTCGCCGTCGAAGCCGGCCAAGGCCAACCGGGTGCTGGGCGTTGCTGCCATTCTCCAGCGCAGCGCGCCGGGCCAGCCGCTGGCCTGCGAAATTTGCGAGCGGGACATCTCTGCCCGCCCACAGATCCACCTGCCGCAGGCGCACCAGGACAGCCTGCGCTGGGAGATCCAGGACCACGTGGATGAGCTGGTGCTGCTGTGCGGCGACTGCCACCAGATGGCCCACCAGCCAACCTTGCAGCAGCTGCGCAACTACGCGAAACCTGCCTGCCCCGCCTGCGGGGAGCGCAATCCGCGGAAAGTCGTCTGGGGCATGCCAGCTTTCGGACCAGATGATGATGAATTCGTGACCGCGGGATGCGTGATGCCTTTCGGGCCTCCATCGCAATGGGAGTGCCGCGCCTGCAAAACCCGGTACCTGGTGGCCGAATTCGATGACCGGCCGCACCAGGCCTGGGCAATATACGGGCAGAACCTGCAGCGCTGAGCACAAGAACGCCGGCACATCCTGAATTGGATGTGCCGGCGTTCTGCTGTCCTTGCCTTGGTGCTACTTGGCCAGGGCCTTGGTCACCTCGTCGATGATGCTAGGCAGCAAGGCGGCGAAGGCGCGAGCGCGATGCGAGATCGCGTTCTTTTCCTCCGGAGTGTGCTCGGCCATGGACTTGCCGGCCCCCGCAGGTTCGAAGATCGGATCATAGCCGAAGCCATGCTCTCCGGCCCGCTCGGTGCGCAGCACGCCCTCGACCGTGCCGAGTTCCACGTGCTCGGCTCCGCCTGGGGCAGCAAGCGCCGCGGCGCAGACGAACTGCGCTCCGCGATGCTCGGCGGCAATATCGCCAAGCTGGCCGAGCAGCAGATCGATATTCGCCTCGTCGTTGCCGTGCACTCCGGACCAGCGGGCCGAGAAGATGCCCGGCGCTCCCCCGAGCACATCAACGCTCAGGCCGGAATCATCGGCGAGCGCCACCAGTCCGGTGGATGCCGAGATCTCGCGGGCCTTCTTCAGCGCGTTGCCGGCGAAGCTGACCTGGTCTTCGACAGGATCGGGAGCTCCCGCGGTGGCGGCGTCGATGACCTGCGTATCGACGTCCAGGCCCGGCACCTTTCCGCGCAGCAGTTCGCGCAATTCGCGCAGCTTGCCCTGGTTGCGCGAGGCGAGGACAA
Organism: Glutamicibacter nicotianae; assembly: GCF_006539525.1. GTDB lineage: Bacteria > Actinomycetota > Actinomycetes > Actinomycetales > Micrococcaceae > Glutamicibacter > Glutamicibacter nicotianae. The sequence continues at coordinate 18,167 of NZ_BJNE01000017.1, read as the reverse complement.
GTACCGGCTTGCTCATTTGGTGCTGTTCAGGGTCTCGCGCTGGATTTCGGCCAGCTCGTTGGTGCCGCCCAGAGCCAGATCCAGCAGGGCGTCCAGTTCTTCGCGCTTGAAGGGCACGCCCTCGGCGGTGCCCTGGACCTCGACGAAGTCGCCGGATCCGGTGACCACGACGTTCATGTCGGTCTCGGCGCGGACATCTTCCTCGTAGGGCAGATCCAGCATCGGGATGCCGTCGATGATGCCCACCGAGATTGCTGCCACCGAGTCGGTCAGCACCTTGGCGCCGGGCTTCACGATGCCCTGCGAACGGGCCCAGGAGATTGCTTCCGCCAGCGCCACGTAGGCGCCGGTGATCGCTGCGGTGCGGGTGCCGCCGTCGGCCTGCAGGACATCGCAGTCCAGCACGATGGTGTTTTCGCCCAGCGCCTTGGTATCCACCACGGCACGCAGGGAGCGGCCGATCAGGCGGGAGATTTCGTGGGTGCGGCCGGAGAGCTTGCCCTTGACCGATTCACGGGAGTTGCGGGTGTTGGTGGCACGCGGGAGCATCGCGTATTCAGCGGTGACCCAGCCGGTGCCTTCGCCCTTGAGCCAGCGCGGCACACCCTCGGTGAAGGAAGCGGTGCACAGCACGCGGGTGTTGCCGAATTCGATCAGGGCCGAGCCTTCGGCCTGAGCGGACCAGCCGCGGGTGATGGTGATGTCTCGAAGTTGCGCGGCTCCTCGGCCGTCAGCGCGTAAAGTCATGGTTCCATCCTAACCACGTGCGCCCCGCGATCCGCACGGGCGGCGCCGCGCGTTACGGTGAAATGCACCTCGTGGGCCGTTCGCGGCCGCTAGTGCGGATGCACCACGACGCAGCACCGGCCAGATTGCGGGCTCAGCTCGGCCCTGCCGCAGTCCAGCTGGCAACCTTCCAGGGCGCCGGAAACCAGTTCGTAGTTCATCGAGCAGACCATTTCGGTTTGCTGCTGGGCGACCTGGTGGAATGGGCAGTTCCGCATGGATATTTCCCCGTGCTCATCCACTTCGGGCTCATAGCCCAGCTCATCGAGCAGCGGCACGAGCCCGTCGCCGCCCTGGCCGAGTTTCCTGCCTTCGCCGCGTGCTGCCTGATGCAGCGCAGTGAGCACGGCCCCCGAGGTGTCGGCGCTGGCCGCCTGGGCCAGCAAGCTGCCCAGCAGCCGGTAGTTGCGCGCTGGCAGGCTCACCGACACTTCGGATTGGGCGAGCGCGTAGAGCTTGGCCGTGCGCCCGGCGCCGGGCCCGGTTCTTCCTTCAGGCCGGGCGAAGGTCACGGCCAGCAATCCTGCGGTGGCCAGCCGGTCCAGGTGGTAGGCCGCCAGGGTCCGGCTGATTCCCGCGGCTTTGGCTGCCGCCTCGCGTCCTACCGGTTGCGTGCTTTGCGAAATGAACTCGAACAGCTGGCGCCGCACCGGATCGTTGAGCGATTTGATGACCGCATCTTGGTGCAAGTTCAGTTTTCTCGACATGGCCAAATTCTATCAACAATAGATCTTGACAAATAGGTCCGGGAGGCGAATTCTGGGTATACGTTCAAATCTTTGGAGGGTGATCGCCATGAGCGCCTCATGGAGCGAGAAGCATCCGCTCTCGCACATCCGGGCAACAACAGCTGAACGGGTCAGCACCGACCCGTCGTTGAGCGCATTCTGGATCCTGCGCATTGGATTTGTCGTCCTGCCCCTGCTCATGGGACTGGACAAGTTCGCGAACATGATGACCTACTGGCCGGACTACCTGGCCCCGTGGGTCATTGCCATCCTGCCGTTCTCCGCGCAAACCGCCATGCACGTGGTTGGCGTGGTGGAACTGGTTGCCGCCGCATCGATGATCATCAAGCCGCGCTATGCGAGCTATGTGCTCGCCCTGTGGCTGTTGGGCATCATCATCAATCTGGTCTCGATGGGCATCTTCCTCGATGTCGCCCTGCGCGACGTCGGCCTGCTCGTTGCCGCACTGGCGCTGACCCGGCTGGCCAGCAAGTACGACAAACCGTGGGGCGCCAAGCACGGCACCCGCTGATCCGCTGCAGTACAGAGCAAAGCACCGGGAACTGCTTGGCTTCAAACGGTCGTTGCAACAGCCTGATCAAGCAGGCGTTGCATCGGCCGTGTCCCATTAACCGCATGATATTGAGCTTGGAATCCCGCTTCCTGCCGAAGACCTTCTTCATTCGCCAGTGTTCACAGCGCTCCAAGCAACTACTGCTAGCGAACCACTGAGGGATTCACTGATCGCGTGCGCACGTGTAACGCCAGCGTCGCGCTCATCCCGAGGGCACAGAAGCCGCAGGTCATCACCCAGGAAGCCTGCCAACCGCCGACCTGCACCGCAATCCAGGCCAGCAGGAAAGGGCCGAGGAAGTTGCCCACATTAAACAGCTGCTGCATCAGCCCAATCACTGCGCTCACCGCCCCGCCAGGCGGTGCCAGATCCACGGCCACCCTGCTCAGTGCGGCCGGTGCGATCCCGCCAATGAGCGAGAACACCGAGGCGCAAGCCAGCGCCCCGACGATCCCGCGCGGCAGCTGCATCCACGGCACGGCGAAGAGCCCCACCGAAGAAACGGCCATGACCGCAAAGCACAAAAGCAGGATTCCGGTGGCGCCGCGTCCGCGCTGCAACCAGGCCGCCGAGATCCAGGCACCGATAATGTTGAGGCCACCCACAAGCGCCGAGAGCAACCCTGCCGGCAGTGCTTCCAATCCATGGCGGCATAAATGCGCGGCAAAAAGCCCATCACGGCCATCCACTGCACTGTGTAACAGGCAAAGGCCAGTCCTGCCATCCACGGCGGCAATACCTTGATGGTCAGCAGAATTTTGCGCAAGGAACCGCGCCCGTCAATGCCCCGCTCCACCGGGCCGGCCGGCACCCACCGAGCCAATGGCCACAGCATACCGACGGCCAGCAGCGCCATCAGCAGCCACAAAGCACGCCACTGCAGCACCTGCAAGGCCAAGATCCCGCCGCTGAAGGAGAGCATGATCGCGATGCCCTGGAAGGACCCCCAAGCACCCATGGCCCGATCAAGATCGGCCGGGCGGCAAATCACACGGATCAAGGCCGGGGCCAGCACCGTGCACAGCAGAAACCCGATGCCTTCGACCATGCGCGTGCCAAGCAATAATCCGGGGTTCGGTGACACCGCACCACCAGCCGAGCCAAGCGCCAGCAAAATCAATCCGAGCATCAGCAACCGGCGCAAGCCGAAACGCTCCCCACCCCAGGCAACCAGCAAGCCACCGAGCATGCTCGCCACCTGGATAACCCCCAAGAGAAGTCCGGAGAACACCAACCCAAAGCCCAGTTCGGCTTCCAATCGTTGCAGCGCCAACGGCAGTTTCCAGATGTTCATCGCTGCAACTACTCCCACACCGACCACGATCATCCAGCGCCCCGCCGCCACCCCTGGACCGCGTCCCTGAGCGTGCGGTGCATGCGCTTCGGTCGCTTCGACCGCGCCGGCGACGACTGTGGGACGTGGAACAGGACAAGACATATGCAATAGGGCTTTCTGAGCACGGCGCCAAACGCCGGAAGGTGGGTTAATGCTAATCACCAAGGCTTTCCCAGCTCGTTGGATTCTGCTCCTAGGATTTCATCCAATGGAAACACCGGGTCATCTATTGCCGAGGGTGACCGCCCAATGCCTATGCTGATGAGTCCGAAGAAGTCTTGAACCATGGAGCATTCCCATCGCCAATCCGAAACCACGGCTCAAACGTGACAGCACCACCAGCGCCCCAACAGGACAGTCGGTAACTTCGCGCGCTCTCGCACTCTTAGGCACTTTTGACTCCGAACACCCGCGACTCACCCTGAGCGACATGGCCTCTCGGGCCGGCCTGCCGGTGGCCACTGCACACCGTCTCACCGGCGAATTAGTCAGTTGGGGTGCGCTGCAGCGCTCCGGCCAGGATTACCTCATTGGCCACCGGATCTGGCAACTGGGACTGCTGGCACCTGCCCACCAAGGCTTCGCCGAATTGGCCGCGCCCTATATGCAAGATGTTCTATTCGTGACCCAGAACGTCGTGAACCTGTTCATATTGGACAACGATCAGGTTTTGCTTCTCGAACGCATGTCGGGCACCCGGGTGGGAGCCCCCATTCCGGCGCGTCGGTGAACACCTCCCTCTCCACGCCTCGGCCGCGGGCAAGGTCATGATGGCATTTGGCGAATCTGATGTATTAGAGGCAGGCATGGCCAGCCTCACCCAACTGACCGAGCACACCATCACGGCCCCCCAGCAGCTGCGCCGCGAAATCGCCAAGGTTCGCGAAGATGGCTACGCCACTACCAGCCAAGAGGCAGGCGCACAGAACTATGGGGTCGCAGTGCCGGTGATTTCGCTCAATGGCCGCTGCCTCGCGGCACTGGGAGTTGTGACTCTGGAGCGTCCGGCCTCCGTGGGTGCGGTGGTGCCCGTCTTGCGTATCGCGGCACGCAGTATTGCCCGCCGCCTAAGCATGTCCACCGAGAGCTAAGTAGACTGCACACCTTAGCCCACAGAGATTTCCATTGGATGGAAAACAATCGCTTAAGTGTGACCAGCTCCACCTACGCTGGATTCACGCACCGGCCCTGTGGGGTCGGCCACCTCGCAACCACTGCATTCAGGAGCGGTAGAGCATGACTATCACTGCGCCCATTCAGGCACCGGCCATCATCAATACGGTGATCGACGCCGTAGAGTATCCCGCGGACGGCGTCGCCTCCTTGGTGCTGCGTCGCGCCGATGGGCAGAACTTCCCCAGCTGGGCCCCAGGCTCGCACATCGACGTGCACCTCACCGACGATCTCACCCGGCAATATTCGCTGTGCTCGGACACCGAGGACCTGTCCACCCTGCGCATTGGCGTACTGCGCACCCCGGATTCCCGTGGCGGCTCCGCTTGGGTGCACGATCGCCTGAGCGCCGGTTCCGAACTGCGCATCTCCGCACCACGCAATAACTTTCCGCTTATTGATTCGCGCAAGTACCTCTTTCTTGCCGGCGGCATTGGCATCACCCCGATCATCCCGATGATGCGCGCTGCCGAGGCCGCAGGCCGCGAATGGGTACTCTACTACGGTGGCCGATCCCGCAACACCATGGCGTTCGCCCAAGCACTTGAAGCCGAATTCGGCAACAACAAGGTTCGCATTGTGGCCGAGGATGAATCGGGTCGTCTGGATTTGAGCCAGATCCTGGGTCTGCCCCGCGCCCATATGCTGGTCTACGCCTGCGGCCCAGGCGGCATGCTCGGTGCAGTGGAAGACTTCTGCATGGGCTGGCCTCCGGGTGCCCTGCACACCGAACGCTTCGCCGCCGACAGCCTCGGCGTGGGCGGCAGCTCCGAACCATTCGAGGTGGAACTGTCCCTCACCGGCACCACGCTCACCGTGGAGTCCGACCAGACCATCCTCGAAGCCGTCGAACAGGTCGGCGCCCGAGTCCTATCCAGCTGCCGGGCCGGACTCTGCGGCACCTGCGAAACCCGCATCATCTCTGGCGAGCCCGAACATCGCGACGCCGCCCTTTCCCAGGCCGATAAGGACGCTAACGAGGTCATGATGGTCTGCGTATCCCGCGCCGCTGCCGGTTGTTCCAAACTCGTCCTCGAACTCTAAGGAAGCCCACCATGTCTTTGCGCACTCAACCTATGGTCTTCCAGGAAGACCCCTTCGACGTTGCCGCCATCTCCGACCCCTACCCGTTTCTTGATCGACTACGCGAGGCCGGCCCGGTAAGCTATCTGGAAGCCACCGGCAGCTACGCCGTCACCGGATACGAGCAGGTCTACGAGGTCCTCACTGACTTCGAAACCTACTCCTCCGCCGGCGGCCTGGGTCCCCGGGATATCCGCAAGGATGAAGCCTGGCGTCCACCAAGCATCCTGGAATCCGACCCGCCGATCCACACCCTCATGCGCCGCGCGCTGACCGGGGTCATCAACCCGGGCACCGTGCGCGCGCTGCGCGGCCCCTTCACTCCCCCAGCTCTAGAACTGACCGATGAACTGGCTACCCGCAGTGGCTTCGACGCGGTCACCGACCTAGCTGAAAAGTATCCGATTAGGGTCTTCCCCGACGCGGTAGGCATCCCAGAGGAAGGGCGCGAGCATCTGCTGCCCTATGGGAACATGGTCTTCAACGCCTTCGGCCCGGAGAACTACATTTTCCAACAGGCCTTCGCCGAAGCCGATGTGCACTCCAAGGTGGTCATGGCTGCCTGCGAGCGCGAATCGCTGAACGACACAGGCTTTGGCAAACAGATCTGGGACCGCGTTGCCGACGGGCTGATCACCGAGCAGCAAGCCACCTTGCTGGTGCGCGCCTTGCTATCGGCCGGAGTGGACACCACCATCTTCGGCATTGGCAACACCCTCTCGGTACTCGCCAAGGAACCCGAAGCCTGGGCCGAACTACGCCGCCAACCAAACCTGGCCAAGTTCGCCATCGATGAGGCCCTGCGTTTGGAATCACCCTTCCAGAAGTTCCACCGCACCGTCTCGGTGGATACCGAACTGGGCGGGGTGCACCTGCCAGCCGGTACCAAGGTGCTGGTCTTCCTCGGTGCAGCCAACCGCGACCCGCAGAAGTGGGGACCGGACGCCGATAAGTTCAGTTTCGATCGCTCCTCCTCTGGCCACGTGGCCTTTGGTATGGGGCTGCACCAGTGCGTGGGCCAACCCATTGCCCGCCTGGAAATGGAAATCGTGCTCCAAGCACTGCTGGAACGGGTGGAAACCATCGCCCCTGCCGGCCCGGCCGTACCGATCATCCACAATGTGTTGCGCGGTTTCGAATCGCTTCCGGTAACTATTACTCCGGCACGCTAATACCGCCGTCGGCTCCCTGGAGTCGACACCTTGAAGCCCGCGAAACACCGCGCTTGTCAAGGAATTCTCCGCCCGCACCACCTGCTCGCCGGCGGAGAATTCCATCTAATGCACCCTGTCGCAACTACTTAGGGTGAACACACGCCACCTTCGGCACTCGTACCCGGCAATGACGCCGCCCGAAAACACCTGGGAATACCAATGACACAGACCACTCCGGCACCACCGGTGCCCAGCAAGTCTCAGCGTTCCAACCCCGCCACGTGGACCAGCCGCAAACGCACCGCCTACGGCTGGACAGTCACCATCATGCTGCTCATCTTGATGATGGTCAGCTGGGCCGACAAGGCCATCTTGGGTATCGTGGCCGTTCCGCTCATGGAGGATCTGGGCATTACCCCGGCCCAATTCGGTCTGCTTGGCAGCGCCGTGTTCGCCCTCTTCGGTGTCGCCCAGTTCGTGGCCGCACCGATCGCCAACCGCGTCCAAGCCAAGTGGATCCTGCTGGCGCTGTGCCTCGTCTGGTCCATCGCGCAGGTCCCGGTCATCGTCTTCGCGTCGCTTCCCGCACTGTGGTTCAGCCGCTTGCTGCTCGGCGCCGGCGAGGGCCCGCTGGCCCCGATCACCATGCACGCGGTCTACAAGTGGTTCCCGATGCGCCGTTCGGCCACCCCGGCTGCAGTGGCCTCGGCCGGGGTGACCCTCGGCGTGGTGGCTTTCGCCCCGGTCATCGCCTGGGTGACCTCCGAGTTCGGCTGGAAGTCAGCCTTCATCTTCGTCGCCTTGGTTGGTGTAGTCTGGTCCGTTCTGTGGCTGTTCATCGGCAAGGAAGGCCCCTACACCTCGGTGCAAGCCGAACACGAAATCGAAGGCACCAGCCCGTTGGAAGGCGCCACCGCCGTGGCGGCCGACTCCAAGGTTCCTTATCTGAAGTCATTCCTCACCCCCAGCTGGTTGCTGGCAGTGCTCTGCTCCTTCCTGGGCTACTGGACCTTCACCGTCGCAATGACCTGGCTGCCTGCCTACTTCGAGACTGTGATGGGCACCAGCACCCAGCAGGGCGGCTCGCTAATCGCCTTGCCGGCCATCTGGGGTGCGATCTCCACCGTGGGCCTGTCCTGGCTTACTCAGGTGCTCGGGAACCGTGGCCTGAACACCCGCATCTCCCGTGGTCTGGTTCTCGGCGGGTCGGCTGTGTTCTCCGGCGTGATGGTGCTGCTGGGTACCGCCGCCGACTCGCAGGGCGCGGCGCTGACCTTCTTCACCTTCGGTTTCGGTACCGCCCCGGCCTTGTTCGCTCTTACTTACCTGGTCGCCGCGGAAACCACCAACATCGCCCAGCGTGGGGCCCTGCTGCAGATTACCAACGCCTTCCTAACCGCTGGCGGCCTGTTCGCCCCGGCCGTGGTCGGTGCCATGGTCAGCGCCGCAGCGACCCCGGCAATCGGATACGAGCAGGCTTTCTGGCTTACCGGCATCATGATCACCATTGCCGGCATCATCGCCTGTTTCGGCATCAACCAGCAGCGCGACCGCAAGAAATTGGGGCTGCAGCTCTAAGCTGCACTCCGGCTTCGCGCCGCACAATGATGCCACTGGCGCTCCACCCTTGTCGGGTAGTGCGCCAGTGGTGTTTTTGTGCACTGACTCTTCCGCTTTGCGCTGGGGTTACTCCCTTTGGCGTAGCAGGTCGCATCCTGGAACGTATCCGAACGGCTTTATCGGGAGAAGCTGAAAATATTGGTGATGGAGCGCTAGAAAGTGGAGAAAATGGAAGAATATGGCACGCGTGCGATGGATCTCAGGGTTGTATGGTGCCCGGAATGCACGTCGTGAGAATACACCCGGAGCGCGCCCCTGAAAAAAACGACGGAGAGCCGGAGATCCGTGTTTGCAATGAGTGGCACGAATCGGAGCACGAGGCAATTTCTTATTGGCCTGCAAGCGAAGCCACGTATGCCAACCTCTGATTGACACCCATTGTTATGTAACGGTCGTTTTTCGCGTCCGCATACGGCACGTTCACCGGCCAGCTTTGCGGGCGGGTATACGGGATGCCTCTCTTGCTTATGAATATGGAAATGGCTTGCTAGCCAAGTCATTAGGGCGGATGTCCCGGTGAACGACCAAATTACAGACGAATATAACGTACATCTTGGATGACCGGCAGGGAAACGCCTCCAGAGTCAACATCTTCGCAGCAACTACTCGCCAGCCATGACGCGCGAGATAAATTGAGCTTTTCCGTTGTTGTAGTTAAGCCGGTGAGTGCCGAAACGGTCAGCGAGTCCGAGCTTAAGCGTGGCATATTCGGCGGCAAGCTTCGGATCGACTCGGAGCCTGTCCCGGAAACGCAGTACGCCGTGTTCCCAAACCGATCATTGTTCGCAGACGTGTACGTGCACGAGGCGAGGTTCACCGGCTGGTGGCCGAAAGAACCGGTGGTCAGGTTCGCGTTGCCGAAGCACGAGGCCTAAGGATTCAAGACCAGTACGGTAGGCCGCTTCATCGTTTAAATCTGGCACAGCTATTTGCAAGTCAAGTACGGGCTTGGCGATCAGGCCGGGGATCGATGTTGACCCTACATGTTCTACTCGCGCAAGCGTAGGAAGAATGTTGCTTTGGATTCGGTTGGTCCATTCAGCCGCTATCAATGGCCACAGCGGATCAGATTCATAGAGTTCCACCGGTTCCCCACCAGGCTTATCGAACCACTCACTTGGCATGATCCAATTCTCACCCAAATTGCCCGCTCAAACCGGGTCACAGCACACGTCGATGGGGTTCCGAGGGACAGAACAACGCCCCCGGGCTTCGATCCACAATATATTCGAGGATCAAATCCCGGGGGCTCAGAGAATTTCGACGGTTCCTAGCCGACGACGTCCGCTGCCAATGTGTTGAGCGCAAAACGCTGGCCACTGCTCGCCACGGTGACCTGACCGGCGAAGCTGGTTTCGGCACGTTGCTTCCATTCTTCCGGGGTTGCTACCCCGGCCAGATGCGAGAGCACCAAATGCTTCACCCCGGCAGCCTGCGCCACTCGGCCGGCACCTTCCGGCGGAGTGTGCGACTCCCGCTGGTGGTTGATGAAGGTAGGGCTGAAGCCCATGGCGGTAAAGAATTCCAGATTCACTGCCTCATGCACCAAAATGTCGCTGCCGCGTGCCAGCTCAATGAGCGCATCGCATTCTGCTGTATCCCCGGAGAAGGTCATCGACCCGTGGGCCGTATCAAAGCGGAAGGCGAAAGCCGGGAATACCGGTGGGTGCTCCACCAGAACCGCGCGCACGGTCACCCGGTCATCTTCGTAGATGATGAAGGGGCGGTTGCCGGAACCTTCGGCCGCTGCGGGCAGCGTGATCTCCTGGACGTCCAGCAACGTGTTCATCACCGGGCGTGCCTCATCCGTGACGCGGATATCCAGATCGTAGGAGAAGGCTTTGAGCGTATGATCCACCAGCTCGCGGGTGCCGGCCAGCTGCTGGCCACGCACATGGTTCGGGTCCTTCCCCGGACCATAGAGGCCCACCGGTGTGGTGAAGCCGTCCACAGGGGCACCCCAGTTCCACATGAGATAGGCCGGCAGTTCACCCACGTGGTCGGAGTGCAGGTGCGTGATGAACCCGGCGACTAGATCCTGGCCGCGCAGTCCTGCCTGGTGGGCGGCCCTCACGCAGCCCAATCCGAAGTCCACCAGATAATGCTTGCCATCGACGACGACGGCGCTGGCCATCCCATTTTCTTTACCACGGATGGCCGGTCCGGCCGCGGTACCGAGCGTGATGAGCTCAGTGCTCGACGAAATGTTCATTTCAATCCTTAAAGTTCTTGTGGCTTGCGGGGCTTAGCCGTGGCTTCGAGCATTGATAGTGCGTGGTTCAAGGTATTCCTCTAGGCCCCAGCGGCCGCGTTCGCGGCCCGTGCCCGAGGCCTTCCACCCGCCAAAGGGCGCATCGAGTTCTACCACGGTGTGCTGGTTAATCCACACCGTGCCCGCCTCTAGGTTCGAGGCCAGCGCTTCAGCGCGGTCCAGATCCGGAGTCCACAACGATGCGCCCAGACCAAAGGGCCCGGAATTCGCCTGCACCATGGCCTCATCGACGCTGTCGTATCCAATGATGGGTAGTGCGCTGCCAAATTGTTCTTGATCAACCAGCGCCATGCCCGCGGCCGCATTGGCGATGATCGTCGGATTCATGAAGTGGCCAGGCAAATCGCAACCGGTACCTCCCCCGGCAGCCAGCCGGGCTCCGGAATTCAACGCTGCATCGACCATCTCCTGCACGCTCTGGCGCTGTTTGGCGGTGTGCATCGGGCCCATGGTGGTGCCCTCGGCTACCCCGTGTCCCAAGCTCAGCTTGGCCGCTTCGGCCACCACAACCTCGGTGAATGCCCCCTGCATTGCACGCGGCACGTACACGCGCTTGACGGCCATGCAGACCTGTCCGGCATTGCGGAAGGCACTGCCCACGATGCCGCGGGCGGTGGCTTCCAAATCGGCGTCGTCCAGCACAATGGCCGGATCATTGCCACCCAGTTCCAGGGTAACCCGCTTGACACTCGACGTGGCCGCGGCGGCGACCGCTGCGCCCACCTCGGTAGAGCCAGTGAAGGAAATCTTGCGGATTTCTGGCAGCTCGGCCAGCGCCACGTTAACCGTGCGGCGGCTGCTGGTGCGTACCTGCAGCACGCCTTCGGGGAGCAGCTCGTTAGCCAGTTCCACCAGTGCGATAGTGGACAGCGGAGTGGTCGCCGAAGGCTTGGCAATCACCGTGCACCCAGCCACCAGGGCTGGGGCCAGTTTCACGCAGAGCAGTGATATCGGGAAATTCCATGGCGTGATGGTGCCAACCAGCCCGACCGGGCGGTACTGCACCTGCAGTTTGCGACCAGCACGTTCGGGCAGTGCCTCGGTCTCATCCCAGTCCATGTTTGCGTAGTATTCGAAGAGGTCCGCGGCCACTTGAAATTCGCCGATTGCTTCGCTCAGCACCTTGCCCTGTTCCAGGGACAGGATGCGGCCTAGTTGTGGGGCGCGGGTGCGGATACGGGCTGCCACTTCACGCAGCGTGGAGCGACGGGACTCACGGTCGGCGGCCCAGCCGGCGGCGGCGAGATTGGCCGTAGCAATGCTCTGGCGCACATCTTCTTCGGTGTGTTCCGGGGCCTGCCCAACGACCTCTAGGGTGGCCGGGTCGAGCACATCGTAGACTGGCACTTTCATCAGCACCCTCTCTTCACGGGAAATCTTAGCTAATGTCAGCTTGCCCGGTGTCCAGCCCCGACACCGGATCTGATTCCATTGGATGGAAAGTGTGTCGTGTACCACCTGGACAATGACGCAGGATTAACTATCAAGCACGGCCCGGCGACGCCCGGTGGCCCCCTACATCCTAGGAGAACCCCATGTCAGCATCTTCACTGCCCATTGCCTTGACCGGATGCGCCTCGGGCATTGGCGCGGCCACCGCGGCGCTACTGGCCTCCCGCGGCTACACAGTCATCGGCATCGACCGCACCGCGACCACTGGCTTCGCGGGTGACTTCATCCAAGCTGACTTGTCCACCCCTGCCGGCATTTCGGCAGTCATCGAGAAACTGACCACACTGGCCCCGCAGGGCTTGGCTGGCCTGGCAAATATTGCCGGGGTACCAGGCACCGCGCCGCTGCGCACCGTGCTGTCGGTCAATGTCTTTGCCGTGCGTGAACTGACCCGAGGCCTGGCCCCGCTGCTGGGCGAACGCGCCTCCGTGGTGAATCTGGCTTCCTCGGTGGCCTTTGGCTGGCGCAGTGTGGCCGAGGCCTGCCGCGACTTCGCGCTGGCCGAGGACCAGGACCAGGCGCTGGAGCAGGCCGCGGCCGATACCGCCATTGCGGAGAATAGCTACCTGTTCTCCAAGCAGTGCGTACGATTGCTGACCGAACAGTTGGCCGCCGAGTTTGTCGGCGCTCGGGTGCGGGTGAACTCGGTCAGCCCCGGCCCGGTGCAGACTCCGATCCTGGATGACTTCAAGAAGGACCACGGCCAGGATAAGGTCAATTCCGCCGCTGAACTGCTTGGCCGCTTTGCCGCCCCCGAGGACATTGCCGAGGTCATCGCCTACCTGCTCTCCAGCCAGCCGATATGGGTTAACGGTACCGATGTGCGCGTCGATGGCGGTCTGGTCGCCTACCGCAGCAGCTCGGTGCCCGCCACTCAGGCCTGAAACGCCTAGCTAGGCGGTAAGCCTTTAGCATCACGACCAAAGCCCAGCACGAAAGCTCTCGTGCTGGGCTATGTTATTTTCCGAAGCGGCCTAGCTGCGCCACAGAGTGCAAGGCCCGGCCTCGCAGCACCAAATGGTGCGGCGCGGCCGGGCCTGATAACCAAGGTACTCCAGCGGCTACTTCTTGCGCTTGAGCAGCGGGAACTTGCGGATCTTCTCGTACTTGATGGTCGGCATGGAGCCGGTACGGGTCTTCAGGTAGTCGGTACCGCGATCCCCCTTGAACAGGGCCGGGTCCTTGTCTTCCTTCAGGCTGCCGGAGTACACGCCGTAGGTTACGCCGGATACGGCCACAGCAATGCCGCCGCTGTAGGTTTCCTTGGCCTCTTCAACCACCTTGTTGATGTCGGTCCATACCGGAATGTGGGTGAGCAGCATGCGCTCGGCGCCGGCGGCGGCGGCCATTTCGCCGGCGCGCTTCCCGGTCAGGTGCACGCCGTCGATATGGTCATCGCGGCCTTCCTCGAAGGCCGCTTCGCACAGGAACATGTCGGCGCCGCGGGCGGCTTCCACGAGGCCATCGCAGCTGTCGGTATCCCCGGAATAGGTCAGCACGCTGGTCAGCAGCTCGCCGTCGGGGCCCGGTTCATGCGCTTCCACGCGCAGGGCATAGGCTTCCTTGATCGGGTGGCGCACCGGGTACGGGGTGATGGTGAACGGCCCGATATTCACCGGCTTCAGCGATTTCCAGACCTGGAAGTCGTAGTCCTTGGCCATGGTGTCGCCGTCAGGCAGCGAGTAGGCAGTCTCGATGCGCTCGGCGGTGTCTTCCGGGCCGTGCACGAGCATCCTCTCGCGGCCCCAGCCGTCAGGATCCCAGCGGATCGCCACATGCAAACCGCACAAATCCATGCAGTGGTCGGGATGCAGATGGGAAATCATGATCCCGTCGATGTCTTTCAAATCGGTGTAGCGCTGCAGCACGCCCAAAGCCCCGGACCCCAGATCCAGCAGGATCTTCCAGTCGCGGGTGCCATCAAAGGCCGTCACCAGGTAGCAGGACGCGGGCGATCCCGGCCCTGGGAATGACCCGGTGCATCCGATGATGGTCAGCTTCATTCGTTACTCGCTTTCGACGCGGCAATCATTTGCGGAGTAATCCGCGAGATGGCTCCGGTCGGATAGTGGGCGGCTACATGGTCCACGTGGCGCACCTGCAGCACCTCGGGTCCGAGGAAACGGCGAGCCAGTACACCAAAACTATCAGCGTTGCCTGTGGCGAGGAACTCATGACGCGCCGCGGCGCCGTCGTTGCGCACCAGCGAATGGCGGGTCAACGCCCGGAAAACGTCCTTCGCCGTTTCCTCTGCAGATGACACCAGGGTGACCGAATCCCCCATCACGTAGGAGAGGACGCCGGTGAGCAGCGGGTAGTGCGTGCATCCCAGCACCAGGGTGTCCACCTCGGCGGCCTGCAGCGGCGACAGGTATTCCTGCGCGATCTCCAGCAGCTCGGCTCCGGCGGTGATGCCGGATTCCACGAACTCCACGAAACGCGGGCAGGCCACGGTCGATACCTGCAGGTTCGGGGCAGCGGCAAAAGCATCCTCATAGGCGCGCGAGCCCACGGTCGCCTGGGTGCCGATGATGCCGATCCTGCCATTCTTGGTGCCGGCCACGGCACGGCGGACCGCCGGCTGGATGACTTCGACTACCGGGATGCCATAGCGCGCGGTGTAGCGTTCGCGGGCATCGCGCAGCACCGCGGCGGAGGCCGAATTGCAGGCAATGACCAGCAGCTTCACGCCGGAATCGACCAGTTCGTCCATCACGCCCAGGGCGTTGGCCCGCACCTGGGCGATGGGCAGCGGACCGTAGGGAGAGTTGGCGGTATCCCCTACATAGATCAGCGATTCGCCGGGCAGCTGGTCGATGATGGCGCGGGCCACGGTCAGCCCGCCAACTCCGGAGTCGAAGATCCCAATGGGGGTATTGGCGTCCGGGGCGGAGACCTGCTCGGTGGCAAAGTAGGAATTCATGGGCTCAGGACTCCGCATCCATCAGCGCGCCCATCAATGTATCGAGCACCCACGAGATCAGGTTGTACACCAGGGACATGTACTCCTCGGGGGTTTCCACCTCGGAAGCATCAAGCACCTCGGCGACCCGGGCCGAATCCTCTTCGCTGCGGATCTGAAGGCGTTCGGCGAGCACCAGGCGCACATCGTTCAGCGCCTGGGCGAAACGCGTCGCGGCGTCCTTGTCCAGCACGAGCCTGTCGGTTTCCAGCAGCAGCTGGGCTTCGCGCAGGCGGCCAACCTTCTGCGCGATCGAATCGGCTTCGGTCAGCCGGCGATGCTCCGCGGCCGCCACGGCGTCGTCGCTGGCATCGGGCAGCAGCCTGGCCAGTGCCGGATCGGCAATCGGAGGCAAGTCCATGGACTCGGGCCGCATGCCGGTCAGGGCGTAGAGCGGGTCTATGTCCTCGGGCAGCTGGTGCAGCCGGGCACGTTCTTCGAGCATTTCGATGAGATCGGAGAAGAGTTCGCGGATCAGCTTGCGTTCGGCCGAATGCAGCGTGCCGGTAATGCCCTTGGAACCGTTCTTGAAGGCCTTGGCCACGTTCAGGCTCCCTGGGTCATGGTTGCGTTCAGTCCGAACCCGTGCATGGCCTGCACATCGGATTCGATGGCTTCGCGGCTGCCGCTGCGCACGGTGCAGAAGCCGTCATGGTGCACCTGCAGCATGAGCTTCTCAGCTTTTTCCGGGCTGAAACCAAAGTAGGAACGGAACACGTAGGATACGTAGCTCATCAAGTTCACTGGATCATTCCACACAACCAAGCGCCATGGCTTGTCTTGGGATACCAGGGTTTCAAATTCGGAAAGTACATCGGGCATTGCGGTCATGGCTACCATTTTACGCGCGGAAGCTGAACGCAACACCGGACACGGCAAATATCACCTTGGGCGTGAGCCGTTATACAGTAAAACGGGTCTGCTTTCCCAAGCAGCACCGCACAAGGCCTTTTCCGATCATCAGGAGCGTCACATGCGCACCAGTCTCTTCACCGACCACTATGAGCTGACCATGCTCCAGGCAGCGCTTGAATCCGGTGCAGCTCACCGCCCATCCGTCTTCGAGGCATTCGCACGCCGCTTGCCCGAAGGCCGGCGTTACGGTGTGGTCGCAGGCACTGGCCGCGTGCTCGAAGGCCTGGCAGATTTCCGCTTCGATGACGAGCAGCTGCGTTTCCTCAGCGACAACAAGGTGGTCAACGCCGAGACCATCAAGTACCTGGAGAACTTCCGCTTCACCGGCAACATCTCCGGCTATGCCGAGGGCGAGCTGTACTTCCCGAACTCGCCGCTGCTGACCGTGGAGTCGACCTTCGCCGAAGCCTGCGTCATCGAGACGTTCGTGCTCTCGGCGATGAACCATGATTCGGCCATTGCCTCGGCCGCCTCGCGCATGATCGCTTCGGCCGGCGAGCGCCCCTGCATCGAGATGGGCTCGCGCCGCACCCATGAGGAATCAGCGGTGGCCGCCGCGCGCGCCGCCATGATTGCCGGATTCTCCTCGACCTCGAATCTGGAAGCCGGTGCACGCTACGGCCTGAAAACCGTTGGCACCTCGGCCCACTCCTTCACCCTGCTGCACGACACCGAGCGCGCCGCCTTCGAAGCGCAGGTTGCCTCGCTGGGCAAGGACACCATCTTGCTGGTCGACACCTACGACGTCGAGAACGGCGTACGCACCGCGGTCGAGGTGGCCGGTCCCGAGCTGGGCGGCGTCCGCCTCGACTCGGGCGACCTGGTGCAGCAGGCGGGCTGGGTCCGCGAGCTGCTCGATGATTTGGGCAACTGGAACACCAAGATCACCGTCACCTCGGACCTGGACGAGTACGCGATCGCTGCCTTGGCCAGCGCCCCGGTGGACTCCTACGGCGTGGGCACGGCCCTGGTCACCGGCTCCGGGCACCCGACCGCGTCCATGGTCTACAAGCTGGTGGCCCGCCAGGACGATGCGGGCGAATGGATTCCCGTGGCCAAGGCCGCGGCGAACAAGGCCAGCGTGGGCGGCCGCAAGTATGCGGTGCGCCAGCTCAACGAGCGCAACCGCGCCGTCGCCGAAATCGTCTCCACCTCCGAGTACACCACCGGCGGCCCCGAGCGCGACTTGGTTGTCCCGCTGGTGCGCAACGGCGAGATCGACCAGGCCCATGTCGGCGCTGCCGGCGTCAAGCGCGCCACCGAGCGCCACCACGCATCGGTCCAGGAGCTGCCGGGCGTGGCCCGCAAGATGCAGCGCGGCGAACCGGTCATCCCGACCGTCATGATCCAGGACTAGACAAACACACGAAAAACTCAGCTGCGGAACGTAGGATCCAGGTTCAAGGATCCTGCGGTCCGCAGTTGTCCAAGGTCTACATTCACTAGCCAGGGAGGCAGCGATGAGCAGAGCCCTATTGATCATTGATGTCCAGCCGGACTTCTGCGAAGGCGGTGCCCTCGCGGTAACCGGCGGCAATGCTGTAGCTACGGCCATTGCCGCGGACATTGCCGAACGCCGCGATTCCTACTCGGCCATCGTGACCACCCAGGATTGGCACATCGAGCCGGGCGATCATTTCTCTCAGAACCCGGACTTCATTGATTCCTGGCCGGTGCACTGTGTCGCCGGCACACCTGGCGCAGCGCTGCATCCGCAGCTCGCGCACGTGCCAGTCGACGCGCATTTCGCCAAGGGACGTTTCGCCGCGGCCTATTCCGGCTTCGAAGCCCGGAAACTGGATCCTTCGGCAGACAAGGCCGATGAAAGCGGAGAACTGCTCGGCGACTGGCTCAAGGCCAAGGGCATCACTTCGGTGGATGTCGTGGGACTTGCCGCTGACCACTGCGTGAAGGCCACCGCGTTCGATGCGGTGGAAGCCGGGTTCACCACCACCATCATTTCCCCGCTGACCGCAGCGGTCTCGCCGGAGAATCTGCCAGCGATCCGCGAGGAACTGCGCGCAGCCGGCGTCACGGTGCTGTCGCTGGGCTGATCCTTGCCTTGAAAACCACAACGGCTTGGCGCTGACCGAATTCTCCGGTCAGCGCCAA
>NZ_BJNE01000016.1 GCF_006539525.1 Glutamicibacter nicotianae | reverse complement strand
AGAGTATTTAAGCCGTGCGCGCATCGGCATCCCTCGCTCTTCTTATCTTCATGGAAGTGGATAAGGTGTGTAGTAGACATAACAAGATCTTCTACGCGAGGGGCTTTCCTTGACCACCGAGACCACGAGTCCACTGACATACCGCGACGATTCAATTCGTCCCCAGGACGATCTCTACCGCCATAGCAATGGCAAGTGGTTCGAGACAGCCACCATTCCAGGAGATCAGGGAATCTACGGTTCCTTCATGGAGCTCCGCGACCAGGCCGAAGCCGCCGTTCATGGAATCATTACCGAAGCTGTTCAGAAGGTTGCTTCCGGTGCAGAAACGGACGATGCTACCCGCCGCATTGCCCACCTCTACAGCTCGTTCATGAATGAAGCCGTGATCGAAGAACGTGGTGCTGCTCCGGTAGCTGTCTTCCTGAACACCATTGCGGATATCCAGAGCACCGAGCAGCTGCTCGAGGTTTGCGGTTTCTTCCAGCGCAAGGGCATCAGCGGCTTCATGGATGTCGGCGCGATGAACGATGCCGGCAATCCTGATCGGAACCTGCTGACCTTCCTGCAAGGTGGTCTGGGCCTGCCTGACGAGTCCTACTACCGCGAAGAGCAGTTCGCTGAAACCGTAGCCGACTACCAAGAGCACCTCGGCCGGCTGCTGGGTCTTGGCAGCATTGCCGGCGCTGAAGCAGCCGCAGCCAGCGTCGTGGAGCTCGAGAAGGCGATCGCCTCTCACCACTGGGACCGGGTCAAGGTCCGCGACGCCCAGGCACGCTACAACCTGCTGTCCGGAGAAGAGCTCGCCACGTTGTTCCCAGGGGTGACCACCTGGCTGGCGGGAGCCGGTATCGAGCAGAAGTACTACAACGAGGTTGTCGTGTGGCAGCCAAGCTACCTTCAAGGGCTGGCGGGTCTGATCGACTCCCAGCCGTTGGATGCCTGGAAGAACTGGCTGCGGATACAGGTCCTGCGCTCGTTCGCACCCTACCTGTCCAGCGCCTTCGTCAACGAGAACTTCTCCTTCTATTCCGCAAAGCTCGGTGGCGTAGAGCAGCTCAAGGAACGCTGGAAGCGCGGTGTCGCATTCACCGAGGGTGCAGTAGGCGAAGACATCGGCCAGCTGTATGTGGCCCAGCATTTCCCGGCAGAGGCCAAGGACGCCATGGACGCGCTGGTCCAGCGGCTCATCGAGGCGTACCGCATTTCGATCAGCGAACTGTCCTGGATGGGACCGGAGACAATCGAGAAGGCGCTGGACAAGCTCTCCAAGTTCCGCCCGAAGATCGGCTACCCGAACCAGTGGATCGACTACTCCGCGATCAGCACCGATGAGCTGGATGTCATCGCCAATCTTGCCTCGGCGAACGAGTTCGAGTTCGCACGGGAATTGGAGAAGATCGATGACGGGGTGGACCGTGAGCTGTGGTTCATGTTCCCGCAGACGGTGAATGCCTACTACCACCCGCTGCTGAACGAAATCGCGTTCCCGGCTGCCATCCTGCGCCCGCCATTCTTCGACGTGAACCGCGACATCGCCTCGAACTTCGGCGGCATCGGCGCTGTTATCGGCCACGAAATCGGCCACGGCTTTGATGACCAGGGCTCGCAGTTCGACGGCACCGGCCAGCTGACCAACTGGTGGACCGATGAGGACCGGGCTTCCTTCGAGAAGCTGACCGGCAAGCTGGTGGACCAGTACAACGCGCTGTCGCCTGCGGAAGCCCCGGAACACAACGTCAACGGTGCACTGACCCTAGGCGAGAACATCGGCGACCTCGGTGGATTGGGCATTGCCTACAAGGCCTACAAGCTCGAGCTGGCGGCCCGCGGCATCCAGGAAGATGAAGTGATCGACGGTATCACCGGCGACCAGCGCTTCTTCTACTCCTGGGCCGAATGCTGGCGCACGCTGATCCGTCCGGAAACCGCGGTGGTGCGCGTGACCACGGACCCTCACGCACCCGGCGAATTCCGTTGCAACCAGGTGCCGAAGAACCTGGATTCCTTCCACGAGGCCTTCGGCACCAAGCCGGGCGATGGCATGTGGCTGGATCCGGCCGATCGCGTGGAAATCTGGTAAACCGCATCACCTAATGGATGGGGCAGGGGCAAAGCAGGCTTTGCCGCTGCCCCATCCTGCGTTGCGGGCCAAGATCACTGTGTAAGGCTGATCATGAAGGGCTTCAACTGCGCGCCATGACACGTAGAATGGACTATTGTGACTTCCGAAAATAATTCCGCACCGGCCCCAAATCCAAACGACCAACGACAGGTGCGCACCGATAAGCGCAACCAGCTGCTGGCCAAGGGCGAGGAAGCCTACCCGGTAGGCATTGCCCGCACCCACTCGTTGCAGGAAATCCGCGACAAGTACGAGCACCTCGAAGCCGGCGAGGAGACCGAAGACGTCGTCGGCGTCGTCGGACGCATCGTCTTCATGCGCAACACCGGCAAGCTGTGCTTCGCCACCTTGCAGGAGGGCGGCCAGAAGGGCGAAGGAGTTCGCCTGCAGGTCATGCTCTCGCTGGCCAACGTCGGCGAAGAGCGCCTGGCGCAGTGGAAGTCGCTCGTCGATTTGGGTGACCACGTATTCGTGACCGGCAAGGTCATCTCCTCGCGCCGCGGCGAGCTGTCCATCATGGCCGATGCCTGGGAGATGGCTTCCAAGGCCCTGCGCCCGCTGCCGGTGCTGCATGCCGATCTGAACGAAGAGACCCGCGTGCGCCAGCGCTACGCCGATTTGATCGTGCGCGACGAAGCCCGCGAGATGGTCTACAAGCGTGCCGCGATCATCCGCGCCGTGCGCAATACCCTGGAGAACCGCGGCTACGTCGAGGTTGAGACCCCGATGCTGCAGCTGGTTCACGGCGGCGCATCGGCCCGCCCGTTCAAGACCCACCTGAACGCGTTCGACCAGGAAATGACCCTGCGCATCGCCACCGAGCTGTACCTCAAGCGCTGCGTCGTCGGCGGCGTCGACCGCGTCTTCGAGGTGGGACGCATCTTCCGCAACGAGGGCGTCGACTCGACCCACTCGCCGGAATTCACCACCCTGGAATCCTACGAAGCCTATGCCGACCAGTACGTCATGGCCGACCGCATCAAGGAAATCATTCTCAATGCAGCTGACGCCATCGGCGCTGGCCGCACCATCGAAACTCCCAAGGGCACTGTCAACCTGGACGGCGAATGGCGCTGGGTCAGCGTCTACCCGGGCTTGTCCGAGGCTGTCGGCGTCGAGATCACGCCGGAAACGGACGCATCGGTGCTGCGCGAGATCGCTGCCAAGCACGAAGTGAAGATCGACCCGGCCTGGGGAGCCCAGAAGCTGGTCATCGAGCTGTTCGGCGAAATCGTCGAGCCGACCTTGATCGACCCGACCTTCGTGTGCGACTACCCGCCCCTGGCACAGCCGCTGGCGCGTCCGCACCGCTCGAAGCCGGGCGTTATCGAAGCATGGGACCTGATCATCGGCGGCATGGAGCGAGGCACCGCATTCTCCGAGCTGATCGACCCGGTAATCCAGCGCGAGCGCCTGACCGAGCAGTCCCTGATGGCTGCCGGCGGAGACCCAGAGGCAATGCAGCTTGATGAAGACTTCCTGCGTGCCCTGGAATACGGTGCACCGCCAATGGGCGGCATCGGTTTGGGCATCGACCGTCTGGTTATGCTTTTCACCAACGTCGGTATTCGTGAAACTATTCTGTTCCCACTGCTAAAGCCGGAGGCATAAGAATGCCATATATTGAGGCGATCGTCCCGACAATCTGCCTGGCGCTGCTTTTCTGGTACGTGATGAAAGCTATTACAAACGCGGATCGAAAAGAACGCCAAGCTGAAGCTGAAGCTGATGCGCTAATTCAAAATGGCTCGGATTCAAATAATCCAGTAAACGGGAATTAGTCGTTCCTGATAGAACCTTGTGAATTCTGATGATAATTAGAATTTAGCGTGCCTATTTGTATATGCTTGTTGTTTGAAATGGACTGATGGCTGAATGCCGATCTGTCCAGTACATTCAAGCTCGGAGGAACCCCTAAATGGCACGTCAGGTTCAAATTGCCCTGATCGACGATATTGATGGTAGCGAGGCAACTGAATCAATCGCATTCAGCGTCGCTGGTCAGCATTTTGAAATCGACCTGAACGACGAGCACGCTGCTCAGTTCCATGCAGCCATCGAGCCGTACATCGAAGCGGCTCGTTCGTCGAAGCAGACTGCAGCGAGCGAAGCTCCAGCAATCCGCGCATGGGCGAAGGAAAACAACATTAAGGTCAACGCACGCGGACGCCTTAATGCAGAGGTTGTAGATGCCTACAACGCTGCAATGCGAAAGGGTGGTCGAGGCCGCGCGAAGTAATTCGCGAGGTTTTGCACAAGTCTCAAATATGAGCCGGCACGCAATGCGTGCCGGCTCATATTCTTATAACGATGTTCGTTATTCACGATGCATTTTCATTGAAGATCGCAATATTGGTGAACCAAGTAATTCTCATTATGAATGCATGCCTATTACTGATTCCCGGTAACGGGGAGCCGTTTCGGTTATCCCTGTGGCGAACAAGGGAGCATTGCGGGCGCATGGTGCGTAGCATCGAATTATTGGTAAGCAAGGAGTGTGCCGAAGATGTTTGAGAGATTTACCGACCGTGCCCGCCGAGTTGTCGTGCTCGCCCAAGAAGAGGCGCGCATGCTCAACCACAACTACATCGGCACCGAGCACCTGTTGCTTGGTCTAATCCACGAAGGCGATGGCGTCGCCGCAAAGGCGCTCGAGTCGCTGAACATTTCGCTGGGTGCCGTTCGTGAGCAGGTTCAGGAGATTATCGGCAAGGGCCAGCAGGCGCCTTCCGGTCATATCCCGTTCACTCCTCGCGCCAAGAAGGTCTTGGAGCTCTCGCTGCGCGAAGCGCTGCAGCTGGGACACAACTACATTGGTACCGAGCACATCCTGCTCGGCCTGATCCGCGAGGGCGAGGGCGTTGCAGCCCAGGTTCTGGTGAAGCTTGGCGCCGACCTCGGTCGCGTGCGCCAGCAGGTCATCCAGCTGCTCTCGGGCTACCAGGGCGGCAAGGAGACCGCGTCCGCTGGCGTCAGCTCGGGCGGACAGCAGGAAGGTGCCCCTGCAGGCTCGGCAGTGCTCGACCAGTTCGGCCGCAACCTGACCGCAGCCGCCCGCGAAGGCAAGCTCGACCCGGTGATCGGCCGCGAGCATGAGATGGAACGCGTCATGCAGGTCCTCTCGCGCCGCACCAAGAACAACCCGGTACTCATCGGCGAGCCCGGCGTCGGCAAGACCGCCGTAGTCGAGGGCCTGGCCCAGGCCATCGTGCGCGGCGACGTGCCGGAAACCATCAAGGACAAGCAGCTGTACACCCTGGACCTCGGTTCGCTGGTGGCCGGCTCCCGCTATCGCGGCGACTTCGAGGAACGCCTGAAGAAGGTCCTGAAGGAAATCCGCACCCGTGGCGACATCATCCTGTTCATCGACGAGATCCACACCCTGGTCGGCGCCGGTGCCGCCGAAGGCGCCATCGATGCCGCGTCGATCCTCAAGCCGATGCTGGCCCGTGGCGAACTGCAGACCATCGGTGCCACCACCTTGGACGAGTACCGCAAGAACATCGAGAAGGACGCCGCGCTCGAGCGCCGCTTCCAGCCGATCCAGGTCAAGGAACCGTCCGTCGAGCTGACCACGCAGATCCTGCGTGGCCTGCGCGACCGCTACGAGGCGCACCACCGCGTGACCATCACCGACGGTGCGCTGCAGGCTGCCGCCCAGCTGGCCCACCGCTACATTTCCGACCGTTTCCTGCCGGACAAGGCAGTTGACCTGATCGACGAGGCCGGTGCACGACTGCGCATCCAGCGCATGACCGCGCCACCGGCACTGAAGGAAATGGACGAGGAAATCGCCACCGTGCGCCTGGAGAAGGAAGCCGCGATTGACGCGCAGGACTTCGAAGGTGCAGCCTCGCTGCGCGATAAGGAATCCAAGCTGATCGAGGCCCGCAACGAGAAGGAGAAGTCCTGGCGCAATGGCGACATGGACGAAATCTCCGAGGTGACCGAGGACCTCATTGCCGAGGTGCTTGCCAACTCGACCGGCATCCCGGTAGTGAAGCTGACCGAGGAAGAGTCCTCGCGCCTGCTCAACATGGAAGAAGAGCTTCACAAGCGCGTTATCGGCCAGGATTCGGCCATCAAGGCCATCTCGCAGGCGATCCGCCGCACACGTGCCGGCCTGAAGGACCCGAACCGCCCAGGCGGCTCGTTCATCTTCGCCGGCCCAACCGGCGTGGGCAAGACCGAGCTGGCCAAGGCGCTGGCGGAGTTCCTCTTCGGCGAAGAAGACGCGCTGATCACCCTGGACATGTCCGAATACTCGGAGAAGCACACCGTTTCGCGCCTGTTCGGTGCCCCTCCAGGATACGTCGGCTACGAAGAGGGCGGTCAGCTGACCGAAAAGGTCCGCCGCCGTCCGTTCTCCGTGGTGCTCTTCGACGAGGTGGAGAAGGCCCACGCGGACCTGTTCAACTCGCTGCTGCAGATCCTGGAAGACGGCCGCCTGACCGACTCCCAGGGCCGTGTGGTGGACTTCAAGAACACCATCATCATCATGACCACGAACCTCGGTACCCGTGACATCTCCAAGGGTGTGATGACCGGCTTCCAGTCGGCCGCGGATACCAAGACCGGTTATGAGCGGATGCAGGCCAAGGTCCAGGAAGAACTGCGCCAGCATTTCCGCCCTGAGTTCCTGAACCGTGTTGACGACACCGTGGTCTTCCCGCAGCTGAACCAGGAGGAGATCGAGGAGATCGTCGACCTGTTCATCGCACGCCTGGCCAAGCGCCTGAAGGAACGCGATATCACCATCGAGCTGACCCAGGCTGCACGCAGCCTGCTGGCCCAGCGCGGCTACGATCCGGCAATGGGTGCACGCCCGCTGCGCCGCACCATCCAGCGCGATATCGAGGACCAGCTCTCCGAGCGCATCCTCTTTAGCCAGATCGTTGCCGGCCAGAAGGTCACCGTGGACGTCGAGGGCGAAGGCGAGAGCCGCAAGTTCGTCTTCCACGCCGAAGGTGGCAACGGCCAGCTGGAAGGCGAGCCGGCACCGGCAGCCCTGGAAAGCTGAGCAGCTAGCGTCATCGCCAATAGCCGTGGAACTGGGAAATCCAGTTCCACGGCTATTGGCTTTAATCCGCCCATGTCGTAGGCTCAACACATGAAGATGCGAAGCAAGGGGCAGCAGATGATTGCCGCATCCTGCCTCGCCGTCATGGCCTATTTGGCCCTGTACCTTTTCCTGCGGCCCGAGCTTCCTGAGCGGCTGGTGCGCCACGCAGGAGCCGATGGTGCCGGATACAGCCCGACATGGCTGGTGGTGCTCGTAATCGGCGCTGTGGCCACGCTCAGCATTGCCATCGGCATCATCGCGTACCGCGACTTCACCTCACTGGGGCACTGGAATCCCGGGCCGAAATCCATTGTGGTCTGCTTCGTGGCAGCTGGCTTCGGAATCCTCGGGCTCGGTGCCGCCATGCTGTTCACCGTCTTAGGCCAAGACGCCGCCCAGCTGGGATCCTTGCCTGTCGGCATGGGGCTGATCGGTTTGCTCGGGGTCTTCGCGCTTTCTGCCGGGTTGCTGGCCAGGGCCCTGCCCAGGGCAGAGCAAGAGGCCCTCGACGCCTGAGAGGCGATCGAGGGCCGCCTTGCCAGCCGGACTTAGCGGCCTACCGCCTTGGCGACCAGCGCGGCAAGCTTTTCCTCCAGCTGCTCATCAAGCGCGGTAATGGCGAATGACGTGGGCCAGAGCGTGCCCTCATCGAGCTGCGCGACATCGTTGAACCCGAAGGTCAGGTAGCGGGTGCCGAACTTCTTGGCATCCTGCATGAAGCACAAGATCTTGCCGTCCAGGGCGTAGGCGGGCATGCCGTACCAGGTTTTCGGTTCCAGTCCAGGAGCCGTGGAGGTGACGATCCGGTGCAGCTTCTCGGCGAGAACCTTATCGTTCCCCTCGAAGGAAGCAATCTTCTCTTCAACTTCCCTGCGCGCCTGCTCGGCCTTCTCGGCCTTGGTCATGCGCTTCTTCGGAGCTCGCACCTCGGCTGCGCGCTCTTTCATCGCGGCCTTCTCAGCGGCCGAAAAACCCTCTTGTTCCGTACTGCTCATGCTTCGGCTCCCTATGCTGATTGGTTGATGCGGACCATATTTCCCGAAGGGTCGCGGAATGCGCAATCGCGCGGACCCCACGGCTGGTCCATCGGCTCCTGCAGGACTTCAGCGCCCGAGGCGCTCACGGTCTCGAACACCTGATCCAGGTCGGTAGTGGAAAGCACCAGCGGACCGATGGTTCCCTTGGCTACCAGCTCGGCCAGGGTCTGCGCATCGGCGTCGGAGCGGCCGGCGCCCGGAGCCGAAAGCACCAAGCTGGTGCCGGTGCCATCGGAGCCCGCAAGCGAGACCCAGCGGAAGCCGCCGTTGGCGACATCTGAAATTACCGTGAAGCCCAGCGCATCGCGGTAGAACGCGAGCGCCTCATCTACATCGAGCACGGTCAACGGGACATGATTGATTGAAATATTTGCCATGGCTCCAGCCTAGGCAGTGCCGCGCAGCGCGCGCTTCTTCAAAACTGCTCAGAATCTCTCGGGACGCAAAAGGATCTTGGCAATGCAGGCAGGGATCTGCTCCGTGGCAGAATGATCCCGTTCCCGGTAGGCGGACGGGGTTTCCCCCACCACTTCGGTGAAGCGTGTGCTGAAGGACCCCAGCGAAGTCCAGCCCACTTGCATGCAGGCATCAGTGACCGAGACTGACGCGCGCAGCAGATGCATGGCACGCTCAATGCGGCGGGTAAGCAAATAGGAATGCGGCGTCTCGCCATAGGCCCGCTTGAACTCCCTGGAAAAGTGCGCAGGAGACATGGACGCCCGCTGGGCCAATGCCGGCACATCCAAAGGCTCGGCATAGTTCCGATCCATCAGGTCCTTGGCACGGCGCAAATGCGCCAGTGCCTTCAGCGCTTCGGCATCCACTGGCTAACCTCGATTCCTGGCCCGCAGCACCAGGATTGCACCGAGCGCAGTCGAGCACAGGTAGATCCCGATGACCGCGATCCAGCCCGCGGTGAATCCACCGGCCGATCCCACCAGCAGGCCCATGGCCAGCGGCCCGACGGTGAATCCGCCGAACTGGCCTGCCGAGACGATTCCGCTGGCGCTGCCCAAGCGGCTTGCCGGGATCGCACGTAACAGGCCCGCCATGAGCACCACCGAAACTCCCAGGGCCGAGGCGCCATGCAGGGCAACCGCCAGCCAGAGCAGCGTCACCGAATGCATTTGCTGGGCCAGCAGGAAGCTGGCTCCGCCCGCAGTGGCCAGCGATGCCAGCAGCAGCAGGAGCTTGGGCGCTGAAACCCCGCGGGCCATCATCTGCCCCCAGCCGACGCGGGCACTGACCCCAATGACTCCGGCCACCGCAGCGGTCAGGCCGCCGGCCACCAAGGAGAAATCCAGTTCGCGGACCGCAAAGAGCGCCAGATAGACATTGGTTGCCTGTACGCCGACGCCGTTGATGAAACCGAACAGGGCCAGCGCGAAAATGACGAACTTCGTCGAGGGGGCTGCCGCGGCGATCGGCTTGTCCGCATCCGTCTTCGGCTTTTTCGGTGCAGGCACGCTGAGCATGGGGGTGGCGCGGACTACTCGTACGGCGATGAGCGCGAGCACTGCGGCGAGCACGGCGCCAGCCAGCGACGCGCCATGCCAGCCGATGAACGCCGCCAGCAACGGGAACCCCACGCTGCCTACGAGCTGTGAAACCTGCACGCCTGACTGCTTGATGCCGGTCCAGGTGATGCGCTGGGCGCTGGGGACGCGCTGGGCAAGAATGCGGTTGGTGACCCCGTTGGGGAATGATTGCGCGAAGCCGGCCAGCCCGGATGCCACCAGCAGCAGGACGTAGCCGGCGGGAATTGCCGCCAAGCCCAGAGCCACCGCTGTGGTGCCGAAAATCAGCAGCATCAGCCTGGTATCCGGTTGCCTGTCCGAGAACTTCCCGAAGACGGCGTTGCCCAGTGCAGCGCAGCCAAAGCAGGCCGTTGCCAGCAGGCCGAACTGGGATTCGGTGATTCCCAAATCCCTGATGACCAGGTCGCTGGTGGCGCTCAACCCGTAATTAAGCAGGGGAGCGATGCCCACTGCGGAGAGCAGGATGGCAAGCAACCCGAATCCGGGGCGTGCTGTTCTAGCTGGCATCCTCATCCTTGCTCCCGGGGCTTCAATGTTCAAGCTTATTGTGGCAGTTCTGCGTGCAGGATGTTCCTTCCATGACATATCCAGCGACTTCTTCGATTCTGCAAACTGGGAGGCATAGGATCTAAACGTGAACTCTTTTACCGTCCGCTCAGCCAAAACCAGTGATGTCAACGCAATCCGCAATCTTGTGCGTCCGCTGGCCGAGGAACGAATCCTGCTGGATAAGGAAGCGGTCACCTACTACGAGTCCATCCAGGAATTCCTGGTAGCCGAGGATCCGGAGGGCAACGTTGTCGGCTGCGGAGGGCTGCACGTCATCTGGGAAGACATCGCCGAAATCCGCACCCTCGCCACCTCCGATATGGTCCGCGGCATGGGGGTCGGGCACCTTTTGCTGGGAGAACTGCTCAAACGCGCCAAGGCTGTCGGGGTGTCGCGTGTTTTCTGCCTGACCTTCGAAGTTGCATTCTTCGAACGCCAAGGCTTCAAGGTGATGGCTGACCAGAGCGCCGTGGATCCCGCGGTGTACCAGGAGATCCTGCTCTCCCGGGATGAAGGCGTCGCTGAATTCTTGGACCTTGCACGGGTGAAGCCGAATACCCTGGGCAATACCCGCATGATCATTACGCTGGACTGATATTCCTACTCCATCCGGTCATAGCGGGCGCGGAACATCAGGAAGACCGCGTAGCAAACCAGGCCAGCACCGATGGCAATCAAGGCAACGGGCCCGAAGGGCTGGTCCTGGATGGCCTTCAACGCGCCATCGATGCCGCTGGCCTCTTCCGGGTCGCGCTGCACCGTGGCCACGATGAACAACAGGCCAACTGCACCCAGGACGGCGCCCTTTGCCGGGTAGCCGAGCATGCCTGAGAACTTCACCGCGCGGGAAACCTCCTTGTTTCCAGAACCCCGCAGATCCTCCAGGAACTTCTTGGCGGCTCCCTTGTAGATGTAATAGCCGGCCATGACCAGCATGCCGAGTCCGATGGCGATCAGCAAGGCCCGGCCAAGGCCTGTCTGCATCAGTTCGCCGCTGAAGCTGCTGGCGGTCTTTCCCGAATCGCTGGGATTCCCCGCGGCGAATCGTCCAAAGGTGAATCCGACAGCCAAGAACGATATCGAAGTAGCCGCGGACTTGAGCCTTTCCTTCAGCTTCTTCTCGGGCAAGAAGGCCTGCGCCATGGACCACAGGCCCAGCAGCAGGGCGCCGATTGCGCAGATCCACAGCAGAACCATGCCGAAGGGCTGGTTTGCCAGTGCGCCCATGGCTCCGCCCTGGTCGGCTTCCGCCTTGCGGCCGGCGGCGACAACAACTGCAAGGACTCCCAAGGTCGCATGGAGAATCCCGTTGGCGACGAATCCCAAGCGGGCGGCGCCCTCGAACCATGGATGCTCGGCTACGTGGCGAACCGTGCCGGCAGGGTCAACTGAAGCGTTCATGGGCTAAGCATAGGTACGCGCTGGCAGAGAAAGCCAGCAGGTACCCGCGTGTTCTTTGCCGGTCTCAGGAAGGCAGGCGGATGCCGTTATCCTCGGCGATCGCCAGGCCATCTTTCAGCAGCCCGGCCAGCGCGCGTTCACGCTGGTCCAGCGGAGACTGCAACCGTGCAAGTGCCACATATCCTGCGTGCGATTCCTGGGCCAGATCGGCCAGGAATGACTGCTGCGGCACCGCCTCCTCATGTTCGCGCAGAATCGCCATGATGGCCCCGCGGACCTGGCGATCGGTACCCTTCCAAGCTTGGCCTTTCGGGGTGTAGTGCGGTGCCGGCTGCCCGCCGGCAACCCATGCGCACTGCTCGAACACCGGGCATTGCCCGCACTTCGGGCTGCGTGCAGTGCATACCAGCGCGCCGAGCTCCATCACGGAGACATTCCACAGATTCGCCGTCCGGTCATCTTCGGGCTGGACTTCCCTGGCCCGGGCGAACTCGCTGGCGCGCGGGCTTGGTTCGGGCAATGCCATGCCGCCAAAGAGCCGGGCATGCACGCGGCGGATATTCGTGTCCACGACGACGGTGCGCTCGCCGAAGGCGAAGCAGGCAATGGCGGCTGCGGTGTAGCCGCCGATGCCGGGCAAGGCCAACAGCTGCGCTTCGGTGCGCGGGACTTCGCCGTTGTATTCGGTGGTGATCTCCACGGCGGCGGCATGCAAGCGCTGCGCGCGCCGTGGATAGCCAAGCCGTCCCCAGGCTTTCAAAGCCTCGGACAGCGGTTCCGCGGCCAGATCCTGCGGCCGCGGCCAGCGGCGCATCCATTCTTCCCACACCGGCAGGACACGAACCACGGGGGTCTGCTGGAGCATGAACTCGCTGACCATGACTTCCCATCCGCTCACGCCAGGACGGCGCCAAGGCAGGTCGCGGGCGTTCTCTAGGTACCAGTCGTTGATGGTGTCGTGGATTTGCTGCACCCCACCACTCTAGGCCAGCGCACGGAAGACCCGGAATCCGAGGGAAAGCAGTGGGGAACGCGATGCACCTCGGATCCTACGCCATTACCGGGTTCGGGCGGTGCAATGAATTAGCCTTAATCCATGAGCAACGCATCAGGGGGGAAACCATCGGCCAGCGTCTACCGGCGCCGGCGGATTACCGTGGCAGTACTTGCCCTGGTGCTCATCGGCCTGATCGTCTGGGGCGTCGTTGCCCTGGTGGGGGTCTTTGCCCCCGATGAGCAGGAAACTGCGGGCAATGAACCGACCGCCCAGCAGACACAGCCGGTCCCTTCGCCATCGTCCGAACCGGAAGAGGATGAAGATTCGGGCAAGATGTGCAGCGGCGACGAGATCGAGGTTACCGCGACGACCGATGCGAAAAGCTACGCCTCGGACAAGAAGCCGACATTGATTCTCGGCATCGAGAATGTCTCCAAGCGCGAATGCGAGGTGAACGTCGGAAGCACGCAGCAGGAGTTCCTGGTTTCCAGCGGTTCTGACCGCATCTTCTCCACCGTCGACTGCCTCGAGAATGCAGAGGACGTAATCCTGGCCTTCAAGCCCGGGCAGAAGGAGAACTCGCGCTTCACCTGGAACCGCGAGCGTTCGGCTCCCGGCTGCAAAGCTGTCAGCGTGCAGCCGCGTCCGGGAACCTACAAGTTCACCGCGGCTGTCGGCGACTTCGTCTCCGAGCCGGTGACCTTCACCCTGGAGTGAGCGCCTAGATGTAGCGGTCCAGCAGCGAGGACTCGGCCATACGTGCGAGCCCTTCACGGATGGAGCGTGCACGCTGCTCGCCGACGCCTTCAATTTCCATAAGCTGGCTGGTGGACGCGGACATGAGCAGCTGCAAGTTGTCGAACGCCGCCACCAGGCGATCCCCGACCACCTTGGGAACCGTGCGGATTTGCGAGAGCAGGCGATATCCCTTGGGGGTCAGCTGGTCGTCCTGGCCAATGCTGGAGTGCGGGAACAGGATCTTGGTCAGCCCGTCGAGCTCGACCAGCTGCGCGTCGGACACTTCATGCAGCGTCTCCAAGGCGTGCTCGATATCCAGCTCCTGGCCCTCGGCGTCGGAGTAGTCCCGCAGCAGCAGCTCGTTATCTGCCTGGATGCCGGAGAGCAATTCGGCATGCTGGGCTGCCAGCAGGCGCCCGTCGATGCCCAGCTCCAGCACGTAGCGGGAGATTTCCTCGCTGGTGCGGCGCAGCATCTCGGTGCGCTGCAGCACTGCCAGCACCTCCCGCGCAGTGGCGACATCCTCGATCTCCGCCGCTGACAGGGCGCTGGTGACCTGGTCCAAGCGGTGGCGGTAGCGTTCCAGGGTGGCAATGGCCTGGTTGCCGCGGGCCAGCAGGCGCTCGGCAGGTTCGAGCACATGGCGCTCGCCGTCGGCATAGAGGGTGATGGTCTGCATTGACTGCGACACCGAAATCGTCGGGAACCCGGATTGCGCGGCCACGCGTTCCGCGGTGCGGTGGCGGGTGCCGGATTCCTGGGTTTCAATCTGCGCATCCGGCATCAGCTGCACGCCTGCCTGCAGGATCTGGCGGCCGGTTCCGTCCAGGATGATCGCACCGTCCATCTTGGCCAGTTCGCGGATGCGGGTCGGCGTGTATTCGGTGTTGATCCGGAAGCCGCCGGAGCTGATCGACTCGACGAGCTTGTCGTGGCCGAGCACGATGAGGGCTCCGGTGCGGCCGCGCTGGATCCGCTCCAGGCCCTGGGCGAGTTCGGTACCCGGGGCAATCTGGGCCAGAACGGCAAGGAATCCGGGGGTGGGGTGCGCTTTCAACTGGCGTCCTTTCGGCGGGCGGCAATAATCAAGTTTATCGCGTTGGCTTCTGCCGCTGGTTGAAGGCGATATCCAGGGCCTGGGCGATATTCTCCACCTGGAACACGCGGATGCCCTCGGGGATGTTCTTCAACGGTTCCGGGGTAGCCGGGGCCATTGCGAAGGAGAATCCCAGGCGCTGGGCTTCGGTGATGCGCCGCGAGATCTCGGGCACTTGCCTCACCTCGCCGGCCAAGCCGACCTCGCCGAAGGCCACGAAGTCCTGCGGCAGCGGGAACTCGTTCATCGACGAGGCCAGGGCCAGCGCGCAGGCCAGATCCGATGCCGGTTCGGCGATCTTGACGCCGCCCACCGTGGCGATATAGGAGTCCATGGACGACAGATCCATATGCGCGCGGGCCTGCAGCACCGCCACGACCATCTGCGCCCGTGCCGCATCCAGGCCGCTGGTGGCCCTGCGGGCGGCCGGGGCATTGCTGCGGGAGAGCAGGGTCTGCACCTCAGCGACCAGCGGCCGGCGGCCTTCGAGGGTGACGGTGATGCAGGTGCCCGGAACCGGGTTGCGGGTTCTCGTGACGAACAGCTTGGAAGGATCGGTCAGCGATTCAATGCCGTCCTCATTAAGGTCGAAGCAGCCCACCTCATCGGTGGCGCCATAGCGGTTCTTCAGCGCGCGCAGGATGCGCAGCCGCGAATGCTTCTCGCCATCGAATTGGCAGACCACATCCACCAGGTGCTCGAGCAGCCGCGGGCCGGCGACCGACCCTTCCTTGGTGACGTGGCCGACCATGATGGTGGACATGGCCCGGGTCTTGGCCGCGTTGATGATCGACGCGGCGACTTCGCGCACCTGGGACACGCCGCCGGCCGCGCCGTCCACCTCTGCCGAGGAGAAGGTCTGCACCGAGTCCAGGATCAGCAGCTGCGGATCGATCTCCTGGATCTGCCCCAGCGCCAGGGCCAGGTCGGTTTCGGCGGCCAGGAACAGCGTATCGGCGATGGCGTTGATGCGTTCGGCGCGGGACTTGACCTGCGCGGCCGATTCCTCGCCGGTCAGGTAGAGCACGCGCAGGCCGGTCTGCGCCGCTTTCGCTGCGACGTCCAGGAGCAGCGTGGACTTGCCTACGCCGGGTTCTCCGGCGAGCAGGATCGCGGCTGCCGGGACCAGTCCGCCACCGAGCACGCGGTCCAGCTCGGACACCCCGCTGGGGCGGAAGGCGGCTTCGGAGCCGTCGATCTGCGCGATCGGCTTCGCCGGGTGGGCGACTTTGGCCGCGGCCACGGTGCGGGCGGAAACGACACCCACTTCTTCGACGGTGCCCCAGGCCTGGCATTCGCCGCAGCGGCCCACCCATTTGATCGTGGTCCATCCGCATTCGGAGCATTTGAACGATGCGCTGGATTTGCTGCGGGTGGAAGTTTTGGCCATGGCTCAATGCTATCGAGCCATGCGGACATTTTTGTTCAGGAGAGCTTGGGCAGCACTTCGATGGCTTCCTCGTGCACGCGGCCGGCTGCCTCGAGCAGATCCACCACCATCGGGCGCAGCAGCAGGACAAGGCCTTCGCCCTGGAGCCCTTCGACTCCCAGTGCGCGCGGATCCAGCTGGGCGGCGACTCCTTCCAGCTGCTGCTGGGCGGACTTCTCGTATTTGCGCTGGCCCGCCACCGTGGTCTCGCGCACCGAGTGCGCCAAGGTGTTGACCGCCTCGGACAGCTCGCGCATCAGCGGAGCCAGGGTTTGCGCGCCTTCCGGGGTCAGTGCGCTGTTACTGAGCACGGAAGCCAGCCGCCGGGCGAAAACCCGCGTGTTGCGGGCGGCCCAGTCGTAGTGGTTGAAGCGCTTGGACAGCCGGTTCAGCTCGTGGCGGTGGCGCCGCCCGGCGGGGGAAATCGTGGCGATTTCCTTGGACGCGCTGAAGGCGGCTGGCAGCTTGTCCAGATGCTTCTGGGTGCCGCGTGCCTTGATCAGCGCGTGGAATGCGGAGCGCCGGTCATCGTCGCGGATGGCCCAGGAGCATTCCAAAAGCGCTTCGGAAAGCTCCTTGAACAAATCCGATAATGCGGAAACCGGACTGCGCCTCGGGTCGGTAGGCCAGAAAATAATGACCAGCAGGGCGAGCAGGGAACCGGTCAGGGCATCGATGGAACGGGCAAATGGGCCGTCGGCGCTGATCGGCAGCAGCACCACCAGTGCCGATTGCATACCCAGCTGGGTGGAGAAGATTGCACCTGAATCCAGGTAGCGGGCTATGACCAGGCTGAGCGACATCACCAGCGCGGCCTGCCAGATACCCTGCCCGAACCAGTGCATGAGGGTATCGCCCAGGGCCACGCCCAGGGTGCATCCCAGGGCGACCTCGGCGGTTTTGCGCACCGTGGTGGAGGCGCCGAAGCCCAGCGAAACCAGCGCGCTGGTGGCCGCGAAAATCGGCTGGGAGTGCCCCCAGATGCTTTCGGCGATCCAGAATGCGCCAATGGCGCCCAGGGTCATGCGCAGGATTCTGGGCAGGGAATTGCGCGAGCGTATCAGCCCGGCGCGATTGCGCTGCGCCAAGAATCCGAATAGTTGCGCTGGCATGCGCTTTACTTTCCGCCCAGTTGCCATGGCTTCAGTCTTCCATGGGTTGGGCGGGCGGCGGCAGAAGCTGCCGGGATATTGCGCTGGTGAGCAGGATCACCTGCCTGTGGACAAGTTGTTAACCTTCTGTTCACCTTCGCCGGGGGAGCTGGTTACTTTCGATCTTTAACGTCGTAGATGAAGCGGAGAGAAGCCGCTGAAAGTTTTACATCGATCTACCAACATGGGGAGTAAATCTCGTGAAGCTCAACCGCTTTGGCAGCGCAGCTGCCGTTCTTTCCGTCGCAGCACTCGCACTGACCGCCTGCGGCTCGGATAACCCAACCGCCGCTGCCGGTTCCGAAGGCGCAGAGACCTCTGCTGCATCCGGTGTCACCGGTACCCTGACTGGCATCGGCGCATCCAGCCAGAACTCGGCCATGGAAGCATGGGCCACCGGCTTCAAGGCTGCCAACCCGGACGCCAACGTGCAGTACTCGCCAGACGGCTCCGGCGCAGGCCGCGAAGCATTCCTGGCAGGCGGCGCGCAGTTCGCCGGCTCGGATGCCTACCTGAAGGAAGACGAGGCCGCCAAGGCCAAGGAAGTTTGCGGCCCAGAAGGCGCATTCAACATCCCGGCTTACGTCTCGCCGATCGCGATCGCCTTCAACCTCGAAGGCGTTGAAGAGATCAACATGGACGCAGCCACCATCGCCAAGGTGTTCAAGAAGGAAATCACCAAGTGGAACGATGAGGCAATTGCCAAGCAGAACCCGGACGTGGAGCTGCCTGATACCGCAATCACCGTTGTGCACCGCAACGACGAGTCCGGCACCACCGAGAACTTCGTCGAGTACCTGAAGGCCGCAGCCGCCGATGTCTGGACCTACGATGTCTCCGGCGACTGGCCAAGCGACATCCAGTCGGAAAACGCCAAGGGCACCTCCGGCGTGGTTTCGACCACCACTTCGACCAACGGCGCCATCACCTACGCTGACTTCTCCGCAGTGGGCAACCTGTCCACCGTGAACGTCAAGGTTGGCGATGAGTACACCAAGATCTCCGCCGAGGCAGCTGCCAAGGCCCTCGAGACCGCAACCCCGGTTGAAGGTGCGGCCGAGAACGACCTGGCCCTGGATCTGGAGCGCGACACCACCGAAGCGGGCACTTACCCAATCGTCCTGGTTTCGTACCACATCTTCTGCAGCAGCTACAAGGACCAGGCAACCGCTGATCTGGTCAAGGCCTTCGGCAACTACGTCATCTCCGAAGACGGCCAGAAGACCGCCCAGGCTTCGGCAGGCAACGCCCCAATCTCGGCATCCATCGCCGAGAAGGCCAAGAAGTCGATCGACGGCATCACCGTCGCCGAGTAGTACCCCGCCGGGCAACCGGCAACAGGTGCGGGTGGCCGAACTCAACCACCCGCACCAGCAGTACCCCTCCACCCCCGCAGTGAAAACTGCATCACCCCCGTTTCGTAAAGGCTCTAGCCATGACTACCAATGCTTTGACAAGCAAGTCATCGACTTCCGGCCGCGCTGGTGACAAGGTCTTCTCCGGCGCCGCACTGGCTGCCGGTGTCCTGATCCTGATCACGCTCTTCGCGGTCGCGGTCTTCTTGCTGATCCAAGCCCTGCCGACGTTCTTAGCCGATCCGGCTGAGATTTCCGGTGGCGAAGGATTCTTCGCCTACATCTGGCCGATTGTCATCGGCACCGTTATCGCAGCGGCTATCGCGCTGCTGATCGCCACCCCGATCGGCATCGGCGTGGCACTATTCATCTCGCACTTCGCTCCACGCAAGGTCGCAGGCCCGCTGGGCTACCTGATCGACCTGCTCGCCGCGATCCCCTCGGTGATCTACGGCGCGTGGGGCTACATGGTGCTCGCTCCGGCTCTGGTTCCAGGCTACGAATGGCTGGCCAAGAACCTGGGTTTCATCCCGCTCTTCGAAGGCCCGGCCAGCCAGACCGGCAAGACCATGCTCACCGCCGGCATCGTGCTGGCAGTGATGGTGCTGCCGATCATCACCTCGCTGAGCCGCGAAATCTTCCTGCAGACTCCGAAGCTGCACGAAGAGGCCGCTCTCGCCCTGGGTGCAACCCGCTGGGAAATGATCACCACCGCGGTGATCCCCTTCGCCCGCCCGGGCATTATCTCCGCCGTCATGCTGGGCCTGGGCCGCGCCCTGGGCGAAACCATGGCCGTCGCGCTGGTGCTGTCCACCGGCAACCTGATCCCGTCGCTGATCAAGACCGGCAACCAGACGATCGCCGCGGAAATCGCCTTGAACTTCCCTGAGGCCTTCGGCCTGCGCCTGGCAGAGCTGATCGCCGCCGGCCTGGTCCTGTTCCTGATCACTCTGGTCGTGAACATGATCGCTCGTGGAATCATCGCCCGCCACAAGGAATTCTCGGGAGCCAACTGATGAGCACCATGACAACCAACCAGAACAGCACCTCGGGCAACCTGACTCCTCCGGTGCGCAAGCGCAACTCCCTGGCCAAGGGCAAGCTGCCGAAATGGGCCATCTGGGCCATCGCCGCAGGCTCCATTATCATCGGGGCGGCAGCGTCCACGCTGACCGGCTTCAACGTGGCCTCCTTCGCCATCTACTCCGCGATCATTTTCCTGGTGGCCGCCTCGGTAATCACCACCGTTGCCGAAGGCAAGCGCCGCGGCAAGAACGCGATGTGGACCTACCTGATCTACGCCGCCTTCATCGTGGCAGTGATCCCGCTGGTATCCGTGCTCTACACGGTGCTGGAAAAGGGCATGCCGGGCATGAACAGCCACTTCCTGTTCAGCTCCATGAACGGCGTGACCGGCGCGGTGGACAACGAAACCGTCGCCAACGGCACCCCGGTGGTCGGCGGCGCGTACCACGCGGTGATGGGCACCTTGCTGATCACCCTGTGGGCTACCCTGATCTCCGTTCCGGTTGGCATGCTGACCGCTGTCTACCTGGTGGAATACGGCCAGGGCAAGGCGCTGTCCAAGGCGATCACCTTCTTCGTCGACGTGATGACCGGCATTCCCTCGATCGTCGCCGGCCTGTTCGCGGCGGCATTCTTCGGCATGATCCTGGGCCCGAACGCCCGCATGGGCATTGTCGCAGCGGTCGCGTTGAGCGTGCTGATGATCCCGACGGTGGTCCGCTCCACCGAGGAAATGCTCAAGATCGTCCCGAACGAGCTGCGCGAGGCATCCTACGCACTGGGCGTGCGCCGCTGGCGCACCATCTTGAAGGTGGTCATCCCGACCGCGATCTCCGGCATCGCCTCCGGTGTCACCCTGGCCATCGCCCGCGTGATCGGCGAGACCGCACCGATCCTGGTCACCGCCGGCATCGCAAGCAACATCAACCTGAACGTCTTCGCGAACTGGATGTCCACGCTGCCGACCTTCATCTACTACCAGATCCTGACCCCGACCAGCCCGACGAACATCGACCCGTCGGTGCAGCGCGCCTGGGCCGCAGCCCTGCTGCTGATCCTCATGGTGATGGCGTTGAACCTCCTCGCCCGCCTGGTCGCTTCGATCTTCGCCCCAAAGAAGGGCCGTTGAGCCTAGGCTCCGGTCCGGACAAACCCAAACTTTTTCAAGGATTACATCATGGCAAAACGCATCGACGTCAATGACCTGAACGTCTACTACTCCAAGTTCCTCGCCGTTGAAGGCGTCTCGATCAACATCGAGCCGAAGTCGGTTACCGCATTCATCGGCCCATCGGGTTGCGGCAAGTCCACCTTCCTGCGCACCCTGAACCGCATGCACGAGGTCATCCCCGGAGGCCGCGTCGAGGGCCAGGTCCTGCTGGACGGCGACGACCTGTACGGCGCGGGCGTGGACCCGGTGACCGTGCGCAGCCAGATCGGCATGGTCTTCCAGCGCCCCAACCCGTTCCCGACCATGTCCATCAAGGACAACGTGCTGGCCGGCGTGAAGCTGAACGGCAAGAAGATCTCCAAGTCCGACGCCGACGCGCTGGTGGAGAAGTCGCTGCGCGGCGCAAACCTCTGGAATGAGGTCAAGGACCGCCTGGACAAGCCGGGCTCGGGCCTTTCCGGCGGCCAGCAGCAGCGCCTGTGCATTGCCCGCACCATTGCGGTCAAGCCCGACGTGATCCTGATGGACGAGCCGTGCTCGGCACTGGACCCGATATCCACCCTGGCCATCGAGGACCTGATCAACGAGCTGAAGAACGACTACACCGTGGTGATCGTGACCCACAACATGCAGCAGGCCGCCCGCGTGAGCGACAAGACCGCATTCTTCAACATCGCCGGCACCGGCAAGCCGGGCAAGCTCATCGAGTACAACGACACCGCAGCCATCTTCTCCAACCCGGAGCAGAAGGCCACCGAGGATTACGTCTCCGGACGCTTCGGATAAAGATTTCGGCTACCGCCGCTCCTTGAGCGGATGGTAGACGGACCGGAAGGGGGGTCTTCCGGGGATCCTGGAGGGGATCACCGCCAGCGGCGCACCGATTGCGGTGCGCCGCTGCACTTTAACCATTCACGTAAAGCTCCCTTGACTGTAAAGCGACCTTGTCAGTAAAGTGAGGTTTACATTTATCGGAAAGGGGGCAGTGGTGGATTCAAAAGAGTCAGTTGGCCAAAGCAAATGGGGTCGTTCGCGATTCGGCGGATCGACAGCCCTGCTGATCATCCTGTCACTGCTCGGGGGGCTGGTGCTCTGCGCTGCCATGGCGCTGATCTGGTGGACATTCGGCCCCGAAGCCGATCAGCAGCGCAAGATGCTGTCCGGACTGGTCTTTGCACTGCTGATGCTGCCCGCTGCGTCCGCCTTGTGCTGGGTATTCATGCTGGACAGGGATACTCTGGCCGGAGCCGTGCGGGATCCGGAATCATCCATCGAGGGAAAATGGTACGAAAAGGCGGCTTTCGGAGCATTTCATGATCTGATCGCCCTGTGCGGATTGGGCGCCATGGCGCTGGGTTTGCTGCGCATTGACGTAGAACCGGTGATGCTGCTTGTCGGGGTCGTTCTGCTGGCTGCCGTAGACGTGCTCGTGCGCTACCTGGTGATCAAGAAGGTGGAAGGCTGATGCACAAGCGCGATTCCGATTCCCGCGCCGTAGCATCGGCCCGCTCGCGCTTTGTGCAACCGAGTAAGCGAGCCGAAAGCTAATGGAGAACAATCTCAGTGAATACCGCAGGGAACGCGGGTTCTCCCAGCAGGCATTGGCGGACCTGCTCGGCGTCTCGCGCCAAACTGTCATCTCGCTCGAAAAGGGCCGCTACGATCCGTCCTTGCCGCTGGCCTTCAAGCTATCTGCGGTCTTCGGCTGCAGGATCGAAGACCTCTTCGTTCCGGGCGAAAACTAGGCGTTGCCCAGCAGCGGATGCACCGCCAGCGTGAGGATCGCGCCGCAGGCAACGCAGACCACCGGGGTCAGCACCCAGTGCAGCAGCACCTTGGTGACATTGCGCCACACCACCGATTCGAAAGCCTGGTTATTGCCGGCGCCGACGATGCCGCTGGTGACCGCCTGCGTGGTGGACAGCGGCAGGTGCAGGACCAGCGAGCCGAGGAACAGCATGGCCGCGGCCACGCCTTGGGCGATCATGCCGCGCAGCGGATCGAAGTTCACCAGCCGGCGGCCGAGCGTGTAGGTGATGCGCCATCCGCCTAGGAGCACGCCGAGGCCCAGCGCCGTGCCGGCGGCCAGCTGGATGGCCCAGGTCACGGGTCCCGGGTCCATCGCATGCCCGGTGATCAGCACCAGTGCGATCATCGCGCCGGTGCGCTGGCCATCTTGCAGCCCCAGCCCCAGCGCTACCGCACAGGCGGCAATGGCTTGGCCTGCGCGCGAGCCGTTGTTGACCGAACCCGAGGAATTATGGCGCATCAGCCAGGTCGCCGGAATCACCAGCACGTAGGACAGCAGGTAGGCAATCACCGGGGTGATCAGCAACGGCAGAAGCACCGAGCCGAGCAGCAGCCCCCAGGCACCGGACATCGGCAGGTCGCCCATGAAGGCCGAGGCGCCGCTGGCGCCCACCAGTCCGGAGAACAACGCGTGGGTGGAACTGACCGGCAAGCCGCGCCACCAGCAATACAGTCCCCAGGCGCCGGCGGTCAGCAGGCCGCAGATCAGCAGCTTCAAGCCGACGACGCCATCGGGGACGTTGAAGTTCAGCTTGTCCACCAGCGCCACGCTCAGCCCCGAGGTGGCTAGGGTGCCGAGGAAGGCGAATACTGCCGCCACGGAGACCGCTATGGCCGGGCGCAGCGCCCTGGTGCGCACCGAGGCCGCAACCGCGGTGGAGGCATCCCTGAAGCCGTTGAGCACGCCATAGCCCAGCGTGAGGACGATCGCGATTCCGGTGAGGACCGAAAGGATGGTCATGTCCCTAGGACTCCTTCACCAGCACGCGACCGAGGTGGTCGGCAAACTGGCGCAGGGTGTTGGCCGTGAGCATCAGGTGGTCGGCCACGCGCTGGTGGCGGTGGATCGTGCCTGCCTTGGCGAACTTCGAGATCTCGTTGACCCACACCAGGTGGGTGCGCGCCGCGCGCTTGGAGAACTGCAGCATCTGCAGCCAGTTGTCTTCCAGGTCATCGAGGTTGTGCAGGCGCTGGACCGAATCGGAGGCCAGTTCGGCCAGCTGCGAAATGAGTTCAAGCTGCTCCGAGGAACGCTCGGAGAGCGGGGTGGAGCCAACGGTCATGATCAGCTCGCCGGTGCCGCGCAGGTGTTCCATGGTCTCGTGCAGCAAACGCGAGAGGGTGTACATGTCTTCGCGGGGAAGCGGACTGATATAGCTGGTGCGCAGGTGGGTGAGCACCGCGTGCACCAGGTCGGAGGCCTCGGCTTCCGCGGCAGCCAAATCCCGCAGCTGATCTGCACGGGTGTCGGGTGAGCCGATCATCTCGGCGACATTGGCAACGGAGGTGCGAATGGTCGTGGCCAACCCGCACAGCAACTCGATGCCGCGCGAGGCGGAGGGAAAGATCTGGAACTTCACTTTTCGGCGCACCATTCGATTCGACTGTTATTGGTACCAACGCAGAACAGTTTACGACGCGGAAGTTAACGCCGGGTACGTGATGGTGCCGGACTGGGAACGCCTCTCGGCGGAAGGCCGCTCGAAGCGGCAGAATTTTGGAGCCCGGGGTTACCAGCAGCCCGGCACCGTTATCTAGTGTTCTCGCCTGACCGGTGCGCTGTCAACCGCCAGGGCGGTGCTCGTGCGGTTTATCACGCTACCGGCGCAGGCTCTTTTCGGCTCCGCTCAAGCAGAGCAGTGCGCAGCAGAACCAGATCGCGCCAGCGGGACCCAACCCAGCAGCGACAGTACTTGAGATAATCGGCAAAGCTACTTGTCCGACCCGGTTTCCCATGAGCCTGACGGCTAATGCCGCGCCGCGGTCCACCGCCGGCACCGACGTGGAAATCATCGTCATGGTCATCGGCTGGCCCAGGCCCAGGAAGAAGCCGCCGACCAGCAGCGCCACCCCGGCAGCCCAGAGCGAATCGATGAACACCGGCGCCAGGGCGATGGCAACGCCCGAAGCCCACAAGCTGGTGACCAGCAGGTGGTTGCGTTCGAAGTGGGCCGAGAGCTTCGGGATGAACAGCCGCGAAATAACCGAAGCGAAACCTCGAATGGCCAAAAGCACACCAACATCTTCCGGTGTGACGCCATGTTTCTCCGCCACCAGCGGCAAAAATGCGGTGAGGATGTCCAGCATCGCCAGCAGGGTCATCGAAGCGAACATGTGCGAGGCCATGCCCTTGATGCGCAGGACCGAGGGAATGGAGGCCTTGGACTTCGGCGGCCGGGTCTGCGACGCCGTTTTGGAGATCTTCGGTTGCCAGCTCGGAAGCAGGAAGGGGACAGCCAGCAGCGAGCACCCGGCGGCAATCCACAGCGACAGGCTGATATCGGCAACACGCTCGGCGGAGAGCGCGTCGGTGCCGGAGCCGAGCACCATTCCGCCGATCAGCGGCCCGATGAATTGCCCAGCGGCATAGGCGGCAGTGAACCAGCCGAAGCCCTTGTCCAGATCGCTGTCGGGGAAGAACCGGGCAATGGACGATTGCCCGCCAATGGTGAACATCAAATGCCCAAGCCCCAGCACGGCACTGGACAGGGCAACGGTCAGCGCATTCGGCGAGAAATTGATGCCGATGCCGCCAGCGGCCAGGAGGGCGACGCCGGCAACCATCAGGAAGCGGATCCTGCGGATGCGCGAACTGACCCGGCCC
Source organism: Glutamicibacter nicotianae (assembly GCF_006539525.1). Classification (GTDB taxonomy): domain Bacteria; phylum Actinomycetota; class Actinomycetes; order Actinomycetales; family Micrococcaceae; genus Glutamicibacter; species Glutamicibacter nicotianae. The sequence goes on along the minus strand of NZ_BJNE01000016.1, from coordinate 36,257 downwards.
AGCATCATCGCGGTGAACAACGGAAGGATTGCATAGGCGGCAGTCACCACGCCGACGGTAAACGCGCCGGAGCCAAAGGAGATGAGCTTGTAAGTGGTGACCGGCCGGATGAGGTTCAGCGCCGTTTGGGACAGCAGCGCCGTTGCGATCAAGATCAGCAACCAGCGTACGAGTCCTGAAGAGTCGGTCCTCGATGCGGCGCCCACACCCACCTGCCTAGAATTGAGGGGTAACTTCCTCAATCCATCCTAATGGCGCGGGAGCGCCTTTCAGTCCAATGCGTCCTGGCGCCACAACCGGGCGCAGACTTCCAGATCAGCGGCCGTAGCCGTCAGCGCCTTGGCCTGCTGCGTCAGCTTCGTTCCCCGGTCGCTGTTGGAGAAATCTGCGGCATCGGCATGCTCGGTCATGCCCAGGGCCACGACCCGGCAATAGGCGGCAGTGCGTTCCAGGGCGTGGGCGAAGTCTCCGTTGAAGGCGCCGGAGAGAATCGACCCGGTCATCTTCTTCATTTCTTCGGCGGTCGGCGGTTCGGCCACCCCGGCGACGATGCGTTCGACCTGGGCACGGTGGGCTCCGGCCTGGAACCGTGCCGCGTGCACTTCCGGCTTGCCCATGGTGGCCGCGCGTACCGCATACAGGCGCCACAGCGCGCCGGGCAGGGAGTGGGCGGGAGCTTCGCTCCACAGCTCAGCGAGCACCTCCAAGCCCTCTTCCTCGGCAACGGCGATCAGCCGGCGTGAAACTTCGGGGTCGTTGTTGGCAATGCCTCGTTGCACGAAAGCCTGGGCAGACAGATGAGCGGCCTCGGAGACGCGCGCCGGGTCAGCGCCTCCTTCATAGGGCTCGAAATCTGCCGGGGCGAAGGGGCGTGGCTTGTGATGGCGGAACCCCGCATCCTGGGCTACTTTTGATCCTGCACGTGCACCTCTCATGCGCTCCAGAATACTCGCTGAACCTGAGTTCTCAGCCAACAAGGTGATTTAGCTTGCAAACCCCAAGATCAAGCGGGAATTACGGGATGCCACGGTGCGGAATACGCCGATTAATGATCATGCCGGTCCATCAGGTAGTATGGATTTTGGCCTTGTGCCGTGCGCCTTTAGCTCAGCTGGTAGAGCACTGGACTTTTAATCCATTGGTCGCGGGTTCGATCCCCGCAGGGCGCACAGAGTGAACCGGACCCGGCTTGCAGACGCAAGCCGGGTCCGGTTTTTCAATTCATTGTCCAGCATGGAACCGCCGGGCTGCCCCTCCTGCTAAACGTAGCGCTCCAGGAATTTGATGATGCGCTCCATCACCAATGCGCGGGCTTCCGGGTCATGCGAGCGCAGCGAGCTGTCGGTGAACAGGTGCTTGTCGCCAGGGTAGGTGAACAGCTCGGCGAGCCCTGCGCCCTCATTGCTGACGAAGCGTTGCGCTGCTTCCAGATCGCCTTCCTTCGCGAAGAACGGATCCTGGTCCATGCCGTGGATCTGCACCGGCACGCCTTCCGGCCACGGCCCGAAGCTCCACTCGGCTTCCAAGTCCACAAAGGATTCCAGCAGGACCGCGGCGACGGCGCCGGGGCGTTGCTGCGCGCACTGCTGGGCCAGCGCGGCACCCCACGAAGTGCCGATGTATACCAGCTCTTCGGGCAGCTTGGCGAAGAGCTTGTCGACGCGTTCCTGGATCTTGTCCTCGGTCATCTTGCCCGCCATGCGCATGCCCGTGTCGAAATCCTTGGGCAGCTTGCCGGCGTACAGGTCCACCGGGTGCACCGTGTGGCCGGCCGCGCGCAATTCAGCGGCCATCTGCTGCACCCCAGGGGTCAGGCCCTGGACGTGATGGAAAAGAACGATCGTAGCCATGGGTGCTCCTATTGGTTGCTAGCGTTCGTCGACCAGGTTCTCAATGCGCCGCGGCAGGTGCTCAATGGCCACGTCCCAGCCGGGCATCTGGCTATTGATTTCCACGCTGTAACCCTCAACCAGCATGAATTCTGCGCAGGTGAGCGCCTCCTGGCCGGAACCCGTTTCATAGATGAAGGCTCGTTTGATGTCCTGCCAGAGCAGGGTCGCGGACTGGTCGATCACGAGGCCGGTGTTGACGACTTCGACGGTGCGCTGGGGATAGGACATGTTCAACTTGCTTTCGGGGTCCTCGGCGGTGTGCTTTGAACAAGTCTAGACCGGCAGCGCACCGCCGTGGGGTTATCGAACCGGATCCGGATAGGATTTCGCCAAGGTTCCCCCGGGACCGGTTTCCAGCAAATAGTCCAGATCCAGCTGCGACAGGAAATGCTGATCGTGGCTGACTACCAGCAACGCACCCTTGTAGGCACCGAGCGCCTCGCTGAGCTGGCGCACGCTGTCCACATCCAGATTATTCGTGGGCTCGTCGAGGATCAGCAGCTGCGGTGTGGGTTCCGCGAGCAGCAGCGTCGCCAGGTAGACCCTGAAGCGCTCGCCGCCCGAGAGCGCCGCCAAGGGACGGTCGGCGCTGGCCCCGCGCAGCAGCAGCCGGGCAAGCATCTGGCGCACGTCGTTCGCGGTTGCCGTTGGAGCCACCGACGCCACATTCTCCATGGCGCTCAGCTGGCCGTCCAGGCCTTCCAGGCGCTGTGGCAGATACCCGACCCGGTCCACGAAAAGCTTTCCGCCCAAACCGCTGCCCGGAGCAACGCCTGCGAGCATCTGCCTGAGCAGCGTGGTTTTCCCCGAACCGTTGGGTCCGACAAGTCCTACGCGTTCGGCTCCCTGGATGATGAACGGGTCTTGCGCTGAACCCAGCACGGCAACCTGCTTGCCGGCGGGCAGCTTCGGATCTGGCAACTCGATATTGATGTGCTCGACCTGGCGTACCCGCTGATCGGCTTCGTCGAGCCGTGCTTGGGCGGAATCGACCTTGCCATCCAGGTGCGATCGCATCTTCCCGGCGTTTGCCTCTGATTTCTGGCGAAGATGGTTCGCCAGGATCTTCGGCATGCCCCCGGAAAGCTGGGTGGCCCGCCCCTTACGCTTGGCACGGGCCAACTTGGTTTCGGCTTCGACGCGCTGGCGCTTTTCCACCTTCAGCGAGGCCTGGGCGGTTCTGGCTGCCTGCTCGGCTGCCAGCTGCTCGGTTTCCAGCTGCTCGCGATATGCGCTGTAGGGCCCTCCGTAAACGCTGAGCTTCCCGTCGTAGAGCTCCACCGTGTGCTCCATGAGCTCGAGCAGCTCGATATCGTGGCTCACCACGACCAGCGTGCCCTTCCACGTGAGGACCAGCTCGTAGAGCAATTCGCGGGTGGGACGATCGAGGTTATTCGTCGGCTCGTCGAGCAAGGTGATGGGTGAATCGGCGATGCGCAGCCCGGTCACTGCCAGCAGCATCGCTTCGCCGCCCGATAGCGTGGATGCCTTCCGGCCCAGATCCAGGCCGCCGAATCCCAGCGGCTCCAGTTCGGCGCGGACCCGGGCTTCCACATCCCAGTTGGCACCCACCGCGTCGAAATGCGCTGGGTCCACACTGCCGGACTCGATGGCTTCCAAGGCTGCAAGGATCCGCTGTATCCCGAGCAGCTCGGCGACAGTAGCGTCCTGTTCCAAAGCCAGCGTTTGCGGAAGGTAGCTCAGCGGTGCGCTCGATTCCGCCGTTCCGCTGGTTGGGTGCAGCTGCCCGGCGATCAGTTTCAGCAACGTCGATTTGCCGCTGCCATTGGCGCCGATCAGCCCGGTCCGCCCGGAGGGAAAAGTGCCGTCCAAGTTGGCCAGGGCGATTTCTCCCGAGGGCCAGGCGAAGCTGAGATGGTTCAGGGTAATGGGTGGTGTCAAAGGCATGCAGGTTCCTCCCGCTAATGCGAAGGGGCTGCCGACTTGGGGGATCACAGAAATGGCTCAACCTCGAAGAGGGGCCGGAAAAGAAAAGGATACCGAAGCCGGTAGCCGAAATGAACAAGTTGCACCGTACAGAATCGGTGCAGGGTCATTGGCTGGCTTAGTAGGTATCCATGCCAAAGAGTGTAGCAGGGAGGAAAACAGGAATTAACCCCTCAGCGCAAGAAGACTGGCATCCACTCCTGGTTGTGCGCGTGGACCAGCGTTAGGAACAGGGCAAGGTCGACGGTAGGGAACAGGCCCCAAAGTTCTAGATCTCAAACGTTCGGATCACCCTGTCGCTGAGCAAGACCTGGTAGGGCATCTGCTTCAATGTTGCAGCATCAATATCGATACCACGTCGTTGGGCGGCAGCGGCAATTTCGTCCCACGGATGATCCCCGGACCTTTCCGGGTCATCGATCCGCACCAAATCAAGAATCTCGGCAATCAGCTCATCTGACGACCGCCTCCACCTGGCGGGCCCGGGCCCATGGGATATGGCTGTGAAGCCACGATCCAGATCCAAACTGATCATCGACCCATCGCTCATCAAAATGCATTGCGTGATTTTCACGCTGATGCTTGGCCTCAAATTGTCCGTCAGGGTCTCATCCATGTCGCAGACCGCTGCAATCGACATTGCATTCAGAGTGCTAACCATCGTATGCGGCAGCACGGGAAAAGTTCCAGACTCGTACTCGCCGTGCAGCGGCGCGTAGTGGAATCCCTTTTCGTCGAAATCACTCATAGCCGATCCGCCCTTAGAGGTCCTGGGCGCCTATTGGCTGCCAGCAGTTTCCCGTGGATCGTGCAACGCGGCGATCCGCTCGTGGTCTGGCTCACGGTCGCAGGGGAGCCGGAATAAGGATACCGAAGCCGGTAGCCGAAATGAACAAGCTGCGCCGTTCAGAATCGGCGCAGGGGCATTGGCTGGCTTGGCAGGTGTCCATGCCAATGAGGGTAGCAGGGCGGAAAACAGGAATTAGCCCCTCAGTACATGAAGACCGGGAGCCATTCCCGGTTGTGCGCGTGGACCAGCGCGAGGAACAGGACAAGGTCGAAGATCAGATGCACACTTACGACATAGGACAAGGACTTCGTCAGCTTGAAGGTATAGCCCTGCAGCAGGGCGAAGGGGAAGGTCAGCAACGGGCCCCAGGATTGGTAGCCGATCTCCCACAGGAAAGAGGAGAAGATCACCGCTTGCAGGATATTGGCCTGCCAGTCGGGAAAGTGCTTGCGCAGCAAGGCGAATGCCGTGCAGATGAAGAACAGCTCGTCCCAGATGCCCACTGAGTTGACTCCGATGAAGAGCCGCCAGAAGATCGCTGGGTCCGAGGCGTCTGGCCAGTTCTGATAGACGCCGGTGCTGATCAGATACACCGGCAGAACGAGGAAGCCCAGCGCCACCACTGCCAGCAGATACAGTTTCGCTGCCAACGGCCACTTGCGACCGGTGTTCACAGGGAACTTGATAATTTGCTCCCGCAAGGCGAATCGCGAAATCAGCCAGGGCAGCAGGACCGCCGCTGCCAGCGCCGTGCCCATCTGCGCCATGTGGCCCAGGCTCAGGTCCGCGTTGAGCGGAACCAGGCTGATGATCACCAGCCCTGCCGCGATCATTGACAGATGCTGGGCGAGCCTGCGGTCGATGAGAGCTGCGCACAGCAGGCTCAGCGCCAGCAAGCCGTAGCCAACAAGAGCGTTGCCGGTGCCGAAGAGCAGCGCTGCGGAAGCCGAGAGCATGGCGGCAGGCAGCAGCTTCCAGCTCATCGTGCAACGCTGCGATTCGGTCGAGGTCTGGCTCACGGACACAAGCATGCCAGCTGAGCTGGAAGAATAACACCGTCCAGGTTCGCGCATGAGCCGCTTAAAGTCGTTTGGCCCGCATCCGATGGATGCAGGCCAAAAGAAAACTTTGCAGAAACTCTACTTCCAAGCGCGGTGAACGGCGACGATGCCGCCGGTCAGGTTCCGGTATTCCACGTTCTTCCAGCCGACGTTGACGAACTTGGCGCCCAGCTTTTCCTGGTCTGGCCAGGCGGCAATGGACTCAGCCAAGTAGGCATAGGCGGAAGGGTTAGGCGACACCAAGTAGCCCAGCGCAGGGATGACGCGCGGCAGGAACTGCTGGTAGGCCACCTTGACCGGGGTGACGGTCGGGGTGGAGAACTCGGCGACGACGATGCGGCCGCCGGGCTTGGTCACGCGGCGCATTTCCGACAGCGCCTTCTCGGTGTCATCGATATTGCGCAGGCCATAGGAAATGGTCACAGCGTCAAAGGTGTCATCTTCGAAAGGAAGCTCATGGGCGTCGCCGTACACGAAGTCCAGCTGCGGGTAGCGCTTGCGGCCCTCGGCGAGCATGCCGTTGGACATGTCGCAGGCGGTCACTTTTGCGCCGGCTTCGGCCAGCGGGACCGAGGAGGTGCCGGTACCTGCAGCCAGGTCGAGAATGCGCTCGCCGGGCTTCGGCGCGATCGCCTCGGTGGTGATCTTGCGCCAGTAGTTCACGATGCCGCCGGTCATCAAGGTATTGAGCAAGTCGTAGCGAGGAGCCAGCTTGTCAAACATGTCCTGAACCTGATCGGCCTGCTTATCCAGGCCTGCGCGCGCATTCTGAGAACTCATGGGTCTAAGTCTTTCATATATGCGCGCGCCAAGGCGCCGGATGTGGGGCGAATCGCTTAGAGAATCGATTCCAGCCGGGCGTAGCTGGCTTCCATGCCATCGGCCATTCCGGTGGCGAGCATCGTGTCGCGAGCGGCCTTGTCGCGGTAGGTGATCAAGGTGGTCACCAAGGTGCCGCCGGTGGTGCTGGTGAACGTCAGCTGGTTGACGGATCCGGGTACGCCGGAACCGAGCATTTCCTCTCCGCCTTCGAGCTGCTCGGTGCTCGCTTCGTAGTGGCCCTCAACGCGTTCGAGGATCTTTCCGCTGAATCCGAATCCCTTGCTGCCATCGTCAGGGGCCCACCACAGCAGGTAGCTCTCGCCGACGCCGGGAGCCAGCTCGCATTTGGTCATCTTCCAGCCATCGGGTCCGTATTGCCAGCGCTTGACCAGTTCCGGGTCGTGGTGGGCGTCCCAGACCTGCTGGCGGGTGCCGCGGACCAGGCGGCTGACGCGAACCTGCGTGTCGTTGAGCAGTTCGGCTTCGGTGGCGAAGTTCTGCGCGTAGTCCCGCAGGTCGATGAGCACCTGCTCGATCTGGCTCATGGCCGAGCGTGTTCCGTCGATCATTCCCATTGCGACGACCTGTTCCAGGTCCGCCGCCGAATCATAGGTTCCGGTGACCGTGAGCTTCGTGCCTTCGGGCAGCGGGTCGAAGGTGAAAACCAGCCGCGAAGTGGGCAACTTGGCGTTCGGGCTGCCGTCATTGTGCGCGAAACCATCGATGACCTCGAAGAATTTCTGGTCGACCACTTCCTGCCAGTGCCAGTATCCGTGGAACTGTTCGCCTTCGGGCGAGGTCATGTGATAGTTCGAGTAGCCTCCGGCGGCGGCGTCGTGGCGAGTGAAGGTGGCCGGGTACTCTACCGGGCCCCAGAACTTGTCAATCTGGCGCGGGTCGAGGTAGGCGTCCCAGAGCCGGGCCACGCTGACCGGGAATTCTGCGTGGACGGTGAGCGTCAAGGACTGGACATCTTTATCAATGGACGTGACGGGCATGGGAATGCTCCTTAGGTGTCCTCGGAGGCAAGGAAATCGTCGAGCCGGCTGATGCGCTGGCGCCAGATTTCCTCCAAGGAAGAAAGTAGTTCTTGTGCGTGCCGGATGGTGTCCGGCTGGCCGCGGACTATGCGTTCGCGGCCACGTGCGATTTTCCTGACCAGGCCTGCGGCTTCCAGGGCGGCAACGTGCTTCTGCACTGCTGCAAAAGACATGTCGTAGCTTGCCGCCAGATCCGAAATGCTGATCTCGGCGTGAAGCGTCCGCCGCACGATGTCCCTTCGTGTGGCATCTGCCAAGGCGCGGAAGACCTTGTTTACCTGTTCTTCGCTCAGCTCATATACAACCATTTGGTTGTATATTACTCTCTCCCTCGCAGCAGGTAAAGGGGCATTCGGGAAAAGATGGAAAACATTCTGGTTGACTTTTCACCCCCTTTTCCAGTCAATAAGGTGAATTGTCCACTATCAATCTTTGTGCGGCAGCGGGGACTCTTCTCAAGGCACCGCCCGTCGCCTAGGCTTGTGGGAACGGCGGAAATCGAGCCTTGCTAGCGAGGAGATTGCATGAGTGGGTTCTCCATTGATTGGCCTGGCGCATCGCGTCGCGCCCAGCATGCTCATGAGCTCTTGGGCTCCAGCGGAGCCGGCGTTGCCGATCTCCCATTGCGTCAGGATGTGCGGGATTCCTGGAAGCGATCATTGGAAAGCTCCGCTGACCTGCGTGTCCCGTCGGTACTGAGCGATGACCATTTGCGTCTGGCGCGCGAACGAAGCGAACTCCAGCGGATCTGGCCAGTTTTCGAAAAACTCCTGGTCCCGTCCGCCATGGACGCCAATCTCCTGGTCGCCCTTGCTGATGCAGGTGGAACCTTGCTGTGGGTAGCGGGTGGAAATGGGGCCATGAGCCAAGCCGAAGGCGTGGGATTCATGGCAGGTGCCGACTGGGCCGAGAAGAGCGTGGGCACGTCCGCGCCGGGGATGGCGCTGGCAACGGGCGCCGGTTCGCAAGTCTCTGGTGCTGAGCACCTCTACGAGCAGGCCCACCGCTTCAGCTGCTCTGCGGTGCCGATTCGCGATCCGCGCACGGGCCAGGTCATTGGCGCAATAGACCTGACCGGCGGCCCGGAGGCCATTGCCACGCACTCGCTGCCGCTGCTGCAAGCCGCGGTCATGGCCGCGGAAACGCAGCTGCTCCTGCCCGGCGCCGGCGTCGTGGCCGACCCCGACTACCTGGACTTGGGGCGCAGTGACGGGGCCCACCTCGGCTCGACGCCCGTATCCCTGCGTCATGCGGAGATCCTGACGCTGCTGGCGCATTACCGCGAAGGCCTGAGCACCGCGCAGCTGGTCGAGGAGCTGTTCGAGCGCCCGGATGCCGCGGCCGAAGGCACCGTCCGCGCCGAAATCGTCAGGCTGCGCAAGGTGCTTGCGGGTTCCCCGGGCCGCAACCTGACCTCGCGCCCCTACCGCCTGCAATGGGACCTGCAGACGACCTTGGGCCGGCTCAGGCAAGCACTGGAAGCCGGCGAACTCGAAGCCGCCCTGCCGTTGTACTCGCCGGGACTGCTGGCCCGCTCCCAAGCACCTGGCATCGTGGCACTGCTGCACCGGATGGAAGCGGCGCTGCGCGAAATGGCGCTGGACCGCGGCACCGCCCGGCAGCTGCTGAACCTGGGTCGCCAGCTGGCCGACTCGGACCTGTTGCGGGCAGCCCTGCGCGAGCTTCCTGCGCAGTCGCCGGCGCGCTCGTTGATCGTTGCCGAGGTCCAGGAACTCGAATCCTGAGGTCCCGGATTATCGCAGTTCGCGCATCTTCTGCAGCACCAGGGCCAGTGCCGGCCACGCGCTGCGTCCGGCACGCGTCCGGGCGAAGGCCCGCAGCCGCAAATCTGGCCGGTGCAGCGGCAGGATTGACAGCCCTTCGCGTGCGGGACGGTTCTCGGGCAGCAGCCCTACCCCCATCCCGGCGAGGACCAGGTCCTCGACCAGGTCGAGGCTGTCGGCGTGGTGGCGCACCCGCGGGCTGAAGCCGGTCATCGAAGACAGCAGGCGCAGCACCGTCTCGTCGGCGATATTGCGCGAGTTGCCGATCCAATCCCGTTCCCGGAAGGCTGCCAGCACGCCAGCCGCTTCCGGCAGCGCTCCTGCGCCCAGGCGCGCTGCATCGGCCGCGGGAACACCCAGTCCCCAGGGGGTGCTCCACAGCTGAAGGGTGTCGACTTCCGGGCCGATCGTGTCCGGGGCCAGGTTGTAGTCGTAGGTCAGGGCCAGATCGATGTCGTCGGCGGCCAGCCGTTGGAGCGCCTCGGCAGGTTCCAGCTCAAGCACCACGATCTGCACCGCCGGGTGGTCGCTGGCCAGCTGCTGGATGATCGGCATCAAGGTGGTGCGGATGGCCGTGGCGAAACCCGCAACCCGCACCGTGCCCGACGGCGCAGCCTCGGGATCCAGATCCAGCCGGGCGGCATCCACTGCACCGAGGATGCCGCGGGCATGCTCGGCGAGCCGGCGGCCGGCTGGTGTCAACCGCACCCCGCGGCCGTCGGGTGCCAGCAGCTTGACGCCGACCTCCCGGGAGAGCTGTGCGATTTGCTGGGAGACCGTTGAGGTGGTGGTGCCCAGCACGTCCGCCACCGCCCGCATCGAACCGGTGCGGGACAGCTCGTACAGGTATTGCAGGCGGCGGGTTTCCATGGAGAACATTGTCCATGAATCTTGAACGATATGTCGATAATTCTCGCGTGGACATGGATGGCCTGGGTGGTCTCTACTGGATCCATGACTTCAACCCCTGTGCGCGCCGTGAATTCAGCTGGTGCCGGATCGCTGATGGCCGTGGCCTCGATGAGCTGCGTCCAGCTCGGGCTGGCTGCCTCCATCGGCCTGGCCGCAACTCTGGGCTCCGACGGCGTGGCATGGCTGCGGCTGGCCTGGGCCGCGGTGATCCTCGTGGCCTTCGCCCGGCCCTGGCGGCTGCGCTTCAGCCGCTCCACGCTGGTGATGTGCGCGCTGCTGGGGCTGGCTACCGCAGGCATGACGCTCTCCTTCATGCGTGCCGTCGAGACGATCCCGCTGGGCACCGCCAGCGCCCTGGAATTCACCGGGCCGCTGGCCGTGGCGCTGGTCCAGGGGAGGGGTGCCGGGCGCTGGTGGGCCTTGGCCGCGGCGGCCGGGGTGCTGGGCCTGACCGAACCCTGGAGCGGATCGGCCGACCTGGTCGGCGTGCTCTATGCCCTGGGCGGGGCCGTCTGCTGGGCGGCATATGTGCTGCTGACCCAGCGCGCCGGAGATGCGGTGGACGGGGTCGGGGCCCTGTCGGTATCGATGCCAGCCGCGGCCCTGGCCGCCACCCTGGTGGTTGGCCCAGGGGTAGCGGGGCGGCTGGACCTGCCGGTGCTGGCCATCGGCCTGGGCTTGGCCCTGCTGCTTCCCGTCGTGCCCTTCTGCCTGGAGCTGCTGGCCCTGCGCCGCCTGGCCGCCTCGGCTTTCGGCACCCTGATGTGCCTGGAACCGGCAATCGCCGCCACCGTCGGTGTGGTCTTCCTGCACCAGGTGCCAAGCATTGCGGCACTCGCCGGGCTTGTGCTGGTGATCGCCGCAGGCATCGGAGCGGCGCGGACCGGGCGGCGCGACCCGGCTGGCGCCGAGCGCGAACTGCAGCCGGCAGCGCCGGCTCGCCAGCCCGGCTGAGGCCCGTTCCGCCGGCCCGGAACGCTGCAACCTTCCTGCAACCTTTGGGTGACTAGAGTCACATTCAAGGTTCCGCGATGAGGCAATCGCGGCCAGGACATCCGATGAAGGAGACGTGGAGCAATGGCGGTTTACGCAAATCCGAATACCGATGGGGCGCTGGTAGATTTCAAGCCACGCTACGAGAACTACATCGGCGGCGAATGGGTGGCCCCGATCAAGGGCATGTACTTCGAGAACATCACCCCGGTCACCGGCAAGGTCTTCTGCGAGGTGGCCCGATCCACCGCAGAAGATGTCGAAGTCGCGCTGGACGCGGCGCATGCGGCGGCACCGGCCTGGGGCAAGACCAGCCCGGCAGAACGCGCAGTCATCCTGAACAAGATCGCCGACCGCATCGAGGAGAACCTCGAAAAGCTTGCCGTCGCCGAAACCTGGGATAACGGCAAGGCGATCCGCGAGTGCCTGAACGCCGACCTGCCGCTGGCGGTCGACCACTTCCGCTACTTCGCCGGCGCCATCCGCGCCCAGGAAGGCAGCCTCTCCCAGCTTGACGACAACACCACCGCCTACCACTTCCACGAGCCGCTGGGCGTGGTCGGGCAGATCATACCGTGGAACTTCCCGCTGCTCATGGCAGTCTGGAAGCTCGCACCGGCCCTGGCCGCCGGCAACGCGATCGTGCTCAAGCCAGCCGAGCAGACCCCGGCCAGCATCCTGGTGCTGATGGAACTGATCGGCGACCTGCTGCCGGCCGGCGTGCTGAACGTCATCAACGGCTTCGGCGTGGAATGCGGCAAGCCGCTGGCCTCCAACAAGCGCATCCGCAAGATCGCCTTCACCGGCGAAACCACCACCGGCCGGCTGATCATGCAGTACGCCTCGGAAAACCTGATCCCGGTCACCCTGGAACTGGGCGGCAAGTCCCCGAACATCTTCTTCGAGGACATCGCCGCCAAGGACGACGCCTTCTACGACAAGGCGCAGGAAGGATTCACCCTGTTCGCGCTGAACCAGGGCGAAGTGTGCACCTGCCCATCGCGTGCGCTGGTCCAGGAAAGCATCTACGACCGCTTCATGGGGGACGTCGTGGCCCGCACCAAGGCCATCAAGCAGGGCAACCCGCTGGACACCGGCACCATGATGGGTGCCCAGGCATCCAACGACCAGCTGGAGAAGATCCTCTCCTACATGGACATCGGCAAGTCCGAGGGGGCCAAGGTGCTGCTCGGCGGCGGGCGCGCGGATCTGGGCGGGGAACTCTCGGGCGGCTACTATGTGCAGCCGACCATCTTCGAAGGCACCAACGACATGCGCATCTTCCAGGAGGAGATTTTCGGGCCGGTGGTCGCGGTGACCAAGTTCAAGGACTACGACGACGCGATCTCCATCGCCAATGACACGCTGTACGGCCTGGGATCGGGCGTGTGGAGCCGCAACGGCAACGTGGCCTACCGCGCCGGCCGAGCCATCCAGGCAGGCCGCGTGTGGGTCAACCAGTACCACGCCTACCCGGCGCACTCCGCCTTCGGAGGATACAAGTCCTCGGGCATCGGACGGGAAAACCACCTGATGATGCTGGACCACTACCAGCAAACCAAGAACCTGCTGGTCTCCTACTCGGAGGACAAGCTCGGCTTCTTCTAAGCCGGGGAAGCACCATTCCACCCGAACCGCCCGGTTCGGAAATCCATCCCACGAACTTCAAAGGCGCGCGGTCCGCCCAGGACCGCGTCCGGGGCACGATTGGCCTCATTTCCCGGACCCGCAAGGGTGTCGCGCGCCTTTGAAGCCATGCAAAGGACAACGTACATGAGTACCATGAAAGCCGCAATAGTCGAGAACTTCAGCGATGAACTGACGGTCGGGGATACCCCGATCCCGCAGCCCGGACCGGGCCAGGCCCTGGTCAAGCTCATCGCCTCCGGCGTCTGCCACACCGACCTGCACGCCGCAGAGGGCGACTGGCCGGTCAAGCCGAAGCTTCCGCTGATCCCCGGGCACGAGGGCGTGGGCACCGTCGTCGCCGTCGGCGAGGGCGTCACCGAGGTCGAAGAGGGCGATGTGGTCGGCAACGCCTGGCTGGCCAGCGCCTGCGGCAGCTGCGAATACTGCCGCACCGGCTGGGAGACGCTGTGCGAATCCCAGTCCAACGGCGGCTACTCGATGGACGGCTCCTTCGGCCAGTACATGCTGGTGGACGCGAAATTCGCCGCCCGCATTCCCGAGGGCTCCGACCCGCACGAGATCGCCCCGGTGCTCTGCGCGGGGGTGACCGTCTACAAGGGGTTGAAGATGACCGGGGTGCGCCCGGGCCAGTGGGTCGCGATCTCCGGCATCGGCGGGCTGGGGCACATCGCGGTGCAGTATGCGGTGGCCATGGGCATGCGCGTGGTCGCGATCGACGTGGCCGACGACAAGCTCGCGCTGGCCACCAAGCACGGGGCGGAGCTGACGGTGAACGCGTTCGCGCAGGACCCTGCCGCGGTGATCCAGGAGAAGATCGGCGGGACCCACGGGGTGCTGGTCACAGCGGTGCACCCGGCAGCATTCGGGCAGGCCATTGGCATGACCCGGCGCGGGGGAACGATCGTGTTCAACGGCCTTCCCGCCGGCGACTTCCCGGCACCGATCTTCGACATCGTGCTCAAGGGCCTGACCATCCGCGGCTCGATCGTCGGCACCCGCCAGGACATGATCGAGGCACTGGACTTCTATGCGGCCGGCAAGATCAAGCCGACCTTCCACACCCGTCCGCTGGAGGACATCAACGCCGTATTCGACGAGATGCGCCACGCCAAGATCGACGGGCGCGTCGTCATCGACTACACTGCATAGCCCGGTGCGCGGCCCGGCGGGAGCTTCCGGCCGGGCCGCGCGCAGCGGCCCACCATGAACAGGAGCAGGCCATGAGCACCGTCACCGAAACGCGCGCCGCCATCGAGGGAGAGGATTTCTCCCGGGTGGCTTTCACCTCCGACGCCCTTCAGCTGCTGCGCAAGCTGTGGGGGATCCATGGCCCGCTGATGTTCCACCAGTCCGGCGGCTGCTGCGACGGGTCCTCGCCGATGTGCTATCCGGCCGGCGAATTCCGCACCGGCGGATCGGACATCCTGCTCGGGGTGCTCTCCCTGGACGATGCCGAGGGCACCGCTTTGGGCGAGATCGACTTCTGGATGTCCAAGGAGCAGTTCGAATACTGGAAGCACACCAAGCTGACCGTCGACGTGGTCAACGGCCGGGGCTCCGGCTTCTCCGTGGAGGCGCCGGAAGGCAAGCGCTTCTTGATCCGCAGCGAGATCATCGAATTCCCTGCCGGCTAGCACTGGCACTAGTCTGGGCCTATGCGCCTCTGGTCCCTGCACCCCTCACTGCTCGACGCCAAAGGGCTCGTCGCCTGCTGGCGTGAAACCCTGCTGGCGCAGAAGGCGCTGGCGGGCCAGACCAAGGGGTACACGGAGCACCCGCAGCTGCTGCGGTTCAAGGCGCAGCCCGCTCCGCTGGTGCATCTGGGCGGCTACCTGCAGGGCTTGCTAGACGAGGCCGATGCCCGGGGCTATCGCTTCGACGCCGCCAAGATCCTGCATCCGGCAGCCCCCGCGCAGCTGCAGAAGATCCCGGTCACCGGCGGGCAGGTGCGCTTCGAGCGCGAACACCTGCTGCGCAAGCTGACCGTCCGGGATCCTGCGCGCATCGTCCGCCTGGAACCAGCCGGCCAGCTGGCCCTGCATCCGCTGTTCGTGCAGGTCCCGGGACCGGTGGAGTCCTGGGAGAAGGACCCGCTGGCCGCTTCCTAGAGCAGTTCCGCGCGCAGCTGCGCCGCCGACTTCGGCGAGAGCAGCCCCGGGGCCACATCGTAGACAGTCTGTGCGCCGGTGATCCCGGCCTGGTTCATGCGGTGCACGGCGCGGGCGTAGGCCACCAGCACGCTGGAAGTGAACTCGGGGTTCGAGCCCAGCGCCAGGGAATACTCGATGACCTGCTTCTGCGCATCGCTGGTGTTGCCCGAGCGGATCACGAAACCGCCGTGCGGCATCGCCGAATGCTCGGCCGCCAGGGTCTGCTCGTCGATGAATTCAACCGTGGTGTCGTACTGGTCGAAGTAGTGCTCCATGGTGACGATCGCTTCGCGCACCGCCTCGGCGTCCGCGCCGTCCTCGAGTACCACGAAGCATTCGCGCTGGTGCTTTTCGCGGGTGCCCAGGGCCGGGCGCTCGCCGGCCCGCACGCGGTCGATCGCTTCCTGGCTGGGCATCGTGTACTGCACGCCGGCGGCGACACCCGGCACGCGGCGCACCGCATCCGAGTGCCCCTGGCTCAGGCCGCGGCCCCAGAAGGTGTAGGTCTCCCCGTCGGGCAGCAGCGTCTCGCCGTACACGCGGTTGATCGAGAACATTCCCGGATCCCAGCCCGAGGAAATCAGCGCGGTCTTGCCGGCGGCCTTGGCCGGGACGTCCACGGTTTCGAAGTACTCGGGTATGCGCGCGTGGGTGTCGAAGCTGTCCACCGTGTTGTACAGCGCCGCGTACTTCGGGCCCTGCTCCGGCAGGTCCGACTTCGAGCCGCCGCACAGGATGAGGACGTCGATCTGGCCGGTGTGCTGCTGAAGATCGGCGATGGCGAAACGCGGTGCCGGGCTGGCCAGCTGCAGGTCCTGCGGGTCGCGTCGGGTGTAGACGCCGACCAGCTCCATGTCCGGGTTCTTCGCGATCGCGGCCTGCACGCCGCGGCCGAGGTTGCCGTAGCCGGCAATGCCAATACGGATTTTAGAGGTCATGATGATGGGATTCCTTTGGGGTCAGCCGGAGCGCGGTGCCGGATGCCTCGCTGACCCGCGGAGCATCCGATCTGCAGCACGCGCATGGTCATTACCTCGGATTATTCCAAAGAACTCTGACACTGGGTAAATGCGAGCTGACTATGTCGCCTGGGTATCCTGAACGGGCAGGCAACTGCCACGGCTCATCGTTGCCACAATGGTTGGCTTATCGGAACCATTGTGTGAACAACGCGAGCTGCTGCGGCCCCCGCGCAGGCATCTGTGGTGGATGGGCGGGGGCGAAGGCAGGTTCTAGCGGCCGAACAGGCGGCTGAAGAAGCCGGTTTTCTGCTCGTTCTCGTGGCCCTGGCAGCGGTCGCGGGCGGGAACGCCGCGCATGACCGAATCAACGTGCTGGCCGCAACCGGCCCATGTGGTCTTGCCGCATTTCTTGCAGGAAACCTGTCGGCACATCGGGTGCCTCCTTTTCTGGCGTGATAGCCGTAGATCTATGAAAGTGAAAGGAAGAGCTTTTCCAGCTCCTCGATGGTCAAGCCGTCTTCGGCTTCGGCGGTCTGCTCCGGATCAACCAGGCAGTGCTGCATGGCCGAGGAAACGATGGCGAATCCTGCGCGGTCCAGCGCGGTGGATACGGCGGAAAGCTGGGTCACCACATCGCGGCATTTGCCGTCGCCCTCCACCGAGTTGATGACGGCATCTAGCTGGCCGCGGGCCCGCTTCAGGCGGTTCAGGATTCGCTTGCGTGTGGCTTCATCCGCATTGCGCATGATGTGCTCCATTTCGAAAAGACCGTGGGGCGGACCCCGGGGTTATGGCTCGGACGTCTGAGCGGCGGCCAGTTCGGCGTGCACGGCGTCCATGTCCAGGTTCTTCAGCGAGACGACCAATTCTTCCAGGCCTCGGGAATCCAGTGCGCCGGGCTGGGAGTAAACCAGCACGCCGTCCTTGAATGCCATCAGCGTCGGGATGGAAGTGATCTGGGCGGCGGCCGCCAAGTCCTGCTGCGTCTCGGTGTTGACCTTGCCGAAGACCACGTCCTCGTGCAGGCCGGCCGCGGTGTCGAAGACGGGCGCGAAGTTGCGGCACGGGCCGCACCAGGCTGCCCAGAAGTCGACCAGCAGCATCTGGGAGGACTTGACGGTTTCAGCGAAGTTCGTCTCGGTCAATTCTAGCGGTTTCATGGGTATTCCTATGGGTAGATGCGAGCTAGCCCGCAGTCGGGGCCGGGCCAGCGGGGGCTTTGCGCCAGGGGCAGATGACGGCCAGCGCCGGGACCTTGGTGCACAGCACCCAGGCAACGGCGACGACCGTGGCGGCACTGGCAAGGACGAGTCCTGCCGGATTCGGCAGTTCCTGGGACAGGACGAAGATGCCCATGGCCAGGACGAAATAGCCGAATCCCCGGCGCAGCTTCTGCTCCGGGACCCGGGCGGTCAGCCGTGCCCCGACCAGCGAGCCGATGATCGCCGCCGCGGTAATGGACAGCGCCAACGGCCAGTTGACCGAAGTGGAATTCAGGTGCCCCAGCATTCCGGAGGCCGAATTCAGCGAGATGACCAGCAAGGACGTGCCGACCGCGTGCTTCATCTGCACCCCTGCCAGCAGCACCAGGGCCGGAACGATGAGGAATCCGCCGCCGGCCCCCACCAATCCGGTAACCATGCCGACTGCCAGTCCGACGGGAATGTACAGCAGCAGCGACCGCCCCTTGGCCGCGGCATCGTTGTCCTTCTTCCGTCCGCGGATCATGTTCCGGGCGCTGGCCAGCATGATGATGGCGAAGGCCGCCATCAGAACGCCACCGGGAATGGCGGCGCTGGCCAGGCCGCCGAGCAGCGCGCCGCTCATGCTCGAAGCGGCGAAGACCAGGCCTGCGGCCCAGCGGACATTGCGGGCCCGCGCATGCGGCAGCAGGCTGGCCAGCGAGGTCGCGCCCACCACGAACAGCGAGGTGGTGATGGCCTGCTTGGCGTCCATCCCCGCCACGTAGGTGAGCAGTGGAACCATCAGGATGGAACCGCCGCCACCGAGCAGGCCCAGGGCAAGGCCGACGACGACTGACAGGGCCAGGACCAGAATCAAAAGTGGTTCCACTGCCCGCGCCTACTTGCCGTGCGGGTTCAGCTGCTGCCCGGCATTGGGGATCTGCGCCAGCGGGTTGGCCTTGCCATTGGTGCTTGCCTTGTTCCACGGCATCTTGGACAGCACGCTGGCCATGGCGCAGGAGTTGCTGGCCGCGGAGTAGACCAGGCCCGCTCCGATGCCCGCGGACAGGTAGCCGAGCTTGGGGCTGGCCAGCTTGGAGCCGATGAAGCCCAGCAGCACCAGCGAGCCTGCGGTCATGCGAACCTGGCGGTCCATGGCCCAGCGCTGGGTGCTGCGCACCACCTCGCCGCCGGACTTCTCCCAGGCGGAGATGCCGCCATCCAGCACGCTGCCGGATTCGATCTGGAGGTCGGCCAGCTTCTGCTGCGCCTGCCCGGCGCGGGTGCCCGACTGGCAGACCAGCACGATCTGCTTGGCCAGCTTGCGGGTCACGTCGTAGGCATGTTCCGCTACCAAGTCCAGCGGCAGGTTGTACGAGCCGGGGATGTGCACGGATTCGAATTCCGCAGGGGTGCGCACATCCAGGACTGCGACGGCCGAATCCTCGGCGGCCAGCAGGTTCTCCAGGGTCGCGGCGTCCATGACGTTGATGGGGGTGCTCATATTTCGGGTGCTTCCTTGGGGTTCGGGATGGGTCAGGCGTTGGTCTTGTGCATGGCTGCGGCCCAGCCGGCATAGCTTCCGGCCAGCTCGATTACGTCGTATCCGGCGTCGCGCAGGGCGCTGGCGACGATCGAGTTTCGCAGTCCGCTCTGGCAGTAGGTGACGATCTTGCCCTCGGCCGGCAGTACGTCGAGGGACCACAGGGCGCGCCCGCCCGAGATGTGCTTGGCGTTCGGGATGGCGCCGGCGGCGAACTCGCTGCGGTTGCGCACGTCCAGCAGCAGTGCGTGCTCGAAGTGCTCCAGCTCGGCCGGGGCCACGCTTGGCGGGGTGAAGGCCGGCAGCCCCTCGAGGCTGGTGGTGTAGCCGGACACCGCGTCGATGCCCACGCGCATCAGGTGATCGCGCATCTGCCGCGCTGCGTGAAGGTCCTCGGCGAACAGGATCAGCTGGCGATCATCGGCTTCCGGGTCGAAGGCCCAAGCTCCGAAGTTCGCCATCTTGGCGATGGCGGGGATGGCCAGCGCGCCGGCGACGGTACCCTCAGCCACTGCCAGGTGTCCGCGGGTGTCGACGAAGACCGCGTCATTCGAGGCGGTCTGCTCGATGATCTGCTCCGCCGTGAACTCGACGAGCTCGGGCAGGGGGCCGAGCACCTTGGCGCCATCGCGGTTCTGGCGCTTCATGCGGGCGAAGTAGGCGTGGGCGTCGGGCTGGCCGTCGAGCAGCTCGGCGATGAAGCCTGCCTCGTCGTTGCTCGCCAGGTAGCTGCCCCACCAGGCGAAGTTGCGTTCGTAGCCCACGGTGGTGGAGGGCACGGCGCCCAGCGCCTTGCCGCAGGCGCTGCCCGAACCGTGGCCCGGGTAGACCTGGATGTGGTCGGGCAGCTGCAGGAAGACGTTCTTCAGCGAGGCGAAGAGCTGCTTGGCCCCGGCGAAGCGGGTGTCCACGCCGCCGGCCGCCTCGTCCAGCAGGTCCGGGCGGCCCAGGTCGCCGGCGAAGATGAAGTCGCCGGAGAGCATGTAGCCGGGCTGGTCGCTGAAGGCGCCGTCGGTGATGAGGAACGAGAGGTGCTCCGGGGTGTGGCCCGGGGTGTGGCGCGCGGTCACGGTGATATTGCCCAGGGCGATGGTGTCCTTGTCCATCAGGCGTTCGGCCTCGAAACCGTACTGCCAGTCGGCCCCGCCCTCGCCCGAGACGTAGGTGGCCGCTCCGGTGGCGGCGGCCAGTTCGCGGGTGCCGGAGAGGTAGTCGGCGTGGATGTGCGTTTCGGTCACCGCAACAATGCGCATCCCGTGCTTGGCGGCCAGCGCCAGGTACTCGGAGATGTCGCGGCGGGCATCGACGACGATCGCCTCGCCCTTGGCCTGGCAGCCGATGAAGTAGCTGGCCTGCGCCAGGTCTTCGTCGTAGAAGCGTTCCAGAAGCATGGGATGTCCTTTCGTGGGGGTGTCTGGAACTACCCTAAACTATACCCCCGGGGGTATGTCAAAAATAGGGGTGGGGGTATGCGTGAAGGCGTGTCGAATGACTGTGCTGATGGTGGTGGAATCTGGTGGAAAATGCCGCGTCAGGAGGTGGTATGCAGAGCGGAGCCTTCCTGCGGGCCGGGGAAGGGCGCTACAGCCTCGGGAAGGTGCGCATCCACCGGTCCAGCTGCCCCAGCTGCACCGGGTCCAGGGTGGCAAGAAGCTGAAGATTTCCGTCCTCGCCGGGATGCAGGATGCCCGCGTGATCTTCGGGAACGCCGGCCAGCGCTCCGCCGGCTGCGGAATCCGCCGGAGCGCTCGCCGGGGTGGAGATGAAGAACAGTGCGGGCGAGCCGGTCCAGGTTTCATGCACCGACAGCGTGCCCTCGGTGAAGCGCAGGGTTTCTTCAAGCTCCAGCCAGCCGGTCAGCCCGCACGTAGTCAGGTCGATGCCCGGTTTGGGAGTGGTCTTCCTCCAGCCGGCTGCGAGCGTGTGCGCCGAGAACTTCACCGCGCCCAGTTGCAGATCCGGGATCCGCGACAGGAGCGAGTCGATCTGATCGAAGCTGACCTGCGGCTTCCGGCTGAACAGTCCCATGCCTACAGGCTCTCCAAATGCTCGGCCAGCTTGTTGCTGGCGGTGCGCAGGTGTTCTTCCAGCACCTTCGCGGCGGCGGCCGTCTCGCCCTCGGAGATCAGCTGCAGCAGCCGTGCGTGCTCGGCGGCAATGTCCTTGGTGGACAGCAGCGTGGCATCCTGCACGTGGGTCATGCACAGGCGGATCTCGTCGGTCAGCTGCGCGTAGATTGCGCTGGTGCGCCGCGAGCCGAGCGCCTGGACCAGGGCGGCATGGAAGCGGATGTCGGGATCGATGATGTCGATCGGCGAGGCGCCGACCAGTTCGGTGATTTCCGCATTGGCTTCCCGCGCCTCGGACGGGACCTCGCGTAGGGCGGCCAGCAGGCGCACGGCCTCTGCTTCGATGATGGCGCGGGTGCGGTAGATATCGAGCGCATCGCGCGCGGAGAGCAGCGTGACCCTTGCGGTCTGGTGCGCATTGCGGGTCAGCAGGCCGCTTGCGACAAGGTTCTCCAGTGCGGCCTTGGCGGTTGGACGGGCAACTTCGTATTGCGCGGCGACATCGACCTCGGCCAGCGGGGTGCCGGGTGCCAGTTCGCCGCTGAAAATCCGGGCGCGCAGTGACCGGATGACCGCCTGGACTACGGAAACGACACCTAAACGGGCTGCCACAAGGGTCCTTTCGAGCCGCGAAAAATATCCCTAACAAGTATCCCACGAATCGTACTACTATGGCATGTGTACTTGTAAGACAATTTCCGTATTCGGCAAGTTCTGCTTGCCAACTGCACAGGAGCGCACCATGGCATTGAGCACGCCAGCACTCGGAGAAACGACGGTTTCATCCGGAATCCTCGACTTGGTCGGCGACCAGGACCGTGTCAAGACCCGATCCATCGATCGCGTCGCCTATGCCTCGGATGCCTCGCACTACCTGTACACCCCGCAAGCTGTCGTGCTGGCCAAGGATGCCGCGGAAGTCTCCGCGCTGCTTGCAGCGGCCGCGCGGAACAACCAGCCGGTCACCCTGCGCTCCGGCGGCACCTCATTGGCCGGACAGGCCAGCGGCGACGGCCTGATGATCGACGTGCGCCGCAACTTCCGCGGCATTACCGTGCTCGACAACGGAGCACGCGTGCGCGTGCAGCCAGGCGCCACCGTCCGCCAGGTCAACGCCCGCCTGGCCGTCTATGGCAGCAAGCTCGGGCCGGATCCGGCCAGCGAGGCGGCCTGCACCATCGGCGGCGTGATCGCGAACAACTCCTCGGGCATGGCCTGCGGAACCGAGTTCAACACCTACCGCACCCTGGAATCCATGACGTTCGTCCTGCCTTCGGGCACCATGATCGACACCGCGGATCCCGAGGCCGACCGCAAGCTGGCCGCCGCCGAGCCGCAGCTGGTCGCCACCCTGGACAAGCTGGTCAAGCGCGTGCGCAGCAACCCTGCATCGGTGGCCAAGATCGAGAAGCACTTCGGGTTGAAGAACACCATGGGCTACGGCATCAACGCCTTCCTGGACTACGACACCCCGGCCGAGCTGCTGGCCCACCTGATCATCGGCTCCGAGGGCACCCTGGCCTTCGTTGCGGAGGCGGTTTTCCGCACCGTGCCGATCCGCAAGCTGGCCATCGCCACCCTGGCGGTCTTCGACAACCTGGATCTGGCCACCCGCGCACTGCCCGAACTCGTGGATTCCGGCGCAGCTACGCTGGAGCTGATGGACTCCACCTCGCTGCGCGTGGGCCAGTCGCTGCCCGGCGTGCCCGAAGCCATCATGGGCTTCGAGGTCGACCAGCAGGCCGCCTTGCTGGTCGAATACCATGCGGACTCAGAAGAGGAGCTGGCAGGGCTGCGCACAGCTGGCCAGTCGCTGCTGGACGCAGCCGCATTGCGCGCCCCGGCGATCCTCTCCCCGGATGCCAAGAACCGCCAGGCCGCCTGGAAATTCCGCAAGGGACTGTATGCATCGGTGGCCGGCGCCCGCGCCACCGGTACCACCGCGCTGCTCGAAGACGTCGTCGTCCCGGTCGAGACCTTGGCTGAAACCTGCGGCAGCCTGCAGGAGCTGTTCACCGAGTACGGCTACGAGGATTCGGTGATCTTCGGCCACGCCAAGGATGGCAACATCCACTTCATGCTAACCGACCGCTTCGAAGGCGATACAGCGCTGAACCGCTACAACTCCTTCAACGACAAGATGGTCCAGCTGATCCTGGACAAGGACGGCAACCTTAAGGCGGAGCACGGTACCGGTCGCGCCATGGCGCCATTCGTCCGCGCGCAGTACGGCGATGAGCTCTACGAGGTGCACCTGGAACTGAAGGCAGCCTGCGATCCGCGCCTGATGATGAACCCCGGGGTGATCATCGACGAGGACCATGCCGCGCACATCCGCAATATCAAGCTCAACGAGACCATCGAGGTCGAGGCCGACCATTGCGTGGAATGCGGCTACTGCGAGCCGGTCTGCCCGTCCAAAGACCTGACCTTGACCCCGCGCCAGCGCATCGTCGTGCGCCGGGCCATCGCCAAGGCCGAAGCCGAGGGCAACACCGAGCTGGCTGCCGAGCTTGAGCGCGACTACGCGTACAACGGCGTGCAGACCTGCGCCGTTGACGGCATGTGCGTCACCGCTTGCCCGGTCGGCATCAACACCGGCCTGCTGGTCAAGCGCCTGCGCCGCGAAGACGCGCACCCTGTGCTGGAAGCCGGCTTCAAGGCCGCGGCCAAGGGCTGGGGCGGGGCCACCCGGGCTGGTTCGCTGGCCCTGAGCGTCGCCGACAAGTTCCCGACGTCGCTGGTCCGCGGCGTTACCGATGCTGCCCGCAAGGTGGTCAGCACCGACGTCATGCCGCGCTACGACGCTGAACTGCCTGCCGGCGGCAAGGCGCGCAAGCCGATGGCCGGGAACCTAGGTGCCGCGGGCACCGAGCCGCTGGCCATCTACCTGCCTGCCTGCGTGAACTCGATGTTCGGCCCGGCCGGCGACGGGGAAGGTGTTGCATCGTCGTTCACCAAGCTGCTGCACGCCGCCGGAGTCTCGGTTTATGTTCCGGAGGGCATCGAATCCACCTGCTGCGGCACTCCATGGACTTCCAAGGGCTACGCGCAGGGCCATGAAGTCATGGGCCAGCGCGTGCTGGAAGAAGTCCGCGCCGCCATGCCTGGCAAGAACCTGCCAATCATCTCGGACGCCTCCAGCTGCACCGAAGGGTTTGCGCATACCCTGGCCGAGCACGGCTATGACGTGGTTGACCTGCTGGCATTCACTTCGCAGCACCTGCTGGACAAGCTGCCAGAGCTGCACAAGATCTCCTCGGTCACCTTGCACCCGACCTGCTCCTCCACGCAGATGGGCCTGAATCCGGACATGCAGAAGATCGCCGAGGCTGTGGCAGATACCGTGAACACCCCGGTGAACTGGGGCTGCTGCGGTTATGCTGGCGACCGTGGAATGCTGCATCCGGAGCTGACCGAGTCGGCTACCGCTCGCGAGGCAGCTGAGGTCCGTGAACTGGATGCGCAGGAACACGCTTCATGCAACCGCACCTGCGAACTGGGCATGACCCGGGCGACGGGCAAGGAATACCGGCACATCGTTGAACTGCTGGCAGAAGCCGCCGGCAAGTAGAGTCCGGAACCAAGCCGCCTGGGAGGCAACTTCCAGGCGGCTTCGCCATATCCTGCGGTCCGAAGCCAGCGGTTTCAACCGGATTGCTAGCCAAGAGAGTGCGCAGTAGTTGCCTGCCGCCTATCAGGCGGCGACACATTCGGGGTCATCAGGCGGCCTCAGCCGTTCTTTGAGTTTTTGCAGCCAGGTGCCGTCGCGCATCAGTTGCGGGAATGGCTTGTGCGCGTACCCGGTGGCTGGTGGTGCGGTGGATTTGTAGGACATGGCCGAGCCGGGGCAAATGGTGATGCTGTGCCCGTTGCCGTAGGTGGTGTATTCGTACCATCCGGCGGCTTGCTTGGCCTTGTTGCAGGCCGCGCAGCGGCCATCGCCGTTGGACACGGTGGTTTTGCCGCCGCGGGCGTATTGCTTGACGTGGTCTATTTCTTCAACGATGCCGTCGCAGAACGGGGTTCGGCAGTGCCGGTCGCGTACGGCGATGAACTTCTTGAGCTTCTCCGGGAAGAGCCGCGCCTTGGAGTCCATGGAAATGAGTTCCTGGTCGCCCGGCGCGGTGTAGAAGCGGGCGAGTTCGGTGCGCACTTCGATTTGCTCGATGTTTTCGCGGGTGACTTTCGCTTCCATCTGCTCGAAGGTCAGGTCATTGGGGATCTGGTGCCCGCCGATCCATTCACGCACGCTCTGGGCAGGGATGTAGCCGTAGCCTTCCAATAGCGCTGGTTTGCGTTCGCCGGCGAACAGGGACCGATCGGTCATGATCACCCCGATGTTCAGGGCGACGGGCATTTTGGAGGGTTCGCCGATCATCATGTAGCTGAAGAGCAAATCGGCGCGGATCTGGGTGCGGGTGCGCGGGTCGCCTTTCTTGCGCAGGGTCTTGGATTCCTCGTCCAGGTAGCGCTTGAGGCACATGCCGGGCAGCAGGGGGTACTCGCCGCGAATCTTGATGCAGCCGCGCTGCTGGTCGATTTCCAGGGTGAGGTTGCGGTCTTCCTCGACGGTTTTCTGCTTGATGGATTCCTGATCAGAGGTGTAGGAAAGGACGAATTTGCGCACGGTTTGCGTGATTTGGCGGGTGCCCATGGACTCGAACATGTCGGGGTTCTGGGCAAAATACTGGTCGAATTCGGTGCGGCGCTGGGCTCTGAGGTCCTGGAGCGGGGTCAGGATGGCCTGGGCTTGCGCTTCGGTGAATTCTCCGCGGGAACAGGCGGCGGCCAGGTGAGGGGTGTCTTCGAAGAGGATGCGGCAGTTGACCAGGTAGTTGCGCATGCCGTGCGGGGATTGCTTGCGGGCCAGTGCAACGCAGGCGGCGGCGCCACGGGTTTGGTCATCCATGTGGACGCCGCGTTCCTCGTGGTCGCGCACGAAGTCCTTCTCGATCTGGTGGGAGAGGCAGGCCTGCCGGTAGCGGATATAGGAGGCTAGTGCTTCGAGGCCTTCGATGGCGTGGGCGCATTCGGCTTTGGTGCCGTGTTCTTCGAGCTGGACGAGGTCGTCGTTCAGCTGGTCCAGATGCAGGTCGAAGGCATCTGGGGGTGCTGGTGGGGTCAGGCCGTTTCCGTGCGCCTTTGCTTCGGACATGTTCTAATTGTACTTCTATTGCTCGAATATGTCTTCTAATATTGTGGAAAACCTCGGTGGTTTTCGATGTGCGCAGGGAGGATCGGGGCGCCTGCGGTGCGGGTGGCGTGCGGCGATTTGTGCATAATTATGCACTCCAGATAATGAATTCCATCTCAGTGCACGGATTCCGCATGGACCAAGATTTCGGTTAAACCCCAAGAAGAGGGCACAATTGGCGAAAAATTGTTGGATTCTGGAACAGCTGGGACGGATCGGGCCGTGACATGATATTCCAGTTCAGAACTTCCACGCGCAGCGCCCGTCCGCATCCTGGGACGGGGCGCGGCGGCAATACCACCCCATTGAGGATCCGCGATGAATCGCAAACCATCCGTGAGCGCCGGCCCGGCCACCTTGCTGGGCGCGCAGCTGCGCCGCCGCAAGTCGATCACGAATATGATCGCCGAGGCAGAAACCAATGCAGGAGCAGGCCAACTGCGCCGCACCCTGGGCATGTGGCAGCTGACCATGATCAGCGTCGGCGCCACCATGGGCACCGGAATCCTGGTGATCCTTGGCGATACCGTGCCGATCGCCGGTCCGGCCATCTGGATCTCGTTCGTGATCGCCGGCATCACCGCGCTGCTTTCGGCGATGTCCTACGCCGAAATGGCCGGCATGGTCCCGGTGTCCGGCTCCAGCTACTCCTATTCCTATGCGACCATGGGCGAAGGCATCGCCTGGATCTGCGGCTGGTGCCTGGTGCTCGAATACGCCGTGTCCGTGGCCGCGGTGGCCGTCGGCGCGGGCCAGTACGTGAATGAAACGCTGCGCACCTTCGGCATGGAGCTGCCTGCGGCGCTGGCTGGAGGCCCGGCCGAGGGCGGGGCGGTGAACCTGCCGGCGCTGATCGTCGTCGTGCTGGCCACCGTGCTGCTGGTGCGCGGGGCGCGCGAATCGGCCATCGTGAACTCGATCGTCGTGGCCATCAAGGCAGGCATCCTGATCTTCTTCTCGGTCGTCGCCTTCAGCGCCTTCAACGCGGGCAACTTCGAGCCGCTGCTGCCGATGGGCGCGGCCGGCGTGACCGCGGCGGCATCGAGCGTGTTCTTCTCCTATATCGGCTTCGACGCCGCCTCGACGGCCGGCGAGGAAGCGAAGAACCCGAAGCGCGATCTGCCCCGGGCCATCATGCTCTCGATGCTGATCGTGACCATCACCTACGTGCTGGTGGCAGTTTCGGCGATCGGCGCGCGCGAATGGAACTGGTTCGAAGGCGCCCAGGCGCCGCTGGTGCAGATCGTCGGCGAACTGACCGGCCAGCCGATCTTCGTGCTGGCCTTCGCCGTGGCCGCCGTGCTGGCCATCGCATCGGTGGTGCTGACCGTGCTCTACGGCCAGACCCGCATCCTCCTGGCCATGTCGCGCGACGGGCTGGTGCCGCCGGTGTTCGGCAAGGTGTCGAACCGCACCGGCACCCCGGTCGCCGGCACCTGGATCACCGGCATCCTGGTGGCGATCACCGCCGGGTTCATCCCGCTGGGCGCGCTGGCCGACGCCACCAGCATCGGCACGCTGTTCGCCTTCGCGCTGGTTGGCGCCTCGGTGATCTACCTGCGCCGCAAGCAGCCGCAGGCCCCGCGGACGTTCAAGCTGCCGCTGTATCCGGTCACCCCGATCCTGGGCATCTTCGCCTGCCTGTTCCTGATGAGCCAGCTGGGCTGGCACACCTGGCTGGTGTTCATCATCTGGATGATCGTCGGCGTGGCGCTCTACCTGGGCTACGGACGGCGCCGTTCGCGCCTGGGGCAGCTCAGCGCGCAGGACTACGCGGCCAGCCACGCAAACGCGCGGTAGCCGCGCAGCACGCTTCATTACCTAGTAGCTGAGCCCGAAACCGTACTCGAACAGCGCGCCGTCGGCGGTTTGCGCATAGCCAGGCAAGTCGCTGAACTGCTCGGTGATCGACTCGCGGGTGCCGGCCAGCGCGAACGGCATGCGTCCCTGCGGGGCGAACTTGCCCGAGAGGCTATCCATCAGCGCGGTGTCGGACATGCCGAAGCCGACGACGATGGCGCCTGCATCGCGCAGGCCGCTGGCCTCGTCCATGACGAATGGCATCGGAAGTACACGTGCAGCACGACCTTGCTCGAGTCATCGACCTCGCTCATGACCTGCTTGATGGTATTCAGCGAGGAGCCGATCTCCCAGGACTCGGACGGCCATCCCGGAGAAGTCTAGGATGCTCGATTCCCATGGCAGCGAGTCGCCGAAGCGCAGGCCGTCTTCGGTGGGCTTCGCCGCCCAGCTGCACGTGGGCCTGGCCATCCACAACTACGGCATCCAGGAGTACATGCAGCACTCGGACGCCACCAACACCGTTTTCGAGCAGTCGATGACCTTCAAGGACGGCTACCTGCACCCTGGCGACAAGCCTGGCCTGGGCGTCGAGTTCAACGAGGAAGCCGCGCTGTCCTACCCGTACCAGCAGGCCTACCTGCCGTACAACCGCCTGGTTGACGGCACGGTGCACGACTGGTGAGCGAGGCGATCATGGACAAGCCGCTGTCGGCGCCATCGGGCACCGGGGCCGGACGCATCGTGGTCATGGGGGTCTCCGGCTGCGGCAAATCCACCGTGGGCGAGCTGCTGGGCCAGCGGATCGCCTCGGAGTTCCTCGACGGGGATTCCCTGCATCCGCAGGCGAATATCGCGAAGATGTCTGCCGGCATCCCGCTGGATGATGCAGACCGCGAACCGTGACTCGGCGAAATCGGCAGGCGGCTGGCCGCCGAGGATGGCAAGCCGCTGATCATTGCGTGCTCTGCGCTCAAGCGCAAGTACCGCGACCAGATCAGGGCGCAGGCGCCGGATACGGTGTTCATCCATTTGAACGGCAGCTTCGAGCTGCTGTCCCAGCGCATGGCCGAGCGCACCGGGCACTTCATGCCGGTGGAGCTGCTGAAATCCCAGTTCGAGACGCTTGACGAGCTGCAGGCTGACGAGCGCGGCGTGGTGCTGGATATTTCGGCCTCGCCTCAGCAGCTGGTCAACGACGCCGCCGATTGGCTGGGCAACGCCTAGCCGGTTGGCGCGAAGCTGGGGGAAGATACGGGTTGCCCGTATCTTCCCCCAGCTTTTTTGCGCCTAGATGCCGCCAGCTTCGGCCGGCTGGTTGCTGATCATCGAGCGCTCGGCCACCAGGGTGCTGATGAGCAGCAGGGCCGCGGCGGCAAGCCAGGGAACATAAGGCAGGGAGTGCTCGGGCGGCAGGCCCGAGAGCAGCCAGCGGGCGGCCAGGAACGCGGCCGATGCCAGCACCAGCGACACGGCGAAGGCGATGCCCCGGTGCTTGCGGTCCACGCCCTGCCATGCGCGGACTTTGCCGCTGGCCGATGCGCCAGTGGTGATCCCGAAGAACTTCAGCATGCGTTCCCTCTCGATAAGGTTCGATGGTTGCCTTATAAGGTTCAAGTCAACTAAGAGTTATCTTGATCTTATCGAGAATGGAGATTGCTGTACATGGTACTTTTGGAGGAGTTTGCCTCCCTGGCTTTCCGGGTCGCGGTCACCGGCTCCTAGCGCCGAGCAGGATCCCTGCATTATCATCAGTGAGTCAGGAACACGGCTCCAGCTGGTTCCGGCGCTCTCAAAAGGGGCGATACCCGTTGCGGTGAAGCAACCGGTAACGGCAGACATATATGGAATTTCTTCAGCACGATTTCTTGAAAAGAGTCCATAATGTCCAGCGTTTCAGCTGCCATTGCCCATGCCCTCAAGCCCCTGGCCCCGCGAATTTTCGGATTGATGGGCAACGGCAACGCCCACTTCCTCGACGCCGCGGTGCGTGCAGGCTTCGACTACACCGCAGTGCGCCATGAGTCGGCCGCCGTTTCGGCCGCCGACGCGTACTTCCGCATCTCCAACAAGCTGGCCATCGCCTCCACCACCTACGGTGCCGGCTACACCAACACCACCACTGCCCTGGCCGAGGCCGCCGCGGCGCGGACCCCGCTGCTGTTCGTCACCGGCGACGCGCCGACGTCGGGCCTGCGCGGCTGGGACGTGGACCAGGCCGCGATCGATGCCGCGGTGCGGGCGCCCCGCTACGTCGTCGACCGCAGCACCCCGGGTGCGACCGCCCTTGAGGCGGCGGCCCATGCGCTGCGCGAGCAGCTGCCGGTGGTCCTGGCCATTCCCTACGACCTGGCAGCGCTGGATTCCCTCGAAGAGCAGCTTCCCGATTTCGCCTCCCTGCGCAGCACCCCGCCGGCGCCGCAGTTGAACTCCACCCAGCTGGAGCAGATCGCTGCCAAGCTCAACGCCTCGCAGCGCACCCACATCCTCTATGGCCGCGGCGCAATTGATGCCGCCGAGCAGGTCCAGGCGCTGGCTCAGAAGCTGGGGGCCACCACCTCGGGCACGCTGCTGGCCCGCGACCTGCTGGACTACGAGTTCGACCTGGGCATCACCGGAGGGTTCTCCACGGAGGCCAACGCCGCGATCATCGCGCAGGCAGATACCGTACTGGTGCTCGGCGCCTCGCTGAACCAGTTCACCATGCGCTTCGGCGAGCTAGTGGCAGACGATGCCACCCTGATCCAGATCGATCTGGGATGCGCGGCCACCAATCCACGCGTCGACTACTTCGCCACCGGCGATGCGGCCCTGGCTGCCGCGGACCTGCTCGGTGCCGTGGAGCAAGCCGATGACGCATGGCGCGCAGGCCTTGACCTGTCCGAGCTGCGCAGCCGCCCCGCCGGCGACGACCAGGCCTCCGACGGGCAGCTGGATCCGCGCCGCGTGGCCAGCGAGCTGCAGGATATCCTGCCGGCCAACCGCGTGCTGGTGCAGGATGGCGGGCACTTCATCGGCTGGGGTCCGATGTACTGGTCGACTTCCGGTGCGCGCTCCCTGGCCTGTGTGGGAACCGCCTACCAGTCCATCGGCCTGGGCATCGCCTCCATGGTGGGTGCGGCCCCGGCGGCGGAAGGCCGCACGGTCGTGCTGGCCGCCGGAGATGGCGGATTCCTGATGGGCCTGGCAGACCTCGAATCGATCGTGCGCACCGTGGAAAGCGGCGTCATCGTCATCTACAACGACTCCGCCTATGGTGCGGAAATCCACCAGTACGGATCCGTCGGCCTGCACGAAGACCCGATGCTGATCCCTACCGTGGATTTTGCCGGCATTGCCAACTCCATGGGAGCGACCGGAATCCGCGTTGGCACGCTGGAAGACCTCGCCGCCGTGCAGCAGTGGGTTGATGCAGGCGCCCGCGGCGTATGCCTGGTGGACGCCCGGGTATCCACGCATGTGCGTGCCCCGTATATGGAAGAAGTCCTTTCCGCGAACAAGAAGGCCGCTGCGGCTGCGGCATTACAATCCGGTAAAGGTGCTGGAAAGCGGTAGCTGAACGTCGTAGGGTGGATGGGTGCGCAAGTTATTAGTCGGAACAGCGAGCCTGGGTTTAGGGGCACTTCTGATGCTCCCCGCAACCGGCGCACTTGCCGCACCCACCGGACCCGGCGACCCAGCAGGCGCCAATGCCGCGCAGCTTTCGGAGACCTCGCTGCGCGTGGCAACCATCCAGGCAAATCTCACCGGCGAAACCCCCGAAGAGCTGCCCGCGGCCCTGATGCGCGGAACCGACCGGCAGGCAGCCCAGGTTGCGGACAAGATCAGCAGCGCCAACGCGGACGTGGTGGTGCTGACGGATATGGACGCCACCCAAGAGGCAGTTGACGCGCTCAATGAGAACTATCTGAACAATCTGGGCGACGACCGCGCCGACGTGGACTACGGGTATTCCTATCTGGCGGTGGGCTCCAAAGGCCTGCAAAGCGGCGCCGACTTGAACGCCGACGGCGTGATCGGCAGCGCCGAGGACGCGTGGGGCCAGGCCGCATTCGCGGAGCAGGGGTCGATCGTCGTGCTGTCGAAGTACCCGATCGCCCAAGAGCAGGTCGCCAGCGTTTCCCAGCTCAAGTGGCAACACGTTGCCAACGACATGCTGCACCACACCGACTTATCCGGCGTGCTGGCAGCGTCCATCCCCGTGATGAGCACCGGCCTATGGGACATTCCCATCCAGTACCGTGGCGAGCCGGTGCATATCCTGGCGACGCAAACCCAGCCGGATGCGCAGGATGAGGAATTCGCCAAGGCACGCCAGATGGACGAGCTGAAGGTCATCGACGGCTATCTCTCCGGCGAGAACTATGTTCGCACCGACGAGGGCGAACATGCAGAAGGCGTGGGCGAAGACCGCTTTGTCATTGCCGGTGCACTGGGCCTGCAAGATGGCTCCGCTGATCGCGTTGACCCTTTCCTCAAGGAACTCAAGCACGCGAACGCTGTCAATGATTCGGGCAGCTACCTGGTGCCGAGCGAAACCTGGCAGGTATTGGGCCAGGGCCGCATCAAGGAGAACCAGCCGAGCACTTCCCAGGCGTTGCCGGGAACAGTCCCCGACTTCGCGAAGGAATCAAGCCCGCTGATCTGGGCCGACATCCAATTCTAGGCGCCGAGCAAGCTGCGCAGATACGGATTGAGGAATCTGCCCTCCGGATCGGCAGCCTGGCGAACCCGCGTGAAATCGCTGAACTTCGGGTAGAGCTGAGCCAATTCCCCAGCCTGAAGCGTATGCTCCTTGCCCCAGTGCGGCCGGCCGCCCAGGGAGCGGAAGATCTCTTCCATGGCTGCAAAGTATCCCGGAGCCTGATCGCGAATGTAGCGGTGCACGGCTATATATGCAGTTTGCCGGCCGCTGGCAGTTCCCAGCCAGGTGGAATCCTCGGCCGCGGTGCGCACCTCGACAGGGAAGAAGACCCCGGTTCCCGAACGCTTGAAGTACGCCCGCACCCTGGCGAAAGCCTCATCGAAGTTGGCCAGCGGGAGCGCATATTCCATTTCGGTGAAACGCACCCGCCGCGCACTGGTGAACACTTCGTTCCACGGTGCGATGCGGCTGCTTTCGGGCAACGCTGCGCACGCCACCTTGGCCAAGGCTGGCGTGGTCTTCGGCAGCGCCGCGCTCACCGAGCTGAGCAGCTGCAATGCGCCATTGGAGACAACTTCATCATTCAGCCAGCGGGCTGCCGCCGGCGGCTGCTCGGTCGGGACTTGGCCGTCGAGGCGGGTATTGATCTTCACCTGGGCTTTGCCGGTGCCCGGGAACCAGAAGAATTCCAGATGGTCTTCTTCCCGTGCGCGCTCGACGAAGCTTTCGGCGATCAGCCCGATGGGTTCGATGATTTCCTCCGCACGCATCATGTAGTGCGGGACGCAGCGCAGCCGCACGTGGGTGAGCACCCCCAGCGCTCCCAGGCCAAGCCGGGAGGCCTCGAATAGTTCGGTGTTCTCCTGAGAGTTGGCACGCAGGTGGGTGCCATCGGCCAGCAGGAGCTGCACCCCGGTGACCGTTCCGCTGAATCCGCTGAATCGCAGGCCGGTGCCGTGGGTGCCGGTGCTGATGGCTCCGGCTACAGATTGCCTGTCGATATCGCCCATATTCTCCAACGCGAGATTGAAGGGCTTGAGCAGTGCGGGGATCTGCCATAGCCGGGTCCCGGCGCGGAAGGTCACCTCGTGGGTGAGGGCGTCGACTTCCTCGATTCCCTGGAAGCCATCCAGGTTCAGCAAGATGCCGTCGGTAGCCGCCAGCGGCGTGAAGGAATGGCCTGCGCCGATCGCACGCACCGGCTGCTCCAGGTCGGCGGCCTGTTCCAGGACCTGCGCCAATTCCGCGATGCTGCGCGGGGAACGGATGGCTGCCGGGTGCGCGACAACGGTGCGCGCGAAGTTCTTGAAGGTGCTCACAGGAATGCTTTGCCTTCCCCGCGGTAGGTGGGCCACTGCTCGATGATCTTGCCCTTGGAATACACCGCCACCTTATTAACCCGTTCCGCAGGTTCGCCGGCCTTGGAATGGCGCAGCCAGACCGTTTCGCCAATGGCGATGCGGTGTGCGCTGGGGCCGGTGAGCGGGGTCTGCACCTCGCCGGCTCCTTCCATGGACAGATAGCGCAGCTTCTTTGGGTGCTCGATTCTTGGCAGCCGGTCCTTGCCGGCTGGACCCGATGCGGTCCAACCGCCTCCGAGGATGGTGACTGTTCGCTCATCGGGACGGCGGACCACAGGGAAGCCCAGATACAGGGCAGGGGCGGGTCGGAATGCGCGATAGGAATCGAACAGCGCGGGCGCGAACAGCCCTGAACCCGCGGCAATCTCGGTGATAGCGGGTTCTTGGACAGCGCTTTCCACCGAACCTGTGCCGCCGGCATTCACGAAACGCAGCTCGCCCAGCTCCCGGACCAATTCCACGGTTTCGGCCCGGCGCTCGGCCAGTTCGGCGGCGCTGGCTTGGCGCAGCTTGCGCGCGATCAGCGCCTTGGGGCTGAACCCTCCATCGGGAACCGAAGCGATCTGGGATTCGTAGCCCATCAACCCGTCCAGGATGAAGTTGCGGCGACGGTGCACCTCGGCGGCCAGCGCCGCGACCTGTTCCGGCCGGCTCAGCGGCGAACGTGCGGCGCCGATGCGGATATTGCCGCTGGGGTAATAGGCGGCATCCAGTTCCAAGGCGACCTTCAATGCCGGGTGCCCCGGCGCGATTCTGTCGATCAGGTCCAGCTGCTCTTCGGTATCCACCATGAGGGTGACAGCTTCGCAGGCCTGCTCGCTGGCCGCCCACCGGCTGATCGCTTCGGCATCCGTTTGCGGGTACGCAACCACCAAGTCCTTCAAACCGTGGCTGGCCAGCCATAATGCTTCGGCCAACGTGAAGCAGAGAACGCCCCGGAAGCCTGGCTCGTCGAGCGCCCGCTCCAACGCCTTGCGTACACGCAGGGACTTGGAAGCGATGCGGATCGGCACGCCGCCGGCCCGTTCGCGTAGGGCGATCACGTTTGAATCGAAGGCATCGAGATCGAGCAAAGCGACCGGGTGCTCCGAGATCCCGGCGCTTTTCAAGGCATGGTTATACCGTTTGGCCTGAGCGTTCTTCATAAGCCAACTCTTTCACCAGCATCGGGGAGTTTCAAGGAATTTTTCAAGACGCTTGTGTGAAGGCAGAGCGCTCACGGCAACTCTCAGGGTCTTGCGGATAAGCTGGAGCCATCATGAAAAACGATCCGATTTCAATGACGTTGCTTGGCAAGGATGGAAAGCCGCGCTCCGGCGTGCAGGATGCCATCATGAAGGGCATCGGCGTGCAGCGCCCGCTGGTGCTTGCCTACATTAAGCGGCTGCGCAAGAAGCACCCGGAAGCCACGGCAGCCGAGCTGGCAGCCATTGTCGAGCGCGATTACCTGCGTGTGGTTACCGGCACCGGTGCAGCCGTGGGTGGAACCGCAGCCGTTCCTGCTGTCGGCACCGGCGTGGCGCTGGGCCTTTCCGTTGCTGCAACGCTGGGCTTCCTGGAAGCTTCTGCGCTGTATGCGCAGAGCCTGGCAGAACTGCACGGCATTGCCATCGAAGACCCGGATCGGTCACGAGTGCTGGTTATGGGCATCATGATGGGCGAGGAAGGCAGCACAATGATTGCCGGCTTGACTGCCCAAGCCGCAGGCCGCGGCGGAGGACCGGTCCAGGGCTGGGCCAAGTCCTTCGGTGCCGGCAAGTCCACGAGCATCTACTCCGCCATGCAGCGCACCATGCAGAAGAAGTTCTTGCGCAAGATCATCGGCACCCAGGCTGCCAGCACCATGGGCCGACTGGTTCCGTTTGGCGTTGGCGCGGCCATCGGCGGTGTCGGCAATCGGTACATGGCCAAGCGCGTGATCGAGAATGCCGCGGTTGCCTTCGAGGGAATCCCTACGGTGGTGCCCAGCTCGTTGCCGCTGGATGATCCACGGGTCATCGACGCTGAGATCCTCGAAGACTAGCTGTACAGGGATTGCCGACCACCTTGGTGGTCGGCTTCCGTTTTTAAGATGTCTTTTCGTGCGTTGCATGAAATGTTTTCGGGTACCGATCCGCTAGAACTCGCGCTTTAATCGGCGTTGCGAAATTAAGTGTGCACGGTCACCCGCCAAAACCACCCACCCGATTTGCAGCACCCCGCAAACCCGTGTATAGTTTTTCCTTGTCGCCGAGAACAAAACGGAAGAAATAACCGGATGTGAAACGGCGGCAGAACCCCAGAAAATCAAGGTTTTTCCACAGTCTTGTGGATAAGGAATTGAAAAGAATGGGAACCAAGAATACTGGTTCAAATCACAAACAATGGATTTGACTTTCAGGAATTCGAAGTTATAGAATATGAATATAACGCTGGACGAAATTACCGCCTGGAATGGTGGGTAAAGAACCGGTAA
>NZ_BJNE01000015.1 GCF_006539525.1 Glutamicibacter nicotianae | reverse complement strand
TGCCGCCTTGGCCAAGATTTCACTGGCCAAGGCGGCACGCCTGTTTTTCCCAACCTGTCCCCCGAGCTCGGTACGCTCGGTGCATGATCGATTTCAATAATTCTTCCGTCTTCAAATTGGGTCCCTGGGACCTGTCGCAGGTGGCCCCTGAAATCATGCCCATGCTGGTTGCTGGCGAAGAGCTGCAGGCCGCCTTCAAGGGCGCCCGCGACTACGTGGTGTTCACCGATAAGCGGCTCATCGCCGTCAATGTGCAAGGCATGACCGGCAAGAAGCGGGATTACACCTCGTTGCCGTATTCGAAGGTCCAGTCGTTCTCGGTTGAAACGGCTGGAACCTTCGATCTGGATGCTGAACTGGATCTCTGGTTCAGCTCATTGGGCAAGGTCCGCTTGGAGTTCAAGGGCAAGGTGGATATCCGTGCCCTGTCGCAGCTGGTCGCCGGCTACGTCTTGTAGCGGAATCTTTTTACCAGGCCACGCGCGGGCTCAGCCGTGCCGCGGCCATCGAGGCACCCAGGATGATGGTGCGCATGAAGCGCTCGGCCGCTTCGATGAGCAGCCGTTCCCCGTCATCCACTGCTTCCTGCAGTGTCATGGGAATGGGCATGATCGAGGCAATGGCATCGATGCCGATATCGTGCACGTCGCGGCAGCCGCGGCCCAGCGTTCCTGCCAAGGCCACTACCGGCACGCCATGCAGCGAGGCGCGCCGCGCGACTTCGGCAGGCACCTTGCCCTTGGGAGTCTGGAAGTCGATGGCGCCTTCTGCGGTGATGACCAGGTCCGCTCCGCGCAGCATCGAGTCCAGATCGATGCCGGCCAAACCCGAGTCCAGGATCGCCTCGAAGCGGGGCAAGAGCACCGCCCCGACTGCGGCCAGCCCGGCACCCAGTCCGCCCGAAGCACCGGTTCCCGGGGCCAAGGCGAAATCGGTGGAGCGCGCGGACTCCAGCGCATCGCGGCGCAGGATCGAGGCCCAGCGTTCGAAGCCTGCCGACATGCTT
Source organism: Glutamicibacter nicotianae (assembly GCF_006539525.1). Classification (GTDB taxonomy): domain Bacteria; phylum Actinomycetota; class Actinomycetes; order Actinomycetales; family Micrococcaceae; genus Glutamicibacter; species Glutamicibacter nicotianae. The sequence continues at coordinate 71,192 of NZ_BJNE01000015.1, read as the reverse complement.
TCCACCTGTTCCTCGGTGGCGCCCTTCTGCGGTCCGAATACGCGCGCCACTCCGCGCGGTCCGGTCAGCACATTGTGCTGGTTCAACGCCATCGTGATTTGCACTGTCCCGGCGGCCAATGCCGGGTGCAGGCCGGAGAGATCGAGCCGGTCCACGCGGCCGAGGTAATTGCCGCCGGCTTTGACCTCACGGCCCTTGGCATCGAGGATCCGTGCTCCCAGTGCCTGCAATGCGCCCATGCCGCCATCGGAGGTGCCCGAGTCGCCGCAGCCCACCAGGATCTTCGAAGCCCCGGCATCGATCGCGGCCGCGATCAGCTCCCCCACTCCGTAACTGGTCGTGGTTCCCGGATCCCGCTGGTCGCGGGGAACCAGCCGCAGGCCTGCCGCGGCTGCCATTTCCACGACAGCAGTTCCCTCCGCCTCGCCGCCGAGCATCGCGTAGTGCGACTGGACCTGCTGGCCGACCGGACCGGTGACCGTTACCGGCACCAGCTGGCCGCCGGTAGCGCAGGCCAGGGTTTCAGCGGTGCCTTCGCCGCCATCGGCGATGGGCACGGCCTTGACTGCTGCTCCGGGCAATGCCCGGCGGACGCCGGCGCCGATGGCTGCCGCTACGGCTGCGGCGTCGAGGGATTCCTTGAAGCCCGACGGTGCGACCAGGATGCGTTGTGGAAGTGCGTGTGCCATGATTCTTTGTCCTATTCAGTGAGGATGGATGCGTTGGAAATGAAGCTTTGAAGTGAGTCAGAGGAACAGCGGCAGTCCCATGGCCGGCCAGATCCAGAAGGCGAAGGCCAAGACCAGCAGGACCATGAGCGGTCCGAGCACCGCGCTCAGGCGCAGCAGGTCTGCTGGCCGGTAGGTTTCGATGCTTTCGATCTCGGAGAACAGGTTCACCGGTTTCGCGCTGCTGGTCAGGGTGTGGCAGAAACCGGCCGCGGCGGTGGATGCCAGGGCAATAGCCACCGCATTGACCCCGACGCCCGGGGCGAGGGACACCACCAGCGGGATCAGCACCGCTGAGCGGGCCGAGCGGGACTGGATGACCAGATGCGCCGCGGCGGAGATCACCACCACCAGAATGGTGAAGACCCAAGCGGCGGCAGCTCCGAGCTGCTCTACCGGGCCAAGCACCCGGCGGGCCAGCCAGTCAGCGGCTCCGGTTCCGGCGAGCGCGGTGCCCAAGGTCAAGGTCGCTGCCATGAAGATCAGCATCGACCACGGCACCGCCTTCAAGGCCTTGGCCAAGCCGACCGAGCCGTATCCCGGACTGGCGACCAGCAACGAGCCGAGCAGGGCCACGATGGCGGGATGGAGCTGATGCAGCGGCTCGGTGCACCAGAGCACCACCACCGCCGCGACCAGCAGCGCTGCCCTGGATTGCCCTACGGTGAGCGGGCCGGTCAGCGGCACCGGCGAATGCTCCTGCAGCCGTTCGATGCCCACGGCCAGCGGCTGGGCACGATCTTCAGCGCGGGTGAACATCCACAGCACCAGTTCGGCGCACAGATGAGAGGAAACGAAAGCCAACGGCAAGCCGTAGACCAGCCAGCCAGCGAAGGAGAAACCTTCATGCCCTGAGGCCGTGAGGATCTGGCTAGTGATCAAGTGCGCTCCCGCACCCAGGTAGGATGCCACCGCCGAAAGCAGGATGACCGAGGGGAAGACCAGGGCCAGGGCCAAGACAACGCGGCGGCGATCCGCCAGGGCCTTGGCCAGGGCGATGAACACCGGAATGGCCAGGGCCGCACGCCCGGAGGTGGAGGGCACCGCAAATGCGGTGGCGACCAGCACCCCGGTGCTCAGGTGGATCAGCTGCCGCGGGGTGTTCGCGCCTGCGGCGATCCAGGCTGCGGCACGGGTCGCCAATCCGGTAGCGGTGATCCCCGCCGCGATCACGAAGGCGGCCAGCAGCAGCCAGATGGTGTCTTCGCCCAGCGAGGAGAACAGTTCGGCTTCGGGCAGCACCCCCATGAGCACCAGTACCACGGCTGCGCCCAGGGCGATGTAGGTATCGCCGACCGGCGAGAAGATCCAGAGCCAGATGGCCACAGCGAAGACTGCCAGGGTCAGGGCTCCTTGCGCAGGCAGTGCCTGCGCTGTACCGGCCGCCGGGCCGAAGGCTCCGTAGGCGCACCAGGCAAGGAAGGCCAGCAGGAGCAGCGCGGCGATGATCCGCGCGGCGCTCTGCCTGCTCCATCGGCTTGGTGCCGCGCCGGCCTTGCCCGGTTCGGCACTCTGGCCCATGGGCCGCTGGGCGGTGTAGCGGAATCCCACGCGGGGCGCGGTTGGCTTGATGCTCATGACTCGCCTCCAAGGCTGCTGGCCATGGACTGGGCGAAGTCTTCCTCGCAGCTGCTGCCATTGCCGGCGTCGGCCAGCGGCAGGGAGAATCCGAAGCTGGTCCCGTTGCCCTGTCCCGATTCCACCCAGGCCGTGCCGCCGTGGGCTTCGGCAACCGCTTTCACCACGGCCAGTCCGAGACCCATGCCGGACCCCTGCTCGCCGGTACCCGGTGCGCTGCGGTAGTTCTCCAGCAGGGCACGGGCTTCTTCCGGGTCCAAGGCCGGTCCATCATTGGCAACCCAGAAGCTGGCCATGCCATCGACTGCGGCAGAACCGATCCGGATGCTTTGGCCATCTTCGGTATGCGCGACCGCATTCTGGATCAGCTGGTGCATGGCTTGGGCTACGCGCAGCGGATCCAGCCACGCCTGGGCCTTGGCGGACTCGGCGATCCTGAATCGGCGGTCCGGGTAGGCTCCCGGACGGGAAGCCGCCGCGGCGACATCCGCCGTGACTTCGCCAACGGAGATCATCTGCCGCTGGATGAAGTTCGGGGTGGAGCTTTGCGCCAGCAAGTCCAGGTCGGCAAGGGTCTGCCCCATTTGCGAAATATGGTCGTGCGCGGTGCTGATGATGGCGTTGCGTTGCTTGCGCGGAAGATCTTCCTCATTCAGCTTCTGCAGGGCGGAGGCCAGCTGGCGTTGCGGGCTGCCCAGGTGCTCGCGGGCTTCGGAGATGAAGTGGCGTTGGGCCAGATGCGAGGCTTCAACCCGGTCGAGCATCGCGTTCAGCGTGCTGGCCAGTTGCGCCAGGTCGTCTCGTCCTTCCACCAAAACGCGGGCCGAGAGGTCTTTGGCGGAAATCGATGCGGCGGTTTCGCTCATGGTGCGGATGGGGCGCAAGATCTGGCCGGCTGCCAGCCAGGCGATTCCCGCCGTCAGGGCCAGTCCCCCGGCTGCTACGCCAAAGAGCATCGTTGCCTGCCGGTTGACTTCTTCCTGGGCACCGCCGATGAAGTGCGCGACAACCAGGTGTGCCTGGTGGCCTTCGCCATTGGCCCCTGAGGCGTCCTTCGCCTCGGCTTTCGCCCAGCGGACCGTCCCATGGTTGCTCTCCTGGATTCCAGAAGTCTTCGCGTCATTGAGAATCCGTCCCAGGAGCGCCGGGTCTTCAGCCAGCCAGCTCCCGGCCTGGTTTGCGGCGGTTCCAGCGGCGAGCACCCGGCCGTCGGCCTGACCGATGATCGCTTCGCCGGCCATTGGCTGCTGGCGGGCCAGATAGCGTTCCATCAATTCGTCCATGGAGGAAAATGGCCGGGCAGTCTTCGGATCCAGCCCCTCGGCCGCGAACGTCCTGAACTCCTCGATTTCCTGCGCGATGCCCACGTTGGCTGCCTCGGCAACCTGGCCGGACATGATCGAACGCATCGAGACTGTTACCGCCAGCAGCGCCAGTGCAGTAGTCAGCACGATCCAGCCGACAATGCGCAGCCGCGCCGAAACCGTTGATCCTTGGTTCTCCCGGGAGTCAGTCATGGTTTCCTCCGTCCTGCTCCTGCGCTTCTGCAGCATTTGGCGCCGGGGCTAATGAGAGCTGGACAACGATCGGCTCATGATGCGGGATGGGCGGATTGGCCTTGTCGGCAAGAGCCTGGCTGGCACCTGCCAGTCCCGCTGGCACGGCCAGCACGACGAGGATGAGAAGTATGCGACGAATCATGTTTTGAACATTAAAAAACCCTTGTGAGGGGCTCATTAGGGACTTGTTAGAAGATCATGGCTCGCCCATGAGAATTAAATGAGAGCGTTCGAAAACCCCGTGATCGCGCGCTTTCCCCGGGCTCTGAGTCGCGGAGAATTTCATGAAGATTTGTTCAATCCCGCGGATTTCCATGTTCTTGGTGCTGTAACAATTGCTGGTTGGCCTTCGGCCACTGAAGAAGGCGGGGAATCAACGAGGTCCGCGGATGGAAGGCTCTTGAGGTGCCGGCGCGAAAAAGCGGTACAAGAAAAGAGGCTCCGCCATCCTTGATTGGATGGCGGAGCCTCTGCGAATGCGAGCTACTTCGTAGCCCAGAGCACCGATTCATCGGAGAACGAGATCGTCTCGCTCACGCGGATTTTCGCATCTTCCACGGCCTCGGCCGGCACGTCGAAGACTACCTGGTAGCTTCCCTTGCCGCCGTTGGCCAAGGTAGGCAGGTCCATGCCCGGCTTCGCGGGGACCGCGGTCGCGCTGCCGGTGCTGTAGATGCTGGCATCCGATCCCACGAGTTCCGGATTCAGATCCAACCAGGCATCACCTTCTTCGTCTCCGTTGTAGACAACCGAAAGGTCCACAAGGACGTACTGCCCTTCGGCCTTCTCATTGAATTCGTTGGCCTTGGCGATCTCTGCTCCGGCGTCCAGGTTCACTGCGCTGACGTTCACCGAATACTCGCCAACGGTAGCCGCCTCACCCAAGGCAAGTACCTGTGATTCATCTTCGGCCTGCTCGATGACCTCCGCCGGGGCTGCCACCTCGCCGTCCGAGGCGTCGGCAATGTCGTTGGCAACCTCGTCGATCGCCTTCACGTAGGCTGCCTGGGTGGCAAACACCAGGATGATGGCGACGATGGAGATGATGCTCGATGCGATGCCCAAGCCCTTGCTGCCACGGCGCTTGGAGGCGACGACGAGCGATATGATACCGAGCACCAGCGCAATGAAGCCGAGCACCGCGGCGATGTTGTTGACGATCGGCACCCAGCACAATGCCAAGGCAACGATGCCCACGACCAGGGCCGCGATACCGAGGCCCTTGCCAGCCGTGGTCTTGGCCTGGGGCGCCGGCGGCGCCACGTTCGGGTCGAGCGGATTTTGTACAGACATGAAAGCTTCCTTCGAGTGAAGACGGTGCCACGCTGGCGCCGAGTTGGCGATCGGCTCAAGCGGATGACTGCTCCAGCCGATTCGGAGTCTTTATTGACTCTTCAAGAGCTTGTCATTGCGCACCGACAATTTAGCTTCCCGCAATTCTTTGCCTGCGATTCTGCCGAGAATTTTCGTCCCCTTGGCGGGCCGTTCGCACAACCCGGGCGATTAATTACAGAATGCAATCATGGCCACTTCCATTGAACGTTCTCCGGGCCGGAGCACGCTGCGCTATGTGCGCCTGATGCTGCTCGTGGTGCCCCTGCTCCTCGTCGTCGCCATTGTCATCTATGGCATTGCCAACCAGCGCATCGAAGACTCGCTGAGTTCCTACTACCTGGGACCGGCACGAGACCTCTTCGTCGCAATGCTGGTGACTACCGGGGTGCTGCTGGTGGTCTATACCGAGAAGAGCTGGAAGATTTTGCCCTGAATTTAGCCGGCTTCTACGCCATGTTCGTTGCAGTGGTCCCCACCAGGCTGGGAGAAACGCTGGCAGACCTGCCAGTCGGCGAGCAGCGGCGGCTGATCTTCTCCGTGCAGGTATCGGTCATTGCGGTACTCGTCGTCAGCGTGGTTTTCATCTGGCTGGGATTCCGGACCAGCAACGCTCCGCACCGCGCGCTGTTCCAGAGCAACTTGACCAAAATCCTGGGATTGCTCAGCACCCTGCTCCTGATCGCCTTTGTCCTTCTGCTGTTGTGGCGGACTATCGAAGGCGAGCAGTTCGCCGGAGTGCATGCCAGCGCCGCGTTCTTGCTGATATTCTCCATGGGCATCGCCATTGCAAGCCATCTGGATCATAGGCCGCTGTGCTCAATGGATACCAGCGGCGGCAAGAAGACCCACTATGCAATCCTCTTGGTGCTGATGCTGCTGGGGCTGACTGCCTGGCCGATTCTGCTGGCACTGGGTATCGAAGAAGCGCTGTTCATTGTCGAATGGTTCGAGATCGGGTTGTTCTCGTACTTCTGGTACCTGGAATCCCGGCGCTTGTGGAACCTGGCGCACTGACTGCTGCAGGAAAAAATTGCACCGGCGTGCCCGGCCAATGTCCCCGATAAACGCCTCGTGGATTCCGGCTTTTCAGCCGAAAATAAAAAGTTCCGGCTCGCAGATGCGAGTCGGAACTTTTCTGTAAGCTCCTCCAACTGGACTTGAACCAGTAACCCTTCGATTAACAGTCGAATGCTCTGCCAATTGAGCTATGGAGGATTGCAACGAGATATAACTTTACCCAAGAATCGCGTGATTGCAAAATCGGGATCCTAGGTCCCGCGCAAGATCCTCCGGCGCATTTCCAGTTCCATTAATTCGCGGTTGATCTGCGCATATTCTTCACCCTCAGGTTCCATTTCCGCACGCTGCAGCCGGCCGATGAGCTCGGCCTTGCGGTGTGTGATTTGAAGCTCAATCAATCCATTGATGATGTCGGCGCAGTAGCGGTTCAGGCTGTGCTCATCCGATGCCGGAATGCTGGTCACGGCAAGTTCCGAGACGAAGCTGCGCAATTGCTCCGGGACTTCGTTGCGGATCACTTCAACCCAGGAGGTCGCCGAGGCACCTGCACTGGAAGCGGCAACGATCCCGTCGTGGACAGCCGAGTGGGCCGGGGCCAGGAACCGGGCCTCGTAGAACGCCTGCCATTGCTCGTCCTTCAGCCGTTGCGGCTGCTGGATGACAACTTCCAGTGCCTGCCGTTCAAGGCGCATCACCGGGTCACGGTGATCCGGGCGTTCGAAGGCCGGCGCGGCCGGGATGGCCGGTTCGGCTTCGCCTGGCTGCGGGCGCGGTGCCTGCAGTTCAGCGTTTTTCGGCAACCGGGCGCGCTTGATGGAGGCGCCGACCGAGCGGTTGACGTCCTCGTTGTTCATTCCCAGCCAACCGGCCAGCTCGCGGGCATACGCCGGACGAATGGCGGAGTCGCGGATCTGTGCAACGATGGGGGCGGTCTGGCGCAAGGCCTGGACTCGTCCTTCAACGGTGTTCAGATTGAATTTCTTCAGTTCCGCACGGATGGCGAATTCGAACAGCGGACGCTTGAGCTCAATGAGCTCGCGTACCGCTTCATCGCCGCGGTGCAAGCGCAGATCGCAGGGGTCGGCACCGGTTGGCTCAACGCACACATAGGTCTGGGCGATGAACCGCTGGTCTTCTTCGAACGCGCGCAGCGCGGCCTTCTGCCCCGCGGCGTCGCCGTCAAAGGTGAAGACCACTTCGCCTCCGGTGCCGTCATCCTGCAGCAGGCGGCGGGCAATCTTGATGTGGTCGGTGCCAAACGCGGTACCGCAGGTGGCCACCGCAGTGGTGATGCCAGCCAGATGGCAGGCCATCACGTCGGTGTAGCCTTCCACCACGACAATCTGCCGGCTCTTGGAGATCTGCTTCTTGGCCAGGTCGATGCCGTAAAGCACCTGGGACTTCTTGTAGAGCTGGGTCTCCGGGGTGTTCAGGTACTTTGGCCCCTGGTCGTCCTCGTAGAGCTTGCGCGCACCGAAGCCGATGGTTGCCCCCGACAGGTCGCGGATCGGCCACATGACCCGTCCGCGGAACCGGTCGTAGATGCCGCGGTTGCCTTCGGAAAACATGCCGGTGAGCTTCAGCTCGTCATCGACGAAGCCCTTGGAACGCAGGTGCTTGAGCAGCGAATCCCAGCCCTTGGGCGCATAGCCTACGGAGAATTGGGCTGCGACTTCCGCGTCGAAGCCGCGGCCGGCGAGGAACTCGCGGCCCGCGGCCCCTTCATCACTAGCCAGCTGCGCGCGGAAGAATTCCTCGGCGACCTTGTGCGCGTCGACCAGGCGCTGGCGCTTGCCGTAGTCCTCGCGGCGCGGCCCCGGTCCCCCGTCTTCGTAGTGCAGCTCGTAGTTGATCCGGGCTGCGAGCAGTTCCACGGTTTCGGTGAACGAGGAGTGGTCCATTTTCTGGATGAAGGCGATGACATCGCCGGACTCGCCGCAGCCGAAGCAATGGAAGGTGCCCAGCTGCGGGCGGATATGGAAGGACGGGCTGCGTTCGTCGTGGAAAGGGCACAGGCCCTTGTACGAGCCGATGCCCGCGGATTTGAGCGTGACATAGGATTCGACAACCTCACGGAGGTCGGTGCGGTTGCGCACCTCGTCGATATCTTCACGCTTGATCAGCCCTGCCATGATTCCCTTCTAGAACAACTTTGCGTCAGGGGCTTCGCCCTTGACCAGATACGAGTGCCACTCGGTGGCCGACAGGTCGGTGAGCGAGGCGACCTGGTCAATCACCACGCGCAACTGCGCGGCCTCATCAGCGGCGTCCTCCCAGTCGGCTGCGAAGATCGGCTCCAGGTTGTCCCGGCCGGTCTCGAAGAGCAGCTGAACCAGTTCGGCCAGCAGCGTGCGCTGGTCCTCGTAGAGCGGCTGGCGCACCTCGGAGGTCATCACGTAGCTGGCGGCGATGCCCTTCATCACGGCAATCTCATGCTCGGTTTCCTCGGGCACGATCAGGCTCGCGTTGTAGCGGGTGAGCTTGCCGTCCCCGTAGCGAGCACGGGTGGCATCCATGGCGGCGGCGGCGAAACGGCCAATGAACTGGCTGGTCATGTCCTTCAGCGCGGCCATGGAACGCCGCGAGCCGTCAAAGTGGGCAACCCACTCCTCGCTGGCTTCCAGGCGGCGCAGCGCAGCATCGATATCGGCCTCGTCGGTCATCGGCAGGTACCAGTCCTTGGTCACCTGCAGCGCACGCTCGCGCTGCAGGTCCTGCTTGAGCCAACGCAGCTGCAGCTTGCCGCCGACAATTGCGTCTTCCACATCATGCACGGAGTAGGAAATGTCGTCAGCCAGGTCCATGACCTGGCCTTCCATGCAGACTGCTCCCGCGGTGGCCTCCGGAACATTGCGCAGCCACGCGAAAATCGTCGCGTCATCTTCATAGACGCCGAACTTCTTGGTCTTCTTGCCGTTGACTTCGGGGGCATCAGCCTTCAACCACGGGTACTTGCATGCCGCGTCCAGCGAAGCGCGCGAGAGATTCAGCCCGGCCGAATGCCCATTGTGCCTGAAGGTCTTCGTTTCCAGGCGGGTCAGCAAGCGCAGCGTCTGCGCGTTGCCCTCAAACCCGCCGATGTCCTTGGCGACCTTGTCCAGGGCTTTTTCCCCATTGTGGCCGAAGGGCGGATGGCCCAGATCGTGTGCCAAGCAGGCGGTATCAACGACATCCGGATCGCAACCCAGGGCTGCACCGAGCTCGCGGCCCACTTGGGCCACTTCCAATGAGTGCGTCAGCCGATTGCGTACGAAGTCGTTCTGGTTCGGTGCCACAACCTGGGTCTTGGCACTCAAACGGCGCAATGCAGAGGAATGCAGCACGCGGGCACGGTCCCGCTCAAACGCGGTGCGGTACGACTTCTTTGCTGGTTCAGGCACCCACCGTTGCTGGTCGGCTTCGGTATATCCGGGGATCTGAGTCATGGTTCCCAGTCTAGTGAGTGATTGCCTGCATTTCGGAGTTATCCACTAGTGGCGTAGCCGTGGCCAGCGAATGGGACCTAGCCGCCGGAAATATCCAGTTCGGCGGCCTTGATCATTTCGCGGTGGGCGTCGCTCATCACGCGGTTATCCAGCCAGCCGTCGGGCACGTGGGTCTTCTTCGGGTGGCCGGCGCGGCCACGGGTGCCCTCAGCGCCCTCGCCCGGGTACGGCAGGTCCAGATCCAGCTGGTCCAGCAGTTCGCGCAGGCGGGCCAGGGATGGCACCTGGGCCAGCTGCGAGCGGATCTCGCCGCCGACCGGGTAGCCCTTGAAATACCAGGCGATGTGCTTGCGGATATCGCGCATGCCCTTGCCCTCATCCTCGAAGAACTCGGTGAGCAACTCGCCGTGGCGGTACACGGTGTCAGCCACCTTGCGCACCCCGGGACGGAAACGGTCCTCGCGGCCCTCGAAGGCAGCCTGCAGGTCGCCGAAGATCCATGGGCGGCCCTGGCAGCCGCGGCCCACCATGATGCCGGCGGCACCGGTCTGCTCCACCATCTCGATGGCGTCCTCGGCGCTGAAGATGTCGCCGTTGCCCAGCACCGGCATGTCGTCCATGGCCTCGCGCAGGGTGGCGATGGCCGACCAGTCGGAGTGGCCGGCATAGTACTGGCCAGCGGTGCGCGCATGCAGGGTCACCGCGGCGGCGCCGTGGTCGCGGGCGATCTTGGCGGACTCCAGATAGGTCACGTGGTCCTTGTCGATGCCGATGCGCATCTTCACGGTCAGCGGGATATCGCCCTTGGCGGCCTCCGACGTCGCAGCCTCGATGATCGAGGTGTAGAGGTCGGTTTTCCAGGGCAGCGCCGAGCCTCCGCCCTTGCGGGTGACCTTGGGGACCGGGCAGCCGAAGTTCAAATCGACGTGGTCCGCCAGGTTCTCGTCAACCACCATGCGCACGGCGGCACGCACGGTTGCCGGATCCACGCCGTAGATCTGGATGGAGCGGATCTCTTCGTCGGGGTCGTGCGAAATGATGCGCAGGGATTCGGGGTTGCGTTCCACCAGCGCGCGGGCGGTGACCATTTCGGTCACGTACAGCCCGCCGCCGTATTCACGGCAGAGGCGGCGGAAGGCGCGGTTGGTCACGCCAGCCATCGGAGCAAGGACCACCGGAGTATCAATGGTCAGCTTGCCCAGCTGCAGCGGTGGCAGCTTGAGGGTCGGAGTGTTGGTTGGCGCATCAGTCAGGGTCGTCACCCGTCCATTGTCTCGCATTAACGCAAATCGGGAACTGAGATCTTGATCAAACTGTGTTCCGCAGACGCTGGCTTATTGCCTCGTTGTCAACCAAAATGGTGCAATGACAAGTAAATTTTCGGCGGCGCGAGTGGTTCTGCTCGCCTTGGCCGCCGTCATTGTGGCTTTGGTAATAGCCGCGCTGCTCGTGGTTTCGCTGCGTCCGGCACCACAGGCCCACGCGGAGAACACCCCCGAAGGGGTCGTGCAGCGGTATCTGATGGCCTTCGAAGCCGAGGATTTGCCTGCCATGCAAGGCTATGTCATGGAGGGCGAATCCAGGACGCTGTGCAATCCGGAGCCCTATGCCACGCAGCCGCTGGACGTGCAGCTGCTCAGCAGCACCGTGGGCACTGCGAGCGCTACCGTCCACACGAGGTTCGATTCCGGGGATGCCAGATTCCTGCCCTGGCCGGATCTGTCCTCCTACGAGGATGCCTTCGAGCTGCGCAAGGTCAACGGGACCTGGCTGATCGACCGCATGCCATGGCAGGTCGGACTGTGCACCGCCGAGGAGATGGGCTACTGATGGCTACCACTACTGCTCCAGCGCCGCTGTCGCGAAGCGGCAGCGTGCTGCGTCCGGTGATCCTCCACGGACTGCTGTTCATCTTGCTGATGGTCGTGGCCACCGGCCTGGCCGCCTTGCTCACCGCGGTGTTCGATGGGTTCGATGCGCAGCAGGTCAGCACCGAGCATCTGGCAATGGCCTGGGCGTTCAGCTTGGTCGGTATCCCGTTGGCCTGGTTGCTGTGGCGCTCCATCCGCAAACGGCTGGCCCACCCGACGGCCTTCGATTCGGCGATCTGGTCCTTGCAAGCCTCGGCCGCGTATCTTGCGACACTGGCTGCCAGCAGCTGCGCCGCGTTGGCGGTGCTCTCCGGACTGGTCGCCCCTTCCATTCAGGGGGCGTGGCAGCCAACCCTGGGCACGGCTGTGGGTTGGGGCGCGGTGTGCGCCTGGCAGCACCGCCAGATCGTGGCTGCGCGGACCGCGCCACGGCAATTCGCGCATCTGGCCGCGGCGGTGGGGAACTACTTCAGCATGGTGCTCGTCGCGCTCTCGCTAGTGGCCACGCTCAAGGCCGCACTGGAAATCCTGGTCCGTCCGGACAACACATTGGCAGGTCCTACCGGCATGCGGCATCTGCTGGTTGCGGTGATCTGGCTGGCTGGCGCCACGGCACTGTGGTTCTGGCATTGGAAATTGCGCCGCGTGCAGAAAATGTCCGATCCCTTCAACGACATCCTGTTGATCGCTCTGGGACTGGCCGCACCGGCACTGGCGCTCCTGCTCTCGGGCGCCACACTGCTTTCCTGGGTGTGGCCGCAAGCGTGGACCTCACAGGAACGCGCCGAGCTGTTCCTCGCCGGCGGTCCAGAGCTGCTGGCCATCGTGGTGGCGGCCGCGGTGATCTGGATCTACCACCAATTGCAATTGCGTTCCGGGTTGCGCTCGACTTCCATAGTGAACGCGGCACGCCTGGTGCTTGGCGGACTCGGCCTGGCGGTGCTGGCCACCGGCTTGGGCATGGTGGTCAATGCGCTCTTCGCGGCAATCGCCGCCAGCGTCACGGTGGAATACTCGGCGGGATTGCTGGGCCATGGCCTGGGACTGCTCATCCTCGGGGCGGCGGTGTGGCTAGCGTATTTCAAGCCGTTCAAGCCTTCGCCGGCGGATTCCCGCGGCGTCTACCTGGTCTTGTTCTTCGGAGCCAGTTCCGTGGTCGCCCTGATTTCCATGCTGGTCCTCGGATACCGGATTTTCGAATACTACCTGGGATCCGAGGCTCGCCTTGATTCCCTCCTGGACACCGTGCGGGCCCCGCTGGGCTGGCTGGTCGCAACCGCTGCCGTGGCTGGCTACCACTTCGTGCTGTGGCGTGCGGACAAGCAGTCCAAGGCCGAGGCTTCCGGCGTATCCGCGGTGGACCACAGCTCGGTGACGCGCCGTGCCGTGATCATCGTTGGCCCAGCTGCTTCAGAGCCGATGGCCGCGCAGCTCGTAGCGCGGCCCGAACTGTCGGTGACGTGGGTTGCTTCGGCCGGTCCGGCCTTGGACGACCGGGCCGAGGTGTCGGTGCTGGCGAGAATCGAAGAATATCTGGACTGCGAGTCCGGGCCGTTGCTGGCCATCGCCAACGACGATGGCACCGTGCAGTTCACCGATCTGGCCTAGGCCAAAAGGCCCAGCAGCACTCCCCCGAGCCCCGAGATGGCAACCACGATCCATGGTGCCATCTTCCAGGCGGTCAGCAGGACGAAGCAGAGCAACGCCAGCACGAACGCGGGAGCGGAAGTAATCGCCGAGGTGAAGACCGGATCGTAGAGGGCGGCGGCCAGCACGCCGACCACTGCCGCGTTGGCGCCGCGCAGGATGGCACGTGCCGCCGGCCAGTGGCTCACCCGGTTCCAGAATGGCAGCACGCCCAGCAACAGCAGGAATCCCGGAAGGAAGATGGCCAGCAAGGCAATGGCCGAGCCGAGCACACCGCCGGGGCCTGATTCAACGAGGACGCCGAGGTAGGCGGCAAAGGTGAACAGCGGTCCGGGGACTGCCTGGGCGGCGCCGTAGCCGGTGAGGAAATCCTGCGAGCTGATCAGCCCGGGATCCACGACTGCGCTTTGGAGCAGCGGCAGCACCACATGGCCGCCGCCGAAGACCAATGCGCCGGAGCGGTAGAACGCATCGATGAACGCCAGCAGATCCCAGCCGGTAGCCCAGGCAGCCAGCGGCAACCCGACAAGCATGAGGGCGAACAGCGCCAGGCAACTGATCCCCAAGGTCCGCGAGACCGGGAACCGCAGGGCCGACGCTGGACCCGAATCCGCATCACGGCACCAGAAGTACCCTGCCGCGGCGCCGAATGCAATGGCCAGCAGCTGCCCGAAGGATCCCGCCAAGAGCAGTGCAGAGGCCGCGGCCGCCACGGCGATGGCTGCACGGGTCCGGTCCGGTGCCAGGTTCCTGGCCATGCCGGACACCGCCTGGGCGATGATGGCGACCGCAACGATTTTCAGGCCGGTCAGCAGCCCGGTTCCGGCAGGGCCGGTAAACAGCGACGCGCCGAATGCGAAGACTGCGAGCAGAACCGCTGAGGGAAGGGTGAAGGCGAGGAATGCCGCCAAGGCTCCGCGCAGGCCGGCGCGGTGCAGGCCGAGGCCGAAACCTACCTGGCTGGAGGCCGGGCCGGGCAGGAACTGGCCCAGTGCAACCAGCTGGGCGTATTGCTGGTCATCGAGCCAGCGGCGCCGGTCCACCAGTTCGGTGCGGAAGTATCCCAAGTGGGCGATGGGACCGCCGAAAGAAGTAAGGCCGAGCTTGAGGAAGACCTTGAAGACTTCGCCCGCCGATCCCTTGTCCAGCTGCTGTGATTCCATGGATTCCAGCATAGGCGGAGAATGGAAACGGACGGTGAACACCCACCGCCCGGCACGCTATTCGCGCACTTCCAGCGGCCTGCGTCCGCTGGATTCCTGTGCGCTGCGCGCCCCGGAGATCGAGGCCAGGCCAACGGCGAGCAGCGTCAGCACGGTACCCATGACGGTGGCCGCGGTGACGGAGGAACCCTGGGCTGGGAAAAGCACATCCATGAGCAGCGAGCCGGCCAGCTGTCCGCCCACCGCCGCGAGGCTGGTGACCAGCACTCCGAGCCGCTTGACCACCAGCGCGGTGATGCCCACGAACAGGCAGCCGAGCAGCCCGCCGATGTAGTACCACCACTGGCCGGGCAGCGGATGCAGCTTCGCGCCGGCCGGCAGCCGCACCAGCATCACCGCCGCCAGTACCAGGAACCCGACGGAGAAGTTCACCAGGGTTGCCGCCGTGGCGCCGCCATAGGCTGCCGCTTGCACGCCGTTGGCGGCGGCTTGGAAGCCCATGAGCATGCCGACGGCTGCCGAGAGCGCCATCGGCACCAGCAGCGATGCGAGCTGCGCATCCGCGCCGCGCGGGCTGACCGCCCAGATCACTCCGGCAATGGTCAGCACCACGCCGAGGATGCGCAGGGCATTGATCTTGCGCGGTTCGGCCCTGCCAAAGCCCACCCGGTCCATGAGCATGGAACCGATTGCCTGCCCGGTCACCAGGCAGACGGTGAACAGCGCCACGCCGATGAGCGGCACCGCGGCGGCCTGGCTGAAGACCACCAGTGCGCCCACCGCGCCGGCCACCAGGTACCACCGCGGGAAACTGCCCCGGGCCAGTGCGCGCGGCACCTGCCGCACCGTGTTGCGCACCCGGGGGACGGCGATCGCCAGCAGGATCAATGCCGCCAAGCCGACGCCGAAGCTGATGGTTGATGCCGCCATGGCATCTCCCAGCTTCGCGCCCAGCGCCCCGTTGATGCGCGACTGCACGCACAGCAGCAGGCCCGAAGCGATGGCAAGCAGGATGAACAGGAGCTTTCCGCCGGTGCGGACCGGCGTGGCGGGCATGGTGCTGGTGGTCAACGGGGTTCTTTCAGGGATCTGGAGGATGGCTCGGCAACGCAAGAACGGGACCCGCCTGGCGGGTCCCGTTCTGTCTGGCATTACTTCGCCGCGTCGCTGGCGAGGATATGCGTCGTGGAAATGACGGTGGCCTGCTCAACCGCTGCCAACGCGTCGATCAGCGAGGAGAGGACAAACATCGACGAGTCGACTTCCAGCTTCACCGGGTACTGGTGGATCAGCATGGCGACCATGTCGCGCACCGCTTCGGCCACCTCGTCATCGCTGAAGGCCGGATTATGGCCCACCAGCACGTCGGTCGGGGCGTTCTCGCGGGCCGGCACGTAGCTCACCGCGAAGGCCAGCGGCACGCCGCCCTCGCGCTTGGGCTTGTCGCGCAGCACCAGTGCGCCCTGCGCGCCGGTGTGCTCATCGAGCAGCATGCGCTGCGCCGAGCCTACGGTCATCTTGGCCGGATCCCAATCGGTGTGCACCGCATTGTAGAAGTCCATCACCAGCTTGGTCAGCTCGACGCTGCCGGTGGACAAGTCCTCGATCACCCGGTCGTTGGTGTCGAACACCGGCTCGGCCAGCGCTCCCGGTTCCAGCACGACATCGCGCGAGACCTGGATTTCGCCCAGGCCCAGCGACTGGCAGAAGCCGGCCGCCGCGGTGGCCGGATCTCCGGCCGTCACGGTGTAGCGGGCCTTGAGCTCCTGCGCCTGTCCTGCCGGGATCTGCTGGCGCAGCTGATGCACCAGCGCGGTGCCCACGCCGGAACGGCGCTGCTCGGCAGCCACCTCGACATAGAGCCAGAGGCGCTGCGGATGCAGCGAGGAGGCGAATACCACGCCAGCGCCGATGGCCACACCGTCAACCGTGGCCACCAGCGTGCGGGAGAACGGCGCATCGCTGTTCTCGCGCAGCATGGTGCGGTCCTGGTGGGCCTGCGGCGAACGCGGGTCCCCGAAGATCTGCAGCAGCTCCAGGTCGTCGCCGGAACGCCAGGGACGGAATTCCAGTTCGTTCATCGGGCTCTAGGCTCCGTTCAGGCGCTCGGACAGGTAGGCGGTGACCTGGTCCAGGGACACGCGTTCCTGGGACATGGTGTCGCGTTCGCGGATCGTCACTGCCTGGTCTTCGAGGGTGTCAAAGTCCACGGTGATGCAGAACGGGGTGCCGATCTCGTCCTGGCGGCGGTAGCGGCGGCCGATGGCGCCGGCATCGTCGAAGTCGATGTTCCAGCGCTTGCGCAGCTCGTTGGCCAGGTCCTTTGCCTTCGGCGAGAGGTTCTCGTTGCGGCTCAGCGGCAGCACGGCGGCCTTGACCGGGGCCAGGCGCGGATCGAGCTTGAGCACGGTGCGCTTGTCCACCCCGCCCTTGGTGTTCGGTGCCTCGTCCTCGGTGTAGGCATCGACCAGGAACGCCATCATCGAACGAGTCAGGCCGAAGGACGGCTCGATCACGTACGGGGTGTAGCGTTCCCCGGTGGCCTGGTTGAAGTAGGACAGCTCGGAGCCCGAAGCCTTGGCGTGGCTGGACAGGTCGTAGTCGGTGCGGTTGGCGACGCCCATCAGCTCGCCCCACTCCGAGCCGGCGAAACCGAAGCGGTATTCGAAGTCGATGGTGCCTGCCGAGTAGTGGGCGCGTTCGTCTTCGGGCACGTCGAACTGGCGCAGGTTCTCTTCCTTGATGCCCAGGTCGATGAACCATGCCCAGCAATCCTTGACCCACTGGTCGAAGAACTTCGGTGCGTCTTCCGGTGCAGTGAAGAACTCGATTTCCATCTGCTCGAACTCGCGAGTGCGGAAGATGAAGTTGCCCGGGGTGATTTCGTTGCGGAAGGCCTTGCCGATCTGGCCGATGCCGAATGGCGGCTTCTTGCGGCTGGCGGTGAGCACGTTGGCGAAGTTCACGAAGATGCCCTGCGCGGTTTCCGGACGCATGTAGGCCAGGCCGGCTTCGGAATCAACTGGGCCCAGGAAGGTCTTCATCAACCCGGAGAACATCTGCGGCTCGGTGAACTGGCCCTTGGTGCCGCAGTCGGGGCAGGCGATCTCGCTCATGCCGTCCTTGGGCGCACGGCCCTTCTTGGCTTCGAAGGCCTCGATCAGGTGGTCCTGGCGGTGGCGCTTGTGGCACTGGATGCATTCGACCAGCGGGTCGGTGAAGGTGGCTACGTGGCCCGATGCTTCCCAGACGGCCTTGGGCAGGATGATCGAGGAGTCCAGGCCCACCATGTCCTCGCGGCCGCGAACGAAGTTCTGCCACCACTCGCGCTTGATGTTTTCCTTCAGTTCGGTGCCCAGGGGTCCGTAATCCCACGCGGAACGGGAACCACCGTAGATCTCACCGGCCTGGAAAACGAATCCTCGACGCTTTGCGAGGGAAATAACCTGGTCTAGCTTGGACTGTGGCGCCATATCAACTCCAATGGGACTTACGAGGCCGCTGGTTGCGGTCCGTAGAAAAATACATACATTTCAAGGGTATCGTTTCAACGCCCTGCGCACGAAGCCGAATCAGGTAACGCTGGCGTGAACTTCCACGCCTTTGGGCCATATCCACGGTGCAGGCCGGTTATATAGGGAAGAATGGAAGCCATGAGTGCCAATGAAGCTTTTGACCTAGAAATCCGTGACGAATCCATCCGCTTGGGCCAGCTGCTCAAGCTCGCCTCGCTGGCAGAGGACGGCATCCACGCCAAGGAAATGATTTCCGAGGGAATTGTCACCGTCAACGGCGAGGTGGACACCCGCCGCGGGGCGCAGATCCGCCCCGGCGACGTGGTGTGCGTGAACGGCGAATGCGTGCGCGTCACCGCCCAGCCGTAGCTAGCCCTTCTTCAGGACGACCTTGGTGAGGAAGCCGGCAACGTCCTGGATTTCTTCCATGCACACCGAGTGGCCGATCTGCGGGTAGGTTTCGCTGGTCAACACGGTATGCCCCGGGACCCAGCCCAAGGTGTATTCGATCTTGTCCCGGGTGATCACCGGGTCAGCCAGGTCGCGGCCCCAGAACATCGGCAGCGGCTTGTCCGCCAGCTTCGCATCATCGAAGATGTCCAAGGTCTTGGGATCCACGGCAAACCCGGAGAGACCCACGACTGCTTCAATGGCATCGCGCTGGTAGCGGGCCAGCGAGGTGGCCATGGCCATGCCCTGGGAGAAACCGAGCAGGGTGATCGACGAGTGCTGCTGGGACAGCGGTTCCAGCAGTGCCCACAGCGCTTCGACGCTGTGTGCCACCGACTCGATGGAGTAGTCGATTTCCTGGGTCAGCGGGAACCAGCTGTATCCCGGGCCTGCCGGCAGCGGTGCGCGCACGGAGAGGTAGGTGAATTCTTCGGGCAGGTGCTGCGAGAGCCCCATGAGGTCTTGCTCGTTGGAGCCGTAGCCGTGCAGGAACACCAGCAGCGGAGTTCCTAGGCGGGATTCGTCGTTGCGGGAGATGATGGCTACCGGAGCCTGGTCTTGGTATGTCATAGTTCCCCAAGACTATCGAACAGCGCCGCGCCGATTCGGCGGTTCCGCAAAGCCCTGCCATCGTTTCCCCGGGTATCGCGATCCGCAGCGCCAGGATGCAGGTGAAAGTCCGGTGTTTGGCCGACGGGCGGGCCGATGGAGCGGTGCCAACGGCATGGAAAACCAGTTTCTCCACTTCCATAAATCCGCATGGCATGTAACAAGATAATAAAACTCCAAAATTATCTTAGGCATTCAAGCGCTTTTCGTGTTCAACTGGATTCACTGCTTCACGGCCACCTGACTTGGGGATCCCACCGGTAGAAGCTCCAACCGGCAAAGGACAATGGCACCATGGGCGAAATCGAATACAGCGAGGAAATTTCAGGACTGGCACCCGAGGATCTTGCTGAACTCGACTACGTCGATTTGGATCCCGGCACCTCGTCGTCGTTCTTCGATACCGTCGACACGATGTTTTCATTCAGCCTTCCCCTGTTCTCCGTGCTTTTCATCGCCTTTGCCGGACTCATCATCTTCGTCATTGTGCGCAACTTCCGCAAAGCCAAGAGCGCCGGCTTCGATCCGTTGACCATGGAAACCGACCTGATGGCCAGAGCGGCGAATTCAGCTTTGCTGGCGCCGAAGAAATCGATTGAAGACAAGCTGTCCGAACTCGACTCACTGCACTCGCGTGGAGTCATTACCCGCGACGAGTACCTGCAAGCACGCAGGGATGCCCTGGGCGGGTAGAGTGCCGCCCACCGAATCATCCTCTGGAATGATTGACTAGAAGTTACCCTTTGGTAACAATGGATTCGTGCCCAACAATATTGCTTCTGAACCGTCAAACACCGCCGACTCCCCGCTCCACCCATGGCGCCGCTATGTAGCCATCGGGGACTCGTTCACCGAAGGCATCGGCGACCCCGATCCATCGAGCGCAGGACGGCACCTAGGCTGGGCCGACCGCTTGGCTCAGGAGCTCAGCCGCACCGTCCCGGACTTCTCCTATGCCAACCTGGCCATCCGCGGCCGGCTCATCGGCCAGATCGTTGCCGAACAGCTCGATCCCTGCATCGACCTGAAGCCGGATCTGATCTCGCTGTGCGCGGGCGGCAACGATGTGCTGCGCCCGGGCGGCGATCCAGACAAGATTGCGGACATCCTCGACGACGCGGTAGCCAAGCTCACCGCCACCGGTGCCACGCTCCTGCTCTTCACCGGGCCCGATATCCGCGATACCCCGGTCCTTGGAAGCATCCGCGGCAAGGTGGCGATCTACAACGAGAACGTGCGCACCGTCGCTGCCCGGCATGACGCCATCGTTGCCGACATGTGGGCATTGCAGGAATTGCACCAGTCCCAGATGTGGGCGCCTGACCGCCTGCACTTCTCCCCCATCGGCCACCAGCGCATTGCCGCCATGGCACTCGACTCGCTGAACGTCCCGCATCAGCTGGATACCGACATCGTTCCGGTCGTGGATGAGCGCAGCTGGCGCGAAGCGCGCAAGGAGGATCTGCAGTGGGCCCGCGAGCATCTGGCGCCCTGGGTGCTGCGCCGCCTGCGCCACCAGTCCTCCGGCGACGGCATCACCCCGAAACGGCCTTCGGCTACGCCGTTCGCCGATGCCAAGCCCAACGACTCGCTCGGTGCCGGAGACAGCGCCAAGTAGCAAGAAAGCCTGAAGCGGTTCCGCCGATTACTGGCGGAACCGCTTCAGGCTTTAAAGGCTTGCCAAACTTCGCCCAGATTCTAGTCTCCGAAGACCAAGGTCCGAAGCACCCCATCCAGCTGCGTCGCATCGGTCAAGAATCCGTCATGGCCAATCGGCGAATCGATGTAGTGCACCGGCTTCGGCTTGGCCAGCGACGAGGCAAGCTTCACCGACTGCTCGGGGAAGTACAAGCGGTCGGTGGTAACCGCGGCAACCACCACGTTGACCTTCTCCAGGCGCGCCAGGGCTGCCTCCAGGGATTCATGGCCACGAGCAACATCGTGGCTCATCAGCGCCTCGGTCAGCACCAGATAGCTGTTCGCGTCGAAACGATTCACCAGCTTGCTGGCCTGATGGTCGAGGTAGCTTTCCACCTGGTATCGCCCGCGCGGCCCGTCCAGCTGGCCCGTCGGCTTCTCGCCATCCTGCGGATTGCGCGAGAAACGGGTTTCCAGCTCGGCCTCGGAACGGTAGGTGATGTGGGCCAGGCGGCGAGCCAGGCCGAGACCGGCGTCAGGACGGGCATCGTTGCCGTAGTAATCGCCATTGCAGAAGTGCGGATCCAAGCGGATGGATTGGGTTTGCACCTGCGCAAAGGCAATTTGCTCGGCAGTCGCCTGGGCGCTAGAGGCCATCACGACCAGGTTCTTGACCTGCTCGGGGAACTCGACAGCGTATTCCAGCGCGCGGGCACCGCCCATCGAACCGCCGATGACCGCATGCCAGGATTCGATTCCCAGCTGCTTGGCCAGCCGCGCCTCGAGGCGCACCGAGTCCTTGATGGTGACGAAAGGGAATCTGGAGCCGTAAGGCAGGTCCTGCTCGTCCAAGGACGAGGGGCCGGTGGATCCATTGCAACCACCCACCATGTTGATGGACACGACAAAGTACTCATTGGTGTCAACCGTGGCGCCGGGGCCAACGAAGCCTTCCCACCAGCCGGCGCTGTGCGAATCGCCTTGCGCGACGTGGGCGTCACCGGTGAGTGCATGCATCACCAGCACCGCGTTGGAGCCATCAGCTGCTAGCTTCCCCCACGTCTCGTAGGCCAGCACCACGTCGGGAAGGTATCCACCGAATTCAAAGTGGTACTCCCCCACGGAACTACGGCGCAAAATGCCGTCTTGTCCGCCAGCGAGCTCTTCGGCGCGCAGAGTATCTTCAGTAGTCACAATGGATGGCATGCCTAGAGGGTTTCCTGCAATTCCTTGTTTTCAAGGTCCGCAACAGCTTCGAAGCCCAGCTCAAGATCGGCCAGGATGTCCTTGATGTTTTCCAGCCCGACGCTCAGCCGCACCAGTCCCGGGCTCACACCGGCGGCAATCTGCTCCGCTTCGGAGAGCTGGGCGTGGGTGGTGGAGGCCGGATGGATGACCAGCGAGCGCACGTCGCCGATGTTCGCGACGTTGGAGTGCAAGACCAGTGCGTCCACGAAAGCCTGTCCGGCTTCCGCGCCGCCCTCCAGCTCGAAGGCGATGATCGAGCCAGCGCCGTGATCGCTGTACTTCTGCGCGCGCTCATGCCACGGAGAGGACTGCAGGCCGGCGTAGGCGACCTTCTGCACTTCCTCGCGGGCTTCGAGCCAGTTGGCAACTTCCACTGCGTTCTGGCCGTGGCGCTCAATGCGCAGCGACAGGGTTTCCAGGCCCTGGGCGATCAAGAACGCATTGAACGGCGCCACTGATGAACCCAGATCGCGCAGCAGCTGCACGCGTGCCTTGAGGATGTAGGCCAGATTCGCGCCGAGGATGCCGTTGATGCCCAGGTCGCGGGCGAAGACCAGGCCGTTGTAGGACTCGTCCGGGGTGTTGAATCCCGGGAAGCGTTCGGCGTCCTTGGCGAAGTCGAAGTTGCCCGAGTCCACGATGACCCCGGCGATGGCATTGCCGTGGCCGCCAAGGAACTTGGTGGCCGAATGGATCACGATATCGGCGCCCCACTCGATGGGGCGGATCAGGTATGGCGTGGCCAGGGTGTTGTCCACCAGCAGCGGCACGCCGGCTTCGTGGGCGATCTCCGAGATGCCCTCGATATCCAGCACGTCCTGCCGAGGATTGGAGATGCTTTCGCCGAAGAAGGCCTTGGTGTTCGGGCGCACCGCGGCACGCCATTCGTCCAGGTTGTCCGGGTCGGAGACGAAGCTGACTTCGATGCCCAAGCGCTTGAGCGTGTGCTTGAGCAGGTTCTGGGTTCCGCCGTACAGGCTCGGGCTGGCTACCAGATGGTCGCCGGCTTCGGCCAGGTTCAGGATGGCGAAGGTGGTGGCGGCCTGTCCCGAGGACAGCAGCAGCGCGCCAACGCCGCCTTCCAGATCAGCGATGCGGGTTTCCACGGCGTCGGTGGTCGGGTTGCCGATACGGGTGTAGATCGGTTCCAGTTCCTGCAACGCGAAACGGGCAGCGGCACTCTCGGCGCTCGGGAAGACAAAGGAAGTGGTTTGGAAAATCGGGAGAGCTCGCGCTCCGGTCGTCGGATCCGGGGTCTGGCCGGAATGGATCTGACGGGTTTCAAATGACCAGTTGTTGCTCATGGTTTCCTCCAAATAGCGTTTCATGACTATGGGGGTACGCCGCTGAAAAGACACCGACAGGAAGCACCGTATCGAAACGACTTCCAGGGGGTAACCCGCGCTTGTCCTTGATGCCTTGTGCATTCAAGGGCCAGGTCTTCACCCGGGGCACCCCACCGCGGTTGGAGGGTTGCCGCCCAGTAAGCCGGGGCTTGTTACTGGAACTCATGACCTGCTATCAGTTTGCCCGAAAACCGAAGATCTTTGCAACGCAGTGGACCAGGATTGGACTCAATCGGTCATATTTCGCGAATTCCGCAGATTTTCCGCAGGGTATTCGATAACATCATCGCACTTAGGGGAGCCTAAGTAGAGACTCGCATCACATGTTGCCATGATGGGCACATGATGAGGCTAGATCACGTAAGTTATGCATGCGGCCCGGACGGGCTGCTGCCAACCGCTGAAAGAATCTCCGAGTCCCTGGGACTGGAATTCGTCAAGGGCGGCGTGCATCCACGATTCGGAACACGCAATGTCATCTTCCCGCTCAAGCATGGCCAGTACCTGGAAGTGGTTGAAGTCCTGAACCACCCGGCCAGCGACAAGGCTCCCTTCGGCCAGGCCGTGCGCGCCCGCTCGGAGCTCGGCGGCGGATGGATGGGATGGTGCGTCTCGGTGGAGGATCTATCCAGTGCCGAAGACCGCTTGGGCCGCAAGTCCGTGCCGGGGAACCGCAAGTTCCCGGATGGCCGCGAACTTACCTGGCAGCAAATCGGCATCAAGGGCCTGATCGCTGATCCGCAGGTCCCGTACCTGATTTCCTGGGATGAAGGCTCCGAGCCGTTGCATCCGTCCAAGGCGCTGGAGCCTGTCGGCGAGATCAGCCAGATCTCCATCGCCGGCTCACGCGATCGGGTGCTGGATTGGCTGGGCCAGCCGCAGAACGTCAATTTGGGCGCCGTCACCATGCAATATGAAGCGCCGAATGGCACTCCGGGCATCATGTCGGTAACCTTTGAAACCGAGTCCGGCACCGTGGTGCTGTAGGAAACTCGGAAACGAACGCAGGTAGGCGGGGACAATGGCGTCCCCACCTACCTTTTTCGTTAATGGCGTTTCAGTCGCTGGCGCAGGCCTTCGGGCACTACTGGCCGATTCCGATGGCAGGCCCAATCAGCGCGTAGCCGACGAAGCCGATAGCATCGAGCAGGAAGTGGGCGATGACCAGCGGCATCACCCGGCCGTACTTCTGGTACACCCAGCCGAAGACGATGCCCATGAGCATATTGCCGATCATCGGCCCCACGCCCTGGTAGAGGTGGTAGCTGCCGCGGAGCACTGCAGAACCGATAATGGTGCTCCACAGTCCCAGCTTCAGCTTCTTGGCATAGGTGAACAGGAAGCCGAGCATCAGCACTTCTTCGAGCACTGCATGGCGTACAGCCGACAGCAGCAGCACGGGGACGCTCCACCAATAATCACCGAGATTGGCTGCTGACAGTGCTGTGGTGACGCCCAGTGCCCGTCCGGCAGCATAGACGCCCAGCGTCCCCACGCCCATGGCCAGGAACAGCCCCGCCCCGAGCATCGTGTCCTTGCCCGGACGTCGCATGTCGAAGCCGATGTCACGGATGGTTCGGCCGGTCGTGCGCTTCATCAGGTAGAGTGCCAGCACCACGGGCACCAGCGCGAAGACAATGTCCAGAAGCTGGTAGGTGAAATCAAAGAACTCGCGTGTGCTCAGCGGGTTGTTCAGCGATGTCGTCTGATCACGCAACGGTGCCCTGGTGACTTTATCCGCAAAGCTCAGCAGCGAGTAGACCGCGCTCTGCCCCAAGGACAGGGCGAGAACCAAAATGATCTCGAACCTGAGGGTTCTGCGGGTTGCCGTCGGCTCAATTTGTTCAGCGTTCACGTTCTCGATCATAGGCCGATCTGGCTGTGCGCGTACTGAGTAGCCACGTGGCAAACCTGCGATAGCCTGAAGGTGAGACCACCAGCGAGCTGAAAGAGAAGGGTACGGATGAGTCGTCCTGCCACCAGTGGAGAACTGCAAATCGCCCGCCAGCTCTGCCCCGATCTTTCGTGGGAAGATGCGGCCGTGAATGAAGGCGGACAATTCCACAAGGTGGTCATTGGCAATCCGCAGGCGGTGATTCGCATGGCGCGCACGCCAGCGGCGACCGAACAGATGCCGCGAACCGTCGAGCTGCTGTCTTTGCTGGAAAGCCAGCTCAACTATCAGATCCCGGTGGCGGTCTCCGAGATCCTGCATGTCGACGGGCTCAGCTCAGTTGCCATGTCCTTCATCCCCGGAAGCGCGCATGAGCCTCATTACGGGGATCCAAAGGTGCTGGGCCAGCTGGTGAAGGAATTGGCCGAGGTGCCGCTGGAACAGATCAGCGCTCATCTGGCCAAACCGTTTTCATTCCGTGGCGAATGGACCCAAGCCCGGCAGCAGCAATGCTTCGATGCGCTGCCCGAGGAACTTCGAGCTCCTGCAACCGCACTTTGGGATCAGCTCGATATTCTGGCGCAGGTTCCAGCGGGACTGGTGCATGGTGATTTGGCTGGCCACAACATGCACTGGATTGACGAGAAGCTGATTGGCATCTTGGATTGGGACCTCGCAGCAGCGTGGGACCCTGCCTTGAACACCGCGTACCTGAGCCTGTGGCATGGTTTGGAAATGGTGGATTTGATTGCTCCCAACTCTGAGGAAGCGCACCGGGCCAAAATCTGGTTGGGTCTCATGAGCCTTGAACGGTTATCGGATACGCTCTCGCGCTCGGACAACCCGAAGATGGGCAAGCTCATGCGCAAGATTGGTCCGCGCATCCTCACTGCAGCGCAATCAATCAATGGGTAGGAAGCGATTTGGCCTGACCCGCCGATGAGCAAGCCATCTGGAGCGTAAAGAAAGCCCGCCTGAATGTTGTCAGGCGGGCTCTCATGCACCGTATCGGGTGCAATGCTTGCTTAGCTCAAGGCTGCGATAGCTGCATCGTAGTCAGGCTCGGTGGTGATCTCCGGGACGATCTGGTTGTAAACAACCTTCCCGTCCTCATCCAGCACAACAACCGAACGGGCCAGCAGGCCAGCCAGTGGTCCGTCGACCTGGGTGACACCGTAGTCCGAACCGAAGTCGGAACGGAAGACCGAACCAGCGGTAACATTCTCGATGCCTTCGGCACCGCAGAAGCGGCCCAGTGCGAATGGCAGGTCAGCAGAAACGCACACGACGGTGGTGTTCTCCAGGCCGGCAGCCAGTTCGTTGAAGCGACGCACGCTGGCAGCGCAAACGCCGGTATCAACCGACGGGAAAATGTTCAGGACAACGCGACGGCCAGCCAGCGATTCGCTGGTGACATCTGCAAGGCCGGTGTCGGTGAGAGTGAAAGCTGGAGCCTGCGAGCCAACGGCCGGCAGATCACCAATAGTCTGTACAGGGGTTCCCTTGAAAGCAGTATTAGCCATAGGTCTTGTCTATCATGAATGCCTAATTCGGAGCTATATTTTCAGCCTACTAGCGCAAACAAGTCGTTCAGACACTGCATCCATGCAAAACTGTGGACATGGGCCCCAACTACGATTCATACGCGGCGAAAATGCGTGCTCAAACAATGGACGGGATTGATCTGGACGTAGTTGCCCGTTTCGCGGACATGCTCTGTCCTCGTAATTCACGAATTCTCGATATCGGTTGCGGAATTGGCAATACCGTCAATGCGTTGCGTCGCTGCGGACATGATGCCTATGGCGTAGATCCAACGCCCCAAGTTCTGGATGTAGCAAAAGACCTATTCGATGGAAGCTGGTTCAGACAGTTATCAGCCGACCAGCTGAGCTTGGGTACACTCAACGAGCATTCGCTGCCGGAACAGTACGACGCCATATTGATGACCGGAAATGTGCCTGCCTTCATTTCACGTGGCGAACTGCGAAGCGTATTCGATTTTGCCGATCGGGTGATCCGTTCAAATGGAGTACTCATCGTTGGGACCACCAGCAACGCCCATGGCGGCCCCACGGACCAGACCGATATTCTCAAAGGAACCTCGCTGCAGCTCGTACACCGATTTGCGGACTGGCATTTAGGCCCCTACGGTTCAGACTCTCTGTGGTCCGTGAGTGTGTATGCGCGGACTGCGCAACGGTCCGGGTTCGGGATGCCTGACGGAATATTCGTCTTGCCTTCCTAATGTCGTAATTCCCTTCGAAACTCTAGCCGCTACCGGATTGGGCACAAGCTCTGCAACTCCGGAAATCGTTTCCTGGAATCGAACGGTACTTCGTAGCCAACTACATTAAAAATCGAGATGATCGCTCTATCCCACCGGTGGCTGGATCATGTCTCCTTTGGAAGAACAGCTTCCGAGGAATCACGTAAGTCGATCAACTAGTTCGCCCGCCCGATACACGCTATGCGTCAGGTTCATTCCGGGGCGGTACGCCAGATGCGCCGCAACCGGAGCGTCAAGCACATGCAGATCTGCGCGCTTGCCGACCTCGATGGATCCCACCTGGTCGGCAACCCCGAGTGCAAGCGCCCCTCCGTAGGTTGCCGCCTCGATGGCTTCAGCCAGGGACAGGTTCATCTGGAGCACCGCCGTAGCAACGCAGAAGTTCATGTTGCTCGTATAGCTGGTCCCCGGATTGCAGTTGCTCGCCAGCGCGATTCGCACCCCTGCATCAAGCAGTTCGCGACCCGGCGCAAGCGGCTGCCGGGTGGACAGGTCGCAGGCGGGCAAGCAGGTAGCTACCGTGCCCGGCTTGCCCGAACGCGCCGAGGCATCCCAACCGGCCCAGCTGTCGGCGAGCGCCTTGAAGTCCTCTTCATCCAGGTAATTCACGTGATCTACCGAATGGCTGCCGAATTCTACGGCCAGCTTCACTCCCGGGCCGGGGCCCAACTGGTTTCCATGGACCTTGGTCGCCAGCCCTTTGCGCTGCGCGGCTTCCAGAACCCGGCGCGATTGATCCTCGGTGAATGCACCGCGTTCGCAGAAGACGTCGACGAAGTCGACGTTGCCTGCCACCGCATCAAGCATCGGTCCGGTGACCAAATCCGTATAGGCCTCGGCATCCCAACCTGCCGGAACCAGGTGGGCGCCAAGGAAGGTCAGTGAATCCACCAGCGGCTTGCCGAGCACGGAATGCCGGGTCTCTTCTTCCAGTGTCAACCCGTAGCCGGTCTTGGTTTCCATCCAGGTGGTGCCCATGGCCAGGGCTTCACGGCGGCGTTCAGCCACAATTCCTGCGAGCTCCGTGTCGGAGAGCTGCCCGGTGGCCGACGTGGTGACCGCGATGCCTCCGGCGGCGTAGGTCTGGCCTGCCATGCGGGCCACGAATTCTTCGGCGCGGTCGCCGCCGAAAATCAGATGGCTGTGGGAATCAACCCAGCCGGGCAGCACCGCACGGCCGCCCAAATCGATCTCGTGCGCCGTTGCTGGTGCCTGCGCCATGTGGCCGACCCATGCAACCAGGCCATCTTCGATTAGCACCGCGGCGTCTTCCAGCACGCTGCCTTTCGCGTCAACCGTCGTCAGCTGTCCGATGTTGGTAAGCAACAAGGTTGCCATGAGCGCTCCGCCTTCGTGGTAATTCCAATCCTTCAGGCACGAGCCTACCTATGGCTTGCCGCCTGCGGGGCAAAACAAGAGGGTGCCCGTCTGAAATTTCAGACGGGCACCCTTGTGCCTTGTTTCAGGGCAGGTTTATCCCTTGGTGGCGCCTGCCAGCAAGCCGCGCACGAAGAACCGCTGCAGCGCGAAGAACACCGCCAGCGGAATGATCATCGAGATGAACGCCCCTGCGGTAAGCAGCTCCCAAGATTGCCCATAGGTACCTGAGAGGTCCTGGAGCGCCTTGGTAATCGGCAATTCCCCACCCGAGGTGAAGACGGTTGCCACCAGCAGGTCATTCCACACCCAGAGGAACTGGAAGATTCCGAAGGAAGCAATGGCCGGCATCGACAAGGGCAGGACGATTTTCGAGAAGATCTTCCCGTGCCCGGCTCCGTCAACGCGCGCGGCCTCAGATGACCTCATCCGGGATCTCCGAAATGAAGTTGTGCAGCATGAAGATCGCCAAGGGCAAGGCGAAGATCGTGTGCGCAATCCAGACCTTGGCGTAGGCGCCATCCAATCCGTTGACGCCCAAGCCTGGCAGGATATACAGCCCGCCAATTTTCACCCCGTCCGAGAAGAGCTGGAGCAGCGGCACCAGCGCCATCTGGATCGGAACGATCTGCAGGGCGAAAATGAGCACGAAGAGCGTATTGCGTCCCTTGAAGTTGATCCAGGCGAACGCGTAGGCAGCCAAGCTGGCAATCAGGATCGGCACAATCGCCGCCGGAATGGTGATGACCAGCGAATTCAGGAAGGCCTTGGACAGCGGAAGGCTGTCGCCGGAGGCGAAGGCCTGCACATAGTTGTCCAGCGTGAACGACGGGTTGGACAGGGCCGTCCACCAGCCCGTGGTCTTGATGTCATCAGCCTGCCTGAAGGAGGAGACGAACAACCCGAAGGTGGGGATGGTCCACACTGCGGCAATGATGAACGCCGCAATGGTTGCGCCGCGGGAGGTCGTGGCCTTGCGCAGTTTCCCGCTGGATTTCTCGGTGGCCGCCATCAGGCGCCGAGTGGATTCGCCGACGGTGCTCATCGCATGACCCCCTGCTTCTTATGCTGCCTGACGTTGTAGATGATGATCGGCAGCACCAGGATGAACAGGATGACGGCCAGGGCCGAGCTGTAGCCGGTGCGGGCCCCAAGCTGGAACTGGCGCACCATTTCGTAGGCCAGGACCGTCGTATCCGAGCGTCCGCCGGTCATCGATGAGACGATGTCGAAGACCTTGAGCGAGGCAATGGAAATCGTGGTCAAGACAACGATGACCGTGGAGCGGATCCCCGGCAGGGTGACATTGGCGAAGCGCTGCCATGGGCTGGCTCCGTCCAGGGCCGCCGCCTCCAGCTGCTCTGCCGGCACGCCCTTGATGGCCGCGGACAGGATCACCATGGCGAATCCTGCCTGTGTCCAGATCAGGATGACCACCAGGAATAACGTGTTCCACGGTTCGAGCCCGAGCCAGTCGACCGGCTTGGCGCCGAATGCCGTGATGATCGCATTGAGCACGCCGATCTGGTCGCCTTGGCGAATGTCGTAGAAGAATTTGAAGATGATCGATGCGCCCACGAAGGAAATCGCCATGGGCATGAACACGAGCAGCTTGAAGAACTTCTCGCCGCGGCTCTTGTCGATGAACACCGCATAGGCCAAGCCGATGATGGTGGAAACCACCGGCGCCACCAGAACCCAGACCAGGGTGTTGAGCAGGGCTGTCAGGCCATCGGGGCTGGTGAATACCCAGCGGAAGTTCCCTAGGCCCACGAAGCCCGACCCGTCATTGGCCATGAAGGCGCTGATGGCGGTGCGGATCGTCGGGTAGATCAACCCGATGGCGAGCAGCAGCATGGCCGGAGCCAGGAACCCTGTCAGCTGCAGCAGCGAGCCGGCACCGTGCCGCGAGCGCCGGTCCGCGAAGAACAGCACCGCGCCGAGCACGGCGGCCAGCGCGGCCACCCACATCACCGAGTTGTACAGCCCCAGGACCAGCAGGATCGCTGCCGGAACCACGACCGCGGCGAGGAAGCGCACCACGGCGAATGCGCGTCCGCCATTGGTTGCTATCTCGACAAAGCCGAGGATCGCCGCGATCAGGATCGCGAAGGCAAGCAGCACCACCGGCACCTGGATCAGCGGCGGGACGCCGGCAAGCCATTGGAAGAATTCGGTCATGGTCTCAGGCTCCTGTCATCTCGCCAACGGCCGGGATTCCCGGCCGTTGGCGGCTTGCAAGTTGGTGGCTAGGAGTCATAACCGGACTGGATGTTCTCCAGCACTTCCTCGGTCGGCTTGCCGTCGATCCAGTCCACCAGTCCCTTCCAGAAGGAGTCGGAACCCACGCTCTTGGGCATCAGATCAGACCCGTCGAAGCGGAAGGTGGTGTTCGGATCCTGCAGCAGTTCAACGGCGGAGCGCAGCAGGTCGCTGCTGGCGTTCGCTGGATCGAGCCCGGAGTTGGCCGAGATCACGCCGCCGAGCGAGACCCGGCTATTGGCCC
This sequence comes from Glutamicibacter nicotianae, assembly GCF_006539525.1. Classification (GTDB taxonomy): domain Bacteria; phylum Actinomycetota; class Actinomycetes; order Actinomycetales; family Micrococcaceae; genus Glutamicibacter; species Glutamicibacter nicotianae. The sequence continues at coordinate 39,993 of NZ_BJNE01000015.1, read as the reverse complement.
AATCCGCGCTGGCCAGGTATTCCTGGACCTTGGCGGTCTCTTCATCGTTGGAGAAAGCTGCGACGAATTCGCCGCCGCCGACGATGGATACCGGGTCATCGGCCTTGGCTGGAGGTGCGACGAAGGCCCAGACATCTCCGTCAGGTGCCACGGTGGCCTTCTCGCCATCGGCATTCTTGGAATCGAGGACATAGCCTTCCAGGAAGGAGGCCTGGTGGGTCAGCGGGCAGGTTCCCTTGGCCACTGCCGTACCGACATCGCCGAAGGCGGTGGCGTTGATCGACTTCACATCGCCATATCCGGCGTTGACTTGTTCGGGGTCGAGCAGGATCTTCCCGACGGACTCGAAGGCGCTGGTGATTTCCGGCGAGGTGAATTCCAGGTCGCCGGAAACCCACTTGTCGTAGGCCTCGGGCCCGGACTGGCGCAGCACCGCGTCCTCGATCCAGTCGGTGCCCGGCCACCCCGATGCCTCGCCTGATGCGAATCCGGCACACCAGGCCGGTTCATCGGTCTTCTTCGAGATTTCGGTGCCCAGGGCGATCATCTCATCCCAGGTTTCAGGCACGCTCACGCCCCACTGCTCGAACTGCTTGGGCGAATACCAGATGTAGCCCTTGACGCTGGCCATCAGCGGCACCCCGTACTGCACGCCATCGACCTTGCCGTAGTTCTGCCAGTCCTCGGACCAGTTGCTCTGCAGCTGGGCCTGCACTGCTTCGGGCAGCTGCTGCACCTTGCCCTGGGCCACGGTGGCGTGCAGCAGGCCGGGCTGCGGGAAGACTGCCAAATCCGGGGTGTCGCCGCCCTGGACCTTGATCCCGATCTGGGATTCGAAGTTCTTGTCTCCGGTGTAGCGGATCTTGATGCCGTTCTCCTCGGACCACTTGGCCCACGACTTTTCCAGCAGTTCCGCCTCGATGCCGGTGACCGGGCCATAGATGTCCACGACACCGTCGGCTTCGCCCACCTGGGCTGTGCCGCCTCCGGAGGCGTTGGGGTCATTGGGGTCTGCCCCGCCCGAGCAGCCGGCCAGGAGCATGCCGATAGCTGCCATCGAGATAACCGGCGCGAGCTTCAGCCTGCGTTGTGCTTTCTTCATGATGCCCTCCACGTTGACTAGTACCTTGCCGAGTGAAGCGGCCTGGCACGAATGATCCCCTCTATAGTGACGTAGATCATCGACGCGCGTCAACACCTATGGAAGACGATCGTCCAGAGATTGTCGTGGGATGCTCAGCGCGGAGCCGGGCCGGTGCTGTCGCGAACCGTCATCAGCGGCGCGATAAGCTGCTGCATGGCACCCTGGGAACGGCCTTCGATTTTCTGCACCAGTGCGTCCACCGCCGCATGGGAGACCGCCTCGCCCGGTGGGGCGACCGTGGTCAGTGCCGGGGCTACCATTTCGGCCGAGCGATCGCCGACACCCAATGCAATTACCGAGAGGTCTTCTGGGATGCGCAACGACGCCATGCCAGCGGCGTTGACGAAACCGGCAGTGGCGAATTCCTTGAGCGCCAGCACCGCCGTGGGGCGGGGGTGCAGGTCCCGGTAGGCATCCAACGCCGTCCGTCCGCCGCGCGCGTTGTTTTCCACCGGGACTTCCTGCATCGACATGCCGCGGAGGCGCACGGCTTCAGAGATGGCGCGGGTCGTGCGGATAGCCGGACCGTTACCGGCCTCCTGGTCTTCCACGGAGACGTTGATGTACATGATGGATTGGTGGCCGAGGTCCGCCAGGTAGTCCACCGCGATGCGCCCGGCCTGGGCGAAATCATTATCGACATAGGACAGGTCGGCATTGTCATCGGGACGGCCAATGGAAGCGAAAGGTATGCCCGCGCGCCGCAGGACATCGAAGCGCGGGTCATTGATCGATACTTCCATCAGCAGCACCCCGGCCACCAACTTCTGCCCGACCAGGCTTTCCAATCCCATGACATCGGTCATCGGATTGGACCATAAGAGCATGTGGTAGCCCAGCGCGCGGGCACGCTCCATTGCGGCGGTGACGTATTCGAACTCGGTGGAGGAATAGCCGTCCACGCTGGTGGGAAAGTGCAGGGCAAGGATCCCCCGGCGGGATCCGGCCAGGCCCTGGGCAAAGGCATCCGGGGTGTAGTTCAGCTCCCGCATGGCCGCCAGGACCCTGGCCTTGGTCGCCTCGGAAATGCTGCGCCGGCCGCTGATCACGTAGGACACGGTACTGGGAGATACACCGGCCAAGCGCGCCACATCATCCCTGGTAGCCATGAGTCCTCCGCCTTTGGTTATGCCAATTCGTCATCCCTATTGAAACACGGCGCCGGGCCAACCGAGCTGGTCAGCGGCTGGCAACGAAGGCCTGCACGCAAGCCTCGATGTCCTCGGCCGAATGCGCGGCGGAGAGCTGCACGCGGATGCGCGCGGCGCCCTTGGGCACCACCGGGAAGCTGAAGGCGGTCACGAAGACGCCCTGTTCCAGCATCTTGCCTGCCACCTCTGCGGCCTTGACCGCGTCGCCGAACATCACAGGGATGATGGCGTGCTCGCCGTCGAGCAGCTCGAAGCCCTCTTCGGTCATGCGGCGGCGGAAATGCGCGGCGTTCTCGAAGAGCTTCTCGCGCAAGTCCCCGGAATCCACCACGAGGTCCAGCGCCTTGAGGGTTGCGGCGACAATCGACGGGGCCAGCGAGTTGGAGAACAGGTACGGGCGGGCCTTCTGGCGCAGCATCGCGACGATATCGCCGCGGCCGGAAACATAGCCGCCCGAGGCGCCACCCAGGGCCTTGCCGAAGGTGCCGGTGTAGATGTCCACGCGGTCCGAGACCCCTGCATGCTCGGGGGTGCCGGCGCCGGTGGCGCCCATGAAGCCTACCGCATGGGAATCATCGACCATGACCAGCGCGTTGTACTTGTCGGCCAAATCGCAGATGGCTTCGAGCGGTGCCAGGTAGCCGTCCATGGAGAAGACGCCGTCGGTGACGATGATGGTGCGGCGTGCACCCGCCCCGTCGTTGAGCTGCGCGGCGGCCTGCAGTTGGGTTTCCAAATCGGCCATGTCCTGGTTGGCATAGCGGAAGCGCGCGGCCTTGGACAGGCGGATGCCGTCGATGATCGATGCGTGGTTCAGCGCATCGGAGATGATGGCGTCTTCCTTGCCGAACAGCGACTCGAAAACGCCGCCGTTGGCATCGAAGCAGCTGGAGAACAGGATGGTGTCGTCGGTGCCCAGGAACTTCGAGAGCCGGGATTCCAATTCCAGGTGCAGGTCCTGGGTGCCGCAGATGAAGCGGACCGAGGCCATGCCGAAGCCGCGCTCGTCCATGGCGGACTTGGCGGCGTCGATGATCTGCTGGTTATCGGCCAGCCCCAGGTAGTTGTTGGCGCAGAAATTCAGCACCTTCCGTGCATCGTCACCCAGCGAGCCTGCCAGGATGGACGCGGACTGGGCCGAGTCGATGTGGCGTTCTGCCTTGAACAGGCCGGAGGACTTCAGCTCGTCCAGTTCGGCGGCAAGCTGGTCTTTGAGATCCGTGTACATTGCAAATACTCCTTGTTGATCCGGGAAATTCTTAGCCTGGGAAAACGGTCCAGTCGAGCACGACCTTGCCGCCGTGGCCGCTGCGGGCAGCTTCGAAGCCCTGCTGCCATTCGGTGGCCGGCAGGAAGTCGGTCACCACCGAGGCAATGCGCTCGCGCATCACTTCCGAGGAGGTGAGCATGGCGCTCATGGCGTACCAGGTCTCGAACATCTCGCGGCCGTAGATGCCGCGCAGGGTCAGCATGTGGGTGACCACCTTGCCCCAGTTGATATCGATGGAGGTGCTGGGCAGCCCGAGCATGCAGATCTTGCCGCCGTGGTTCATGTTCTCGATCATTTCCGGCAAGGCGGTCTTATGCCCGGACATTTCCATGCCGTAGTCGAAGCCTTCGACCATGCCCAGCTGCTGCTGCGCTTCCCTGATGCGGGTGTTCGCGACGTTCACGGCCAGGTCGATGCCCATGCTCTGGGCCAGTTCCAGGCGCTGCTCGGAGACATCGGTGATGGCGATGTTGCGGGCGCCGACGTGGCGGGCCACTGCCGCGGCCATCAGGCCGATGGGGCCTGCACCGGTGATCAGCACATCCTCGCCGACCATCGGGAATTGCAGCGCGGTGTGCACGGCATTGCCGAAAGGGTCGAAGATGGCGCCGAGCAGCGGGGTGATGCGCTCGTCGCGGTGGATGTAGACGTTGCTTTCGGGGATGACCACGTATTCGGCGAAGGCGCCATCGCGCTGGACACCGACCGAGTCGACGTTGATGCACATCTGCTTGCGGCCGGCGCGGCAGTTGCGGCACAGCCCGCACACGACATGCCCTTCGCCGGAGACGCGGTCGCCGACCTTGACACCGTGGACGAAGCTGCCGACCTCCACGACCTCGCCATAGAATTCGTGTCCGGGAACCAGCGGGGTGTTGATCATGGCCTTGGCGGCATCGTCGTAGGCTTCGATGTGCAGGTCGGTGCCGCAGATGCCAGCGGTCATGACGCGGATCTTCACGTCGTGCGCGCCGGTTTCCGGTTCTGGGCGATCAACGAGTTCCAGTCCCGCGTGCGGGCCGGACTTGTACAGTGCTTTCATGCTGGTTCCTTAGGATTGGGCACCTGCTGTGCGCAAGACAGACATGGGGTCGCTTCAAGTGTCGCACCCAACAGCTCGAGGTAACACCTTAGAAGATCACTGATTTACTGATCCAACGATTTAGTATTTACTTCATGGAATTGCATCAGTTGAGGATTCTGCGTGAACTCGCGGATCTGGGCAGCGTTAATGCTGTAGCCAAGGCCCTTTTCGTCTCGCCTTCGGCGGTCTCGCAGCATTTGGCGCAATTGCAACGCAACTTCCCTGCGCCCCTGACCCAGAAGGACGGACGCAGGCTGGTGCTGACTGCAGAGGGAAAACTGCTGGCCTCCGCAGCGGCCTCGGTCGCTTCGACCCTGGCAGAGGTCTCAGCGAGAATCCGCACCCAGGAACAGGAACGGGACACCCCCATCCGGATCGCCGGATTCCACTCCATCGGGCAGACCATCTTCGCCCCGCTGCTGACCTACCCGGAAGGCCAGTTGCCCCCGTTGCGCTTTTCCGACGAGGACGTCTCGCAGCAGGATTTCCCTGCCCTGACCTCGACATACGACTTGGTATTGGCACACCGGATGCCGCACACGGCCCCGTGGCCAGAAGACCGGATCAGCGTCATACCACTGGCTTTCGAACCGCTGGACGTCGCAATCCACCGGGACCATCCGCTGGCCGAATTCGAGCAGCTCTCCCCCGAGCAGGTCATCGACGAGCCCTGGGTCGTTTCGCGCTCCGGCTACTCCCCGGCCGACGTCCTTGAAACCATCGCTGCACTGGCCGGCCAAGCTCCGCGAATCGAGCACCGGGTCAATGACTACGCCACCGCCGGAGCCCTGGTTGAAGCCAGCGGCTGCCTCGGGATCCTGCCTCGCTATACAGCACGGAAGTCACTGGACAACACGGTGACTTTACGACCAATCAAAGGCCTCTCAGCCGGTCGACAAATCGACGTTCTGGTTCGTGCGGAGCACCTCCACCGAGAACCAGTCATGGACGTCATCGAGGCGATACGGCAGACCATCCGGGGGCTTGTCGGCGCCTAGCCGTTAACTTCCTGCCTACGCACCGAAGCCGCCACTGAATCAATCCTGGCTGCCTGAGAATCTGCAAGGAACGCGTACCGGAGCCAACCTCCGAAATATGCACGCCGAATGGCCATCTCCACGAGTCTCGCAGTTAAACTGGGGGCGTGGTTGATCAGAAACGCGGCATGGGTCCGCTGTACTTGGCAGGATTCACGACGGCTTTCGGCGCCCATGGCATCGCGGCGGCATTGGGCACCGAAACCGATAATCTCGGCCTGACTTTTGCCGCCCTTGGCCTCATCCTGGCGACCTACGACATCGCCGAGGTCATCTTGAAACCGGTCTTCGGCGCACTGAGCGACCGGATCGGGGTGAAGCCGGTAATCGTGGGCGGGCTGCTGGTATTTGCGGCGGCCTCGCTGCTCGGCGCCTTCGCTGCTTCCCCGCTGCTGCTCGCCATGGCGCGTTTGGCTCAGGGAGCCGCAGCGGCAGGCTTCTCCCCCGCTTCCTCTTCGGCCGTAGCCCGGATGGTCGGGCCGTCCTTGGCCGGACGCTACTTCGGCAAATATGGTTCCTGGAAGGGGCTCGGGTATGCCGGCGGTCCGCTGCTGGGAGCGGCCCTCATCACCTGGGCTGGCCTGCCAGCGCTCTTCCTGGTTCTGGCAGTGCTCTCGCTGGGCGCAGCGCTGTGGACCGCCCTGCACATGCCTTCCATACCGGTCCTGCCCAAGCAGCGTGCCACGCTAGCTGACGTGGTGAAGCAATCCACCGCACCAGCCTTCCTTGGCCCGGTGCTCCTGTTGGCTGCTGCCACCGCGATCCTGGGAGCCGCGGTGGGCTTCATCCCGCTGCTCGCAGCCCGCCTCGGCGCCGACCCGATCCTCGGCATGGGAGCCGTCAGCATCCTGGCCGTCATCTCGGCCGTGGTGCAGCCGCGGATCGGGCGGATCCACGATGCCGCCCCGCAACGGGCCAATACCCTGATGCTGGCTGGTGCGGTCCTGCTGATTGCAGCGGTGGTGCTGTTCGCGGCTGTTCCGTCACTGCCGGTGATCTTGCTGGGCGCGGCGGCAATCGGCGTGGGAGTCGGCCTGATTACCCCGCTCGGATTCGCACGCTTGGCCGCTACCACGCCTCCAGAGCGCATGGGCCGCACCATGGGCAGCGCCGAGCTCGGACGCGAAGTGGGAGATGCCGGCGGACCGATCCTCGTGGGTCTGGTGGCCGGTGCGGCTACCCTGCCGCTGGGCCTGGGAGCACTGGCTGTTGCCTGCGCTGTGGCGGCGGCAGGCGGTGCCAGCATGATGCGTTCCACGGCTTCATCCGCGGAACGTCCGCAGAGCGCCGGCTAATCGGTTCCCGGATCCTGCAATGCCATCCCACCGCAGAAACTGGCAGCAGCGCAGGGGTGCCGCGATGGTATTTCGGCGCGTACAGTATTCGCATGAATGCCCTTGAGCCACTCACCCTGCGTGGTGCCCATGTCACCCTTGAACCGTTGTCCATGGAACACCACGACGGTCTGGTGCAGGCTGCCAGCGACGGCGAGTTGTGGAACCTCTGGTACACCTCGGTGCCACGTACTGAGAACATGCGCGAAGAAATCCGCAGGCGCCTTGCGTTGCAGGCGGAAGGGTCGATGCTGGCCTTCACCACCCGGCTCAATGATCCCGTCAGCGGACTGCCTGGCCGGATCATCGGGATGACCACCTACTGCGGCATTGACCGCGTGCTGCCCCGGGTGGAGATCGGCTACACCTGGAACGCCGCCAGCAGTCACGGTTCAGGCACCAATGCCGAAAGCAAGCGCCTGTTGCTGGGCCATGCCTTCGAAACGCTGGATGAATCTCCGTTCGCGCATGGCCGTCAGCCGCTTGGGTGACAAGCAGGACGGCGTGCTGCGCGCCCATGCGCGGATGCCGGACGGGTCCCTGCGGGACACCGTGGTGTTCTCAATTCTGAAAGCCGAATGGCCGCAGGTGCGCAACGAACTGGATCGCCGCATTGCCTCCAGGCCCTGAATGCAGCATGTGCGGCCGCCCGCCCCATGCGCAGGACGGACGGCCTGGTGGAAACTGCCGCTAGCCGTTGAACGTCTCCGGGTGCGGGCCGGTGCGCCCTTCGCTATCCAGTGCGTCAATTGATGCCAATTCCGCGGCGGACAGCTCGAAGCCGAACAGGTCTAGGTTCGCGGCGATGCGTGACGGGGTCACCGACTTCGGGATGATCACCCGGCCCTGCTGCAGGTGCCAGCGCAGGATCACCTGGGCGGCGGTCACCTGATGGGCCTGCGCGATCTCCAGGATGGTCTCGTCGGCGAGCAGCGCTCCCTGAGCGAGCGGGCTCCAGGCTTCGGTGGCAATTCCGTGCTGCCCGTTGGCGGCAATCACCTCGCGGTTCTGCAACGCCGGATGCAATTCCACCTGGTTCACGGCAGGAACGATAGTTCCCTCGGCGATCAGCTTGTCCAGGTGATCCGGCTGGAAGTTCGACACGCCAATGGCACGGACCTTGTTCTCTGCGTACAGCTTTTCCAAGGCCTTCCACGTCTCAACGTAGAGGTCCTTTTCGGGAGCTGGCCAATGGATCAAGAACAGGTCCAGGTAGTCGAGGCCCAAGCGCCGCAGGCTTGCGTCAAAGGCTTCAAGTGTCTGTTCGTACCCCATGTCGGCGATCCAGACCTTGGAGGTGATGAACAGTTCTTCGCGAGCAATGCCCGACTCGGCCAAAGCCTTGCCGACGCCCCCTTCGTTGCCGTAAATCGCGGCGGTATCGATGCTGCGGTAGCCAGCCTTGAGAGCCGACCTCACTGCGTCGGTGGTTTCCTGGTTGGGGACCTGGAAGACTCCAAATCCTACTTGGGGCATTTCAACGCCGTTGTTCAGGGTGATGGTTGGAATGGCGGTAACCATGCCTAGCTCCTAAAAATTGGTTGGGGGAGAGGGGAAAACTGCGGATTAGCCGGCTGCGACCAGCTGGGGCGATGCGACTGAAGCCTTCTTGGCCAAGATCATGGCCAGAACGATAACGAGCAACGCAACGAGGGTGATCAGTGCACCAATCCAGATCGGCGAGGTGTAGCCCAAGCCTGCCGCAATACCCAGGCCGCCAGCCCATGCGCCCAGCGCATTGCCGACATTGAATGCACCGATATTGGCGCCGGATGCCAGGGTCGGTGCATTGCCGGCGTACTGCATTATGCGGCTTTGCAGTCCTGGAACGGTGCCGAAACCGAAACCGCCCATGAACAGCAAAGCGAGTACGGTGGCGACCTGATTGCCAGCAAAGAATCCGAAGAGGACAAGCACCACCAGCAGCGCGGAGATGAAGAAGAGCAGTGTGCGGTCGATGCTCTTATCGGCCATGCGCCCGCCGATCCAGTTGCCTGCGAAGAGGCCAACTCCGAAGAGCATCAGCAGCCAAGGCACGGTGGTTGCGTTGAATCCGGTAATTTCGGTCAAGGTGTAGGCGATGTAGGTGAAGGCACCGAACATGCCGCCGTAGCCCAGGATGGTGACGCCCAGGGACAGCCAGACCTGCAGCGAGGTGAATGCGCCAATTTCCTGGCGCAGCGAGATTCCCTCGGCGACGTGCCTGATGGCCGGAACCAGTGCAAGAATCCCAACGAGCGCCAGAACGCCGATGCCGGAGATTGCCCAGAAGGTCGAACGCCACCCTGAGTGCTGGCCGAGCAGGGTTCCAAAGGGTACGCCCAAAACGTTGGCTGCGGTCAGGCCAGTGAACATGATGGCAATGGCGCCGGCCTGCTTGTTGGCCGGCACCATGTCGGCAGCTACAACCGAGCCGATGCCGAAGAAGGCACCATGGCACAAGGCGGCAATCACCCTGCCGAGCATGGCCACTTCATAAGTTGAAGCGATTGCGGTGAGCGAGTTGCCAACGATAAACAAGACCAGCAGGCCGACAAGCACCGGCTTGCGCGGCAAGCGGATGGTTGCCGCTGTAAGCCCCAATGCACCAACCACAACGCTGAGTGCGTATCCGGAAATGAGCCAACCAGCTGCTGCCTCGCTGACGGCGAAGTCGGCGGCCACATCTGGCAACAAGCCCATGATGACAAATTCAGTAAGCCCGATGCCGAAGGCACCGATGGCTAACGCAATAAGGCCGAGCGGCATAGCGATACTCCTGATAGACTGGATAGATTAGTTGCACACGCTTGTTATTGCGCGATATCCAATATCGTTGCACACGCAAGCAACCGGCGCAAGCAAGTATTTCTTGGAGGAACCATGGGAATCGCAGATGATGCTGTCGAAATCCGTGCTCGCGGATGGCGCACTTTGGCGTCATTGCACGGATTAATCGATGCCGCACTGGAAAAGGATCTGACTGCCCAGGTAGGCCTTTCTGTGGTCGAGTACACATTATTGGACGCCTTGAATCGGCAGGATGGGTGGCATATGCGCATGGCTCAGCTCGCCCGCGCCACCGCCTTGAGCCCGAGTGCAACCACGCGCTTGGTCACCCGGCTCGAAGACCGCAACCTGCTTTCGCGAGTTCTGTGCGCCGATGACCGCCGTGGAATCTATACCGAGCTGACCCCCGCAGGCCACGAGCTGTATCAAAAAGCCAAGCCCATTCACGATGCCACGTTGGAACGCGTACTGAAACAGGCCGAAGAACAGCCTGAGCTGGCGCCGCTGGCCCGCATTCTTCATGAATTCTCCGCAGTCTAGCGAATCGCACATTTGAAGGAAGAGCCAGCCATGTCCTTGTCGCGTCCAAAATTCTCCGCCGCCCTGTTCGATTGCGATGGCGTGTTGGTCGATTCCGAATCCATCACCAACGCAGTGCTCCGCGAAATGCTCATTGAGTTGGGATGGAACATCAGCCAGGAAGAATGCATCAGCATCTTCATCGGCAAGGCCCTGAAAGACCAGTGGGTACCCATCTTTGTTAATACGGGTGTACGAATTGATGAGCAGTGGATCGCTGGCTTCAGGCAGCGTCGAGATATTGCCCTACGTGAAGGCTTGCAGGCCATACCTGGTGCCCTGGATGCGGTGAAGCACATCTCTGCCAGCTACAACGGCAGAGTTGCATGCGCTACGGGCGCTGACCGCGGAAAAGTCGAGATGCAGTTATCCCTGACGAAGATGGCACCATTCTTCGGCGAGCATGTTTACAGCGGCATGGAGTGCGCGCAGAGCAAACCTGCTCCGGATGTCTATCTGGCAGCGGCTGCTGGCTTGGGAATCGATCCGAGCCAGGCAGCGGTCATCGAGGACACTGTCACCGGCGTAACTGCAGGCGTCGCGGCCGGAGCTACGGTCTTCGGCTACTGCCCAGGCGGACCTATCAGCAGCACCAAGGAAAAGCTCTTAGCCGCGGGGGCCACCGCCGTGTTCACGGACATGGCTCAGTTGCCAGGACTTCTCACCCAGAATTAACTGAGTTCATGCCTCCCAGACCCGGACATCACTTCAACCCAGCCCCACGGTTCTCGAGCGAAGTCGTTGCTGTGGCACGAGCGCCAGCTCAACCACGCGAACGGAATCGAGCACTCGGCTCAAAATCACGTTCTTGATAACTGGTCAAGGCTTGGCTGATCCTACCGGTCGATGCTCGCCAGCTGTAAGGGGATACGTGCCGAATTTTGGTACGAATCAGGACGGAAAATCAGGTCTACCGAGGTTTGGCTCTGTAGCCGTTGTCAGTTATCTATTTCTATCCTCATCCTTGCCCCGTGCATGGTCCCGCGTGAACCAGTGAATGCATGAAGAGCTGCTGTCAATTCCGAAAATGCGTACTGTTGGCCACCGGTAAACCCTCTCGGCATTCGAATGCCGTTCAAACCAGCAAGTTCGTGTTCCGTAACCCGCCAATTCACGACGGCCGTGCCGTTGTCGTCGAAATTGGGGTATTCAATATAGATACCCCATGGTGTTACCCGGGCGTCATATCCGTGTTCACCCACCAAGTAATCAACGTACTTTTGGCGCTTGCTGGTCTCCATGAATCAAGTCTAAGGAAACACTCCTGCGGCGTTACCGACGACCTCCGATTATGAATCCTACGATTGACGTTGAAATCGTTCTATCGTCAAAAGGACCGATCAGGATTCCTTAGGTCATTTGGAACTCAGCTGACGGACTGAGACAGGTCGGATGGATCTGGAGTGCGCCTAAACGGAACTACCCAAGAGTGAGTTCAGGGTCTCCCGCCCAACTATGCCCAGAAGATCGTCGGCGCCTAGATTTGCGGTCATCATGGCGTAGCGCAGACCCCAGCCTCGCGCTCGCCTCCACGTTGGGCTTCCCACTGCGATGCCGTATGCCTCGAAGGCTTGGCCGATGCCCGCGGAACTGAAATGCATCCAGCACATGCCTAGATCTGATGCCGGGTCGCCGACGCATAAGTCACCGTAGTCAATCAGAGAAACGGTCAGGGATGGCTCTTCGCCGTCTACAACAGTGTTGGATGGATGCGGATCTCCGTGCAGCCACACTGGGCTGCCCTCGTACACCTCCGCATCCAGCGCTTCCTGCCAAAGTTCCAATGCCGCCCTCTGAAACGACGGGTCCAAGGTTGAGATTTGCACTCGAGTCCGCTCATCAACTTGGGACAATGCGCAGCCTCGGAAGTCGCTTCGTGGTTCCGTCGAGTTTGCGATTTGATGGATGGCTCTCAGCAAACGAGCAAACTCCTGCACGTATTCATCGCGTTCCTGCCGATTGAGCCGAGCTGCACTTATGCCCGGAACGTAGGGGCAGATCGAAAAGGTAAAGGGATAACTGGAAGTGGGACGGCCTTCAAAGATCGCCAGGTCGATGTCCACCCCGGAGTCGTGTGCCAGCTGAGGGAGCCAGCGTCGCTCCTTGACTCCGATGTCCTCCCCCAGCTGTCGCCGGGGCAAACGAATCAGCAGGGATTCTCCGAGACGATAGACTTCGTTATCCCAACCGGTAGCCAGGTAACTGATCTTTTCATGGTCCCATTGCGGAGCTTGTGCTGCAATCAACTCGCGCACCAATGCCAGATCAATGGACACTTCAGCCTCGGGCATGGCTGTCTTCTTAGCCGGTGGCAGGTTCATCGCTCAATCGTAATCGTCCTCATTCGCAGGCCTCAACCTTGTTCTTCAGGCCGATCTGCCCAAAATCACGCAGAGTCAGGCGCAAATCGAATTCAACCAGCACTTGGGGCATCTGGAAATCACCCGGGACGTGCTGGTCCTCCCCGCTTCTTGAAACCCTGGGCGTAGAACTCAGATTTACACATCGTTCCAGTCGAAGGCGGTCGTTTCTCCTGACTCCCAGTCCTGGCGGAGAATGGCGTAGGCGACCGAAGCCAATCGTAAGCCGTCTTCAGCTGGCCAGCCCATCCGGTAGTGAGCTTCCTTGAGGAAGCCGGACTTCAGGAACACCTTGCGCATCGCAATGTTGTCTTCCCGGGTTTGCCCTTCGAAGCGCACAGTCTCCGGGTTCTCATTGAAGACCTTGGTGCACAGTTCCTTCAGTATCCGCGTACCCAATCCTTGCCCCCGATAAGCCTCCGCAAGGCGGAGGTCGAACATCGGGGTGTCGTCTTCCAGATCTTCAAGAACAACCATGCCCAGGCAATCGCCATTGCCCATGATCCAGAAACCTTGGCTCTCGCTGTTCCAATATCTTCCGCCATCAACCAGTGCCCGCAGCTCCGTCTGCGTCCAGTCTCGACGGACATGGAAGGGGAACTTGTTGCCGAGCAGAAATGCGACGATGCCATCGCTGTCTTCAGGACCCAACGGCGTGAACGAGATATTCATGGCCCAAGCCTATCCACTTCGACCGAGGTATGGCTTGCAGGATGGTGGATTCTCCAAGCAGGCGTTGGCCATTGCGCGAATACAGGCCAGTTTCATGCATTCGCCAACCAGTCCAGAACGTCCTGAGTGGATAGGACCTGAGCAAATTCTCCGCCATGCAGATTTGCTGCCGTGGCTTGCATCAGCGCTGTTGCTGAAATGACGGTGCCATCAGGTCCTGCCAGATCGAAGGTGCGCGTCGCATCGAGCGGAATAATGACGTCGAACCCGAGGTTGCCACCCATGCGTGCCGTCGTCTCGACGCACATGTTGGTTTGTATCCCGCAAACGACTATGTGCTCAATTCTGCTAGAGCGCAGCCACTGTTCCAGATCCGGGGTCCCATAGAACGAGGAGTTCACCGTCTTTGCCACGACCAGGTCCGCGGGCACCGCTCCCACCGATTCTTGAAGCGCATTTCCTGGCCCACCGGAGAAGAGCGGCGAGCTCGGATTGATGCTATCGTGTCTGACGATCACTATGGGCATCTTCCGTTCGGACCACGCCATCAGCAACAGCTCGACATTGTTCTCGCATCCCGGGTAATTGACCGTGTTGCCCCACCAAGCGTCATAGAAGCCGTTCTGCATGTCAACCACGATCAATGCCGTCTTGTCATTTCTCATCATGCCTCTAGTTCATCAGTGCTGGCGGGACCGGGCCAGTGGCATGAATGACATAGTCCGATAAGATTGCGCCATGACGAATGTGGGAATTCTGGTGGGTCCGGAGCGCCGCGCTTTTGATATCTCCGTGGCACGCGAGGTGTACGATGACCGTTCGGATCGAGGACTCCCCCGACCTGCAGTGCGCCTCCTCGCGGCCCAAGCCGTCACGGTGCTTGACCCCGTGCACTCAATACGACGTACCCACGACTTCTCCACTGTCGAAGAACTCGACATCCTTGTGGTGCCTGGAAGCGACAATCCGCATTCGGAACCATCCTGTCAGGAAGTCGCGGTCGTGGCCCGCGCTGCAGCGGCTGGAGTACTCGTGGCATCGTTGTGCACCGGAGCCTTCACCCTGGCCGCTGCTGGATTGCTCAACGGGCGCCAGGCTACGACACATTGGCGTTTTGCCGATGAGCTTTCCCGCCGCTACCCCAGTGTCGACGTCCGCGCCCGGGATTTATATTGCGGTGAAGGCAAGCTGTGGACTTCAGCCGGAGTTACTGCCGGAATTGATCTCCTTTTGCATTTGGTCCGCCAAGATTGGGGTGCCGACGCCGCACAGACCATAGCGAAGGCTATGGTCACCCCAGTGTTCAGGCCGGGCACACAAGCCCAGTACGCGGATACAAATCTTCCTGCCAAATCCTCGCCATCAGTGGAGAAACTGCAATTGGAGGTCAGCAGGGATCTCCAACAGCACTGGAGCGTCAAGGAACTCGCGGCAGTCTGTGCTATGTCAACGCGGACTTTTCACCGCTGGTTCTCCGACACGGTCGGGACGACCCCAATTACGTGGCTCAATGATCTTCGGGTACGCGAGGCCCAACGCCTGCTTGAGCAGAGTGACCTGCCGGTTGGCGCCGTCGCCCAGCAGGTCGGCTTTGCTTCGGACGATCCATTGCGCAAGCATTTCACTTCCCGCTTGGGAATTACCCCAACGGGCCACGCGGCAGTTTTCCGCCAGCAACGTCCGTAGAGGATTGAGGCTTGCCGCTGGAGCAGCCATGGCTGCAAATGCCAACGCTCTTGGCCCGGTCCCTTTTCAGATCAGCTTCTGCAATCGCCAGAAATGCAATGCTTCGGCCGACCACCGTGGCAACTTCGTATTGCTCGATGCCAGGGGACCCGGAGCGGCACAGGGATGGCTATGCGGCTTTCCTGTTCATAGAAACGTAGCGCGAAAAGCCAGCACGTTTCGCGAACCTGGCCGGGCGCGAATCCGACTCGCTAAAACCGAGCTTGCGGTACAACGACAACGCAGCGACATTGGTGTCCTTGATATCGCGGAGCACGAATTCATCGAACGGCAGGGCCAGCAGGTGCTTCATCAACTCCGTGGCCACCCCACGGCCTTGGTATTGGGGTGCGGTAGTCACGAATCCGATTTCCGCCAGTCCGGGCCGAGCCCCCTTGAAAGCTCCCAGGAACTGCGTGCGGACGATGAAATAACTGATCAGCCCGTGCCACGTTCCGAGATGGCGCTGGAATTCGCTCCGGTCCGGCGTGAAGCACTCCTGATCGGCTTCGGTGAGGCTCGCGATGGCGGCGGGAACCCCGTCCACCAACGCCACATAAAAACGTTCCGGGATGATCATGTGGGCAAACGCCCGCGCCAACGTTTCCTGATCCTTGGAAAAGTAGGCGAAGTCCTCGGCGAAACCGCCGACGAGCACCGCGGCAATGTCCGATGGCTGAAATCCGGCCAGTGCATCAACCCGTTTGATTTCGATCATTGCGATTCCTTCAGCCTCGGTCAGCTCAATGCATCCGACCCAGCCCCCCCGGAGGGGCCTGTGCATGTGCTTACGCATACTCTAGCGAACCCGGAGTCCGGGTTCGACCTCTCCGAATCCATCCGCGTGCAGCCGCCAAGCCGCATTCGGCTTGATAACCAGCACTCGGCGCCCCGGCAGTGCCGTGATGCCGGCCCTTCGGCCAGCTTCGA
Source organism: Glutamicibacter nicotianae (assembly GCF_006539525.1). GTDB lineage: Bacteria > Actinomycetota > Actinomycetes > Actinomycetales > Micrococcaceae > Glutamicibacter > Glutamicibacter nicotianae. The sequence continues at coordinate 23,938 of NZ_BJNE01000015.1, read as the reverse complement.
TGCAGTGCAAGCAGGGAGCCGATGACGAAGAAGCCCAAACGAGACAGCGGCGGCCCGTACTCCCCACCGGGAATACGGGCCGCCGCTGCAAGAATGCGGACCTTACAGGCCCAGCTTCTCCATCACGATCTCGCGAACGCGGCCGGCATCGGCCTGTCCGCGGGTGGCCTTCATGACAGGGCCCATCAGCGCACCGATGGCCTGCATCTTGCCGCCCTTGATCTTCTCGACCACATCAGGCATGGCGGCCATGGCCTCATCCACTGCCTTGCCCAGGGCATCATCGTCATTCACCACAGCCAAGCCGCGCTTCTCGACGATTTCGCTTGGGGTGCCTTCGCCGGCGATGACGAATTCAAGCACCTGGCGGGCGATCTTGTCGTTGATCTTCTTGCCCTCGATCAACGAGTTCAACTCGACGATGGTTTGAGGGGTGACGCCCAGATCAGCGATCTCCTTGTCCGCGGCCTTGGCCAGGCGCGCGATCTCGCCCATCCACCACTTGCGGGCCACGGCAGCGCTTGCGCCGGCAGCCACGGTGGCTTCGATCTCGTCGAGCACACCCGCGTTGACCACGTCGCGGAATTCCTTGTCCGCGTAGCCCCACTCGGCCTTCAGGCGCTTGCGGCGCTCGGCTGGAGGCTCCGGCAGGCGTGAGCGCAGCTCTTCGACCCACTCGGCGGTGGTAACGATCGGCACCAGGTCAGGCTCCGGGAAGTAGCGGTAGTCATCGGCGTCCGACTTCGGGCGCCCCGAGGTGGTGGAGCGGGTGTCCTCATGCCAGTGGCGGGTTTCCTGGACAATCTTCGCCCCGGAATCCAGTACGGCAGCGTGGCGCTCGATCTCGAAACGCACGGCGTGCTCCACAGCGCGCAGGGAGTTCACGTTCTTGGTCTCGGTACGGGTGCCGAACTTGTCCGCGTCCTTTGGCATCAGCGACACGTTGGCGTCGCAGCGCACGTTGCCGCGTTCCATCTTCGCATCCGAGACGCCCAGGTTCTTCACGATCTCGCGGATCGCCGCCACATAGGCGCGGGCCAGCTCCGGGGCGCGCTTGCCGGCGCCCACGATCGGCTTGGTGACGATTTCCACCAGCGGAACACCAGCACGGTTGTAGTCAACCAGCGAGTAGTCCGCACCCTGGATGCGCCCGGCAGCGCCACCCATGTGGGTCAGCTTGCCGGCATCCTCCTCCATGTGGGCGCGCTCGATCTCCACGCGGAAGACCTCGCCGTCCTCCAGCTCGATATCCAGCCAGCCGTCGTGGGCGATCGGGTCATCGTACTGCGAGGTCTGGAAGTTCTTCGGGGTGTCCGGGTAGAAGTAGTTCTTCCGGGCGAAGCCGCACTTCTCGGCAATCTGGCAATTCAATGCCAGGCCGATCAGGATGGAGTACTCCACGGCGGTCTTGTTGACCACTGGCAGCACGCCGGGCAGGCCCAGGTCCACCGGGGTGACGTTGGTGTTCGGCTCGTCGCCGAAGGCGTTCGGGGCGTCGGAGAACATCTTGGTCTTGGTGTTCAGCTCGACGTGGACCTCGAAGCCCAGGACCGGGTCGTAGCGGTCCAGCGCCGTATCGAAGTCGACCAGTTCATCGGTGTAGTTGCTCATGGTGCCTAGGCCTCCTGCGCGATCGAAGCGGTGTCAATGGCTGGTGCCTGCGAGATCAGCGAGTGGCCCCACTGCTTTTCGAGCAGCGCTTCCAGCGCCGCGCCGGCACGGTACAAGCGGGCATCCTCGTAGGCCGGAGCCAGGAACTGGATGCCCACCGGCAGGTTCTCGGACAGGCCGCCAGGCACGGTGATGCCCGGGACGCCGGCGAGGTTGGCCGGGATGGTGGCCACGTCGTTGAGGTACATGGCCAGCGGGTCGTTGTCGTTCGCGCCCAGCTCGAAAGCCACGGTCGGCGCGGTCGGCGAGACCAGCACGTCAGCCTGCTCGAAGGCTGCGGCGAAGTCGCGCTGGATCAGCGTGCGGACCTTCTGCGCCGAGCCGTAGTAGGCGTCGTAGTAGCCGGCGGACAGCGCGTAGGTGCCCAGGATGATGCGGCGCTTGACTTCGTCGCCGAAGCCTGCGGCGCGGGTGGCGCCCATGACGCGCTCGATGGTCATCGGGCCGTCTTCCGGCAGCACGCGCTTTCCGTAGCGCACCCCGTCGAACTTGGCCAGGTTGGAGGAGACCTCCGAAGGCATGATCAGGTAGTAGGCGCCCAGCGCGTACTTGAAGTTCGGGCAAGAGACCTCGACGATCTCGGCGCCGGCAGCCTTGAGCAGTTCCAGCGACTCGTTGAAGCGCGCCTGCACGCCTTCCTGGTAGCCCTCGCCGGTCAATTCCTTGATGACGCCGATGCGCAGGCCCTCCAGGTCCCCGGCGGCGCCGGATTCGGCGGCGGCCACCAGGCCTTCCAGGGCGTTCGGCAGCGAGGTGGAATCCTTCGGGTCGTGCCCGCCGATCAGTTCCTGCAGGTAGGCCGAGTCCAGCACGGTACGGGAGACCGGGCCGATCTGGTCCAGCGAGGAGGCCATGGCGATCGCGCCGTAGCGCGAGACAGCACCGTAGGTCGGCTTCACGCCGACGGTGCCGGTGACGGCGCCCGGCTGGCGGATGGAGCCGCCGGTGTCGGTGCCCAGGGCCAGCGGTGCCTCGAAGGAGGCCACGGCTGCGGCCGAACCGCCGCCGGAACCGCCCGGAATGCGGTTCAGGTCCCACGGGTTGCGGGTCACGCCGTAGGCGGAGTGCTCGGTGGAGGAACCCATGGCGAATTCGTCCAGGTTGGTCTTGCCCAGCATCGGCAGCTTGGCGGCGCGGATCTTCTCGATCACGGTCGCGTCGTACGGGCTCATCCAGCCCTCGAGCATCTTCGATGCCGCGGTGGTGGGCTGGCCCTTGGTGACGATCAGGTCCTTGATGGCGATCGGCACGCCGGCCAGCGGGTGCAGGGCTTCGGCTCCGGCACCGCCGGCGGCGCGGATGGCGTCCACCTCGGCGGCCACGGCGAGCGCCTCTTTGGCGTTCACGTGCAGGAAGGCGTTCAGGGTGCCGTCGACTTCGGCGATGCGGTCAAGGTGGGCCTGCACTGCTTCGACGGAGGTCACCTCGCCGGCGCGCAGCTTGGCTGCCAGCTCGGTGGCGGAAAGCTTGATCAGTTCATTCACTGGGATTATTCACCATCCAGAATTGCCGGGACCTTGAAGCGGTCCGAGTCCGAATCAGGCGCGTTGAGCAGAACTTCCTCGATGCTCAGCGTCTGCCCCACCGTATCTTCGCGCAACACGTTGGTCAGCGGGATCGGGTGGCTGGTGGCTGGGACGTCGGAGGCGGCGACTTCGCTGACGGACGCGATGGCACCGACGATAGCGTCGAGTTCACCGGTCATTTTGTCCAGCTCCGCGTCGCTCATCTCGATGTGGGCAAGGTGTGCCAGATGCACAACGTCCTCACGGCTGATGGCAGACATGTATCTCCCTAGAATGGCGGTTGGGTTTCATAGACAAGTCTATCCCTTGCGCGCCGGGCCCGACGCATTATTCCGGGGCCTTCATTATGCTGTGCGCAATACCAAACCGCTCAGATCCTGCCCGAGGGCGTTCTCCCAGAACCCGATCACCCCTGCTTCGGCTGGTTCGCCGGCCACCGGCTTGCGGATGATCACCGCCTGCTTGCCGGCGGTCTGCCCGCTGACTCGGATCCGCGGATCGTCGGTGAAGGATTCGGTGCGGTGCTGCGGCACCGCGTTCCCGGCCAGCAGCTCGCGGGCCTGGGCGAGGAAGACGGGATCGCCGGCGGCATCGTAGACGTAGCGCAGGCCCAGGATCGCGTGCTCGCTGGTGCCCAGCAGGTGCTGCTCCGCGCCTTCGATAGGGGCATCTCGATAGGTCAATGGAACGTGGTAGACCACGTCGGAGGTGTCGGCGTGGTCGGCGTAGAAGCTCAGCTCGATGCCGACCTCGCCCTGCGGGTCTTCGAGGCGGAATCCGCCGATGTTCTCAAGTTTCGGGGCGCCCTGGCCGGTGTAGAACTCCTGCTTGGCCAGCCAGGCGGTCACCAGCTCGGTCTTCGTTGGAGACATGGTGGTGTTGTAGACGATTCCCATGAGCATAGTCTGTCAACAGCTCGTATTAGGCACAAGTGTTGGCGCAATGGTTCTTGGTCCGGGCAAAAGCTCCTACGATAGATCCATGCACACCGATGAGCCGTGGAATGATCTCCAGCAGGCGCAGCAGTACGGCGAGCGCCTGCTGCGCGATGCCGCCGTTGAACTTCGCGAGTCCGAGCCGGAGGACTTCGCGGCCATGGCCCGGTGGTGGAATGACCCGGCTTGGGCGGTGCTCCAGCAGCGGATCATCAAGCCGCGCCCCGAGACTGGGCTCATGGACATGTTCGCCCAGTGGAGCCGCAACGAGCCGAATAGCGGCGATGCCGGTTTCAGCATCTTTGAGCGCGGCACCGGAAGCTTCATCGGCCACATCACGCTGCATGGCGGACAGCTGCCGCATCGCGCGGCCGAGCTGGCGGTGATGATTGGCCCGGACTTTGTCGGCCAGGGCTTCGGCACCCGCGCCACGAAGCTGATGTCAGCCTACGGTTTCCGCGAGCTGGGGCTGCACCGGATCAGCCTGTGCGTTGCCGCCTTCAACCAGCGGGCCATCAAGGCCTATGAAAACGCCGGGTACATCCAGGAAGGACGCCAACGCGAGGTGCACTTCCATGACGGGGCATTCCACGACCAGGTGCTGCTGAGCCTGCTCTCCGAAGAATATTTCGCCCAGCAAGGCTGAGCGGCACCCCGCGAAGCTACTTGGCAGCTTCCTGGAGCATGGACTTCACCAGTGGTCCGGCCGATTGGGCACCGCCGTCCCCGTCCTCGACGAATGCGGCAATGGCCAGATCGCCCTGGGCGGCGATGGCCCAGGCATGCGCGTTCTTCTCGCTGTCGTATTCTGCGGTGCCGCTCTTGCCGATGATCTTGCCGCTGCCTGTCCCCTTCAAATCCTTCAGGGTTCCATGGTCCACGACCTCGGCCATCATCGCCGACAGCTGCTCGGCTTCCTTTTCGGTGAGCGTAGAGGCCGGCTTGGCAGCCGCCTCGGGTTCAGGCGAGAGCACCAGCTTGGGTTGCACGGTGGATTTGGCCTGGATAGATGCCATCACGGTGGCCATGCCCAGCGGCGAGGCTTCCACCACGCCCTGGCCAATCATGTTCGCGGCCTGGGTGGTGCCTGTCGAATCCTCGGGCACCGAACCGAACACGGCGCCGGTGCCGGTGCCGTCCTCGGCCAGCAAGCCGAGCGAGGTTGCGGCCTCGGCCAGCTTCTTGCCGCTGATCTCCTGCCCCTGGTTCACGAAGACCGTGTTGCAGGATTGGGCAATCGCCTCGGAGAGCGGGATGGTGCCTACCGCGGACGCCGGGTAGCCGTCGTAGTTCTTGAAGCTCTTTCCGTCCACCACCGTGGTTGCCGGGCATTTGACCTCGGAGCCCGGGGTGGCGCCTTCACGCAGCATGACCAAGGCGCTGATGACCTTGAAGGAGGAGCCCGGCGCATAGGACGCTTGCAGGGCGGTGTTCAAGCCGGAGGATACCGGGCCGGAAGACGCAGCCAGGACGCTGCCGTCCGAGGGCCGGATAACCACTATGGCCGAGTTCGATTCGGCATCTTCCAGCAGTTCATCCGCTGCTTGCTGCAGGCTGGTATCAAGGGTGGTCTTCAGGTCCTTGCCTGGCACCGGGGCGTTGGCGAACAGTTCCGCTAGCTCTTCATGCTCAGCATCGTATTGCGACACCGTGACTCCGGCGGTTCCCGAGAGGGTGTCATTGTAGGCGGCCTGCAATCCCGATTTGCCTACCTGGTCGCCGGCCTTGACCTTGCCCTCGGACTTCTCGATGATTTCCGCAGTGGCCTTTCCTACGCTGCCCAGCAGCGGACGGGCGAAGGAACGGGTGGGTGCCAATGGCAGCTCGTCATTCTGGAAGTTGGCTCCCGGGATGGCCTTGATTTCTTCGTCGGTAACCTCACGGGTTGCGTCATCGCGCAAGACGATGGCTTCCACCCATGCCTTATCGCCTGCGGCCATCACGCGTTTCGCGTACGCGTCCTCATCGATGTCCACCAGCTTGGCCAGCTTCTTCGCTGAGCTTTCCCAGTTCTCCTTGCCGGTATGGGTCTTGTCCATGCCGACACGTATCACCGGCCGGTCAGCGACAATGTTCTGGCCTTCTGCATCGGTGATGCTGCCGCGTGCTGCCGGCTCGAATGCCGCCTTGAGGTAGTCGCCGCTTTCGAATCCCGGGGCGAGGATTGACGGGTCGAAGCGCAGTTTCCAGGCCTCGGCTTCCTTGTCGTATTCCCAGACGGCCCGGGTGTCATAGCTCAGGTCCTTGTCCGATGCGTCGACATCCCACACCGTGGTGATGTTCGCGGTGGCCGTCTTGACTCCGTCTTGTTCCTCTTCGTCCTCTGCTACCGAGCTGACGGTACTCGTGTGCTTGATTTCGCCCATGGTGCCAAAGGCTGTTTCCTGGGCCTTCGCCGCGTCCTGCGGGCTGGTGCCGGTAAATTGCACGCCGGCGAAATCGCCGCTGTTCATGGCGGCCACCAGCGCATCGGCTGATGGTGCCGGGTCGGGTGCGCCGGCGCTGCAGGCGCTCAGCGGCCCGAGGGCGAGAGCGGCGACGGACATGGCGGTGACACTTCGGCGAACAGCACTCATGGCGCCATTCTATTCATGCGCTTTGGCAGACCACAATGCGTGTCTGCCTATGTCATGGGCGGTTCAGCTGGAGTGTGGAGGAATCCGCCGTGGCTAGAGGCGGTAGGCGTAGACCACCAATTTGATATCGGTGTTCGGCACCACCCAATCGCGTTCTGGATGGTGGGCGAATCCGAGGGTTTCATACAAACCCCGGGCGGAAGCCCACGTGCTGCCGGTGGTCAAGGAGACGGCGTTGATTCCCGGAATAAGCCGGGCACGATCAATGGCGGCCAGCACCATGGCCCGCCCGATCCCGCCGCGCTGAGCGGCCGGATCAACGCTGAGCATGCGGATTTCCAGCTCGTCGGCTCGGGCGATATCCGCATAGTCGCTGCCCGCACGGATCAAGGTCATGGAACCTACAATTTCACCGGCTCGGCGGACCACATAGACTTCGGTCTGCGTTGCCCGCTCGGCAACCTTGCGGACAAAGTTCAGGTATTCGTCCTGCGGGCTGCTGAAATGCCCAGCGGCAAAGTAGGACTCAGCGGTCAGCTCCCCCACCCGCTGGTAATCGGCCGGCGTGGCTAGTTCAATCGACAGATCGCCACTGCAGTATGAAAAAGTTTGCTCGTCAGTCATGATCTTCCAAGTGTGCCACGGCTTTTGGCGGTCTGCCGCAGTTCAGCGGCCGCTGCGGAAATAATGCATTGCTGCAAGCCGTTGCCGCCGACGATTCTCCGATCTGCAGCCATTGGCGGTAATGGATCTTGCAAGGCAATGTACCGGAGAAGACTTGCCCAAAAGTTTGTTAATAGAGTTAACTAACCTTGTGACTTCCCCGCGCAAGGATTGGAATATGCTGTCCCACGGCAGCGCCATTTTGCCGTCCCATGGAAGGGAACACAACCTCTCGCTGATTCTGCAAACACTTTCAGACCAAGGCGAAATGAGCCGTGCCGATCTGGCACGCGCGACCGGTCTGACACGTGTCACCATCTCAGAACTTGTCGCCGAATTGATCAATCGTTCCCACGTTATCGAGACCGGACAGCAAGAAGGCAAACGCCCGGGAAAACCCTCAACCCTCCTCGATTTGAATCGTCCCGGGCTCAGGATCATCGGTGTGGATTTATCCGGCGTTGTCCCGTTCCGCGCAGCGATCATGGATCTGGATGGTGCCATTCTCCAGAGCTTTTCTTCCCCGAAGCGCGATGCAACAAGGGAAGCGGCGGTAGCCCAGCTCCTGGAACTGATCGACACTGCGATACGGCACTGCGACGCACCGATTCTTGGCATCGGCATCGGTTCCCCCGGGGTAGTGACCGATAAGGGAATTGTCATTGCTGCCGAAAAGTTCGTTTGGCGCGGCTTCGACTTGGGCGCCGCAGTCGAACAGGCTACCGGCATCAACACCCATATCCTCAATGACGCCGACTGCGCCATTCTCTCCGAGCACACGTTTGGCCAAGGCAGCGACCACATGGTCTTGCTGCGCCTCGGGCGCGGTGTAGGTTGCGGCGTCATCACCCACAACACTTTGGTGCGCGGCTCGGATTTTGCCGCCGGCGAGCTGGGCCATGTCCGCCAGCGTGCAGAGGACACGGCCTTATGCAGCTGCGGAGAAATCGGCTGCCTGGAAGCCTATGCTTCCGTTCCTGCAATTTGGAAGTCCTTGGCCGAAGGGGAAGAGAAAGGGCAATTGAACCAGCGGGTCGCGGCCTATCTTGCTGGCGCAGTTGCTCCGCTTCTTTCAATTCTGGACATTCGAAACGTCATTTTCACCGGCACCCCAGACATCGTAGATCAGCCTCTCGCACAAGCGTTGCGCGAAGCACTGGCCCTGCGCTCGCATACGGCTCGCTCCGAAAACTTCAGACTTTCACTCAGCGAAGATCCAGAGCATCTGGTGCTCCGGGGTTGCGCCGTGAACGTGCGGTTCCACGAACTAGGGATCGCTTAGCGGCTCCTTTTCGCCCACTTGTTTCTGCTATTCCACTAATCATCAATGCCAAGATCGGAGAGTCCACACCATGCGAGTACTCATTGGTTCATCCCCGGAAGAAGTCGCAAAGATCGCGTCCGACAACGTGTTGGCCGGCCTGGCTCACCACAGCGCTGGCGCTGAACCGGTTCTAGGGCTTGCCACGGGCTCCTCCCCGCTAGGACTGTATCGTGAATTGTCCCGCGCAGTTCAGGAAGGTCGCGCCGATTTCAGCCGTGCACAGGGATTCGCCCTCGATGAATACATCGGGATCCCCGACACCCATGAACAGTCCTACCGACAGACCCTGCTCAACGAAGTCTGCGACGTCATCGGCTTGTCTGCGGACTCATTGCATGTTCCGCAGGGCATGGCAGCCTCGGTTGAAGCCATTGAGGCAGCGGCCCGCGCGTACGATGCGTCCATCGCACAGGCCGGAGGCATCGATGTGCAAATCCTGGGCATCGGATCAAACGGCCACTTGGGCTTCAACGAACCGGGCAGCGCGCTGCGAAGCCGCACCCGGATCAAGCGCTTGGCGGCGAATACCCGTGAAGACAATGCGCGCTTCTTCGACGGCATTGAGCATGTTCCCACCCACTGCGTCACCCAGGGCCTCGGCACGATCCTGGACGCAGGCCGCCTGGTCCTGGTTGCCGTGGGCTCCGGCAAGGCAGATGCAATTGCCGCTGCCGTGGAAGGCCCGATCTCAGCTTCCTGCCCGGCATCTGTCCTGCAGCTGCACCAGGACGCAGTGGTAGTCGTTGACGAGGCAGCGGCCAAGGGCCTGAAGCTGCGTGACTACTACGACGACGCGGCTGAAGATCTGACCGTTCTGGACCTCACCGTCCGCTAAAACTCCCTTGCCAGTGGCATACTTTAGCCATGGCCGTCTACTTTGAATGCGTTACGCAAGCCAACCTCAGCCCTGCTGAGCTCTTCGAGAAATCGTTGAGCATCGACGCGCATACCGGTTCGATGGCCGATTCGCAGGAGCAGGCAGTGGCTGGGGTGACCAGCGGAACCATTGGCCTGGGCCAGCACGTAACCTGGCGGGCCAAGCATTTTGGCATTCCCATCCGGATGACCTCCACGATTTCCGCCGTGGATGCCCCGCGCAGCTTCACCGACCAGCAGCTGCGCGGACCGTTCAAATCCTTCCACCACGTCCATGAATTCCATGCAATGGACCACGGGACGTTGATGGTCGACAAGATCCAATTCAGTGCTCCGCTTGGTCCATTGGGGTGGCTGGCCGAACGGCTCGTCCTCGGCTGGTACCTGCCCAAGCTCATCCGGATCCGCAATGACTACCTGGTCGCGGAGCAAAGCTGACTCTGCAGAATGGTAGCACCGGAACTGCTTGTACAGTGGACTAGTCGCATAGTCGTCAGCAACCCGCTACCCAGATGAAGGCCAATGACCCGAATGCAGCAGACCTCGCAAGCCAACGCCCCGACCACAGAGCGGAAATTCGCTCTGGTGGTTTCCCACCTGCTCTCCCCTATCATCTTGGCTACCGTGCTGCTGCTGGCCACTCCATGGCGGGATGCTTCGGTGCGCTTCAGCGAGTCGGTCACCGCGGCCCTGTTCACCACGATTATTCCGTGGCTGATCCTGGCCGGCGCGAAACTGCGTGGCAAGGTCACCGACATGCACGTGACCGTAAGGCATCAGCGGCATTGGATCTACGCCTATACCGCCGGATTGATCCTCTGCGGCCTGCTCGTACTGCGGCTCATGGACGCCGGGACGCGGATGTACCTCGAAGTGCTCAGCATCCTGCTGGGATTGGCAGTCGTCGCTGTGATCAATATGTGGTGGAAGGTCTCGGTGCACCTGGCCGTGGGCACCTACGTGATCTTGCAGGTGGCCGGGCAGTTGAACGAGCTGATGCCGCTGGTGGTGTTCTTCATTGCGGTGCTGTCCTGGGCACGCATCCGCAGTTTCCAGCACACCGCCACACAAGTGTGTGGCGGTGTCGCCGTGGGCATTGCCATCCACTACGCGCATGAGTGGATGGCAGCCGTTCTGCTTTAAGCGCCAGGCTCCGTGAGCTTAGCCGGGTCCACCAATCCGGCGTACTGCCAGCCCGGATTGCTGATGGGCCGGCCAACCTGGCATCCTGCTTCCTCGGCAATCAGCGCGCCGGCGGCCCAGTCATACTCCTGGGTGCCGTATTCGGCGTAGGCGTCCAAAGACCCCTCGGCCACGAGGCACAAATCCAGCGCAGCCGAGCCGAGCCGGCGCACATTCACATAGTCCTCAAGCATCTTCCCAAGCACCTCGGCTTGGAACTGCCGGCGCCCGGAATCATAGCCGAAGCCGGTGGCCAGGATCCTGGTTTCCGATTCCTCGGGTCCGGTGAGCTGGGTGAGCTTTCCGGAACGCAGGTCGAGTTTCCATGCGCCTAATCCCTTGCCGGCAAAGTACTCCACCTGCAAGGCAGGGGCGACGATGGCCGCGGCCAGCCAGGTCTCGCTGCCATCATCGTTGCGCTGGCAGACGCCCACCGAAGAGCAGTAGTAGGCAATGTTGCGCACGAAGTTCGTGGTGCCATCCAGCGGATCAATGCTCCAGCGCAGCCCGCTGGGATGCACCGGCTTGGCGCTGGGATATTCTTCGCCGGTCAACTCGTCGTTGGGCCGGGAGGTCACAATGGCCTCGCGAATCGCTTCCTCGGCGGCGCGGTCGAAGTCGGTGACCCAGTCCCCTGCCGCCGACTTGTCGGTGAGGTTGAACTGCGATTCGTCGCGGCGGCCAAGTACTTCGGCGCCGGCGGCGGCAGCCCGGCGGGCCACCATCACCAGCGGATCGTGGGTTACTGCGCGGTCCATATCTAGCCTTCCGTTGGTGCGGCGAGTGCTGCCTTGCGTGCTGCTTCTGGTCCTTGCTCCAGCAGGATGCCGAATCCGGCTTCGTCCAGTACCGGAACGCCCAGGGACTGGGCTTTGTCCAGCTTCGACCCGGCGGATTCGCCGGCCACCAGGAAGTCGGTCTTCTTCGAGACGCTGCCGGTGGCCTTGCCGCCACGGACAATGATCGCTTCCTTGGCGGTATCCCGGGAATAGTTCTCCAGGGTACCGGTCACCACGATGGCCAGGCCTTCGAGGTTCTTGGTGATGTTCGCATCCTGCTCGTCTTCCATCTGCACGCCGGAGGCCTGCCAGGAGGAGACGATCTCGCGGTGCCAATCCACCGCGAACCAGTCAACCAGCGCTTCGGCGATAATGGTGCCCACCGAATCGATTTCGGCCAGTTCCGCCACAGCGTTGCCCGAGTCAAGGACCTGAAGAAGGGCGTCCATGGAGCCGTAGCGGGTGGCAATGGCCCGCGAGGCGTTCGGGCCGACGTGGCGGATGGACAGGGCTACCAGCACCCGCCACAGCGGGTTGCCCTTGGCCTTCTCCAGCTCATCAAGCAGCTTCAGGGTGCTCTTGGTCGGCACCGAAGGCTTCTTGGCGGTGGCTTTGGAATAGAAGTACGGGACGAGCTCGTACTTGCCGGTGCCCTCCCCCTTGGAGCGCTTTTCCCGCCAGACCTTGACTTCTCCAAGCTCGTCGAGCTTGTCCTTGAGGTTGAACAGGTCAGCCTCGTTCTTCAGCGGGCCGGGTCCGGCGGGCAGGATGACGCCGCCCTGGGTGGCCGGGTCCTCGCCCGGACCGCTGGTCAGGGCAGCTGCCGCTTCGTAGCCGAGGGCTTCGATGTCCAGTGCACTGCGTCCGGCAAGGTATGCCACGCGCTCGGTGAGCTGTGCCGGGCAGGATTCGGCGTTGAGGCAACGGATATCCACGTCGCCTTCCTTGGCCGGGGCCAGCGGTTGCCCGCAGGAAGGGCATTCGGTGGGCATGACGAAATCACGCAGGTCCTCGTTACCATCGCGCAGCGGGAGCACCGGGCCGACAATCTCCGGGATGACGTCTCCGGCCTTGCGCAGGATGACGGTGTCGCCGATTTTGACGTTTTTCGCCTTGACGACTTCCTGGTTGTGCAAAGTCGCGCGCGCGACGGTGGAGCCGGCGACGAGGACTGGTTCCATCACGCCGAAGGGGGTCACGCGGCCGGTGCGGCCCACCTGGACCTGGATGTCCAGCAGCTTGGTGTGCACTTCTTCGGGCGGGTACTTGTAGGCGACGGCCCAGCGCGGAACCCGGGAGGTGTAGCCCAGCTGTTCCTGGGTGGCCAGGTCATCGACCTTGATGACAATGCCATCGATGTCGTGGATCAAATCATGGCGCTTCTCGCCGTGCTCGGCGATGTAGTCCTTGGCTTCCTGGCGGCTGCCGACCACGCGGCCGTACGGAGAGACCGGCAGGCCCCAGCTGCGCATCAGCTCATAGGCCTGGGACTGCTCGGTCAGGTTGAAATCGCGGCTGCGGCCCAGGCCATGCACGAACATGCGCAGCGGACGCTTGGCGGTCTGCTCCGGATCCTTCTGGCGCAAGGACCCGGCGGCGGCGTTGCGCGGGTTGGCCAGCGGCGCCTTGCCCTGGGCAATCAGTGCCTCATTGAACTTGTTGAAGTCCTCGGTGGCGATGAAGACTTCGCCGCGGACTTCGAATTCCGCAGGCCAGCCGGAGCCGGACAGCTGTTGCGGGATATCGCTGATGGTCAGCGCATTGTGGGTCACGTCTTCTCCGGTGGTGCCGTCCCCGCGGGTGGCCGCGCGAATCAGCTTGCCCTCGCGGTAGGTCAGGTTCAGTGCCAGGCCGTCGATTTTGACTTCGCACAGCCATTTGACCGGGGTCTGCGGGTGCAGGCGTTCGGCGTTGGCCTGTGCTCGTTCCAGCCACGCGTCGAGTTCATCAAGCGAGAAAACGTCTTCCAGCGAGTACATCCGGCTGGCGTGGGTGACCGATGCGAAGGCGGCGGAGGCTTCGCCGCCGACTTCCTGGGTAGGCGAGTCCTGTCCAGCAAGGATGGGATAGGTCGCCTCGAGCAGCTGGAGCTCCTGGAACAGCGCGTCGTATTCTGCGTCGGAGACCAGGGGAGCATCATTTTGGTAATAGGCCTCGCGGTGGGCGCGGATCTGCTCGACCAGCTGTTCATAGCGGGTCTTGTCAGCTTCCGGCGGTACGTCGGCGGTCTCGACTGGTGCTGCGTCTTTTTCACTCACGTATTCAATTGTGCCCCACCGGCGGACAGTTTAGCTGGCTTGGAGCCCTAGTTCCCAGGTGCGTCCGCTGGTGCGGGTTCGGCTGCCAGCACGTCAATCACGATCACTGCGATGTTGTCCCGGCCGCCGGCTTCCAGCGCAGCCGCAGTGAGAATCCGGGCCGCTTCGGTGCGGTCCTTGTAGTTCACCAGCAGGGTCTGCAAAATGTCCTCGGTCAATTCGCCGGAGAGCCCGTCGCTGCACAGCATGTAGCGGTCGCCGATGCGTGGCTGCAGGACGGTGACGTCCGGCTGGCTTTCGGCGCCTGCGCCCAGGGCGCGGGTAATCAGGTTCCGGTGCGGATGGTTGCGCGCTTCCAGCTCGGTGATCTGCCCGGCATCCACCATTTCCTGCACGGCCGAGTGGTCGCGGGTCAGCTGCTGCAGCGCACCGTCGCGCAGCCGATAGCCGCGCGAATCTCCCACGTTGACCAGCAGCAGGCTCGGGACTTCCTCGGTGGCCACCGGCAGCGGCGCGGTAGCCGGCGCCAAATTGGCGCGGTGGTTCTCCAGCATTTGCGGAGTGATCTTGGAAATCACGTCGGTATTCTGCGTCATTGCGAAGCTGGAGGTCCACGGCGGCACGGCGGCCAGCGGAGCGGTCACGCTGTCCCGGCCCTTGCTGGGGGTCTTGATCTGCACCAGGGCGCACAGGGTGGTGCCGCCGCGCGATTCAAGCGCTTCGCGGATGCGGTCATCGGCCAGCTGCACCTGCCGCTGGACATCCGGCACCGAGGGCAGTTTCCGCACCGAGGTCTTATTGGCGAAGGTGCAGATTTCTTCCATGGTTTCCACCGCAAGCTGGCTGGCCACCTCGCCGGCTTCATGCCCGCCCATGCCGTCGGCAACCGCGTACACGATGTCGTGCATCAGGATACGGTCTTGGTTCTGCGAGCGCTTGCGTCCCACGTCCGTCAGGCCCGCCGCGGCGAGGATGAAGGGAACCGGGGCTGGTTCATTAGCCATCAGTCAATCACCAGTCCTGCTCCCTCGCCTGCCGAGAGTTCGTAGGGTTGGATATCCCCGAAGCCGCGCACCGCGGTAATTTCCTGGGCGGTGAGCACGAAGCGTACATCATTGCGCAGCGTATTCGCGGTAATCGCATCGGTCAGCACGGTGCCGGGCTCGGCCAGCGAGGTCAGCCGGGCCGCCATGTTCACCGTCGGTCCGTAGATATCGCCCAGGCGCGAGAGCAGCCGGCCCCAGACCACCGCTCCGCGGGTTTGCGGGAAGAGCTCGTCCTTGGCCAGCTCGCGCGACAGGGACAGCGCGATCTGCGCGCCGGCCTGCGGGGTTTCTGCCACGTAGAGCACTTCATCGCCGATGGTCTTGACCAGGCGGCCGCCGCCCACGGAAATGATTTCCGCGCACTTGGCCTCGAAACGCTGGACCAGCTGGGCCAGCGTGCGCTCGTTCATGCGCCGCGACAGCGAGGTGTAGGAGACCAGGTCGGCGAAGCCCACCGCACGGGCCAGCGGCAACGGGGTGCCGCCATCGTCCTCGCCGCGGTCCTGGTTGTAGGCGGCCACGCCGGTTTCCACGCGCAAGGCCATGCGGTGCACGGCGGAGTTCAGCTGGCGGCGCCACGAGTAGAGCAGCAGGTCCTCGATGGCGGGGATGATTTCAGGCAGCAGGCTGAACAGCTGGCGGCGGGCCTGGCGGTCGGACAGGTTCTGGTTGGCGATCATGTCTTCGACCAGGGCCTCGATCTGCCAGACCACCATGCGGTCGGTCATCTGGCCCACCGAACGCATCAGCGAGATGGCGGTTTCCTCGGTCAGCGTGCCTTCGCGGACCATGCCCACCATGGTGCCCAGGGCTTTCTTGTCGGCCTCGGTGAAGAACACTTCGTCATCGCTGAGTTCCGGGAAGCCCATGGCGCGCCACAGCTTGCGTGCCGAGTGCAGGGAGACCCCTGCCTCGGAGGCGACTTCGCGGCGGCGGAATTCGCGCTGGCCGCCGATGAGCCGTTTTTCCAGCGAGGCGACGGTGTCGCGGACAGCCTCGGGGGTGTGGGCCGGAATGCGCAGCGGGCCTTCCATGGCCTCGGCAAGTTCGAGAATTGGATCCGATTCGGCGGGGGTTGCCGCGGGAGCGTGCTGGCGGGCGCCACGGACAGCCTCGGCGGCGGACTGCGGAGAGTCTGCCCGAGGTGTGTTGGTGTGCTCGGTGCTCATGCCCCCATGCCCTCACTGTTCGTCGTTTCGGTGTGCGCCATACTCTGGCTGCTGCGCAGGTTCGCCATCGCCTCCATGGCCAGGGAACGGAAATACTGTACCGAGGGCACATGCGTGAGCCGCACGTATCCCTGGTTCAGCACGATATCCAAGGTTCCCGCACGCGTCATGGCATTTTTCGCCTTGCTGTGCGCGACCAGGTCGCGAACTGTAAATAATCCTACAGATTGCAGCTTGCCGTCGTTATACGTCGGCCGGAACATGATCCGCTCGGTAGTCAGCACGATGCGGCTGCGCAGCCACCGGGCCCAGGGAATCACGCTCCAGATGAGCACCAGCGCGGCCCAAAGGACTACCGCAACGATCATCCACACATTTGCATTGGAAGCCAGCCAGTCCGACAGATCATCCCGGGAAAGATAGCCAAGCGAAAACGTGCATAGTGCGGTCAAGACGAGGAAGGCCCCCACGGGCTGGCGCAGCACTCGGGAATGCTCACGAGTTTTGATGATCATTCGTTCCCTTTCATGCAGCGGCAACTTCATCGTGTTGTTCCTCGTCCCTCCTGTTCCCGGCTGAGTGCTTCGGTCGTCTCTTCCAATACTAGTCCCGGGCCAATACCCAAGCCGGGTTAGGCATACTTTCCGTCGGCGCGCCGCACGTGGTGCACGTCGCCTGCCAGCACATGTTCACGCTGCCCGGTGCCGTGTTCCAGCACCAGCGAGCCATCGGTGCCCAGCTCTACGGCAGTGCCCACCAGCGTGGACCCGTCAGGGAATTCCACACGCACGTCATGTCCCAGCGTGGCCAGCTTGGCGCTGACCAGCTGGTGCAAGGATTTCCCGTTGTTTCCAGGCAACGGCATCTGCGCCATGCCGCCGACTTGGCGGAATCCCCGGTCCAAAGCCGCAAATTGCTTCAGGTACTCAGCCAGCAATTCGGTGCGGTTCAGGTTCTTCGCACCGGCCAGCCGCAGGGATGTCGCGGTAGCCACCGGAAGTTCCTCCCGGCTCTGGTTCACATTGATTCCGGTCCCGACCACCACGCCATAGCCGTTGCCGGCAGGAACCATTTGCGCCAGGATGCCGCAGACTTTCTGCTCGCCAGCCAAGAGGTCGTTGGGCCATTTGATGCCCAGTGGAACGCCGCAGGTATTCTCGGCCGCCCGGCTCCAGGCCAGCGCCGCCAGCATGGTGTACCAGGAGAGGGATTCGGGAGGGAAGCCAGGTCCGGGCACGGCCAGGACGCTGACGGTGAGGGAAGATCCTGCCGGGGTCACCCATTCACGGCCCAAGCGCCCCTTGCCGGCCTGCTGGTGCTCGGTGTAGTACACGCTGAGATGTCCGGCCTCGCCGGTGCTGGCCAGTTGCGCCAGCTCGGTATTCGTAGAACCGGAGGTTGGCTTGAGATTGACCAGCCCCAAATCCAACGGGGCGGTGAGCTCATTGAAGATCCGGGGATCGAGAACAGCGCGGTCGGTGCCATACGGGTTTTCCATATCTCCAACCCTATGGCACCGGCCGCCCATTATTCCCTGTTTTACCCCGCTTGACCGCTTACAAGAAGATGTCCTGGACCAGCGGGATCTGCGGGTTCAGGGTGTACTTCTCCAGATCCGTTTCCCCGGCCAAGGTCAGCACCTGGCCGTCGGTGAAGAAATTGCCGCTGACGCCCGCGGGCGGGCTGGCAAGAATTGCCATGGCCGCGTCTGCCACGACCGAAGCGTCGCGTGCGCCCTGGACCATTTTCTGCCCGCCTGGCAGGTTGCGGATTGCTGCGGTGTCGATCAGGGTTTCAGGCCAGAGCGAGTTCACCCCGATGCTGTCTTCCTTCAGCTCTTCAGCCAGCCCAAGGGTGGTCAGCGACATCCCGTACTTGGCCATGGTGTAGGCCAGATGCTGCCCTGCCCACTTGGGGTCCAGGTTCAGTGGCGGGGAGAGGGTCAGGATATGGGCATGCTCGGAGGCGCGCAGGTACAGGAGCGCGGTCTTG
The DNA here is from genome assembly GCF_006539525.1 of Glutamicibacter nicotianae. Classification (GTDB taxonomy): domain Bacteria; phylum Actinomycetota; class Actinomycetes; order Actinomycetales; family Micrococcaceae; genus Glutamicibacter; species Glutamicibacter nicotianae. The sequence continues at coordinate 5,941 of NZ_BJNE01000015.1, read as the reverse complement.
GACAGCAGGAAGGTGCCTCGGACGTTGATGTCCTGCATCAGGTCGTAGCGCTTCATATCGACCTGGTCGGTCTTGGCCAGGTTGATGGCCGAGGCGTTGTTGACCACGATGTCGATGCCGCCGAATTTTGCCACCGCTTCCTCCACGGCGCGCTGCACGTCGGCGTCCACGCGGACATCGCCGACAACGGCCAAGCCCTGGCCGCCGGCTTCCTCAATCTGCGCAACGGCGGTATGGATGGTCCCTTCCAGCGTCGGGTGAGGTGTATCGGTCTTGGAGAGCAGAACCACGTTGGCCCCTTGCCGGGCTGCGGCCAACGCGATGGCCAGGCCGATGCCGCGGCTGCCCCCGCTCATCAGGATGGTACGGTTCTTCAGGTTGCCGGGAACGGGCGCGATAAGAGTGCGCGATTCAGTAGTCATGTGATACAGATTACGCGATGATCCGCCACTAAGCTACCGATCAGTAACTTATTCTGGCGTGCCACGCACCAGATATCGGGCCATTTTGTAAGATTCCTACAACCGAAAGAGCTGTTTCCCCAGCTAGACTGGCTTGGATGGCATTTTTCTTGTGCCATTCCTACACATTGAAGACAACTCAAGGGAGTCGAAGGCATGACGCAGGGCAGAACTGAGGCAGCCGAGTCAATCGACCTGTCCACCACCGCCGGAAAGCTTGCTGAGTTCCGCCGCCGCCAGAAGCTCGCTGAAGCGCCAAGCGGCGAAGCGGCGATCGAAAAGCAGCACTCCCGCGGCAAGCACACTGCCCGCGAACGCATTGAAATGCTCATGGACGAAGACTCCTTCGTCGAGTTCGACGCACTTGCAGTCCACCGCTCCACCGCCTTCGGCATGGAGAAGAAGAAGCCATTGGGCGATGGCCTGGTCTCCGGCTACGGCACCGTGGATGGCCGCCTGGTGGCCGTCTACTCGCAGGACTTCACCGTTTACGGCGGCTCGCTGTCCCAGGTCAACGGCGAGAAAATCGTCAAGGTCCAGGAATTCGCGCTGCGCAACGGCTGCCCGGTAGTCGGCATCCTCGATGGCGGCGGTGCCCGCATCCAGGAGGGCGTCGCGTCCCTGGCCATGTTCGCTGACATCTTCCGCAACAATGTCCACGCCTCGGGCGTTGTCCCGCAGATCTCGCTGATCATGGGCCCATCGGCCGGCGGCGCCGCCTACTCCCCCGCGCTGACCGACTACGTGATCATGGTCGACAAGACCAGCCACATGTTCATCACCGGCCCGGACGTCATCAAGACGGTGACCGGCGAGGAAATCGACATGGAAACCCTGGGCGGCGCCCGCCAGCACAACGCCAATACCGGTACCGCCACCTACCTTGCCTCCGATGAGGAAGACGCTGTGGAGTTCTGCAAGGAACTGCTGGACTTCCTCCCGTCCTCCAACCTCTCGGATCCGCTGATTGCCGAATTCGATGAAGAACTGGATATCACCGCCGAGGACCTGGAGCTCGATACGCTCATCCCGGATTCGGCAAACCAGCCTTATGACATGCGCACCGTGATCGAGTCGGTTGTCGATGATGAGCACTTCTTCGAGATGCAGTCGCTCTACGCACCCAACGTGATGATTGGCTACGCCCGCATCGAAGGCCGCACCGTGGGCATTGTCGCCAACCAGCCAATGCAGTTCGCCGGCACCTTGGACATTGCCGCCTCGGAAAAGGCCGCCCGCTTCGTGCGCAACTGCGACGCCTTCAACATCCCGATCCTCACCTTCGTGGACGTGCCGGGCTTCCTGCCGGGCAAGGACCAGGAGTTCCAGGGCATCATCCGCCGCGGTGCAAAGCTGCTCTACGCCTACGCCGAGGCCACCGTGCCGAAGCTGACCGTGATCACCCGCAAGGCCTACGGCGGAGCGTACATCGTGATGGGCTCGAAGAAGCTGGGCGCAGACCTGAATCTGGCTTGGCCTACCGCGCAGATCGGCGTGATGGGTGCCCAGGGCGCGGTGAACATCCTCTACCGCCGCGATCTGGCCGCGGTGGAAGCCGAAGGCGGAGACGTCGAGGCCCGCCGCAAGCAGATCATCGACAACTACGAGGCCGAACTGCTCAACCCCTACCAGGCCGCTGAGCTGGGCTACGTGGATGCGGTCATCGCCCCGAGCGAGACCCGCTTCCAGCTGGTTCGCGGTCTGCGCGCGCTGCGCGAGAAGCATGCGACCCTGCCTCCGAAGAAGCACGGCAACATTCCGCTGTAAGCGGCAGATCCTGCCCGACCAGTACCCACCAGAACCACAAAGGAGCACGCCGATGGACCAGAACAGCGCCTTGCCTGTTGCCCCGCAGATCCGCGTCACCAAGGGAAACCCGAGTGACGAGGAATTGGCGGTGGTCACCGCATTGCTCGCTGCCATGGGCAACGCTCCCGCGCCTGCACCGCAGGCCGCAGAGCCCAAGAAGCGCGTAGATCGGATTCGCCGGCGCCGCGCACTCGTTCCGCGTTTAGGCTGGACCATCGGACGCCGCTGAGCATTCCAAAGGCCAATGTGCTGAACAATACCGCAGGGAATCGTCCAGCCCATTGGCCTTTGGCGTACCAGCCGGGAACCTAGTCTTCGTCGGGTACTTCGGCATCCAAGATGGCCAAATCGGCACGGGTGACCAGATGCGAACTCACGGCGTGCTCCACCAGCCGAGCGCGACGGTTGGTGGCCAGTTTTCCCGGTCCCCCGCGCAGTCCGGCAACGCCCGCCTTGTCCAATTTGTCGCACACGTTATCGAGTTTGCGATTGAACTTCGTAATTCCCCACCCCAGCCGTGCGGCAGCCGCCGCGCTGGTGGGAATCGAGCTCAGCCCGGTGCCTTCGCGGCGCAGCATCGGCTCAGCCAAGACCACAACCAGCGCCCGCTGGGCACTGGTCAGCAGCACCGGCCCAATGGTGGTTTCGCCGCAGGCATCGTATTCCAGGTAGTCCTGGCGGAATGCCGGCTGCGCGACATGAATCGACAGCTCATAGGTGGTGGGACCGGCAGTGAACACCACGCCCACCCGATTGAGCACCAGCGGCAGGCTCGACTCCGGCGACAGCCAGGCTTGCAGGCCGCCGGTTCGATCCGCAATGGTCGCGGTCAGCCGGCTGCCCACGTTGTTGAGCCACCACAGCCCGCTGTGCTTGCTAATCGTCAGGAAGTGCCGGTGCAAGTACGGATTGTCGTCGATTGCGAGGTCGCCTTCACGTCCGATGGTGAAGGGCGTGCCGTCCTGGACAGGATAGTACTGCCCGCAGTACTCGATAGTTACTTCACTCATCGCTTATGCCTACCTTGCTTAACCTGCTCCGGTGCAGAACCGTGCTCCATCCGAGATACGTCCATCATCGCGCACGAGCTTGACCTCGATACAAGTTTGCCCGCCTTCGCCGATGTCGGTAGTCGCGCTGGGAGACTTCGTCTGCTTGAACTCTCCCGTTTCCGTTGCGGTAATGGGAGCCCAACGGTAATGGTCATCCTTATTCGGTTCCGGGTTGGACCAGCGGAAGGTTACCGTTTCTCCCACCGTAGAGTACTCGAAATTATCCACCTTGGGGACGGTGCCGCCAACTAATGCGTCCTTGGGACCGTCCGTGGCGGTAATGGGCGGGCCGGTACGCTGCGCGGCTTCCTGCTCCGGCAAGAACATGTTTGCAATGAAGGCGCCGCCAACCAAGATGAACAGCACTATGCCCACCGCGATGAATACCTTCGGCAGGCTCTGGCGTTGCTTCGGCTCTGCCGGCTTGGCCGATGGCGTTCCGGATTCGTCTTGCGCGTTATCTTCTGGGTTCGGAGCCGGCGCAGGTTCCTTCGGCATGTGCAGCCGCGGTATCGGCGCTGACGGTCGTACCCGCCGTGCGTGTTGCCCGGGAACGGAGGAAATCATCGGTGCAGAAGGCAGCGGACGCTGCACGTCGCTGATCGAAATGACATTGCGGACGCGAGTGCTTTCACCGTCCTCCTCCTCAGCCGCTTCGGCAGGTTCTTCGATAACCTCAAAAGGAGTGACCGAGAAGCCCAACTCGATCTGGATTCGCTGCAGGGAGCGGGCGAATTCGGCGGCCGAGCCGAATCGCGAAGCCGGGTTCTTCGCCATGGCTACCGACAACGCCTGGTTCAGCGACTCGGGAACGTCAAGCCGCTCCAACGGTTTCAATGGAGAATTGCAGATCCGCTCAATGAGCACTGGCTGCGCATTATCCTGTCCCGGCCGGACGAACGGCGAATGCCCTGCCAGAACTGTATAGATCGTGGCACCGAGCGAGTATACGTCCATGCGCACGCCCGGAGGCGTGTCGCCGCTGAACGCTTCCGGGGCGGACCATGGCACCGACAGCCCTGCGGTGTGCGATCCGATGGTTCCCGAGATGCCGAAGTCGGTCAGGGCCGGCCGGTTGTAGTCAGTAGTCAGCACGTTTCCCGGCTTGATGTCTCGATGCACGATGCCCGCTAGATGCGCGGTATGGACCGCTGAGCACAATTGGATGGCCAAGGTCAGCGTTTCATCGATGCTCAAGACACCGCGGCGGTAACGGGCATCCAAGGAAGGCCGGGAGCAATACTCCATGGCCAGATAGGAACGTCCGTCATCGGTGATCTCCGCTTGGTAGATCGTGACGATATAAGGATGGGTGGACAGCTGGGCCATCAAATTGGCCTCGGCCTCGAAACGTTGGCGGGCTTCCTCATCACTGACATCAGCCAGCAGCACCTTGACCGCCACCTTGCGGTTGGGCCGGTGCTGCTCGTAAAGATAGACATCGGAGAATCCGCCGGTACCCAGTGGCTTGACGTACGCGAATCCCGGTATTTGCGGTGCCGGAGCTGGCGCGCGCTTTGGACTCACGGCAGATCCTCGAAGCGGATGCTGACGCCATCACCCAAGTCAGCGACGTCGCCGTTGATCAGCATGATCTCCTGGTGGCGGGACAGGCGCCGTGGCCGCTGCCCTTCGCGCAGCAGCACGGTGCCATTGGTCGCACCAAGGTCCACCAGTTGCACATGCCATCCCTCCACACGCACGTGCAGGTGCGAACGGGAGATGTCGCCGCTGGGGCTTTCAACCTTCAGCAGGCGGGGTTCGCTGTCGGATTTGACGGCTCCTGCGCTTGGCTGGCGTCCGAGAACCACCGAGCGGTTCAGCTCGTGGGCGTATTCGCGGGTACCGCCGTGGTCGCTGACAATCATGCGGCCCATGGCAGGCTTGCGAACCTGCTGCGCCTGGGCGGTCAATCGCTCGCCGCATTGCCTGCACGTCGACGCGGTGGGTGGATTGGGGTGCCGCTTGGAGCAAGAGCGCGCCAGGATGAATTCATTCAGGGACACCGAACTTTCTGTACCGTCCTTGGCATCCAACCCTGATGAAGGCCTGGATTTCGGAACACTGGAGCCGCGGATGATCGTGTGCTCGTCGTCAGCTGGTTCGGCGGGAGGCCCAGCGATGGCAGGACCTGCCGGACGGGACTTGATAATCGTGTCCTGGTCATCGCCCTGGCCGGTATCGTAAACGGTCTCTGCCGCACCTCTGGCTCCGAGCAGCTGCCCGGCAAGCGAGAGTTCCTCCGAGACAACTTCCTGCTCGTATTGCGCTGGATCCTGGGTTGCTTCTGAGTCAAAGGTCCGGTCGTCCTCGGCATCCTTTGCCGATGCCTTGACTAGCGTGGCCTCATCGGCCGCCTTGGCAGCGTCAGCTGCCCGTGCCAGCACATCAGCTGGGCCCTTGGGATCTGCAGCTTCCTTGGCTAGTGCAGCGTTCGGTGCAGCAGCAGGCTTGGCCGCCGCCGGTGCCGTGTCCTTTGCTGGCGCCTCAGTTGGTTTGGCCGCATCAGATGCGGAAGCAGCCTTAGCCGGAGCAGAAGCTGGCTTGGCCGCAGCCGGTGCCGGGTCCTTTGCTGGCGCCTCAGCTGGTTTGGCCGCATCAGATGCGGAAGCAGCCTTA
>NZ_BJNE01000014.1 GCF_006539525.1 Glutamicibacter nicotianae | reverse complement strand
CGGCATCTTGCTGGAGTCGGTCGCAGCTTCAAGTCCGGAATATTTGCTGGGCTGGCGCGGTTGTACCACTAGGACAGGGCTATTGGACGAAAGGTGCCACGGTGGGCGGGGAATTCAGCTTCGATCTTCAGCAGGTTGTCGCTTCGGACATGGTGTGCGCCGACGGCGTGTGCTTCGTGCCTCCTACGGAGCAGACAGCTGATCCAGCAGATAGTCACGCAACACCACCGCGTGATTAGCCTGCTCATCCTTCGCTCCGTAGACGAAGGTGACCACTGGATGCTGGGAGAGTAATTCCAGGAAATCGTCGACCGCGGGATTCTGGTTCAGTTCGGTACGGTAGTGCTGCGCGAATTCATCAAAGCGGGCGGGGTCATGATCCCAGCCCTTGCGCAGCTCGGTGCTCGGCGCAATGCCCTTGGCCCAGTGATCGAGCTGGAGTACCGCCTTGCTTTGCCCGCGGGGCCAGAGCCTGTCAACCAGAATCCTGTACCCGTCCTCGGCGCTGGGCGTTGCGTATGCCCGCTTGAGCAGTATTTTCGTCATGATTCACCTGAAAGTTCCTGATATGGCCTTGCATCGATTTCATCTGTGCGAAAAGATCGAAGTGTTGGCGATCCCAGTGCATCTTCTTCTCTAATGGCATCATGCCACACTGGCCATCCTGCGCATCGGAAAATATGTACTTTCTGTTATCACTTGGGCAGTGAGTAGGCTAATCTGTAAATAGTTTGGTAATACTGACTGTGCCAACGTAGAACACAAGGTCGTCACGCACGAACTGTAAGCAGAATTTTCTGGAGGACCCCACAATGTCGGAACATCGGCCGGTTGACCCGCACAACGAGTCTGCCTCTGAGACGACCAATATCGCTCTTCCTGGGGCGCACAAGGGTGCTGAACCTTCGGTCATCTACACCCTGAGTGAAGATGAGAAAAACGCAGTTAACGCCCTTCCAGCTGGTTCTGCGCTGCTTATCGCCCATTCAGGACCGAATAAGGGCGCACGTTTCCTGCTGGACACCGACGAGAGCATCGCAGGCCGGCATCCGAACGCCGATATCTTCCTGGATGACGTAACCGTTTCGCGTCGTCACGCCAAGTTCTCCCGTACTGGCGAGCGCTTCACCCTCAGCGACATCGGATCGCTCAACGGCACCTACATCAACGGCGACCGCATCGATGAAATCCCTTTGAGCACCGGCGTGCAAGTTCAGATTGGCAAATTCCGCCTGAATTTCTACCAAAGCGTTCCCAACCTTTAAACTGGTAGAGTTCGAGGTTTTGTCCGCCGGCGTCTAGCACGCCGACATATCCATACATCCGAGGTGTAGACCCTTTGCCGATCTTTGACGCAGCCCGCAGCCCACGACTCGAGGCACCACGCCACGAGACCGTCCGGCAGGCCGCGCTGAATATCGGCGAAGTGCTCTCGGAACTCAAGGATGAATTCCCGCGCGTCACCGCTTCCAAGATCCGTTTCCTGGAAGACAAGGGTTTGATCATCCCGCAACGCACCTCAGCCGGATACCGGAAGTACTCCGCGTCGGACGTGAGCCGCTTGCGTTTCATCCTGTCCGTGCAACGCGACCAGTACCTGCCTTTGAAGGTCATCAAGGACCACCTTGACTCGGTGGACCGCGGTGAAGCACCGGCGGCATTGCCTGGGGGAGCCCCGGTGGCCCCCAAGGCAGTCAACAACGACATGGCCGAGGCCGTGGAGCGAAAGGCCCGTTCGGTCTCCATGGCTGAGCTGCAGGGGCTGACCGGTGCCAGCGAGGATCTCATCGGCGAATTGATCAAGTATGGCTTGATCGAACCGTTGGCTGGCCTGTTCGACGCCAGCAGCATCAAGGTCACCAAGTCGGCGGTACAGCTGGCCGGTCATGGCGTCGAGCCCCGCCATCTGCGGCAGTTCCGCACCGCGGCCGATCGCGAGTTCTCGCTGATCGAATCGATTGTCGGCAACGAACTGAAAAAGCCGGAAGTTTCCGCCCGCGCCCGTGCCGCGGAAGAGGCCCAGGAAATCTCCCGCCAGTGCCTGGAAATTCACGAAGCCCTAATGCAACGTGCTATTTCCCAACTAGATCGCTAGGCTGAATTCCAACAGGAAACCAGAACTCTAAGGGGCTAGTATGCTGGAACTGGAGTTTGCCGGGATCCGTATTCAACTGCCGGCGAATCAGCCGCTGCTGCTGCTCAAGTATCCAGAGCGGAATCTCTACCTGCCGCTGTGGATTGGCGCGCCCGAGGCTTCGGCCATTGCCATGTCCGAGCAAGGGCTCACACCGCCGCGTCCGATGACTCACGACCTGTTGATCAGCGTCATTGAAAGCATGGGCGTGAAACTTGAACGGATCGAAATCGTCTCGGTGCACAACGCCGTATTCGTCGCCGAACTCGTCCTCTCCAACGGCAAACGCGTGGATTCGCGTTCCTCTGATGCGGTGGCGCTGGCCGTGCGCGCGCAGTGCCCCATCATGTGCGCCGAGGATGTCCTGGAGGAAGCAGGAGTGGCGATCGAAAACGAGTCAGACGGCGAAGAAGCGCCCGAAGAGCAAATGCGGGAATTCCGGGAATTCTTGGACAACATTGATCCAGAAGATTTCTCCTCATAGAAATCGGACGTTTGGTTTCAGCGGAATACAGGCCTTGAATTGGGTAATTCCCGAAGCTCGCGCGACACGCCTTAAAGTTAAGCTTGAAGGTCTTTGACCATTAGGCATTATCGCCGTACCGTCTTTTCATAGGGACATTTAAATAGAGCTGTATTTTGATAGTCATCACTCGCATCTGCGCGGTTCTTATTCGGTCCCTGGATACTCGTTTAGGAACGTGCTGACACGCAAGGAGCAATTGGATGGAGTCTCGCCAGACTGGACCTCACTATGGGGTCGATGGTGGCACCAAGCAATCCAGTACCCAAGGATTGCTCTTCACCGATGACCTGCCTGAGCTGGACGAGCATGCAGGCTACCGTGGTCCGATTGTGTGCAAGGCGGCAGGCATCACCTACCGCCAGCTCGACTACTGGGCACGTACCGGCTTGGTGGAGCCAGCAGTGCGCGGAGCCAAGGGCTCTGGCAGCCACCGGCTCTACTCCTTCCGGGACATCCTCGTGCTCAAGGTCGTCAAGCGGTTGCTGGACACCGGAGTATCACTGCAGCAGATCCGTTCGGCTGTTTTGCATCTGCGTGAACGCGGTGTCGAGGATCTTGCCCAGATCACCCTGATGAGCGATGGCGCTTCGGTCTACGAATGCACGAGCGCCGATGAGGTCATCGACCTCGTCCAGAAGGGCCAAGGCGTGTTCGGCATCGCCGTGGGCCGTGTCTGGCGCGAGGTCGAAGGATCGCTGGCCCAGCTGCCATCTGAGAGCTCTGCGCAGCAGACCCTGCCTGAAGACGAGCTGGCTGCCCGTCGTGCCGCCAAGGCCGCTCGCAACGTCGGCTAAGCTCGGGACTGGAAACCAATACTTAAACTACTGGCCGGATCTTCCTTCGTGGAAGATCCGGCCAGTAGTTTAAGTTCCAATTTCTCCAGATATCGTCCGGAGATCCTAGGTGTTGTTCGGGCCTGCGGCAGACATGACTTCCTTGAGCAAGGCGTCGAACTGGGCCAGCATCGGGGCGGTGGCTTTCGAAGGCCACTGGTGCACCGAATACGCGGCGCCCTGGATCTGCTGCCACTCCGGGTGCTCGGGAATTTCGGGCTTGACCATGGAATCGCCGAACATCTGGCGCATTTCGCCCAAGCGGAAGGTGTGCTCTGCAGAATCCTTGCGGACCCGGTTGGCGACGACGTGTACCGGTCCCAAGGAGGGAGCGAACTCGCGGCGGAACAGTTCCAATGCGCGCTGGGTGCGCTCGGTGCCGGCGACGGAGAACAGGCTGGGTTCTGCGACCAGCAGGAGCTGATCCGATGCGCTCCATGCCATGCGGGTCAGGCCGTTGAGCGATGGCGGGCAGTCGATGAGCACCAGCTGGTAACCGCTGGTGCGGCTCAGGAGCTGGGAGAGGCGGCGCAGGTCGCGGGTGCGCAGATCAGGGCGATCGTAGATTCCGGTGAAGGCGTCGCCAACAGCAACGTCGAGCACTGGAATGCGGGTGCGGGATTTCTTCTCTGCTGCCTTGGACTGCCAGGCGCTGGCGACAACCTGATCCTGCAGGCGGGCACGGCGAGCGTTCTTGAGCATCTGCCCAATTGGCTGCTTTCCGTTAGCCCGGACTCCGAGGCCAGTGCTGGCATCCGCATGGGGATCCAGGTCAATGACGAGAGTCGGAATGCCGGCGGCAAGTGCTGCTGAAGCCAATCCGAGTGTCACGGAGGTTTTTCCTACGCCACCCTTGAGGCTGCTGATGCTCACTACGTGCACGGACCAGACCACGCCTTTCACTGTTCGTTAGTTTAAACGTCCCACCGAATTTTTAGTCTCTCATCATCATAGTGTGCCGACCGGCGTTTCTCCGACTTCGCAACGTGAGTTTTTGCCATTAGGCACAAGTTAGTGATTAAAACTTCACAGCTCCAATTATTTCATGTGGTCTGACCATAGGATGAAATGTTTGGACGTTCTGGAGATTCCCCGTGTAGGGTATTTCACAGAAGTGGTAAATGCTTGCCGCTTTTCGAGACCCGACACGCTGGTATGGCGGGCAAGCACCTGGCGGAAACAGTCCCGAGGGTGCCGTTGTGCCAGCGTGTAATGATTCGATGTAGGGACACTATGTTTGAAAAGATCTTGGTCGCCAACCGCGGTGAGATTGCAATTCGTGCCTTCCGTGCCGGCTACGAGCTGGGCGCAAAGACCGTTGCTGTCTACCCACATGAAGATCGCAATTCGATCCACCGCCAGAAGGCCGCAGAGGCCTACCAGATCGGCGAAGAGGGCCATCCGGTCCGAGCCTACCTGGATATAGACGAGATTATCCGCGTTGCCAAAGAAGCCGGCGCGGACGCAATTTACCCGGGCTACGGATTCCTCTCGGAGAACCCCGACCTCGCCCGCGCTGCCGAAGCAGAAGGCATCAAGTTCATCGGTCCAAAGGCCGACGTGCTTGAACTGGCCGGCAACAAAGTCGCGGCACTGAAAGCAGCCCGCGAAGCAGGCATTCCGGTACTGGAATCCTCCGAGCCAAGCGACGACGTCGACTACCTGATCGCCGAGGCCGATCGCATCGGCTTCCCGATCTTCGTCAAGGCAGTAGCCGGCGGCGGCGGGCGCGGCATGCGCCGCGTCGACAAGCGCGAAGACCTGCCGGAACTGATGGGGGCGGCCATGCGCGAAGCCGGCACCGCCTTCGGCGACCCAACCGTCTTCCTGGAGCAGGCAGTGCTGCGTCCGCGCCACATCGAGGTGCAGATCCTCGCCGACGAGCAAGGCAACATCGTCCACCTGCATGAGCGCGACTGCTCGCTGCAGCGCCGCCACCAGAAGGTTGTCGAGATCGCTCCGGCACCGAACCTGGACGAGTCGATCCGCCAGGCATTGTTCCGCGACGCCGTGAAGTTTGCCCAAACCCTGGGCTACCAGAACGCCGGTACCGTCGAATTCCTCGTCGATACCGTGGGCGAGCGCGCCGGTCAGCACGTCTTCATCGAAATGAACCCGCGCATCCAGGTGGAGCACACGGTGACCGAAGAAGTCACCGACATCGATCTGGTCCAGGCGCAGATGCGCATCGCCTCCGGCGAATCGCTGAAGGACCTGGGCATCAGCCAGGACGCAGTCCAGGTGCGTGGCTGGGCACTGCAGTCCCGCATCACCACCGAAGATCCGGCCAACGGCTTCCGTCCGGATGTCGGAACCATTACGGTGTACCGTTCGGCCGGCGGCTCGGGCGTACGCCTGGATGGCGGCACGATCTACACCGGTGCGGAGGTCTCGCCGCACTTCGACTCGATGCTGGTCAAGCTCACCTGCCGCGGCCGCGACTACGCCACCGCCGTGGCCCGCGCCCGCCGTGCGCTGGCCGAGTTCCGCGTGCGCGGCGTGGCCACCAACATCCCGTTCATCCAGAATGTGCTCAGCGACCCGCAGTTCCTGGCCGGTGATGTCGCTACCAACTTCATCGATTCCCGTCCGGATCTGCTTACCGGCAACGAGTCCCAGGACCGCGGCACCAAGGCGCTGAACTACCTGGCCCATGTCACGGTGAACCAGCCCAATGGCAGCCGTGTCGAGGGCATCGACCCGCGCAAGAAGCTTCCCGCGTTCCCGGGCGACAAGTCCGACGAGCCGGAGCGTTCGCCATTCGACGGCCCGTCGAAGTCTGCCGCACCGGTTGATGGCTGGCGCCAGAAGCTGCTGGAGCTGGGCCCCGAGGGCTTTGCCAAGGCGCTGCGCGACTCGAAGGCGGTGGGCATCACCGATACCACCTTCCGCGACGCGCACCAGTCGCTGCTGGCCACCCGCGTGCGTACCCGCGACCTGCTCGCCGCCGCTCCGGCCTACGCGCACAACGTGCCGCAGCTGTTCTCCATGGAGGTCTGGGGCGGTGCCACTTACGATGTGTCCCTGCGATTCCTGGGCGAGGATCCATGGAAGCGCCTGGAGCTGCTGCGCGCCGAGCTGCCGAACATCCCGCTGCAGATGCTGCTGCGCGGACGCAACACCGTGGGCTACACCCCTTACCCGACCGAGGTAACCGACGCATTCGTGAAGGAAGCAGCCTCCGCCGGCATCGACATCTTCCGCATCTTCGACGCGCTGAACGATGTGTCGCAGATGGCCCCGGCCATCAAGGCAGTGCGCGAAACCGGCACCGCGGTCGCCGAAGTGGCCCTGTGCTACACCGGCAACCTGCTGGATGCCAACGAGAAGCTGTACACCCTGGACTACTACCTGGACCTGGCCCAGCAGATCGTCGATGCCGGTGCGCACATCATCGCGATCAAGGACATGGCAGGCCTGCTGCGCCCGGCCGCTGCCACCAAGCTGGTGACCGCCCTGCGCGAGCGCTTCGACCTGCCGGTGCACCTGCACACCCACGACACCTCCGGCGGCCAGCTGGCAACCCTGATGGCTGCCATCGATGCCGGCGTCGACGCCGTGGACGTGGCCAGCGCGGCCATGGCGGGCACCACCTCGCAGCCTTCGGCGTCCGCACTGGTTGCGGCGCTGGAATTCACCGAACGCGATCCGGGCCTGTCGCTGGATGCCGTGGCGTCGCTCGAACCGTACTGGGAAGCAGTGCGCGCGATGTACAGGCCATTCGAATCCGGACTGCCGGCGCCGACCGGCCGTGTCTACCAGCATGAGATTCCTGGCGGCCAGCTTTCGAACCTGCGCCAGCAGGCCATCGCGCTGGGCCTGGGCGAGCGTTTCGAAGCCATCGAGTCGATGTACGCTTCGGTCAACGACATGCTCGGCAACGTGGTGAAGGTTACCCCGTCATCCAAGGTCGTCGGCGACCTGGCCCTGCAGCTGGTCGGCTCCGGCGTGCCCGCCGCGGACTTCGAAGCGAACCCGCAGAACTACGACATCCCGGATTCGGTCATCCAGTTCCTCTCGGGCGAGCTGGGCAACCCTCCAGGCGGATGGCCAGAGCCATTCCGCACGAAGGCGCTGCAGGGACGCAACGTCAAGGCCCGTATCGAGGACCTCTCGGCGGAAGACGCGGCGGCGCTGAAGTCGGATTCGGAGACGATCCGCGGCACCCTGAACCGGCTGCTCTTCGCAGGCCCAACCCGCGACTTCGAGAAGTCGGTGGAGAACTACGGCGATTTGTCCGTGCTGCACACCCGCGACTACCTCTACGGCCTGGTTCCAGGCATCGAGCATGTCATCTCGCTGGGCACCGGCGTCCGACTGCTCGTCCGGCTGGTATCGGTGTCGGAAGCTGACGAGAAGGGCCTGCGCACCGTCGTGGTCAACCTCAACGGCCAGTCCCGCCAGGTCAGGGTCCGCGATGAATCGGTGGAATCCACCGTGAAGTCCGCGCCGAAGGCCGACCCTAACGACAAGGGCCATGTCGCCGCACCATTCGCCGGAGCCGTGACGGTCAACGTCAAGGTCGGCGACTTGGTCGAGGCCGGCCAGTCGGTAGCCACCATCGAAGCCATGAAGATGGAGGCAGGCATCACCGCCAACACCGGCGGCGTGGTCAGCCAGGTAACCCTGAACGGCACCAGCCAGGTGCAGGGCGGTGATCTGCTGCTGGTCATCGAACCGAAGTAGCACCCGCCGTACCCGGAGCGCAGGGGCTCGCGACCACGGTTGCGGGCCCCTGCGCTCTGCCGCAAATGATCGTGCGAACCAACTAGCTGAAGGAGCAGGGATGCGCGCACACAAGACGAAGCCCGGGGCTGCGCCCGAGGAGCTGAAGCAACAAGTTGCCGAGCTGGGATCCAGGATCCTGCCCATCTCGGTACTGGTCTTCACCCTCGACACGCATCTGCCATTTTGCGAAATTGCCGAGCACTTGGCCGAGCAATTCGGCGAGCTGGAGTGCCAGGCCACGGTAGCCACGGCCGGGCCGCAGCGCGTGCAATCGGTGATGGAAGGCAAATTCACCGGTGTGAACGTGCTGGTGGCGGTGGGGGATACAAGCGCCGAATCCGAAGACCGGTTGATGGAACTGGTGGAATGGCTGCTGGCCAACGGCCGCAAGGAGCTTGCCGCGAACCTGATCTACGCGGTGCTCGGCCACGAGCACCAGAAGCACCCTGCCCCGGCGTTCAGCCGCGTGGTCCTGCCGCGCAGCTACTATGCCCGGACACAGCAAAGCGGCCTCAAGTTGCCTTGGGCCGCTTCAGCTCGCGAATCGTGGGAGTTGGCTCATGCTGTCCTGGATTATGCAGTGGGCTTGGGAGCCGAGTAGATCTGATCGATCACTGCTTCGTAGTCCTTGAGCACTACCGCACGCTTGATCTTCATCGAGGGAGTCAGATGGCCGGTTTCCTCGGTGAAGTCAGCGGGCACGATGCGGAAGGACTTGATTGCCTCTGCCTTGGAGACCGAGGCATTGGCCTTGTCGATTACCGCCTGCACGGTCTCGAGCACCTTCGGGTGGGTCGACAGCTCCTCCAGCGACAGGTCCTTGTCCATCTGGTGGCGGGCCAGCCAGCCCGGCAGGGCTTCCTGGTCCAGGGTCACCAGGGCCGCAATGAACGACCGGCCCTCGCCGATGACCACGCATTGGGATACCAGCGCGTCGGCGCGGATCTGGTCCTCGAGCAGGGCAGGAACCACGTTCTTGCCGCCAGCGGTCACGATGATTTCCTTCTTGCGGCCGGTGATCTTCAAGAATCCATCGGCGTCGAGCTCGCCGATATCCCCGGTGTGGAACCAGCCGTCGGTGAAGGTCTCGTCCTGGAGTTCCGGGCGGTTGCGGTAGCCGCGCATCACGCAGATGCCCTTGGCGAGGATCTCGCCGTCAGCGGCAATGCGCACGGCGTTGCCCGGCAGCGGCTTGCCGACGGTGCCGATCTTGATGCGGTCAAGCGTATTGACCGAAATCGGCGCGGTGGTTTCGGTCAGTCCGTAGCCTTCCAGAATGGTCACGCCCATCCCGTTGAAGAAATGGCCCAGGCGTTCGCCCAGCGGGCCGCCTCCGGAGACGGCATGGCGGATGTTGCCGCCCATGGCGGTGCGCAGCTTCTTGTAGAGCAGGGCGTCGAAGAGCTTGTGCTTCAGATTCAGCGCCAGCGGAACCTTGCCCTGCTGCGTGGCCTTGGAATACGCCACCGCGACGCTGACGCCGGCGTGGAAGATCTTGGCCTTGCCGCCGTCCTCGGCCTTGAGCATGGCCGAGTTGTAGACCTTCTCGAAGACGCGCGGCACGGCGAGGATGAAATTCGGCTTGAAGGACTGCAGGTCCTCGAGCAGGTGCTTGACATCCGGGGTATGCCCGGTGCGGCAGCCGGCGGCCACGTTGACCACCGAGATGAAACGGGCGAATACGTGGGCCAGCGGCAGGAACATGATGGTCGATGCGCCCGGGTAGACGGCACCGGGCAAGGCAGCCACCGCATTCTCGGCCAGTTCCACGAAGTTGCCGTGGGTCAGCTCGCAGCCCTTGGGGCGGCCAGTTGTGCCAGAGGTGTAGATGATTGTGGCGACATCTTCCAGGGATGCGCCTGCCCGGCGGGTTTCGAGCAGCTGGTCATCGACGTTCTTGCCATCTTCGGAGAGCTGGTCCAGCCCGCCGTCGAACTGCCAGACATGATCCAGGGAATCGAGCTGCTCCTGATGGGCGGCGCGGCGCACGACCGCTTCTTGGGCGGCGGCCTCGACAACCACGGCCTTGGCGCCGGAATCCGAAACGATCCAGGCAACCTGGCTGGGGGAGGAGGTTTCGTAGATGGGAACGGTGATGCAACCGGCGAACCAGATGGCGAAGTCGACCAGTGTCCACTCGTATCGGGTCTTGGCCATCAGGGCGATCCTGTCGCCGGCCTCGATGCCGTTGGCGATGAAGCCCTTCGCGATGGCCCGGGCATCGGCAGCGAACTGCGAGGCAGTGACATCATTCCATGTTCCGTCGGCTCCCGGCTTGGAGAACAAGGCCGGGTTCGCCGCTGAATTCGCGTGGCGCAGCAGCAGATCGGTAATGTTCGACTGCTCTGGCGAATGAATGCGAATTGGCGAGCTGTATTCGCGCATCTGGTCTTCAACTCCTGAAACTTCGTGTGACCCCATTAGCAATTGCGGGTAATCCGCATCACATGTTTATTACTATAGAGTAACCTACGGTGGTTCGTGCTCAAAGCCGTTTTCTAGACTTGCGCCCCATCATCTCCCGGATCGCGTTCAGTGGGAAGACGTTTCAGTAAGTATGCGACTCCGAGCAGGGCGATGATTCCCAAACCGAAATAAATGAACGCCGGAGCCGAGCGGAAAAACAGCACGCACAGCAGCAACCCCAGCGGGCCGCCAGCCGCGCCAGCCCAGGCGAGATTCAGCATCGGATCGCCAGAACCCAGTGCGGCGGGTGCTTCTGGAACGAACTCCTCGCCGGTGTCGTCGACTTCGTAGTCGCGTGGACCGCGAACCGCGGCAGGTCCGGTGTTGAACAGCTTCTCCAGCTGCGCCTTGCGCTCTTCGGCGCTGGGTTCGCGTGGTGCCGCGGCATCGAGCTGGCGGAAGTTCTCGACCAGCTCATCCCATTGCGGGTCTTGCTGGTTCGAAGGATGGGCATCATCTGGATTCATGCGCGTTCCTCCTTGCGCTTCTGCTCCTTGGCGGCCAGCTGCGCGAAGAAGCGGGCCGATTCATGGAAGATCTGCTCGGCATCGTAATCCAGCGTGGCCACATGCTTGGAGTGCAGGAGCATATGGTGCTCGGCCAAGGTGCCCGGGTTCAAGCCCCCGACCAGTTCGCGCACCGATTGCTCCGAGACCACGTTGTCGACGGTGGACCGGAAGAGCTGCACCGGGGCGCTGACCAATTCCAGGCGGCGGCGGGTCTGGGCAAAGAGCGCGTGGAGTTCGGCTACTGCCGCTACCGGGGTGCGCGGGTAGGCCCCTTCATCGACGCCGCGCTTGGCAATGTCATTGCTGATCGGGGCGACAGTGCGCACGGCATGCTTGAGCCAACGGGTATAGGGCGCCAAGCGGGAGTCCACGACCAGTCCCGGGTTGACCAGCGACACACCAGCCACGTTGCGCCGGGTCGCCAGATGCAGAGCCAGCGCGCCACCCATGGAAAGTCCGGCGACGAATACCTGCTGGTGGGTCCTGGCGAGCTCGTCGAACGCTTCTTCGGTGGCACCGATCCACTGGTCGTACCCTCGGCCGACCATGTCCTGCCACTGTGTGCCGTGGCCTGGCAAAAGTGGGACGTCAGTGTCGAACCCGGCCAGCTCCAGGGAATCCGCCCAAGGCCGCATGGCGACGGGGGAGCCGGTAAAACCATGGATCAAGAGCACTGCGTTGGAGCGCACGGGCTCATTGAGCGGAGTATTGCCTTCATCAATTTTCATCATGGTACCCTCCCGAATTCTGCCTACACCTCCGAGCGTAGTGCACAATTGAATGGTGCGGAGTGCGCTTCGACCAGCAAGGTCGCGGTTTCTCTTCCCGCGTAGCTGGTTAACTAGAAGAAGGACTTTTCCCGCCGTGCTGTACGACTTCCTCAAGCGTTTCGCTGTCCGGCCAATTATCCGAATTTTCTTCCGCGTCAAGATCCAGGGCATCGGCAATGTGCCGGAAACCGGCGCGGCAATCCTGGCTTCGAATCACTTGTCGGTGTGCGACTCGGTGTTCCTCCCCGCTGCGTTGGACCGCACCGTCATCTTCCTGGCCAAGGACGAGTACTTCAATGGCACCGGCATCAAAGGCAGGATCACCGCGTGGTTCTTCCGCAACATCAACCAGCTGCCCATGGACCGGTCGGGCGGGCAGAAATCGGCGGCCTCGCTGGCCAGCGCCAAGAAGGCGCTGGAGCAGGGACAGGTGCTGGGCATCTATCCCGAAGGGACGCGTTCTCCGGATGGCCGGTTGTACCGGGCCAAGCTCGGTGTCGCCAAGCTCGCCTTGGAGACCGGCGCACCGGTGATACCGATTGCGATGATCGGTACCGACAAGGTGCAGCCCATCGGCCAGAGCCTGCCTCATCCGGGAAAGGTCGGCATCAAGATCGGCAAGCCGCTGACCTTCGAGCACCTGGGCGGCCAGCCATCGAACCCCGAAACGCTCCGTGCCTGCGCCGACGAAATCCGCAAGGCGATCAATGTCCTCTCAGGCCAGAGCTACGTTGATATCTACGCACCGCGCAAAGCGAAGAAGTAGCAGCGCACCAGCGGCAGTGTTACGGCTTGTTGTTACATTCGTCGCGGTGCTTTGAGCCCACGCCACGTAGAATGGGCAAGGTGAGCGAAGAAAACCGAACCCCATTGCCCGGCTCCTCTGTAGCCGGCCCCGCCACCGATCCGCAACTAGATTTGTGGCGTGAACTGCCAATTGCCCAGCAGCCGACCTGGCGTGAGCACAAGGACTATCAGTCCTCCATCAAGGAATTGGGTTCGCGTCCGCCACTGGTATTTGCCGGCGAAGTCGACGTATTGCGCGAACGCCTGGCCGCGGCGGCCCAAGGCAAGGCCTTCTTGCTGCAGGGAGGCGACTGCGCCGAAACCTTTGCCGACGCGACCGCAGACAAGATTTCCTCGCGTGTGCGCACCATCTTGCAGATGGCCGTCGTGCTGACCTATGGCGCCTCGATGCCGGTCATCAAGATGGGGCGCATGGCTGGCCAGTTCGCCAAGCCGCGCTCCTCGAATGACGAAACCCGAGATGGTGTAACTTTGCCGGCATTCCGCGGCGACATCGTCAACGGCTTCGATTTCACGCCGGAGTCGCGTGCCCACGATCCAAAGCGCATGGTGCAGGCCTACAACACCTCATCTGCGACGTTGAACCTGATCCGCGCCTTCACCCAGGGCGGATTCGCCGACCTGCGCAGCGTGCACTCTTGGAACAGCGGCTTCATGGCCAATCCGGCGCACTCCGCCTACGAGCAGCTGGCCGGGGAAATCGACTCGGCCATCCGCTTCATGGATGCCTGCGGAGCAGACTTCGAGGCGCTCAAGCGCACCGAGTTCTTCGCTTCCCACGAAGCCTTGCTGCTGGACTACGAGCGTGCGCTGACCCGTACCGACTCCCGCACCGGCCTGCCGTACGCGACCTCGGGCCACTTCCTGTGGATCGGCGAACGCACCCGCCAGCTGGACCACGCCCACGTTGATTTCCTCTCGCGGGTGCGCAACCCAATCGGCGTGAAGCTGGGCCCAACCACGGATCCAGAGGACGTTTTGGCGCTGATCGACAAGCTCGATCCGAACCGCGAGCCGGGCCGACTGACCTTCATCACCCGCATGGGTGCGAAGAACATCCGCGAGAAGCTGCCGAACCTGGTGGAGAAGGTCACTGCATCAGGAGCACAGGTGCTGTGGGTTACCGACCCAATGCACGGCAACACGGTCACCAGCCAGAACGGCTACAAGACCCGCAACTTCGAAGACGTCATGGACGAAGTCCGCGGCTTCTTCGAGGTGCACGACTCGCTGGGCACCTTCCCGGGCGGTCTGCACGTGGAGATGACCGGCGACGATGTTGCTGAGTGCCTCGGCGGCGCGGATCCGATCCGCGAGGAAGACTTCGATTCGCTGTATGAGTCGCTGTGCGACCCGCGGCTGAACCACCGCCAGTCCCTGGAAATGGCCTTCCTGGTCTCCTCGGCACTGCAGAGCCGCAGCCGCAATCGCTAGCAGCTAGAAAAGTAATCCGGTTCCCCAAGCGGGAACCGGATTATTTTTTTGTGAACTGGAAGCGCCAACGGCCCTAGAAAGCGTAGATGCTGATCTCGCTGCCGCGCACGGCTTGCTGGTGCAGCGGAGATTGCATGCGCACGGTTTGGCCGAAACCGCCAAAGACATCATGGGTCTTGACGGTAAAACCGGCGGATTCCAGCGTCGTGACGGCTTCTTCCACGCCCATGCCAATCACGGACGGGATCTGGACGTACTCCGGTCCTTGCGAAAGATTTACCGTCACGGTGCTGCCATATGGGACGGTGCCCTGAGCTGGATCCTGGAGTGCGATGAGGTCGTTTTCGACCGTCGAGGAATGGACGGCTTCACCTGCCTCAAGCTCCAGGCCAACCGCCTCAAGCTTCTCCTTGGCCGCCTCCTTGCCAAGGCCGATGACCGAGGGAACGCTGACCGGAGCATGTCCCTTTGAAATGGCAAGGGTGATGATGTTCTTCCTCGGCAATTTCTCGCCGGCGGCCGGGGTGGAACTGATGACTTCGCCCTCCTTGACCGATTCCGAGTAGGCTTCGGTGGTCTTAATGTCCTCGAAGCCGACCTCGGCCAGGGCCGTGGTGGCCTGCTCAAGGGTTTTCCCGGCAACATCCGGAACCGCAAAAAGCTGCGGCCCTTGTGAAACGATCAGGTCGATTCCCTGGAACTTCATGATGTTTTCGCCGGTTCCAGGTTGCGAATCCACCACCCGGCCGATGGCGATCTCATCGTCGTAGGCGGTGCCTATGCGAACGGGAACGCCTTGGCCGTCCATCTGCGCAACTGCCTGGGACTGGAGCATTCCGGTCAATGACGGGATGCGGATAATTGTTCCGGGGCCGCGGCCGAAGAACCATCCTGCGCCGGCCACCAGAGCGACGACGAGGATCCACATCAGCGTGATGACGAACCTCTGCGTTCCGGTGCGCGGCTGGCGCAAACTGTGGGTGGGCACCTGGGCTTCCTTGCGCCACTTCCTTGCGGCTTGCTTCTGCGCACGCTTCTGGCCACGGACCGACAGCGGAGCTTCATCGGCTTCGCCATGTTCTTCGGTTGATTCCAACTCATCGCCACGGGAGTACACCGACGTCGCGGCAATTCCAGGATCCGAGCCGGGATCAGCCGCACGAGGCGGGGCCAAGGTGGCTTGCGCGTCGCGAAGGTCCAGGACCTCGGTGGCATCGGCGGCGGCAATGACCGTCGTACGATCAGGATCGGCTGGAGCATCATCTAGTTCGTAGCCGGCCTCTTGCTGTGCAGCGTTCCGCTCCAGCCACAGCTGTTCACGTTCTTCCTCGCGCTCGCGCTGCATCGCATCAAGGCGCTGCTGCAGCGTCGTAGGCATCTGCGCGAATGCTTGCGGTGCGAGATCTTCGATCCCGCCGAGAGCCTCGGCACCGACATCCAATTGCGCATCGCTGAGCGTGGAGCGGATCTGGATGATCTCCTCCAGCAGCAATGAGGCATCCTGCGGACGCTTTTCCGGATCCTTCTCGGTGCACCATCGAACGAGTTCATCGAGATCTTCGGCCAAATCGGGAACCAGGTCCGAGGGCGGGGGCATGGGGGAGTCCAGATGATGTTTCATCAATGCGGCTGCATTGGTTTCGGTATACGGCAATTGCCCCGTCAGCATCTGATAGATCATGATGCCCAGGGCATAGATGTCGCTGCGCGAATCGGCTGGCGAGCCTGAAACCAGTTCAGGAGAAACATGGGACAGCGTTGCCACGAGCGTCGCCGACTGGGTATGGGCGCTCGCGGCACGGGCCAAGCCGAAGTCGGTGACTTTGACTTCACCGGTATCGGAGAGCAGCACGTTGGCCGGTTTCATGTCCCGGTGGATGATGCCCTCGCTGTGCGCGGCGCTGAGACCGCGGCAAATCTGCTCAAGGACGCTGAGGGCCTGGCGCGGTGTAAAACGCCCGCGTTCCTCTATGACCTGTTCGAGATTGCGCCCGCGAACATATTCCATCACGAGGTACACCAGATTGTCGCTCACGTTGTGATCTCGGATTGAAACCACATTCGGATGGGTGATATTCGCGGCGATGACAGCTTCAGATTCGAATCGTTCACGAACCGTGGACTCGCTGGCGAAGTTGTCATTCAAGATCTTCACGACAACGGCTCGGTGCAACCGCTTGTCCATGCTGCGGTAGATCCGTGACATGCCACCCAGAGCGAGCAGATGGTCGAGCCGGTAGCGGCCATCCAGCGTCTTGCCCAGGTTCGGGTCGGTCAGGGCCGGGCTCATTTTGCGGACGCACCTGCCTGAACGGTGCGCGCGAAGCGGGCCAGAGTCACTAACGGATCCTTTCGAACATGAATACTACTTTTAATGTACCTAGGTGAGCTGACAATTTGCCGTTTAAACTCGAAATCCGCCAGTGGTGTTGACCGCTGGCGGATTTCGTATAGCGTCTCGGGTTGCGAGAATTACCTCGAGCGCAGCTCAATTAGGAAGCGCGGCGAGCTCGTGCTGCGCGACGCTTCAAGGCACGGCGCTCATCTTCGCTCATGCCGCCCCATACCCCTGCGTCCTGGCCGGACTCAATGGCCCACTGCAGGCAGGTTTCGGTTACTTCACATCGACGGCAGACGCTCTTGGCCTCTTCGATCTGCAACAGGGCCGGACCGGTGTTTCCCACTGGGAAAAACAGTTCCGGGTCCTTTTCCAGACACGCCGCGCGGCTACGCCAATCCATGCTTATTGATGCTCCTTGAAATCTGAGAGGGTCTGAAACGCCAACGGCAATCAACACACAGGCAACAATGACCTAGGAGTGAAATGAATTCCTGGTTGCCTAGTGGTTAACTTCTGGCGTTTCGAAAGGTCGGTGAAGTCCATTCGGGCACTTCGTTTAACCAACCACATAAGGTTTTCATGTAACGCGGAAGTAAACAAGAGTCACGGAAGTGAAAAGTTGCTGAATGCCTGAGGGCTTTCTCACATGGCATTTGGCACCTGGATCCGCTAGTTATCGGTGGTGTGGTGCGAACAACAGCGAAAGTCAATTGTTGCGGTTTGAGTTCCTGTAGAAGGTCAACGAAAATTGTTGATGTGAGCAACGAAAATACAACCTCGTCCCGCCCAACCAGTGTTTTCGTGGTTGCCGCGCTGGTCCTGATTGAAGCACTGGCCACCCTGGCGTACGCCATCAGCTACATGCTGAACCTGGATGCCAATGGAACAGTCAACATGGGTGGGCAGCTATTCATGCTGGCTCTTTGCTTGCTGCTTGCTGTTTGGCACGGCTCGGTTGCCATTAACTTCTTCAAGGGAAAAGCGTTCACTCGTGCTCCGATTATCGTTTGGCAACTATTCCAGCTCATCCTCTCCGTTTCGTTCCTGAGCTCCGACATCCCGATGGTGACGGCCGCGGCGGTCCTGTCCATTGTGATCGCGGGAACTACTGTGGTGATGCTCTTCGCCCCGAAGACGACCGCTTTCCTCGGAGACCGGCCGAATCGCTGAAAGCCCGCCAGATAATTCGTACGGAATGTGAATCACACGAGGGTTGCCTCGTTTAGAGATAATGGCGGCCCAATAATCCTTGAACCCTTGGTCAATCTCCGGGTGGATCGGCGGCCAGTTCATCGGTTGAAGATCCTGCGGATGATGGGCTTCGACAACAATCACCTGGCGATCATCTAGCCCGTTGACGCTCATTCCCAAGTCGTAGGCGATCCTGTTGGACGGTGGAACGAATAGCACGACACCGATCCCTCTGGACTTCAGCGCCTCAATGATCGCCGGCAGGCGCGAATCACTAGTGGTTTCCAAGTAGACGCAGAGCAATTCCTGCCGGTCCCCGGATGAGGCGTCATCGAGAGCCCGGACGAACCGATCCAAGCCCGACAAGCCGCAAATATGCATGGCGTTCCAGCGCCCAGCGAGCACATCGCTCAACTGCCCGCGCTGTAGCGTATCGGGACAGAGCACAATGGCTAGTTGCCCTGCTGGTCGAGGCACGGCTTCACCATCAAAGGGCGAGAATCCCAGAAAAGTTTCTGGGCGCAGCGCAGATCCTGCAAAGATCTCTCTGGCCGTTGGCCGGACCGGCCAGGCGCTATCGGCGACGCCAGCCGAATGTGCGTGGGTGAGTTGGAAGACTTGCGGCGGTTGCCCGGAACTTAGTTTGACTCCGCGGCCAGGCAGCGGAGAACAGGCCGGAATCTTGGGCCAGATCATCTTCAACGACTCGGTGGCGTTGAATGGGAAAAACCATTGCTCGGTGCAAAGACCAGTGGACTTCAAGGCATTCTGGTCCCGGTCGACTGAACAAAGAACCATTGGCGATTCAGGCCCGCCGAAGCGCAGTAGCGTACCGAGTGCTTCATCCAAGCGTTGAAAATGCTGGGGGTGGATGTTGGACTGCAACTGGGTGAGTGAATGTACAAGAATGATCAATGCCGGATCCTTCGGCATGGATTCCACGAAGTCGACAGCTTCGAAGAAGTCGTAGGGATCTTCACCGGTGACAACTTTGAGGTTCTTGGCGGCATCAGGAACTGGTGATGGACCGAAGCACAATATTTTTCTTGTCGAATCGGCAAGGGAAGCAAATAGCGTGCGTGCACCGGCTTCAGGCAGGCCGCAGATCAACGTTGATCGTGAACGGGCAGGGTCGAGGACCAGCGGCTCGAGCCGGGCCAGATGCAGGTTATCTGCAATACCGCAGCAGATAGCCCCGCGCTCCTTCCCCTCCCAAGTCGGCGGCGAAGGCCATGGTTCTGATGGCAATGGCAACGCCGGGGCAAAACCGGATGCCGGCAGCTCCGTACCTGACCATCGTGAAGAAAGCTCGGAGGCATGGTCGCGCAATGGATCTCCGGTTGCTGATGCAACGCTCTTCTCGAATTGGCACAGGGGAAGCAAGGTGAGATCTTGGCGATTCCGCTCGAATAATTCGCCGTGCAGAGGTGGCTCGATGGCCAGATGGAATTGCAGGCACCGAGTTGGCTTGGAAGCACTCTTGATGATCGCCTGGCCAGGGAAGAGGAATTTGGATGCTTGGACGGAGCCAACCAGTTCGATCGATTCGCCTGGGTCGTTGACCCTCAAGGCGATTGTCGTGTTCAAGTTCGCCTTGGTTTGCCCGGTCAAGGCGCCAGCCGGTCGTTGCGTACTGAGAATCAGGTGGATACCGAGAGCCCGGCCTACCGCAGCCAAGCGATCAATTCTGGCGCTGGCTTGAGGCAGGGTTTCGATGAAGACGCGGAATTCGTCAATGACGACTACCAAGCGAGGCAGGACTGGGCCTGGTTCAGCGAGATCTTGATATTCGGCAATGTCGCTGCAACCGTGATCCGCCAAAAGCTCTTCGCGCCGATGCACTTCATGCTCCAATTGCTCTAACGTACGCTGAGCCGCGGCTTCATCAAGGTCACTTGCGAAGAGCTGGACGTGGGGCAAGCCTGCATAAACACCGAGCCCAGCTCCACCCTTGAAATCAATGAGCACGAGAGCGAGCTGAGCCGGCGAATAGTTGCAGGAAAAATCTGCGATGATGCGCCGGAGCGCTTCTGACTTGCCCGAGCCGGTCGTGCCGCATACCAGTACGTGCGGACCGTCCTCGTGAAGGTCGAGGAACACGTCCTCTTGCTGGTCATCCAGACCCAGAAGCGCGCGTAGGCACCGGGAGCCAGATGGCCTTGAGTCTGGATTCTCTGTTGCTGCTTTCTTAGGCAGCTGCACATATTGCTGCACCATCTTGTCGAACCGAGCGAGGCTCAGCGTGCCCAGGCTCTGAAGAACTAGCCGTTCGTCGGGCAAATGCGCACAGACGGGGCTTGGAACAATCCAATTCTCCACAGACTCGGACAGTACCGGCGAAATGCCCAGCACCAGTGTGCCGGATATGGGCTGCGGTGATTGGGCAGTGACGTACAGCGTGGCCAGACCGGCTTCCTCTTTCCTGAGGAAGCTCGATTCATCGGAATCGGACAGATGGGACATGCAGACGTTGTTCATCAAGAGCAATGACGCAGGAAGACAGCGAATACTGGGATCGATCACCAGCCGTAGCTGGCCGGCATGTATAGCCGGGAGGTAACGCGCAAGAACTGCGGCGAGAATCGATCCCGCACTTTGCCCTTGCACAGTCTTCAATTGCCAGACGCCCGGGGTGCTTGGGAAGAACACCGGACCAAACCAGGGCGCATCCGTCTTCGTCTTTCTGAGGCCTCGAAATATCTTGCGCACGCCCGTGGGAGAAGGACGAGAGAATTCTTGGGGAGACCACAGGCCCTCGCCCCAAACCAAGGGTGGTATCCGATTACAGGACAGGCCCAAAGACGAAGCATCCAGTCCAGCTACGAACGCTTCGCCAAGGTCCGGGGAGTATCTCGTTCTTGCGGCGATCGCGGACGCCCGCTGCTCTTGCATTTCGCTTTTCCACCGACGCCGTTCCACCACCAGCTGACCCGCAGGTACCAGCCCCATCAGGGCAGAAACGCCGCTCAAGACCAGGAAGAGCATTGAACCGGTAACCACGGCAAGCAAGACGCCGGAAATGATCGGAACAAATGCGGCTAAGGCCAATGCAATCAATCGGGACAGTTCGGGCTTTGAAGGTGCCTGGATTTCCAACTGTTCGGAGGAGACCAGATGACCGGAGTCGGCAGCTAATGGATCGCCTACGGCGAATTCGGTGTTGCCTAGCCGGAAGCGTGATCCCTGCTCCAGCTCGACGGACTGGCGGTGGCTTCCATCTGGCATGGCAATTTCTTGCTCGGCACACGCGTGCAGGTGCAAGCCCTGTGCTGTCACGATGACCTTCGCATGATTCCTGGAAACCAGCGGATCTTCCAACCAGAGCGGGGCAGTTCGTCCGATGGCATGCTCTCCCTTCGTGAGCGGAATCCAGGCACCAGCGTCGGGGCCGCGAAGCACTAGCAACTTGAGGCGCGAAGCAGCGGTGCCTGAGACGAGAGCGGGCTGGGGCAGTTCATGGAGCACGAGGCGATCGGCAGCAGACAGAGTCTCCAATTCTTCTATCCGCGTTGCTCCCGCAAACCATCGATGGTCCGGGAAGTTCCGCTGCAGGAGCGCCGCGAGCTGCTCGCCCAAGATTCGCCCGGACATGACAAGTTCGAATTGTCTCGGATGCTGGAATCTTCGGGAAACCAGAAGCAATTCATAGCGGACCATGAGCCCTCCTGAAGGTGATGGAAAGTAGCCTTTCCCATCAAAACCAGCAATTTGGTCGGCATCGGGAAATATAAATCCCATTGTGGAGAAAGAATTAAGAACTATCCACAACTGCAGCAACCTCTTGAAAGCCGTCTCCGCTGCAGATAGCATCCCTTGTCATACGAATAGGTATGCTGCACCGACGACGCGCTCGCCGATGGTCCCCGACTTCGGGATCCTCCAACAGGAAAGCCAAAGGAGCCAGTGGTGGATGCGCTGTCCATTGTCGAAGACGAAGTACGTGAGCTGGTCCGGCGTCGCGGATTGGACCCAGCCAAGCAGCCAGCGATGATCCGGGCCTTAATCGATGAAGTCATCCGAGACTACGACGAACGCGCATTGCTTGGAGCTGTGCCTTCACTTGGATCGCTAGAGGCCGCCCAACGTTCAGTTTTCGACAACGTGTCCGGTTTTGGACCATTGCAACCCCTGCTGGATGATCCTTCTGTCGAGGAAATTTGGGTCAATTCACCGCATCAAATTTTTTGCGCAAGGGGCGGCCAAAGCGAACTGACCCACATCCGCATGGAAGCGGCCGAAATTGCAGCCCTGGTAGAACGGATGCTCAAGTCCTCTGGCAGGCGCCTGGATCTTTCCCAACCATTCGTCGACTGCCAGTTGCCCGACGGATCTCGTCTGCACGTCGTGATTCCGGATATCACCCACGAGCATTGGGCCATCAACATTCGCAAGTTCATAGCACGCGCAGGAAAGCTCGAAGACCTGGTCGAGCTCGGATCATTGAGCGAACAAGCGGCGAGATTCCTTTCCACCGCCATCGGCGCAGGTCTTAATGTCATCGTGACTGGCCCTACCCAGGCCGGAAAAACCACAATGCTCAACTGCCTGGCATCAGCGATCGGCCCCAGGGAACGAATCATCACCATCGAGGAAATTTTCGAGCTCAATCTCTCGCTACGGGATGTCGTTGCGATGCAAACACGTCTCGCTAATCTTGAAGGAACTGGCGAAATCACCATGCGCCGATTGGTCAAGGAAGCTCTGCGCATGCGCCCTGAACGCATCATTGTCGGCGAGGTTCGCGAGGCAGAGTCCTTGGATATGCTGATTGCGTTGAACTCGGGAATCGCGGGGCTGTGCACCTTGCATGCGAATTCTGCCCGTGACGCGATCACCAAAATTTGCACCTTGCCTCTGCTTGCCGGACCGAACATCACCAGCGACTTCACCATCAAGACGGTAGCCGCATGCATTGACCTAGTTGTCCATTGCGTACGAAGCCCCCAGGGCCATCGCTACGTCAACGAAATTCTCAGTGTGCGCAATCGCGTGGAGGAGGGGCAAATTGAGTCCTCGACGCTTTTCGAACGGCAGGCCGATCGCCTGCAACCGGCCAGGGGTGCTGATTGGTCGCATGAAAAGTTCGATGTAGCTGGCATCAATATTGCCGAACTGATGGCGGTGTAGCGGTGGTTGCTTTCTTTGCTCTCCTCGGCGGGCTGGGCATTGCCCTCATGGTTGACTGGTTGCTGTTTGCCCCGTGGGAGAAATCGCCTAAACGCAGCTCGGCGATCAAGAACGCATTGCTCCATGCGGGCATGAGCAATCTGGCGCCGGCAAAATTCATCGCAATTTGCGCGGTCTGCGGGCTGACTTTCGCGTTGGTGACCTTGGGACTCACCGCTTCGTGGCTCTTCGCCGTCGTGTTTTGCCTCTTTGGGTCATTTGCACCATGGGTTTATCTGCGCCATCAGGCAGCTAAACGCCACGCGGCGTTGCAAGAGCAATGGCCCGAAGTGGTTGACCACTTGCGAAGCGCCATCCGGGCAGGTCTCTCGCTTCCTGAAGCCTTGAGCCAGTTGGCAGTTGTGGGACCGGACGTATTGCGGCCTCTATTCCGGGACTTCGCCTTGGACTATCGAGCCACCGCGAACTTCTCTGTGGCACTGGACCAGCTGGGCGAACGATTGGCAGACCCGGTAGCTGACAAAATTCTCACGACATTGCGCATCACCCGTGAGGTCGGAGGCACCGACTTGGGCCATACGCTCACAACGTTGTCGGCGTTCCTGCGAGATGACGTGAGAACACGAGGAGAACTCGCGGCCAGGCAATCATGGATTGTTTCAGCAGCACGTCTGGCCGTTGCGGCGCCGTGGATCTTGCTGCTGGTCCTGGGCACCCAGGAAGCTGCGAAAGATGCGTATATGACATTCGGGGGAGTGATCGTGCTCGGCCTCGGCGTGGTGGTTTCGTTCGTCTGCTATCGAATCATGCTCCGGCTCGGTACCTTGCCGGTAGAAGAACGAGTGCTGGCATGAGCAGCTATACGTCATGGGCGGCGCTTTGCGGTTTGGGACTTGGTCTGGGTCTATGGCTGGTCTTCGTGAACCTGCCGGGCTGGCGCAGAATGGCCTTCGCTGATCGTATTGCGCCGCACGTCCGTGTTGGCGTTCGAAGCTCGCGCATGCTTGAAGACTCCTGGCACTCGGACTCCGGGCACTCGGCTTTGGGCCAGCTAGCTGCCCCCATGCTGCAACAAATCAAGAAGCTGGCTAGCTTGCACAGTCCTTCTGCCGGTACGCTCCGGAAGCGCCTGAACGCTGCAGGATTGGACATGAGCCTCGTTGACTATCGGTCCCAGGAAATCGTTTATGCTTTGGCTGGTTTGGTAGCAGGTTCTGCATTCATGGCTCTTGCTGCCGTCCAGTATCACGTTTCTTTGTTCTTGTCAGTGCTGGTTGTCATTGGTTTCGGAATTTCGGGCTACGCCTTGCGTGGTTGGTGGCTTGGCGAACAGATCCACCGGCGGTCTAGAAAAATACTGACTCAATTCCCCACCGTGGCCGAGGTGCTGGCGCTAACTGTCGGCGCGGGCGAATCCACAACGGGAGCAATCGAGAGAATCTCGCGAATCTGCCATGGAGTGATCGGCGAGGAATTCACGAAGACCTTGAACGACATTCACGCAGGTACGCCGATGGTCCAAGCTATGCAGAATATGTCTGACCGGATGCAAGTCGGGGCGATGACGCGCTTTGTCGATGCGATCGTTGTTGCCACAGAGCGGGGCACGCCCTTGGCACAGGTGCTCAGAGACCAGGCGCAGGATGTTCGCGATGCGTCGAAACGCGAACTGATGGAAGTTGCCGGAAAACGTGAAATTTCCATGCTCATCCCGGTGGTATTCGGCATTCTGCCGCTCACGATCGTTTTTGCCGTATTCCCCGGCCTAGCGTTATTGGAGATGAGCTACTGAACGGTGCATAGAAAATCTTGAACCTCTCACTTTGAATTCTTTTAGCACGTTGGAAGGGCTGTCATGAACCACGTACAACAAATGATGCTCAAACTGGCAATGCAGATCATCGCGGCCGGTGAACTACTCATTCATAAGCTTTCTCCGAAACTCAGGGATAGCAGAGGCGACGTTCCGGGGTGGGTCATGATCACGCTCATGTCTGCTTTGCTGGTCGCCGCGTTGCTGGCCATCGCAGGACCTAGGCTGCAGGACCTGTTCAACCAGGCAATCGATCGAGTTTCCGGATTGGGATAACCGCGCATGAGCTTTGGTGCGCGGTCATCCGGAATTCTGCGCTCCGTGGAGCCCACGCGCAGCGAGCGCGGGTCTGCTGTAGCGGAATTTGTCATGGTGACAACGTTGCTTGTGGTGATCGCAATGACGCTTGTCCAACTCGCGCTGGTTCTGCATGTGCGAAATACGCTGATTGACGCGGCTTCCAACGGCGCCCACTACGGTGCACTGGCCAATCGTTCAGCGGCCGATGCCCAAGGCAGAACCCGGACATTGATCACCGAAAGCTTGCATGGTGGATTCGCCCGTGACATTGCCGTGAGCACCACTCCAGTAGGGGACAGCCAGTTGGTTACCGTATCGGTCAGCACCCGAGTGCCATTGATCGGGCTCTTGCCCAATGGGTGGGACTTGCACGTGGAAGGAGAAGCAGTGCGTTATGGGTAGGGCCAAGAATCTGGCTACCGCCATGCATCGCAGAATTCGGGATGAAGATCGTGGAAGTGCGGTAGTGGAATTCGTTTTTGCTTCAACCGTCTTGCTGATTCCCCTGGTGTACTTGATACTGGCCGCCGGCCAGCTTCAAGGAGGCAGCTATGCCGTGGTTGGTGCTGCCGATCATGCCGCCAAGGTCTTTGCCGCCGCCGAAGACCCTGTGCAGGCGAGGAACGATGCACACGCTGTTGTGCGAAGAACCATGCACAATTTTGGGTATCGCAACGCCCGCACTTCAATTCGTTGCGAAATGGAATGCTTGAGCCCGGGCAGTGTCGTCACCGTGACTGTAGCCTTGGATGTCCCGCTGCCTTTCGTATCCGAATGGGTCGAGGCGTCCGCATTCACAGTGGATTCCTCCGCGTCGCAAAGGACTGATCGATTTGGCTAGGCCGCAGCGTGCCGTCCGGAATCTGCGGAATGAGGATGGGCAATCCTTGGTGCTGGCAATCGGCCTGTGCGCCATCACATTGCTGACCATTTCCGTGGTGCTGGCAGCCAGCGCCGTCAATCTCAAAGCGCGTCAGCTGTTGTCAATTGCCGACGGAGCGGTCGTGGCTGCCGTAGACAAATTCGAGTTCGTTGCGGACAACGGCAACCCAAGGATCCAGCTCGACGAGCAACGCGTGCAGCAAGCAGTGCAGCAGTACCTGTCAGACGTTGGTGCGGCCGGCCGGGTCGAGAATCTGCGAATCGGCCGGGTCCAGATCATGCCCGATGGCCAAGGCGCGAATCTCCAGTTGAGCGGTTCGGTGCAACCGCCGATAGTAGGGTGGCTAGTTCCCGGTGGAGTGCCGATATCAGTCGAATCATCCGCTCGAACCGTATTGAGCAGGTAATCACCACGTTGGCCGCCGGACTCAATGATCAGAAGCCAAATGACGTAGTCTTAGAAGACCATGGCAAAAACTGACTTCTCCGCTGAAATCCGCTCACTGCGTTCTACATTCTCCGCAATTGAAGACGTGAGCGATGTCGAGCAGATCAAAGCTGACATCGCAGTCCTCTCGGAAGAAGCGGGCGCTCCCAACCTCTGGGATGATCCGGCCGCTGCTCAAATCGTCACCAGCAAGCTATCCCATCGCCAATCCGAGCTGGAACGGCTGACTCGGCTGCAGACGCGAATCGATGATTTGGAAGTCCTGGTTGAGCTTGCCGAGCTCGAAGAAGACGACGATACGCTGGATGAAGCGGACAAGGAGCTCACCAGCATCCAGAAGGCCCTCGCTGAACTCGAGATAGTCACCCTCCTCAACGGCGAATTCGATGCCCGAGGTGCGGTTGTCACGATTCGCTCAGGTGCCGGCGGTGTTGATGCCGCGGACTTCGCGGAGATGCTCCTGCGCATGTACCTGCGTTGGGCTGAACGCCGTGGATACAAGGCCACTGTCATGGACACTTCGTACGCCGAAGAAGCCGGCCTCAAATCGGCGACCTTTGAAATTGATGCCCCGTATGCCTTCGGCACGCTCTCCGTAGAAGCCGGTACCCACCGCCTGGTGCGCATCTCGCCATTCGATAATCAGGGTCGTCGCCAGACCTCGTTTGCGGCCGTGGAAGTTGTGCCGCTGATTGAGCAGACCGACACTATCGAAATCCCGGAATCTGAAATCCGCGTGGACGTGTTCCGCTCTTCGGGGCCTGGTGGACAGAGCGTTAACACCACCGACTCCGCGGTACGCATGACGCATATTCCTACCGGCGTCGTCGTCTCGATGCAGAACGAGAAATCGCAGATCCAGAACCGTGCTGCCGCGCTTCGAGTTCTGCAGTCGCGCTTGCTGCTCTTGAAGAAGGAGCAGGAGGACGCGCAGAAGAAGGAACTCGCCGGCGATGTGAAGGCATCTTGGGGTGACCAAATGCGCTCCTACGTGCTCAACCCGTATCAAATGGTCAAGGACCTGCGAACCGAACATGAAGTGGGCAACACCCAGGCGGTGCTTGACGGTGAAATCGACGATTTCATCGATGCAGGCATCCGCTGGCGTGCAGGACAACGCCGACCAAGCAAGTAGGCGGTCTCGCTGACACTGACCGCGGTGGACGCTTCTGTCATGCAGGGTGTAAGCATCATCACCGTTGCGGATCCTGCTGCGCCAATTACAGCTAGTCATGCCGAAGCTGCGCACTTCGCGTTAGCTGGACGTACGGCATGAATCTTGCAACACGCCTTATATTTCGGCTGGTTCGCAACCTTGCACCGATAGTGTTTGGAAGACTGGCGCATCAATAGACGTTTGATCTCGAGATTGGTGTTCGTGGGTCGCGCCCCGACGAAGACTAGCGATTGAAGACATGATTAAATTCGAAAACGTCTCGATGGTTTACGAGCCGAAGCAGCAGAATGCGGCTTTGGACGATGTAAGCATCGAGATAGACCGTGGCGAATTCGCCTTCCTGGTTGGTGAATCCGGTTCGGGTAAGTCGACCTTCCTCAGCTTGGTGCTGCGCGAAAAGCGCTCCACCGACGGATCCGTCTACGTGGCCGGACAGAACCTCAACCGCATACCGAGCCGTCGTGTGCCCAAGCTGCGCCGCGACATTGGATTCGTTTTCCAGGACTTCCGCCTCTTGCGTGAGCGTACGGTCTTCGACAACGTCGCGTTCGCCATGGAAGTCATCGGTGCCTCCCGTGCCCAGATCCGCGAGCGAGTGCCGGACGCATTGAAAATGGTCGGCCTCGAAGACAAAGCACGCCGCAAGCCAACCGAGCTTTCCGGTGGCGAGCAGCAACGCGTTGGCATTGCCCGCGCCATTGTGAACAGGCCGTCGATCCTGCTGGCCGATGAGCCTACTGGCAACCTTGACCGCAAGAACAGCATCGAAGTGATGAACGTGCTCAATCGCATCAACCAGAACGGCACGACCGTCCTGATGGCAACGCACGCGCACGAGCTGGTGAGCGAATACCGCCACCGCGTTATTGAACTGAAACGCGGACGAGTCATCCGCGATGAAATTGATGGCCAGTACACGCCGATGACCACTGTGGTGAACCAGGACGGCTCGCGTGAACTGCTCGTCGGCGATTCGGCCGTGGAATACGACGAAGAATCGCAGGTTGCCGAGGATAAGAAAGACGAGGACCAGTGAGACTAGGATTTATTCTCCGCGAAGCGGCGAAGGGCCTGCGGCAAAACGTCGTCATGGTTGTTTCCGTGGTGCTGGTGACCTTCGTATCGTTGACCTTCGTTGGCGCTTCGGTATTGCTTCAGCTCCAGATCAACCAGATGAAGGGCTACTGGTACGACCGCATGGAAGTCGCGGTGTACCTCTGCGATGACACGAGCACCTCACCGAACTGTGCCGGCAGTGCGGTCACCGAGGAACAGCGGCAGGACATCGAGGAGATGCTCAAGTCCGAGCAGCTCGCCCCATACATCAAGGAATTCGCCTACGAATCCAAGGAACAGGCGTACGAGAACTTCCTTGACCAATACGAGAACTCCGCGTTGGTCGACCAGGTCACTGCAGAACAACTTCCCGAATCCTTCCGCGTCGCACTCGTTGATCCGGAAAAGTATCCGGTGATCAACGAAGCGTTCTCCACAGTTGACGGCGTTGACTCGGTAATCGACCAACGCGAACTGCTTGAAAAGGTATTCCAGTTGGTGCGCGTGGCTTCCGCTGCCGCCGCCGTCGTGGCAATCGTGATGATTGTTTGCGCGGTGCTGCTCACCGGGACGACCATTCAGCTCTCGGCCATGCACCGGCGGCTCGAAACAACCATCATGCGGCTGGTCGGCGCTTCGAAAGCAACGATTCAATTGCCATTCATCATCGAAGGCGTGATCGCGTCGCTGATTGGCGGCCTGCTGGCTTCGGGCACCCTGTGGTTGCTGCTGAAGTTCCTCGTTGAGGACAAGTTGGCCAACGAAAACGTCGGTGTAGCGTTCATCTCTACCACCGAAATATGGCTAGTTGCTCCGATACTCTTGATTATTGGTATCGTTTTGGCCACAATTTCATCAGTGGTAACGTTGAAGCGTTACCTGAAGGTTTAGCCGAAACGTTATCTAGGCTTGAACTGAAGTACGCAATTTCTTAAAGGAGCTTTATGCTGTCGAACGCCGTGCGACGTAAATTCTTACGCGCCTCTATCGGTGGAGCTATGGCTCTTGCGCTCACTCTGCCAGCAGGCCTTGTGGTCGCTGACGAGCTGGACGACAAGAAAGCTCAGGTCGAGAAGAACATCGAAAACCTCGAGACCGACATGGAATTCCTGGATGCCGACATCCAGGAAACCGACAAGAAATTGCGTGACCAGCAGGCGCAGGTACCCATTGCCCAGCAGGCATTGGCTGACGCGCAAAGCCGCGTAGCCAATGCCCAGGCCACCCTCTCCGATCTGAACAACCGCTTGATCAGCGCGCAGGCGACTCGTGATGAAGTGGCCCAGCAGATCGAAGAAAACGCTGCGAAGCTGTCCGAAGCGGAGGACGCGATGGCGCAGATCGCCGCGGAAGCCTATAAGCGCGGCGGTGTCTCGGGCGGGCTGGACATGATCCTCAACATGGATTCGGCAACCAAGATGGCCGACGGCCTGGACATGGCCAATCGTGCCATGGAATCCCAGAATGCCGCATACAACGATTTGGCCCAGGAACAGGCCAATAACGAAAGCAACAAGCTTCGCCTGGTTGCCGTGGAGAAGGAAATCTCCTCGCTGAAAGCCCAGGCAGAGGAAGCTTTGGCGCAGGAGCAGGCAGCGCGAGATGCTGCGCAGAACGCCAAGAACGAGCTGGATGCACTGGTAGCCAGCACCGAAGCGCTCAGCGCCGAACTCGAAGCGCAGAAGCCGCGCATCCAGGCGAAGCTGGAATCGCAGCAGAAGGAATACGCTGCGGTCAATCAGCAGATCAAGGAACGCCAGGAGCGCCTGATCCGGGAAGCCGCCGAGCGCAAGCGCAAGGCAGAAGAAAAGGCGCGTCGCGAAGCAGCGGCCGAGCGAAAGCGCATCGCTGAGGAAAAGGCCGCCTACGAGGCTGAGCAGGAGCGCAAGGCTGCCGAAGCCCGAGCGGAGAAAAGAACCTACAAGAAGAAGCCCTACGTTGCACCGAAATCCCAGCCGAAGTCTTCGGACTACGCCGAGCCAAGCAGCTGGGGATTGATTAAGCCGACCACCAGCAACCGTTTGACCTCGACCTTCGGATGGCGCCCAACGCCAGCCGGAACCATCGATTACGGTGGCCGCGGCGGCTATGTGCACGCGGGTATCGACTGGGGCTTCGGCGGCCAGTGCGGCTCGCCCATCATGGCGGCAGCATCCGGCGAAGTCTGGATGGCCGGGTGGGGTGGATCCTCGGGCAACAAGGTCACCATTTCGCATGGAGTCATCAAGGGCAAGGCCCTGGCCACCAACTACCACCATATGTCCCGCATCGCGGTCAGTGTCGGCCAGCATGTGAAGCAGGGCCAGGTCATCGGCTACGTTGGCACCACCGGCAATTCGACTGGCTGCCATCTGCACTTCGAAACGATCATCAATGGATCACATGTGAACCCATTGGGACTTCTCTAGCGCTAGACTTGTAGTCTGTGCGCGGGAATCCGCCCGCGACATGCAAGGAGTAACGTGGCTAAGAAGAACCAAGAAGATCGAGTCATCGCGAGCAACCGCAAGGCGCGCCACGATTTTGAAATCCTCGACACCTTCGAAGCTGGCATGGTGCTCACCGGTACCGAAGTGAAGTCGCTGCGCGAAGGCAAAGCTTCGCTCGTTGACGGTTTCGGCCAGTTCTACCGCGGTGAGCTGTACATCGAGAATGTCTACATTCCCGAGTACCTCAACGGATCGTGGACCAATCATGCGGCTCGTCGTCGGCGAAAGCTCTTGCTGCACCGCCAGGAACTGCTCAAGATCGAGCGCAAGATCGGCGAAGCCGGCCTGACTGTCGTACCGCTGAGCTTGTACTTCAAATCGGGTCGGGCGAAGCTGGAAATCGGTGTCGCCCGCGGTAAGCGCGAGTACGACAAGCGGCAGGCCCTGCGCGAAAAGCAGGATAACCGCGAAGCACTGCGTGCCATGCGCGAACGCAACCGCGGCAACGCGTAAGCAGAGGTTGTGGCGCATTTCGCATTGGGGCAACCCGGCGTGATGCGCTATGATTGATGAACACGCCCTAGGGTGTGGTTGCATCCGGGAAACCGGGACTGACAACAAAATACGGGGATGATCGGTTTCGACGGTGTGAGTCGCGACAGATGAAGCGGGCCGAGGACGCAAAGTTATCTCGTAAACGCTCTTTGCAAACCAATAAGTGCCGAATCAAAGCGCACTGACTTCGCTCTCGCTGCCTAAGCAGCCAGACAGTCCGTTAGCCAGGGGACGCTATCGCCCCTGTTCCTAACGTCATTTAGATAGCCAATGTATTCAGCAGTTGTTGCCGCTGCTGGGTACACATTCAGGCAACTGTGCCCGGATCAACCACTTGTTTGCGTGATGGTTGGGGCAGAGAAAATCCACAGCAAACTGCGCCCGGAGAAGACCTGGCAACACCACATCGGACGGGAGTTCAATTCTCCCCATCTCCACTATAGTTGACCCCGTGATCGGCATGATCACGGGGTTTTCTTTATTCATGATGCTTAAAACGGCTTAAATGATGTTTAAACGCCACCCCGAGCAACACAGGAACGTCATAGAACGGCATAGATCAAAGTAGCAGTCATCCAGACTGTCGAGCGCAAGAAGGGCACCGGCTATCGGGTGGTGTACCGCAACAAGGACACCGGCAAGATGACCTCGCGCATCTTCGATGACGAAGTGAAAGGTCGGACATTCAAAGACTTTCTGGAGGCGAACGGGTCCAGCCTCAAGGCAGCCACCGAGGTTAAGCGCATTCACGATAAGCGGATGCCTCGCGTGCATGAAATCGTAACCTCGCATATCGACCAGCTCACCAAGCCGCAATCCGGAACAATCAAGCGATACCGGAATCACAACGCCGGGCACATCATCGGCTCCACCCTCGGCAACATGGCCATCGACAAAGTGACCAAGCAGCACGTGATCGACTGGATGGCTGGCCTCCGGGCGGTGAAAGGCTCCAACAAGCCCATAGGCTCCGAGCTATCCCAGCGCACCAAGAAAAACATCCGCGCTCTACTCTCCAGCGCCTTCGACACCGCCGTGGAGGAAGGCAAGATGGCTAAGAACGTGGCGAAGGGGATAGGCGACCCAGATAAAGGCGAGGCCCGCGAAGCGGTCTATCTATCACTCGAGGATCTACAGATCATCGAGGACGCCATGCCAGACCAGTACAAGCTATTCATTCGGGTGCTGGCCAAGACTGGGCTTCGCTACAACGAAGCGACCGCGCTACGAAAGCGCGATATCCGAGTCGAGAATAAGCGGTGCATCATCATGATCACTCGAGCGTGGAAGTCCACCGACGAGGGGGAACAAATCGGCCCACCGAAAACTGAGATGGCGAAGCGCAACGTCACGTGCAGCTTGGAGCTGTCCGCCGATCTGATCAAGCACATGAATGACCTTCGCCCCGGAGAGCTGATATTCACTCGACCCAATGGCGAGTTCTTGCGCAACAGCTACTTTCACAAGTACACATGGCAGCCGGTCATCAACAAGCTTGTGGAAGACGGAGATCTGGACGAAAAGCCATGGATTCATGAGATCCGCAAAGCGCACACTACGCACTTGTTGCAGGCCGGTGTGCCCGTGAACGTTGTACAGGCGCGCCTCGGTCACGAGGATCCGCAAACCACATTGAAGATCTACGCACGACTGGCGAACGACGATGACCAGAAAGCCGCAGACGCCCTCGGATAGACAAGAACGCCCCCTCGACGCATTAAAGCGTGGAGGGGGCGTTCTCGTGCGTTCTAGGCTAGTTCGTGAACGTCTGGGTGGAATACTCCATGCCTGCGCTTGCGTCCATGGTGATGTCCTTCGGGTCAGCTACTCCGAAACCGATCTTGAATTTCGCCGATTTGCCCGGCTTGATGGTGGTCTGCGGCGGACCGTCAAGCTTGTTGTCGGTGTCGAATACCGCCTCAGCCTCTTCACCATCCGACGATGCGGTGAAGTGAATCATCACCGGGTCGAAATCTTCTTCGGAACCGTTCGCCACCACCACGTCGAAGCTCACGAAATTAGCATCTTCGTTGGTGACAACCATCTTTCCGACTTCGCTCAACTCAAACTTCTTCGGCTTGCTAATTGCCATGGATACGCCGTTGGTCCAGGTGTACTTGTCGCCGAACTGTAGAGTCTCTACCTGCTCGGTGGTTGCGCTCTCCTTGGTCGCCTCAGACGATGCGGCAGGCTCGGCGCCACCCTTCTCGATTTCGCCCGAGCACGCAGTCAGGGACAGGGCTAGCGCGGCCGCGGCAGCCAGCGGTGCAAGCTTCTTCATTCGGGTTCCTCCTATTGATTGATTGAGTGATCAAACTTCACCCTATCCAAGAAATCATTCCCGAAATAAATTCGAAACTGAATCGTTATAGAACCCTCGTAAACAATGAAACGCCCCCGCCGAAATAGGCGAGGGCGAAGCATTAGGCGACATGGCATTCACTCAGTCGCTCGGAAACGACAAGCTTCTGTGAGTACGTGAGTGTTTCCTCGAACGCATCAATCACCCACGGCATAACACCAAGAGATGCGGCCAGCGCCTTCTTGTCGAAAGTTGTTGCCGCGTGCTCTAGAAGCCGTTCGAAGGTGATTAGCCGACATGCGGCCCACCGATTAGCCAGAAGCTCGGTCTTGGGATGATGCCCGTGATGACCGAAGTAGGCGTGCCCAAGTTCGTGGGCGAATGTGGAGTCATATTGCCATCGGGCAAGCTTTGGCCGCAGGGTTATCAGCTTGCGGCGCCGATCGTACACGCCCCACCAGTCGCCGGGCGCGGGTGCGGTGCGCACCCGCACGCCCATCTGGTCGGATAGATTCTCAAGGTTCGTGAGGTAATTCGTCGTGACCAATGTTCGGATCTGCTTCCTTCGCGGCTAGACCATAATTCTTAGCATCCTCCGCCGACATGTTGGAGTAGTCGGGATCTGGCTCAATGAGATGCAGGGGTGCCACATTTTCATTGGCTTCTCGATCGGCGACTCGACGCAAGACTTCTTCGAGTAGAGCGCGCTCGGTAACGTTTCGGAGATTCGTTTCTCCGGCAGCCTCCGTTACTTCGGCATTTGTTATGAGTTGGGCCGCGGTAAGACCTTCGAGGGGGTTTATTCCGAACTGTCGGCATACGGCGATGATTACCTCTGCCGGATCTTCGCAATCTAAGGTGTAGCAGCCTCAACAGATCCCAGATATCAGGTAGCGTGTCACGGCACGGAAAAGGCCGAGAGCTTCACGAGAATGAAAGTTCCTACACAACCAAAGTCGAAAGCTCTCGGCCATGCTCAATGCTACCTACTGCACCCCGGACTTGACGACATTCTGCGGCCTTCAACACCTCGGACTGACAGCCACCGGGCAGCACATCCCCGAAACCCGCGCAGTGATCGAGTGCCGAGTCGTCGAAGACGACAAGTTCTGCCACCTGTGCGGCGCGCAGGGCACCGCACGGGATACCAGGATCCGCCGGCTGTCGCATGCACCATTCGGGTGGCGGCCCACTATCTTGGCTATTCGGGTGCGCCGCTACCGGTGCGCCACCTGCAAGCACGTGTGGGTGCAGGACACCTCCTTGGCTGCCGAACCGAAAGCGAAGATCTCCCGCGGTGGGCTGCGATGGGCCTTGAAAGGGATCGTGTGCCAGCATTTGAGCATGGCCCGGGTCGCGGTCGGGCTGGGCGTTTCGTGGAATACCGCGAACACGGCGGTGCTGGCCGAAGGGCAGCGGGTGCTGATCAGCAGTCCGACCCGTTTTGACGCAGTCCAGGTGATCGGGGTGGACGAGCACGTGTGGCGGCATGGCCGATACGGCGACAATTACGTCACGGTCATCATTGACCTGACCCCGGTGCAGCAGCGGAGCGGACCGGCACGGCTACTGGACATGGTCCAGGGCCGGTCGAAGCAGGTGTTCAAGTCCTCGTTGCAGGAGCGGGACCCGGCGTGGCGTGCCGGGGTTCAGATCGTTGCGATGGACGGGTTCACCGGGTTCAAGACCGCGGCGGTAGAAGAGCTGCCGCATGCGGTGGAGGTGATGGACCCGTTCCATGTGGTGAAGCTGGCCGGCACCGCGTTGGAGAAAGCCCGGCAGCGGATCCAGCATGAGACGCTGGGCCGGCGTGGCCGGAGCAAGGATCCGTTGTATCGGGCACGCAAGACACTGCTGACCGGCGAGGAACTGCTCAGCGAACGTGGCAAAGGGCAACTGCAAGCATTGTTTGCTGATCCGGACCATCAGGTCGTTCAGCCGACGTGGAAGGTGTATCAGCGGATGGTGGCCGCGTACCGGGCACCCTCACCACGCGAGGGGAAGGAACGGTTGAGGGATTTGATCCATGACCTGCCCAAGACCTTGCCTAAGGACATGATCGAGGTGAGGTCCTTGGCTACAACATTGAAGAAACGCGCGTCGGATATCTTGGCGTATTTCGATCATATGGGGTCATCGAACGAGCCAACCGAAGCGATCAATGGCCGCTTGGAGCATCTTCGAGGTTCGGCGTTGGGGTTCGGGAACCTCTCGAATTGCATCGCGAGGTCCCTGCTGGAGTCTGGTGGGTTCAGACCGGTGTTACACCCTTGATTGCGAAGAGCCCTTAAAGGCTATGTAACCAATATCCCCGCTAGCCTCATCAGCGCAAACGAAGTCATCACCTCCTACCACGACCTGTGGCAAGTAGAGCAGTCATTTCGCATGAGTAAAACTGACCTCCGCGCCCGACCCCAGTTCGCCCGCCGACGTGAGGCGATTGAGGCGCACCTGACCATCGTGTTTGCTGCCCTAGCCCTATCCCGATGGGCCCAAAAACGCACCGGGATAAGCATTCGCCATCTGGTGCGGCAACTGAAAACCCTACGGTCGGCAACAATCGCGATAAACGGCGCCGAACAAACCTTCCCACCCCAAATCCCGGCCGAAAAACAAGCCCTCCTTGACTCCCTGAAGCGCAGATAAGTCACGCACTAGGCAAATGAACAAACTCAGGAGAGACGCCTCGAGAATGGGCGTACGATCTCGGACCTCAAGCGAGGAGGGCTGGCTATGGTACAGGCGGCGCTAGATGGATTAGTTACGAATACTACGTATGACCAGTTACAAATAGCCACCGATGAAATCCGCGCAACACCCAGTCTGACGCTCTACCGGCCGGAATCGTGGGACGACACCTTCCGTGCTATCGCAAGAAGCGTTGAAGACGGACAGCGTCCGTCAGAGGCTCTCGCAACTGTTCGTGACCGCGCACGCATGGGTGGGCGTGCCGACCGTCGACGCGTCGCTTCCCGGACGTTGCTAGTGAAGGGACTGGAATTCGATCATGTGATCATTGCGAATGCCCAGAACTTCACCGATCCGAGGCAGCTATATGTGGCTCTTAGTCGAGCCAAGAAGTCGGTCACAGTTATAGGCAAGAATCCCCTACTCCATCTCCAACACGAGTAGAACCACTGCGCCGCTGGGATATCGCGACCGGCACCCAACCGACTGGATGAACCCGTGCTTCAGGAGGCAGGAATCCAAGCTTTGATGAGCAGATGATCGCGTAGTGGTCTGAGTTCGACACGTGTCCCTTGAGCTCCACAATTTCCGGCTCCGGATCCAAGCCCGCAAGCTTGGATCCGGAGCTTTTTGTTTGCCTTGAAGTCAGCCGCCGCATCGCGAGCCTGTTCGCGGGATGGAGAATTTGCACATAGACTTGAGATGAAAGTCGAAGGCTTTGAAATGCCGCGTGCAGAAACGGAGTGAGATTGAAGTCGATGGGTAAAAAAAGTTCCCAGCGGGTATCGCCTTTCCTCTCAGCAACCTATGCCGCAGTGGCTTTCCTCTTGGAAGTCGGGCTGCTGTTCGCGGCGGCACTCGCAGCTATCGCCTTCATCCCCTGGCCGACCATTCCAGCAATACTCGTCGTGGTCATTCCGCTGCTGATCCTGTGGTCGATCTTCTTCTCACCGAAGGCAGTCATCAAGCTGCGGCTGCGCACCCGCCTGCTCTTGATCCATATCATCTACCTCATCGGCGCCTACGTGCTTTGGCTGAGCGTCGACCATTCCTTCTATGACCAGTCCCAGATCTGGGCGATTGCGATGCTCTCGTTGACCGGTATCAGCGCCATATTGGTCATCGCCACCGGAGGGTACGTAGTTCCGCACGATCGCACCAAGCGGCCGCCGAAGGACCTTCCCAACCGGGCCCGGACGGGCGCACCCAAGGGACGCCGCGCAGCACGCTAGCGAACAGCACATGCCAAGCCTTCCGGCTTGGCATGTGCCGTTTCCGGCTAGAAGAGCCCAGCCAGCTGGAAGCCGAGCCACGCGGCAAGCACGGCTCCAACCAGCGTGCCCAGGGCGTTGGCCAGGCTCGCCGCGATGCGGCCTGACTGCAGCAGCCGGACCGTTTCGAAGCTGGCCGTGGAAAACGTCGTGTAGCCGCCGAGCAGTCCCGTACCGATGGCCGCCAGCCATTGCGCAGACAGCAGCTGCTGGGCCAGCAGCCCGGTCAGCACGCCGAGGGCGAAGGAGCCTGAAAGGTTGACCAGGATCGTCCCCCAAGGCAGAGGGGCGGGAAGCCACCGCCTGATCAGGGCATCAAGCACGAAACGCAGGCAGGCGCCAAGGCCGCCGCAGAGCGCAACCGTGAAAAACAAGCCGGGGGAGAGCACTACCGGGCTCCTCCCGCTGTTCGGGCCGCACGCCTCGCCGCGAGGGCAATGCCGCACCAGGTAGCCAAAGCGCCGCAGATCACCGTGGGCAGAGCATAGGCCAGCGCCGGGAGCACCGCACTGGATGAGAACAGCAGCATGCTGTCGGTGGCCAGCGCACTGTAGGTGGTGAAGCCGCCCATGAAACCGGTGCCCAGCAGCAAGCGCTGCCGGCGGCGCCGTCCCTCGCTGCCGCCGCCGTGCGACAGCGCCTCCAGCAGCAGGCCGAGCAGGAAGGCTCCCAGCATGTTGGCGGCGAAAATCGCGATCGGGAAACCGCCAGCGGAAGGCAGCAGCAGGCCCAGTCCTTGCCGGGCGGCTGTCCCGGCGGCGCCGCCAAGGAACACCAGCAGCAGGGAACCCGGGGCCAGGGAAGAAGGCGGCACGGTGTTCTGCGCGCTGCGCGATGGCGGAGGGGTCATGAACTCTGGATCTGTTCTGCTCGGCGGGCGGGGAGTGGCGGGACCAGAAGCACCGGATGGCGCTGGCGGTGCGTCAGATGCAACGCCACGGAGCCGTTGAGCAGCTCGCGGATGACGTTGGCCATGGATCGCTGGCGGACTCCGAGCACGATCAGCGCCGCATCATGCCGCACGGCAAGCCGCGCCAGCTGCTGCCCTGGCCCGCCAGCGGTG
Source organism: Glutamicibacter nicotianae (assembly GCF_006539525.1). GTDB lineage: Bacteria > Actinomycetota > Actinomycetes > Actinomycetales > Micrococcaceae > Glutamicibacter > Glutamicibacter nicotianae. The sequence continues at coordinate 63,681 of NZ_BJNE01000014.1, read as the reverse complement.
GCGTGCGCCTGCCAGTGGACTTCCGTGCCCGCAAGCTGGGCCTCGAGCTGGAGCAGCAGCTCCTGCGGGAAGCGGACGATGGCTTCCTCACCGGATTCGGGATCCAGCGGTGCGCTGCGTACGGTGCCGTCGGGCAGTTCTTCGAGAGGGTAGCCGGTGGCATCGACATGCACGCACAGCAGCCCGGTGCCCAGTGCGCCAGCCAATTGCGCGGCAGTGGCCAGCACGTGGGGATCGAACCGGTCGGGCACGCCGAGAATGATCGGTCGCTGCTCCATCCGGCCTCCCTGGGGTCTTGGGCTGTTCTTCATTCTCGCACAGCCCGCAGCTAGGCCTTGCGCACCCAGATCAGCGAGGCCTCGATGAAATCCAGCTGATGCGGCAGGTCGATGAGAGCCCCGGGCACCAGGCCCTGGGCGGCGGCACGGCGCAGGAACTGCGGATCCTCGTCGCTGATCCGGTCGATGACCGCTCTGCTTCCGGTGAAGCGGTCCAGCCGGATCGCGGCGGACACCGGCAAGGTCCCGTCGGCGCTGGGGATCGCATCTCCGTGCGGGTCATGGCGCGGGTGGCCCAGCCGGGCATCCAGGGCGTTGATGAACCGGTCGGTGACGGTGTGCTCCAGGGCCTCGGCCTCGTCGTGGACCTCGTCCCAGCCGTAGCCCAGCTCGTCGCGCAGGAAGGTCTCCAGCAGCCGGTGGCGGCGCACCATGCGCAGCGCCTCGCGCCGCCCGGTCTCGCTGAGCGTGATCGCCCCGCGCGGCACGTGGTTCACCAGCTCCTTGGCGGCGAGCTTTTGCACCATGGCGGTGGCCGAGGCGGGGGACAGGCCCAGCTGGTCGGCCAGCGCACCCGTGCCGACTTCGGCGTCTTCCCATTCGGTGAGCGCGTACAGCGCCTTGAGGTAGTCCTCTTCGCTGGTGGTCAGCCCGGCCGGTCCGCGGCGTGCAGGTGCCATGATCGTCCCGGCGCCTAGCTGCGGTTAAGGTAGGGCAGGATTGCCTCGTGCAGCTTGCCATTGCTGGCCAGCGCGTTGCCGCCATGGCAGCCTTCCGCCCCGGCCACCGAGGTGAAGCGGCCCCCGGCCTCGCGCACCACCGGCACCAGCGCGGCCATGTCGTAGAGCTCCAGCTCGGGTTCGAAGGCCGCGTCGACCGCGCCTTCGGCCACCAGCGCGTAGGAGAGGAAATCCCCGTAGCCGCGGGTGCGCCAGGCGGTGCCCAGCAGCTCCAGCAGGCCATCTAGCTTGCCGGCGTCCTTCCAGCCGTTCAGCGAGGCGTAGGACAGCGAGGAGTCTTCCAGCGCGCTGACCGAGGAGACGGCGAGGCGGCGGGTGGCGGTGGACCCGGGAACCGCGCCCGGTTCGCTGACGTAGGCGCCCAGGCCGGTGGCCGCATGCCAGCGGCGGGCCATCGCCGGGGCGGAGATGACGCCGAGCACCGGCTCGTCGTCGATGAGCAGCGCGATCAGCGTGGCCCACACCGGCACGCGGCGCACGAAGTTCTTCGTCCCGTCGATCGGGTCGATGACCCAGCGCCGGGCCGAGTCCCCGTGCACGCCGAACTCCTCGCCGAGCACCGAGTCGCCGGGGCGGTGGGCTGCCAGTTCGGCCAGAATCAGCTGCTCGGCGCCGCGATCGGCATCGGAGACCGGGGTCATGTCCGGCTTGGATTCGACCACCAGGTCGTTGGCGCCGTAGCGGGCCAGGGTGAAGGCGTCGACCTTGTCGGCCAATGCCAGGGCGAAGTCGAGATCTTGCTGCAGGGTGTATTCAGCCATGGTTATGCGGCGGCTACTGCGCGCCGAGCTCCTTTTCGTGCGTGGTTTCCTCGGTGGTGACCAGCCGGCGGTAGGAGGCAAGGCGGTTGGCCGCCTGGCTGCCTTCGGACTCGGCGGCCCAGGCTTCCAGCGCGCAGCCGGCCTCGCCGGCCGCATGGGTGCAGCCGCGCGGGCAGCCGGTGGCGATCTCGGCCAGGTCCTCGAAGGCGGCCAGGATATTGTCCGGATCCACCAGCCCCAGCCCGAAGGAGCGGATGCCCGGGGTGTCGATCAGCCAGGAGCCGGGGGTGCCGCCCAGGCGCAGGGCCAGCGCGTTCGAGGAGGTGTGCCGTCCGCGGCCGGTGACCGCGTTGACGTGCCCGGTGGCGCGGGTCGACCCGGTCAGGGCGTTGACCAGGGTGGACTTGCCCACCCCGGAGTGGCCGAGCACCACCGAGACGCAGCCGGAGAGCAGCTGCTCCAGTTCGGCCAGGGCACCGGCATCCAGCCGGGCGCTGGAGCCGTCGGCGCTGCGGGCGTCGATGCCCGAGGCCTCGGCCGCGGTGGTGCGCGAGATGACCACGGGGAAGTCCAGCCCCTCGTAGTGGGTGAGGAACTCGGCCGGGTCCTTCACATCGGCCTTGGTCACGCAGAGCACCGGCTGGATGCCGGCGTCGTAGGCGGCGACCAGCGCGCGGTCCACGAAGCCGGTGCGCGGCTCGGGGTTCGCGGCGGCGACGACGATGACCAGCTTGTCCACATTGGCCACGACCACGCGCTCGGTGGCGTCGGTGTCATCGGCGCTGCGGCGCAGCAGGGTGCTGCGCTGTTCGATGCGCACCAGCCGGGCCAGGGTGTCGGGCTTGCCGGAGGTGTCGCCGACCAGCCCCACCAGGTCCCCGGGCACGATCGCCTGGCGGCGCAGCTCACGGGCGCGGGCGGCGATGACGATGCGCTCGGTGGCGGTGTCCTCGTCGAGGATCGCGGTGTAGCGGCCGCGGTCCACGGTGATGATGCGGCCGATCACCGCCTGCTCGTGGGCCGGACGGTCCTTGGTGCGCGGACGGCTGCCCTTCTTGTTCGGGCGCACGCGCACCGAGGACTCGTCGTAGTCGGAGTAGCGCATCAGCCCTGGGCCTTTGCGGTAGCCGCCATGGCGCTCCACAGCTGCGGGAAATCGGGCATGGTCTTCGCGGTGGTGGCGATGTTCTGCACGCGCACCCCGTCAATGGCCAGGCCCAGCAGGGCGCCGGCGGTGGCCATGCGGTGATCCTCGTAGGACTCGATATCCGCGGCCCGCAGCGGGCCCGGGACGATGTGCAGCGCGTCGGCGGTCGCGGTGACGCGCGCGCCGACCTTCGGCAATTCGGCTTCCAGCGCGGCCAGCCGATCGGTTTCATGCCCGCGCAGGTGCCCGATGCCGCTCAGCGTGCTCGGCGCATCGGCCAGCACGCACAGGGCGGCCAGGGTCGGGGCCAGCTCGGAGGCGTCGGCGTAGTCGATCCCGCGGATTGTTCCGGTGCCGCGCACGCAAAGCACGCCGTCCTCGCCCAGCTCTGCCTGCGCGCCCATCGCGGTCAGGATCTCGACCCACTTGCCGCCCACCTGGGTGGTCTTCGCGGGCCAGAAGGGCACGCGCACGGTGCCGGCGGTGGCCAGCGCGGCGGCCAGGAACGGGCCGGCATTGGACAGGTCGGGCTCGACGGTGACGGTGAAGCCCTTCAGCTGCCCCGGTGCGATGCGCCAGCCGCGCGCATCGGCATCGACCTGCACGTCCACGCCGAGCTCGCGCAGGGTCTGCACCGTCATCGCGATGTGGTCCGGGGAGGCGATCGGCCCTGGTGCGGCGCGCAACGCCAGCCCGCCGGGCAGGGCCTGGCCGACCAGCAGCAGCGCCGAGATGAACTGCGAGCTGCCCGAGGCGTCGATCACCACTTCGGCATCCTGCTTCATGGCGCTGGCATCGATGGTGAAGGGCAGCATGCCGGCGGCGCCGGCATAGTCGATGCGGGCGCCGAGGTCCGCCAGGGCGTCGAGCACCGGGGCCATCGGGCGCACGCGGGCCGCCTCGTCGCCGTCGAAGGCCACCGTGGCGCCGGCGACGGCGGCCAGCGGGGGCACGAAGCGCATCACCGTGCCGGCCAGGCCGCAGTCGATGGACAGCGGGCCGGCGGCCAGCTGGCCCGGGGTGATGACCACGGTGGTGGAGCCATCGTCCTGCGCGATGCGCTGCACACCCACCCCGAATTCGGCCAGGGCGCGCAGCATCAGCTCGGTGTCGCGGCTGATCAGCGTGTTGCGGATGGTGGAGGGGGAGGAGGCCAGGGCCGCAAGGATCAGATACCGGTTGGTCAGCGACTTCGACGCGGGCACCTGCACGGTGGCATCCAGGCCGGTGGCGGCGAAGGGCGCCGCCCACCAGTTCTCTTCTGCCTCGTGCAGCTGGTTGGGTCGGTTGCCGGGGGCGCTTGCGGTGCTGATTGGTAGATCCTTTGGCTCGATGCTTCACTTCGGGGGCGCGGGCAGCGCTTGAAGCACTGTGCGCCCACTGCTTAATCCTAGCCGAGATCGGTGCGGGAATAAGGTTTGCGCCCGGTTGGTTATGCCTAGTGTGACGATACGACAGGACACTTCAAGTGCCGGCGGCACCGCCTGCGCGCTGGCCGAGGCCCCGCGCCCGGCCTTCGCCCGTGCTGGCGCGCGCATAAAGCCGGTTGAACGCGTAGACTCGGCAGTGATGAATAATGAGAGCGTGGACGAGAATTTGCCCGATGCGGCCTCTGAGTCCGAACAGCAGCGCCGCGAACGCTTCGAGCGTGATGCGATGCAGTACGTGGACCAGCTCTATTCGGCTGCCCTGCGCATGGCGCGCAACCCGTCGGATGCCGAGGATCTGGTGCAGGAGGCCTACACCAAGGCCTATTCCGCGTTCCACCAGTACAAGCCTGGCACCAATCTCAAGGCGTGGCTGTACCGGATCCTGACCAACACGTACATCAACCTGTACCGCAAGCGCCAGCGCGAACCGCTGCGCACCTCCACCGACACGGTCGAGGATTGGCAGATGGCCCAGGCCATGGAGCATTCGCCGACCGGCTTGCGTTCGGCCGAGGCCGAAGCGCTGGACCACCTTCCGGATTCGGATGTGAAGGCCGCGCTGCAGTCGATCGGCGAGGATTTCCGCATGGCCGTGTACTTCGTGGATGTCGAGGGCTTCAGCTACAAGGAAGCCAGCGAGATCCTGGGCGTGCCGATCGGCACCGTGATGTCCAGGTTGCATCGTGGACGAAAGAATTTGAGGGAATTGCTGGCGGATTACGCCGCGGATCGCGGGATCGCCACCGGCACCCAGAGCAAGAGCGCCGCCAAGGCCGAACGAGGAGCGAAATAGGATGGATTGCAATTCATTGGGTGATTGCGCCGATGACCGCATCGTCCGCATCTACGAGTACCTTGACGGCGCGCTGACGCTCGATGACCTCAAGGAGGTCAAGTCTCATCTGGAAGGCTGCCCGGAATGCACCGAGCAGTACGATCTGGAGTGCATCATCCGCTCGGTGGTGCGCCGCAGCTGCCAGGAGCATGCCCCGCAGACCCTGAAGGCCAGCATCATTGCGCGGATTTCACAGATCCGCGTGGAGTCGGGGCACTAGCCCGGCACCGCTAGCAAGGCAAAGAGAAACCCCGCATCTTTCGAGAAGATCTCGAAGGGTACGGGGTTCTTTTATGTTCGCTTCGCTTAGCTGTTTGGGCGCTTGCCGTGGTTGGCACCGCCACGCTTGCGATCGCGACGCTTACGAGCGCGCTTCGACATGGTGACTCCTTAGAGGGATCAATAGGACTTCCCGAAAATTCGGGCCGGCTCATAGTCTTTCACACTTCCGGCCCATTTTCCTAACGGACCGGACCGGTTCAGCTATCGCCCGGCTCGGGCAAGTCCAGCCAGGAATACCAGCCGCGGTGCAGCACCAGCCAGGCCATCAGGCCGTACCCGGCCTGGCCGGGCACGCCGCCGGAGGCGTTCAGGTCCGCACGCCACTGGGCATGGGCACGCAGCGGGGTGAAGGTATCGACGTAGTGGTGATTGCGGCGCAGCGCCACATCCGAGTACACCCGGTTCAGCTCCGCCACGCGCTGGTTGCGCGCATCGTCCAAGCCGGGGGCCGGGCCGACCAGCAGCGCCTTGATGTTCATCTGCGAGGCCGAATCCAGGATGTTGGCCAGGTTCAGCCGGCTGCGCGCGGTGGTGACGTCCAGGTCGACGTCGCGGTCGGACAGTGCGATGACCAGGCGGTTCTCGTACTGGTCGCTGAAGCGGCGGGAGGCTTCGCCCAGCCAGCGCTCGGCCAGCGACTCGGATCCCTCGGCCGGTGCGGCCAGGACGAAGGACTGCAGGCGCAGCGCCGGATCCTGGGTGCGGGCCATGACCCGGCCGAACCAGCCCAGGCCTCGCGGGTCGCCATGCCCGGCCAGCAGCTCATCTCCGATTGCGGTAATGCGGATTGTGCGTAACTCCAACTGGGCGACCTTTCGTTGGCTCAAAATGATGAATCGATCCCCACCTTAGCAGTCGGATCGCCGGCATCGGGGGAGGTGGCCAGTGGTTGAATCCCACAATTCCCTGCGAGAATCCGGTGCCGGGGTTAAAGCGCTGTGCCGGCGAACCTCCGAGGTCAACCCCCGGTCGGTTCGCCGGCACAGCTGGCTAGCAGCGTTCAGCCGATGCTGGTTAGCGGGCGAAAGCCTGCTGGATCAGCACTGCGTTTTCTGCTTCGTGGCGCTTGGCGGTACCGGCCGAGGTGGCAGCCGATGCCGGGCGCGAAACGAGCTTGATCTTGCGATCGAGCTGCGGCACCACGTAGAGGCCGAAGAACGGCCATGGGCCCTGGTTCGCAGGCTCGTCTTGGACCCACGAAACCTCGGCGTTCGGGTACTTGGCCAGTTCGGCGGCGATCTGCTCGGCCGGAGCCGGGTAGAGCTGCTCGACGCGCACCAGTGCGGTCTTGGTGTCGTTCGCCTTGGTGCGGGCTGCCAGCAGGTCGTAGTACACGCGGCCCGAGCACAGCAGCACCTTGTCCACGGCGTTCGCATCGGTGATCGACGCATCGCCGATGACCTCGCGGAAGCCGCCGGTGGTGAAGTCCTCCACGGCGCTGGCGGCTGCCTTCAGGCGAAGCAGCTGCTTCGGGGTGAAGACGATCAGCGGCTTGCGCGGACGGGCGTAGGCCTGGCGGCGCAGCAGGTGGAAGTGGTTGGCACCGGTGGACGGCTGGGCCACGACCATGTTGTTCTCCGCGCACAGCTGCAGGAAGCGCTCGATGCGGGCCGAGGAGTGGTCCGGGCCCTGGCCTTCGTAGCCGTGCGGCAGCAGCATGACCAGCGAGGAGGACTGCGACCACTTCTGCTCGGCGGAGGAGATGAACTCGTCGATCACGGTCTGCGCGCCGTTGACGAAGTCGCCGAACTGCGCTTCCCACATGACCAGCGCATCCGGGCGCTCTACCGAGTAGCCGTACTCGAAGCCGAGGGCGGCGTATTCGGAGAGCAGCGAGTCGTAGATCCACAGCGGAGCCTGGTCCTCGGACAGGCCCTTCAGCGGGTACCACTCGTTGTCGTTCTCGCGGTCGTGGAAGACTGCGTGGCGCTGCACGAAGGTGCCGCGGCGCGAGTCCTGGCCCGCCAGGCGGACCGGCACGCCTTCCATGGTCAGGCTGCCCAGGGCTGCCAGCTCGGCGAAGCCCCAGTCGATGCCGCCTTCGCGGGACATCTTCTCGCGGCGCTCCAGCAGCGACTTCAGCTTGGTGTGCATGGTGAAGCCTTCTGGGATGTCCAGGTGGGCGGCACCGATCTTGGCCAGCGTCTGCTCGGAGATGGCCGAGCCGCGGGCGCCGTCGACGGTGTTCTCGTCGGCGGCCTGCGCGAATGGCTTCTCCAGGTCGTTGATGGTCGAGCCCGGGGTGATGATCGGGATCGGGGAGGTCTGGGCGGCATGCGTCTCGGCGAAGATGCGCTCCAGGTTCTCCTTGTACTCGGCCAGCACGTTCTCGGCTTCTTCCTGCGTGATGTCGCCGCGGCCGACCAGGGCTTCGGTGTACAGCTTGCGGGTGGAGCGCTTGGCTTCGATCAGGTTGTACATGATCGGCTGGGTCATCGACGGGTCGTCGCCCTCGTTGTGGCCACGGCGGCGGTAGCACACCAGGTCGATGACGACGTCCTTGCCGAACTTCTGGCGGTACTCGAAGGCCAGCTGGCCCACGTGCACCACTGCCTCCGGGTCATCCCCGTTGACGTGGAAGATCGGGGCCTGCACGGTGCGGGCCACATCGGTGGCGTAGACCGAGGAGCGCGAGGAGCTCGGCGCGGTGGTGAAGCCGATCTGGTTGTTCACGATCACGTGCACGGTGCCGCCGGTCTTGTAGCCCGGCAGCTGGCTCATCGCCAGCACCTCGGAGACCACGCCCTGGCCTGCGAAGGCGGCGTCGCCGTGGACCAGGATCGGCAGCACGGTGTTCTTCTGCTCCAGCCGGTCCAGCTTGGCGCGGGTAATGCCCTCGAGCACCGGATCGACCGCTTCCAGGTGCGATGGGTTGGCAGCCAGGTAGATCTTGGTCTGGTTGCCGGCGTCCGAGGTGTACGAGCCCTCGGTGCCCAGGTGGTACTTCACATCGCCCGAACCCTGGACCGAGCCCGGGGTGGCGGTGCCTTCGAATTCGCGGAAGACCTGTGCGTAGGTCTTGCCGGCGATGTTGGTCAGCACGTTCAGGCGGCCGCGGTGGGCCATGCCGATTGCAACCTCGTCCAGCTGCTCATCGGCGGCGTCGGAGATGATCGCATCCAGCAGCGGAATCAGCGACTCGCCGCCTTCCAGCGAGAAGCGCTTCTGGCCGACGAACTTGGTCTGCAGGAAGGTCTCGAAGGCCTCGGCGGAGTTCAGCTTGCTCAGGATGCGCAGCTGCTCTTCGCGGCTTGGCTTGGCGTAGCCGGATTCCAGCTTCGCCTGGAACCATTCGCGCTCTTCCGGGTTCTGCAGGTGCATGTACTCGGTGCCAATGGTGCGGCAGTAGGCATCGCGCAGCACGCCGAGGATGTCGCGCAGCAGCGCGCGGTCCTTGCCGCCCAGGCCGCCGGCCAGCCATTCGCGGTCCAGGTCCCACAGGGTCAGGCCGTAGGACTTGATGTCCAGGTCCGGGTGCTTGCGCTGGACGTATTCCAGCGGGTTGGTGTCGGCCATCAGGTGGCCGCGCACGCGGTAGGAGTTGATCAGGTGCTGGATGCGGGCGACCTTGTTGACCTGCAGGTCGATGTCGACCTGGTTGTCGACGGCCCAGCGGACCGGCTCGTAAGGGATGCGCAGCTGCTCGAAGATCTCGTCGTAGAAGCCCTGCTCGCCCAGCAGCAGCGACTCGACCAGCTTCAGGAACTCGCCCGAACCTGCACCCTGGATGACGCGGTGGTCGTAGGTGGAGGTCAGGGTGATGTGCTTGCCGATGCCCAGGCGGGCCACGGTCTTCTCCGAGGAGCCGCGGTATTCGGCCGGGTATTCCAGTGCGCCGACGCCGATGATCGCGGCCTGGCCCTTGGACAGGCGGGGCACCGAGTGCACGGTGCCGATGCCGCCGGGGTTGGTCAGCGAGACGGTGGTGCCTGCGTAGTCGTCAGCGGTCAGCTTGTTGCCGCGGGCGCGCTTGATCAAATCTTCGTAGGTGGCCCAGAATTCGTTGAAGCTCAGGGTCTCGGCGGCCTTGATGTTCGGCACGGCCAGCATGCGGGTGCCATCGGGCTTCGGCATGTCGATGGCGATGCCGAAGTTCACGTGGGCCGGCTGGATCGCGGTCGGCTTCTTGTCGATCACGTCGTAGGTGACGTTCATCGACGGGATCTGCTTCAGCGCACGGATCACGGCGAAGCCGATCAGGTGGGTGAAGGAGATCTTGCCGCCGCGGGCGCGCTTGAGATGGTTGTTGATGACAATGCGGTTGTCGATCATCACCTTGGCCGGCACGGCACGCACGGTGGTGGCGGTAGGAACGGTGAGCGAGGCATCCATGTTGGTTGCGATGGCCTTCATCGGCCCGCGCAGCGGGGTGCGCTTCTCCTCGCCGTAAAGTTCGGTGGACGGCGTGGCCTTCGGGGCCTGTGCCGGGATCGGGGCAGTCTTCGGAGCTGGCTCAGCCTTCTTGGCTTCAGCGGCCGGAGCTGGTGCTGCCGAGGCAGCCGGCGCTGGTTCGGTGGCACGGGCCTGGGCGGCGGCGCGTGGTGCGCCCTGCCCGTTGGCAGCTGGTGCTGCCGCGGTTGCCGCTGCTGGTGCCGGCTGCGCTGCCGGTGCTGCGGGTTCCTTCTTTTCGGCGGCGAGAGATTCGAAAATATCCCACCATTTCTTATCTACCGAGTTCTTGTCGACGAGATACTGTTCGAACAGCTCGTCTACTAGCCACTCGTTTCCACCAAACTCTTCAGTCAGCCGGTGGTGTGCTTGCTCTGGCACGTGCAACGCCTCTTCCCTGATTTCTACGTTGTTCTAGCTTGAGCCGGTGGTCTTTCGAGGACGTGATACGACCACTGCGGCCCACAAGATTTCTAGACCTGCGCACCAGTCTAGTGACTTTTTCTCCCACTTGGCCACGGCACGTATCTAATCTCACGAAAGTGTCGCGTATAACATGCCGTTCAGCGTATCCGCGGCACCGCCGAACGAGCATGTGTCGAAGTCGTGCGCAACGGCACTTCGTTCGATAGACTGATGCGCACTATGGAATCTCACTCTCCAAGCCGGTGTGCCGCCCACGGGCGCAGTGCCGGCCACAACAGTCCATGTTCAGGAAGTTCCGCCTCCCGTTTGGAGCCTTCTAGTTGCCGCCAGATCGGCACTGAAACTGAACTTTGCACGCCAGCGCATAGGCGGCGGTAAGCGCCTATGGAATGGCTCTCAATACTCTTCGGCCTGCTGCTGATTCTCGGCACCGGCTTCTTCGTGGCCGTGGAATTCTCCTTGGTCGCACTGGATAAAAGCACCGTCCAGAACGCCGTCAACAATGGCGAGCGCGGCTCCAAGCCGCTGCTGCAGTGCTTGACCTCCCTCTCCACCCAGCTCTCCAGCTGCCAGCTGGGCATCACGCTGACCACTTTGCTGACCGGCTATGTGCTTGAACCGGCGATGAGCGCGCTGCTCGAGCCGTTGATGGAAAAATTGGGCATTCCCGCCGCAAGCTCGCTGGCCATCGCGGTTGTCGTCTCGATGGTCGTTGCCACCTTGCTGTCGATGCTCATCGGCGAGCTGGTCCCGAAGAACATGGCGATCGCCAAGGCCATGGTGGTCGGCAAGCTGCTGGCCCGCCCGCAGCTGGTCTTCACCGCCATCTTCAAGCCGGCGATCATCGTGCTCAATGGCTTTTCCAACATGGTCCTGCGCAAGTTCTTCGGGCTGGAAGCCAAGGAGGAAATCTCCGCGGCCCGTTCCTCGCAGGAATTGGCGTCGCTGGTGCGCCGTTCGGCCCAGCTGGGCACCCTGGATGTGCAGACCGCGCGCTTTGTGGAATCCACCATTGAATTCTCCGAGCGCACCGCTGCCGACGTGATGACCCCGCGCACCTCGATGTCCACCATCGATTCCGAGGCGGCCCTGTCCGAGCTGATCGAAGTCAGCGCCGACACCGGCTTCTCGCGTTTCCCGGTCACCACCGGATCCACCGATGAAATCCAGGGCATCTGCCATGTCAAGGCGATTGTCTCGGTGCCCCGTGAACGCCGCGCTGCGCTGCAGGTCGGCGAGTTCGCCCGCGATGCGCTGTACGTGCCGGAAACAATCCACTTGGACGTGCTGCTCGAGCAGCTGCGCGCCGCCGAATACCAGGTTGCAATCGTGATGGACGAGTACGGCGGAACTGCAGGGCTGGTCACCCTCGAAGACCTGGTCGAGGAAATCGTCGGCGAAGTGTCCGATGAGCACGACGAGGACGAGGAAGAAGCAGTCACCCAGCCCGATGGCAACTGGCTGTTCCCGGGCATGTACCGTCCGGACCAAATCAACGAGAACTTCGATGACGACGTGATCCCGGAGGAATCGGCGTACGAGACGATCGGCGGCTTCATGCTCGCCGAACTGGGCCGCTTGGCCGAGCTCAACGACCAGGTCGTCACCGAGCATGGCACCTTCACGGTGACCGAACTCGACGGCCGACGCATCTCGCAGGTCCGCTTCGAACCAGCAACCCCAGCGAAGGAGGAAGGCAATGAATGACTTCATGGGCCTGATCTGGCTGGTTGTGCTGCTGGCCGGCAACGCGTTCTTCGTCGCCGGTGAATTCGCGGTGATGAGCGCACGTCGTTCGCAGATCGAACCGCTGGCCGACGAAGGCAACAAGCGGGCGAAGGTCGCGCTGTACGCCATGGAGCATGTGTCGATCATGCTCGCGGTATGCCAGCTGGGCATTACCGTCTGCTCGCTGCTGATCCTGAATATCTCCGAGCCGGCAATCCACCACCTGCTCGCCGAGCCGCTGATGAAGATCGGCATGGCCGAATCCGCCGCGGACTCCGTTGCGTTCCTGATCGCCTTGATCCTGGTGACCTTCCTGCACGTGACCTTCGGCGAAATGGTGCCGAAGAACATTTCGGTGTCCATCGCTGACAAGGCCGTGCTGCTGCTGGCCATGCCGCTGGTTGGCCTGTCCAAGGTGCTCAAGCCGATCACCGCGTCGCTCAACGGCCTGGCGAACCTCGTGCTGCATGCCTTCGGCATCGAGCCGAAGGACGAGGTGGCCAGTTCCTACACTGCCGCTGAAGTCCGCTCGATCATCGACACTTCCTCCGAGGAAGGCGCGCTGGATGAGGACGACGCCGCCCGGTTGACCAAGGCGCTGGAATTCTCCTCGGTGACCGCACGCAGCTGCATGGTTCCGCTGGATGACCTGTTCACCTTGGAATACGGGCAGGCCACCGCACGCGAATTCGAGAAGAAGGTCGGCAAGACCGGATTCTCGCGCATGGTGATCACCAAGAACGACGTTCCGGTGGGCTACTGGCATGTCAAGGACGTGATGCTCATCGATGATGCGCACTCCACGCAGCCGCTGCTCGACTTGCCATTGCATCCGCTGGGCCGGTTGGAGCAGGACACCGAAATCGAGGCGGCGCTCGAAGCGATGCGGCAGGAAGGCAACCATCTTTCTGCAGTCCTCGACGAGTCCGGCGCAACCCTCGGCGTCGTCTTCCTGGAGGACATCATCGAGGTGCTGGTTGGCGAGATCACCGATACCACCCGAAAGCGCGTTATCCCGCCTCGCAGCGAAAAGCAGGCAAAATAGCGGAAGCTCACGCCTAAGCGCATATTGCGAATGACTCGCAACTGGTAGGATTGACTGCGGCACCCATTGCGGTGCCGCAGTTTTTCGTCGCCGGCCCACCCGCAGCCAGCGCAATCTAGAAAGCAGTCAATGACTCAGACCCCCATCGTCAAATTCGAAGACGCGCGCCTTGCCTTCGGCTCGCGCGTGCTCTGGGAACAACTCGACCTGTCCATCGCGGCCGGGGAGTTCCTTGCAGTTCTGGGGCCCAACGGATCGGGCAAGACCAGCTTCATCAACACGATGCTCGGCACCACCGCGCTGAATCACGGCCGCGTCTCGATCGCCGGTGAGCCGGTGCGCAGGGGATCAGCTGCCGTCGGGCTGATTCCGCAGCAACGACCCTTTGGGGACAACGTTCCGTTGCGCGCCCGCGATCTGGTGGCGCTGGGGGTGGATGGTGCCAAGCCCGGGATCCGCATGGCCCGCCGGGCCGTGCGCAACAAAGTCGACGAACTGCTGGAGCTCGTTGGCGCCAGCGGCTACGCCAACCGCGCGGTGTCCGACCTCTCCGGAGGCGAGCAGCAGCGCTTGCGCGCCGCCCAGGCATTGGCCAGCGACCCTCGGGTCCTGCTGTGCGATGAGCCGTTGCTGTCGCTTGACCTGAACCACCAGCAGGCGATCAGTGAAGTGATTCACCGCCAGGCTGTGGAGCGCGGCAGCGCCGTGGTCTTCGTGACGCACGAGATCAACCCGATCCTGCCGTACGTCGACCGTGTCCTGTACCTGGCCGAAGGGCGCTTCCACCTGGGCAGCGTGGATGAAGTCATGCAGTCCTCCGTGCTCACCGAACTTTACGGCGCTCCGGTCGCGGTGCTACGGGTCAACGGACGCATCGTGGTGGTCTCCGGTGACGGAACCCGGGCCTTGCCCGCCGACGGGCATGACCACATTGAAGACATCGAACTCGAGACCGGAAAGTAGGAGCAGGATATGAACTTTTCGGATCTTCTGGAGAAGGCATTCAATTTCCAGGACTATGGGCTGCTGCTTCCGCTGGTGACCAATTCCTTGATCGCCGGCGCTGCCCTGGGCATCGTCGGCGGCCTGATCGGGATTTTCATCATGATGCGCGACATGGCTTTCGCCGTGCACGGCATCGCCGAGCTGTCCTTCGCGGGTGCGGCGTTCGCCTTGCTCATCGGCGCTGATGTGGTGACCGGTTCAGTCTTCGGTTCCATGATCGCGGCCCTGATCCTCGGCATCCTCGGAACCCGGGCCCGGGATCGTAACTCCATCACCGGAGTGCTCATGCCTTTCGGACTTGGCTTGGGCATCCTTTTCCTGTCGCTGTATGAGGGACGAAGCGCGAACAAGTTCGGCTTGCTGACCGGCCAGATCGTGGCCGTGGATGATGTGCAACTGAACGGAATGCTGCTCCTTTCGGCAGTAGTGGTCATCGCGCTGCTGCTTGTCTGGCGCCCCTTGACCTTCGCTTCGGTGGATCCGGTGGTTGCCAACGCCCGCGGCGTGCGCACCTCGGGCCTGTCCATTGTCTTCATGATGATTCTGGCGTTGGCCGTGGCCGTGACGATCCAAGTGGTTGGCGCCTTGCTGGTGCTTGCGTTGCTGATCACCCCGGCCGCCGCCGCCATGCGCGTGACCTCCAACCCGGTTACTACCGTCGTGCTCTCCATCGTGTTCGCAGAACTGGCTGTCGTAGGCGGCATCCTGCTGGCATTGGCAGGTTCCTTGCCGATCAGCCCGTATGTCACGACGATTTCATTCCTTATCTATGTGATCTGCCGTGGAATCGAAGCGGTGCGTTCCCCGCGCCGGCACCAGGTATAGCGCTGCTGTCCCTGGAGCGCGTCGGCTGGCATGGGCTTGCTTGACTAACTGGAGTCCATGCTCCCAAGGTGGAACATGAGCAAAATCCCTGCCAGTGAAATCTGGCCATTGGTCCACGCCGAGCGCCTTGCCCTGATCGATGATCTGGGAACATTGACGGCGGATCAGTGGGAGGCTCCTTCGCTCTGCAGCGGGTGGAGCATCCATGACGTGGCCGCCCATTTAGTCGATAACGCGCGGGCAACGATTTCCCGGCTGCTGATCGCGATGGCCAAGGCTGGATTCAACTTTGACCGCCAGAACGATCAGGGAGTGGCGGCAGAGAAATCCGCAACTCCCGATGGGACATTGCAGAAGCTTGTGAAGGTAGCTGGTTTGCGCGATGCTCCGCCGGGGCCGGTAGCCAGCCGATTGGTCGAAGAAATCGCGCACGGCGAGGATATCCGCCGTGCCGTGGGCTTGAAACGGGACTATCCCGAAATGTCGCTGGAATTGGCGATCAAGTACCAGGCCGCCACCCCTCAAGGCGTTGGCGGTGCCAAGGAACTGGCACGCAAGGTGCAGTTATGCAGCCAGGACGAAACTTTTCGTTGGGGCATTGGCCCGCAGATCGCCGGCACTCGTCTTGAATTGCTGATGCTGCTCTCCGGCCGCGGCAAGCATGCTAGAGGGTTGTCAGGCCCGGGGATGGCCTTCGTGCGATGAATAGCGCAACGGAGCACGCGCTGCTATCTATGATTGCCTGCAATGTGGCCCATCGGGATGGTCGAGCCGTTCCTTGAATTGCGTGAACCACTGTGAATCGCACATCAATTGCGGGAATGGCTTATGAACGTACCCAGTTGCCGGTGGCGCGGTAGAGCGATAGGACATTGCCGAGCCCGGGCAGATCAGCATCGAATGATGATCATTGAATGCGGTGTATTCGTACCAGCCGGTGGCTTGCTTTGCCTTATTGCAGATGGCGCAACGGCCCGATGAGTTCGAAACGCTGGTCGCTCCGCCACGGGCAAATTGGGTGACATGGTCTGTTTCCTCGACCAGCCCATCGCAGAATGGGGTTCGGCAGTGCCGGTCGCGGATCCTGATGAACTTCTTGAGCTTTTGCGGGAAGATCCGGGCTTTGGAATCCATCGTGATCAGTTCCTGATCCCCAGGTGCTGTGTACAGGCGGGTAATCTCGGTCATTACCTCGATCCGCTCAATATTTTCCGGGGTGAGCTTGGCTTCCATTTCCTCGAAGGTCAGCTCATTGGGGATCTGGTGGCCGCCAATTAGTTCCCGGGCTGTCTGGGCAGGGATGAAGCCGTAGCCTTCCAAATAGGCCGGTTCCCGATCGCCCATGAACAATGCCTTGTCCGTCATGATCAGCCCCAGCTGGACGTTGATCGTCTGTTCGTTGTTTTCATCGAAGAACATGTAGCGGGCCAGCAGGTCGGCCTCGATCTGCGTGCGCGTGCGCGGGTCGCCCTTGCACTTGATCCTGAACGATTGGTCCCGCAGGGTTTTCTGCAAACCGGTGCCGCCCACAATGGGCAGACGGGCTTGCAGGAAAACGCATCCTTCTTCGCGGTCCTTGCGGAAGCGGACATAACGCTGGGCGTTGGAGTCCTTGAGCTTCTTGTCTTCGCGATCCGAGGTGTATTTGACGGTGAAGTTGGTGACCGTCTCCTTGATGCGCTTAGGCCCCATGGATTCGAACATGTCTGGATTCTGCCTGAAAATCTCATCGAATTCGGTGCGGCGCAGCGGCCGGACATCCTGCAGCGGAGTGAGCATTGCCTGGATCTGCGCCTCGGTGAATTCACCGCGGGAAAACGCGGCGGCAATATTTGGCGTGTCTTCGAAGAGGATCCGGCAGTTGACCAAGTAGTTCCTGGAACCGTTTTGGGGCCGCTTGCGGGCGATGGCGACCCGGCTGGCTGCTCCGCGGACCTGGTCATCGATATTGGTGCCGCGCTCTTCATTCTCGCGCAGCACTTCTTTCTCCAGCTGATGGGCCAGGCCAGCTTGGCCATAGCGCAGGGAAGAGATGACGCCCTCGATGGATTCGATGGCTTGGGCGCATTCGGCTTTGCTGCCATGGTCTTGGAGCCATGACAGATCGTTCTGCAGCTGGATCAGGTGGGATTCCAAATCCGGCTGATCCGCGGTGAGTGCGAGGCCATTTCCGTGCGCCTTTGCTTCGGACATGCTATAAGTATACGCCCGTTATTCGAAAATGTCTTCGAGTATTTTCTTGTGGGGATAACCGATCCCGGGTCTTGAAACGGCTACTTGGCGGAGCTGGTGCCGGTCTCGGCCTTGGCTCGGCAGTCGGCGCAGAGGCCGTAGATCTCCACGGTGTGCTCGGGATCGGAGAAGTCGTGCTCCGCCGCGACGCGGGCGGCCCAGCGTTCGACGGCCGGGGCGAGCACCTCGACGGTCTTGGAACAGGAGCGGCAGACCAAGTGATGGTGGTGGACCTCGGTAACGCACTGGCGGAAACGGGCTTCGCCATCTCCGCTGCGCAGCACGTCGACCAGGCCGTCGTCGGCCATGGACTGCAGCAGGCGGTACACGGTGGCCAGCGAAACCTTCTTCTCGGAATCCTGCAGCCAGCGGTGCAGCTGCTGTGCGGTGGCGAAATCATCGACCTCGCTCAGCGCCTCGGTGACGGCCAGGCGCTGCTTGGTGACCCGGGTTTCTGGCTGGGACATCGACGTGCACCATTCCTTGACGTTGTTGCGGACCGGCGACCAGCCAGCAAACTGGGCCAATCACCTGCGGTTTCCCTCAATTTTAGCCAACTTTGCGGCGCAATGCGTGTCTGGCTCTGGCATGGGCGGGGCGCTGAGCCTACGCTAAGGATATGCGCATCAAACTTAGGGGCCATTCCTGCGTGGAAGTGGGCACGATCGACGGCAAGGTCCTGCTGGATCCGGGCGGGTTCTCGCAGCTCGACGACGCATTCAACGGCATCAATGCCGTGCTGATCACCCATGAGCATGCCGATCATGCAGACCAGCCGGCCATTGTCGCCGCGCTGGAAGCGAACCCCGTCCTGGAGCTCTACGCACCCGAAGCGCTGGCGCAGTCGCTGCGCGGCCAACTGCCGCCGGCCAGCCAAGCCCAGGTGGTGGCGGTGCGGGCCGGGGCCGACTTCATCGTCGGCGGCATCCGCATCCGCACCTTCGGCGGCACCCACGCCACGATCCACCATTCGATCCCGCTGGTGGCCAACGTGGGCTACCTGCTGGGGGACCGCGCGGTCGGCCAGCGGGAAATCTTCCACCCGGGCGACAGCTACCAGGTTCCCATCGGGGCCAAGCCCGATGTGCTGCTGCTGCCGGTGATGGCCCCGTGGGGCAAGATGGCCGAGGCGGCCGATTTCGCCGTGGCGGTGGATGCGGCGTGCTGGATCCCGATCCACGATGGGCTGCTCAACGGCAACGGGCTGGGCCTGTTCGACCGCCAGCTCGGCGCGATCGCCCAGCGCGCGGGATGCAGCTATCTGCGCCCGGAACCCGGAATCGAACACGAACTCGACGAGCTGCTGGGAGGACACAGCCAATGAACCCCTTGATCAGCGCCGCGCAGCTGCGCGAAATCCTGGACGCAGGCCAGAACCCGGTGCTGCTTGACGTGCGCTGGGTGCTCGGGCGCGATGACGGCGCGCAGAACTACGCCGCCGGGCATATTCCCGGCGCCGTGTTCGTCGACCTGGAAAAGGAGCTCTCCGGGACCCCGGGCGAGCACACCGGCCGCCATCCGCTGCCGCTGCCGGCGGATTTCGAAGCGGCCGCGCGCCGCTGGGGGATCGATGGCGGCAGCGAGGTCGTGGTGTACGACGACGCCGGCGCGCTGGCCGCCGCCCGCGCCTGGTGGCTCTTGCGCCATGCCGGGTTCGAGCGCGTGCAGGTGCTCGATGGGGGACTGGGTGCCTGGACCGACGCCGGCGGGCAGCTGGCGCTGGGCTACGAGCAGGCCGAGCCGGGCAGCGTGTCGCTGTCCTGGGGCCGGATGCCGGTGGTGGAGTACGAGGAGCTGGGACAGGTGGCCGGGACGCTGATTGATTCGCGGGCCACCGCGCGCTATCTGGGCATCGAGGAACCGGTGGACCCGGTGGCCGGGCATATCCCCGGCGCGCGCAATCGCCCCACCACCGACAACCTGGACGCGCAGATGCGGTTCCACGCGCCCGAAGCGCTGCAGGCCAGCTTCGCGAAGCTGGGCGCCGAGCGGCCGGGTTCGGCCGCCTACTGCGGTTCCGGGATCACCGCCTCGCACCAGGTGCTGGCCGCGGCCACCGCCGGGATCGAGCTGGCGCTGTTCCCCGGCAGCTGGTCCGAATACTGCTCCTACCCGGATGCGCCGATCGCCACGAGTGACGAGCAGCACCGCCACTAGAATTCAGCAATCAACGCAGAAAGGCAGCAATGAGCACGCTGTTCACCAAGATCATCAACGGGGAAATTCCCGGCCGCTTCGTCTGGAAGGACGAGCAATGCGTGGCGTTCCTGTCCATCGGGCCGCTGTCCGACGGGCACACCCTGGTGGTTCCGCGCGAGGAAATCGACGAGTTCACCGACGCCCCCGACGAGCTGATGGCGCACCTGACGCTGGTCGCCACCAAGATCGGGCGCACCCAGAAGCGCGTGTTCTCCGCGCAGCGCGCCGGGCTGATGATCGCCGGCTTCGAGGTACCGCACCTGCATGTGCATGTCTGGCCGACCAATTCGCTGGCCGACTTCGATTTGTCCCGGGCGGCCGACAACCCGGATCCGCAGGCCATGGAGAACAACGCGCAGGCGCTGCGCGAGGGGTTGCGCCAGGACGGCCACGGCCAGTTCGTGCCCGAGGCCTGAGCCGGCCTTCAGCCCTGTGAAGGCCTAGCCGCGGACCTTGCGCATGGTCATATGGGAGGTCACCCGGCTCACCGCCGGCAGCGCGGTGAGCTTCGGGATGGTCTGGCTGTCGTACTGCTCGGAGTCGGCCACCTGGATGCGCAGGAAATAGTCGGGCTGCCCGTAGAGCCGCCGGATTTCGGTGACGCCGTCGACGTTGATCACGGCGGCCTCGAATTCCTCCAGGCTCTGCTCGTTGTTCATGGTCACGTCGACGGCCACGGTGACCTCGAACCCCCGCCCGTAGGCCTTGGGATCGATGATCGCGCTGAACCCGCGGATGATCCCCTCGGCCTCGAGGCGCTGGACGCGGCGCAGGCAGGGGGCAGGTGTCAGCCCGACCCGGCGCGAGAGCTCCAGATTGCTGATGCGCCCGTCTTCCACCAGTTCGGCAATAATTGCACGGTCAAGTTCATCCATGCAGCTATTATTGCGTATCGCGGCCCGCCCAGGCCAATGATTAGCAACCATATTTGGTGGCAAACTTCCTAAAATTGCCATATGATCCGAAATCAAGCAATGATCGGCGCTGCCACGCCGGTGCAGCCGTCGACAGCGGCGTCGAAGTGGCAGCAGATCCGGCTGGGTGCGAAAAATGTGCTTCCCGCCAGTGTTGCAGTGATGCCCCTGGGCTTGGCGCTCGGGGTGCTGCTGGTGCGTTCGGGATTGCCTTGGTGGTCCGCGCCGCTGCTGGCCGGGCTGGTGCTGGCCGGCTCCCTGGAGTTCCTCTTGATCGGCCTGCTGGCCGCCGTCGCTCCGCTG
This sequence comes from Glutamicibacter nicotianae, assembly GCF_006539525.1. Classification (GTDB taxonomy): domain Bacteria; phylum Actinomycetota; class Actinomycetes; order Actinomycetales; family Micrococcaceae; genus Glutamicibacter; species Glutamicibacter nicotianae. Next base: position 43,142 of record NZ_BJNE01000014.1, on the reverse strand, counting down.
TCGCATATCGCCCTGACCTCGCTGCTGGTCAACTTCCGCCATGTGTTCTATGCGATCTCCTTCCCGCTGCACCGGGTCAGGGGCAAGGGCGCAAAGATCTACAGCATGTTCGCACTGACCGATGAAGCCTACGCGCTGACCCTGCAGGCGGAGCGGAACAATTATTCCTCGACGCGGATCCTGGCCATCCAGGGCCTGCTCCATGCAAGCTGGACCACCAGCGTGCTGGCTGGGGCGCTGCTGGGCTCACTGATCCCCGAATCCATCAAGGGCCTGGAATTCGCGGTGACCGCATTGTTTGCGGTGCTGGCGATCGAAGCGTTCAAGGCGTACCGCAGTATTCCGGTGTCCGGCCTGGCGCTGATCAGCGCAGTGGTGGCCAGCTGGATCGCGCCGCAGAGCATGATGGTGGTGGCCATGGCGATGTTCCTGGCCGGACTGGCGGTGGCCTACCTGCTGCGCCGGCGCACCGGTGCTGGCGACGGCGAGCCTGCCGCTGCGCCACTTCAGGAAGAAGGAAGCAATGCCCGATAGCCTGTACCTCTTTTCGGCCATCGCGGTGAGCACCGCCGTGACCTTCGGGCTGCGCGCACTGCCCTTCGCCTTCATTGCCAAATTGCGCAGCAACGGGTTCATCAACTACCTCGCCCTGCGCATGCCGCTGGGCATCATGGTGGTGCTGGTTGCTGCCACCCTGCCAGCCGGCATCATGGATCCGGCAGTGGCCTGGCCGGTGGCCGCCGCGCTGGCGGCCACCGTGGGGCTGCACCTGCTGAAGTCCAACGCGGTGCTCAGCGTGCTCGGCGGCACCGCGGTGCATGTCGGGATCCTTTCCTGGCCGCTATAGCTGCGCCAGCGAATCCTTGATGGCCTTGCGGATGCGCTTCTCGCTGACCGTGTAGGCGGTGCCCAGCTCCTGGGCGAACAGCGAAATGCGCATTTCCTCCAGCATCCACTTCACCTGGGCCAAGCCGGCCGGCACGCGGGCGCCCTCGGGCACCTTGTCCAGCGCGGCATCGTATTCGTCCTCCAGCTTCTGGATGATCGACAAGGCCTGCGAATCGCGGGTGACCGCCCCGCCGCGCAGCTTGTCCAGACGCAGTTCGATGCCCTGCAGGTAGCGTGGCAGGCGCATCAGGTGCGGCGCGCCGGTAGCGGCGATGAAGCCCGGGTAGATCAGCTGCTCCAATTGCGAGCGGATATCGCTCACCGCCGCGAACATCGCCAGCGACTTGGTGTTCTTCACATCCTTGGCGATGCGGGTGGAGGAGCCGAACACCTTCGCCACGATCGCGGTGATGGTGAAGACCGTATCGATCTGCTCGGCGCGCACGGTTTCGAACAGCGCCTCGAACTCGGCGCGGTTCATCGGCAGCCGCTCGGGCACCAGCTGGTCCACCGCTGCCATGGTGCAGTCGGCGATCAGCTTCTCGATGGAGCCGTGCGGGTTCTGCGTGAACACCAGCTTCTCGGCGTTCTTCAGGTGCGAGATCACGAACTTCGCTGCTGGCGGCAGGCGCAGCATCAGCAGCCGGATCACGCCGGTGCGGTGCGCCGCATCGCGTTCGGCCTGGGTGCGGAAGACCGTCAGGTCCACCTTGTCCCCGGTATCCAGCAACCCCGGGTAGGCGGTAATCTGCTGGCCCATCACGGTGGTGCTCACCTTCTGCGGCAGCGTATCGCCCAGGGTCTCGCCAGCGGATTCCAGCTGCGGCCAGTGATCCAGCCCGCGCTGGTCCCAGGCCCCGGTGGCAGCGGAGCCAGCGGCCGCGGAGCCGGCGGCCTTGGCTCCCTTCTTCTGCCGCTTCGAGGAGGAAGCCATCGCCCCCGGGGTCCCGGGCTTGCCGGCTGCGCCCGGAGCGGCCGCCCCGGGGGAGTTGACCCCGCTGGCCAGTGCGGCGCGGTTGGCGGCGGCGAACTTGTACTGCAGCGCAGCCAGATCGTCCCCGCGGCCGAGCACCTTGCCCGAACCGTCGGTAATCGTGAAGCCGAAGCGCAGGTGCGCAGGCAGCGCGGCGAAATCGAAAGAGGCGGGGTCGACGACGATGCCGCGCAGCCGGCGCAGCACCAGGGCCAGGGATTCGGCCAGCTCGTCGGTGTCCGGATCGAAGTCCGCCTCCAGCATCCCCAGGGCCTTGGAAGCCACATCCGGGGCGGGCACGAAGTTCTTGCGGATCGCCTTGGGCATCGAGCGGATCAGCGCGGTGAGCAGCTCGTGGCGCAGCCCCGGGATCAGCCAGGCGAAGCGGGCAGGATCGAGCTGGTTGAGGAACACCACCGGCACGGTGATCGACACGCCATCGCCCTCGCCGGCGGATGCTGCCGGGTTGTACTCGTAGGACAGCGGCAGGTGGATGCCGCCGAGCTTCCAGGTGGTCGGGAACGCGGTCTCGTCCACCGCGTCCGTTTCGGCCAGCAGCGCCTCGGGGTCGAAGTCCAGCAGCGCCGGGTCGGCGGCTCGGGCCTTCTTCCACCAGCGGTCGAAGTGCCGCTCGGAGTACACCTCGGCACCCACCCGGGCATCGTAGAACGCGAACAGGTCCTCGTCCGAGATGCGCAGGTCGTGGCGGCGCATGCGGGTTTCCAGCTCCTCGACTTCCTCGAGCAGCGCGCGGTTCTTCGCGAAGAACTTGTGGTGGGTGCGCCAATCGCCCTCAACCAGCGCGTGGCGGATGAACAGCTCGCGGGCCAGGTCCTTGTCCACCCGCCAGTAGTGGAACTGGCGGCGGGGGACGATCGGCAGCCCGAAGAGCGTGACCTTCTCGTAGCCCATCACCGAGCCGTTGCGCTTGGACCAGTGCGGCTCCGAGTGGGTGCGCTTGAGCAGGTGCGGGGCGAGCTCCTCCACCCAGGCGGGGTCGATGGCCGCATTGGTGCGCGCCCACAGCCGCGAGGTCTCCACCAGCTCGGCGGACATCACCCAGGTCGGGGACTTCTTGAACAGGGACGAACCCGGGAAGATCGCGAACCGGGTGCCGCGCGCGCCCTGGTAGTCGCGCTTGCGCTCGTCGTAGAGCCCGATGTGCCCGAGCAGGCCGGAGAGCAGCGACTTGTGCACCTCGTCCTCGTTGGCTGCCGGCTCGATCGGGGCGGCCGCGACGGTGATGCCCAGCGGCTTGGCCAGCTGGCGCAGCTGGGTGAACAAATCCTGCCACTCGCGCACGCGCAGGTAGTTGATGAACTCGGCCTTGCACAGCCGGCGGAAGGCCGAGGAGGACAATTCCTTCTGCTGCTCCTGCAGATAGGCCCATAGATTCAGCAGCGCGATGAAGTCGGACTTGCCGTCGGCGAAGCGCTTGTGCAGCTCGGTGGCGCGCTCGCGCTGCCCGGTCTCCTCGCTGGGCCGCTCGCGCGGGTCCTGGATGCTCAGCCCGGCGGCGAGCACCATCACTTCCTTGGCGACCGAGCGCTGCGCGGATTCGACGATCATCCGGCCCAGGCGCACATCCAGCGGCAGCTGGGCCAGCTTCCGGCCGACCTCGGTGAGCTTGGCCGGCTTGTCCTGGCCCAGCGCCCCGAGCTCGCGCAGCAGGTTCACGCCATCGGTGATCGCCTTGGCTTCGGGCGGCTGGACGAACGGGAAGCTGGCGACCTCGGCGGCCGAGGCCACCACGCCCATGGAGATCATCTGCAGGATCACGCTGGCCAGGTTGGTGCGCAGGATTTCCGGGTCGGTGAACTCAGGTCGGGAGTTGTAGTCCTCCTGGGAGTACAGGCGGATGGCGATGCCCTCGGAGACGCGGCCGCAGCGGCCCGAGCGCTGGTTGGCGCTGGCCTGCGAGACGCGCTCGATCGGCAGGCGCTGCACCTTGGTGCGATGCGAGTAGCGGGAGATGCGCGCGGTGCCGGTATCGATCACGTACTTGATGCCCGGCACGGTCAACGAGGTCTCCGCCACGTTGGTGGCCAGGATGATGCGCGGTGCGCCGCCGGGGTGGAAGACCCGGTGCTGCTCGGCCAGCGACAGCCGGGCGAACAGCGGCAGCACCTCATAGCGCGGCAGGCGCTTGTTGGCGGTGACCATCGCGCGCAGCGCATCGGCGGCATCGCGGATTTCGCGCTCGCCGGAGAAGAAGATCAGGATGTCGCCCGGTGCTTCGCGGCTCAGTTCCTTGACCGCGTCGGTGACCGCATCCAGCGGGTCGCGCTCTTCTTCCAGGGTGTTCTCGGCCGCCTCGTCGGCGTCCATGGGCTGATCGGCCTGCAGCGGCCGGTAGCGCAGTTCCACCGGGAAGGTGCGCCCGGAGACCTCCAGGATCGGGGCGGGGACCAGTTCGCCGTCGGCATCCTGTTTGCCGAAGTGCGCGGCGAAGCGCTGCGGGTCGATGGTGGCCGAAGTGATGATGATCTTCAAGTCCGGGCGCTTGGGCATGATCTGCTTGAGGTAGCCGAGCAGGAAGTCGATGTTCAGGCTGCGCTCGTGGGCTTCGTCGATGATGATCGCCGAGTATTTCTTCAGCAGCTTGTCGCGCTGGATCTCGGCCAGCAGGATGCCGTCGGTCATCACCTTGAGCTTGGTCTTGCGCGAGACCTCGCCGGTGAAGCGCACGTGGAAGCCGACCTCTTCGCCGATGGTCGTGCCCATTTCCTCGGCGATACGCTCGGCCACGGTGCGCGCGGCGAGCCTGCGCGGCTGGGTGTGCCCGATCATGCCCTTTTCGGCCAGGCCGAGTTCGATGAGCATCTTGGGAAGCTGGGTGGTCTTGCCCGAACCGGTTTCGCCGGCGATGACCACTACCTGGTTTTCGCGCACCGCGTCGAGGATGTCCTCGCGACGGGCTGAGACGGGAAGTGCTTCGGGATACGTAATGCTGAGCGCCATGATGTTCCCATTCTATTCACGCCCCGCATTTTCGTGGTGGCCGCCGGGCCGAAGCCTGGCCGGGCAGCATTAACGCAATAGCCCAGGCAGAGGGTAGGCGGGAGCGCAGGAGTCAAATTCCCGGATTGTCCAAGCAATTGTCGACAACTTCGGGCCGCCAAATACAAAACTTCCAGATTCCGGCCAGAAGTGGATCGTTTGTGTCCATCAGAATCGGTATCAAGAGGCAATCGTCTAGGAAACGACCTTGATTGTAGGCAAGGTGAGGTCGTTCACATGTAAGATCGTGGGTAATCATCGTCGCGATGCCTGGACGGTTCCCGCATGCTGCGCACCAGTTGCGCTTCATAACCTGGCATCCGCGCTATCGGTGGGAATCACTCGCAAGGGAACTTTGAAAGGAACTTCAATGAAGAGCTTCACCGCCATGAAATTCGCTGCGATCGCAGCAGCTGGCGCATTGGCCCTGACCGCCTGCGGCGGCAGCGGCGAGCAGGGTGCCGCCGGCGGCGGCGACGAACCAGTCAAGATCGGCATCTCCCAGTTCGTCTCGCACCCGTCGCTGGATGCAGTGGTCACCGGCTTCAAGGCAGGCATGGAAGAAGCCGGCTACACGGGCGAGAAGATCAGCTACGACGAGAACAACGCCGAAACCGACCAGGCCACGAACACCTCGATCGCCGGCAAGCTGGCCGCCGATTCGGATATCGACCTGGTGCTGGCAGTAGCCACCCCATCGGCACAGGCAGCCGCCCAGGCGATCACCAATGTTCCGGTGCTCTTCTCGGCTGTGACCGACCCGGTGGATGCCAAGCTGGTTGCTTCCAACGAAGCCCCGGGCGCAAACGTCACCGGCACCTCGGACATGAACCCGGTCGATGAGCAGCTGCAGCTGCTCAAGGACCTGGTGCCGGATGCCAAGAAGGTCGGCATCGTCTACTCCTCGGGCGAAGCGAACTCCGCCGTCCAGGTGAAGATGGCCAAGGAAGCCGCCAAGGGCTTGGGCCTGACCATTGAGGAAGCCGCTGTCTCGGCCTCCAGCGAAGTCCAGCAGGCCGCCAGCTCGCTGGATGTCGACGCGTACTACGTCCCGACCGACAACGCCGTGGTCTCCGCACTGGAAGGCCTGCTGCAGGTTGCCGAGAAGAACAAGGTTCCGGTTATTTCGGCTGACGGCGAGTCCGTCAAGCGCGGCGCGACCGCAACCTACGGCATCAACTACGAGAAGCTCGGCGAGCAGACCGCTGCCATGGCCGTGAAGCTGCTCAAGGGCGAGGACGAGCCGGCAACCATGCCGGTGGAGACTATCTCCGAGGTCGACCTGTACCTGAACGAAGATGCCGCCAAGAAGGCAGGCATCGAATTCACCGATGAGATGAAATCGGAAGCCGTCGAGGTCTACTAAACCCCGGCAACAACTTATCGACGAAAGGCGAGGCGCATAACCTGATGCCTCGCCTTTCGTCGTGATAACTCGCAAAAAACTTACAACTCAAGGATCCACACATGATCACAGCGGTTGAACTCGGCCTGATCTACGCCATCATGGCGCTCGGGGTGTACCTGACCTTCCGCATCCTGGACTTTCCCGACCTGACCGTCGACGGCAGCTTCACCACCGGTGCAGCCGTCGCCTCGGTCGGCATCGTGAACGGGATGAATCCCTGGCTGGCCACCGTGCTGGCCTTCTTCGCCGGTATGGTTGCCGGTGTCATTACCGGCCTGCTGCATACCAAGGGCAAGATTGACGGCCTGCTCGCTGGCATCCTGACCATGATCGCGCTGTACTCGGTCAACCTGCGCATCATGGGCAAGGCCAATACCCCCTTGCTCGGCGAGGAAACGCTGATCAGCCCGATGCGGGCCGCCGGCATCCTCGGCTCGGCCGCTTCGGTGGCGATCCTCTTCGGCGTCTGCTTGGTCTTCGTCGCGGCAATCGTCTGGTTCCTGCACACCGAACTGGGCATGGCCATGCGCGCCACCGGCGACAACCAGGAAATGATCCGCTCCTTCGGCGTAAGCACCGATAACCAGAAGATCCTGGGCCTGGCGCTGTCCAACGGCCTGGTGGCGCTCTCCGGCGCGGTCATCGCCCAGTACCAGGGCTTCGCCGACATCGGCATGGGCATCGGCCTGATCCTGATCGGCCTGGCATCGGTCATCGTCGGCCAGGCGATTTTCACCCAGCGCTACATCTGGCTGGCCGCCATTGCGGTGGTCTTCGGCGCCGTGATCTACCGCCTGGTCATCCAGCTGGCCCTGTCGGCCGGATTGGAGGTCAACGACATGAAGCTGATCTCCGCGGTCCTCGTGGTCGTGGCCCTGCTGCTGCCGAAGTGGAAGGGCTTCCAGAAGATTGTGAAGTCCTTCAAGCGCACCCCGACGCCCGTCACCGAATCCAAGGAAGAGGTTCGCACCAATGCTTGAGATCAAGAACCTGTCCCGCACCTTCTTTCCGGGAACCGTCAACGAGCGCAAGGCGCTGCGCAACATCAACCTGAACCTCTCGGACGGCGAATTCGTCACGGTCATCGGTTCCAACGGCGCCGGCAAGTCCACCGTGCTGAACATGGTCGCCGGCAAGCTGCAGCCGGATACCGGCTCGGTGTCCATTGCGGGCAAGAATGTCACCAAGATGGCCGACTACTCCCGCGCCAAGTACATCGGCCGGGTGTTCCAGGATCCGATGGCCGGCACCGCGCCGACCATGTCCATCGAGGAGAACATGGCGCTGGCCTACGCCCGCGGCCGTTTCCGCGGACTGAGCCTGGGCGTGGGCTCCAAGCGCCGCGAGCTGTTCGTCGAGGAGCTGAAGTCCCTGGAGCTCGGCCTGGAAGGGCGACTGAAGACGAAGGTTGGCCTGCTCTCCGGCGGCCAGCGCCAGGCGCTGAGCCTGCTGATGGCCACCTTCTCCAAGCCGAAGATCCTGCTGCTCGATGAGCACACCGCGGCCCTGGATCCGCAGCGTGCGGCGCTGGTCTCGCGCTTGACCAAGGAAATTGTCGAACGCCACCAGCTGACCACGTTGATGGTCACGCACAATATGGAACAGGCGTTGCAGCTGGGCACCCGGCTGATCATGATGCACGACGGGCAGATCATCCTGGACCTGGACCAGGAAGAGAAGTCCAGGATGACCGTCCAGGACTTGCTGGACGAGTTCAGCAAGATCAAGGGCGCGCAGCTCGATGACAAGACCATGCTGCAGTAGCTGATGCGTGCCGCGCAGGCCCCGTACCCTTCAGTGGGTGCGGGGCCTGCGGTGGTTATCGGGCGGACGCTCACCAGATCGGCGTGGCGTTCTCCAGTGGCAGCGATCTTCAACTTCAAGAATTGAAAGCAGGGGAGAGCGCGGTAGCCGCTGCGCTGCGCACACGTGACCGGGCCGGTCCGGAAAACATTGAGGAATGACTCAATGGCATCGAATACGACCTGTTGTGTTCCCCGAACTTGATCATTGCCCGTCTTCCGGTGCTTGCGGGTCGATGACGCAGGTGTGGCCTGTCGAGATGCCATTGATGGTGAACGCCAGAACCAATCGCTGGGCTGCACGCGGCGGCTTGGGGTGATAGATCCAGGTGGCGTCCCATTCTGTTCCCGTGCCGGCGATTCGTCCTCCAAGACAGGTGTACCTGGTTCCAAGGTCATCGGTGATATTTGCCTTCACCGGTTCAAGAACTGCGTTCCCCGGCATTTGCGGTGCCGGACCGGCTAGCTCCTCTCCCTGCTCTTGCCCAACAAGTGCCCAAGACTCCATAGCATCATGGAACTGCGAATCCAACCGCCGCGTCACGTCATTGATAACACCGCATAGATGGAACTCGAAACCTGTTCCGCCTTCAGCGGCATACCGGGATGGAGGCAGATCCGAGGTCAGGCTGAGCCCGGCAAAACGAATCGCAACCCCTTGATGAATAGCGACGATCAGGTCCATTGGCGCTGAAACGATCTGTGGCATGGCTTCAGGCTACACACCGGAGAACGCGGTGCGAAGAGCTGGGCATTTCTGATTGGAACGGAATACGCAGTTAGTCCTGCGAACCGCCGGAAGAAATGGCGATGAAAACGGTTTGCCTTGCAAGGTTGAAGGCGGATTTTGCGCAGTACTCCGGCATCCAGCTCGATACCGGCAGGCCCCGGCAAGCCTCGGCCTGAGTTAGGTTCCAGGGTGATCTCAGCCAATAGGCGCAAGAGTGTACCTGGAATTCATTTACACATCGCGGCCTCAATCACGATGGCACCCGGCTGTTCATGAACCATGCGGCTCCTAAGGGAGGGATCTTGAAACGAGCTTGGGCGCTAGCCGCAGGGCTCGGCACAAAAAATTGCAGGCCCTGGATCAACCAGGACCTGCAATTTGAAGTGGTGCCCCTGAAAGGAATCGAACCTTCGGCCTTCTGCTCCGGAGGCAGACGCTCTATCCACTGAGCTACAGAGGCGTGTTGCCGGGCAACAGCAAAAATACTATCAGGTCGTGAGTTGATCTGCGCAATTCAAACACCCCGGTGCTGATGTGTTGCAAAAGTCACCGGCTTGGGCCAGTCTCACAGGCGCTGCAAGTCATGAATGCTGAAGAAGCGATGCAATTACCGGTATTCTTGAACGGTGACTCCTGAAGAACTCTCCGCAGCAATATCCGCATGCCTCACCGAAGCCGTCGCAGCCGGTGAAATCTCAGTCGAGGTGCCAGAGACCGTCCGCGTGGACCGCCCGAAGAGCCGTGAGCACGGCGACTGGGCAACCAACATCGCGTTGCAGCTGGGCAAGAAGGCCGGCATGGCCCCGCGCGACTTCGCGCAGATCCTGGCTGCCCGGCTTGCTTCGGTCCCGGGAGTCGGCGCCGTGGACATCGCAGGTCCCGGCTTCCTGAACATCACCCTGGACGCAGCCGCTGCCGGTTCTCTGGCCCGCGCCATCGTCGAGGCAGGTTCCGCCTACGGCAACAACGAGGCCCTGGCCGGACACGTGGTCAACATGGAATTCGTCTCCGCGAACCCTACCGGCCCGCTGCACATCGGCCACACCCGCTGGGCCGCGCTGGGTGACGCCATCGCTCGCGTGCTGCGCGCCTCGGGCGCCGAGGTCACTTCCGAGTACTACATCAACGACGCCGGCAACCAGATGAACGTGTTCGCCCGCTCGGTCTACAACCGCATCCACGGCCTGCCGGTGCCCGAGGGCGGCTACCCCGGCGAATACATCAAGGAGCTGGGCGATATCGTCCTGGCGCAGAACCCCGAACTGGGCACGCTGGATGAAGAGCAGGCCATTCCCGCCCTGCGCGAGGCCGCCTACAAGGCGCAGCTCGAAGACATCAAGAAGACTCTGGCCGACTTCGGCGTCAGCTTCGACGTGTTCTTCTCCGAAACCAGCCTGCATGAAGGCGGCGCGGTCGCCGACGCCGTGGCTCGCCTGCGCGAACAGGGCCACATCTTCGATTTGGAGGGAGCCGTCTGGCTGCGCACGACCGACTTCGGCGATGACAAGGACCGCGTGCTGATCCGTGCCAACGGAGAGCCTACCTACTTCGCCGCGGACGCCGCCTACTACCTGTCCAAGAAGGACCGCGGCTTCGAAGAGAAGATCTACCTGCTCGGCGCCGACCACCACGGCTACGTCAACCGCCTGAAGGCCATTGCCGCCTGCGCCGGCGATGACAAGGAAAAGAACATCGAGGTGCTGATCGGCCAGCTGATTTCGGTCAACGGAGCCAAGCTGTCCAAGCGCGCCGGCAACATCATCGAGCTGCGCGATCTGATCAACTGGATCGGCGCCGACGCGCTGCGCTATTCGCTGGCCCGCTTCCCGGCCGATTCGCCGATCGCGCTGGACCCGGAGCAGCTGAAGAAGAACTCCAACGACAACCCGGTGTTCTACGTGCAGTACGCCCACGCGCGTTCCTGCGCCGCGGCCCGCAATGCCGCCGCCAAGGGCGTGACCCGCGATGAGTTCGACGCCGCGCTGCTGACCGACGCCACCGAGAACGAGCTGCTGGCAGTGCTCGGCCAGTTCCCGTCGGTGGTTGCCGGCGCCGCTGAATTCCGCGAACCGCACCGCATCGCCCGCTACCTGGAGCAGGTCGCCGGCGCCTACCACTCGTGGTACGCCGCCACCCGCATCACCCCGATGGGCGAAGACGAAGCAGTCGCACCGGTGCACGGCACCCGCCTGTGGCTGAACGACGCCGCCACCACCGTCTTGGCAAATGGATTGGAACTGCTGGGCGTTTCAGCCCCAGAGAGGATGTAAGACCCTATGGCCGTATCGCCGCTAGCCCCGCAATGGCTGCACTTCCCGGAAAACATCAACGCGCTTCGTCAGATCGAGTGGGCTTCGGGGGTTTCCCGCGAGGCTGGCGGCGAACTGTCCATCCAGGGCCTTCCCGTCTCCGCGCTGGCAGCCGAATTCGGCACCCCGCTGTTCGTGCTCGACGAGAACGACTTCCGTGCCCGCGCGCGCGGATTCAAGACCGCCTTCGATGAGGCGTTCAAGGATCTGTGCGGGGGAGTCGACGTCTACTACGCCGGCAAGGCGTTCTTGTGCACCGAGGTGGCCCGCTGGGTGACCGCCGAGGGCCTGCGCCTGGACACCTGCTCCGGCGGCGAGCTGGCAGTGGCCGGCGCCGCCAAGGTGCCGGCCGCCAACCTCTCGCTGCATGGGAACAACAAGTCGGCAGCCGAGATCACCCGCGCCATCGAGATGGGCGTGGGACGCTTGGTCATCGACTCGCTGGACGAGCTGGACCGGGTGATCTCCATCGCCGACGCCATGGACAAGACCGCCCAGGTCATGCTGCGCATCACCCCCGGCGTGCACGCCTCCACGCACGAGGCCATCGCCACCGCGCATGAGGACCAGAAGTTCGGCCTGTCCATCCTGGACGACGCCTCCGGCAGCTCGCCAGCGCTGCGCGCGGTCGCCCAGGCGATCGAGGCGAAGAACATCAACCTGCTGGGCCTGCACGCCCACATCGGCTCGCAGATCTTCGAGGCCGAAGGCTTCGCCATGGTCGCGCGCACCATGCTCGGGCTGCTGGCCCGGATCCGCGAGATCCACGGCGTATCGCTGCCCGAGCTGGATCTGGGCGGCGGCTACGGCATCGCCTACACCTCCGAAGACCACCCCTCCACCCCAGCGAAGCTGGCCGGCCAGATGGCCGAGGTGGTCTCTGCCACCTGTGCCGAATTGGAACTGGACTGCCCGCGCATCTCCATCGAGCCGGGCCGCGCCATCGCCGGCCCGTCCACGTTCACCCTCTACGAGGCCGGAGTGCGCAAGGACGTCCAGGTGGAAGACGAAACTGGAGCACTGCATCCGCGCCGCTACATTTCGGTGGACGGCGGGATGAGCGACAACCCGCGTCCGGTGCTCTACGACGCGCAATACACCGCCGTGCTGGCCAGCCGTATGACGCAAAGCGACGCAATTATTTCTCGTGTAGTTGGGAAACATTGCGAGTCAGGTGACATAGTCGTGAAGGACGTTTACCTGCCCGAGGACGTGGCGGCCGGCGATTTGCTCGCCGTACCGGCCACCGGCGCCTACTGCTGGGCGCTGTCGAGCAACTACAACTACCTCACCCGTCCCGCGGTGGCAGCTGTACGCGATGGCCAAGCCCGCCTGATCGTGCGCAGGGAAACGGAAACAGACTTGTTGGCCCGCGACATGGGAGTTTAATTGAGCGGCGAAAAGAACCTGAAAGTAGCCCTGCTGGGTTGCGGCACGGTCGGGGCCCAGGTGGCCCGGATCCTGCTGGAAGATGCGAATGAACTGGCGGCCCGCTCGGGCGCCGGCCTGCAGCTGATCGGCATTGCCGTGCGCAACCTGGATGCCAAACGCGATGCGGCGCTGCCCCAGGAGCTTTTCACCACCGACGCTCCCGGGCTGATCGCCCAGGCCGATGTGGTCATCGAGCTGCTCGGCGGCATGGAGCCGGCCGGCGAATACATCGCCGCCGCGCTGTCCAAGGGCGCCAGCGTCATCACCGGCAACAAGGCGCTGATCGCGCTCAAGGGCGCCGAGCTGAACGCGCTGGCCTCGCAGCACGGCGCGCAGCTGCGCTACGAGGCGGCGGTGGCCGGGGCCATCCCGATCCTGCGCCCGATCGCCGACTCGTTGGCGGGCGACCACATCACCAAGGTGATGGGCATCGTCAACGGCACCACCAACTTCATCCTCGACGCGATGGACACCACCGGCGCCGCGTTCGACGACGTGCTGGCCGAAGCCCAGGCGCTGGGCTATGCCGAAGCCGATCCGACCGCCGACGTGGGCGGGCACGACGCCGCCGCGAAGGCGGCCATCCTGGCCTCGCTGGCCTTCCACACCACCGTGTCCTCGGAGCAGGTCTCGACCCAGGGCATCACCGAGGTCACCGCCGCCGATGTCGCCGCCGCGTCCGCCGCCGGCTACGTGATCAAGCTGCTGGCCATCGCCGAACGCGCAGAAGCCGGGATCTCGGTGCGCGTCTACCCGGCGCTGGTGCGCCGCAGCCACCCGCTGGCCACCGTGCACGGCGCGTTCAACGCCGTGTTCGTCGAGGCCGAGAACGCCGGGGACCTGATGTTCTACGGCGCCGGCGCGGGCGGCAACCCGACCGCCTCGGCGGTCATGGGCGATGTCGTCGCCGTGGCCCGGCAGATCGCCGCCGGGGCCCCGCTGCCCAACGGCTCGGTCAGCCAGGCCCCGCGGCTGCTGGACTTCGAAGCCATCGACACCCGCTACTGGATCGGCCTGTCGGTCAAGGACCAGCCGGGCGTGCTGGCGGCCATCGCCACCGTCTTCGGCGAGCACGGGGTCTCCATCGAGTCGATGAGCCAGCAGGTCGACGCCGAGGCCGGCGCGCAGCTGCGCATCCTGACCCACCAGGGCACCGAAGCGGCCCTGGCCAGCACCGTCGAGGCGCTCACCGCGCTGGACGCGGTGCACTGTGTACTATCCGTTATGCGAGTTGAAGGAAACTAACGTGGCTCACCAGTGGCGCGGAGTGATCCGCGAATACGCCGATCGCCTGCCAGTCGACGAAAACACCAAGGTCATCACGCTCGGCGAGGGCGGCACCCCGCTGGTCTACGCCCCGGCGCTGTCGGCGGAAACCGGCAACGAGGTGTACCTGAAGGTCGAGGGCATGAACCCGACCGGTTCCTTCAAGGACCGCGGCATGACCATGGCGATGACCGCTGCGGTCGCCGCCGGCGCCAAGGCAGTGGTGTGCGCCTCCACTGGCAACACCTCCGCCTCGGCTGCCGCCTACGCCACCCAGGCCGGGCTGAAGTGCGCCGTGCTGGTGCCGGACGGCAAGATCTCCATGGGCAAGATGTCCCAGGCGATCGCCCACGGCGCAGACATCATCCAGATCGACGGCAACTTCGATAACTGCCTTGAGGTCGCCCGCAAGCTCAGCGAGAACTACCCGGTATTCCTGGTCAACTCGGTGAACCCTGCGCGTATCCAGGGCCAGAAGACCGGCGCCTTCGAGGTCGTGGACTTCCTGGGCGATGCACCTGACTACCACCTGCTGCCGGTAGGCAACGCGGGCAACATCACCGCGTACTGGAAGGGCTACAAGGAGTACTCCACGCAGTGGACCAACGAGGCCGGCAAGGTCCTCGAACCGGTATCCACCAAGAACCCGATCATGTGGGGCTTCCAGGCAGCTGGCGCCGCTCCGATTGTTGCCGGGCACCCGATCACCGAACCGGACACCATCGCCACCGCGATCCGCATCGGCAACCCGGCTTCCTGGGAACAGGCCGAAGCAGCCCGCGACGAGTCCGGCGGCCAGATCGACTCGGTCACCGATGAGGAAATTCTCGCCGCGCACCGCTGGCTCTCCTCGCGCGAAGGCGTCTTCGTGGAACCCGCCTCGGCAGCCGGCGTCGCCGGACTGCTCAAGCACCACGCCGCCGGCAACGTGCCCACCGGCAAAAAGATCGTGATCACCGTAACCGGCCACGGCCTGAAGGATCCTGACTGGGCCCTGAAGCAGGCCGACGGTTCGGACGTCGCACCAAAGAAGGTGGCCTTCGACGTAGTCGAGGTCGCCGGCGCCCTGGGCCTGGCCTAAACGCCTTCGGCCAGAATTCTTCTGGCCAGCCAACGGCCCGCCGCGCCAATGGCTCTCCCGGAAACGGGGGAGCCGGCCGTGGCGGGCCGTTGCGCACCCATTACCACTCGCACCGAATTCTTGAAGGAACCATGACGCAGCAGATCGCCCTGGGCCAGAAGTTGATCGTTTCCCCGCCGGCTACCTCCGCCAACCTCGGCCCCGGCTTCGATTCGCTGGGCCTGGCCCTGGAATACCGCGACCGCCTTGAGGTGGGCACCGCGCACTCCAGCCGCGTCGAGATTTTCGGTGACGGGGCCGATGAGCTGCCACGCGATGAATCCCACCTGATCATCAAGGAAATGCACCGCTACTGGAAAGACGCCGGCTTCGCCCCGGTAGGCGTGGAACTGGTGGCGCATAACCGCATTCCGCATGCTCGGGGTATGGGCTCGTCCGCAGCGGCGATCGTTGCCGCCTATGCTGCGGCCGACGCGCTGCTGCCAGCAGAGGCACGTCGTGGAACCGAATCAGTCTTCCAGGCCGCGGCCGCGTGGGAAGGCCACCCGGATAATGTGGCCCCTGCGGTCTTTGGCGGTTTGAGCATTTCTGCCACGAATCCCGATGGCAGCTTCAGCTCCGTGCAGGTGCCATTGCACCCGGATCTGCGTGCGGTGCTGGCCATCCCTTCCAACGGGCTGTCCACCGAAGTGGCCCGTGGTGCACTGCCCTCGCATATCGAGCATGCGGTGGCCGCGGCGAACAGCGCTAGTGCCGCCTTGCTGATCCACGCTTTGAGCAATGACCCAAGCCAGCTGCTGGGCGGCACCAAGGACTACCTGCACCAGGATTACCGGGCTGCGGCCATGCCGCAAAGCGCCGCAGTGATTGCCAAGCTGCGCGATGCCGGATTGGCCGCAGTGGTTTCCGGTGCCGGCCCAACGGTGATGACCCTGGTATCCAGCGAGGACCAGGTAGCTGCCGTGCAAGCGGTGATCAACGAATTTTCTGCGAGTTCTTCAGTGTCTTGGCGTGCTGAAGTTCCCAAGCTTGCCAATAACGGTGTTACAGTAGAAGTGCTGTAACACCATGGCAGGCCGGATCGCTGGGCAGTAGCCCGGTCCGAATCATTTGTGGCCAGTGTTGATGCGGATAAATTCGGTTCTTGAACCCCATTTCATCCCTCCAGCCGCTCCGGATTTCCCTGCAGTTCGCAGCACCTTTGATATCCCGCATCCAGGTACGTCCTCGTGCCCAGGCGATATCAGTTTCTTTAATCCACCGCAGTTTTGCTCCGAATTCTGGGCTATCTTGCGGGGAGAAAGTGAAGCAGCCACGCAATCTGCGGCTGTGGAACATCATTTACGGCATAGTGGGCCTGCCTGAAGCGGCCCATCCTACGAGTCAGAAGGAACTTTCGTGACCGAAACCACGAGCCTCACCGAAGGCGTGGACACCAAGACTTCCGAAAATAAGAGTGCCGGTCTGGCCTCTTTGAAGATGACCCAGCTGCAGCAGTTGGCTTCCCAGCTGGGCATCACCGGCGGGTCGCGCATGCGCAAGGCCGATCTGGTCAAGGCCATCGGCGACCACCAGCGCGGCGGCTCCGTTGCCGCCAAGGACGCCAAGGCAGCGCAGGAAGCCAAGGCCGCGCAGGAAGCCAAGTCGGCCAAGTCCGAAGCACCTGCAGCCACGGCGGAAGCCGCCGCCGAGCCGGCCAAGGAAACCAAGGCCCGCGCACGCCGCGCGCCGAAGGCCGCAGCCAAGGAGCAGGCCGAGGTCGATACCACCGCCGCACCGGAAACCGCTGCAGCTGCCGAAGCACCGGCGGAAAAGCCTGCTCGCGCACGCCGCACCTCGCGCCGCGTGACCGACTCCGGCAAGGTTGCCGCTGCTGCCGATACCAAGGAAGCAGCCGCCGAAGCACCTGCCGAGAAGCAGGCCCCAGCAGAGGAAGCCAAGGCCCCGCGCCAGCGCCGCAACTCGCGCAGCAGCAAGCCAGCTGAGCAGCCTGCAGAGCAGGGCACTGAGCCAGCCGAGGCACCGGCAGAGAACGCCGAGAACAACGGCGAAGCACGCGAAGAGCGCCGCGAGCGCGGCAACCGCCGTGAGCGTGGCAACCGCCGCGAGCGCAACAACGAGCGCAATGACGCCGCTGAGTCGGAGAACGCCGAAGAGCGCACCGACCGCCGCGAAGAGCGCCGCGAGCGCAACAACGATCGCAATGACCGGAACAACCGCCGTGAGCGCAACAACGATCGCAATGATCGCAACAACGACTCGAACGACTCGGAGAACACCGAGGAGCGTTCGGAACGCAGCGAGCGCAACAACGACCGCAACGACCGGAACAACCGCAACCGCCGCAACCGCCGCGACGACGACGAGCCGCAGCTGAGCGAAGACGATGTCGTGCTGCCGATCGCCGGCATCCTGGACGTGCTGGAGAACTACGCGTTCGTCCGCACCTCCGGCTACCTTCCCGGCCCGAACGACGTCTACGTCACCCTGGGCCAGGTCAAGAAGTACAACCTGCGCAAGGGCGACGCCATCGTCGGCGCCATCCGCCAGCCGCGCGAGGGCGAGACCCCGAACCCGCGCCAGAAGTTCAACGCCCTGGTGCAGCTGACTTCCGTCAACGGCAAGAAGCCGGAAGACAACAAGGAACGCGTCGAGTTCAACAAGCTCGTGCCGCTGTACCCGACCGAGCGCCTGCGCCTGGAAACCGACCCGAAGCTGGTCGGCCCACGCGTCATCGACCTGGTCGCACCGATCGGCAAGGGCCAGCGCGGACTGATCGTCTCGCCTCCAAAGGCCGGCAAGACCCTGATCCTGCAGTCCATCGCGAACGCCATCACGACCAACAACCCAGAGGTGCACCTGATGATGGTGCTGGTCGACGAGCGTCCCGAAGAAGTCACCGACATGCAGCGCACGGTCAAGGGCGAGGTCATCGCCTCCACGTTCGACCGCCCGGCAGATGACCACACCACCGTGGCCGAGCTGGCCATCGAGCGCGCCAAGCGCCTGGTGGAAATGGGCATGGATGTCGTGGTCCTGCTGGACTCGATGACCCGCCTGGGCCGCGCCTACAACCTGGCAGCACCGGCCTCCGGACGCATCCTCTCCGGCGGCGTGGACTCGGCGGCACTGTACCCGCCGAAGCGCTTCTTCGGTGCCGCCCGCAACATCGAGAACGGCGGCTCGCTGACCATCCTGGCCACCGCCCTGGTGGAGACCGGATCCAAGATGGACGAGGTCATCTTCGAGGAATTCAAGGGCACCGGCAACATGGAGCTTCGCCTCTCGCGCCAGCTGGCCGAGAAGCGCATCTTCCCTGCGGTGGATGTCAACGCATCCTCGACCCGCCGCGAAGAGCAGCTGATGAGTGCCGAAGAGGTGCGCATCATGTGGCGCCTGCGCCGCATGCTCTCGGGCATCGATCCGCAGCAGGCACTGGAGGTGCTCACCGGGAAGATCCGCGAGACCCAGTCCAACGCGGAATTCCTGATGCTGGTCAACAAGACCACTCCAAACAAGGATTAGCACCATCCACCGCCATGGCGTCCAGCCAGCTTGCCACCTCGGCAGCTGGCTGGACGCCATCGGCGCGTAGTGACACCTCGCACGCCGGTGACCGCCGGCGCAGCGTCTAGAATTGAATTCCAGCAGTGCCCGGGCAGCGCCAAGCGCCGGCACTGCGCGGAAAACGCCAACAAGGAAGCACACCACCATGTTCGAGTCCGTCAAATCGCTACTAGAAGAGCATGCAGCCATCCAGGCGCAGCTCTCGGATCCAGCGGTGTACGCCGACCAGGCGCTGGCCCGCAAGCTCGGCCGCCGTTCGGCCCAGCTGAACGGCATCGTCGAAGCCTACAACAAGTGGAACACCGCCACCGAGGACCTGGAAGCCGCCAAGGAAATGGCCGACGAGGATCCGGACTTCGCCGAAGAGGTCGAAACCCTGACCGCCGAGCTGCCGGCGCTGGAGGAGAAGCTGCGCCGCCTGCTGATCCCGCGCGATGAGAATGACGGCCGCAACGTGATCCTCGAAGTCAAGGGCGGCGAAGGCGGCGACGAAGCGGCGCTGTTCGCGGCCGACCTGCTGCGCATGTACACCCGCTTTGCCGAGCACAAGGGCTGGAAGGTCGAGATGATCTCCTACAACGAGTCCGACCTCGGCGGCTACAAGGACGCGCAGGTGGCCATCAAGGGCAACTCCAACGACCCGGCAGAAGGCGTCTACGCCCAGCTGAAGTTCGAGGGCGGCGTGCACCGCGTGCAGCGCGTGCCGGTCACCGAATCCCAGGGCCGCATCCACACCTCGGCCGCCGGCGTGCTGGTGCTGCCCGAAGTGGACGAGCCCGAAGAAGTCGATATCCACCAGAATGATTTGAAGATCGACGTCTACCGTTCCTCGGGCCCAGGCGGCCAGTCCGTGAACACCACCGACTCCGCGGTGCGCATCACCCACCTGCCCACCGGCATCGTAGTGGCCATGCAGAACGAGAAGTCGCAGATCCAGAACCGCGAAGCCGCGATGCGCGTGCTGCGCTCGCGCCTGCTGGCCCACCAGCAGGAACAGATCGACGCCGAGAACTCTGCGCAGCGCGCCAGCCAGATCCGCACCATGGACCGCTCCGAGCGCATCCGCACCTACAACTACCCGGAGAACCGCATTGCGGATCACCGCACCGGGTACAAGGCCTACAACCTGGACGCCGTGATGGACGGCGACCTGCAGCCGGTGGTCGACTCCTGCATCCAGATGGACGAGGAAGAGCGCCTGGCAGCGCTGGGCGAGTAACTGCGCCTTGGAAGAACTATCTGCCGTACGCCGCCAGGCGATTGCGGCGCTGGCCGACGCCGGGGTGCCAAGCCCCGGCGTCGACGCCGATCTGCTGCTCTGCCATGTGCTGGGCATCGACCGCGCGCAGCTGAAGCTGCGCGAGCTGCGCGGCGACGGCCTTCAGCCGGCGCACCGGGAACAGTTCACCGCGCTGGTGGCAGCCCGGCGCACCCGCATCCCGCTGCAGCACCTGACCGGCGTCGCCTACTTCCGCTACCTGGAACTGAAGGTCGGGCCGGGGGTCTTCACCCCGCGGCCGGAAACCGAAACCGTGGTGCAGCTGGGCCTTGATTTCTTGGCGGCCCAGGGGATCGGCAGCCCGCGGTGCATCGACTTGTGCTCGGGTTCCGGCGCCATTGCCGCGGCCCTGGCCAGCGAGGTGCCGGCGGCCAGCGTCTGGGCCGTGGAGCTCTCGGATGATGCCATTGGCTACACCCGGGCCAACTGCGAACCCCACGGGGTCACCGTGCTCCACCAGGATGCCACGCAGGTGCCCGCCCAGCTCGACGCCACCATGGACCTGGTGATCTCCAATCCGCCGTACATCCCGCCGAATGCGGTGCCGCGCGAGGTCGAGGTGCGCGAGCACGACCCGGAGATGGCGTTGTACGGGCTGGGGGAGGACGGGCTGCAGGTTCCGCGTGCCGTCACCGCCCAGGCCCTGAAGCTGCTGCGTCCCGGCGGCTGGTACGTGATGGAACACGCCGAAGTGCAGCGCGAGAGCGCGGCCGCGATGCTGCGCGAAGCAGGATTCACGCAGGTTGCAGGCCACCAGGACCTCACCGGGCGCGCCCGCGCCACATCCGGCTACGCGCCCCAATAACCAAACGACACACCAGCGCATGAAAGAATGATCCCGTGAGCACAACATTTTCGGTAAGCAACGAGCAGGAACACGCTGACGGCATCGCCGCAGCCAAGGCCGCATTGGCGGACAAGCGCTGCATCGTCTTGCCCACAGATACCGTCTACGGGATTGGCGCCGATGCCTTCAGCGCCCAGGGCGTAGCGATGCTGCTGGCGGCCAAGGGCCGCAGCCGCACCATGCCGCCACCGGTGCTGATTGCCCAGACCGCCACCATGGACGGGCTGGCCCGGGACATCCCCGATGAGGCCCGGAAGCTGGCCGAAGCCTTCTGGCCAGGCGGCCTGACCCTGATCCTGCACGCCCAGCCGTCGCTGACCTGGGATCTGGGGGAGACCCGCGGCACCGTAGCGCTGCGCGTGCCCAACGACGACACCGCCCTGGAGCTGCTGGGCCAGACCGGCCCGCTGGCAGTGTCCTCGGCCAACCGCACCGGCAACGCGGCGGCGCTGGATGTCGAGCAGGCCATCGCCCAGCTGGGCGAGTCGGTGGATGTGTACCTCGACGGCGGTCCGCGCGGCGCGGCCGGCGAAGAAGTCCTGCCCTCGACCATCATCGATTGCACCGGTGCGCACCTGCAGGTAGTCCGCTCGGGTGCAATTTCCATTGAGGAATTGCGCGTGGTCGTCCCTGGAATTCTCGATTTGGGACAGGACGCACCGGAAACCGGCGCATGAGAACATATGTCCTGCTCATAGCGTTCAGCTTTACGGTCTCGTTCCTGCTCACGCCGATCGTGCGCACGCTCGGCCAGCGCTTTACCGGGAACCAGCTGGTGCGCGAACGCGACCAGCACGAAAAGCCGATCGTGAAGTTCGGCGGGCTGGCAATCATCGCCGCCTTCGCCGCAGGATTATGGCTCGCGAGCAACTTCCATTTCTTCCGCGGGGTCTTCGGCAATGACGAAGCCATCCGCGGCATCGCCTATGCGCTGGGAGTCATCGTGCTCATGGGCCTGGCCGATGACATGTTCGACTTGAAGTGGTGGCTGAAGCTCGCCGGGCAGATCCTGATCGGCTGGCTGATCGCCACCCACGGAATCGTCATCCAGTCGCTGCCAGTCGGTTCGTGGCAGATCGATGAGCTGTGGCTGCAGATTGCGGTGACGGTGTTCCTGATCGTGCTGACCATGAACGCGATCAATTTCTCCGATGGGCTCGATGGCCTGGCCGCGGGCCTGGCCGCAATTGGCGCGGCGACCTTCTTCGTGTATTCCTATGTGCTGGCCACGCATGTGAGCGCGGATGACTACGCGAATATCGGGGCGCTGCTCTGCGCGCTGCTGCTCGGCGCCTGCCTGGGCTTCCTGCCGCACAACTTCAACCCGGCGAATATCTTCATGGGGGAGACCGGGGTGCTGGCCATCGGCATGGTCCTCTCGGTGGCCGCGATAGCGGTGACCGGGGATGTGCAGGGGCTGGAGGCGCGGCGCTTCCGCAACATCCCTGCCTACATGCCGATGCTGCTGCCGATGGTCATCGTGTTCCTACCAGTCCTGGACCTTGTGCTTTCGGTCTTCCGCCGGCTGGCCAACAAACGCTCACCCTTTTCACCGGACGCCAAGCACATCCACCACAGGATGCTGGCCCAGGGCCATTCGGTGCGCCAGTCGGTGATCCTGCTGTACCTCTGGGCTGCCGTGATTGCTGTCTCAGTGGTGTCCATCGCCTTCATCCCGGTCATCCTGGTAGTGCCGATGGCCTTGCTGTTGTTCCTAGTGGCAGCGGTGGCGACCTGGCGTCCGCTGGTGATCAAGCGGGTCGATGCCCTGCGCAAGCGCATGGGCAAGGCCTAGCCCGGTTAATTAGCCAAGCAATGCATGAGCAATCTGTTTCTATCTCGTGTAGAATTCAATGTGGATCTTCTTCCTCCTGTTCTTTTCGGGAACGGGCGGGAGTTTCAAGTTTCATCAGCATCGATGGGTGCGCGATGGTCCCTCGGTGTTGACGAAGAAAGGTTGCGGACGTGAATCCTGGTTCTGCCCGCGTCAGTGCTTCGTCAGCCCCGAAATCCATCTGGCTGCCGATTCTCGGCTTGTCACTGGTGTATTCGGCGATCGCTACCGCCATATTTTTCCTGATTTCATGGCTGGTAGCTGATCTCACCTACGCGCTTTCTGGCGCGCTGGCTGCCGGGATCGTGATCGGCTTTTTCGCAATTGGCATCCTCATCGCCGAAGCTGCCGGGCGAATCCGCCGCTCGTGGGCCATGCCCGCGTTCCTGGGCGTCTTTGTCATCAAGGTTTTTGGCATCGCCTTCGTGCTGTTGAACCTGGGGTTGCCCGAATGGGTCAACCGCCAGGGATTCGTTCTTGCAGCAGCTATTTCCCTTGTTGCCTGGCAGGTTGGCGAGGTGCGTGCCTTCATGAAGGCACGCCTGGCTATCTACAACGAGGAATAGAGTATTCCGCCCGGCTTTGTGTCGGTGGGGTGCTGTGAGTTTGATAAGCTTACTTCGGGTCATTTTTGGCCGTCCGCTGAACCGCGGGCGGTTTATGCAAGATGCATCCGCGGGGAGACCCGCAGATGGACCTTCATCAGGGTTGATGCTTTGGCATGGGCCATGATGGGATCCCCGTTTGATCTTTTCTTCACACGGTGAGAGGCAGTTACCGCCAGTCACCGCCTTTTGCCCGTGACCGTTACTGCAGAGAGGACAGCGCGTTGTTCGCGTTTGCGCTCCCAATGGCCTCAGAAGAAGGCGGCTTCGTACCGCCATCCGTTTCCGATACCCACCTTCCAGATATCTTCCCTTGGATGGCGGAGTACGGCACGGGTTTCGGCAAGCAGATGCTCATGATCGTTTTGTCGATCGTGCTCATCACTTGGTTCTTCACCGCGGCCATCAAGAACCCTAAATTGGTTCCAGGCAAGATGCAGTACATCGCTGAAACCGGTTACGCATTCGTACGTAACGGAATTGGCCGCGACATCATCGGCGAGAAGAACTTCCGTCCTTGGATTCCTCTGCTGTTCGCGACCTTCTTCTTCGTACTGCTGAACAACCTCTTCGGCGCGATTCCGTTCCTGCAGCTTCCATCGTTCTCACACGCTGGTTCTGCCTACGCGATGGCTATCATCATCTACGGCACCTGGATTGCCGTAGGCCTGAAGAACCATGGTATCCGCTACTTCAAGCTGGCTGTCGTCCCGTCCGGTGTTCCGGGCTGGATCATGCCGCTGATGGTTCCGTTGGAAATCATTTCTAACTTCATCGTTCGCCCGCTGACGCACTCGCTGCGTTTGATGGCAACGATGCTGGCCGGTCACATGATCGTGATGCTGGCAGCGTCCGGTGCACGTCACCTGATCGTTGTCCAGGACTCCCTGGCCATGAACGGCCTCGGCGTGCTGGTCATCATCGGATCGGTCGCAATGTACTTCCTGGAACTTCTGATCATGTGCCTGCAGGCGTTCGTTTTCGCCTTGCTGACCGCGATCTACCTCCAAGGTGCAATTGAAGCCGACGCCCACTAGGCCAACACTTCTTTATTCCAACCCATAAAGATCTTCCTTGAGTCGCTCAAGGAATACCTCACAACCTACCGGCAAAAGCCCGGTATCTTGAAAGGAACATAATCACATGTTGCACGGCTCCCTGAATATGATCGGCTACGGCCTGGCTGCTATCGGTTCGGCTATCGGCGTTGGCTTGATCTTCGCTGCCTACATCAACGGTGTTGCTCGTCAGCCAGAAGCTCAGCGCATCCTGCAGCCAATCGCCATGCTTGGCTTCGCACTTGCTGAAGCACTGGCCATCCTGGGCCTGGTCTTCGCCTTCGTCGTAGGCGCCTAGTCTTTTCGCAACTGTAGTGGCCTCGCCACTATCGCGAGGCGTACACAAAAGCGGAAACTAGTAGATAAGGAATAGTGAGAATGAACAGCACTGATTTCATCCTCGCTGCGAGCGAATCGGTCAACCCGCTGTTGCCGAACCCGTGGGAAATTCTCGTTACGGGTGTTGGTTTCGCGGTCCTTCTGTTCATCGTCATCAAGGTAATTGCTCCGAAGTTCGAGCAGTCCTATGAAGATCGCGTCACCGCGATCGAAGGTGGCCTTGAGAAGGCTGAAGCAGCGCAGAAGGAAGCAGAGGAGACCTTGGCACTGTACAAGGCCCAGCTTCTGGAAGCACGCACCGAAGCAAACCGCATCCGTGAGGAAGCTCGTAGCGAAGGTGCTCAGATCCTCGCCGATCTGAAGACCAAGGCAACCGATGAGGCAGCTCGCATCACCGAGCAGTCGCACCGCCAGATCGAGGCTGAGCGCGTATCCGCACTGGCTTCGCTCCGCACCGACGTGGGCGCATTGGCTACCGAGCTTGCAAGCAAGGTTGTTGACGAAGCTCTGCAGGACGATGCCCGTGCCCAGCGCGTGGTTGACAAGTTCCTGACCGATTTGGAAGCTCAGCAGAACGCAGGTGCATCGAACTAATGGCAAGTGTATCGAGCGAGTCACTGGCAAAGGCTTTGGAGTTCCTGGAACCCAAGCTGGCACTGGCATCTATTGAGCTGCCTAAGGAACTGTTCGCGGTCCTGGAAGTACTGGATGCAAATGCCGGTCTCCGCCGCGCATTGACTGACCCAGCCCGTGGGAATGCCGACAAGGCAGGCCTTTTGGCTCAGCTGCTGCGCGGAAAGGTCTCGGCTGACGCCGAGGATACCGTTGCACAGCTGGCTTCTACCCGCTGGAGCTCGGAACGCGACATTAGCGATGCGCTCGAAACGCTGGCTGTCACCGCGGTTGCCGCGGTGGCGGAACAGCAGAACGGCGCTTCGGGGCTGAACAAGCTGGAGCAGGATCTGTTCTCCTTCATCGAGGTAGTTCGTGGCAATCACGAGCTGCAGCGTGCGTTGGATGATGCACAGGCCCCAGTCGAGGCTAAGCGCGCACTCGCGCTGAAGCTCGTGCCTAACGCGTCGCAGACCTCGCAGGTTTTGATCTCCCAGGCAGTTTCGAACCCCCGCGGTTTGAAGCCGGCAGCCTTGGTTGGACGTTTCGTAGAGCTCGTGGCCAAGCGCCAGCAGCGCTGGATCGCTTCGGTGACCAGCTCCATCGAACTCTCCGAAGCCCAGCTTTCGCGCCTGGAGAGCAGCCTGAACAAGCTATACGGTCGTCAGCTCAAGCTCAACACCACTACCGACCCATCGCTGGTTGGTGGCCTGGTAGTCAAGGTTGGCGACGAAGTTGTCGACGCTTCCGTGGCATCACGCGTGGCCGAGTTGCGCCGCGCCTTGGCCAGCTAGGACTCATTGGGCGCGAGGAGCGATCCTTCGCCCGGTGTTCCTGGCTGCCAGGACCACAACAGACTTCATTCACATTCGATTCGGCCCGCCGGGCCGGATCACAATTTAGGAGAGCAGGGACTGCAGATGGCCGATTTGACCATCAATGCCAACGACGTCCGCGATGCCCTAAACGAGTTCGCATCTTCCTTCGAACCGGGTAAGGCAGAGCGCACCGAGGTGGGACGCGTCGTCGCCGCGAGCGACGGCATCGCCAGAGTGGAAGGCCTTCCTTCCGTCATGGCCAACGAGTTGCTGAAGTTCGAAGATGGCACCCTGGGCTTGGCCCAGAACCTCGATACCCGCGAAATCGGTGTCGTTGTGCTTGGTGACTTCACCGGCATCGAAGCTGGCCAGAAGGTAGAGCGCACCGGCGAGATCCTTTCGGTTCCAGTCGGCGACGGCTACCTGGGCCGCGTGGTCGACCCATTGGGCGAGCCACTGGACAACCTGGGCCCAATCGCTTCCGAGGGCCGCCGCGCCCTGGAGCTCCAGGCCCCAGGCGTGACCCAGCGCAAGAGCGTGCACGAGCCAATGCAGACCGGTCTGAAGGCTATCGACGCCATGATCCCGATCGGCCGTGGCCAGCGCCAGCTGATCATTGGCGACCGCCAGACCGGCAAGACCGCCATCGCGGTCGACACCATCCTGAACCAGCGTGCCAACTGGGAGTCCGGCGATCAGACCAAGCAGGTCCGCTGCATCTACGTGGCAATCGGCCAGAAGGCATCGACCATCGCTGCCGTCCGCCAGACCCTCGAAGAGCAGGGCGCCCTGGAGTACACCACCATCGTGGCCTCCCCGGCATCGGACCCAGCCGGCTTCAAGTACTTGGCTCCATACGCAGGCTCGGCCATCGGCCAGCACTGGATGTACGGCGGCAAGCACGTTCTGATCGTCTTTGATGATCTGTCGAAGCAGGCTGAAGCCTACCGTGCCGTGTCCCTGCTGCTGCGCCGTCCGCCAGGACGCGAAGCCTACCCAGGCGACGTCTTCTACCTGCACTCCCGCCTGCTTGAGCGTTGCGCCAAGCTGTCGGACGAGTTGGGTGCAGGCTCGATGACTGGCTTGCCAATCATCGAAACCAAGGCCAACGACGTGGGCGCGTTCATTCCGACCAACGTCATCTCGATCACCGACGGCCAGATCTTCTTGCAGTCGGACCTCTTCAACGCCAACCAGCGTCCAGCTGTCGACGTGGGTATCTCGGTATCCCGCGTTGGCGGTTCGGCACAGGTCAAGGCCATGAAGAAGGTTTCCGGTACCTTGAAGCTGGAACTGGCTCAGTACCGCGACATGCAGGCATTCGCAATGTTCGCTTCGGACCTGGATGCCGCTTCCAAGCAGCAGCTGACTCGTGGCGCACGCCTGATGGAACTGCTCAAGCAGGGCCAGTACACCCCGTACCCGGTTGAGGACCAGGTCGTTTCGATCTGGGCCGGCACCAACGGCTACCTGGACGATGTCCCGGTTGAGGATGTACGCCGCTTCGAGGGCGAGTTCATCGAGTACCTGCGCCACCGCACCGATGTGCTGACCGTGATTGGCCAGACCGGCAAGCTGGAGAACGAGACTCTGGAAGCCATGAAGACCGCTGTTGCGGACTTCAAGGCCGGCTTCTTCGGCGAGGGCGACGACAAGCTTGTCGCAGCCGGACACGAAGAGCATGACGCTCTCGATTCCGAGTCCGTTGACCAGGAACAGATCGTCAAGCAGAAGCGCTGACATTTTCCTTGCCAAGGGGGAGCGGCGCCGGTAACGGCGCCGCCCTCCCAAGGCAGGGGATAAGGAAAGGACACACATGGGAGCCCAGATTCGGGTCTACCGCCAGAAGATCGGATCGACCAGGTCGATGCGCAAGATCTTCAAGGCGATGGAACTGATCGCTGCATCCCGCATTGGTAAGGCACGTACGCGTGTCTCGGCCTCGCTGCCGTATGCCAATGCGATTACCCGTGCAGTAACCGCCGTCGCGTCCCAGGCCGATGTCGATCATCCACTGACCACCGAGCCGGCGCAGGTACGCCGTGCCGCGGTCCTGGTGATGACTTCGGACCGAGGACTTGCCGGGTCCTACTCCGCCAGCGTTCTGAAGCAGGCAGAGCACCTCGTGGAACTCCTGCGTGAAGAAGGCAAGGAAGTCAAGACCTACTTGGTCGGCCGCAAGGCCCAGGCTTACTTTGATTTCCGCTCACGCGAGTACGCACGAGTGTGGACCGGGGAAACCGATTCCCCGCGTTTCGAAACCGCACGCGAGCTGCGCGATGTCCTCCTGGAGGACTTCGACACCGACTTCGAGCAGGGAGGCGTGGACGAGATCCACGTCGTCTACACCCAGTTCAAGTCGATGGTCACGCAGGAACCGACGGTCATCCGTCTGTTGCCGTTGGAGGTTGTCGAGGACGAGTCCGAGACCCCGGCCGACGAGCTGTTGCCACTGTACGAGTTTGAGCCATCGCCGGAGGAAGTGCTTGACGCACTGCTGCCGCGCTACATCGATTCTCGACTGTTCAACTGCCAGCTGCAGTCCGCTGCCTCCGAGCTCGCTGCCCGCCAGCGCGCCATGAAGGCCGCAGGCGATAACGCTGGTGAACTGATCAAGAAGTACACCCGATTGCTCAACAATGCCCGTCAGGCTGAAATCACCCAGGAGCTTTCGGAAATTATTGCCGGCGCCGACGCGCTGAACAGCTAATTTCCGAGATTCCGACCAGACAAGAAGTGAGAAAGATGACTGCCCAACTCAACGAGCAGGTTACCGCAGGGGCCATTGGTCGCGTCGCGCGCGTGACTGGCCCGGTCGTGGACGTCGAGTTCCCAGCCGACGCACTGCCTGCTATCTACAACGCACTGACCGCTGAGCTGACCCTCAACGGCGAAACCAAGAAGATCACCTTCGAGACCAGCCAGCACCTCGGTGAGGGCCTGGTCCGCGCAGTATCGCTGCAGGGCACCGACGGCCTGGTCCGCGGCGCTCAGGTTATCGATACCGGCGCTGCCATCTCCGTCCCAGTCGGCGACGGCGTCAAGGGCCACATCTTCAACGTGCTGGGCGATGCCCTGGACGTTGACAACTCGGAGATCCAGGTTTCCGAGCGCTGGCCAATCCACCGCGAGGCACCGAAGTTCTCGGAGCTCGAGGGCTCGACCGAGATGCTGGAAACCGGCATCAAGTCGATCGACCTGCTGACCCCTTACATCAAGGGCGGCAAGATCGGCCTGTTCGGCGGCGCTGGTGTGGGCAAGACCGTGCTGATCCAGGAAATGATCACCCGTGTGGCACGCAACTTCGGTGGTACCTCGGTATTCGCCGGCGTGGGCGAGCGCACCCGTGAAGGCAACGACCTCTGGGTCGAAATGGACGAAGCCAACGTGCTCAAGGACACCGCCTTGGTGTTCGGCCAGATGGATGAGCCACCAGGCACCCGTCTGCGCGTGGCACTGTCGGCTCTGACCATGGCGGAATACTTCCGCGATGTGCAGAACCAGGACGTGCTGCTCTTCATCGACAACATCTTCCGCTTCACCCAGGCCGGTTCCGAGGTGTCGACCCTGCTGGGCCGCATGCCTTCCGCCGTGGGCTACCAGCCGAACCTGGCCGATGAAATGGGCCTGCTGCAGGAACGCATCACCTCGACGAAGGGCCGCTCGATTACTTCGATGCAGGCTGTCTACGTCCCGGCCGATGACTACACCGACCCGGCTCCAGCAGCAACCTTCGCCCACCTGGATGCAACCACCGAGCTGTCGCGTGAAATCGCGTCGCGCGGCCTGTACCCGGCGATCGACCCGCTGACCTCGACCTCGCGAATCCTGGATCCGCAGTACATCGGCCAGGAACACTACGATGTGGCCATCCGCGTGAAGGCTATCTTGCAGAAGAACAAGGAACTGCAGGACATCATCGCGATCCTCGGTATCGACGAACTGGGCGAAGAGGACAAGATCGTCGTCGCCCGTGCACGCCGCATCCAGCAGTTCCTGTCGCAGAACACCTACACCGCAAAGCAGTTCACCGGTGTCGAGGGTTCGACCGTATCGATCAAGGACACCATCGAAGGCTTCAAGGCCATCTGCGATGGCGACCTGGACCACATTGCAGAACAGGCGTTCTTCAACATCGGCGGTCTTGACGACGTCGAGCGCCAGTGGGCCGAAATCCAGAAGGCCAGCTAATCATGGCTGAGCTTCAGGTCGAAATCGTCGCGGCCGACCACTTCGTGTGGTCGGGCGCAGCGAAGCTGGTCAAGGCTCGTTCGGTGGACGGCGAGATCGGTGTTCTGCCCGGTCACGTTCCGATGCTGTCCGTGCTTGCCGCTGGGGACCTGGAAATCGAACCGGTTTCCGAGTCCCGCTTCTCGGTCCAGATCGATGGGGGCTTCTTCTCCGTTGATTCGGATCGCGTAGTGATCGTTGCTGACAACGCTGTGCTTGGTACCGCAGCGTAGGCGATGAATTGTTCGAGATAACCGCACCAGTTCTGATCGCGTTGCTGATCCTGATCGGCATCGCCATGTTCTTCGGGGCCATGGCCGTGCGCCGCATCCAATTGCGGCGCACGCTGGGCACCTTCGATGCATCAATCCTCGCGCCCTCGGGCAAATGGATCATGGTCATCGGCCGCTACGGCGGAGCGCATGTGGACCTGTTGCGGTTTTTCTCTGTCTCCCCGGTGCCGAGCTTCGTGATCGAGCGCCGCGGACTGGACATCACCGGAACGCGCCAGCCCACCGATGAGGAAACCTCGCGGATCCCGCCGGGATTCATCATCGTGATGCTGGTGCGCAGCGGTGAGGAACTGCTGCTGGCCATGGACTACCGTGACTACACCGGCTTCTCGGCCTGGCTCGAAGCCGGACCGATCGCCGGAAGCTGGCAGATCTAGCATTTGAATACGCGAAGACCGCCGCTGCACTTGCAGCGGCGGTCTTCGCATCTTAAGGGCTAGAGGTATTCCCCGTTGCGGATCGTCTGGACCAGCTGCAGGTCGGCATCGAGGACCAGCGCGTCGGCCGCGAAGCCGTAGTGCAGGGAGCCGACTTCATCGGCCAAACCGATCAGCGAGGCGGGGATGGACGTGGCCGAGTTGACCGCCTCGACCAGCGAGACCCCTGCCTGCACCGCATGCTGGACGATCTGGAGCAGCGTGCAGGTGCCGCCAGCCAGTGAATTATCGCTCGACAGCCGTGCCTGGCCGTTGGACACGGTCACTTCCTGCGGGCCGAGGGTGTACTGGCCATCGTCCAGGCCAGTGGCTGCCATGGAATCGCTGACCAGCAGGATGTTGCCTCCGCCCACCAGCCGGTAGACCAGCCGCACGGTATCGGGGGACAGGTGCACCCCGTCGGCGATCAGCTCCACGAACGCATTGCGGTTCACCGCTTCTTCCAGGCAGGCGGCCACCGGTCCCGGCTCGCGGTGGTGCAGCGAGGGCATGCCGTTGAACAGGTGGGTGACCGTCGGGCGTTCGGTGAATCCGTCCACCCCGGCGCTGCGCAGCTGCTCGCGGGCAAAGCGCAGCGAATCGGAGGCGACCTGCGCGCTGGCATCGGTATGCCCCAGCGAGGGAACCACGCCGTGGGAGACCAGCTGCTCGATGATTTCCTCGGTGCCCTCCAGCTCGGGGGCATAGGTCATGGTGCGCAGCTGGCCGCGGCTGGCGGCCACCAGCTCGCTGACGAAGCCGGGATCAGGTTCCTGCAGGAAGCGCGGATCCTGGGCGCCGCAGCGGGCTTCGGAGAGGAACGGGCCCTCGGCATGGATGCCGGCAATCTTCCCGGCCTCGGCCAATTCGGCGAGCAGCTCGGCGGCCTCGATCATCGACGACGGCTCAGCGGTGACCAGCGAGGCGAGCAGCGTTGTGGTGCCCGAACGGTGCAGGTACTCGATGGCTTCGGTGACGCTCTTGTGATCCGGCGACGAGAAATCAGCGCCGAGGGCTCCGTGGCAGTGCAGGTCAATGAGGCCCGGGATGATGATGGATCCCGGGGCCACTTCGCGCACCGGGTAGTCGGCGGCGTCAGGCAGGGCGGTGAAGTCATCGCGGTTGCCGGCAAAGCGGATGCGGTCTCCCTCGACGGCGAGCACGCCATCGGTGACCTTGAGGCCATCGGAAATCAGGGTGGCGAACAAAGCGTAGCGCGTCGTAGTCATGTTCCCAGCTTAGAAGAGAGAAGGCATCCAGTCACCGACTTGGCGGATTATTCTCGAAGCGGACGTGGAAGGAGGGCGCCATGCGCTCAGCCGCGTCTAGCGGCAGGATCCGGGTTTTCCGGATCGGTGCCGGAAGCGATGAGCTTCAGCGATTGCCAGGCGCTGGCATTCCCGCCGGTGTCGCTCTGCGCTTCGCGCGCGGCCCGTGCGGCGGCCTGCTTGTCCTTCGCATTGCCGAATTTGCTCTTCAGCGAGCGGTAGGCCTTGCGGAACATCCGGTAGAGGAGGAACCCGATGGCCACCGCTGCCAGGCCAAGCAGCGCGGCCAGCACCGGAAGCAGCACAGCAGCGAGGACGAGCACCAGCGCACCGAAATCCTCTATCAGGCTGCGCACCCATTGGGTCACCGGTTCGGGCACGACGTTGGTTGCCGCGGTCAGCGATGATTTGCCCAGGCTCACCGACAGCGCGGATCCCGCACCGAGCAACCCGGTCACCACGGCAACTTCCGCTCCCGAGTTGGCCCCTAGCCCAATGCCTACCAGCGCTCCGAAGACCGGGCGCAACCATACGGAGACCGTTTCCATGGACAAGTTCAGGAAAGGGATCTTGTCCAGGCCTGCCTCGCCAATGGCCAGCACCGCGCAAATCGCCAGAACCCAAGGATTGGTGATGCTCTCGGGGATCTGCCGGGCGGCGGAGGCGATCATCTCTGGTGCGGTGTCGGGAATTGCGAGTCCGGCAATGCCGAGCGCCAACACGGTGAAGTAGGGCCGAAGTCCGGCGGCGGAACCGCTGCCAATGGCCATGAGCGAAGCTGTCAGCGGATCCAATGGTCCTCCCGGCAAAGCTGGCTGGTGCCGTGCGGCCCCCAGCGCATTTGGTTGAGGAGATCAGATTAGCAGTCGGCAGGCAGCTCCGGGACTCGCAGCGCGTCGGGCAGGACTCTGCGCTAGAAGAGACGTCCTGCGGAGTCGTCGACACCGCGCATGGCGTCGTAGTCCAGGGTGAGGCAGCGGATGCCGCGGTCCTCGGCCAGGGTGCGGGCCTGCGGCTTGATCTGCTGGGCTGCGAAGATTCCGGTGACCGGCTTGAGCAGCGGATCGCGGTTGAGCAGGTCCAGATAGCGAGTCAGCTGTTCCACGCCGTCAATGTCGCCGCGGCGCTTGAGCTCTACCGCTACCATGGCGCCCTTGGCATCACGGGCCAGGATATCCACCGGGCCGATGGCGGTCATGTACTCGCGGCGGATCAGCTGGTGGCCGTCGCCGAGCAACTCGATCTGCTCGGCCAGCAGGCGCTGCAGGTCGGCCTCGACGCCGTCCTTGACCAGCCCGGGATCATTGCCCAGGATGTGGGCCGAGTCGTGCTCGAAGCTGTGGAAGTGGATGGTCAGCTTGTCATCGGTCTTCGCGCTGGCCACGATCCACGTGGCGGTGGCTCCCAAAGCGGCGGCTTCCTCGTCGGGGTCGGCCTCGCGCAGGGTCAATGGAGGATTCATCCAGTTCAGCGGCTTGTAGCTGCCGCCATCCGAGTGGATGAGAACCGATCCATCGGCCTTGACCATGATCAGGCGGGTCGCCAACGGAAGGTGGGCTCGCAGACGGCCCTCGTAATCTACTGAACACTTCGCTACCACTAAACGCACCCCACACACTTTACTAGCTGGTTGCGACTTGTGCCCTCAGATACGGCATGATTAATGACATGCCTCGTTCCAACCGCCCGCGCCGCTCGAAGAATTCCAGACCTGCCAAGGGCCGGAACTCCGGATCCGGACAAAGCTATGAGGATGACGAGCAGGAGTACGGAGCGGACCAGGAAGAGTGGATGCAACGGGCGCGCTTCGGCGTGGTGCTCCGCCAGGATGCCCCGGATGGGCAGTGGCATGTCCGCAAGATCGCGCCGCTGAATGCCAACAAGACCTACACCTGCCCTGGGTGCCATCGCTCCATCGGCGTGGGCGTGGCCCATGTGGTCGCCTGGCGGGCGGATCACTGGTCGGGGGATGAGGCCGCGGCCAACGCGCGGCGCCACTGGCATCCGCACTGCTGGGAAACCCGCTCCTACCGCTACTAGGACGAGCCTGCGGAGTCAGTCCGCTAGCGGCGGTCCTGGCGTGCGATGAATACCTCGCGCAACAGGATCATGGCGCTGGCAGCTACCGGAATGGCCATCAGCGCACCGGTGACCCCGGCCAGGCTGCCACCGGCAATCACCGAGATCACCGCTACAGCGCCGGGCACTGCCACCGCACGGCGCATGATGCGCGGCGAGACGAAGTAGGCTTCGATTTGCAGGTAGCCGAAGTAGCAGATGGCATAGATCAGCGCGGTTTGCCACCCCAGGGACAGGGTCACCAAAGTGACCAGCACACCGGCGATCACGCCACCGACCAGTGGGATGAAGGCCAGCAAGGCCACCAGCAAGGTGAGCAGCGCGGTGAACGGAACGCCCAAGATGCTCATCAGGAGCAGCGCCACCAGGCAGTTCAATATCGCCACGGTGGCTTGGCCCATGACATAGTTGCCCACCGAGCGGGTGATGCGCACGGTCAATTCCGAGACGCGCTCGCGCTTGGAGCGCGGGGCCAGGCGCAATGAGAAGCCCATCATGCCTGGCAGGGACGCTAGGAAGTAGATGGCCAGCACCAGCACGATCAGCACGCCGAACATCGACTGCGCAACGGTTTGCGAGACGCCCAGGACACCGCCGAAGACATTCGTTACGGCGCCCGAGTCTCCAAAGAAACGGTCCACCTCGGTTGTGATGCGCTGGGAGATTGCATATTGGCGGTCGATTTCCCTGACCCATTCGCTATTGAGGAAATTATCGACGATTTCAGGCGCGCGCGTGATGAAGGTGGTGATCTGATTGACCAGCGTAGGGATGATCAGGGCCATGAAGCCGCCGAAGATTGCCAGCATGCTGACCATGGTCGCGGTCACGGCCAGCGGACGGGAGAGCCCCTTGCGCATCATGAAGCGCACAAGCGGGTCAAGGCCCAGGGCAATGAACAGCGCGATGGCAATCCAGGTCATCAGCGAGCCGACATTGGTCAGCAGGTAGAAGCCGCCCAGGGCGATGCCCACCCCGATGGTGCCCAGGAAGCCCATGGAAATCGGGTGCAGCGCAGGAATGGGTTCGGGGGATCCCTCCAGCGGCTGCTCGGGTTCCTCGCCGAGGGCCGCGCCCCGCTGCGGGGCGTTGAGCAGCTTGCCCACCCGGTCGGCGAGCTTCCTGGTCCAGCCCTCGCGAGCCGCAGTGCCGCCCGATGGCGCAGAAGCGGGATAGCGGGGGACCGGCGAGCCCTCTGATGATGGCGGCTCCGGTTGGGAATTCGCCTGATGAGGCTGGGAATGCGCTGTGGATTCCGGGCCTGGGGCCTCTGGTTCCACGGAGCGCTCAGGTGCGTGCGATTGCTCGTCGTGCGCGTGCTGAGCGCGATGCGGGCGCGGCTGATCTGGCTCCATGGGTCAGAGCATATCGCGCATTGGCGTCTATTAAGTGGTTCAAGACACCACGCACTTGCGGTGTTGAGGCAGTTCACAGGCACTGATCGGAACCATGATCCGCCGCAACTCGTTAGACTTGTCGAAGAACAGCTGTGAGACGTAGGCGAATAGGTGAACTTGTGCGAAAAGTAATCTCCGTGATCGCGATGCTGCTGGGGGCCGTGGCCCTGGTGGTCGGCATCGGACAGAAGACCTTTTGGGCGCCGCCCGAAACGGTGACCGCGACCATGCCGCAACTATCCGATGAGGCCCCGCTGACCGTGATTGAATCCTCGGTCAACGACCCCAAGCTTGATCCGGTGGAACTGGTGATCAAGTCGAAGGGTGAATTCACCGCGTCCCTGGGACGCGACTATGACGTCGAGTCGTGGGTCGGCGATGCCGCGCATGTTTCGGTCACCGGAATCGATACCAATAACCACAAGATGATTGCCGAATACGCCAAGGGCGAAGCCGAAGTGCCGAACCCCGCCGGCGATGACATCTTCTTCGACTCGCAGACCGCAGACCAGACCATGACCTACCGCTGGACCGCTCCGGATTCCGGCGACTGGTCGCTGTTGCTGGCCGCCGGCGGAAAGGACGCCGCTCCAGTGGACATCTCGGTGAGCTACGCAAATGACGACGCCATGCCATTCGCCCTGCCGCTGATCATTGCCGGCGCGCTGCTGCTGGTCTTCGGCGTGGCCCTGCTGGCCATGCGCCCCGGCAAGGCGAAGACCGGCTCGAACACCCAGCACTCGGTCGCCGCCGTGGCAGTCGTCGCCCTGGCTATCTCCGGCGTCTCGCTGCCGATGGCTCCAAGCGACGAGGACAGTGCCAAGGCCTCGGAATCGGCGCAGAAGTCCGATGAAGCGAAGTCCGAAGAAGCCAAGTCCGACGAGGCCAAGGGCTCCGAATCCGCCGCTTCCTCGGAGGAGGAAGCGGCCAGCTTCCCGGTGATCACCGAAGAGCAGCTCAAGCGGGTGCTGGCCGATGCCCAGAAGCAGATCGCCAAGGCAGATGAAAAGAACGATTCCAAGGCCCTGGAACAGCGCAGCGCCGGTGCTTTCAAGTACCTGCGCAACAAGCGCTATGACATGCTCAAGGAAGAGTTCAAGGTCGACAAGCCGATGGCGCTCACGACCCAGGTGATCCGCTCGGCCGCGGTGCCGAATGCGAATGAAGCCAAGTTCCCGCGCGTGATCTCCGTGGTGACCGCGAAGAACAATGACGCAGACACCCTGCCGCAGGCGCTCACCCTGGTGCAGGCCAATGCCCGCGACAACTTCAAGGTGGTCTTCGCCGGACAGATGCTGCCGAACTCCACCTTCCCGGGCATCGCGGTGGGCGATCCGTCGACCAAGCAGCTGGGCGCCGACGCCGAAGGCCTGCAGATGACCCCGAAGAAGGCGCTGGAAGCGCTGGGCAAGGTGCTGACCGATCCCAAGGCCAAGGAGAAGGACAAGTTCGCCGAGTCGGACTTCATCAAGGCGGTGCACGCGGCCCAGAAGGACGAGTCCAAGGAAGCCAACGAGGCGAACGTGAAGTACAAGCGCTCGGTCACCGAGGGCGACACCAAGGTGGTCTCCACCCCGGATGGCGGCGCGATTGTCACCGGCAAGCTGAACAACAAGGCGCTGTTCGTCCGCACCG
Source organism: Glutamicibacter nicotianae (assembly GCF_006539525.1). Classification (GTDB taxonomy): domain Bacteria; phylum Actinomycetota; class Actinomycetes; order Actinomycetales; family Micrococcaceae; genus Glutamicibacter; species Glutamicibacter nicotianae. The sequence continues at coordinate 5,977 of NZ_BJNE01000014.1, read as the reverse complement.
AAGACGCCGACCCGCTCAAGAGCACCGACAAGCTGACCGAACAGCTGCTGGGCTCCAGCTCGTCGAACGGCGACGTCGAGAGCACCTACGCCGAACCAGTGATGTTCTACCTGCCGGCCGATGGTTCCAAGGACAAGATCCAGCTGATCTCGGCAAGCCAGGTCCTGCTCGATGTGAAGGAAGTTGACTAATCCCCATGACTGATCAGAACATCCCCTCGACCCGCGGTGCGGTGGATCTCTCGGCGCTGGCCAACCACGGCCCGGAAGCCACCGACAGCACCCCAGCCGGTGCCGCCAGCTGGACCACCAGCCTGGACGAGGCCGCGTTCCAGCAGTTCGTCGGCCTGTCCCAGCAGGTGCCTGCCATCGTTTCCCTCGGCTCGCCGCGCGTGCAGGTCTCTGCAGACCTGGATGCGACCCTGCGCAAGCTGGTGGATGCCAAGGGCGGCAAGTTCGTCCTCGGCCTCGTGGATGCCGAAAGCTACCCGCAGATCGCTCAGGCCTTCCAGGCGCAGCAGATCCCGATGGTGGTTGCGCTGATCAAGGGCCAGCCGGTGCCGCTGTTCCAGGGTCCTGCCGAAGAAGCGCAAATTGCCCAGGTTTTCGCGCAGCTTGAACAGCTCGCCGTGCAGCAGGGCATGAGCGGCACCGCCCCGGCATTCTCCGGGCAGGCCGGCCAGGCCGAGCCGGAACTGCCGCCACTGCACCAGAAGGCAGTCGACGCCATCGATGCGGGGGACTACGCCGCCGCCGAGGCAGCCTACCTGGAAGCGCTGAACGAAAAGCCGAACGACAAGGACGCGCAGGTTGGCGTGTACCAGGTCCGCTTGCTCTCGCGCACGCACAACTTGGATCTGAACAAGGCCCGCGAGCAGGCCGCGCAGAACCCCGAGGACATCGCGGCGCAGCTGGATGTCGCCGACCTGGATGTGGTCGGCGGGCATGTCGAGGACGCCTTCGCCCGGCTGGTCTCGCTGATCTCCAAGCTGGCGGATGAGGACCGCGAGCGGGTGCGCCGCCGCCTGATCGAGCTCTATGCGGTCATCGGCAATGCCGACCCACGCGTCGCCGCCTCGCGCCAGAAGCTGGCCCGCGTACTCTTCTAGGCTGATGCCGAAGCGCTGAAGCGCACAGCCAGCAAGCCGCGGTCCGGAATATTTCCCGGGCCGCGGCTTTGTCTTGCCTTCAGGTTTAACTCCAAAGGATGATGTGTTCTGACTTGGGGCATTGCTAGCCTTAAGCTATGAATCAGATCGCACTGGACATCCGGTCTCTCGCCAAGCAATTTGGCGCCAAGATTGCCGTGAACAACGTCAGCCTGCAAGTTCCCGCCGGTTCATTCTATGGGCTGGTCGGGCCCAATGGCGCCGGAAAGACCACCATGCTCTCGATGGCTACCGGTTTGCTGCGCCCGGATGCGGGCCAGGCGGTGGTCAACGGCGTGGACATCTGGGCCGACCCGCACGCCGCCAAGTCCACCCTGGGCGTCCTGGCCGATGGCGTGCGCCAATTCGATCGGCTCACCGGCCGGCAGCTGGTGACCTATTCCGGGCTGCTGCGCGGCATGGACCGTGCCGAAGTTGCCCAGCGGACCGAAGACCTGCTGCGCGTGATGGACCTGCTGGATGACGGGGACAAGCTGGTGGTGGACTACTCCGCCGGCATGACCAAGAAGATCACCTTGGCTACCGCGATGATCCACTCGCCAAAGCTGCTGGTGCTCGATGAGCCATTCGAGGCAGTGGACCCGGTCTCGGCGGCGAATATCCGCGACATCCTGAACAACTACGTGGAGTTCGGCGGCACCGTGATCGTTTCCTCGCATGTGATGGACCTGGTCCAGCGCATGTGCACGCATGTGGCGGTCATTTCCGATGGCGTGCTCAAGGCGCAGGGCACCGTGGACGACGTCCGCGGCGGCATGAGCCTGGAAGACCGCTTCGTCGATCTGGTGGGCGGCCGCTCCAACAACGAGGGGCTGTCATGGTTGCGCACGTCCTAAGCCTGAAACTGCGCTTGCTGGCCAATGGCTTCAAGCGCTCCGTCGGCCAGCTGATCGGCGTCATCATCGGCGGCCTGTACGCGCTGGGCATGATCACCATGCTGACCTTGGCCGTGTGGTTCGCCGCTGACGAGATCCCCTTCCAAGGCGAAATCTTTACCCTGATCGGTTCGGCAGTGGTGCTGGGCTGGGCCATCATCCCGCCGCTGCTGACCGGCGTCGACCTCACCCTGGAACCGTCGCGCTTCGTCCAATTCGGAATCCCGGAAAAGACCCTGGGTCCTGCCCTGGTGCTGGCCGGCTTTATCTCGATTCCTGCGGTGCTGACAGTTGTCGGCCTGCTGGGCGCCTCGCTGATGTGGCGAAGCGATGCAGGTGCGTTGATGCTGGGTCTGCTGGCTGCGGTGGCGACCGCGGTGATGGCGATCCTGCTGTGCCAGTACCTGGTGATCATGGCAACCGCGCTGCGGGCCAAGCGCCGCTTCCGCGAATTGACGTTCGCGCTGCTGTTCTTGCTGCTCGTCGGGCTGGGCCCGATCATGGCCTCGGTGTTCTCCGCGGCAGAGTCCATGGGCGACTGGATCCATCCGCTGTCCACGGTGCTCGGCTACACCCCGCTCGGCGCCTTTGCCGCTGTTCCCGGGGCCTATGCCTCGGCGCTCTACGGGCAAATGGCCATCCACCTGGCGCTAGGTGCGGCCTACCTCGGCGGGCTCTATTTCCTGCTGGCTCGCGCTACTGCAAAAGCCGCGATTACCCCGCCGCCGCAGCAGCGCGCTGCCACGGCCAAGGGGCTGGGCTTCTTCAAGCTGCTGCCGGCAACGCCGACCGGCGCCGTCGCCGCCAGGGCACTGACCTATTGGTTCAAGGATCCGCGCTACGCCGTGGGCGTGCTGATTGTGCCGGTGCTTCCATTGCTCTTCTGGTTCACCGGCAGCCAATCCGGCAACTACACGATGATGTATCTGATGGGGCCGTTGATCGGCATCCTGCTGGGCTTTTCCATATCCGCAGATATTTCCTATGACAATACGGCCTTTGCACTGCATGCACTGACCGGCATATCCGGCCGGGCCGATCGCGCTGGACGGGTGCTGTCCTGCTTCCTGATTGCCATCATTCCGGTCCTGGCGGCCGCGATCCTGCCTGGCCTCATCGCTGGCGAGCTATGGCGCATCCCGGGTGATCTGGGCTTGTCGCTGGCCGCGCTGTTCGTCGCGTTGGGCGTTTCCTCGGTGTCTTCGGCCCGCTACACCTATGCGGTGCCGCTTCCGGGCGACAACCCGATGAAGACCCCGCCTGGCAGCGGCATGCGCATGGCGCTCACGCAGCTGGGCATCATGCTCACCATGGGACTCTTGCTGATCCCGGTGCTCATTCCCTACACTATCGGCTGGTTCCAGCACTCGCAGGTCTTGGGCTTCATCACCCTGGGTGCGGGCTTGGTTCTGGGCACCGGACTGGTGCTCGGCGGCATTGCCCTCGGCGGCAAATGGTATGAGAAGCGCACTCCAGAGTTGATGCAGTCGGTCATGCTCAACAAGTAGGCAGGGCAACCGGAACGGCATCCTGGGCCGTCCAGCGGACAGCAATGTTCCGCCGGGCGGCCTTTTGCCTGCCCTGGTGCAACAAGGTTCACAGGATATTGGCCGGTGGTGCCCAAGCCGGGAGAAATCCAAATCAAACTGGATGGCAGCCATTTGAGCAGATGCAAGAAAACGATCACTGACCTGAAAATATGAAGCCGAACACGGAGCAGGTTAAGCAACAGCGGCAAAATCAATGTGGACAAGCTCCCATGGCCGCCACGCGGACAGCAGGGGCAATCCGTACTAGACTTGAAGGCATGGTGGAACAGTCTGAAGAAACCCGCGGTGGCACTGCCACGATTGAACGTACCGAGACAACCCAGAGTGTCGAGGCCGGCGATCACGAGCGCTTTGCCCACTATGTGCAGAAAGAAAAGATCATGGAGTCGGCAATGACCGGCGAGCCAGTGATCGCCCTGTGCGGCAAGGTCTGGACCCCAGGCCGAGATCCGCAGAAATTCCCGGTATGCCCCGAGTGCAAGGAAATCTACGATTCCTTGATGGGGTAGTGCTGCGAATGAACTAGCACTACTTCACACGATGCACGCGGCCGGGAAAAGGTAAATGACCGAGACACTCTTTGATTTTGGCGACAAGCTTCCACTAGAAGACAAGCTTCCGGTAGCGTACCCGGAACGCGCGGCATGGGGAACCGGGCCGAAGCTGCGTGCCTGGCAGGCCGAAGCGCTGGCCTTGTACTTCGACAAGGAGCCCAAGGACTTCATGGCCGTGGCGACCCCTGGCGCCGGCAAGACCACTTTTGCGCTGCGCCTGGCGAAGGTGCTGATCGATTCGGGCAAGATCAACCGCATGATCGTTGTCGCGCCGACCGACCACCTGAAAAAGCAGTGGGCCGATTCGGCAGCGCGTGTGGGCATCGCCCTGGACCCGAACTACAAGAACTCCGACGGCCGGCACGGCTCGCATTACATGGGCGTCGTGGTGACCTATGCCCAGGTCGCGCTGAAGCCTGCCGTGCACCGTGCGAAGACCGAGGATGCCCGCACCCTGGTGATCATGGACGAGGTCCACCACGCCGGCGATGCACTGAGCTGGGGCGACGGCATCCGCGAGGCATTCGAACCTGCCACCCGCCGACTGGCCCTGACCGGTACCCCGTTCCGTTCCGATGCTGCACCGATTCCCTTCGTGCAGTACATCGATGAGGGAGACGGCATCCGCCGGTCCAAGGCCGACTACACCTACGGCTACGGCAACGCCCTGGCAGACCATGTGGTCCGTCCGGTGCTGTTCATGGCCTATTCGGGCAATATGCGCTGGCGAACCGCCGGCGGCGAGGAGATGGAAGCAAACCTCGGCGAGGGCTTCACCAAGGATGTCACCGCCCATGCCTGGCGCACCGCGCTGGACCCGCACGGGGACTGGATTCCCTCGGTGCTGCAAGCCGCTGACCGGCGCCTGTCCGAGGTGCGCCGCACCGTGAAGGACGCCGGCGGGCTGGTCATTGCCACCGACCACGAGGACGCGCGCGGCTATGCTGCCCAGCTCGAAGCCATCTGCGGCGAGAAGGTCACCACCATCCTGTCCGATGACCCCAAGGCATCGCAGAAGATCGACGAATTCTCCGAATCCGATGCGCGCTGGATGGTCGCGGTGCGCATGGTGTCCGAAGGCGTGGACGTGCCGCGCTTGTGCGTCGGCGTCTATGCGACATCCACCTCCACGCCGCTGTTCTTCGCCCAGGCGGTGGGGCGCTTCGTGCGCAGCCGCAAGCGCGGAGAAGTGGCCTCGGTGTTCCTGCCCTCGGTGCCGATCCTGATGGCCTTGGCCAACGAGATGGAAGTCGAACGCGACCACGCCTTGGACCGCGAAGGTTCCAAGGACGAGGACGGCCTGGACGATTCGCTGCTGGAAGCGGCGAACAAGGAAGAGAAGGCCAGCGACGAGCTGGCACGCAACAAGTTCGAAGCGCTGAACTCGCAGGCTTCCTTTGACCGCGTGCTCTTCGACGGTGGCGAATTCGGCACCGGTGCCGACATCGGCAGCGAAGAGGAACTGGGCTTCCTGGGAATCCCGGGCCTGCTGGATACCGAGCAGGTGTCCGAATTGCTGCGCAAGCAGCAGAACAGGCAGATTTCCAAGGGCGCCACGAAGCCCGAGCCGGTGTCCGACCACCGCCGCATGATGGAGCTGCGCACGAAGCTGTCCAAGAACGTCTCGGCATGGGCTGCCCGGACCGGCACGCCGCATGGGCAGATCCACAACAAGCTGCGCAGCATCTGCGGCGGGCCTGCGGTGCCGCAAGCAACAGCTGACCAGCTGCAGGCGCGCATCGACAAGCTGCAGGACTGGTTCGTCGGACGCAAGTAGTTTCCGCGAAAAAACGGCTTGGCGCTGACCGGAGAATTCGGTCAGCGCCAAGC
>NZ_BJNE01000013.1 GCF_006539525.1 Glutamicibacter nicotianae | reverse complement strand
CGATGGCCTTGCGGAGCGAAATATTCTCCCGCTAGTCCAATTGCTTCAGCGCGTCTTCCAATGGCACCCGCCAGCGCCAGGTGGCCTTCTGCTCGCCGCGGACGTGGCCATTGGTTATCAGCGCCACCGGCAGATCCCGCTTGACGAAGTTCAACAGGATCTTGTAGCCGCTCATGACCGCAAGCGAGGAGCCCATCACCAGCAGCGCCGTGGATTCCGCTTCCAGTGCAGCGATACGCTCCTTGCGGTCGGCTGGAACGCTCTCGCCGAAGTACACCACGTCAGGTTTCAGCGCGAGCGATCCGCAGCGCAAGCAGGCCACCATGTTGAACCGGTCCACCAGGTACTGGGGCAGCTCCACATCGCCGTCGGGGTTCACCGCGCCGGGATCGATCTCCACGGCCTCCAGGTATCCCTCATTGGCTGCCTGGAGGCGCAGATCGAAGTCAATGCGATGCTCACTGTTCCCGCAGTCCAGGCAGCGGACAATCGACAGATCGCCATGCACCGGAATCACGCGCTTGGATCCTGCCTGCTGGTGCAGCCCGTCCACGTTCTGGGTGATGATGCCGCTGATTTTCCCCTGTTCTTCCCACTGCACCAAGCGCCGGTGAATGCGGTTGGGTTCGGCTTTGTCCATATGCCGCCAGCCGACGTAGCCGCGGGCCCAGTAGCGCTGCCTGGCTTCTGGACGGAAGCGGAATTCCTGATAGGTCATTGGCCGGTGGCGTTGCAATGAGCCATTGGGGCCGCGGTAATCCGGGATTCCCGAATCCGTGGATACGCCGGCGCCAGTCACCACGAGCACATTCCCGGCATCCAGCATCCGCTGGACTCCGTCCCGGGCCTCGTTTTCCGGCGAGGGCGCCGCTTGCTGCTCCACAATGCGCTGCATGGAGCGGATCGCCGAATGATGCGCCATCTGGATCGACAGTTCTTCTGGAGTGCTCACGTTCCACCTTAGTATTGCTGGGCACGACAAAGGCCGCAGCGACTAAAAGCTAATTTAGCTTAGTCGCTGCGGCTTGTCGCAAAATGTACTGAAGAGCTGTACCACTCAATGCTCAAGGTGTGGCACTCTGAGCCAAGGACTCCCGGCATCAGAAGACGAGGCTACTCGTCTTCGTCATCTCCCGAGTACTTCTTAGTCAGCTCGTCGTATTCCGAGTATTCGTCGTCATACGATGAATCATTACGCTCAGAATTCTGAGCATGATGATCGGACCGAACGCCCAACTCGCGTTCAAGTGCCGAAAGGTCAGTGGATGGCGAGTAGTACTTGATATCTCGCGCCTGACGCTGTGCTTTAGCCTTTTGACGGCCGCGCCCCATGGCGTGACCCCCTCTTTTCAGTAGAGTCGGGAGGTGGTCCACCTGTGAAAGGTGAAGGCCCCCGAATATGTGATCAGTTCTTTCGTAATTAAAGGTTAACACGATTCACCGGCGAGCGATCGCCCGACCCAACCACGAAGGAGCTCAACAGGTGGTGGAAAACAATCTGCCCGAGCCGCAGGCGGCTTTGCCGCCATTGCAGCCAGAACCGGAGAACCCGAAGCGGCAGAGTGCCCAATGGGCCCTGATGATTGTCGCCGTTCTGGCGCTGGCCGCTGCAGTGGTTTTCGTGGTGTTGAGGCTCGTGGATCCACCTGCTTCGCCAACTGCGAACAATGTGGAACGCAATGAGAATCCAGGCCTCGACGGCATCATTGCCACCGGGATGCCGCCTACGCAGCTGGAGCAAGGCGATTGCCTGCGGGGATTCACGTCGCCATTGGATCCGCAGACCGTCGTGACCTGTGATTCCTCCCACAACGCTCAGGTGATCGGCATCTTCCAGGTCAACGGCGAGGAGTATCCCGGTGCCAACGTGCTGCTCACCCAGTCCGAAGACCTGTGCAAGTCGGTCTCGCTGGACCCGCGTGCAGGGTTGGATTCCACCTGGACCTATCACTTCTCCCGCCCATCGGAGAGCACCTGGGCCCAGGGCGACCGCACCGTTTCCTGCTTCCTGAGTCTTTCGGAGGGCACCGTCCGCAGCTCGTTGCTGCCCGAGGGCGCCGACGATGAAGATGCCGATAGCTCCGAAGAGAAGAAGTCCGAGGACGAAAAGCCGGCCGACGAAAAGTCCAACGACCGGGAGACCACCGACAGCTAGGCAGCTTGAGTACAGCAACGGCGAGGGCGTGAACGGATTTCCATCTGTTCACACCCTCGCCATTGCCAGTTGCTAGGACTTCTTGGCCACCTTGAGCTTGTCGCCGACCTCGTCCAGGGTGACAGCCACGGTGTCGCCATCCTGCACCGCCCCAGCCAAGATCTCCTTGGCCAGCCGGTCGCCGATCTCGCGCTGCACCAAGCGGCGCAGCGGACGGGCGCCGTAGGCCGGATCATAACCGGTCAGGGCCAGCCACTCGCTGGCGGCCTGGTCCACCTCCAGGTTCAGGCGGCGATCGGCCAGGCGTTGCGCGAGCAAGTCGACCTGCAGCCTGACGATGCTGCCCAGCTCCTCGATGCTCAATGGATCGAAGAGGATGACCTCATCCAGGCGGTTCAAGAATTCCGGCTTGAACGAAGCGTTGACCACGTTCATCACCGCTGACTTCTTGGCCTCGTCTTCCAAGCTTGGATCCACCAGGAACTGGGAACCCAGATTGGAGGTGAGGATCAGGATGGTGTTCCTGAAGTCCACCGTTCGCCCTTGGCCATCGGTCAGCCGGCCGTCATCGAGTACCTGCAGCAGGATGTCGAAGACTTCGGGGTGCGCCTTCTCCACTTCGTCCAGCAGGATCACCGAGTACGGGCGGCGGCGTACAGCTTCGGTGAGCTGCCCTCCCTCTTCGTATCCCACGTAGCCCGGAGGGGCACCGACCAGGCGGGACACCGCGTGCTTCTCCGAGTATTCGGACATGTCGATGCGCACCATCGCGCGCGGGTCATCGAAGAGGAAGTCGGCCAGCGACTTGGCCAGCTCGGTTTTGCCGACACCGGTTGGACCGAGGAACAGGAAGGAACCGGTGGGCCGGTTCGGGTCGGCAATGCCGGCACGGGTACGGCGCACGGCGTCGGAGACCGCGGCGACCGCCTGCTTCTGGCCCATCAGGCGCTGCCCGATGATCTCTTCCATCTCCAGCAGCTTCTGGCTTTCGCCCTGCAGCATGCGACCAGCCGGGATGCCAGTCCAGGCCGAAATGACTTCCGCAATGTCATCCGCGGTGACTTCCTCGGCGACCATGGTGTGCGTCTCGGCCTTGTCGGCTTCGGCGGCGGCCGCCGCATCCAGCTCCTGCTGCAGCGTCGGAATCTCCCCGTAGAGCAGGCGCGATGCCTTCTCCAGGTCACCCTCGCGCTGGGCCTTGTCGGCCTGGCTGCGCAGTTCATCGAGCTTGACCTTCAGATCGCCGACGCGATTCAGGCCAGCCTTCTCCGCTTCCCACTGGGAATTCAGCGCATCCAGCTTTTCCTTCTTGTCAGCCATGTCCTTGCGCAGGGCATCCAGGCGTTCCACCGAAGCTGGATCCGTCTCATCGGACAGAGCCAGTTCTTCCATGGTCAATCGGTCCACCTCGCGGCGCAGCTCGTCGATCTCCTCCGGCGCCGAATCGATCTCCATGCGCAACCGGCTGGCGGCCTCATCGACCAGGTCGATGGCCTTGTCCGGCAGCTGACGTCCGGAGATGTAGCGGCTGGACAGCGTGGAAGCAGCCACCAGTGCGGAGTCTGCAATGGAGACCTTGTGGTGCGCCTCGTAGCGCTCCTTCAACCCACGCAGGATGGCGATGGTGTCGTCCACGCTCGGCTCGCCCACGTATACCTGGGCGAAGCGGCGTTCCAGGGCCGGGTCCTTCTCGATGTTCTCGCGGTACTCGTCCAGCGTAGTGGCACCGATCAGGCGCAGCTCGCCACGGGCTAGCATCGGCTTGAGCATATTGCCGGCGTCCATCGCACCCTCGGAGGCGCCAGCACCGACCACGGTGTGGATCTCGTCAATGAAGGTGACAATCTGGCCATCCGAAGCCTTGATCTCTTCCAACACCGACTTCAGCCGCTCTTCGAATTCGCCGCGGTACTTGGCACCGGCGACCATGGCACCCAGATCCAAGGAGATCAAGGTCTTGCCGCGCAGCGACTCCGGGACGTCTCCAGCGATCATGCGCTGGGCCAGGCCCTCGACCACAGCGGTCTTGCCCACGCCGGGTTCACCGATCAGCACTGGATTGTTCTTGGTGCGGCGGGAGAGCACCTGCACCACGCGGCGGATCTCGCGGTCGCGGCCGATGACGGGATCCAGCTTGCCCGAGCGCGCCAGGGCGGTCATGTCGGTGCCGAACTTCTCCAGGGACTGGAAGGTTGCCTCAGGATCCGGGTTATCGACCTTGCGGTCGCCGCGGATGGTCGGCAAGGTGCCCACCAGCAGTTCGCGGGTGGCGCCGAATTCGCGCAGGGCTTCACCCGCCTTGGTCTGGTCTGATGCCAGGGCGATGAGCAGGTGCTCGGTGGAGACGTAGGTGTCCCCCATTTCCGCGGCGGCCGCCTGGGCGTTGCTCACGACCTGCAGCAACTGCCGGGAGTACTGAGCTTGGGCAACCGAAGTACCGGAGCTGGAGGGCAACGCGTTGATGACAGCGCTCGCCTTGACGGAAAGCGCGTCGACATCCAACCCCGCAGTCTTCAGCAAGGCCACTGCGACGGACTCTCGCTGGTCCAGCAATGCCTTCAGCAGGTGCGCAGGTTCAATCTGCGGATTGCCTGCGGTTGAAGCGTTCATCCCGGAAGCTGAGAGAGCTTCTTGGCTCTTAGTGGTGAGTTTCGTGTCCACGCGCATCCTTTCTCTATTGGAGTGAACCCATAAACTTGAGTGTACTTAACTCAACTCTACTCCTAGTCCTAGTATTCCAGCTAGAGCAAGATTCTCGAGATATTTTTCTTCTCTTTGCCTCGACGGCAAAACCCCTTGTGGAGCGCGATTTGCAGTCTTAGGATGAGGCATGGGCAACCCGGATTCCCAAGATATTTTTTCCCTGCCCCACGATGAGATGGTCCAGGTATTCATCGATCAGCACCGGCAGATGCTGCTTTCCAGCCTCGACGGGCTGGACGAAGACGAAGCGCGGTTGAAGCTGGTTGAGTCCAAGACCACGTTGCTCGGGCTGGTGAAACATGCGATCTTCGTCGAACGTGTCTGGTTTGGCGAAGCAGCCACCGGCAAGAGCCGGGCCGAACTGGGCATTGCGTCGTCGCCCAGCAAGTCCTTCGACTTGTCCGCGTCCGACACCATCGAATCCATTCGGCGTGACTATGCCCAGGCCATCGAACTGTCACGTGAAGTAGTGAAGGGCAAGACCGGGGATCACGTTTTCTCCGGCAATCGGCGCGGGTCGTTGCCGCTGCGCTGGATCCAGCTGCACATGCTGCGCGAATTGGCGCAGCATTGCGGGCACGCCGATATCCTGCGTGAGCAAATCCTGTCCGCACGGAATTAGCCGGCCACGCATCATCGGCAGGTACCGCGCATGCTGTTGCCAGCGCTCCGAGTCCTGCGAGGATTTCCAAGGCGACCCGAGACCTGGGCCGAAGAATTCACTCGAGCACTTTGCCCACCGCATCCTTCGAATTGCATATGACGCCTACCCAACTGGGCAAAGACGAAGTACATTACAGATCAACATGACATCCGTAAACCAGAATTCTTCCAGGAGCACCGCTTCGGGTTAGGATTAAGGGACGTAAGGGAGTATTCACAATCGTTGAATCCGTCAATACGCAGGACTTCATGGTCCTGCCGGGTTTTACGGCCAACCACAGTGTCGGTGAAGAGACTTACTCGGACGCGTCCGCGCGCAACTTACGAAAGCAGGAATCCCTATGGGAGCTTCCCCTATGATTTGGGGCATCACGATTGTCGTGGTTCTCGCCCTACTGGCCTTCGATTATTTCTTCCACATCCGCAAGGCCCACGTTCCATCCCTGCGTGAAGCAGCGATCTGGTCCAGCATCTACGTCGGCTTGGCCCTCATATTCGGTGTGCTGGTGCTCATCTTCGGCGGCATCGACATGGGCGCCGAATACTTCGCCGGCTACATCACCGAAAAGGCCCTGTCCGTCGACAACCTGTTCGTCTTCCTGATCATCATCGCCAGTTTCAGGGTCCCCCGCGAAGACCAGCAGAAAGTGCTGCTCTTCGGCATCGTCTTCTCGCTGATCGCCCGCACCGCGTTCATCTTTGTCGGCGCGGCGCTGATCAACCAGTTCGCTTGGGTCTTCTACCTGTTCGGCCTGATCCTGCTGCTCACCGCAGGCAACCTGCTGAAGAAGGACGACGAATCCGACGAGGCCAACAACTTCATCATCCGATTGGCCAAGAAGCTGTTCCACACCACCGACAAGTACGACGGCGACAAGCTGTTCACCAAGATCGACGGCAAGAAGGTCCTGACCCCGATGCTGCTGGTCATGGTGGCCATCGGCGGAACCGACATCCTCTTCGCCCTGGATTCCATCCCAGCGATCTTCGGACTCACCCAGAACGTCTACATCGTGTTCACTGCTACCGCGTTCTCGCTCATGGGCCTGCGCCAGCTCTACTTCCTGCTTGATGGATTGCTGGACCGCTTGATCTACCTGTCCTATGGCTTGGCAGCGATCCTGGCGTTCATCGGCGTGAAGCTGATCCTGCACGCGCTGCACGAGAACAACCTGCCATTCATCAATGACGGCGAGCACGTGATGGTCATCGAAATCAGCACCGGGCTGTCGCTGAGCGTGATCATCGGCGTCCTCGTGCTGACCATTCTCGCTTCGCTGTTCAGCAAGGCTGGCAAGGCACAAACCGCCATTGGCAACCTGCGCCGCCATGCGAGCAGCTACAACGACCTGAGCTACACCTCGGATCCAAACGAACGCGAACGCATCTACCGCGCCCTGGTGGAAGAAGAAGCGTATGTGAAGACCATGGAGAAGAAATACCGCGACAAGGCCAAGGACGTGGACAAGATCCGCGTCGAGGTCGCCGAGGCGCACCGCCAGCACGATGAGTACCTGAAGAGCTGATCCGATTCAGGCTTAGAGCAATGGCTGCCAACTCATTGGAGTTGGCAGCCATTGCCGCCTTGGTGCTGCCTAGCGGCGAACGTTGCCGATGTAATTGTCCGAAGGCACGATGACCTTGCCCAAGGGCATCAGGGACACCGGGATCATCTTCAGGTTGGCGATGCCCAGCGGGATGCCGATAATCGATACGAACATCGGGATCGCGGTCACCACGTGCCCGATGGCAATCCAGATGCCGGCAAAAATGATCCAGATGATGTTGCCCAGGGTGGAGAACGCGCCGACCGGTCCGTTGTCGACTACGGTGCGGCCGAAGGGCCACAGCGCATAGCCGGCAATGCGGAACGAGGCGATGCCGAAGGGAATGGTCACGATCAGCACGCAGCAGATGATGCCTGCCAGCACGTAACCCAGGGCCAGCCACAGGCCGCCGAACAGCAGCCAGATAATGTTGAGAATACCGCGCACTAAATCAGTCATGGCTACATTCTCCTTCTTTTACCTCTCATGCTCCATCGGGGATCACCCCGAATTCCCCCTAGGGGTGTCCAATCCCCCACCGTTCGGCACGCATCGATGCAGGTTGCTCGGCTAGGATTGATCATCATGAGCGAATCGAGCGAGCAGCAGCGTCCACCCCATGGCTCTGCCCCCAGGAACCCAGACCTTTTCCGTGCCGAGCCGGTGTCCTTCGTGCGTCGCGGCAACCGCCTGCAGGGCCGCCGGGCCAGCGCCTGGGAGCGCAATGCCGAGCAGTATGTCATCGAGCCGCCCCGCAAGATTGCCGACACCTCGGTTGCTGACGACTTCCAGCTCGATCCCGCCGAGGCCTTCGGCCGCACGGCACCGCTGATCGTGGAGATCGGCACCGGCCTGGGCGAATGCATCGCCAACGCCGCCAAGGACGATCCCGAGCGCAACTACCTCGCCGTTGAGGTCTACCGTCCAGGCCTGGCCCAGTTGATGCTGAAGGTCGAATCCTTCGGCATCACCAACGTCCGCGCCGTGCAGGCCAATGCCCCTGAGGTGCTGGACGTCATGCTTGATGAGAACAGCGCGGACGAGATCTGGATCTTCTTCTCCGATCCGTGGCACAAGCCGAGGCACCACAAGCGCCGCCTGATCAAGGCCTCATTCCTGGACAAGGTCTCCCGCGTGCTCAAGCCAGGGGGCACCCTGCGCTTGGCCACCGACTGGTCGAACTATGCGGAGCAGATGCGCGAGGTCCTCGAAGCCCACCCTGATTTCGAGAACCAGCATCCCGGAAACCTCTCCGGCGAGGAGAGCAACTTGACCAAGGTGCGCCGCGATGGCATGGAAGGCTTTGACCCCGAGCCTGACTTCATTGACGTCCAGGGCGGCTGGGCACCGCGTTTCGAGCGACGAATCCTCACCAGCTTCGAGGGCAAGGCGCTGAAGGCTGGACGCCTGGTCTTCGATTTGGCGTACACGCGCATCGGCTAGCGGCCGAAATGCATCAAGGAGGCCATGGAATCCCTAGGATGGATTCCATGGCCTCCTTTTCTGCTCAGAACCAGTTCTGCTCCCAAGCCCCGAGCATGGAATATGCCGGGGTGAGGCTGGAACAACTGTCATTGGACCATGCCCCGGAGCTGATCCAGCTCGCCGCCAACGGCCAGCTGGATGAAGCATGGTTTGCCACCACCCCATCGGCCGAATCCATGCAGGCGGATATCGAGCGCCGTCTGGCGTTGCAGGAAACTGGAGCGATGGCTCCGTTCGCCATCATCGACCTGTCCACCGGCCAAGCGGTGGGGGCTACGAGCTACCTGAATATCGACGTGGCCAACCATCGCGTGGAAATCGGCTCGACATTCTTGGCCGTGCCCGCCCAAGGCACCGGGATCAATCCGGCGGCCAAGTTCATGCTGCTGCGCCGCGCTTTCGAGGAGTTGGATTGCTATTCAGTGGCTTTCTGCACGCACTGGCACAACACTGCGTCACGCGCAGCAATTGCACGGCTTGGCGCCAAACAGGATGGCGTGCTGCGCAATCACAAATATGATCCGAAGACCGGCACGCTTCGAGACACCGTAGTCTTCTCGATCCTCCCGCACGAGTGGCCTGCCGTGCGCACCCAGTTGGAAGCGCGCCTGGCGAGGCACGGACGGATCTAGCGGCCGATGGCGCGGCGTACCGGGAAGAGCGACACGGTCGGTTCACGTCGTTCCGGACGCATGCCCCGGGACAGCGAAACGATGTCGCCTCCAGCGGTGCCCGCGGCGAAGATGCGCGATTGGCCCTGGCGAACGGCTGACAGTTCTTGGCGAAGCCCATTGACTTCGGTTTGCAGATACGCGACTTGATCTTGCAGATCCAGGATGCGCTTGATGCCTTCCAGCGAGACGCCTTCCTTGCTCAATGACTGCACCTGGCGCAGCAGCGAGACGTCGCGTTGCGAGTAGCGGCGCTGCTTTCCGCTTTGCCGGCTGGGCGAAACCAAGCCGATGCGGTCGTATTGGCGCAGCGTCTGCGGATGCATGTCTGCAAGCTGGGCGGCGACGGAAATGACGAAGACAGGTCGCAGGTACTCCCCGTTCACGTTGCTTCTACCACCTTTCTGCAAGGACCGACGATACTGGCCCTTTTGCCTTTGAGTCTATCTTCCCCGCCCTGCCAGTTCGATGCCAGGACAGGGAAAACAGGCTATTGGGTTCAGAGCTTGGCGTGGGCTGCCAAGTCCGCTCGTGGATCCTCGCCCTCCGTGGCTGCAGCGAAGTCCTCCACGGCCTTCCTTGCTGCATCCGAGAGGTTCTGCGGGATCGCGACATCCAGGACGATCAGCAGATCGCCGGTGGCCTTGGACGTCTTCACCCCGCGGCCTTTCAAGCGCAAGGTGCGTCCGGAGTTGGATCCGGCAGGCACCTTCACCGCAACGGATTCCCCGTCCAGGGTCGGTACGTGGATCTTTGCTCCAAGCACCGCTTCATCGAAGGTCACCGGCACGTGGATGCGGATGTTGTTCTCTTCGCGCTTGAAGAACGGGTGCTCGCTGACCTTGACCTTGACCAGCAGGTCGCCGTTGCCGGCAGCTCCTGGCTGGCCCTTGCCACGCACGCGCACCGACTGCCCGTCCTTGATTCCCGCCGGGATGCGCACGTCGATGACCTCGCCGTTCTGTTCGCGCAGGCCAATGGTGGTTCCCTTGATCGATCCGGAGAAGGAGATCGTGGTGCTGGCCGTGCGGTCGGCACCCTTGCGCGGCGGTGCGCTTTGGCCGAAGCCGCCGCCAAAACCGCCGCCGCCTCCGAACAGGTCGGAGAAGTCCGGCTGTCCGCCACGACCGCGAGCGCCGCCTCCGCCACCTCCGAAAAGGTTGGAGAAGATGTCCTCGAAGCCGGCCTGCCCGCCTGGGCCACCCGGTCCGCCGCCCGCAGAGAACCGCGCTCCGCCGCCCATGGCGCGGATCGCGTCGTACTGCTCGCGTTCTTCCTTATCCGAAAGCACCGAGTTGGCTTCGGAGATGTCCTTGAATTTCTTTTCAGCGGCCGCGTCCCCCTGGTTGGTATCCGGGTGGTACTTGCGTGCAAGCTTGCGGTACGCCTTCTTGATGTCCGCCTCGCTGGCGTCCTTGGAGACGCCCAGAATGGCGTAGAAGTCTTTTTCGATCCAGTCCTGACTTGCCATCAGGGCCCCATCCTTTCAGTGCCAATTCGACACTGCCCACTGACGAGGACTCGGCAGTGGGCAGTATCGATTGTGCTATTCGTGGCTATTCGCCGGTGGCTACCAGCACCTGGGCTGCGCGCAGGATGATGGTTCCCTTGCGGTAACCGGTGCGCAGCACCTGTCCCACGTGGTCGGCTGGAATCTCCGGAACAGCCTGGCGAAGCAGGGCTTCGTGGATGTTCGGGTCGAATTCCACGCCGGCCTCGTTGATGCGTTCCAGGCCATGCTGAGCCAGAATGCCATCCAGCTTGTTGGCGATCGACGCGAACGGGCCGTCGGCGAGGTCGCCGTGGGCTCGTGCCGCATCGATGTCGTCAAGCACCGGAAGCAGAGTGTTGAGCACGGACTGGACGGCGTTTTCACGCGCCACTGCCCGGTCACGTTCCACACGCTTGCGGTAGTTGACGTATTCAGCCTGCAGGCGCAGCAGGTCGTTGCGCAGTTCGGTTTCCACCGCACCGGCATCTTCCGGCTGCTCCGCATCGGCTTCAGCGCCAGCAGCAGCTTCGTTCAGGATCGCCTCGGCCTGACCCAGGGCGTCAGCAGTTGGCTGCTGGTCAGCGGCCTCGGGCTGGTTCTCCGGCTCCTGGCCGGAGTTCTCGTTCTGGTCCTTTGCCTCGGACATATTCCTAAACTCCCTACTTCTTGTCGGCTTCGTCTTCGTCGATGACCTCGGCGTCGACGATGTCTTCATCAGCGTTAGGTGCCTGCTCGCCTTCGCCAGTAGCAGCTCCCTCAGCCTGGGCGTTGGCGTAGATTGCCTCGCCCAGCTTGGTCTGCGAAGCCTGCAGCTTCTCGAACGCGTCCTTGACTTCGTCGTCGTTGTCCTGCTTCTCAAGAGCAGCCTTCAGTGCGTCAACGTCGGCCTGAACCTCGGTCTTGACCTCTTCTGGCAGCTTGTCTTCGTTGTCCTTGATCAGCTTGTCCACCGAGTAGGCTGCCTGCTCGGCAGCATTGCGGGTCTCAGCAGCTTCGCGGCGTGCCTTGTCCTCTTCGGCGTGTGCTTCAGCTTCCTGAACCATGCGCTCGATGTCTTCCTTGGACAGCGAGGAGCCACCAGTGATGGTCATCGACTGCTCGGTGCCGGTGCCCTTGTCCTTAGCGGATACGTGCACGATACCGTTGGCGTCGATGTCGAAGGTGACCTCGACCTGTGGGATGCCGCGAGGAGCTGGTGCGATACCGGTCAGCTCGAAGGTACCCAGAGCCTTGTTGTCACGGGTGAACTCGCGCTCGCCCTGGAAGACCTGGATGGAAACCGAAGGCTGGTTGTCTTCAGCGGTGGTGAAGGTTTCCGAACGCTTGGTCGGGATGGCGGTGTTGCGCTCGATCAGCTTGGTCATCACGCCGCCCTTGGTCTCGATGCCCAGGGACAGTGGGGTGACATCGATGAGCAGAACGTCCTTGCGCTCGCCCTTCAGCACGCCGGCTTGCAGGGCTGCGCCCACGGCGACAACCTCGTCAGGGTTCACGCCCTTGTTGGCTTCCTTGCCGGCCAGGTCCTTGACCAATTCGGCAACGGCTGGCATACGGGTGGAACCGCCAACCAGGATCACGTGGGCGATGTCCGAAACCTTGACGCCTGCTTCTGCGATGACGTCATTGAATGGCTTGCGGGTGCGCTCCAGCAGGTCCTTGGTCAGGTCCTGGAACTTGGCACGCGAGAGGTGCTCGTCCAGGTGCACTGGGCCCTCTGGGGTGACCGAGAGGTACTGCAGCGAGATGTTGGTGCTGGTAGCCGAGGACAGTTCCTTCTTGGCCTGCTCAGCAGCTTCCTTCAGGCGCTGCAGGGCGATCTTGTCCTTGGACAGGTCTGCACCCTTGGCCTTGGCCTGGGCCAGCAGCCAGTCGACAACGCGCTGGTCCCAGTCGTCGCCGCCCAGGCGGTTGTCGCCTGCGGTTGCGCGGACCTGGATGGTGGAGAAGCCGTCGTCGTCCTTGCCGACTTCCAGCAGGGACACGTCGAAGGTGCCGCCACCGAGGTCGAAGACCAGGATGAGCTCGTCCTCGTTGCCCTTTTCCAGGCCGTAGGCCAGTGCGGCAGCGGTTGGCTCGTTGACGATGCGCAGGACGTTCAGGCCGGCAATCTCGCCGGCTTCCTTCGTGGCCTGGCGCTCTGCGTCGTTGAAGTATGCAGGAACGGTGATCACAGCGTCGGTGACCTTTTCGCCCAAGTACGACTCAGCGTCGTTCTTCAGCTTCATCAGGGTACGAGCCGAGATTTCCTGTGCGGTGTACTTCTTCTCGTCGACCTCGATGCTCCAGTCGGTACCCATGTGGCGCTTGACCGAAGCGATGGTGCGGTCAATGTTGTTTACTGCCTGGCGCTTGGCGATATCGCCAACCAGGACTTCGCCGCTCTTCGAGAAAGCAACGATGGACGGGGTAGTGCGGTTGCCTTCCGCGTTTGCGATAACGGTTGGCTCACCACCTTCGAGCACGGATACGACCGAGTTGGTGGTTCCCAGGTCAATGCCTACGGCACGCGACATAATGGCTCTCCTTTGCCTTGGTTGAAAGTACTAACGCTGAGGATTTACCCCATTGAGCGTTCTGGACTCAAGTTTACTCAGCCGCTTTCGACTGTCAAATTAACTTGAGCCAAACTCACTCAACTTTGCGTTCTGTCTTCTTCAACGGACAAAGGGCAAGAATGATTCCCATGCCGAAAAATAATTTTCAGACACAGGACCCCCAAGGCATTCAAGGACAATCCACCCTGCGCTCCCAGCGCCACAACCTACCGAAAAAACGGTCCTCCCGGGATCTGGATCGCCGAACTCAAATTGCTGTAGTCGCCGCTGGAATTATTGAACTGACTTTGATGTTTGCAGCCTTGCGCGATCTTCGTCGACGCCCCGTTCAGCTGGCGAGAGGGCCAAAACCACTGTGGGCCGTGGTCAGTTGCCACAACGTACTAGGAAGCATTTCCTACATTGTCTTTGGGCGTCGCAAAGACCCTCAAAACTGATTTACAGACACAATGGAACAACCCGCTCTCGTGATGACGAGAGCGGGTTGTTCGCTGTCAGCGTGGACGCTTTGGCAATGAAAAACTCGATTGCCACACTGGCTAGATCGGTTCATCTACCAACAATGGTCCTGCGAATAATCCCTACAGATGGTCCAGTAGGAATGCTCCGTTCTACTACTTAGCCGAGCCCTGAGGTTCCACTAGGACTGCCGCGGTGCGCGCCGGAATAGTCAGCTCACCGGTGGCACTGTCGAACGAAGTTGACTTCACCCGGTCATCACTGCCTTTCGTAAGAGACTTGGCAAGCGAGTAGTCGTGACCTACTAATTCCTCAAGGGTCTGCGTGCTATCTTTCGGCGAGGCGTTGAAGAGCACCAAGGCCCCATCATGCTTGCGATCGACATCCTTGCCCACGGTATCGTCGATACGCATCACGATAATTCCTGGTTCGGCTTCGGACCCACCCAGCGGGAAGCTCACCTTTTGCTCGATGAGATCAGCTGAGCCCAAACGCAAGAGACCTACCTCTTTACGAGTCCGCAGCAAGTCCAGAGCAGCGCCTTCAGCAGCAGCCATGGCCTTTGCATCCGGCTTGAGCGCAGGGTCTTCTAATAGTGGAGCCATCAGATCCCACTTCTCACCGTTGTCCGCCTTGGGTGGAAGCCCGGAACCAAAAGTGTTCTCCACGCCGGAGAAGTCGATGCGGTTAAACCAGTCCCCCGAGTTATAGGAATTTCGGTCCAAAGACTTTGAACGCAATAACTCGGTTCCGGCATGCCAGAACGGAACAGCTTGTGAATACATCACGGTTGCCTGCGAGAGGGTATTCATTCGCACTCGATCTTCCATGGAAGTATCTCGTGGCAACTTGAGCACAGTGAGGTCGTAGAGCGTTTCGTTATCGTGCGCGTCAACATAGTTGATCACTTCCCCCGGCTGCGAGGCATAGCCCGCTTTCGCTCCGCGGTAATTCAACTCATCACCACGGTGCACGCTGCCATCCGAAGTGAGGAACTCGAACCCTTCCAGGTTGCCAGCCAAGCCGAGCTTCACCAGGTCTGTTTCGTGGCCGAGGTCTTTCAATGCTTCCTCGGTGCTCCCATTGACCTTATTGCCGTTGGGATCCGTGCCCAAGCCAGTACCAAAGCCCTGACGGAATGTTGAGGATGAATCAACAGGACTGCCACCATGAACGGCATCGCGCAGTCGGTCATTAAAGGTCCCTATGCCGGTACCGTTCAATTGCCCTTGAGTCGCTTGATAGAAGCGAGCATTGTCCGCCACTTCCCCAAAGTTCCATCCTTCACCGTAGAGGTAAATGGACTTGCCATCCACTCCGTCACGTCCCGGTTTCAGTTCATCTAATGCGCTGCGTACCGCTTCCATAGTCTCTCGCGAGTGGTGGCCCATGAGGTCAAAACGGAATCCATCAACCTTATAGTCCCTGGCCCACACCACCACGGCATCAACCATCAGTTTCTGCGCCGCAGCGTGTTCCGTAGCTAGGTTCTGGCAGCAGGTCGAAGTTTCGACTTTCCCGGTGGCATCAAGTCGGTGGTAGTAAGCAGGCACGATCTTATCGAGCACACTGCGATCGGCTTGACCTGAGGCTGCCGTGTGGTTGAACACCTGATCAAGCACTACTTCTAGCCCCATGCTGTGCAAAGAACCGACCATTGAGCGGAATTCTTCCACCCGATTAGCGCCTTCAGGGTTCGTTGCGTATGAACCTTCCGGAGCCATGAAATGGAAGGGATCATAGCCCCAGTTGAATCCGTCCTCATCACCATGAGCGGTAACGCACTCTTGTTGTTTGCTCGAGGCTGCCGGCAGCGACTTCAGATCACAGTCCGTCTCAACACGTTGAGACTGTTCCTCCTCAATGGTGGCGATATCAAAACTTGGCAGCAGGTGAACGGTAGTCAGGCCAGCCTCGGAGAGCTGTTTGAGCTGCTTGCTTCCGGCTCCGTTGGCTCCAAACGCTCCGTAGCGGCCCCGCTGGTTCTCGGGCACCGAAGCATCTGAAATTGAGAAGTCACGGATCTGCAGTTCATAGATGCTGCGGTCCACGTCCTTTTCGACGTTTTTGGCTTTGGCCTTACGCCACTGTTTTGGCTGGTGGTGAGGATCCTCCAAGCTCACAGCCACCGAGTGGGTGGAATTAGTCGTGAGTGCTACCGAGTAAGGATCCGTCACGATGTTCGTTTCAATCTTGCCGGTTTCCGGGACAAAGACTTGGACTTCCCACCGGTACTTCGCCTCAGCCATCTGAGGCTTGCCCTTGACCGTCCACACACCGCTGTCCTCCGAATAGCTAGCAGCGTATCGTGTGGTCTTCTCCTTCTTGTCAGTAATCAGCAGTGTTGCGTTTTGGGCCGTGGGTGCCCAGAGCCTGAAAGTAGGGCGTTTCCCGGTGAAACTCACGCCGAGTTCTACATCTTCAAGCGCCTTGGCATAGAGATCATCGATAACACCAGCACTCTGGACTCCGGTGAAGGCGGTGAGTTTCTTGGAATCTCCTTCACCGTCGAATCGTGCCAAGGCCATTTGTGAGCGCAATGCAGAGGCTACGTCCTCGCGTTTAAGGTCAATACGCAAAGCACGGTAGTCAGCAAGATGCGGGAACTTCTTACGTTGCTCTGCACTCAACCCGCCAATAACTTCTTTGAGCTCAAGTGGCTTCGCACCGGAGATCTCGTTTCCCTCCAATTTCAAGCCGGCGTCCTTGGCAGCGTAGAGGGCATAGCTTTCGCCACTACCCAGATCACGGGGAATAGCAATCGTATCTGCAGAAATCCACTGCGCTTTCATTTGACCAACGCCGTCGACTGTTTGGGTGTCAGAACCAATCTGCAGCAGGTGAGTCTTCGAGTCATAGCTGAAGTTCACCGGCTTCCCCGCGGTCACCGAGAGACTGTAGTTAGCACCTCCGGCAGCACCGTCAACGCCATAATTTTCCTCCCACCCGAAGTTATGCGACACCTTAAACTCGTAGGTGCCGGCCGGAATTTTCTCCGTAGTGAATTCGTAGGTACCGTCAGCATCTGGGTCAGCCATCAAAGTTGCCAAACAGGTTGGATCCCAGTCGGAAGCACAGCCCAACTCATCTTGAAAACTTCCCGGCAAGGTGATCATGGGACCTTGTTGATCACTTTGTACGATGTTATTGCGTGGATCGAAGAAGAACTTGACGGACCCGCCTTCGTGAGAATATTTGAGGTTGTCACCACCGGCAACGCCACCAACGCCGTAGTTCAGATCCCATGATCCGTTGATGGCTACCTTGTATTCATAGTCCCCTGCCGGGACTTCGAATTCACCAGAGTAGACCCCGCCAGGCTGTTCAGTAAGTTTGGCGGCCTCGCAGGCCGGATCCCAGTCCGTGACACAACCCATTTCGATGTTATGGCTTCCTGGCACGGTGACCATGGAGATGTCCGATTCAACCGGTTTTTCCTTCGCGAACCCGGATACATCGTTGCCCACGGAAGCATAAGTGGAAGCGGCGCTGTGTTCACCTGCGGCATTGGTACTCACCGCACGATATTCCACCAAGGTGCCTTGTGGTAGCGATGAAACGTCGTGGAAGACTCGTGGGGTGTGGCCTTCTGCCACGCCCAGTAGGTGCCACTTCTCGGTGCCTACTTCACGCCACGACATGCTTGTCTCAGACCACGCCTGTTCGCCTAGATCCACGGATACGGGTGATACGCCGCTGAGCCCTGCCCCAGATTTTGGAGCGGAAATCTCAGGTGTGAAGGCAGCACTGTCTACGTCTTTGTCAGCTTTATAAACCACCGCAGATAGCGCTGGCACCGTCACGTTGAGTTTAGCGTCCGCAGCACTGCTGAGTTTGCCTTCCGCGCCATAGAGCGCTGAGTAACTTGCGTCGGAGGTCAGAGTCGACAACTCAATATCAGCGGATTCTTCCGAATTGTTCAGGGCCACCAAATATTCGGTTTTCTCGTCACGGTCCACACGCGAGAAAGCATAAACTCCCTTGGAATCTTGGGCGTATAGCTCTACTTGCGCCCCTCCCTTCAGCGCTTTGTTTGATCCGCGAAGTTTAGAGAGGGCCGCGATGTGCTGATACAGCGGAGAATCACTGTCATAACGATCTTGGTTTCCGAGCTTTTCTCCAGTAATCAATTCTTGGTTCTGATAGTCCGAGACTTGAGAAGCGAACAGTGATTGGCGAGAATCCTTGTCTCCACCGGTGCCGGCAAATCCTTGTTCGTCACCGTAGTAAACCACCGGCTGGCCACGGGTCAGGAACATCAGTTCATGGGCCAGTTCAACACGTTTGAGTTTCTGATTGCTGTTGTTCAGGAAGTACCCAATGCGTCCCATATCGTGATTACCGAGGAAGGTTGGTAAGGCATCAGCTGAGGTGTTTGCCGTGGTGTAGTAGTCATCCGCCGAGAACAGCGTGCTTAGCGTTTTGGCTGAATTTCCTCCCGCGAAACCGGCAGCCGCAGATTGGAACGTGAAATCAAGGACGGAATTCATTTCCGTCTTACGCACGTAGGGCGATAGCTTTTTTGCATCGGCATCATAAACTTCGCCAAACATGAAGAAGTCGTCTTTACCCTGGGCTCGTGCATAGTCCTGAACTTGTTTGGTCCATTGTTCCCAGAATTCGAAATTCACATGTTTTGCGGTGTCTATGCGGAAGCCATCAATTCCCAAGTCCACCCAGTTTTTGTAGACCTCTGCGAAACCGTTGACGACCTTAGGATTTTCGGTCATGAGGTCATCAAGACCTTGAAAATCGCCGTAGGTGACCGACTCGCCTTCCCATGTTGAGTCCCCGCGGTTGTGATAGAGCGTTGGATCATTGAGCCAGTCGGGAACCTTCTTGACTTGATCAGAAACAACCGGGGTATAGGGGAAGGAACTGGAAGCATCTAGCTCTGGGAAGGTATCACTGCCTGCGTAGTCCGCCGGGTCAAAGGCTTGGCCCTGAGCATCCTTATAAGGAACGGAAGATTGCTCAACGTAGGAATACTTCTTTTCCTTATTATCGATGAGATCTGCGGTGTGGTTCACGATAATGTCGAAATACACCTTGATGCCACGTTTGTGGGCGTCATCGATCAGTTCGGAGAGTTCTTCGTTGGTGCCTAGATGTGGGTCGATCTGAGTGAAATCGGTGACCCAATAGCCGTGGTATCCGGCGCTGGCATCATCACCACTACCCTGAACCGGCATGTTCTTAAAACTGGGTGTGAGCCAGATGGCGCTGGTGCCAAGGCCTTGAATGTAGTCAAGCTTGGAGCGTAGGCCTGCGATGTCACCGCCTTCATAGAATCCTTTGTTCGTCGGATCAAACCCGGTGGTTAGCCGATCGCCTTCCAAACCGCCGGTGTCGTTAGCCGTTGACCCATTGGCAAAGCGGTCTGTCATAACGAAATAAAACTGCTCACCAGAGCCGGCTTGCCTGACCGGCGCAGAGACCAAATCGGCGTCAGTATCGGAATATTCTCCGCGAAGGTCCAGTGGTACAACCTGCGTCAGCCCCGTAGCCGTATCAAAGGTGAAGCGCAATCGGCTATCCGCGCTCAGTGCTAGGGGAATGTTCTCTTCGCCCCCGTCGAGTCCATAAGACGTGTCAAAGCTTTTGTTCAACGCTACTTTGTATTCATAGTTCCCCGCCGGAACTTCCACTTCCAGGCTGTATTGCCCTTCCTGGTCCGTGGATTGCAGACTGGTAGCTTCACAGTCAGCCATCCAGTCAGCGGAACATCCCAACAACGACTGAAAAGAACCGGCCAGAGTCACAGAAGTTTCATCTGCCGCGGCAGGAATACTAGCCAGTGGCGCCATGGGTGCGAGCGCCAGCATCGGGGTCGCGGCCAAGGCGGTGACCCAACGACGCCAACCACGTTTATGAAGGCCTGGTGGCAGTGACTGACTGCGCACGGAGGAAGCAGCGTTTCGGCTGTTCATGAAATGCTCCATTGAATTCGAAGGTGCGAGCGGCAGGCCACACTAGGTGGCTTGCCAGTGATTCAGCCCACACTACTGAGCGAATTCCATCAAGTGCAAGCGTTTCCAACATTTACACTCGGATGCAGGTAAAACATCAAAATTTTCAGTAATTTTCCAACTTATTACATAGGAAACGCTTGCACAATCTGGTGTAAAAGTCCCGATTCTCATTTTCCGATCCGCTCGCAACCCCACCACCAAAAAGAAGCCCCAGACAGCTTTTGGCTGTCTGGAGCTTCTTTTGGGTACTAGTTCTTAGCGCCCGCCGGTAGCAGGGCTTGATGCACGGCGTGGTCCACGTGAGCGGCCACCTGCGGCACCTGCAGCATTGCGACCACCGGATCGTGCTGAGCGCGAGGAGTTTGTTGGACGGTCCGCGTTAGCACCGCGCGCACCACGTGAGGGACGCTCGGTGTAGGCACCACGTGAAGGACGCTCAGCGTTAGCACCGCGTGATTCACGTGCTGGACGCTCCGACTGATTTGATGCACCGGAACGATCTGAACGACGACGGTCTCCCCCGCGACCCTGTGCCTCACCGGCAGGCTTGCCGCCACGGGCATTTCGTCCACCACCGCGGCCACCGCGTGCGTTCGAAGATTCGCCAGCAGGCTTCTTCTTCGCTGGGTTACGCTTCTGTTGTGCTGGTGCGACATAAGGGACATGTTCAGCAACTTCGCCGACTACTTTGGCAACAACTGGCGAGTCCAGGCTGACCTTTTCAAAAGGTACCTTCAGGCCGGCCTGCTTCAGCAAGGAAGCAACGTCGCCCTGCTGGTCAGGGGTGCAGATAGTCACGACGGTTCCATCCGAACCGGCACGTGCGGTACGGCCCGAACGGTGGGTGTAAGCCTTGTGCTCCGCAGGTGGATCAATGTGAACCACGAGTTCCACACCATCAACGTGCACGCCACGAGCGGCAACGTCGGTAGCGACAAGCACCTTCGCCTCGCCTGAAGCGAAAGCAGCAAGGTTGCGGTCACGGGCATTCTGCGACAGGTTGCCGTGCAGGTCCACTGCTGGAATGCCAGCCTTGGACAGGGTCAGCGCCATCTTCTTGGCGTGGTGCTTGGTGCGCATGAACATGATGCGGCGGGCAGTGCCCTGAGCCAGGACGCGGATCAGGTCCTTCTTATCATCGTTGCCGATGACGAAGACGTGGTGCTCCATGGTGTTCACAGCGGCCTCGGGCGCATCCACCGAGTGAATGGTCGGGTGGCTCAGGTAGCGCTTGACTACCTTGTCCACGCCGTTATCCAAGGTGGCGGAGAACAGCATGTGCTGGATGCCGGTTGGCATGCGGTCCATGATGCGGCGTACTACAGGCAAGAAGCCCATGTCTGCCATGTGGTCGGCCTCGTCCAGCACGGAGATTTCCAGCTGGGACAGGTCGACGATCTTCTGCTTGATCAAGTCATCGAGGCGGCCTGGGCAGGCGATGACGATGTCAACGCCCTCGTTCATGGCCTTTTCCTGGCGGCTCTGGGCCACGCCACCGTAGATCACGGTGGTGCGCAGGCCGGCAGCCTTCGCCAATGGCTCAACGGTCTTGGCGATCTGGGTTGCCAGTTCGCGGGTTGGAGCCATGATCAGCGCACGGGGGAAACGAGCCTTGCGGCGCTGCGGGCGATCTGCCAAACGCGCTACCAGTGGAAGCGAGAAAGCCAGGGTCTTGCCGGAACCGGTCTGGCCGCGGCCCAGGACGTCGCCGCCGGCGAGAGTCGAAGGCAGGGTCGCTTCCTGGATCGGGAAGGCGGATTCGATTCCGCTGTCGGCAAGGACCTTGGCAAGGTATTCGGGCACACCGAGGGCGCTAAAAGTTACGGACATATTCAAACTTTCTCTCTGATTCGCACGCCTGATGCAGGCGTTGGGTTTCGCCGAGCCAGGAGGAAGTCCGCAACGTGCAAGGCCAAGGCCTGCTACCAAAAGTGAACCGGCGGAGGTTGTCCGGGCGATCTACTGGAGGGGAAATCTAAACTGTCGACGCATACGCCACAGAATTTTCCGGTGACGCACAAAGATCCATACTACAGTGCTCAAGCGGGGCACGTCTGTGAGCGGCCCCGATTTGCACTGCTATGCCGGGAGATGTTCACCACTTGCACTCCCGGATTCTGCGAACTTCTTGCTAGTTCAATTCGAACTTCTTCTTCGCCAATTTCGAGGGCCACCAGACCTTTGATCCAATTTCCTCAACCAGCGCGGGAACCAGCAGGCTGCGGACCACAAAGGTATCGAGCAGCACGCCGAAGGCCACGATGAAGCCCAGCTGGCCCAGGAACATGATCGGCACAACACCCAATGCGGCAAAGGTCGCGGCAAGCACCACGCCGGCGGAGGTAATCACGCCGCCGGTGACCTTCAAGCCCACGCGCATGCCCTCGCGGGTGCCGCGTTTCAAGGATTCCTCGCGCACACGGGTCATCAAGAAGATGTTGTAGTCCACGCCCAGCGCCACGAGGAAGACGAAGCCGAACAGCGGCACGGACGGATCTGCGCCCACGTACCCGAAGACGTTATTGAAGACCAGCGCGCTGACGCCCATGGCGGTGCCGTAGGAAAGCACAGTGGTCAGGATCAGCAGCACCGGCGCCAGAATGGAGCGCAGCAGCAGCATCAGGATCAGCAAGATGGCCAGGAGCGTAATCGGAATGATCTTGAACAGGTCGGCAATCGCCGTCTCGTTGGTATCGAGCTGGGTCGCAGTGGTGCCGCCGACCAGGGCGTTGGCATCGAGCGCGTGCATCTGCTCGCGCAGCTCGACTACGGTTTGCTTGGCGGCATCCGAGTCCGCCGCATCGGACAGGGTCACCGATATCAGGTTGCGGCCTTCGACGCTGTACGGCTCGGCTCCTCGGGCGGCCATCGCCGGTCCCCCGTCTTCGGCCTGCAGGTAGGCCGAATCCACGCCGGTGACATCGAGGGCCTTTTCCAGGGCAGTCTGTGCTTCAGCTTCATCGATGATCACCGTGGCCGGGGAGCCCGATCCGCCAGGGAAGTGCTCGCCCAGGGCGATCTGGCCATCTCGCGCTTCGGAAGCGCCCACCACCAGCTCGCTCTGCGGCACGCCATGGGCCTTGAGCTGGGTCATGCCCAGCGCTCCGACGGCCAGCACCAGCGCAGTAATGATCCAGATCGGGCGCGGATGATTGGCGACAAAACGCGCAATGCGGCCCCACAGGCCTTCTTTCTGCTGGCCCTGGGCATCCGCGGCCGCCGGCTTGGGCGGGAATGGCCAGTAGGCGGCCCGGCCCAGCAGGCCAAGCACCGCCGGCAGGAATGTCAATGCGGCGATGATCGAGAAGATGATGCCCGAGGCGCCGATGGGGCCCAGCGCCTTGTTCGAGTTCAGATCCGAGAACAGCAGGCACAGCAGGCCCACCGTCACGGTGCCGCCCGAAGCGGCAATCGGTTCCACCGAACCCTTCCACGCGGATGCCACAGCCCGCCACTTGTCCTCACCTGCAACGAGGGCTTCCTTGTGCCGTGCCACGAAGAGCAGGGAGTAGTCCGTCGCCGCGCCGATGACCAGGATCGACAAGATGCCCTGGGCCTGGCCGTCCAGGCGGATCCATCCTTCGGATGCCATGAAGTACACCGCGACGATTGCCGCGCAGAGCGCCACCACCGAGGTCAGCAGCACCGTGAACGGAAGCAGGAGCGAGCGGTAGACCAGCAGCAGGATCACCAGCACGGCGGCCAGCGCCACGCCCAGCAGCACTCCGTCAATGCCCCCGAAGGCTTCGACCAGGTCGGCGCTGAAGCCGGCCGGGCCGGTGACATAGGCGCTGGCGCCCTCGGGCTTCTCGGCGGCCAGGAGCGAACGCAGTTCGTCGACTCCCTCGTTGGCCTTCACCTCGCCGGAGACCGGAACAATGAATTCAGCGGCCTTGCCGTCCTCGGAGAGGAAGGGGCCGGTGATCTGGCCGTCAAGATGTGTGAAGCCGTTGAGCGCTTCGCCCACCAGCGCGGCGCTTTCCCGGCTGACCCCGGCATCGCTGGTGAGCAGCACGACCGCTGGAATTGCATCGGTGGAGCGGAATTTGTTCTGCCATTCCAGGGCCTCGGTTGCCTCCGCGGTAGCCGGGAGGAATGAGGTCTGGTCATTGGTCTGGACCTCTGAAAGCTTGCCGAAGGTCGGGCCGCCAATTCCGGCGACACCCAGCCACAGGACGATCAGCAGGGCATAGATTCCCGCCCTGATGCCGACGTTCTTCTTGTTCATTCGCTTCTTGCCCGGTGCCTGGCCGGTTTTCGCTAGATGCGCCACTGATCCGTCCTCACTCGTATTTGCTGCCGGTGGATCGACCAGCGATCCCGAACGCAATACTACAAGATGTATTTCCATTATCGAAATACTTCCTGGGCTATTGAATTTTTCAGACTAGGATTGCGCTTATGAGCGCCAGAGAACAGCACCGCTTGGTCATGCTCCTGCAGGAATTCGGCCAGGCCTCAGACCGGTACGTTGAGTCCACCGGAGCACTGTACGGAACCCATCGCACGGACATGAATGCGCTGTCGATCATCATGAAGCACGAGCAACGCGGCCAGCTGCCTTCTCCCCGCGACCTGAGCCGCGAACTGCAGCTGAGCTCCCCAGCTACCACCGCCATGCTCGACCGCCTTGAAAAACTGGGCATGATCGAGCGCCAGCGCTCGGATGCGGACCGCCGTGTCATCCGCATTGCCATGACCGCCAAAGCACGAGGCAAGGGCAGGGAAATGTTCATGCCGCTGGGCATCAAAATGCGCGAAGTGATCAGCCACTACGACGAACAGCAGCTGCAGGTCATAGCCCGTTTCATGGCCGAAGCGGTTGCCGGAGTGGACAGTGCTCGCGAAGAAGCCGTAACAGCGCGCAACGAATCAGCCCGCAGCATCCCGGCAACCTAGCATTAAGCAGTGACCCTTTCACTCTGGCTTTCCCTTCTCAGCGCCTGCATCGTCATCAGCTTCACCCCCGGTGCCGGTGCGATCAATACCATGAGCAATTCCTTGAGGCAGGGCTGGGGCGCTTCCATCTGGGGCGTGCTCGGGCAGCAGATCGCCCTGCTGATCCATGTGGTCATCGTCGCAGCCGGAGTCGGGCTGCTCGTGGCCAGCTCGCCGTTGCTCTTCGCCATCATCCGCTACGCCGGAGCTGCCTATCTGGTGTACCTGGGCATCCGGATGCTGCTCTCCAAACCGGAAGTCGCCTCCGACGGATCCAGCAGCGGGCACAAGCTGACCCCTTGGGCCATGCTCAACCGCGGCATCCTGGTCAACCTGCTCAACCCCAAGGCCATAGTTTTCTTCCTGGCTTTCACCCCGCAGTTCATCCGCGCCGACCAGCCGCTCCTGGCCCAATACGCCATCTTCATCGGCACGGTCGTCGTGGTGGACATCCTGGTGATGTTCTTCTTCTTTGCCGGCACCGCCCGTACCTTCCAGCGCTTCACCGCCACCTACCGGGGTGCCAAGCTGCTGAACATCCTCTTCGGCATCCTATTCATCCTGGTCGCCGCGCTGCTGTTGCTGATCCACTAATTTTTTCTCCCCCAAAGCCGTCTTGAACCCCTAGTCGTAACCCATTCATGGCCCTGCGCACCGAATCGTTGCCGTTTTGTTGCCGGGAAACGGGCGCGTAGCTATCGATCGAATCGCCTTGTGCCCATAGACTGATGCCATGTTCCGGATAATGATCGTGTGCACGGGAAATATCTGCCGTTCCCCCATGGCCGAGTACATGCTCAAGAATGCGCTCAAGGACGCCGAGGTCTCGCAGGTGGAGGTCATTTCGCGAGCCATCACCGATGGCGAAGTCGGCAAGCGCATCGATGAGCGGGCCGCCAGTACGCTGCGCAGCCATGGGCTTGATGCTGCTGAGCACATTGCCGCCCAGATCGACTCGGACGAAATTGCCAAGATGGATCTTGTCCTGGCAATGGACACCGACCACTTCGAGGATCTCGTTCCCGAATTGGCCGAGATCGATCCGAGCGAACGCCCGCAGCTGCGGATGTTCCGTTCCTTCGATCCGGGAACCGCGAGCTCCCCGCACGACCAGCAGGGCATTTACGACCCTTGGTACGGTGACGCGGGAGATTTCCGCGAGACCTGGAAACTCATTTCTGCTTCCCTGCCTGCCCTTGTAGATTACGTGCGGAGTAATATCACCTCTCGTGGAAACCGCTAGACCAACACTTATTGCCATTGACGGGCGTTCCGGATCCGGCAAAAGCACCTTTGCAACAGACCTAGCGGAATACTTGGAAGCCACCGCCTCCGTAGCTATTTTGCGCCTTGAAGACCTCTACCACGGTTGGGATGGACTGCACAGTTCCTTCGAGCTGTATGAACGGATCCTGCCGCAGCTGGCAGCAGGGCTCACCGCTGCATACCCCACCTGGGATTGGGAATCAAGTACCCTCGGCCAATCCAGCAACTTCTCGTCTGCCGAGATCGTTGTCGTTGAAGGCGTCGGCGCGCTCCATGGCGCAGCCCGGAAGTACCTCGACCTCGGAATCTGGCTTGAGGCCCCGGAAAACTGCCGCCGCGACCGGGCGCTGGCCCGCGACGGCGAGACCTACCGCCCGTACTGGGACATGTGGGCCGAGCAGGAAGATCGGTACCTGAAGGCCCATAACCCGCACCACGCGGCCGACCTGGTGATGGACGCCGCCAGCGACCGCGATCCCATGCAAATCTGGGCACTGGCCTGCCCATACCTGCCCGCCGGAATACGCCAGCGGTGCGCAGGCCCCAACACGGCTCCCAGCGTCCTGGAATTCCGCCAGAGCTACGAGGCGCCAGGTGATGCGGCCTCGCTTTTCGAGCAACTGGCCGCTGCCCTTCCGCATGCCGCGTTATTGGAATCGACAAGCCACAAGCTCAGCGACCCATTGGGACGCAATCGCTATTCGGTGCTTGCTCTCTCCACTGCTCAGCAGCCGCCGTTGCTGAGCGCTACCAGCCACGGCACGAGCATCCGACTGCCCGGCGCTGAAGTACGGCTGGGCAAAGATTTCTTCCGCGCCCTGGCTGGCTGCTGGCCTGGCTCGCCAATCGATGCGAAAACCGGCTATCCGTTGCCCGCATGGGTGGGGTATCTCGGGTATGAGCTGAAACGCGAGGTCGGCGCCGCAGATCTGCAGGCTGTGGTTGAACCCGGACGGGTACGCCCGGATGCCCAGTTCTTCGCGCCGGACACCGTGGTGGTCATCGACCATCACCAAGAGCAGATGCATCTGCACAGCATTGCCGAGCCCGCAGCGGCAGTGAGCATCCTATTGGGCAACCCGCCAGAACTGCGCAGCGGGCGGGAATTGCCCATCCCGGAATTCAGCTGCGCGGATACTGCAACCGGCTACAAGCACAAGATCCGCAAAGCTCAACGGGAGATCTATGAAGGCAACACCTACGAAGTGTGCCTGACCACCGAGTTGACCGCCCATGCCGAACAGTTCGATCCATTCGAAGCCTATTGCCGCATGCGCCGCTCCAGCCCGGCACCCTTTGCCCACTACCTGCGCTTCGCCAATCTGCAGATCGCCAGCATGTCGCCGGAACGCTTCCTCGCGCTGTCCAAGGACGGGCAGCTGCGGGCCGAGCCGATCAAGGGCACCCGTCCGCGCGGCGAGAATGAAGAATCGGATCTCGCTTTGAAGCATGATTTGGCTACGCATCCCAAGGACCGGGCCGAGAACATCATGATCGTCGACCTGCTGCGCAACGACCTGTCGCACCATGCGGTTCCCGGTTCGGTGAAGGTAGCCCGGCTGTGCGCGGTGGAATCCTATGCGACGGTGCACCAGATGGTCTCGACCATCGACGCCACGCTGTCCTCCCCGCACTTGGCCGCCGAGGCCCTGCGTGAAGCGTTCCCTCCCGGTTCCATGACCGGTGCACCGAAGCTGTCCACAATGAATATCCTGGATGAGCTGGAAGACCATCGTACCCGCGGACTGTACTCAGGGGCGGTGGGCTATTTGGGTGCTGATGGCGCTGCCGACTTCTCAGTGGTGATCCGCACCCTGGTCTGCGACCAGCTGGCTGACCAGTCATGGCGCTTGAGCTTGGGCTTAGGCGGAGCGATTACCGCAGATTCGGTACCCGCCGACGAATGGGACGAGGTCATCACCAAATCCCGTGGTGTGCTCCAGGCGCTGGGGGCCAGCTTCCCGGACGAATCCTAAGCGCTACGCGTCACTGCAAGGTGGCCGTCAGGCGTGCGACGTTGTCGATCCAACGTTGCATGCGCGGCCGGCGGCGCCACTGCGACAGGGTGATCTCCGAAGAAATATCCCGATAGTGGTTCTGCACCTGGTTGACCGCATCGACCATTTCCCGGCCCAGCAGCATCACGGATATCTCCATGTTCAGGCTGAACGAACGCATATCCATATTCGAGGATCCCACCACCGCCACCTCGTTATCCACGGTGAAGCACTTGGTATGCAGCACCATGGGAGCCGGATACCGGTGGATGCGCACGCCGGCTTCCAGCAGCTGCTGGTAATACGACTGCTGTGCATGGTGCACCAGGAACTGGTCGCCTTCTTCGCAAACATACAACTCGACTTCCACCCCGCGCTGTGCGGCAGTGGTGATGGCGTAGAGCAGCGAATCGTCGGGAACGAAGTAGGGACTGGTGATCTCCAGGCGTTCGGAGGCCGAATAGATCAGCGTATTGAACAGCCGAAGGTTGTTCTCGGTCCCGTAGCCTGGGCCGCTGGGCAGCAGCTGCGCCAGGGTGGAGCCAGGGCGTTCCTCGTATGCCAGCGGGTGGCGGGCCTCGGCCATGTCCATCAGCACTTCCTGGTCGTCGTCCTCCTGCCACCAGTCGGTAGCGAAGGTGACGTCCAGGCTGCGCACCAGCGGGCCTTCGACGCGCAACATCATTTCAACCCATTCGCGGCCAACCTTGTGGGCGGACTCGCGCTTGTAGCCAGGTTCGATCAGGTTCTGGCTTCCGGTGAAAGCCACCTCGCCGTCAACCACCAGGATCTTGCGGTGGTTGCGCAGATCCGGGCGTCGCCAGCGCCGGCCAATCAAGTCGATGGGCAGCATCGGGTGCCAGTTGATATTGGACTTCTTCAGGCGCTTCTTGAAATCCTTGTAGCCCTTGACGCGCAAGGTCCCCAAGTGGTCGAAAAGCAATCGGACGTGCACGCCGCGATCCGCTGCCGCTTCCAGCGCATCGAGTACCGGCCCAACATAGTCCGGGTCATCGCCCATGATGTAGAACTGGATGTGCACATAACGGGTGGCCTTTTCGATTTCCAGTCGCATTGCGTCAAGCGAGGCACGGTAATCGGAAAGGACCTCAACTTGGTTTCCGCCTTCCAGCGGCATGGCACCAAGGTTGCGATTGAGCATGACCGCCGATTCGACCCATTCCTCCTGGGAATGGAATTCTTCGGGCAGCTGCATGTGGCTCGTGGCCTTCATGATTTCATCGTGAGCCCGCCGCTGCTTTTCCAACCGGCTGCGCGACAGCCGTGGATTGGCGAATAGCCAATAGGCGACAAGTCCTACCACGGGCAGGAAGAAGATGGCCAAGAGCCATGCCATTGCGGTGGTGGGGCGCCGGTTGCCCGGAACGATGCCGATCATGAAGTAGCGGACCGCAAGCTCAATCGCGACCAGCACGCTCCAGAGAACACCGCCGATCTGCAAGAAGACTTCATTGCTCGGCCACACGTAGGCACCCCCTTTGGCTATACACTCGAAGTTGGCATTTCGGCCTCTGATCTGCGATATACAGGCCAAAATCCTTCGATTAGCTTATCGAACAATCTCCTGCTTGTCTGAATCTCCGCCCGCAGAAATCACGCAGAAGACGCTGGGGTTCGATAATCTGTCTTTATGAGCTCACTTGTATTCTTGGATCCTGCCTATCCGGCCGGACGTCTTGCCGATATCACCGCACCGCAGCTTCTGGTCACTGCACAGGGAGTCACGCGAGGTGATGGCATCTTCGAATCGATGCTCTACACCAACCAGGCCGTCCGCAAATTCGAAGCGCATCTGGCACGGTTGGCAATCTCTGCTGAAGTCGCAGACCTGGCCATCCCCGATTCGCGCAGCTGGTATGCCGCGGTCGACACCGCGGTGGCCGACTTCGACGCCACCGGCGGCGCCGAAGAGGCCGTGGTGAAGCTGGTCGCTGCACGCGGCGAGCACGACAACGATCCCGCCATTTGCTGGGTCACCGTCACCCCGGCACCGGCGCTGGGCAAGGAACAGCGCGAAACCGGCGTGGATGTCCTGCTGCTGGACCGCGGCTACGACTCGAAGCTGGCAGAACGCGCACCATGGCTCATGATGGGCGCCAAGACCCTCTCCTATTCGATCAACATGGCCGCCCTGCGCTACGCGCACAAGCACGGCGCCCATGACGTCATCTTCACTTCGGCTGACGGCATCATCCTCGAAGCTCCGACCTCAACCGTGCTGGTTGCCCAGCGCGATGGCGAGACCAAGCGGCTGCTCACCCCGATGCTGGAAACCGGCATTCTGCCAGGCACCACGCAAAGCGCGATCTTCGATGCGGCGGCGCAGGACGGCTGGGAGCTGGGCTATGGCCCGCTTCGCCCTGAAGACCTGTACCAGGCCGACGGCGTGTGGCTGGTGTCATCGATCCGCCTGCTCACCCCGGTGCGCACCATCGATGCCAAGCCGTTGCGGCTGGACGCCGAGCTCCATGAGGAGCTCAGCGCCCTGAGCGACGCAATCCGCTAGGACCACACCAGGTTGTAGGTCCCTGCCAGCACGGCCGCAGCCATGGCGGTCGTGCCAAGCAGGATTCCGGTTGCCAGCACCATGCCATCACGCCAGGTGAAGGTGGCCGTGCGAATCCAGGTGCGCTTGGCCGTGCCGAACCCCTTGGCCTCCATCGTGGTTGCCAACCGTCCGGCGCGGCGTATCGCCTGCACCAGCAACGCCAGCACCTGGCCGAGGGTTGCCCTGATGCGCTGGCCCACGGTGCCGAAGTTTCCGACACCGCGAGCACGCCGGGCTAGGGTGAGCGTGGTGAATTCTTCCACCATCAGCCCAAGCAATCGCATGCCTGCCAGCGCCCCGAGCACAAACCGGTGCGGGACCTTCAGCTGCTGGGACAGCGCCCCGCCCAAATCGCTGGGGTTCGTGGTGGCCAGCAGCAAGATGCACGGGATGGCCAGTGCGAAGGCGCGCAGTCCGGTGGCGATGCCGCCGGCTACCGATCCCTCGGTGATGCTGAAGGCGCCGAATTGCGCGTACACCATGCCGCTGTCCTGGCCCACCAGGGCAATGCCCCAGGCCGCGAAGATCCCGGCAAGCAGCAACGGCCACGCACGCTTGAGGAATTTCAGCAGGCTCAGCCCGGCCAGCGGGAAGAACACCACGGTCGCCAGGATAATCACCAGTGCCGAGACCCAATCCAAGGTGGTGATCAGCGGCAGCGTTGCCGCGGCCACCGCACCCAGCTTGGCCAGCGGATTGATCTTCGCCAGCCAGCTGTGCCCTACCGGCGCATCGAGCACCGGCCCTTGGCGCGGGGCATCAGCATCCGGGGTGCCGGAAGCGAGCACCAGCTGGTTGGCCTGGAGCACCGAGGCAAAATGCTCATCGTGGGTGACTGCAATGATCGCAGTGCCCTGCTGCAGCTCTTCGACCAGCAACCCGGCCAGTTCCCGCCAGGTGTTCGCATCCTGCCCGAACGTCGGCTCGTCGAGGATAAGCACCTCTGGCGAGGCTGCCAAAACGGTGGCCACGGACAGTCGGCGCTTCTCTCCGCCGGAGAGCGTGAACGGATTCGCCTCAGCCAAATGCGCCAACCCCAAGCGTTCAAGCAACGCATCGACGCGCGCCTGGACCTGGGCCGGGTCGTACTTCGGCGCGTTGGAGCTGCTCGCCTGCGCACGGCTGGGTGCGAAAGCCAGCTCTTCGCGGACGCTCTGCGTCACGAACTGGTGTTCGGGCTCCTGGAAGACCGAGCCGATCCGCCCGATCAGTGCACCGGCTTTCCAAGCAAACGGGGAATTGCCCAGGCCGTCGGCCAGTTGCGCGGTGGCCGTCAGCTCACCGCTGGCCGGGGCCAGCAAACCGCCCAAGGCCAGGGCCAGCGTCGATTTGCCGGCGCCGTTCTCGCCGAGAATCACCGTGGCGGTGCCCGCCTGCACTTCCATATCCACCGCCTGGGTATGCGGCGCGGTAGCCGTGCGGGCGCAGACCAGCTGCCGCGCTTCCAGCAGCATGGCTCCGGCAAGGTTCTCGGCCGGTGCCACCTGCGGAACATATCCGGGAACCCATAGCCCGGCGGCAGCCAGCTCCTGGCGCACGGGGTCTTCGGTGTACAGCTGACGCGGATCCAGGTCGTGCGCGACTCCCCCGCCCGGTTCCAGCACGATAACCCGGTCCATATGCTCTGCCCAGGCTTCGAGCCGATGCTCGACCACAACCAGCGTGGCACCGGATAGCTTCGCGGCGTTCAGCACCGCATCGCGCAACGGCCCGATGCTCTGCGGGTCCACGTTGGCGGTCGGTTCATCGAGCAGCATGAGGCCGGGTTCCATGGCCAGGATGCCAGCCAGGGCCAAGCGCTGCTTCTGCCCGCCGGAGAGCTGCTGGGTGCGGTGGTCGAAGGACAGCGCGCCCAATCCGACCGCGTCCAGCACTTCGGGGATCCGCTGGCGGATCACGCCCGGATCCATCCCGAGGTTCTCCGCTCCGAAGGCCACATCATCGGCGACCCTGCTTTGCACGACCTGGGTTTCCGGGTCCTGCTGCATCAAGCCCACCGGGTGGCTCCGGCTGAACGCATCGTTGCCATCAATCAGCAGCTGGCCGGCAAGCTGCTGATCCTCATCGGCTTCCAGCAGCCCGGCCATTGCATGCAGCAACGTCGACTTGCCGGCACCGGATGGACCGAGCAGCAGCACCTTTTCACCGGCGTGGATCTGCAGATCCAGCCCCGAGATGGCAGGTTCCTGCCGCTCCGAGTGCTGCCAGCCGAAACCAGTTGCGGTGATTGACGCTCCGCGCTGGGTCAGCGAGGCGGCATCGGAATTGGCAACTGAACTCATTTTGCGGTTTCCAGGTGTGCACGCCGGCTCGCCAGTGCGCTCAGGGCACCGGTCTTCGCCAGTCCGCGCGTGGCCAGCCAGGACAGCAGCCCGGCGATGACCAGACCGGAAACACCGGTGGCGATCACGTGGAAGATCTTCATCCCGGCGGTGTACTCGACGTAGTAGGCCAGGATGTATGCCTCGGTAATGCCGGCGAACAGGCCGGAGAACAGGCCTGCCAGAAGTGCCACGCCCAGGTTCCACTTGCGGTAGCGGAATGCCGCGAAGACCAGCTCCGCGCCCAGGCCCTGGACCAGGCCGGAGATCAGCACGGTCAACCCATAGTGCGAGCCGAGCAGCGCTTCAACCACGGCGGCCAGCAGCTCGCAGTAGAGCGCGGCGCCAGGCTTGCGGATAATCAATGCGCCGAGCACCGCGGGGAACAGCCACATGCCGGTGAGCAGCGCGGTGGCTGGAGGGAAAGCCGCGAAGGCCAGCGAAAACAGGCCGTAGCCGGCACTCCATGCCCAGAAAATGACTCCTGAAGCCACGGCGATCACCGATGCCACGACGATATCGACGACACGCCAGCCGGTACGATGCTTCGAAATTGTTTCGTTCATTGTTGGTCCTCCTGTGGAAAGGAGGGGGGATGCACGGAATGAGGGCATGCTGCGCCTATCCGCATCCGAGATGCTCGACTTCCTTCGCCGGTACTAGCCGGGGCAGGTTCGAGGGTCTGCGATCCATCGCACTCTCAGCGTCCTGCGACTTCGTAGAAGTCTGACGCTCCCCTGTCGGAATAATTACTGCTCCCCCACCATACCGCAGGTATGCTGGGCAGAGGAACGATGTGTCACGAGCTTGATCGCGAGGAAAAAATGGATAAAGTGCAGAAACTTGTCACTACCGGCATCACCGTTGGCGCGGGCATGCTCGGTGGCAAGCTGGTTGATTTCATTTGGTTGAAGGCAACTGGCAGCAAAGCGCCACGCAAGGGCACCGAGGAAGCGGCTGAAGCGTCCTTCCGCCGCGCATTGGGCTTCGCGATCGTCTCGGCCCTGGTGGCAGCGATCATGCAGACCGTGGCCGACCGCAGCGCCAACAAGGTTGTTGCCAAGTTCACCAAATAGGCTTCGGCGGCAAGCCGAGAGCGGGAGCAGTTCAGCTGAACTGCTCCCGCTCTTTTCGCATTACTTGTCCTCTGGCGCTTCGGCCTTGGACATCGGTGTTGCTCCGGTGGGCGGTGCGCCATTGACCCTGTTGACCACGAGGCTGAGCTCATCGGAGAACAGGGTTTCCTTGGCCGCGTGCTTGGTGCGGTAGCCGGAACGGCCGATCATGTGGGCGGAAACCGGCGCTGTCAGCAGCTGCATGCCCCAAGCCAACGCGAGGACCGGGATCACCGCCCAGCTGCGCAGGTAGATGACCAACCCGGCGAAGATCAGCAGGAAGCCGAGCACCTGCGGCTTGGTGGCCGCGTGCATGCGGGTGAGCATGTCCGGGAAGGTGAGCAAGCCGATGCCTGCGATCAAGGACATCAGGCAGCCGAGGATCAGCAGGATGGCGACGAGGATATCGAGGAAGAGTTCCATTAGGCATTCCTCTGATCCGAGACGAAGCGTGAGACGGTCACCGAGCCGATGAAGCCGAGCATGCACGCGGCAACCACGAACAGCAGGTAGTCGGTGTGCTTGTGCAGCACCATCTCCAGGCACAGGGCGGCGGAGATGATCAGCAGCATCACGTCCAGGGCAAGCACCCGGTCAAGGATTGATGGCCCCTTGGCAACCCGGATCAGGCAGGCGATGGCACCCAGCCCGAGCATGATGCCGCAGATCCAGATGACGATATCCAGCATGTCTACCCCTTCCTCGCAGCGAAGTCCGGTCCGCATTCGCTCTTGATCGCCTCGTACTCGTCACGGCTGCCGATGGCCATGATCAGCCGGCGTTCGATGTCCCGGATAGCTGCCCGTGCCGTCTCCACATCCTCCGGCGACTGGATGTCGATGTAGTGCAGGTACAGGGTCGACGAGCTGCGGTCCACGTCGATCACGAAGGATC
Organism: Glutamicibacter nicotianae; assembly: GCF_006539525.1. GTDB lineage: Bacteria > Actinomycetota > Actinomycetes > Actinomycetales > Micrococcaceae > Glutamicibacter > Glutamicibacter nicotianae. The sequence continues at coordinate 27,407 of NZ_BJNE01000013.1, read as the reverse complement.
CCGGGATCAGCGTGAGCACGTGGCCCACGGTCATCACGATCAGGTCCGAGCCGGTGCGCAGCGGGACGGCGATGATCGCGCTGCGGGTGTTCTTCCCGCGGACCATTGCCAGCCAGGCCACGTGGACGCTGGCCGCGACAACCTGACCGAGGAACCAGATGAACAGCTTCACGCAGTACCAGAGGTTGATCCGGCCCGAAAGGACCACCGGCGGCAGCGGGAACAGGTTCACGATCACCAGCGCAATGACCGCCCCGAAGATCATGTTCGCCAGCGAGAAGTCCTGCCAGAGGGCGCCCCAGACGAAGAGCAGCAGCAGCAGGAGCGGCCACTCCTGCTTGAGTGTCGCACGGTGGCGCACGCCGGAGGTATCCAGCGCATCATCGATGCGCTGGTCGCGCGGTTCAAAGTTCTTGTTCGGCATCATCCCTCCAATCAGAATGGCAAGATCGAGCTGATATATGGTTCGCGGGCGATCAGCTCAGCGGCCACCCGCTCGCAGAATTCGAAGATCGGCCCGGCAAAGACGGTCAGGGCGATGCCCGCCAGCACCAGCGAACCGGTGGCATAGCGCATGCCCCAGGGCAAGGAGTCGGCTTCCAGCTGCTTGGCCAGCTTCAAGCCCAGGCGCGGGTTCTGCGCACCGCCGGCCAGCGTCTCGTCGGCGACCTGCGTCGCTTCGGCCACCAGCTCCTGGTTGGGCACCTCGGCATCGGCGGCACGGCGCCAGAACACGCGGGCCCACACGCGGATGATCGTCAGCAGGGTCAGCAGGCTGGTCAGCAGCCCGGCTCCGATCACTACCCAGGTCAGCGGGTCGGCGTGCTGCGCGGCAGCATGCAGCAGCCCGAACTTGCCCAGGAACCCGGAGAATGGCGGGATGCCGCCCAGGTTGATGGCCGGGATGAAGAAGAGCAGGGAGAGCGCCGGGGACAGCTTGGCCAGCGAACCGAGCCGGGTGACATTAGAGCTGCCGGCACGGCGTTCGATCAGGCCCGCCACCATGAACAGCGAGGTCTGCACGATGATGTGGTGGCCGACATAGTAGATGGTCGCGGCGATGGCCAGCGGCCCGCCCACTGCCACGCCGAAGATCAGATAGCCGATGTGGCTGGTCAGCGTGAAGGAGAGCATGCGCTTGAAGTCCGTCTGCGCCAGCGCACCGAGGATGCCGATGACCATGGTCAGCGCGGACACCACCAGCAGGCCGGCGTTGACCGAGCCGCCCGGGAAGAGCAGGGTTTCGGTGCGGACGATCGCGTAGACGCCCACCTTGGTCAGCAGCCCGGCGAACACAGCGGTGACCGGTGCCGGCGCGGTCGGGTAGGAGTCCGGAAGCCACAGCGACAGCGGGAAGACCGCGGCCTTGATGCCGAAGGCGATCAGCAGCAGCACATGCAGGATCAGCTGCGGGCCCTGGCCCAATTCAGGCAGCTTCACCGCGAGGTCTGCCATGTTCACCGTGCCGGTGGCCGCGTAGATCATCGCGATGGCCATCAGGAAGATCACCGAGGAGACCACCGATACCACCACATAGGTGGTGCCGGCGCGGATGCGTTCAGCGGTGCCGCCCAGAGTCAGCAGCACATAGCTGGCGGTGAGCAGGATTTCGAATCCGACATACAGGTTAAAGAGGTCGGCTGCCAGGAAGGCGTTGGACACGCCGGCGAGCAGGATCAGGTAGGCCGGATGGAAAATCGACACCGGTCCGGGCTCATCCCCATCGGCCAGGCCCTGGCTGGTGGCGAAGAGCAGCACGGCGAGCGAAACAACCGTGGAGACCAGCAGCATGAACGAGCTGAACCCGTCGACCATCAGCGCGATGCCGAAAGGCGAGTCCCACCCGCCAATGTGGATGGCGTAGCTTTCCCCGCCCCACACGGCGGCGAGCATCCCGGCTTCGAGCACCAGGGTCAGGGTGAGGATGCCGATAGTGATCAGGCGCTGCATGCGGACCTGGCGGCGGGCCAGGAACGCGGCACCGGCGCCGAAGATCGGCAGCACCACAGCCAACGGGGCTAGATCCAGGAAATTCACTCTTCCCCCTCGCGCACTGGGCGGCCTTCTTCATCGACGAATTCGGTCGTGTCCTCAGCCACCGGCGAGTCCTCTTCCTCGTCGTAGGCGGTCTTCTGGGACACCTTGATATCTTCGGTGTCATCGGTGAGCTCATCGGCGCTGGTCAAGGTCCAGGACCGGTAGATCATCGCGAGCAGGAACGCGGTCACTGCGAAGGTGATCACGATCGCTGTGAGGATCAGCGCCTGCGGCAGCGGATCGGAATACTCGTCCGCGGGCACCTCGGGGTTGAACAGCGGTGCGGCTCCCTTGCGGCCGCCACTGGTGAGGAGCAGCAGGTTGATGCCGTTGCCCAGCAGCATGATGCCCAGCAGCACACGGGTCAGGGTGCGTTCGAGCACCAGGTAGAAGCCGGCGGCCAGCAGCACGCCGGTGACGACGAGGAAGGTGATATTCACGCTCATCGGCCAACTCCTGTCCGTGATGACTGGATTTCATCGTGGCGGTCCACCGGGCTGCGGCCTTCGGACAGCGAATCGATTTCGCTGCCCAGGGAACGCAGCACATCCTGCACGAGGCCAAGGACCACCAGATACACTCCAATATCGAAAATCGTTGAGGAAACGAACTTGTGCTCGCCGAAGAACCAGAATTCCAGGGCATAAGTGGTGAAGATTCCATCGCCCAGCAGCAGCGGCACGATGCCGGCCAGGCCGGCCAGCGCAATGCCGCCGCCAATCAGCATGCCCGGAGCGATGCGCATTGACTCGGACAGTTCCACGCGGCCTCCGGCCAGGTAGCGGATGGTCAGCGCCAAGCCCGCAATCAGCCCGCCCGCAAAGCCGCCGCCCGGGGTGTTGTGACCGGTCAGCAGCGTGTACACCGACATGATCAGCACGGTGTGGAACATCAGCCGGGTGACCACTTCGAAAATGATCGAGCGGCGTTCAGCGACCAGCGTGTTGCCGGCCATCAGCCAATCCTGGTTGGAGCTGGAAGCGAAACGCCGCGCGATGCGCAGCTCGGTTTCCTTCGAGTCCTTCGTGCCGATGGCTTCGGATCCTGCATCGATGCTGCCCGGGGCCACGTGGTGGGCGCGTACCCGGTTGCCGAAGCTTCGTCCGGCGAAGATCAGCGACGCCACACCGGTGGCTGCCGCCGACAGCACGGTAATTTCGCCGAAGGTATCCCACACGCGCATATCCACCAGGGCCACGTTGACGATGTTCTTGCCGAATCCGTCGTAGTAGGCCAGATCGGGCCAAGCCAGGGAAATGCGTGCCTCGGTGCGCGCGGCCATCATCGCGATGGCGATGTAGACGACCATCAAGGCCAGGGAGATCGCCAAGATCGCCCGGCCCCACTTGATCTTGGTCAGCCCGACCCACAGCCGCTTGGGCAAGGCGCGCAGGGCGAGCACGAACGAGACCAGCACGATGGTCTCCACCAGCAGCTGGGTCAGTGCCAGGTCGGGGGCACCTTGCAGGGCGAAGATCGCGACCATGCCGTAGCCGGTTACCGAAACCATCAGCACCGCCATGAAGCGCTTCGGCGCGGTAATGGCAACCACCGCACCGGCGATGATCACCGCACCGATCAGCAGCTGCGCCGGGTGGTCGGCAATGATCCAGTTCGTCGGCCACGGGGTGTAGACGGTCAGCGCGATGGCCAGCGGAATCACCAGCACCACGACCAGGATGACGCCCAGGTAGAAGGACAGCGAACCGCGCTGGGTGCGGCCGGTGATCCAAATGGCCGCCTTGTCCAGCACGTTCACCGACATGCGGTAGATCTCCTCGGCTGAGGTGATCATCCGGCGCAGCGGGGCGCCGGTGTCGGTGCGGTGGCGCAGCCAGAAGAAGCACAGGCCCAGGCCCACGGAAATGGCACTCAGCCCGAGGGCCGCGTTGAAGCCGGCGAAGGGCAGCAGGTGCATCTTGCCAGGGCCGCCCTGCGCGGCCGACCAGTGGATGGCCAACGGCTCCACCAGCTGCGGGTAGAGGCCGAGGAACAGCGTCGCCGCCGAAAGAACCAGCAAGGGGGCCAGGAAGATCAGCGTCGGGGCCTTGCACTGCAGCGCGGGCAGCTTCTTTTTCTTCACGCCAAACGCTCCGAAGAAGAAGCGCAGCGAATAGGCCATGGTCAGCGCTGCGCCTAGCAGGATGCCGATGAGTGCCGCGAGCGACCACCCGGTATCCAGGTGCAGGGCCGCCTCGTAGACAGCCTCCTTGGCGACAAAGCCGAACAGCAGCGGCACGCCGGCCATGGAGGCGGCGGCAATGCCGGTGGTCGTGGCCAGGATCGGCATGACCCGGCCCAAACCGGTGAGCTTGCGGATATCACGCGTACCGGTGTTGTGGTCGATGATGCCCACGCTCAAGAACAGCGTCGCCTTGAACAGGCCGTGCGCCAGCGTCATGGCCAGTGCCGCGAAGGCGGCTTCGTGGGTGCCGAAGCCGAAGACCGCGATGATGAAGCCCAGTTGCGAGACCGTGCCGAACGCGAGGATCAGCTTGAGGTCGTATTGCTTGAGCGCCCGGTATCCCCCGATGAGCATGGTCAGAATGCCGATGCCGACGGTCATGGGTGCCCACAGCGCGGTCTCGGCAAAGCCGGGGGCCAGGCGGGCGATCAGGTAGACGCCGGCCTTGACCATGGCCGCCGCGTGCAGGTACGCGGAGACCGGAGTCGGGGCCGCCATGGCACCGGGCAGCCAGAAGTGGAAGGGCACCAGGGCCGACTTGGAGATCGCCCCAACGATGATCAGTGCCACCGCGACATCGGTGAAGGTCCCCATCGCCACCAGCGCATCGGCCGACGCCAGGATTTCCGACAGCTGGTAGCTGCCGGCCGCCGCGCCGAGCATCAGGATGCCGGCGAGCATCACCAGACCGCCGAGGGTCGTGATGATCAGCGCGTTCATGGCCGAACGGCGCGCGGTGATCAGGGCCTGGCTGAAACCGATCAGCAAGTAGGAAAGGACACTCGTGATTTCCCAGAAAATGAACATGATGATGATGTCATCTGCCGTCACCAGGCCGGTCATGGCCCCGGCGAAAGCTACCATCTTCGCCGCGAAGCCGCCGATCTGCGGATCATCATTCTTGAAGTAGCGGGCGCAATAGAACAGCACCAGCGCGCCCACGCCCAGGATCAGCAGCAGGATTGTCGCGGCCAAGGAATCCATGCGGAAATTCAGGGCGATGTTCAGCCCGGGAATCCATTCCATCTGAACTGATGGCGGCGCATTCGGCGCACCATTGGCCAGTGAATTGTCAGCGGAAAGCACCGCAGGCATGCGGGTCAGCAACCAAATGAATCCCACTGCAGGAACGACCGCCACAACGTAGAAACCGTTACGCTTCAGGGCCCTGAATATCAGTGGGCATGAAAGAGCGGTCACAAACAGCGCAGTGAGAATTATTAGCACGCATTTCCTCTGTCGGCTGGTGGTGGGCAGAGTATCCAGAACGCCGCAAAAAGCGTCTGCATCTGTAATTTTATCAGCCAGCAGCTGCCTTCCATTGCAGGAATGTGTCGTTTAAGGAATATTCCCCGCGTTTTCCGCAACCAGCTGATTTTCTGAATCGCTCGATTTTCTCTAAAAATTCGTTCCTATTCATTTCCTGATTACCAGTTGCCGGTACGATGCGAGCATGGGAATCAATCAGGTCGAACCGTCAGCGATTCGCGAAAAGTGGCTTAATAGGTACACATGGGCCTGGGCCAGCTGGGACTGGGGCCAAGCGGCGATCAACGCGGTAATGATTACCTTCGTCTTCACCGTCTATCTGACCAGCGAGCTTTTTGGCGATACCGATCATGCTTCATTGGTGCTCTCGCAGGCACTGGCCGTCGGCGGCTTGGCCATCGCCCTGCTGGTGCCAGTCACCGGGCTCCGGGCCGATGTTGCCGGACGGCGCAAGCTGTGGATCGTGGTCAACACGCTGATTCTCGTGGTGATCTGCGCGGCCTGCTTCTTCGTCTACCCCGACCCTTCCTACCTCTGGTTCGGCGCTATTCTCATCGCGGGCATGTCTGTCGTCGGCGAATTCGCCGGCGTGAACTACAACGCGGTGCTGAACCAGATTTCCACCAAGGCAACGGTCGGCAAGGTCTCCGGCTTCGGCTGGGGCATGGGCTATGTCGGCGGCATCCTTGCCCTCGCCTTGGTGCTCTTCCTGTTCGTGCAGCCCATTGTGGAATGGCCGGGTGCCAATACCGATGAATCCCTGAACCTGCGCTGGGTGGCAATATTCTCGGCCGCATGGTGCCTGCTCTTCGCGCTGCCGCTGTTCTTCGTGATCCCTGAAGCACCGCCGAGCACGTCGAAGAAGATCCCGCTGGTTCAGACCTACAAGGTGCTGTTCAACAACATCAAGGAACTGTGGCGCAGCGACCGCAACCTGCTGTTCTTCTTGTGCTCGTCGGCCGTCTTCCGCGACGGGCTGGCAGCGATCTTCACCTTCGGCGGGGTCATTGCCGCCGGCACCTTCGGTTTCGAATTGACCGAAGTGATCATCTTCGCGATCGTCGGCAACGTGGTTGCCGCCCTGGGTGCCGTGCTTGGCGGCCGAGTCGATGACTGGGCGGGACCGAAGGCTGTCATTGTCGGTTCGCTCATCGGCCTGCTGGTAGCCGGTGCCGGCGTCTTCTTCTCGCCCGAAGCCACGGGGTTCTGGATCTTCGGCCTGCTGCTGTGCCTGTTCGTCGGACCGGCACAGGCAGCTTCACGTTCCTATCTCTCGCGCTTGATTCCCGAAGGGCGCGAAGGGGAACTCTTCGGCTTGTACGCGACGACCGGCCGCGCTGTGTCCTTCCTGGCACCTGCGCTGTTCGCCGGGGCCATCGCCATCGCCACCCCGCTGGTGGCATCCGGTGAAGCTCAGCGCTACGGCATCCTGGGCATCCTGGTGGTCCTGGCTCTCGGCCTGCTGCTGCTCCTGCCGATCCGCGCGCCGAAGAAGGCCTCCTGAGCGAACCCGAGTGCAAACGGCGCTGGCTCCCAACAATCGTTGGGAGCCAGCGCCGTTTGCGAGAGGACCAGGCGTGCTGCCGCTAGTTCTCGATGCTCGTCCGGTGAAAGTTCAGGTGGCTGCGTGAAGCCGTTGGGCCGCGCTGGCCCTGGTAGCGGTTGCCGTAGGGGCCGGAACCATAAGGGTGCTCGGTGTCCGAGGTCAGCTTGAAGAAGCACAGCTGGCCGATCTTCGAACCGGGCCACAGCTTGATGGGCAGGGTTGCCATGTTGGACAGTTCCAAGGTGACGTGGCCGGAGAAGCCCGGATCGATGAAGCCTGCGGTGGAGTGGGTTAGCAGTCCGAGCCGTCCCAGGGAGCTCTTGCCCTCCAGACGGGCCGCCACGCCGTGGCCCAAGGTCACCACTTCATAGGTCGAGCCGAGCACGAATTCGCCCGGGTGCAGGATGAATGGCTCATCGGGGTCGACCTCGACCAGGCGGGTGAGCTCGTCTTGCTCCACAGAAGGGTCGATGTGCGCATACTTGTGGTTGTCGAAAAGCCGGAAGAACCGGTCAAGTCGAACATCCACGGACGCGGGCTGGACCATCGCCGGCTCGAAGGGCTCCAGCCCGATCTCACCTGACGCTATTTCACGACGAATATCACCATCTGAATACAACACGGATATAAATTTATCCTGACTTTCCCCGGCAGCCGAACTATTGGGCCAAATATGTACGGTGAGTCGATTCCCGCAGGCGCCTCCTGTTCACCCGCTGGTGGCGGATTTCTCACCAAATACCCAGTGTTTCCAGCTATCGTTATGTTGGGTTTTCCCATCATCGCTCCGCAACACAAGGGTTTATTCAAGATGCGTCTAGCCTCCGCGCTGACTGGCACTGCACTCGCCTCGGCACTGCTGCTCTCCGGCACCGCCGCATTCGCTGCGCCGGCTGAGGATCTGCCTGCGGTGGAGAGCTCGCAGCTGACGAAGGCATCGAGCCCCCTGGCCCTGATCAACCCCAGCACGAAGCTTTCGCCAGAAGACTACGTTCCAGGCAAGCTGGTGAGTGTTGCCGGCAGCTCGATGACCCTGCGTCCAGAAGCCGCCAAGGCGGTCGAAGCCCTCATTGCCGACGCACGCGCCGCCGGCCACTCGATCAAGCTGCTCAGCGCCTACCGTTCCTACGAGCGCCAGGCGGTGCTGTTCAACCAGTACCAAGCCAAATACGGCACTGCCTATGCCGAACGCATTTCTGCACGCCCCGGGACCAGCGAGCACCAGCTCGGTTTGGCCGCAGACCTGGGCTACACCAACAGCCGTGCCGAATTGAAGGCAGAGTTCGGCCAGACTCCGGCCGGTTTGTGGATCGCCGAACATGCGGTGGAGTACGGCCTGGTCATCCGCTATCCACAGGGCAAGGAAGAGATCACCGGCTACAAGTACGAGCCATGGCATGTGCGCTACATCGGAACCGAGCATGCCGAAGCGATGCTGGCTTCCGGCGCAGAAACCTTCGAAGAGTACCACCAGATGCTCGCCGACTCGCTTGAGAGCGCCAAGCAGAGCGAAGCTGAGGTTGCCATCGAGAAGGAACCGGCAAAGGCCAAGCAAGAAAAGCCGAAGGAAGAATCCCAGAAGGCTGGCGAAGATGTTGTCGTGGACGAGGACTTGCTGGTCCTGAGTTTCCTTCCGCCGTACCGCGACTGGGGCTTCGGCTTCACCCAGTAGCCACCCCGGGGCAGGATTCACTGCCAAGCCCGGACCTGGTTCCTCGTTCCCGGCGACGGGACAAAGCGGCCCGAATAGGAAAAGGAGCCGCCAACTTTCAGCTGGCGGCTCCTACTAGCTCGAAGTCCTACTTCGCACGCACTGGGATGCCGGTGAAGGTCGGCTTCAGCGTCTCGGCAAAGAAGTCCTCGCCCTTGTCATCGACGACGATGAAGGCAGGGAAGTCCTCGACCTCGATCTTCCAGATTGCTTCCATGCCCAGCTCCTCGTATTCGAGCACCTCGACCTTCTTGATGCAATCCTGGGCCAGGCGCGCGGCCGGGCCGCCGATGGAGCCCAGGTAGAAGCCGCCGTGGGTGTTGCAGGCATCGGTGACCTGCTTGGAGCGGTTGCCCTTGGCCAGCATGACCATCGAGCCGCCAGCAGCTTGGAACTGGTCGACATAGGAGTCCATGCGGCCTGCGGTGGTCGGGCCGAAGGAACCCGAGGCCATGCCCTCAGGAGTCTTGGCAGGACCTGCATAGTACACCGGGTGGTCCTTGAGGTACTGCGGCATCCCTTCGCCGGCGTCCAGGCGCTCCTTGATCTTGGCGTGCGCGATGTCGCGGGCCACAACCAGCGGACCGGTCAGCGACAGGCGGGTCTTGACCGGGTATTTGGTCAGCTCGGCCAGGATCTCATCCATCGGCTTGTTCAAATCGATCTTCACCACGGAAGAACCGCCGGTGCCGGTGACGCCATCGGTCTCGTGGTCGTGGGCCGCGATGGCCGGGTGGGATTCGTCCGGCATGAAGCGGGCCGGATCGGTTTCCAGCTGCTCGACAAACAGGCCTTCCTCGGTGATCTTGGCCAGCATCTGGCGGTCGGCCGAGCAGGATACGGCGATGGCCACCGGCATCGAGGCGCCGTGGCGCGGCAGGCGCACCACGCGCACGTCGTGGCAGAAGTACTTGCCGCCGAACTGGGCGCCGATGCCGAAGTGGCGGGTCAGTTCCAGGACCTTTTCTTCCAGTTCGGTGTCGCGGAAGCCGCGGCCGGTCATCGCGCCCTCGGTGGGCAGCGAGTCCAGGTACTTGGCCGAACCGTACTTCGCGGTCTTCAATGCCATCTCGGCACTGGTGCCGCCGATGACGATGGACAGGTGGTACGGAGGGCACGCGGCGGTGCCCAGCGAGCGCAACTTCTCGTCGAGGAACTTCAGCATCGAGTTCTCGTTGAGGATCGCCTTGGTCTCCTGGTACAGGAACGACTTGTTGGCCGATCCGCCGCCCTTGGCCATGAACAGGAACTTGTAGCTGGTGTCAGCGCCGTCCTTGGTGTTCGCGTACAGGTCGATCTGCGCCGGGAGGTTGTTGCCGGTGGCCTTCTCTTCCCAGGTGGTGATTGGAGCCAGCTGCGAGTAGCGCAGGTTCAGCCGGGTGTAGGCGTTGTAGATGCCGCGCGAGAGCGAAATCTCGTCCTGCTCTTCGGTGAGCACGCGCTGGCCGCGCTTGCCCATCACGATCGCGGTGCCGGTGTCCTGGCACATCGGCAGGATGCCGCCGGCGGCGATGTTCGCGTTCTTCAGCAGGTCCAGCGCCACGAACTTGTCGTTCGGGCTGGCTTCCTCATCGTCGAGGATGTTGCGCAGCTGCTGCAGGTGGGCCGGGCGCAGGTAGTGCGAGATATCGTGCAGCGCCGTTTCTGCCAGCTGTTCCAAGGCTTCCGGCGCGACCTTCAGGAAGTTCTTCCCGTCCGGACCGGCGACTACCTCGACGCCTTCGGAGGAAATCTTGCGGTATTTGGTGGTGTCTTCGCCAATGGGCAGAAGATCCTCATAACGGAATTCAGGCATGCTCAGTCCTTGATTCAATCGTGGGTGCTCATCTGCCATTTTAGGCCTTTACCCCGAATTAACCGCATTCGCCGTTTGCGCCTGAAGGTTTATCGCGACATGCTGTAATACATGAGCAACGAGAACGCCTCCGAAGCGCACGAGAACCAAAAGCCTGCCCAGGGCCCAGATGCGATCATCGAAACCCCGATGGACAAGCAGCGGGCTCAGCCCAAAACGCACTTCGAGATGATGCTGCAGGCCGGGCTTAACAAACCCGAGCTCTCCGGTTCGGTCATCGGCGCGTTCATGAGTGCAGAGGTGTACTTCCTCTCCCGCGAAGAGGTCACCGGCGAGAACAAGAACGCCCAGCCGATGATGCTCACCAACCCTTCGGGCGAAGCGGTGGTAGCGGTCTTCACCACTCTGGAGCGCATCCCTTCCTCGTACATCGACATGGCACCCTACGGCGTGAAGGTCCAAGGCGCCACCGTGGTGCGCGCATTGGAGAACACCGGCTTCGTGGTGAACCCCGGCGACGAGCTCAGCTTCGAAGTCCCCGCTGATGGGGTGGCGATTTTGCGTGAACAGCTGCTCAACCAGAAGCGTCCGGAATAGCATTTCGTAACTTTTGCCACGATTTCCCGTGCCGTTTGCCGGTGCGCAAGATTCGTGGGATATGCTTTTGATGCCCGGGCCGTCAATAGGCCGCTCGGAGCACTGCGGGCGTAGCTCAATGGTAGAGCGCTAGCTTCCCAAGCTCGATACGCGGGTTCGATTCCCGTCGCCCGCTCAAGCGAATGCCGGGGCACCATTGGTGCTCCGGCGTTTCTGTCCCTGCAGCCAGCGAAGGAGCACGATGACCGGAGTCCTCGAAGGCTTCTCCATCATCTGGGTCGTCATTCTCGTCGGCTATCTGGTGGGCCGCACCGGGGTCCTCGGCGACCAGGGCCGCCACGTGCTCAGCCGGGTCACCTTCTTTGTGGCCAGCCCGGCCCTGCTGTTCACCACCCTGGCCGAGTCCGATCCGGTCTCCGTGCTCGGCCCGCTGCTCTGGGTGGCTGCCCTGTCCGCGGCCTTGACTGCGGCGATCTACTACCTGGCGACGGTGCGGACGCTGAAGCGCCCGGCATCGGAAAGCATCATCGCCGCGATGTCCGCCTCCACGGTGAACTCCGCGAACCTGGGTCTGCCCATCGCGTTGTACGTGCTCGGCGACATGTCCTATGCGGCCCCGATCATCCTCTTCCAGCTGGCCCTCTACCAGCCGGTCAATCTGGCGATGCTGGATGCCACCACCTCTCGACACCGCACCACCCCGATCGCCTTGCTGCTGGCTACCGCGAAGAACCCGATGATCATCGGCTCGTTGCTCGGCCTGCTGGTGGCGCTGACCGGCATCGAGCTGCCTTCGATGGTGCTTGAACCCATCGATCTAATTGCCGGCGCCTCGATTCCCGCCATGCTCATGGCTTTCGGCATCTCGCTGGTGGGCTCCAAGCCGCTGGAAAAGAAAACCGGACGCCGCGCCGACGTGCTGATCGCGACGGCTGCCAAGCTGCTCCTGCACCCGTTCCTGGCCTGGGTACTTGCCTATTGGGTCTTCAATTTGCGTGGAGAGCTGTTGGTGGCCTCGGTCATCATGGCCGGCCTGCCGACCGCACAGAACATTTTCGTAACGGCCATGCGCTACGACCACGGGGTGGTCGTCGCGAAGGACACCGTGCTGGTCACCACCATCTGCGCGATCCCGCTGATGATGCTGCTGGCGATCATCCTCGGAATCTGAGGTAACTTCGCGCCGCAGGAATAAGCGATCATCACTAGAGTGTTCTATGGACTACTGGTTCTATCCGCTCCCCTAGTGAGGTCATCATGAAGCGCACTGCACCCCTGCTGGCTGCCGCTACAATCATCGCCCTGTCATTGAGCGCCTGCGGGTCCTCCGGCTCGCCGGCCTCCCCCAGCGCATCGGGTGGCGCCACGGCCGAAACCGGCGACACCTTGAAGAAGGTCAAGGATTCCGGCGTGCTGACCGTAGGTACCGAGGGCACCTACCGCCCCTTCTCCTACCATGAGGGCAGCGAGCTGACCGGCTACGACGTCGAGGTGATCGAAGCCGTCGGCGAGAAGATGGGCGTCGAGGTTAAGTTCCAGGAGACCCAGTGGGACGCGATCTTTGCTGGCCTGGATGCCGGCCGTTTCGATGTCATCGCCAACCAGGTCTCGATCAACCCTGAACGCGAAGAGAAGTACCTGTTCACCCAGCCCTACACCGTCTCCACCGGCGTGGTGGTGACCAAGAGCGACAATACCGACATCACGTCCTTCGACACGCTCAAGGGCAAGACCACCGCGCAGTCGCTGACCAGCAACTTCTACGAGACCGCCAAGGATGCCGGCGCGAATGTCGAACCGGTTGAAGGCTGGGCCCAGTCGATCACCCTGCTCAAGCAGGGCCGTGTCGATGCCACCGTGAACGACAAGCTGACCTTCCTGGACGCGCAGAAGACCAATCCGGATGACAGCATCAAGATCGCCGCCGAATCCGAGGAGAAGAGCGAATCCGCGGTCGCCCTGCGCAAGGATTCCACCGAACTGGCCAAGGCGATCGACACCGCCCTGGACGAGCTGCGCGCCGACGGGGAACTGGCGAAAATCTCCGAGAAGTACTTCGGCGAAGACGTCAGCAAGTAGCAAGCACTATCAGTAGACTGGCTCCACACGTGGAAACGCGTGGAGCCAGTTTCATTTGCGCAAAGGTAGCCCATGGATCCGAAATGGCAGTTATTCCTCGACTCGCTCGGGCCGTTGGCCCTAGGTGCGATCACCGCAACCATTCCGCTGGCCCTGATCAGCATGGCCCTGGGCCTGGTCATCGCCCTGCTGATGGCGCTGATGCGGATCAGCAAGAACCGGGTGGTCTCCTCGATCGCCCGGATCTACATCTCCATCATCCGCGGCACGCCGCTGCTGGTGCAGCTGTTCGTCATCTTCTACGGCATGCCCTCGGTGGGCCTGGTCATCGACCCGTGGCCCAGCGCCATCATCGCCTTCAGCCTGAATATCGGCGGCTACGCCGCTGAGATCATCCGTGCGGCAATCCTCTCGGTCCCCCAAGGCCAATGGGAAGCCGGCTACACCCTGGGCATGTCGCGCACACGCACCCTGTACCGGCTGATCCTGCCGCAGGCCACCCGGGTGGCCGTGCCGCCGCTGTCGAACTCCTTCATCTCACTGGTCAAGGACACCTCGCTGGCCTCCACCATCCTGGTCACCGAAATGTTCCGCAAAGCCCAGGAAATCACGGCTTCCACCTATGAGTTCCTGCTGCTCTACTGCGAAGCCGCGGCCATCTACTGGGTGATCTGCCTGGTGCTTTCGGCCCTGCAAAACTCTGTTGAAGGAAGGCTTGAAAAGTATGTCGCCAAGTAATTCCCCGCTGCTGGCAGTCTCCGGCCTGCACAAGGCATTCGGGGCGAACCAGGTGCTCAAGGGCATCGACTTCACCGTGCATTCCGGCGAGGTGCTGGCGCTGATCGGCCCGTCCGGCTCGGGGAAGACCACCGCCCTGCGTTGCCTGAACGGCCTGGAAATCGCCGATGCCGGTTCCGTCGGATTCGCCGGCGGCCCGGAAGTGTCCTTCAGCCCCGGGATGAAGCCCAAGTCCGCGCAGATCCTGCGCAATCGTTCGGCGATGGTGTTCCAGGGACACCACCTGTTTCCGCATCTGACGGTCCTGCAGAACGTGAGCATCGGCCCGATCGAGGTGCAGAAGCGCCCCAAGGACCAGGTGCTGGCCGAAGCGAAGAAGCTGCTGGCCCGCGTCGGCCTGGAAGCCAAGGCCGATGCCTACCCGAATTCGCTGTCCGGCGGACAGCAGCAGCGCGTGGGCATCGTGCGCGCGCTGATGCAGCAGCCGGACCTGCTGCTCTTCGACGAGCCCACCAGCGCGCTGGACCCCGAGCTGGTCGGCGAAGTGCTCACCGTCATCAAGGAATTGGCCCAGGAGGGCTGGTCCATGGTGCTGGTGACCCACGAGCTGGCGTTCGCCCGGGATGTGGCTGACACCGTAGTATTCATGGACGGCGGTGTAGTTGTGGAAAGCGGCCCGGCCGCCCAGGTGCTCGGCGCGCCTGCCAACCCGCGCACGCGAAGTTTCGTCCAGCGTCTTTTGCACCCGTTCTAAAAGCAATAGAGTGATGCCATGACCCAGGAAACGAATACTTTGCTGACCAGCCTCGTTGAAGGCTATGCCTTCGAATCCGCGTGCCTGGAGCTCGGGGCTGCGCTGATCGACGGCAAGGCCGAGCCTACTGCGCAGGTCCGCCTGCCGCTGAAGATGCTCAACCGCCACGGCCTGATTGCCGGCGCCACGGGCACCGGCAAGACGGTCACCCTGCAGACCATGGCAGAACAGCTCTCGGTGGCCGGCGTTCCGGTATTCCTGGCCGACGTCAAGGGCGATCTGACCGGCCTGGCGCAGCCTGCCGAGCCGTCGGACAAGCTCACAGCCCGGCTGGCCGAATTGGGCCACGAGTTCACTGCGCGCACCAATCCGGTCGAAATCCTCAGCCTGGGAGGCAAGGGCGAGGGCGTCCCGGTGCGCGCCAGCGTGGACGCTTTCGGACCGATCCTGCTGGCCCGCGTCCTGGAACTGAACGAGACCCAGGAAGAATGCCTGCAGCTGATCTTCCACTACGCCGATTCCAACAAGCTTCCGCTCGATGACCTGAGCGATCTGAAGGCGGTCATCAGCTTCCTGCTCAGCGACGGCGGTGCCAAGGCACTGGAAGCCCTGGGCGGGGTGTCCTCGTCCACTGCGTCGGTGATCCTGCGGGGCATCACCATCATGCAGACCCAGGGCCTGGACCAGTTCTTCGGCCAGCCCGAGTTCGATACCGCGGACTTCCTGCAGGTGCGCGACGGCGCAGGCGTCGTCAACATCCTGGAACTGCCCTCGGTCAGCTCCCAGCCCATGCTGTTCTCCACCTTCCTCATGTGGCTGCTGGCCGACATGTTCGAGGACCTGCCAGAAGCCGGAGACCTGGACAAGCCCAAGCTGGTGTTCTTCCTCGACGAGGCCCACCTGCTCTTCAAGGATGCGACCAAGGCCTTCACCGACGCGATCATCAGCACCGTGCGGTTGATCCGTTCCAAGGGCGTGGGCCTGTTCTTCATCACCCAGTCCCCCACCGACCTGCCCGACGAGGTGCTCGGCCAGCTGGGCAATCGCATCCAGCATGCGGTGCGTGTCTTCACCGCCAAGGACCAGAGCGCGCTCAAGCAGATCATCAAGACCTTCCCCTCCGGCGAGCTGGACCTGCAGGAGGCGTTGACCCAGGCCGGGGTTGGCGAAGCGGTGGTGACCGTGCTGGGCGAAAAGGGCGCTCCGACCCCGGTCGCATGGACCAAGATGTCCTCGCCGGGCTCGAATATCGGCCCCGCCTCCTCCGAGCGGTTAGAGCAGGTCCGCGGCAGCTCGGCACTGGCGGCGCAATATTCGGCCGCGATGGATCGTGATTCTGCCCGCGAAATGCTCGACGCCAAAGCCCAGGCAGCGCAGCCGGCCGTGGCTCCGGTTCCCGAGGCGGCGCCGGAACCGTCTCGGGAAAGTACACCGCGCCAGGGCCGGGAGCGGCGGGAAGCGAACCCGATGATGGACATGGCCATGGATGCCGCGAAGGTGATTGGCCGCGAGCTGATCCGCGGTTTCTTCGGCAACCGCAAGCGCCGTCGCCGGTGATATTACCCGCTCATTCCAGCACGCCGTTTACTATCTGGGCCCGGAAACCAGATAGCCTAGCTACTGATGAACACTCGTAATTCCATGCAGATCTCCGCTGCCCGTCTGGCGCTTCGCTGGGCCATGGCCGCAGCGGCAGTCATCGTCCTGGTCATTGCCGGGTCGATTGCCGCCAACCGCACGCTCTTCTCCCCGCAGCACCAGGTGAAGGCGCTGCAGCAGCATTTGGCCAAGGGCGAAGGCGCCGAGGCCTTGGGCCTGATGCAGGCCCAGGTCCCGGAGGGCGACGCGGTGGCCCTGGACGGGGACGTGCTCAAGCGCACCCAGGCCGGGATTACGGAGTTCACGACGGACAAGGCCCAGCCGGTCGACGGCGATGAGCAGCTGCGCACCGTCACCGCGCACTACAAGGCCCACGGTGTGGAGAAGGAATCCACCTACACGCTGCGCCATGCCGGCAAATCCTGGCTGCTGTTCGACAAGTGGGCCTTCGAGCCGAGCACCCTGCCCAGCGTGAAGATCAAGGCCAACACCGTCAACGAAGTCACGGTCAACGAGCAGAAGATCCCGCTGTCCGCCGGCGTGAGCACCCTGCCGGTGTTCTACCCTGCGATCCTCGACGCGAGCTTCAGCACCAAGAACTTCGCGGCCGACACCCGCGGCATGGTGGTCACCGCGCCTGCCGAGGAACCGGTGGAGATCGCGTTGAAGACGGAGCCGACCAAGGAATTCATCGCAGCCATCAACACCAAGGTGAAGAAGTACCTCAACGACTGCGCCGAACAGCAGGTGCTGATGCCGTCCGGCTGCCCGTTCGCCTACAACACCTCTGCGCGCGTGGACCCGGCAACCATCGACTGGTCCATTTCGAAGTACCCGACCATTGAAGTGAACTACTACAACGGCGCCTGGGTGCTCTCCCCGCTGAAGACCACCGCCACCTTGACGTTGACCGAGCAGGATCTGCGCACCGGTGCCAAGGCCAAGAAGACCGTCAAGGAGGACTACTCCTTCACTGCCCAGCTGACAACCAGCACCACCGAAGTGTCGGTGGTCCCGGTGGCCGGCGGCGAACAGGTGGCCGGCTAGCGCCCGAGCAGTTCGCGGAACTGGCTGCGCAGCGGCACCGCGTTGGTCTTGAACTTCTGCCAGACCAGCAGCGCCGCCAGGCTGGCGGCCAGCGACAGCCCGGACCCGATGGTCACGGCGATCTGGATCCCGAACAGTTCGGCGAACCAGCCGATCAGCGGCGAGCCTATGGGCGTTCCACCCATCACCACCATCAGGTACAGTGCCAGCACGCGCGCTCGGTACTGCGGCGGCACCGAGGTCTGCACCATGGTGTTGCAGCTGTTCAGGAAGGTCAGCGACCCCAGTCCCACCGGGATCAGCACCAGGGCGAACGCGATGTAGTTGGGCATCCATGCGCTGGCGACGCCGGCGATGCCGAAGAACACGCCGCCGCCGATCAAGTAGCGCCAACGCGGAGCCGAACGCCGTGCCGCCAGCAGCGCGCCGCCGAAGGTGCCCACGGCCATGATGGAGCCCAGGATTCCGTACTCCCCTGCGCCCACCCCGTAGACCTCGGTAGCCATCAGCGCGTTGGTCATCTGGAAGTTCAGCCCGAAGGTGCCGATCACCCCGGCCAGGAAGAAGATCAGCAGCAGGTCCTTGCGGTTCTTCACGTAGGCGATGCCTTCGCGCACCTGCCCTTTGGCCCGCTCTACCGGCTTGGAGGGGTTCAGCGCGTCCTTGCGCATGAACACCAGCGAGGAGATCACCGCAAGGAAGGAGGCGCCGTTGAGCAGGAAGGCAGGCCCGGTGCCGACCAGGGCGATGACCGCACCGGCTACGCCCGGACCGGCCAGCCGGGCCAGGTTGAAGTTGGCGCTGTTCAACGCCACCGCGTTGGCCAGGTGGGTGCCCGGAACCACTTCGGAGACGAACGCCTGGCGTGCCGGCGCGTCGAAGGAGGCGCCAATGCCCAGCATCGTGGCCAGCACGTAGACGTGCCAGAGCTGCGCGGTGCCGGTGACCACCAGCAGGCCGAGGATCAGGGCGCAGGCTCCCATGAAGCTCTGGGTGAGGATCAGCAGCCGGCGCTTGTTGAAGCGGTCGGCGATCAGACCGGCATAGGGGCCCAGCAGCAGCACCGGCAGGAATTGCAGGCCGGTGGTGATGCCGGTGGCCACCGCATCGTGGTCCGTGAGCTCGGTGAGCACCAGCCAGTCCTGGGCCACGCGCTGCATCCAGGTTCCGATATTGGAGACCAGCGCGCCGATCACCCACAACCGGTAATTTGGTATTTCCAGTGCACGGAACATTTTCGACGCCATACTTATCGCCGGATCCCTCCGGCTCCTCCCGCCCTCCAGTCTAGCTACTTGGGCAGGAAAATGCTGAGGTTTCCTCAGATTATCGCTATGATGCCATCTTTCGCCGGGCATGCAAAAAGGCGCACCCTCGGGTGCGCCTTTTTCTAGTTCACGCCGCGCAAATCCAGCAGCAGCTCGTTCTCGCCGCCTGCGTCCAGCACCACCGGGATGCCCCAGTCCTGCTGGTACAGGTGGCAGGCCGCGTGATCGGGGATCTCGCCGCCCGGCTCGCCGTCGCAGGCCGCGGCGCGGGCGGTAATGTGCAGCACGCCGTCGGCCACCTCCGGGTTCAGCTCCAGGGTGCGGGTAAGGCCCACCGAGGTGCCGGCCCCGTCGAGGATCAGCTCCTCCGGGCTGGCCGAGATCTTCAGCTGGGTCGGATCGCCCCAGCGGTCATCGAGCTTCTGCCCCTTCGGCGCTGCGAAGCGCACGAGGATCTCGTGCTTTCCTGCCTGCACGCGGGTCTTCGGGCGCTGGGTCTGGCTGGCGCCTTCGTCCACCACCAGGGCCTCGGCAGGAATCGGGATGCGCACCAGCTGGTGGGTGTTGGTCTCCACGACCAGCAGCACCGGGTCGCCGTCCACCGAGCTGTCAACCAGCACGTCGGCCGGTTCCTTCAGCCCCTTGGCCAGGGTGGAGACGGTCTTGGTGGCCGGATCGAAGCGGCGCACCGCGCCGTTGTACGAGTCGGCGATCGCAATCGAGTGGTCAGGCAGCACCGCAACGCCCAGCGGGTGCTGCAGGCGCGCCGCCTCGGCGTCGCCGTCGCGGAAGCCGAAGTCGAACAGCCCGGTACCCACCGCGGTGTGCACCGACTGGGCCTGGCCGTCTTCGACCTCGATCCAGCGCAGGGCGCTGGTTTCCGAGTCGGCGATCCACACGTTCTCCCCGTCCAGGGCCAAGCCCGAGGACTGGGCGAACCAGGCCTGGTCCGGTGCCCCGTCGGCCAGCCCTTCCAGGCCGGTGCCGGCGAAGACCGACACCGCACTGGTGCGCGGGTCGAAGGCGAAGATCTGATGGGTGCCGGCCATTGCGACGATGATCTTGCCCGAAGGGTGGTAGAGCACATCCCATGGGGAGGACAGCGAGATGTTCAGCGCGTCGGTGCCCAGCTCGGTTAGCTGGACTTCCTGGCGGGCGTTCTCCGAGTCCAGCAGGCGCTGCACGCCGTTGCCGGCCAGGGTGCCCACCTGCCCGGTGGCCAGGTTGACCGAACGCAGGCGGTGGTTGACGGTGTCGGCAACGACTACGTCGTAGCCGAGTTCCGCGGCCAGCTCGGCCGGCAGTGCGGCCAGGCCCTGCAGCTCGTTGAACTGGGCGGTGTCCGCGTCGCCGTCGGCGTAGCCCTTCACCCCGGCGCCGATGGTGCGCACCACGGTGGACAGGTCCCCGGCCAGCTCGACGAGCCGGTGGTGGCCCGAGTCGCCCACCAGGAAGTTGCCGTTGGCCAGGGCGATGGCCTTGCCCGGGAAGCGCAGGTCGCCTTCGCGGGCCTCGGGAGCCACGTACGGCCCGTTGCCGCGGTGCAGCGTGCCCTTGGCTTCGTGCTCAGCCACCAGTTCCTCGATCAGCGAGCCCAGGCCCTGGGCGTGGCCCTCGCCGGAAAGGTGGGCGACGATGTAGCCTTCGGGATCCAGCACCACCAGGGTTGGCCAGGCACGCGCCCCATAGGCCTGCCAGGTGACCAGCTCCGGGTCATCGAGCACCGGGTGGTGGATCTCATAGCGTTCCACGGCTGCGGCCAGCGCGTCCGGATCGGCTTCGTGCTCGAACTTCGGCGAATGCACGCCGACGGTAACCAGCACGTCGGAGTACTTCGCCTCCAGCGGGCGCAGCTCGTCGAGCACGTGCAGGCAGTTGATGCAGCAGAAGGTCCAGAAGTCCAGGATCACGATCTTGCCGCGCAGGGCGTCCAGATCCAGCTGCTTGCCGCCGGTATTCAGCCAGTTCCGGCCCAGCAGCTCGCTGGCGCGCACCTTGTAATTGGCGCGGACGGATTCGGAAGTGCTCATGGTCATCCTTTCGCTGTCGCCGCGGCTGCGGCAATTCGAAGCTCAATTATCTGCCACCGCCGCCCGAACGGGCGAACGGTGTTAAGCAACATTGAGAAAAGTGTGAAGTTCTTGCTGGTGCAACCACCGGCCCGGGCCGGGTATTCCCGCTAGGGCAGCTGCGCGAGCACGGTGTCCATGATGCTGGTGGCCACCTTGTTGAAGGTGGCATCCTGCAGCGAGGTCGCGGACATGAAGGAAACCATCACCGCGTACTGATCGGTGCTCTTGATCAGCACCAGCGAATCCTGCGCATACTGTCCGTCGCGGCTGTAGTACAGGGCCGAATCGGCTTCCGGCACGCCGGGATCCGAGAACTTCAGGGTCTCGCGGTAATCCAGGCCGTTGAGCTTCACGGTTTTGCATTCGTCCAGGATGGCGGCCACGTTCTTGTTGTGCGCCGCCACCTTCGCCGCCTGGTCGCCGAGCTTGGCGACCTCCACCGAACCGGTGATCGACTGGTTCTCGTTGGTGAAGTCGGTGCGCGCCGCCTCGGTGCCCAGCTGCACCGGCGACCAGTTCAAATCCTCGATCGGGGCCGAGCACTGGGCCGGCAGCACCACGATGTCCTTGAGCGTGTCGGTGGGCGGCGTGGCCAGGGATTCGAGGGCCTTGCCCTGGATCTTCGCGCTGGCCGGGAAGCCGAGCTCGGCGGCCATCACTGCCCCGGCGGTGGTGGCCACCTGAGCGGTGGTCATTTCCGCAGGCTCTTCAGCATTCTCGGAGGCGCTGGGCGTCGCGGTGCCCTGCACGGCGATCTTGTGGGTCTCGTCCTGCGGCATCTCCTGCTCCGCGGAGCAGGCGGTGGCAGCGAGCAGCGCGCAGGCCAGCAGCGAGGAGGCGAGGATCTTCTTGGTGCTAGGCACGGGGGTCCCTTCGGTCGGCCTGCTTGTAGCGGGCGAACATTTCGTTGTAGGCAGCCAGCTCGGCATCGTTGTCGCGCTCGGCCTGGCGGTCGTAGCGCTTGGTGTCCTTCTTGTCTTGGCGCAGCCAGGAGATGACCACGAAAATCGCCAGCACCAGCGTCGGCACCTCGCCGATCGCCCACATCGCCCCGGCGCCCACCACCTGGTCTTCCAGCGCGGTGCCGCCCCAGGTCCGGCCCATGTTCCCGAAGTAGTCGGGGGCCAGCAGGGTTTCGGTGCTCATCAGCGCCACGCCGAAGAAGGCGTGGAAGGCGACGGTGGCCAGCAGCACCACCAGGCGCATCGGGTACGGGTAGCGCTTGGGAACCGGGTCGGCATCCACCAGCGACAGGGCGAACAGGTAGCCGGTGAGCAGGAAGTGCAGGTTCATCAGCTCGTGGCCGGCGTGGTAGCGCATGGCCGGTTCGAGCAGCGGGGTGAAGTAGAAGACCACGATCGAGCCGGCGAAGTTCACGGCCGCGAAGATCGGGTGGGTGATCACCCTCGAGTAGCGCGAGTGGACCAGGTAGAGGATCCATTCGCGCGGGCCGCGCGTGCCATCGGCGCGCGAAGGCAGCACCTGCAGCAGCAGCGTGACCGGGGTGCCCAGGACCAGGAAGATCGGCACGATCATGGTCAGCGACATGTGGTCGACCATATGCGTGGAGAACTGGATCTTGCCGTACACCGCCACCGCGCCGCTGGTCACGTAGAACAGCGCGAACAGGCCGACGATCCAGCTGGCAAGGCGCAGCACGCTGGGCCTGTCCCCGCGGCGGGCGAGCTTGATGAACGCCCACAGGTACACGGCCAGGCCGAACAGGCACACAGCCACCCAGATCCAGTCCATCCGCCAGGTGGTGAACCAGGCGGCCGTGTCCGGGGCCGGCGGCAGGTCATAGCCGGTGAGCAGGCGCGCCGGGGTCGCTTCGGCCGGCGGAGCGTCGGAAGTCGGCGGGGCGGTGCGCGCCAGCACGGTGGCCACCGACATCACTGCGGCCATCAGGACGACCTCGGCGGCCACGACCTGCCAGGCCGCGCGCAGCGCGGTGAACTTGCCCTCCAGCAGCTTCGGGATCACCATCCGCCGATGCCACAGGCCCAGCATGCCCAATGCCAGGGTGATCAGCAGCTTCACGATCACCAGGGTTCCATACGGGGTCAGCCACTGGTCCCAGTCGGTGATGCGGATGACCGCGGAGGCCAGCCCGGAGCCGATCATCAGGAATACCGCGAAGGTGGCCAGCGCAGAATAGCGCTTGAGCACCACCCCGGCCAGCACCTGCCCGCGGACCCGGCCCGGCGCTTCGCCTCCCAGCGTCGGGGCGAGCAGGGCCAGCACCATGATGCCGCCGAACCAGAGGACCACGGCGAGCAGGTGCAGGCCGATGGAGTTCACCGCGGCGAAGTGGTCGTCTCCCCCGGCCGCGTGGCCGATGAACGCCAGCGGCAGGATGCCGAACAGCGAGAAGAGGGCGCTGAGCCCCACCGTGGTCTTGGAGCGCACTGCCAGCGCCAGCGAGCTGGTGATCGCGGCGATCACCACCATCCAGGCCCAGGCCCGTCCGGTGGTGATCGACAGGATGTAGTCCAGGATCGCTGCCGAGTACTGCGGGTCCAGGCTCATCGGGATGCCTGCCAGGTCCCAGAAGGTCAGCAGCATGACGGTGGCCGCGGACAGGGTCCACACCACCGCCGCCCCGGCGGCGATATTCATCGTGCGGGTGAATGCCGGATGGGCATCCCCTTCGGTATCGCGGGTCACCTTGGCGGCCCGCGGGATGATCGCCGCGGCGAACACCAGTGCTGCGATGCTCAGCGCCATCGAGGCGTGGTGGATGGCCCGGGCGATGGGCAGCGACCAGCGCACGAACGCCCCGGGATCGGCCAATTCCGCCGGCCGGGCGATCCCGGTGAACAACACCGCCGCCAGGAAGGCCACCGCCGCAGCGAGGATTCCGGGCAGGATGAAGCGGGCAACTGAAACCGTACGCTGTGTATCCATAACCTTCTCATCATCTCATTCTTCGCCCGGCCGGTCACCGTGCGGCCGGGCGGGTTGGGCGCATCTCACATTTGAAGCTGCTCCCCCAGATAGCCGCCTTCAGCCACCCCGGGCAGGATCGCATACAGCCCTGATCCCACCGGCTTCAGCCAGGTGTTCAGCGCATCCGCGGCCGCCAGCCGGTGCTGCACCGGGATGAAGCTGGTTGCCGGGTCGCGCTGGTAGCTGGCGAACAGCAGGCCCGAAGCCTGCCCGGCGAAGTTGTAGCCCCGCCGGTGCATGACTTCATCGGCGCTGCCCGGCCTGGCCAGCGCCACGTGGGCGTTGGCCGCGATCGCCGGCAGCCCGAGCCCATTGACCGCTGCGAGGTCCACCGGGTCATCGACGCTGCCGCCGGACAGCGGCGAGCCGTCGGCCTGCCGCCGGCCCAGCGCATGGTCGCGTCCTGCGGTGTCCACCTCGTCCCAGCCATCCAGGTCCATTTCGAACCTGCGCAGCGCCAGCGTGGTTCCGTTCTCGATCCAGCCCGGCTGGCCGAACACCGCTTCCGCGCGCACCTCCCCCTCGGGGTTGTTGACGCCGTCCAGCTGGCCGAACAGGTTGCGGAACCCGTGCACGCCAGGGCTTGCGAACCCGGTTTGGGCGAAGCGCCGGGAGGCCAGGCCGCGCAGGTTCTTGGATACCGCCCGCACTGCATGCTGCAGCACCGTGGGATCCTGCGCGCAGAACTGGATCAGCAGATCGCACTGTCCGTACTGCTGTTCGAGCTGGTCGCCGGCGAAATGCGGCAACGTGCCGATCTGCCCGTGCCCGGCCACATCGAGCAGGCTCTGGCCCAGCCCCACGGTGAGCGTCAGCTCGCATCCGGGCTGCGCCATTTCCGGTTCGGTGTCGGCCAGCACTCCGCGGCCGCTGGCTAGCCTGGCCGCATCTTCGGTGATCATCTGCAGCATCGCGCGCAGCTGGTCCTTCTTCGACCCTTCGCGCCAGTGCAGGTCCCATCCGGCGAACACCGCGTGGGCCTGGTGGCGATCGAGGATTCCCGACTGGTACTTGCCGTAGAACGGGCGGTAGCCAGGCTCAGCGGCGCTGGCCGCTGGCACGCTGAGCTTGCCGGTGCCGAACCCGGTGAGCATCCCGCCCAGCGCGGCGGCCGCGGTGGTGCCCAGCAGCGCCCGGCGATCGACACTAATGCCCGGCATGCTCGTCGTAGCTTTCCTTGGCTCCGTCGAAGTTGCGGATCGGGAAATCGACCTCGGTGCTCGACCCGTCGGCGAACTCCAGCGTCAGCCTCGCCGTTTGCGCGGCCACCAGCGGCTGTTGCAGGTCCATGAACATCAAGTGGTTTCCGCCCGGTGCCAGCACCGCGTCCTTCCCGGGTTCGATCACCAGGTCCCCTTCGAGCTGCGCCATCGTCATCCCGGTGCCGGTGCCGCGCATTTCGTGGATCTGGATCTCGTCGCCCTGCGCGTTGCTGACCTGGTGCAGTGCAATCGGGGTGCCCGACGAGTTGTGCAGGATGCCGAAGGCCGCGCTCATGCCTGATTCGGCGGCCTTTGCCCAGGTCTCGCTCGTAGTCAGCGCTTCAGCCTGCCGGACGGTTTGCTGCTCGCTGCCCGGTGCGGGTGAGCCGGCGCCCTGCGCGCAGCCGGCGAGCAGCAGTGTGAGGCCCAAGGCCAGTGCAGAAGTCTTTTGGAATTTCATGTTCTCAAGCTTTCAAAATCGGTGTGCAGGCGCGCCAAAGGCTGCGGTGGCCTCTGGCGCACCGGAAGAGTGGGGGTTACTTGGACTGGCGCATGAACTTGGCTAGCACGCCCAGCGCACCGCCGAGGATGACCACGCCGATGATCACCCAGATGACCGGGCTCACCGAGCTGCCCAGTTCCTGGACCGGGTTCTGGCCTCGTTCCTCGTCAGCGGAGCCGGCAGTCTCGCTTGGAGCGGCTGGCTCGCTGGAGCTGACCAGGGTCGGTTCGGCCTGCGGCGCGTCGACGCTGAAGCCGATCTTGTTCTCGATCGGGTGCCCGTCAGAGGACACCACGCGGTAGGCCAGCTGGTACTCTCCGTTGGCCAGTTCCTGGGCCGGGGTGATGGTGACCTTGGTGCCCTTGGTCTGCGCTTCGGCGTCGATCTTTTCCCCATCAAGGGTCAGCGAGACCACCGTGGAGTCCACGCCGGATAAGCTCTGGAGCACACCGGAGAATTCCAGGGTGATGTCTTCCGGGGCCTGCTTGACGGTTGCCCCGTCCTTCGGGGTGGAGCCGATCAGCTGGTCGTGGGCGTTCGCGGCACTAATCGAGCCGGCAAAGGCCAGCAGGGAGAACGCCAATACGGCGATCACGCGCGAGATCTTCTTGGTTGCTACGGTCATGGCTTTCCTTCCAAGCCCCTGTCGGGGCGCTTCGATTCTTTTCTCAGGCGGCAAGAATGAAGCAGGGAGGACCGCGGCGCTCCGGCAGCCTTCCCAGTTGCGCCAGCTTGAGTTGGAAGCGCAAGGGGAAGTAGGCGCGGAGCGGCCGGGCAGCAGGAGCCTGCACGCGAATGCGCGCGAGGATCCGCCGGGCCGTTGACAGTGTGAGGCAGCTGCCCAAGACCTTGAGCAGGCGTTCACCGCCGTTGAGCACCACAACGCTGGCGATCGCGGCCAGCACGTGGGCGTAGAGCATCGATTCGGTATGCACGTTGGCGTACTGCGCGGTGATGTTCTGCGCCAGCTCCAGATTTCGTCCCGCATGATGGACGTGCTCCATGCCGGAAACATCGCCGCTCTGGTGGTTCATCACCGACAGGCTCAAGTGGTAGAGCCCTTGGCTGAGCAGCACGACCAGGCTGGTTGCCCACAGGGAGAATTTACGGCCAACCAGCACAACACTGATCGCCGCGGAAACGCAGGTAATCAGCACCATGGCCACGACCGACAGCGCAGTGGGCGCGCTGTGGGCGTGGGCGGCAAAAGCTGTCCAGGTGCACACGCTTGCCGCTAACCAGCCGCGCAGTACGCGGGTAGCGGGTTTCTGTGACACGGTGGGCAGCCATTCTTAGTGGAAATCTTCAATCATGGCTGATTCTACGCGAAGTAGAAGTATGCCTCAAATGGTGCCAGATAACGCAAAAGGCCCGTCCCTGCCTCCTGGATTTCTCCGGAGCGGGTCGGGCCTTGCGCAAAGCTCGACAGGAAGCTTACTTCTTGGCTACAGCAGCCTTCAGCTTCGAACCAGCGGTCAGCTTGACCGAGTGGCCAGCAGGAATCTGGATTGCTTCACCGGTCTGCGGGTTGCGGCCGGTACGAGCTGCACGATCGGTGCGCTCTACAGCCAACCAACCTGGGATCGACACCTTCTCACCCTTGGAAATCTGGTCGACGAAAACCTCGAAGACTGCATCCAGAACACCGTTGACGGCAACCTGGGAGTTTTCGGTCTTCGCTGCAACAGCAGCAACAAGTTCGCTACGGTTCATAGCCAATGTATGGTCCTCCTGGACTAGTGATCCAAGACCCTCTTCCGGGCCCGGACGCCGCGCGGTCGCACGGACTTATCAGTGAGAACATATCAAACGTTTTGCCCCGAAACACTGGAAAACGGGCGGAAAACCGGGATTTTTTCAACTAATTGCAGTTTTCTTGGCTCAACGGCACCATTTTCGAGCTGAATGAAAGCTATTGCAACGCTGCTTAACGCGGCAAGGCCCGCCAAACCGAGGACGGTTGGCGGGCCTTGCGCAAAGCTCGACAGGAAGCTTACTTCTTGGCTACAGCAGCCTTCAGCTTCGAACCAGCGGTCAGCTTGACCGAGTGGCCAGCA
>NZ_BJNE01000012.1 GCF_006539525.1 Glutamicibacter nicotianae | reverse complement strand
AGTTCGCTACGGTTCATAGCCAATGTATGGTCCTCCTGGACTAGTGATCCAAGACCCTCTTCCGGGCCCGGACGCCGCGCGGTCGCACGGACTTATCAAGAGTTGAACTTACCAGCTGGCGGCGACAAAAAGTGCATCATCATGCGGATTCTGCTGAATTTTTAGCCAAATCAAAGGTGTGAAAGTTCACCCGGGACCTACAGCGCGAACGGATCGAGTCCCTCATTTGCCTTCACGAACAGCTCCCAGGCTTTGCCTTGCAGCTCTTTGCCGCGGGTCGCTTTCGCCGGGCTGGCCAGTACCGTTGGGCCCTTCGTCAGGAATTTCGGCCCCAGGTAGCAGCCTCGTGGCGCGGCATCCAATTCAGGTGCCAAGGCCGCTTCGACCAAGGCCACCGCTCCTTCGTGTTTGCCCTGCGCGAAACCAGCCTGCAATTGGCCGATCAGCCGCTTGGCGTAGTCCGGCTCATTGATGCTGGGCACCTGCGGGGACAGCCCGGAGAGCGCATATCCCGGATGGATCGCCAGCGCACGAGCCGGCAGTTCCAGCTGGCGCAGCCGGTGGTCCAGGGCCAGGGTGAACGCCTGCACTGCCGCCTTGGACTGCACATAGGCGCGGTAGGGATGGTAATCGCGGGCCAAGGCCAGATTCTGCGGATCGGTGGCCAGCATACGTGTGGACATCGACCCCAGGCCGATGAACCGCATCGGCTGGCTGAAGCGGTCGGCGAGTTCGCCGGCCAATCGTGCGTGTCCGATGAAGTTGGTGCTCATAGTGAGCTCATAACCGAGCAGGCCCCCTTGGCGTTCCCGCGGCGCCCGGATGATCCCGGCGTTGGCGATCAGCGCGTCCAGTGGCCGATTGCGCAGCTCTGCCGCCAGCCCCATGGCAGATTCAATGCGTGAGGAGTCGTACTGCATGAATTCGACACGGGCCTCCGGCACGCGCCGCCGGATCTGCCCCATCGCATGTTCTGCGCGGCTCTGGTTGCGGCAGGCAAGAATGACCTGAGCACCGGCCTGCGTCAAGCCGAGGCTGGCGAAGAAGCCGAGGCCGCTATTCGCGCCGGTCACTACGACGGTCTTGCCGTGACCCAGTGTCGCCCACCGCTTCCGGTTCGCGTAGATGTCGGCTGCGGGTTGCGGGTAGGGGGTCGCTGGCTTCATGGTTACACGCTACTACAGGGCGGGCCCTCGAATGCCGGTGGGACATGGCAATTGAGCCAAACCCGCAGACACCTCGCAGCAGCACGTGGTGCCCATGATCTTCGGCGATCCACGCGGACCCGCGGGGATTGATTTTATTCGCCCAGCTCCTGCGTGGATTGCTCTGGAAAGCCTGCACGCGCATTGCCGGGTTCCAGCCCGCGGTGGGATCATTGGAAGATGGAGCATAACGAGGATGCCGCGCTGAATGCGGCCCGGTACAAGATGAAGCAGGACAGCGAGCCGCTGCCCGTGGATGAGTATGCGCAGGCCACCGGGATGGCTCCCGTTGAGAAGCAGAAGACTCCCCTGCAGCTGCATGCCGAGGACGAAGCCTGGGAGGTGGCCAACTCGGTGCTCGATGAGGCCTTCGCCCGCGGCGACTTCGACAATCTGGCTCTCGCCGGACAGAAGATCGACCACATCACCAGCAACGATGATCCCGACTGGTGGCTGAAGTCGATGATGCGCCGCGAGCAGCTCACCGGTCTAGGACCACCTGCGCTGACCTTGCGGGTTGAAGATGAGCAGATGGAGCAAACTCTGGACCGCTTGCCCACCGAGCGTGCCGTGCGGGAGCATATCGAGGATTTCAACGCCCGCATCATTGAGGCACGGCGCCAGCTGCTGGGCGGACCCCCGGTGATCACCGCGTTGCGCGATTCCACTGCCGAGGTGCTTGGCTGGCAACAGCGCCGCGCGGAGAAACCGTCGCCAGCGGAAGAGAATGCACCGCCAAAACGCCGGTGGTGGAGGCGTTAAATGGCGAAGCCGCCCTCCCGAAACGGGAAGGCGGCTTGCTAAGTCAAAAGACTTGCAGGTCTTACCAGGAAGACTTGGTGATGCCCGGAAGCTCACCACGGTGTGCCATGTCGCGGAAGCGAACACGGGAGATGCCGAACTTCTGGAAGGTACCGCGTGGGCGACCGTCGATGGCGTCGCGGTTTCGGACGCGCACTGGCGAAGCGTTGCGTGGAAGCTTCTGCAGGCCTACGCGTGCAGCTTCACGAGCTTCGTCGGTTGCGTTTGGATCAACCAGGGTCTTCTTCAGTTCGAGGCGCTTTGCAGCGTAACGCTCGACAATGACCTTGCGCTGTTCGTTCTTTGCGATCTTGGACTTCTTGGCCATGTCTTAGCGCTCCTCTCGGAATTCTACGTGCTTGCGGACTACCGGGTCGTACTTCTTCATGACCATGCGGTCAGGGTTGTTACGACGGTTCTTACGGGTTACGTAAGTGAAACCGGTTCCAGCGGTGGACTTCAGCTTGATGATCGGACGTACGTCCTTATCCTTCTTTGCCATGTTTAGAGCTTCACACCCTTCGCAATCAGGTCAGCAATAACAGCGTCGATACCGCGAGCATCGATTACCTTGATGCCCTTGACCGACAGGGTCAGGGTCACCTTACGGCGCAGCGAAGGCACGTAGTAGGTCTTCTTCTGGATGTTCGGATCGAAACGACGCTTGTTGCGACGGTGCGAGTGGGAGATGCTATGTCCGAAGGCCGGAGTAGTACCGGTTACCTGGCAAACAGCTGCCATGATCACTCCTCAGTTAGTTAGTAGTAAAATTCGGCGGTACTCGCGCACAGTGCCCATACCTAAATATCGACACGGCTTGATGCGTTATGAGTCCCGCCAACCAGTGAAACACCGTTAATACTGCACACTAGGAAGGTAACCAGGCTGGGTGAGAACCAACCGAAGAGCCTTAAAGTATGTAAGTCGGTGAACTTCGCAACCGGTCGAGCAATTTCCCCGTACTCAGTTGGCCACGATATTCGGTATTACGGGCAACGCGCCGTTGTTCTGCCGTTAGACGGCATAGCAACACACGCGATTAACGCCTGATTAGCTTATCGAGAATTTCTCAGTGTTCCAAATCGGAAGTCTCCGCGTTCAGGATCCAATGATCGGCATCGAGCGATGTCGTGATCTTGCGCGTGATCCGCGTGAGATCTTTAACATCCTTGTCATCAAGGGTATCGAAGAGCAGCCCGCGCACCGAGGCGACGTGATGAGGCGCCATGTGCTGCACAGCTTCCCACCCTTCTTGCGTTAATGAGGCGATTTTCACACGGGCATCTTCTGGGGACTGCTCGCGGATCACCCAGCCGCGCTTCTCCAGCTTCTTCACCACATGCGACAGCCGCGACAGCGAGGCGCTGGTATGCGAGGCCAGTGTCGTCATCGTCAGCTGGTGGTCCTTGGCCTCGGAGAGCATGGCGAGCATGTGATAGTCGAAGAGCGTGATGCCGTCCAGGCTCTGCAGATCGGAATCCAGGGCAGCCGGCAGCAAAGTCATGACTGCATGCAGTCCAAGCCAGGCGTCGCGTTCAGGCTGGGAGAGCCAAACTGGCTTATCACTCATGAAGTTTCCAATCGTTTCGAGAACTGCAATTATCGGGTTGGGAATGTATCAAACAGTAGGGTACGTACTGTAAAGCTAAGTATTTACTATATGTCAGATGCCCATAATTCAGCTCTGTACCAACATTTCCATCCGCTAGCCATCCTAATGGGCTCTCGTCTCGGGCGCTTCCCGCTGGCACGCTTCCTGCGTTGAAGCGGAAGAACTGCCACCGGCCTAAGCGCTTGGCCCGGTCCGTACCAGAATCCTTAATGCCCTCATGAATTTGGCGGACCGGCACGCAGGGCATGCCAAAGGCCCGCGCTTCTGGAGCACGGTCCATTGGCACGACCTCGGGGCAGCTAGGAATTTTCCAGCTGCTTCTTCTTGCGGTAGCTGATTACCTGCCCGATGACCACCACCAGCAGGGCGAGGATGAACATCGCCGAGCCAATGACATTCGCCTGGGCCGGAATGCCTCGGGTCGCTGCCACATAGATGAATTTCGGGAAGGTCTGGAAGGTGCCGGAGTTGAAGTTCGTGATGATGAAATCGTCGAAGCTCATCGCGAAGGACAACAGCGCGGCGGCCACGATGCCCGGCAGCAGCAGCGGGAAGGTGACCTTCCAGAAAGCCGTGCGCGGCGAGGCATAGAGATCGGCGGCCGCTTCCTCCAGTCGCGGGTCCAGCGAGGAAACCCGCGCCCTGACCGTGACGATCACGAAGGACATGCAGAACACGATGTGGGCGATCACGATGGTGGTGTAGCCCAGTTCCCAACCGAGGTTCAGGAACTGCGCCAGCAGCGACGCGCCGAGCACCACTTCCGGCGTCGCCAGCGGCAGGATGATCAGCACGTCGGTGAGCTTGCGGAAACGGAACTTATAGCGGACCAGGCCGATGGCGATCAGCGTGCCCAGGGCGGTGGCGACGATGGTGGCCACCGTGCCGACCTGCAACGAGTGAACCAGCGACTCGCACACTGCCGGAGCGCCGCAGGGGTTCTGCCAATTCGACAGGGTGAAGCCGCGCCATTCCAGGTTGGTGCGGCCTGCATCGTTGAAGGAGAACACGAAGATGTAGGCGATCGGGACCAGGAGGTAGATGAAGGCTAGCCCGCCGACGGCGGGAATGAACCAGCGTCCGATTTTCTGCTTCATGCTACATCAGCTCCTCGGTGCCGAAGCGGCGGATATAGATCGTGACCAGGATCAGGATCGAGACCATCAGCACGAAGCTCAGGGCCGAGGCGCCCGGGTAATCAATGACCTTGAAGAACCTGGAGTCGATGACCTGGCCGATCATCGTCGTATTGCGGTTATTGCCCAGCAGGGCCGCGTTGACGTAGTCGCCGGCGGCCGGGATGAACGTCAGCAGGGTGCCGGCGAAGACGCCAGGGGCGCTCATTGGCAGGGTCACCTTGAAGAACGAGGTCATCGGGCTGGCGTACAGGTCCCCCGAGGCTTCGAGCAGCCGGGTGTCCAGCCTGCCCAGGTTCGCGTAGATCGGCAGCACCATGAAGGGCAGGAAGTTATAGGTCAGGCCGGCAACCACCGCGATCGGCGTGGCGGTCAGGTGCCCGTCGGCCGGCAGGATCGCGAGGAACTTCAGTGTCTGCGCGATGAACCCCTCGTCGGCCAGGATCTGCTTCCAGGCCTGGGTGCGCAGGATGAAGCTGGAGAAGAACGGGGCGATCAGCAGCACCAGCAAGATGCCCTGCAGCAGCGATTTCTCGCGCAGGCGGACCGCCACCAGGTAGGCCATCGGGAAGCCGATGAGCAGGGCCAGCACGGTGGCGATCAGCGCGAAGCCGAAGGAGCGCAGCAGCTCGGGCCAGTAGGCGGCGAGTACCGTGGCGTAGTTGCCGATTTCGAAGCCCGGCACGAACTCGCCGATTTCCGCGCCTTCGGGCTTCACATACAGGCTCATCGCCAGCAGCACGAGAACCGGAAGCGCGAAGAACAGGGCGAGCACCAGCATGCCAGGCGCGATCAGGTAGACGCCGGTGCGCCCCTTGCGCCGTTCCGCCCGGATCTCCTCGCGGCTGCGCAGGTCTGCGATCCCCTTCCTAGTCATCAGCGTCATGTCTGGTCCACCCCCGCGTCCTCATGCTCGGCGCCGGCCAGGCCGAAGGAGTGCTGCGCCTCCCAGGACAGGTGCACGGTGTCGCCCTCGGCGGCCTGCTGCTGGCCGCGGTTCTGCGCGAAGGTCCCGATGGTGCCGATCCCGTCCACCTCGACCAGGTATTCGGTGGTGGTGCCGGTGAAGGACACGTCGATCACGGTGCCTGTCAGGCGGTTCTCCCCCGCAAACCCCTCGCGCGAGATTGAGATCTTCTCCGGGCGCACGCCGACGACCACTTCGCCCGAAGTCTGCACCGCGCGGTCAGCCGGCAGCAGGATTCTCTGCCCATTGACCAGGACGCTGAGAATCCCTGCCTCCTGGCCCGTGACCGTGCCGCGCATCAGGTTGGACTTGCCCAGGAAGTTCGCGACGAACGCGGTCTTGGGCAGTTCGTACAATTCGCGCGGCGGACCCATCTGCTCGATCCGCCCGCCATTCATCACCGCGACCACGTCGGCCATGGTCATGGCCTCTTCCTGGTCGTGGGTGACGTGGATGAAGGTCAGGCCCACCTCGGTCTGGATGTTCTTCAGCTCCAGCTGCATCTGCCGGCGCAGCTTCATGTCCAGCGCACCGAGCGGCTCATCGAGCAGCAGCACCTGCGGGCGGTTGACCAGCGCGCGGGCCAGGGCCACACGCTGCTGCTGGCCGCCGGAGAGCTGGATCGGCTTGCGGTTTGCAAGATGCCCCAGCTCCACCAGCTCTAGACCGGCCTTCGCCTTGTCCATAGCCTGCTTGTCCTTCTTGCGCTTGAGCCCGAAGGCCACGTTCTCCAGCACGCTCATGTGCGGGAACAGCGCATAGGACTGGAACACGGTATTCACCGGACGCTGGTGGCTGGCCAACCCGGTCACGTCCTGCCCGCCGATCGAAATGCTGCCCTCGCTGGGAGCTTCCAGGCCGGCGATCATGCGCAGGGTGGTCGACTTGCCGCAGCCCGACGGACCGAGCAGGGCGAAGAAGGTGCCCGATGGAACCACCAGGTCGAGCTCCTTGACCGCCACGAAGCTGGAAAAGCGCTTGGTGATGCCCGACAGGTGCAGGTCCGCACCGGTGGCAGTGGTTTCAGTACGCGGTGCCAAGATTGTCATGCCCCTATCACTTCCTGGAACTGGTTCTGGTCAACGGTTGGCGCCGAACGGCGAGGCGCCTGGACTGCGCCTCTGCGCGTGCAGATGTCGGCTCGTTGTCTCATGGAATTCCCCGCTTCTAGGCGCCGATGGCACTCTGGAATTCAGAGTTCAACGTGGTCTCTTCATCCGCCTCCAGCGAGCGGAAGACGTGCGCCTTGGCCAGATCGGCGTCGGTCGGGAAGATCAGCGGGTTGCTGACCAGTTCCGGGTCGATCTTCTCCATTTCTTCCTTGGCGCCGACCACCGGGCAGATGTAGTTCACGTAGGCTGCGACCTCCGCGGCCACGGCCGGGTCATAGTAGAAGTCCATGAGCTTCTCGGCGTTGGCCTTGCGCGGCGACGCGACCGGAACCATCAGGTTGTCGCTCCACAGGGTGCCGCCTGCTTCGGGGAGCACGAACTCCCACTGGTCGTCGTTCTCGAAGTTCATCTGCACGATGTCCCCGGACCAGACAATGCCGGCGATCGCATCGCCGGAAACGAAGTCCTCCTTGTAGGAGTTGCCCTTGACCTGGCGGATCTGGCCGTTGTCGATGTTCTCGCGCAGCACGTCGGTCGCGGCGCCGAATTCGCTTTCGCCCCACTGGCCGGCGATGTCCACGCCGTTCTGCATCATCAGCAGGCCGATGGTGTCGCGCATTTCGTCGAGCACGGTGACACGGCCCTTGAGCTTCGGATCCCAGAGGTCCTCGACGGACTTCAGGCCCTTCGGGAACGCCTTCTTGTTCCAGGCGATGCCGGCATATCCGGACTGCCAGGTCAGCGAGTGCTTGCGCCCCGGGTCGAAGTCGACTTCCTTCAGGCTCGGCAGCAGGTTGGCGGAGTTGGGGATGTTCGCCAGGTCCAGTTCCTGGACGTAGCCCTGGCGGATGATGCGCCCGGCCATCCAGTCGGTCAGCGTGACGATGTCCTGGCCGATGTCCTGCCCGGCCCTGAGCTGGCCCTGCACCTTGCCGTAGTAGGTGTCGTTGCCGTCGATGTCCTCGCGGTAGTTCACCGCGATGCCGGTCTTCTTGGTGAAGGCATCGAGGGTCGGATAGGTCTTCTTCTCATCGTCGTAATCCAGGTACAGGGTCCAGTTAGCCCAGTTGACCGTCGGATCGGTTTCGGAAATGTCCTTGATCGACGGGGCTGCTTGCGTGCTGCTGCCACCGGTGCCGCAGGCCGCGAGCAGCCCGGTCAGGCCCAGGGCGCCGGCGACGGAAAGCACCGAGCGGCGGGAGTAGCTGCGCTGGCTCATGGCCTGGACGAGTGCGCGGATCTGCGGGTCTTGCGGAAGTCGGCGTTGCGAGTGCGACATGGCTGGAGTCCTAACGACGAATGTGATCGGCCACACATGAGAGTGTTGACGTTCATCCTGCCAGCAATACGCAGGTGCAACAAGACCTGAACGCAAGTTTCCTTGTAAAAATTGCGTTACTAAAACTGAAATCTTTCGAAAATACCCCTTTCGCAACTGATTCAGTGAAGGTAGGGTCTGTGGAAAGTCCCTTAGACCTAGGAGGTCGATATGACGCTGCCCTCGCATACAGCGCAGGCCATTGATGAAATTTCCAAAGAGATCATCGAGCAGCTGCAGGAGGATGGCCGGCGCTCCTATGCCGCCATCGGCAAGGCAGTCGGCCTGAGCGAAGCGGCTGTACGCCAGCGCGTGCAGAAGCTGGTCGAGAGCCGCGTCGTGCAAATCGTCGCAGTCACCAATCCGCTGGAATTGGGCTTCACCCGCCAGGCCATGATCGGCATCGTCGCCGCCAATGACATCAGCGGCACCGCCGACCGGATCGCCGAATTGCCGGAGGTCGACTACTGCGTGGTCACTGCCGGCAGCTCGGACATCCTCGCCGAGGTCATCTGCTCGAACGATGAAGACCTGCTGCGCGTGATCGGAACGATCCGCGGGCTCGAAGGCGTGGTCAGCACCAATACGTACACCTATCTTTCACTCAAAAAACAGGAATACAACTGGGGAACACGATGAACACACCACGTGGTACCGATCGCCAGCAGGCCGCTCGCGATCACCTATGGATGCATATGGCCCGGCACTCCGGAATTTCCAACGGTGCGCAGGTGCCGATCATCTCGCGCGGCGAGGGGCACAAGATCTACGACGATGCCGGTCGCGAATACTTCGACGGCCTGGCAGGGCTGTTCGTGGTCAACGCCGGGCACGGCCGCGCCGATTTGGCCGAGGCCATGGCCAAGCAGGCCGAGAAGCTGGCCTTCATGCCATTGTGGTCCTACGCCCATGAGCCGGCGATCGACCTGGCCGAACGCCTGGCCAGCTATGCGCCGGGCGATCTGAACCGCGTCTTCTTCACCACCGGCGGCGGCGAAGCTGTCGAATCCGCCTTCAAGCTGGCCAAGCAGCATTTCAAGATGAAGGGCAAGCCGGGCAAGACCAAGGTCATTTCCCGCGCTCTGGCCTACCACGGCACCCCGCAAGGCGCGTTGGCCATCACCTCGCTGCCGGATATGAAGACCCCGTTCGAACCGCTGGTGCCCGGCACCTTCCGCGTGCCGAACACGAACTTCTACCGCGCCCCGGAGGTGTTCGCCGACAACGAGAAGGACTTCGGGCTGTGGGCCGCAGAGCGTATTCGCGAAGCCATCGAGTTCGAAGGCCCCGACACCGTGGCAGCGGTGTTCCTGGAACCGGTGCAGAACTCCGGTGGCTGCTTCCCGCCGCCTCCTGGATACTTCGACCGGGTGCGCGAAATCTGCGACGAGCACGACGTGCTGCTGGTCTCCGATGAGACCATCTGCGCCTTCGGCCGCATCGGCTCCATGTTCGCCTGCAATGACTTCGGCTACGTCCCGGACATCATCACCTCGGCCAAGGCGCTGACCAGCGGCTATGCCCCGCTGGGCGTAATGGTCGTTTCCGACAAGCTGTTCGAGCCGTTCACCAAGGGCGACACCACGTTCTACCACGGCTACACCTTCGGCGGGCATCCGGTGGCCGCGGCGGTGGCGATGGCGAATCTGGACATCTTCGAACGCGAGGGCCTGAACGAGAACGTCAAGAACAATGCCGACGCGTTCAAGTCCACGCTCTCCAAGCTCACCGACCTGGATATCGTCGGCGATGTGCGCGGTGCCGGGTACTTCTACGGAATCGAGCTGGTCAAGGACAAGGCGACCAAGGAAACCTTCAACGACGCCGAGTCCGAACGCCTGCTGCGCGGGTACCTGACCCCGGCACTATGGGAGGCCGGACTGTACTGCCGCGCCGACGACCGCGGCGACCCGGTCATCCAACTGGCTCCGCCGATCACCATCGGGCAGCCGGAGTTCGACCAGATCGAATCCATCCTGCGCACCGTGCTGCAGGAAGCGGCCAGCAGGATCTAGGTGCGACAAGGCCCGCAGGTATCGCCTGCGGGCCTTTTGCACTAGTCAGAGCGTGTTACTTCACGAAGCTACGCCCAATTGGTACTTTGTGGCATAGGCCACTAGTCTGAGGTCATTAGACGATTAAGATCGCCTTTTGGAAGATTGCAGGAACCTCATGACTTTGGAACCGACCAGAATCAGGCTGGCACGCGAACGTGCGGCGCTGAGCCGGTCCGCCTTGGCCGCCTCGCTGGGCATTTGCGAGCGCGAACTAGCTCGTGCTCCCGAGGATCTTTCCCTTGCGCTGGCCGATGCGCTGGACTGCGCGCCGCAGTACTTCCGGCTTCCCGCCACCCGGGGCATCGACACCGAA
Organism: Glutamicibacter nicotianae; assembly: GCF_006539525.1. GTDB lineage: Bacteria > Actinomycetota > Actinomycetes > Actinomycetales > Micrococcaceae > Glutamicibacter > Glutamicibacter nicotianae. Next base: position 35,688 of record NZ_BJNE01000012.1, on the reverse strand, counting down.
CGGATCTTCTTCCGCTCCCCTCGCCGCACCAGCACCGCGCAGAAGGTGGCAGCCGCCGCCCTGGGCCGCAACGGCGTGGAGCTCTACCACCTGATCACGCGGAACTTCCGGCTCCCGCAAACCGAGATCCCCGAGCTGTGCGGCTTCACCCCGGAAGATGCGGCAGCGCAGCTGCGCACCGAATGGGATCTGGGCTGCGGCGCGCTGCCCGATCTGCTGCACCTGCTCGAATCCCACGGGGTGCGGGTGCTGAGCCTGCCTGCCTCGCTGGACGCGGTCAAGACCTTCAGCTTCTGGGAAGACGGACAGGCCTTCATCTTCCTGGCCGCCGGCAGCCGCAATGCGCAACGCCTGGACATGGCCCACGAGCTGGGGCATCTGCTGATGCACTCCTCGCTGGGCGAGAACCGCGAGCAGATGGCCACCGCCGAGCGCGAGGCCGATGAATTCGCCGCACGCCTGCTGCTGCCCTCCTTGTCCCTGCAGGTCAGGGTTTCGGACTCGCTGCAGATCCCGCAGCTGCTGGTTCTCGAAGAGCACTTCGGGGCACCTGCCACGGCGATCCTGGCCCACGCCCGGGCCTGCGGCCTGCTGGGCGACGGCACCTACCGCTGGCTGTCCCAGGAGCTGGCTCTGGAACCGGCCGCAGGGCACCAGCAACTCGTCTCCCGGGTGTTCTCGCTGGTCTTCCCCTCGCTGCAGCTCGATCATCGGGCCAGCACCGCACGGATCGCCCGCGAATTGGGGCAGACCGCAGCGCAGATCCATGAGCTCACCTTCGGGCAGGCCTACGTGGTGCTCGACGGCGGGAACCTGCATCAAGCCGGCGAGGGAATCCGCGGCCACCTGCGCGCGCTCTAGCAACCCCGCGGATTCGGGGCTACGCTGGTGCCACCAGGCGATGGCGCCGCGGCCGATCGCCGAGCCAAAAGGGGATCGCCATGCAAGCCAACGCCGACACGTCCCGGCAAATCGCCGAGGAATCCCGCGAGCAGTTCAACCGCCCCAGCTTCGCCAAGGGCCTGTACATGGGGGCCGTGGACTTCTCGCTGATCGAACCGCTGCCGGGAGCCGTGCACCCGGAACGCGGCCAGGCCTTCCTGCCGCAGCTCGAAGCGGTGCTCGATTCCATCGACCCGGAACGCATCGAAGCCGAGGCACGCATCCCCGATGAGTACATTGCCCAGCTGCGCCGCATCGGCGCCTTCGGCATGAAGATCCCGATTGAATACGGCGGGCTGGGGCTGAGCCTGCTGGACTACGGCCGGGCACTCATGCGGGTCGGCGTGGTGTGCCCCGCGCTCGGCGCGCTGCTTTCGGCCCATCAGTCCATTGGCGTCCCCGAGCCGGTGAAGTCCTTCGGCACCGAGGAGCAAAAACGCGAATACCTGCCGCGCTGCGCGGCCGGAGCAATCAGCGCCTTCCTGCTCACCGAGAATGATGTCGGTTCGGACCCTGCCCGGTTGGGCACCAAGGCCCGGCTCAGCGACGACGGCACCCACTATCTCCTGGACGGCGCAAAGCTGTGGACCACCAACGGGGTGGTCGCCGAGCTGCTGGTGGTGATGGCCGCGGTGCAGCCGCACGAGGCCGCGGGTGAAGAGCCGGCGGGCCGCGGAGGAATCACCGCCTTCATCGTCGAGGCTGATACCGAGGGCATCGTCGTGGAGAACCGCAACCAGTTCATGGGCCTGCGCGGCATCGAGAACGGGGTGACACGCTTCCGCGAGGTGCGCGTCCCGGTGGCCAACCGGCTGGGCAAGGAAGGCTCGGGACTGAAGATCGCGCTGAGCACCTTGAATACCGGGCGCCTGTCCATTCCGGCGATGTGCGCCGGGGCCGGCAAATGGTCCACAAAGATTGCCCGCGAATGGTCCGCGGCGCGAGTGCAGTGGGGCAAGCCGGTCGGCAAGCACCAGGCCGTCGCCGGCAAGCTCGCCTACATTGCTGCCAGCAGCTATGCGCTGGAAGCGGTTTTCGAGGTTTCGGCCCGGCTGGCCGATGCCGGCACGAAGGATATCCGCATCGAAGCGGCCCTGGCCAAGCTCTGGGCTTCGGAGGTCGCGTGCACGATCGCCGATGAGCTGTTGCAGATCCGTGGCGGCCGCGGCTTCGAGACCGCCCGGTCCCAAGCGGCGCGCGGCGAGCGGGCGGTGCCGGTGGAGCAGCTGTTGCGCGATCTGCGGATCAACCGCATCTTCGAGGGCTCCACCGAAATCATGCACCTGCTGATTGCCCGCGAGGCGGTGGATACCCACCTGCAGGCCGCGGGAGACCTGGCTCGTGCCGGGGCGAGCATAGAGGAAAAGGCTCGGGCCGCGGCATCCGCGTCGGGATTCTATGCCCGTTGGCTGCCCAAGCTCGCCGTGGGCGCAGGCTCGGTGCCGACGTCCTATTCCGGGCATGGCCCCTTGGCGAAGCATCTGCGCTATGTGGAACGGACCTCGCGCCGGCTCGCTCGGCAGACGTTCGCCGGCATGGCACGCTGGCAGGCAGGCATGGAAAAGCAGCAGGTTTTCCTCGGCCATATCGTGGATATCGGCGCGGAGCTGTTCGCCATGTCCGCCGTGATTGCCAAGACCACCGCGCTGCCGCAGTCTCCTGCTGCACAGCGCGACTCGGCGCAGCGCCTTGCCCTGGCCTTCTGCGAGCAAGCTGCGCAACGCTGCGAGATGCACTTCGAGAAGCTCTGGAACAACACGACGCATTCCGACGGGCAGCTCGCCGCCGACCTGCTGGACGGCAAGTTCCAGTGGCTGGAAGAAGGGGTCCGCGATGCCTCTGAAGGCACCGGTATCTGGATCGCCCAGTGGTCCGATGAGGTTGGCGAGGATGTGCGCTGGCCGTATGGGAAGGAGTCTTAAGGCTCGGCGATTTCGACGTCCAGCAATCCCGCACGCCACCGCGCAGTGGTCTCCTCCGCCAACGCCTCAGCCTCCAACGCCTCGGCCGGAGTCATGAAATACGTATTGATCCGCAATTTCTGCTCCGGATCCAACTCCGGCGGCAGCAGCACCATCGGCCGGCTGCCAGGGATTTTCACCGCTTGGAACAACCCGCAATGCCTGGCCGTATGGTGAATCAAGCAATTCAACACCGCAGACTTGATATCAGTGCGCCCGCCCTTCTCCCACGGATCCAGATGATCCGCTTCGCATCTTTGTGCAGGCATGCTGCACCCAGGATACGAACACCCCCGATAGGCTGCCCGCAAAGCACGCACCTGCGCCTTGGAAAACAACCGCTGTGTCCGCCCCAGATCCAACGGCAGGCTCTTGCCGTTGAGCACCACCGGCAAAATCCCCGCAGTGCACAACGCTGTCCTGGCCTCGCCCGGGGAGAGCAGGATCCCCGAGGAAGTCACCGCGAAATCCTCCATTTTCCGTTGCAGCTTCTCCCAATCAAGAATGATGCTCACCTGCGAGCTGGCCAGCCCGGCCTGCTGGTCCGGCGGGCTGCCATTCGGTTTCCGTTCGCTCATCAGCAAAGCCATGAAACCGACAAGCCGCCGCCGCTCGGGTTTCAGCTCTTCCCATTCACCGCTTGCCGGCTCCGGTTCGGAACTATCACCTTCTGGTTGGTGGTCCTCGTCTTCGCCTTCTGGCCGATGATCGTCCGCCTGGGAATGGGGATCCTCTGCGTCTGGATTGAGTCCTTCTTCCGGCGGGTCATCCTCGATGTCCTCGACGTCCTCGTCACCGGGTCTGCCTTTCGCCCAGTCGGGCTTGCTGCCCTCATCATCCCAGCCATTGGTGTCCTCACCGGTGAACTGGGCATCCACGTCTTTCAAGCCCTGCCGGTTGCCGGCAACCGTGGAAGGATTATCCAGATTCGCGAAATACGCATCGATGTATGCGGATTGCGAAGGAAGAACACGGACGAGGTATTCCACCAGGCCTTTGCGCATGCCTCGCTTGAAGATCCCGATCCCGTCCAGCAAGGCCTTGAGCGGGCGCTTGCCGGCCTTGACCTGCGCGACCAGGTCGTTGATGTGCTTGCGCGCCGATTTCGGCTCCGACCGCAGGAACGCCGCGGACTCGGCCTGCAGCTGCTGCTTCTTCGCTTCGGCCGCTTTGCCTTCGCCCAGGTCCTTGCGCACCGAATGCAGCTTCATGGCCGCCGAGGCGACCAGCCGCGGATCAATGTTCGGGTCCTCGAACTGCACGGCAAGTTCCGGCAGTCATGGTTCGGTTGGTTGTCCTGCTTCGTCTACGCCGCCGAGCAGGCAGTCGGCCTGCACCAGCCGGGCGGCCGCCGTGCTGCGCGGGATATCCAGCCAGCCGGTCATCAGCCCTTTGGCATCCTTGAAATGCGTGCGCCCCGTGGTGGTGCGCCCCTTCGCCGCTTCGATCTCTTCGATGGTGGGGTCGGGTCCGAGATCGGTGATGGCCTGGAAGGATTCCTGGTCGAGCTTGTGCGCACCGGTACTCCGCAGGGCGGCAGCCGAGTGGACCTGGGTGCGGGTGAGTTCTTGGGCCATGTCTTCGGTGAGCAGCGCGAAATAGGCGGCCTGGCCGGCGGTGAGTTCGCCTTTGGCCAGGCGCCGGGTCGCTGAAGCGAGCAACGCTTTGGCGTTGGCCAGGTCCTTCAGTGCTTGCGCGATGTCTCTGCTCATGGAAACCAGCTTGCGCCCGAAACGCCATGCCGCTGGTACGCCGGGGCGGAATGTGGAAAACCTCAGCCGTGCATGCGGTACCAGAGCAGCGCGACCTGCAGCGAGGCCCGGGATTCGGCGGAGTCCAGCTGCACCCCCAGCTTTGCTTCGAGCTTGGCCAGCCGGGAATACAGGGTCGGCCGCGAAAGGTAGCCGGCCTTGGCCAGTGCGGTCTTGTTCCCGCCGTGGGCCAGATAGAGATCGAGCAGGTCGAGTCCCTGGTGATCGACCGGGTTGAGCAGGCCGGCGAGCTCGGCTTGCGCGAAGGAACGCATCCGCGGGTCGCCGCCCATGGCCGAAAGCACCCCGCGCAGGCGCAGGTCGGCGAAGCGGTAATAGGGCTGGGCGCGGGTGGGCAAGTGCGGGACGATCTGCGCGACGTGCGCGGCCTCTTCCAGCCCGGCGATGCTGGTGGCCAGCGTGCCTTCGGGGCCCACCCCGATGGCCACCGGGGCGGTGAGCTGCTCGGCCAGCCGCCGGGTGAAGCCCTGCAGGGTGGAGTCCACCAGTTCGCGGGCGCGCAGCGGCAGGATCAGCCCCAGATACCCGGGCTTGAGCGAGCCGGCCAGGATGCCCAGGTGCTGGGCGTCGGCAAGCTGGTCGAGCACTTCGAGCAGGGCGCGGTCGGCCAGCTGGGTTTCGGTGGGCGTGCCGGATCCGGCCAGCGAGATGACCACCGGGACGTAGTAGGGGGCGGCGGCCAGGCCCAGGGCCTGGGTGCGGATGGCGATGTCCTTGTCGCTGTAGCTGTGCCCCGACTGCAGTTCGTGCAGCGTGGAGGTTCGGGCCTGGTAGAGCAGTTCGCGCTGGTCGCGGCCGGAAAGCCGGGCGATGGTCAGCGCCTGGCCGGCACGTTCCAGGACCAGGGCGGCGCGGTCGTCGTCATCCAGCACGGCCGGGACGATCAGCCGGCCCCACCTGCTGCGCACCGCCCCGACCGGGGTCTGCAGCCAGTTCTCGGCGCCGGTGGCGCGCCCGGTGTGCTCCAGGTAGCCGACGAAACGGGAGCGGGTGATCCAGTCTTCCAGTTGCGCGCCGGACTCGGCGAGCACATGGTGGCGGACATCTTCGAGCACCACGGGAGCCGAGAGCAGCTGCGCGGTGCGGGCCACGATCTGCGCCTCGTCGGCCTCGGTCAGCGAGAGCCCGGTGTAGATTTCGTGCACCGTGCGGGAGAACTGCACGGCCTCGAGCTGCTCGGCCACGAGCTTCTGGTGGATGACCTCGGTGATCGACACGAAGCGGGTGGTGGTGCGCAGGGCGATGACCGGCAGGCCTAGGTCGGCGACATCCAGCTCGGCGCCCGACAAGTCCTCGATGATCACCCCGACCGCTCCGGCCTCGCGCAGCGCGGTGATGAAGGCGCGCACATCGCTCACGTTGCGCAGGGTGGTGAGGATCAGCTCGCGGCCCAGCAACAGGTCGATGTTCTCGGTGGATTCGGTGACGTGCACCCAGCGCAGCTGCGCGTCCATCCCGGCGGCGCAGAGCACCTGGGGGTCGGCGGCCTGCACCACCGGCAGGTGCAGCACGTCGTTCACCGTCAGCATTTTTTACACTCCGTCATCGATAGTGCTTAAATCATGACACAGTGATGGTGTTGCCCCTCACATCCATGACCCATGATGAATGCAGGCACCCAACTTCGAAAGGCCGATACGATGACCGCAACGCTGACCGATACCCTGCAGCACTGGATCAACAACACCAGCTACTCCGCCGATGACCGCACCGGCAAGGTCTACAACCCCGCCACCGGCGAGGTCTCCCGCCACGTGGCGCTGGCCTCCAAGGCCACCACCGAGCACGCGATTGCCGCCGCCGCGGACGCCTTCCCGGGCTGGCGCGACACCTCGCTGGCCCGCCGCACCGCGATCATGTTCAACTTCCGCCAGCTGCTGGCCGAGCGCAAGGGCGAGCTGGCGGCGATCATCACCGCCGAGCACGGCAAGGTGCTGGATGACGCGCTGGGCGAGGTAGCCCGCGGCCTGGAGGTCGTCGAGCTGTGCTGCAACGCCCCTTACCTGCTCAAGGGCGAGTTCTCGCAGAACGCCTCCACCGGCATCGACGTGCAGTCCCTGCGCCAGCCGGTCGGCGTCTCGGCCATCATCTCCCCCTTCAACTTCCCGGCCATGGTGCCGCTGTGGTTCTTCCCGGTGGCCATTGCCGCGGGCAACACCGTGGTGCTCAAGCCATCGGAGAAGGACCCGTCGGCCGCCAACTGGCTGGCCGAGCTGTTCACCGAGGCCGGTCTGCCCGAGGGCGTGCTGAACGTGGTGCACGGCGACAAGGAAGCGGTGGACACGCTGCTGACCGATCCGCGGGTGAACTCGGTGTCCTTCGTGGGCTCCACCCCGATCGCGCAGTACGTCTACTCCACCGGAACCGCCCACAACAAGCGGGTGCAGGCCTTCGGCGGCGCGAAGAACCACATGCTGGTGCTGCCGGATGCCGACCTGGACCTGGCCGCCGACATGGCGGTCAACGCGGGCTTCGGCGCGGCCGGCGAGCGCTGCATGGCGATCTCCGTGGTCGTCGCGCTCGACACCATCGCCGATGAGCTGGTAGCCAAGATCGCCGAACGCGCCAAGACGCTGCGCGTGGGCGATGGCACCCGCGGCTGCGACATGGGCCCGCTGATCACCGGCGAGCACAAGGCGAAGGTGGCCGGCTACATCGATGCAGGCGTCGCTGCCGGCGCCGAGCTGGTGCTCGATGGCCGCACCGGCACGGTGGACGCCGATGGCGAGGGCTTCTTCCTGCACCCGACGATGTTCGACAAGGTCGGCACGGACATGTCCATCTACACCGAGGAGATCTTCGGCCCGGTGCTCTCGGTGGTCCGCGTGGACAGCTTCAACGAGGGCATCGAGCTGATCAACTCCTCGCCGTACGGCAACGGCACCGCGATCTTCACCAATGACGGCGGCGCGGCCCGCCGCTTCGAGGACGAGATCCAGGTGGGCATGGTCGGGGTCAACGTGCCGATCCCGGTCCCCGTGGGCTACCACTCCTTCGGCGGCTGGAAGGCCTCGCTGTTCGGCGACCAGCACGCCTACGGCCCGGAGGGCTTCAAGTTCTTCACCCGCAACAAGGTGATCACCAAGCGCTGGCTCGACCCGAGCCACGGCGGCATCAACCTCGGCTTCCCGCAGAACGACTAGGACCCATGACTACCGAAATCAGCGACATCACCAGCGACCAGATCGCTGCAGGCCAGCGCGCCTACGAGCTGGACCGCGAGCACGTCTTCCACTCCTGGCAGGCCCAGGGTCCGTTCACCCCGATGACGATCCTCAAGACCGAGGGCTCGTACGTGTGGGACGGGGAGGGCAACAAGCTCATCGACCTCTCCAGCCAGCTGGTGAACACGAACATCGGCCACCAGCACCCGAAGGTCATCGCCGCGATCCAGGAGCAGGCGGGCAGGATCGCCACGATCGCCCCGCAGCATGTGAACGACGCGCGCTCCGAGGCGGCCAGGCTGATCGCCCAGCACACCCCGGGGCAGCTGGACAAGATCTTCTTCACCAACGGCGGGGCGGATGCGGTGGAGCATGCGGTGCGCATGGCGCGGCTGCACACCGGCAGGCACAAGGTGCTCTCCGCGTACCGCTCATACCACGGCGGCACCCACCTGGCGGTGAACATCACCGGCGACCCGCGGCGCTTCGCCTCGGACCATGGCGCGGACGGCATCGTGCACTTCTTCCCGGCCTACCCGTACCGCTCCTACTTCGGGTCGGCAACGGAGGCCGAGGAGACCGAGCGCGCGCTGAAGCACCTGGAAGACACGATCATCCTGGAGGGCCCGTCGAACATCGCCGCGCTGATCCTGGAGTCCATCCCGGGCACCGCAGGCATCTACCTGCCGCCGGCCGGCTACATGGCCGGGGTGCGCGAGCTGACCCGCAAGTACGGCATCGTGCACATCGCCGACGAGGTCATGGCCGGCTTCGGCCGCTCGGGCGAATGGTTCGCGGTCAACCACTGGGACATCGTTCCGGATCTGCTCACCTTCGCCAAGGGCGTGAACTCCGGCTACGTGCCGCTGGGCGGCGTGGCGATCAGCCCGGAAATCTTCGAGACCTTCCGCGAGCGGGCCTACCCGGGCGGGCTGACCTACTCGGGCCACCCGCTGGCCTGCGCGGCCGCGGTCGCCACCATCACCGCGATGGAGGATGAGGGCATGGTGGAAAACGCCAAGCGCCTGGGAGAAGAGATCATCGGGCCGCGCCTGGCGCAGTTCGCCGCCGAGCATCCTTCCGTGGGCGAAGTGCGCGGAACCGGCGTGTTCTGGGCGATCGAGCTGGTGAAGAACCGGGAGACCCGCGAGCCGCTGGCCGCCTACGGAGGCAGCAGCCCGGAGATGAACCAGGTGGTTGCCGCCGCGAAGGCTGCAGGGCTGCTGCCCTTCGCGAACTTCAACCGGCTGCACGTGGTGCCTGCGATGAACATCGAGGACTCGGTGCTCATCGAGGCGCTGGATCGCCTCGAGCAGGCCCTGGACGTCGCCGACACGTTCGTTCAATAGCACCTGACTGGCAGGACAGCACAGCTGTCCTGCCAGTTGCGCATTATCAAGGAGATCGAGATGACCACCCTCGCAACGAGTCCCGTGCTTGACGCCCATCCCCGGGCCTCGATCGATGAGCAGGATCGCAGGCAGGCCAGCGTGGATCGCTCGGGCTATGTGCCCGAAACCTATGCCGACGGGGTGATCTTCGCGCAGGACATCGACGATGTGGTGCTCGCGATGAAGCTCGCCCATGAGCATGGGGCCATAATCGTGCCGCGCGGGGCAGGTACCGGGCTGGCGGCAGGTTCCAGCGCGCAGGCTGGGCAGATCGTGCTCGATCTGTCCCGGATGGACAAGATCCTTCAGATTGATCCGGTGGAAGCCACCGCAGTGGTTCAGCCCGGGGTGATCAATGCGGCGGTGAACCATGCGGCCGGCGAGCATGGGCTGTTCTATGCACCAGATCCGGCCAGCACCGCGATCTGCTCCATCGGCGGGAATATCGCCACCAACGCCGGGGGCATGTGGTGCGCCAAGTACGGGGTGACCCGCGAGTCGGTGCTCAGCTTGCTGGTGGTGCTGCCCGACGGGCAGCTGCTGCGCACCGGGCGGCGGACCATCAAGGGCGTGGCCGGCTACGACATGAATGCGCTGATGATCGGTTCGGAAGGCACGCTGGGCATCGTGGTCGAGGCGCTGCTGCGGCTGCGCCCCAAGCCCAAGCATACTTCCACCCTGGTCGCCTATTTCCCCGATGAAAATGCCGCGGCAAAGGCCGCCTCGGCGGTGATCGCCGAACGGCTGACTCCCTCGGTGCTGGAGCTGATGTGCGGCAAGACCTTGAAGGCGGTGGATGCGACGCTGGGAACGGATCACCAGTCGCGCGGCGGCGCCTTGCTGCTCGCGCAGACCGATGGCTACGGCGCGCACCTGGAAATGCAGGCGCTGCAGGAGGCGATTGCCCCGCTGGCCGGGCATATCGAGATTGCCCGCGATGAGGCACAAGCCCAAGCGCTTATCGAAGCGAGGCGCCAGGCCATCCCGAGCATGGAGCTGCTGGGCACCGCCTCGATCTGCGATATCGGCGTGCCGCGGCACCGCTTGGCCGAGGCGTTCGCCGGCCTGCAGCGCATCGAGGACGAGCGCGGAGTTTCGATCTTCACCATTGCCCATGCCGCCGACGGCAACCTGCATCCGATCATCGTGGTGCCCGAAGGACAGTCGATTACCAGTGGCGCGCCGAAAGCCGCGCTGGGCGACATGTTCCACCTTGCCCAGTTGCTGGGCGGCACGCTGACTGGCGAGCACGGCATCGGCCTGCTCAAGCAGGATTGGCTGGCCGAGGAGCTGGGCGAGACCTCGCTGGCATTGCAACGACGGCTGCGCGCGGTGTTCGATCCGCGGGGCATCTTGAACCCGGGGAAGGCGATCTGACTCTGGAAGTCAGGCGCTGACGTGGGTAGGGTAAGTACATGGATGAGTATCTACCAGTAGCCTTCGGTCTTCCGCTCATGTCCGTGGCGTTGTCCGTGGTCCTCCTGCTGATCGCGGTGCCCCTGGCAATCCACGCACTGATCCGCCGGAGGGCGTTCGCCGGCTTGCGTGACGGGGAGCAGACCTATGCCCGGCGCTCGTCCATTCGCACCGAGTTCATTTCAGCCGGACTTGCAGCAGTCGCTACAGCCGTCTTCCTGGTCATGGGGATCACCGGCTACAGCACCGCGATGAGCAATCTCGAAGCAAATATCCACAAGGAATACTCGCCGACCAAGCTGGATATCAAGTATTGGAACGGGTCGTGGGCCACTGCGGACATCACCCTCCCCGATGGCACCAGCTACGAGGACGCCCAGATCTCCATGCAGGCCGAATACCGCCCGCTCGTCGAGCCCAAGATGACGAAGGATTAGCTGGCAGAGAACTGCGAACCCGGATCTGACTTCAGTGTGAAATACTGGCCACAGCATTTATTCACGCCGATATCCTGTGGAGGGAAAAGACCATGATCGGAAGTGGCGCGCCAGCAGGCGATCCGTTCCAGCCGCATCTTGAATGGGGCCTGAAGGCTTCGTTCGTGAGCTACATTTCTTCCCTCGCCGACGGACGCATCGAGGCCGCCAACGGGGTGTGGCAGGCAGGCAACGCGTTGGCGTTCCCTGTCTCCCCCGCTACCGAGGTTCCGGAGAATGAAATCTGGTTCAACGGCCGTGTTTCCTTCTCCGGGCACGGAGGCATGATGAAGCTGGATGTCATTGAGCCGCGCATCGTGAACCACGATGACCGCATCACCCTCACCATTGACGAGGCCGGCGAGCGCGTAGCCATTGCCGAGCTTACCGAAACCAGCGTTTCGAACGCTTTTGGCTTGGTCAAGACCCGTTTCTCGGCGGTGCTCACCGAGGCTGGCTCGAAGCTGTTCAACGGCCAATATCCTGCCGGACAGCAGATGGAAGAAGTTGAGGTTGTGCTGCGCGGTTAGCAGCTGACCAGCGGTGAGGGCCCGGCGCGCAAGCACCGGGCTCTCTTGCTTGCTGACCGGTCAGGCGCTGGGAGCCTCTTCCAAAGAACGCAGGTAGGCAAGCCCTGGATGTCCTTCCAACCCATGTGCTCCACGTACTGCCCAGACTGCGGCTACGGCAGCGTATAAACCACCGGTACCTCCTAGTATCAGCGGCTGGGTATCCGGGAACTGCATGATCATCGTGCCCGTTGAGCTGTCGATGTCCATGCTGCTGGCTCCGTGGAAGTAGAAGCTTAGCCAAACGCCATCTTGGCGTCGGCAGATCACCCGGTGATTCGTGATCACTGCTAACACCTCCTGCTGCTCACGCCACTGTTCCTTTGCCAACGCTTCGGCTTGAGTACGACGCGTTCTGTTTCCCCACGCCATAGCCAGTACGCCAACTGCGACGAAAGTTGGATGCCCCATCAGGAATCCCGAACTCTGCATGTAGGTGACATCGGAACCGTAAAATCGCGCATAGTTGGCGTTGGCGGCGCAAATTACAAGTTCATTCGACTCCGTAACAACGTCCCATGGCGGGTCTTGAGGTCGCCATGTTCCGTCATAAAGGTCGCCCGCCAACTGGGCGGCAGCAATCTGTGCCCGCGCAAGCTCCGCTCTTTCATTCACGATCACCATTTCGGATTTCGTGTAGTGTCCCTTAGAACGGCGAAATGCCCGCCAGGCAAGTCGCATCTTCCCGAACGAAGTCATCAAGAAGAAGAGTCCAACACCGAACAGAATAATCGAGCCGAAAGCCATCCCGGCTAGGGCAGTGTTGTCAATCGTGTTGGTGAGCGAAAACGCATTGAGCAGAAGCAACCAACTGGCGCAGAAGAAGAGTAAGGCAGAAGCCACACGGAATATCCACGGCCGGTGGCGCTTCCAAGCTGAATAGTTGTCGTGCTCCATTTCCTTGAGCGTTGATAATTTGCCGCGCAAACTGGCCACCCCTCTGTTGCCTTGACTCTGTTCAGCTGGTTCCAATCACTTTATTCGTGTCACTGGAAAGTTTTCTACCTACTCCGTCTGCAATTGCCGAAATTGGCGCGGAACCGTAGCCTCGTTCCTACTGCCGCGAGAACTCCGACGCGCGCATAACTTGTTCTTCGGTCAGCGGGTGCCCGGTGTACTTCTCGAACTGCGCCGCGGCTTGCAGCGCGATGACCTCGGCTCCGGTGATGACCTGCTTGCCAGCGTCTCGTGCGTTACGTATCAGCGGCGTTTCGCTGGGGAAGGCGACCACGTCGAAGATGCTTTGTGCCGAAGCAATATGCTCAGCGGTGAACGACAGCGTTTCGGCATTCTCCCCATCCATGCCCAATGGAGTGACGTTGACCAGGATCTGGTGGCCTGGAACTGGATCTGCCGAGGCGTGGCGGTAGCCGTACTTGTCGGCCAGCGCTTTGCCTGCGTGCGCATTGCGTGCCAGCACCGTCACGTCGCTGAATCCGGCCTCGCGGAAAGCGGCAACCACTGCCTTGGCCATGCCGCCGGAACCGCGCACCAGGACGCTGCTTCGCGCATTCAATCCATGGCGGTCAATCAGGGCGGCGATCGCTTCGAAGTCGGTATTCGATGCCACGAGCCGGCCATCGTGATTCACAATCGTGTTGACCGAATCGATGGCAGCTGCAGAAGGCTCGATTTCGTCTACCAGTTCCATGACTTCTTCCTTGAACGGCATCGAGACCGAGCAGCCGCGAATGCCCAGGGCACGTACCCCGGCGATTGCTCCTGGCAGGTCCTCGGTGGAGAAGGCCTTGTAGATGAAGTTCAGGCCGAGCTCGTCATACAGGTAGTTGTGGAAACGCGTCCCGATATTCGATGGACGCCCGGAGAGCGAAATGTAGAGGGACATGTCTTTGTTCAAAATGGGCACGCGGGGATCTCCAGTGGTGGTGGCCGGTTCACCTCCAATATACGTGCACTGACTGGTGCATCCCGCAAAGCCGCAACGGCAATCAGGGCACGCTTGGGTTGCTCTTTCGCGCTGCCAGTGCATCGGCTAAGCTCAGTGCGCATGAGCCAAGATCTTGACCAGGGACCTTTTTTCCACGGCACCAAGGCAGCATTGCGCCCCGGGGATCTGCTATCTCCCGGTTTCCCCTCGAACTATCGGCCCGAAGTCATCATGAACCACATCTACTTCACCGCATTAGCCGATGGCGCAGGATTGGCAGCCGAAATCGCTGCATTGGACGGCACTGCGCACGTGTATGAGGTGGAGCCGACCGGGCCATTTGAAAATGACCCGAATGTCACGGATAAGAAATTTCCGGGCAATCCCACCCGGTCCTACCGCAGTGCGCATCCGGTCCGTGTCATCCGTGAGGTCCATGGCTGGACGCGCTTGTCGCCCGAAGCGTTGCAGGACTGGCGTGAACGCATCGCACGGCTCACGAATGATCCAACAGCCGAGATCATCAATTAGCCAATGCATGGGCGGTGCCCGATGCCTGATCGGCACCGGGCACCGCCCGTGGACGTTGGATCGGCTGGCCTATATCAGCCCTTGATGATCTGCGGCTGGGCCAGCGACTTCAAGCCGTCCAGACCGAATTCCAGGCCATAGCCGGACTGCTTGGCGCCGCCAAACGGAATACGCGGATCAATGGTGCCGTGGGAGTTGATCCATACGGTGCCCGCCTGGATCTGCGCGGCAACTTCCAGTGCCTGCTCGCGGTTGCTGCTCCACACCGAGGCGCCGAGGCCTACTTCCAGGGCGTTGGCATGCTTGATCGCTTCGGCGGTGTCCTTGACCTTGATGATCGGCAGGGCCGGGCCGAACTGCTCCTCGACCACGAGGCGGTTGGACGGGTCGATGTCGGCAATCAGCGTGGTCGGGTAGAAGTAGCCGGCGGCGTTCTCGTCCGGGTTGGCACCGAGCAGCACCTTCGCCCCGGAATCCACGGCGTCCTTGACCAGGGAAGCGACGATGTCGTACTGGGCCTTGTTCTGCAGCGGGCCGAGGACGTTGTTCTCATCGAGGCCCACACCCATCGGCATCTTCGCGGCCACATTGGCCAGCGCGTCGCAAACCGCATCGTAGATCGATTCCGGCACGTACAGGCGCTTGAGCGCAGCGCAGGTCTGGCCGGTGTTGATGAAGGCACCCCAGAACAGGTCTTCGGCAATGGCCTGCGGGTCGGCGTCTTCCAGCACGATGCCGGCGTCGTTGCCGCCCAGTTCCATGGTCAGGCGCTTCACGGTATCGGCCGAGGAGCGGATGATGGCCTTGCCGGTAGGAGTGGAACCGGTGAACATGATCTTGGCGATGTCCGGATGCCCCGAGAGCTTCTCGCCAACCTCGCGTCCGCCGGCGACGATGTTCAGCACGTCGGCCGGCAGCACTTCGTTGAGCACATGGACCAGCGCGAGGACCGAGAGCGGGGTGTATTCGCTGGGCTTCATCACCACGGTGTTGCCCATGCGCAGGCTCGGGGCCAGCTGCCAGATGGAGATCATCATTGGCCAGTTCCACGGGCCGATGGCACCGACGACGCCCAGTGCGCGGTAGTGCTTGGCGGCGTAGGTTTCGCCGTCGTCCACAACGACTTCCGGCTCGACCTCATAGGCGGTGGCGGCGCGCAGCCAGGCGGCAGCTCCGCCGACCTCGAAGCGGGCGTTCGGGCCGTTCAGCGGCTTGCCCTGCTCGCGGGAGAGCAGTTCGGCCAGTGCCTCGGCATTGGCTTCGATATTGTCGGCCGCGGCGTTCAGCAGGCGCTTGCGCTCCTCATGGCCCAGGGCATCCCATGCCGGTTGGGCGGCCTTAGCCGAGGCGACCGCGGCGTCGAGGTCCGCGGCGCTTTGCTCGGCGACACGGCCAACCAGTTCACCGGTTGCCGGGTCCAGAATTTCGGTGCCACCGGTTGCCGGCTGGATCGCGTCCAGCAGTTCTTGGGCGTTTGCGTAAGCCATCTTTGAGCTCCTTGGTTCTAGGTGGTTAGCTGACGGGAAGTTCATCGGCCATGGGCGCACGCCGTGTCGACGAGCGGACGACCAGTGCCAGTACCCAGGCGATGACGCCGGGCAGGATCACGATGCCTTGCAGGACATAACCGAGCATTCCCGGTTCTTCCATGCCAAGCAAGATGTCGAAGTTGATGACGATTTGCGCGAAGACGTAGGCCAGCGCAATGCCGGAGACGAGCGGGGCGATCACCCGGGTGGCCAGGGATTCAGAGGATTGCTTGCGCTTGAAGTATCCGATGACGGCAAAGGAGGTCAGCGCCATCAGCAGCACCAGGCCATAGGCCGCCGAGTTGGTCATCCAGGTGAACATCGTGAACACGACGTACATCGGGTCCTTGCCTTGCGAGATCACCGCGAAGATGGCGATGACAACCAGCCCGAGGGTTGACTGCGCCAGCGAGCCGGCCACCGGCGCGTGGGTGGTGCGCGAGGTGATGGCAAGGAACTTCGGCAGGGCCCCGCCGCGGCCCATGGCGTAGAAGTAGCGGGCGATGACGTTGTGGAAGGCCAGCAGCGCGGCGAACAAACTGGTGATGAACAGGATGTTGGCCAAATCGACGAACCATGCTGGGGCGTTGGCGCCGAAGAAAGCGAAAATCAGGTCAGGGCCGAGTTCCGCCGAAGCGCCGATGACGTTCGAGGCACCTTCGCCGACGGCTACGGCGAAGGCCGAGAACGCGTAGAAGCAGGCGATGATGACGACCGCGATCATCGTGGCGCGCCGGGCGGTGCGCGCCGGATCCTTCACCTCCTCGTTGTAGATGGTTCCGGATTCGAAGCCCATGAACGCGGCGATGGTGAAGGCCATGACCGCGCCCATGCCCGGCGCGACAGCGTCGGCCACGTTGAAGGATGCGGCCGGCTGCGGCGCCTCGGGTGCGAAGGCGAAGGCCATGATGTTGTAGATGATGACGACGAGGAATTCAGCGGCGACGACGATGCCCAGCACCTTGACCGAGAAGTCGACCCGGTTCATGCCGAGGAAGCCGACCACTGCCCAGGCCACCAGCGCCATGGCCCACCACGGGATGGCGGTGCCGAAGGAGGCGTTGGCGAAGGATGCGGCGGCGAACCCGAACATTCCGTAGATGCCGATCTGCATGAGGTTGTAGCTGACCAGCGCGACCATCGCGGCGCCGACGCCCGCTGCTCCGCCCAGGCCTTGGGCAATGTAGGCGTAGAACGCTCCGGCGTTCGGTATGTAGCGGCTCATCGCGGTGTAGCCGATGCTGAAGACCAGCAGTATGGCACCGATGATGAGGAAGGACAGCGGCACCGATTCCATGCCGGTCACCGCGTAGTTGGTGGTCACGCCGCCAGCCACGGCGGTGAGCGGTGCGCTGGCGGCAATGATCATCACGACCAGAGCCGGCACCGTGAGCGTGCGTTGTTCGAGTCCCATTCGATCCCCCATTATCCGAGTTCTTGGATATCAGCATCCCGGAGTCCTCGAACTTTTCGTTGGCATTGAGCGCAGGACCATTGGCACCGCGTGCACTTCCGCTGCGTCTCAGGCGGCGTCGCGGTATTTGCCCGGGGTTGAACCGAATTCTTTGGAGAACATGCGGCTGAAGCCCGCGGCATCGGCAATTCCCACCCGGGATCCGATGGCCTGCACTGGCAGGTCGGCCATGAGCGGGTCGCGCAGCAGGCGCGCTGCTTCGCGCATTCTGAGATGGCGGATGAGCGCGGCGACGCTGAGCGGCTGGTGCTCGAACAGGGCGTGCAGGCTGCGTACGGACATGAAGTGGGCGGCCGCGATGCGGGCCGGTCCCAAATCGGCGTCGTCCAGGTGCGCGTTGATGTAGCCGGTGACCAATTCGCGTTGGCGCAACTTGGCGTCCCCATGGCATTCGGCGCCGAGCGCGCCGCCCAGTGCGGTGGCCAGCAGATCCACGGTGTTGCGGGCCAGCTGGTAGCCGCCGAATTCATCCCACTGGGAAAGGTTGGATCCGAGGTGGCGCAGCAGCGGTGCGACGGTCCCCGACAACGGGTGCGATTCCTTGAGCGCAACCGCGGTCAGCTGGCCGACCTGCTGCTGCGACAAGCGGAAAAGATCATGCGGAACCAAGGTGACCAGCACCGATGCAGGTTTCTCGAAGGCCAGAGTGTACGGGCGCTGGGTATCGTAGATCGCCAGGTCCCCGGGTGCCAGCAAGGTTTCGCGGCCGTCTTGGATCAGCAGCCCATAGCCATCGAGCTGGTAGGAGATCTTGTAGAAATCCCCGTCGCCGCTGGCGCTCAGGTCCTCGGTTCGCTTCACCGCGTGGGGTTTGGCATGGATGCGCATCAAGCCGATCTCTCCGAGCATGTTGGCACCCAGCGTAGCGGTGAAATGTCCGCTGGAAATCTGCTCGCTGCGCAGCTTCACGAAGGCGTCGGAAATGAGCCGCGACCACGCGGTGAACGAATCGACGTGCTGAAGTTGATACATGCCTGCCTCCCCATCGAAGCCCAAGGAACTGTGTCGGGCATCACGAATGAGAGTACGCCGAGTGCGCCGAAAAGTCACTTTTTTCGTCGTGCGGAGAATATCCAGCTACTCCGCTGCGCGCAGGCTGCGCAAGGCCTCCAGGCGGTACTGCAGCTGCGCTTCGAGCGCGTCGGCGGTATTGACTGCTTCGTCGAGCACGCTGCTGGTTTGCGCGCCCATCAGGAAATTGATCATCGAGTCGCGCGCCACGGGTGCCGTGGGGTGGTCGGGGCCGAGGAGCTGCTCAAGCCATTGGTCAACCAGCGTGCGCCAGCGGTCCATGGTTCCCGCATTGACCGCCGCCAGCGCCCGATCCCCGAGGGCCAGATGCCAGAAGTGCACCGCGATGCGCGCTTCATTTCGCCGCAGCTCATCGAGCGGAAGCACTTCCCGGGCAAATGCCTCGATGGCCGCGATTCCCGTTTGCCCCTGGCACTTGCGGGCAATGCGCTTGTCGGTCGCCTCGGCGACATAGCGGAAAGTCGCTACCAGCAGCGCATCGCGGGTTGGGAAGTAGGGCTTGAAGGCGCCGTTGGAATATCCGGCGGCAGCAGCCAGGTCGCGCAGGTTGAGTTTCTCGATCCCCTCCCGGGCAATGAATCTCCATGTGACCTCGACGATCTCCCGGCGACGCTGATCATGGTCCACGATTTTCGGCATGCCTCAAGATTAGCGATGAATCATTTATTTCCGCCAAAGGCTTGCGCCTTTGCGAGTCCGCCCGTATTCTCTACAACCAGAGAATAATAAATGCTGCAGATCACATTTCAGCACTAAAGGAGCCGGTCTCATGCCAACCACCACCGCCACGGATTTCACCCTGCTCAGCGAAGCAGAGGTTGCCGCCGCCAAGGACTTGCTGGTCAGCAACCAGCTGTTCACCGAGAACACCCGCATCGCCTACATGGGCCTGGAAGACCCGCGCGCCGACCGCCCCGGCCGCTTTGTCCGCGTGATGCTCATGGACAAGCTGGCCAACTCCCCCAAGGATGTCGTCCTGGACCTGGGCGCCCAGGGCGTGCACTCAAGCGTCGATCTGGATCCGGCCAAGGTGGGGCAGATGCCGGTGCTGCTGGAGGAATTCGAAAAGGTCGAGTCCATCCTGATTGACGATCCGCAGTGGGCGGCCGCTTTGGCCAAGCGCGGGCTGAAACCGGAACAGGTGCGCGTGGCCCCGCTGTCCGCAGGTGTGTACCACGACGAGTACCCGCAGGAATCAGGCCGCCGCATCCTGCGCGGGCTGGCCTTCCGCCAGGACTTCGCCGAAGACTCCGCATGGGCCCACCCGGTTGACGGGCTCGTGGTCTACATCGACACCATCGCCGGGAAAATCGACCAGCTGCTGGATCTGGGCATCGTTCCGGTGCCCGAAACCCACGGCAACTACACGGACCCGGAACTCACCGGCCCGGTTCGCACCACCCAGAAGCCCATCGAGATCACCCAGCCTGAAGGCCCAAGTTTCACGGTGAGCGCCGGCAACCATGTCGAGTGGGAGAAATGGTCGCTGGACATCGGCTTCGACATGCGCGAGGGTCTGGTGCTCTACAACATCGCCTTCAACGACAAGGGCGTGGAACGCCGGATCCTGGACCGCGCCTCCATCGCGGAAATGGTCGTGCCCTACGGGGATCCGTCCCCAGTACGCAGCTGGCAGAATTACTTCGACACCGGCGAATACCTCATCGGGCGCCTGGCCAACTCCCTGGAGCTCGGCTGCGACTGCCTGGGCGAAATCCACTACATCTCCCCGGTGGTCACCGACGCCGATGGCAATGCGCAGACGATCGCCAACGGCATCTGCATGCATGAGGAAGACGCCTCGATCCTCTCCAAGCATGCCGATGACTGGTCCGGAGTGAAGTACACCCGGCGCAACCGCCGCCTGGTGATCAGCTTCTTCACCACCGTGGGCAACTACGACTACGGCTTCTACTGGTACCTCTACCTGGATGGCACCATCGAATTCGAGGCCAAGGCCACCGGCATCGTCTTCACCTCGGCCATGGGCGACGAGCGCTTCTCATCCGAGATGGCTCCGGGGCTGACCGCGCCGTTCCACCAGCACATCTTCGGCGCCCGCCTGGACTTCGCGCTGGATGGCGGCCCGAGCCGCGTCATCGAGGAAGAAGCAGTCCGCCTGCCGATCAGCAAGGAGAATCCGCGCGGCAACGCGTTTACCCGCAGCCACACCGTGCTGGCCACCGAGAAGCAGGCGGTGCGCGACAACAACCCGACGGCCGGGCGCACCTGGGTGGTCACCAACCCCGAGAAGCAGAACTACCTGGGCAAGCCGGTAGGCTACAAGCTGATGTCCCAGGGACTCCCGACCCTGCTGGCCGCCGAGGGATCCTCCATCCACAGCCGCGCGGAGTTCGCTTCCAAGGCCCTGTGGGTGACCAAGCGCCATGACAGCCAGCGCTACCCGACCGGCGACTTCGTGAACCAGAACCCTGGCGTTGACGGCATCGGCTCCTGGATCGAGGACGACAAGAACATCGATGGCGAGCAGATCAGCCTGTGGCACACCTTCGCGCTGACCCACTTCCCGCGCACCGAGGACTGGCCGATGATGCCCGTGGACAAGGTCGGATTCACCATCCGCCCCGAAGGATTCTTCGACCGCTCCCCTGTGCTTGACGTTCCAGCCCCGGTCCAGCACGGCTGCTGCGCCACTACGGAATCCGACGGCTGCTGTGGCAGCGGCGACTAGTCTCACTGCCAGGGTTTCCGCCGGGCACCGCGCGCTGGGCATCGGCTCGCTGTGCCTGGCGGCGGCCCACCTGCTGGTGCTGGCAGTGCTGCCGCACACGCTGTGGTGGACCCTGGCCTTGCTGGCAATGGCGGTCTGGTGCGTCAAATGCTCCTGGTGCGTGCTGCGCGGCGGCTCTCCCATGAGCCTGCTGGTGATGAGCGCGCTGATGGGCGCTTCGCACGTGGCGATGGTGATCGGGATGCCCTGGTTCACCGGCCATCACGGAGCCCATGCGGGGCATGGCACGCACCATGCGCCGGTGATGCTGGGCATCGCGGCTGCCGAATTCCTCGTGATGTTCGGCGCCGCTTGGCTCAGCCGCCACACCGCAGGCAGCGTCCCACGCCGTGCCGATCAACCGGATAGCTCAGAACCCGCGGCTCTTCCCGCCTAGCCAGACCCGGTCTTGAATGCAGCACTCCGCTGTTCTCAAGGCCGGGTTTCTGCCTGCTCCCGGATCTTGACAACCCCGAGATGCACCGGCTTAGATGAGTAATGAATCACATTCAATTTGTGTTCAACTTTTCCGAGAAGAGGGATAGCCTTGACCGCCGACAGGCACTCATCTGGCATCCTCGGTGCCCAGCAGACCACAAAGCCGCAGGGACCATTGGTCGTTCCCCTGCATCGATAGCGTCCACCGAACCAGCTATCTTCGAGGAAAGTACCAATGGCCACCAACAATGAACTGACGTTCGACAGGCATGAAGCCGAAGTCTCCCCCGCCCTGATCGCCCGGGCACTGGCAGATGCCAAGCGCACCAGCTACTGGCTGGACAATAGCCAGCGTCCCACTCCACATCCGGCACTGCACGGGTCAATCGCCACCGACCTGCTGGTTATCGGTGGCGGCTACACCGGATTATGGACCGCGCTTCAAGCCAAGGAACGGGATCCTGCCCGCAAGGTGGTGCTGATCGAGGGGCAGCGCTTGGGCTGGGCCGCGTCGGGTCGCAATGGCGGATTCTGTGAAGCATCGCTGGTCCACGGCGAAGCAAACGGCGCAAACCATCTGCCGGAAGAAAACGAGCTGCTCGCCGAGCTCGGGGCGCAGAACCTCGACGAGTTCGAAGCAACGGTGCAGCGCTACGCCATGGACGTGGACTTCATCCGCCAAGGCTCGATCAACGTGGCCACCGAGCAGCATCAGATCGCTTGGGTGGCCGAGGAAGCTGAAGCCCCGGGCGTCGACTACCTGGACGCCGACGCGGTCAAGCAGCTGATCAACTCCCCGGATTTCCTGGCCGGCTCCCGCGACAATCATTCCACCGCGCTGATCGACCCGGCCAAGCTCGTCTGGGAACTGGCCCGCGTGTGCCGCGAACTGGGTGTTGAATTCTACGAGCACACCCACGCCTTGGAGATGGAGAATACCGGCACGCAGGTCCAGGTGCTCACCGCCGACGGCCAGATCACCGCCCAGCGCGTAGCCCTGGCCACCAACGTCTTCCCCTCGCTGCTCAAGCGCCACCGCGCACGCGTCATCCCGGTCTACGATTACGCGCTGATGACCGAACCGCTCACAGCCCAGCAGCGCGCAGCCATCGGCTGGGCGGACATGGTGGGCCTGGCAGATCTGAACAACCGCTTCCACTATGCCCGCCCCACCATCGATGCCGAGGGGAACTTCCGCATTCTCTACGGCGGCTACGACGCGGTCTACCATTTCGGCGGCAAGGTCCGCTCCAGCTACGACACCAACCAGCGGACCTTCGAAAAGCTGGCCGCGCATTTCTTCGGCAGCTTCCCGGACCTGATGGATGTGAAGTTCTCCCACGCATGGGGTGGCGCCATCGATACCTGCTCGCGATTCTTCTCGTTCTTCGATCTGGCCTATGGCGGCAAGGTCGCCTACTGCGCAGGCTTCACCGGCCTCGGTGTGGGCGCCACGCGGTTCGGTGCCAAGGTCATGCTGGATCTGCTCTCGGGGAAGAAAACGCGGCTGACCGAATTGGAACTAGTGCGCACCAAGCCGATCCCTTTCCCTCCCGAGCCTGCCGCATGGGTGGGCGTGAAACTCATGACCAGCCAGCTGGCCAAAGCCGACCGCAATCACGGCGAGCGCTCGGCCTTCTTGAAGCTGATGGACAAGATCGGAATGGGGTTCGATTCCTGATGCCCGCAAAAGACCTTCGAGCCAGTATCGTCCAGGCCGGCGATGCGGAGCTGAGCCACGAACCGATCGGCGAAGACCAGCGGGCTGACGGTCAGGCACCCGCGACCACAGGCTATGCGGTACTGGGCACCCTCGGGAATGCGGAAGTCGGCATCTGGGAGATGTCTGCCGGAGCCATGCGGGATATCGAATCCGACGAATATTTTGTTGTGCTTTCCGGCCGCGCCACCGTGCAGATCCTGGAAGCCGACGGCTTCGGCGCCCAGGAACTCCGGCTGGTTCCGGGCAGCATTGCCAGGCTTCATGCTGGCATGAGAACACAGTGGACTGTCACGGAAACCCTGCGCAAGTTCTATTTCACCCTCTGAGCATCCCTAGGAGAATCCACATGGCCTACTACGATAGTTCCCTCGGACACCAGTTCATCAACGGCCAGCAAGTCCGCGGGCTCGGCCCCGTGCTGGAACGCGTGAATCCTGCCACCGGGAAAAAGCTGCTGGACGTCGATACCGCAAGCCTTGAGCAGGTTGACCAGGCGGTGCACGCGGCAGCCGAGGCCTTCACAACCTGGTCCAAGCTCACCCCGGGCGAGCGTGCCGACCACCTGCTGGCCTTCGCCCGCGAACTTGAGCAGCATGCCGATGAGATTGCCGCGGTGGAGACCGCGCAAACCGGCAAGAGCATCCGCATGTCCACCCAGTTCGATGTGCCCGGTTCCATCGACAACGTGAACTTCTTTGCTGGCGCCGCACGCAACCTGCAGGGCTTGGCAGCCGGGGACTATGCCGGGAACACCACCTCGATGATTCGCCGCGAAGCCATCGGCGTGATCGGCTCGATCAGCCCCTGGAACTACCCGTTGCAGATGGCTGCGTGGAAGATCCTGCCCGCGATCGCCGCCGGCAACACGATTGTGCTCAAGCCCAGCGAGCTGACCCCGGGCACCTCGGTCCTCTTTGCCCGGGCCGCCAAGGATGCAGGGCTCCCGGACGGGGTGATCAATATTGTGGTTGGCGACGGGCCCAGCGTCGGCGCGCCATTGGTGCGCCACCAGCTGGTGAAGATGACCTCGTTCACCGGCTCCACCGCGGTGGGCCTGAAAATCATGTCCATGGCCGCCGAGAGCGGTACCCGGGTGCATCTGGAACTCGGCGGCAAGGCCCCGCTGGTGGTCTTCGGTGATGCGGATATCGAAGCCGCCGCGCACGGTGCGGTAGCCGGCTCGACGATCAATTCAGGCCAGGATTGCACTGCGGCCACCCGCGCCTACGTGCATTCCTCGGTCTTCGAGCGGTTCACCAGCCGTGTGGCCGAGCTGATGGACGCCATGGTGGTGGGAGATCCCACCGACCCCGATACCGACATGGGCTCAATGATCAGCCAGGAGCACCTGCAGAAGGTCTCCTCGATGGTCCAGCGCGCCAAGGATCAAGGAGCTCAGGTGCTGGCGGGCGGCCATCAGCTTGAGGGCGATGGCTTCTTCTACCGTCCCACCTTGGTGGTTGGAGCTGCCCAGGATTCGGAGATCGTGCAGCAGGAAGTGTTCGGACCGGTTCTGGTGGCCCTGCCATTCAGCACTGATGATGAGGCCATCGAACTGGCCAACGATACCCCGTATGGGCTGGCGGCGAGCGCATGGACCAAGAACGTGGACCGGGCGATGCGTGCCAGCGCCGAGATCCAGGCCGGCTGCGTGTGGATCAACGAGCATATCCTGATCGTTTCCGACATGCCGCATGGAGGCTACAAGGCTTCCGGCATGGGCAAGGACATGAGCCAGTATTCTTTCGATGAGTACACCAACGTCAAGCACGTGATGATCTCCCATGATCCCGCTGCCCACCGTGAATGGCAGGACACGGTCTTCAAGCACCGCTAGGCGCGAAAACTAGAGACTGGAAAGCAGCTGGTTCAGCTTCTTGGTTGCCACCCCTGGTTCGGTGGTGGCAAAGAAGTACTGGGCCAGCTGTTTTTGCGCCCCTGCCACTGGCGAGGCGGCCAGGTCGGCTACCCGCTGGGCCAAGCCGTTCGCGTTGCCCAGCCGCTGGTCCAACGGCAGCCCGGCATGGAGCTTGCTTTCGGGATCCCCCGACAGCAGCAGCGGGATGTTCAGCGCTACCGCGTCATAGGCCATCGCCGAGGTGTCGCAGATGGCCACGTCCGCCCACACCAATGACTGCGCAGCATCGCCGATCGGGTCCAACGTGGCGGCATAATTGCTCTTCAGGCCGAGGACTGCCTTCTTCGCTTCAGCGGAAACATCTCCGGTCTTCGGATGAGGTCGGAAACGCACGTCGAAGCGTTCATCGTTGCTCAGCTGGGCGAGGATCCGCTCCCCCAGGGTCGCCACCGAGGAGTAGGCCATGGCCTGGGAATCGCCTTCCCACGTCGGCGCGTAGAGCACGCGGATCTTCTCGGATGGCTCGGGCCATTCCAGGTTGTCCAGCTGCGGGCGCCCGATCTGCACCAGATGCGTTGGGTCGAAACGGGCAATGCTATCGGTGATGCGCTCGACCGCAGCGGCACCGGCCACGCAGGCGAAGTCGTAGGCCTTGAGCTGGTTGGAGACCATCGACGTCTTTTCACTTTCACCGTGGTTCAGGTGAATGTGCGCTGGCCCATTGAAACGCAGCATCGTGAAGTTCCGCTGGGCGTTATTCACGTAGTTGATGGATTTGGCATCCCACTCGCGCAGGTTGTTCTCGATCTGTTCCATGGAACGCGAGAACATGATCGGCAGAGTCGTCGCTTCCAGCGCATGGCGTGCGCTCAGGGCATCCATGAGCACCACTCCGATGCTCAGGCCCTGGGCAGCCAACCGCTCGAAGGTCCCCAGCCAGACTCCGAGCTGGTAGAACTGGCCGGGGCCTTCGGCGAAGAACAGCACATGGTCGGCTTGTTCGATTCCCCGGTCCAAGTGGGCGATTTCTGCTCGGACAGACCGCTCCGCGAGGAGGGAGCGTGCTTTACCTGTCGCTTGAGTTATCTGGGAAGAGAACAATGCCATGCATTTAGTCTACGTAGGTTTAGCCGTTGATCGCGGAAGCCAAGTCGGAAATGTTGGATTCCATCCATTCAAGGTAGCTGGAGTCATCCTGGATGGTTTCTGCAAAGTCAACCACGGGGATCTGCCCCTGCTCTGCGCTCTTCTTCAGCGCTTTGGTTTCACTGCCTTCAGTCTGCACGTTATAGGCCAGCATGTCGGCGTCGCCTGCGGAAAGCAGGTCTTCGGCCTTCTTCATGGTTATCGGTGCAATGCCTTCGCCCTCTTCAATGGCTTCGCTCAGCCCTTCCGGGGTGGCATCCTCCATGCCTGCAGCATGCAGCAGGTGGAATGGTACCGGCTCGGTCATCACGAAGCTCTTGCCATCCAGCTTCGCGGTTTCGAGCTGTTGCTCCAGCTTGTCGATTCCTTCATTGAAGGAAGCCGCATTCTGCTGGTACTGCTCGGCGTTGGCGCTATCGGCCTTTCCGAAGGATTCAGCCAGCGCATCAGCCAGGTCGCCCATGGATTCCAGGTCATACCAGATGTGCTCGTTGTAGGCCGCGTGGTCGTGGCCTTCATGCGAATCCTCTTCGGCGTGCTGCGCATGCTCTTCAGCGCTTTCGCCCTCATGCGAATCCTCTTCGGCGTGCTGCGCATGCTCTTCAGCGCTTTCGCCCTCATGCCCGGCTGCTTCCGATTCCTCAGCTACCGGCGAGGAATCCACTGCGTGCACGAGCGTGATCTCGCCAGCCTTGCCTTCTGGAATCGAGGAAACCAGGGAGTCCATGAACTGGTCATATCCTCCGCCATTGGCCAGCACCAGCGTGGCATTGGAGATCGCCAGCTTATCTCGGGCTGTTGGCTCGTAGGAATGCGGATCCTGTGCGGCCGAAGTGATGATCTCGCTGACCTCCACGCTCTCTCCGCCAATGGCACGGGCGATCTGTCCGTAGACGTTCGTCGTGGCCACTACGCTGATCGCAGCAGAATCCGCTTCCGTTGATTCGCTGGCCGTGCTGCTACCGCATCCGGCGAGGATCAGTCCAGCAGCAGGCAGGGCTACAGCTGCTGCGAGCAGCGAGCGGTGGTTCTTCATGGGTGTCTCCATCTAAATCGGATCGCTATTGAGAACTATTCTACATTACATATGAGAATGGTTCGCACCTAGGCGTCGGAACCCACGCGTTGCAAGGAGCGTTTGCCGTGGGCTCCGCCGGTGCCGGTCGCCTTCACGACCATGACCGCAATTGCGGTCGTTACCGGAATTGCCAGGACCAATCCAATGGAGCCGATCAGAATGCGGATGACCTCTTCGGCCATGGCGCCGGAGCCCAGGGTGACCCCGAAACTCTGGTTGCTCAATGCGGCAATAGCCAAGACTGGCAGGGCCGCACCAGCATAGGCGAAAGCAATGGTGTAAACGGTCGAAGCGATATGGTCGCGGCCGATGCGCATTCCGCGGAAGAACAATTCCCTGGCCGAGGACTTCGGCGTGCTCTCTGCCAGTTCCCACACGGTAGCCGATTGGGTGATCGTCACGTCATTGAGCACACCCATGCCGCCGACCAGGACACCGCAGATCAGCAAGCCGGGCAAGGATATTTGCGGGGCCACCGTCGACAAGGTGATTGCCGATTCATCATTGGCCCCGGTCAACGCGGCCGCATCGGTCAGCCAGAGCACCATCCCTGCAGTCACCGCAAGACCGAAGAGCGTTCCCAGCAGCGCTGTGGATGTCTTCGCGTTCAGTCCATGGGCGAAATACAGCGCGACGAACATGATGGCGGTAGAGCCTGTGAGTCCCACCACAACTGGATTGCCGCCTTCAAGCAAGGCCGGAACCATGAAGACGATCATGAAGGCGATGCCGCCGATCAGGCCGATCATGGCCCGGGTGCCGCGCCAACCGGCGACGAGCACCACCACCACGCCATAGGCGATGGCCAGCAGTGCCATGGGCAACGTGCGCACGAAGTCAACGAACACGTACGGGCTTCCGCTGGTGGTGTCGACCGCGGAAAGATCTAGGTAGCGGATGCTGTCGCCCGCGCGCGCATCCCGTGATTGCAGCATTTCCGGCGGGATCTCCAACTGGATTTCAGCGCCACCGGATTCAGGCATCACATAGGTGACCTGGCATTCGAGCACCTTGCCGCCTACTTCTTCCAATCCTTGGGACGAAGGGCAATCCTGGATGGCGCTGCGCGTAACTGTGCCAACTTCCATCGTCGCTCCGCCGGTAGTATCCATGGCTCCGTTGAGGGCGAACTTGTCGTAGTTGCCTTGCGGCCACAACAGGATGACCATGACCATGGCCAAAGCACCTATGGGCGCAAGCAGAGCCCAAAGGATGATCGAGGCACGCCGCCGGCGCTTGGGATCCTGCAAAATCGGTTCGTCATGGTGATGATGGCCCACGTGGCGCTGCTCCAAATCAATAAAGGCGAATCGTCCTTACCAAGTCTAAGAGCTTGCCCCTGGGAGTTTCATATGGACGCAGTCCGCGTCTTCCCGCGCTGTTCGTGGACGCTCAAAAGGATGACGCGATAAATCCTCCGCAAGGTTCATGCTTTCCAGCATCGCGGAACGGGAGAATTGAGCCATGAGCTTGCCAATGAATTTGCCACCCGCGCCGCAGGGCGCCGAAGGTGAAATGAGCTATCCGTTCCATCGCCTGATGAGACGCAGTGCGAACTATCGCTGGTGGCGTCCGCTGGCGTTCTCCGGCGTCGGCATTGGCTTCTACCTCGCAGCTTTGCTCATTGCAATGCTGGCGATGTTCGCCGCACTGCTCATGAACCCGATGACGTGGGCTGCCGATAATCCGGAAGAGGCCCCCGACCAATTCCTCATGGATCCAATGCTGAATATGGCTTCGGCGACGGACTTCTCGATGACCATGGCCTCATTGATCATCATGATCCCTGCGGTCTTTTTCGCTTATTTGCTTATCGGACCGAAGCCTGTCGGCCAGTTGATTTCGGTCACCGGCAAATTGCGCTGGCGATGGTTCGGCCTGGCGTTGGCTGCCAGCGCCGTTTTGTTCGCCTTGTATTTCGGGGTGAATTTCGGGCTGGGCGCAGTGGGAATTGGCGCGTCCGAGCCGGTGCCTGCCAGCAGCCTGCCCACGGATCCGCTGTTCTATGCGCTGCTGGTTATCCTCTTGACACCGTTCCAGTGCGCAGCCGAAGAGCTCGTCTTCCGCGGTGCGTTCATGCAGGTCATCGGCAGCTGGCTGAAGCATCCCTTGTTCGCCATTCTGCTACCGGTGCCGCTGTTCACCATCGGCCACCTCTACGATATCTGGGGGCTTCTCGATGTGGCAGCCTTCGCTATCGCGGCAGGCTATCTGACGTGGCGCACCGGCGGCCTGGAAGCGGCGATGGCCATGCACATCATCAACAACACGTTCTTGTTCCTGCTCGGCGCAGTCGGCCTTGTCGATCTGAACGCCACGGAATCCAACCCGGTTTCATTAGTCTTCTCGGTGTGCTTCATGGCCCTGTTGACCTTCATGCTGGTGAAGCTTGCCGATAGGCAGGGCATCGCTCGTACGGCGGGCCCAATCCCGGTTGCAGACCGCCGGCCGTTGCTGCAACCTTGGCAAATGAACCAGCCGCCGCTTCGCCCTAACCAGCCATACTGGGCTCCTCCGGCATATCAGCCAGAGCAGCAGCCATACGCCGGCAATCCGCCGGTGGATTCCCCACCAGCGCCGCGGGCACCCGACCCGTCGGACCGCTAGGATTCACGCGGCTCAAGCGCAAAAACGATCCGCACAGGAGCACCTGTGCGGATCGTTTCGTTTACTGCAATTTCATTTAGTGCGCTTCTTCAGGACTTGGCCCAGCGCAGCAAGGCCGCGATTCCTGCTCCGTCAGGGATCATCGATTCCGGTACGTATCGGATGCTGGCGTCCGTCAGCGCGGTCGCGCGCAAGAGCACTTCCGGCGCTGGCCACTCGCCGACCACCAACTCTGCATGGTCATCCCCATCTTGATGGGCAATCCACGGTTCTGCGCTCAAGGCGCGCAGGGTATGCTCGCTTTGATATTGGCCAACCAGCACCATTTCGGCTTGCGCCGATTGGAGTGCAGTGACGACTTCATTCAATCCGACAGCCAGTTGCGCTCGGCCGTTGCCGGACTGGGCGGCAACCTTCGACTCCAATTCAGCCAGATCCTTGGCTTTGACCTCCTCCACCAGCTTGGTGATCTGGGCATCGACCTGCTTGGCGTCCGCACCTCCGGTACGCGTATGCGAGTCGATGACTTCTACGTATTCCTTCAGTGCCACCGGAAGTGCCCCGAGCACTATTTCACGAGCCTTGATATCGCCGGAAAGAATGACCAGACGAACGTAGTTCTCGGCGGACATCTCGCTGATCAGGCCGGCGACCTCATCAGCATTTCGACGTACCATCTCATCGGCGGCTGCCTGGGCCTTCGGCTGGTCATATTCGCCGGGCACCTTGCGCGCATGGTGGATTTCCTCGGGCAATCCGACTATGCCGCGGCTGCCGAGGCGTTCAGGGGACGCCGTGTTATAGAGGTGCACTTCACCTCCGTCCTTGCTGACTTCGGCTACGAGGTAGGAGAACGATCCGCCACGCGCGCGAGCCAGCGCTGTGAAGTTCGGGAATGGACCCACATCCACCGATGGAGTTTGGACCTTGAGTCCTGGGATGATTTCGTTGAGCACGACTTCGCCGTCATGAACGGCGACGAATCTTGCTACGGGTGCTCGCAAGCCCTCGGCTGGTTCCAGTGCGCCGATCAGTGCTTGGACATCGTCCGGCTGTGCCTGCTGGCTCTTGAGCAGCTTGGCTACGTCGTCCGGAAGCCGATCTGCGGCTTCTTGGGCCGCAGTGGTTCCCAACGATGCGTCCACGAGGGCGGTGCTCCACGAGCCGTTTCTCCGATAAAGCGAAGCGTCGATTCCGTTAGAATCCGCGCGTAGTGCCATGCTGACTCCCTTCCGCACGCGAGCCTTGGCCGCGGTGCGACTAGATCCGTGGCACTAACCTAACATCACTATTCAGTGGCTGGAAGAGGTAACCAGAAACTATGTCGTTGTTTGGATGAAATCAGCATGACAGCAAGTATTTACCAGCGGCCGCGCCAATATTGGGCAGGGAATGCCAGCGGCGCTCCGAGTTCTTTCGCCGCACGGTTGGCCCACTGCGGGTCGCCCAGAGCGGCGCGTCCGATGCTCACGCCGTCGGCTTGCCCGGTCACAACGATGTGCTCTGCTTGCACCGGCTCGGTGATCACGCCCACCGCGGTGACGAAGGCGTCCTGCGGCAGTGAGTCTTTCACTGCTTGGGCCAACGGCACCTGGTATCCGGGACCAGAGGGACCCTTGAACTTGCCGATGCCGGCGCTGGACAGGTCGAAATGGCGAACACCGTAGCCGTAGAGCTCCTTGGCGATTCGAATCGTGTCAGCGATACCCCATCCGTCGTCTACCCAGTCTTCCCCCGAGAAGCGGATGCCCAAGACCTTGTTTTCCGGCCACACGGCTGCCACCGCCTTGATGATTTCACGCAGGTACCGCGTGCGGTTCTCGAAGCTGCCGCCGTATTCATCCGTGCGCTTGTTGGACAGCGGCGAGAGGAACTGGTGCACCAGGTAGCCGTGGGCCGCATGGATCTGGATCAGGTCGAATCCTGCCTCGTCTGCGCGCTTGGCCGCGTCGGCCCAATCCTGAACCGAGTCCCGGATCTGCTCAACGGACATCTCGGTAGCCGGCTTCAGGCCATAGAGCTCGCTTGGAGTGGAAGTGAAGGTTTCCCAGCCGCCTTCTTCATCGCTGATGCTGCCAATTTTTCCGGCCTCTTCGAACTCCTTGAGCCAACCATAGGTCGAGGCTTTCGCGCCGGCATGCGCCAGCTGCACGCCAGCGGCTGCACCATGTGAGCGGATGTACTTTGTAATCGGCTTCCAGGCCTCAGTCTGCTCGTCATTCCATAAACCGGTGTCGCGGTCCGAGATCCTGCCTTCAGCTGCCACCGCTGTTGCTTCGGCGATGACCAGGGAGTATCCGCCATGCGCCATGGACCCCAGATGAGCCAGGTGCCAGGTCGTTGGAACGCCGTCGTGTTTTTCCACGGAGTATTGGCACATCGGCGGGAGGACCACGCGGTTGCGCAGCTTCAGGCCTTCGCCGCTGCGGGTTGGAACGGTAATTTCAGTAAATAGCTTGCTTTGAGGCATACCAGTTACGACGCTGGCGTGCGCGAATTTATTCCGCGCACCCCCAGTGCCAGGTCAAACTAGCCGAGAATCAGTACCGCCACAGAGAGGTAGACAATCAGCCCAGCGGCATCCACGAACGTTGAAATAAAGGGATTGGAGAATACCGCAGGGTCGACCTTGAAGAATTTTCCGATGATCGGCATCACCCCGCCAACAGCGGCCGCAATGCTGCATAGCGCCACGAGGCTGGTGCCAATCACCAATCCGATGCTGGGTTCGAAAATGAGCCCGGCCAAGAACAGGGCGACAAGGCCAAGGCTCAATCCCAAGATCGCCCCGATACGCACCTCACGCATCAGCACCCGCCAAAAGTCGCGGCCCCGCATCTCCCCCATGGCCAGCGCACGCGTAACGGTAGTCGCCGCCTGGTTGCTGGTATTCCCGCCAATGCCCACAATCAGCGGGATGAACAAGCTGAGCACCACCATCGATTCAAGCGTCTGCTCGAAACTGGCGAGGACCTTGACGGTCAAAGTGGCACCAATCGCAAGGACCAGCAACCAGATGATCCGCGCCTTCACCAGTTGGCGCAGCGGCGTACCCAGGTACGGGCGGACGAGCGGTTCCGCCCCGGGATCGTTCGCAGTGCGTCGCTCCTCGGCATCCTCCAGGATCCCGAGCGCCATGGGCAAGGTCAGCACGCCCAGCAGGCGGTCTTCCCGATCAAGTACCGGGAGCACCCCTGCCTTCCGCCCCACGGCCAATCGTGCTGCGCTTTCCTCCGGCTCGCAGGCTTGGACGCTGGAGCCAGGGGTGCACAATTCTGCGACCGTCATCGTGCCCGGTTCGACGAGCAGCTCGCTGAGCGTGATGGTGCCAAGCAGCCTGCGTTCATCATCGATCACCAAGATGTGCTGCGCGTCCTTGCAATGCGCGAAACGCTTGCTGATGCGTGCCAGGGATTCTGCCACGGTTAGCTGCGGATGGGTGGCGATGAAGTCCGGGGACATCGCCCTGCCGGCGCTTGCTTCGGGGTAGCCCAGCAGGTCTCCGATGTCTTGGCGTTTGGCCTTCGATGCACCTGCCAGCAGTTTCGTTGCCACGATGGCTGGCAACTCATCGAGCAGTGCTGCGCGTTGTGCGGCGGAGAGCTGGGAGAAGGCATCGACCACTGCTTCTGACTGCAGCGCCCGAATCAGTTCGGCTTGCACCTCAGCGTCGAGGTCCTTGAAGAGAAGCACGGCGGCCTGCTTGTCGAGCAGGCGGTAGGCCAAGGCTGCTTCGGTGGCATCCAGCGCTTCAAGGTGCTCGATAGCCTCAGCGGTATGCAGCTCCCCCAGCAGCCGTGCTGCTTGCTGGAATTCGCCGTGGTTGAGGTGGGAGCTCAAGGAGCGCGAAATAGTAGAGAAGTCTACCTTTTCTGGAGAAATCATGATGTGGGTCCAAATGGTTCATTTGGCGCAGGAATACAAGCCTGCCAGCAAATTCTCACCGCTGGAGCACCCCGTGAAGACAGGGAGATAAATCAGTCAGTATTTGCGTGCAGGTTTCTGCGCCGGTGACATGTGCAGGTGTCACGAACTCATGGGAATCCCATGGCAGGATGCAGCCCTATTCGGCAGATTCGGCTATGAGCACCCAGGTGAGTTCGTGGGCATAGATCGACTTGAACTGTCGTCCACGACGCTCACCTCCTCGAAATCGGTTTGCGCTCACGCGCATCGGGCCTTGACCAAGTTCTATCAGCAACGGCTGGGAAATGCCCGCTTTGGGGATCGATATCACGTTTAAATGGTCCAGGAGGCCTGCGGTGCAGGCCTCCTGGACTTGGTTCTCGCGGTGCTATGAAATCAGCATTCCACCACGTTCACGGCCAAGCCGCCCATGGCAGTTTCCTTGTACTTGTCGCTCATGTCCTTGCCGGTTTCGCGCATGGTGATGATGACTTCGTCCAAGGTGACGTGGTGTTCGCCGTCGCCCATCAGTGCCATCTTCGCCGCATTCACTGCTTTCGAAGCGGCAATGGCGTTGCGTTCGATGCATGGGATCTGGACCAAGCCGCCGATTGGATCGCAGGTCAGTCCCAGGTTGTGTTCCATTGCGATTTCCGCGGCGTTCTCCACCTGGGCTGGGGTGCCGCCAAGGATTTCGGCCAGGCCACCGGCGGCCATCGAGGAGGCCGAACCGACTTCGCCCTGGCAGCCGACTTCCGCTCCGGAAATCGATGCCTGTTCCTTGTATAGCACGCCGACGGCGCCTGCAGTGAGCAGGAAGCGTACGACTGCGTCATGCTTTTCGTCCTCGTTCCAGTACTTCGCGCCTGGCGCGTAGTGGGTGGCGTAGAACAGCACTGCCGGGATGATGCCGGCGGCGCCGTTGGTGGGGGCGGTGACAACCCGTCCGCCGGAGGCGTTCTCCTCATTGACTGCCAGCGCGACGAGGTTGATCCATTCCTGCCAGTAGACCGGATCGCGGTCCTTGTCTTCCTTGCGCAGGCGTTCATGCCATTCCGGGGCGCGACGGCGGACTTTCAGGCCGCCGGGCAGCACGCCGGTGCGTTCCAGCGCGGAGTCCTTGCAGCCTTCCATCACTTCGTAGATGTGGATGAGGCCTGATCGGATTTCCTCGCGGGTGCGATAGGTTTCCTCGTTGGCCATCATGATCTCGGCAATGGACAGGCCGGTTTCCTTCACATGCTCCAGCAGTGCGGCTGCTGTCGTGAACGGGAAGGGCTGCTTGTTCAGCTTCTCCTCGAGGTTCTTCTCGATGCGGTCTTCGGCGCCTTCGCGCACGATGAAGCCGCCACCGACGGAGAAGAAGGTCTCGTTGACGATTTCATTGCCTTCGGCATCCAGGGCAATGAACTTTACCCCGTTGGTGTGGCGCGGCAGCACGGTCAGCGGGTGCTGGATCATGTCCTCGACCTTGTAGTCCAGGTCCTTGCGCTGGCCCAGCTGTTCGGCCAAGCGCAGCACGCCGGTGGCTTCCATGTCTGCCAGGCGCTCATCGACCTGTGCTGGCAGCACCGTTTCAGGTTCGAAGCCTTCGAGCCCGAGCATGATGGCGGTGAAGGTACCGTGGCCGCGGCCGGTAGCGGCCAGGGATCCATAGACGTCCACACGGATATTTTCCAGTGCGTCCAGTTGGCCTTCTCGGATTACTTGGGCAATGAATGCGTGCGCTGCACGCATTGGTCCCACGGTATGGCTGGAAGATGGTCCGATGCCAACCGAGAAAAGATCGAATACGCTAACCGCCATGCGGGTCACATCCTTAGAACTTGGGTAATCCGAGAGCTAGGGCTCCGGATCTATGAAGTGTGGTTCCAAACTCCCCCCCCCGGGCCGCCGCAGGTATCGCGGCGGCTGGTGGAACTTTGGATGGTGAAAGACTGCGGGCCCGAAAAGCGCCTAATTCCACCTTCCGGGCCCGCATCTTCGCTAGCTTGCTGCTACTCGGAAACCTTTGGCAGGTCCGGGTACAGTGGGTGCGCTTCAGCCAAGGCCAGCA
>NZ_BJNE01000011.1 GCF_006539525.1 Glutamicibacter nicotianae | reverse complement strand
AAGACTTCTTCGCATGGGTTGCACCGCTGGAGCTCGAAGCCGAACCCTTGACCTTGATCTTGTCGCCGGGGAAGATCACCTTGCTTGCCGAGATGTCGTTCTTGTCTAGCAGGTCCGACAAGCTCATATTGTGCTTGCGAGCAATGGCGCTGAGCGTATCGCCATTTTTAACCGTGTAGGTGGACGCCGATGACGAAGAGCTTGAAGACTTGCCCTTGGAGCTGCTCTTTGAAGCATGACCGGAGACCTTGAGCGTCTTGCCGGCAATGATCGAATCGTTCTTGAGGTTATTGAGCTTCTTCAGCTCGGATACCGTGG
Organism: Glutamicibacter nicotianae; assembly: GCF_006539525.1. Classification (GTDB taxonomy): domain Bacteria; phylum Actinomycetota; class Actinomycetes; order Actinomycetales; family Micrococcaceae; genus Glutamicibacter; species Glutamicibacter nicotianae. The sequence continues at coordinate 114,812 of NZ_BJNE01000011.1, read as the reverse complement.
TGTCGTATTCCCGAGCGATACTCCACAGGGATGCGCCTGCTGGAATCTTGATCTCGGAAACATCTCGTTTCGCTGGCAAGCCCAACGTAGATACGCGCGAAGCGATCAGGTGGGCTTTTATCTGGTCCTCAGCAACCTTGATGGTCTCTGGAGTTACCGCCTTGGCAAAGCTTCCTGAGGTGTTAGGAATAATCGTCGGTGCTGCCTGCGCTGCTGGAGCCAAGGCGAGACTACCGATGACCGCAGCGGGAATGGCCGCGCCTGCTACAACGCCTAACGCATGCTTGGAAGCATGTTTGGATTCGTGGGCCATGAAGTCAATCCTCATTTATACGGTGAAAATAACGGGCTTTGCTCCGCAGGTAACAAAGGGAAATCGTTCCTCATGTTGTCTGTGATGCAATTGTTATCAAAGTGATACAAGAAAATTTACACTACTACTGTGACTGATGGGAACTGCTGAGGTGGGTTTCATCCAGATTTCTGCGCGGATCAGGAATTTGTGGGAACCTTGAGAGGTGAAGGAAACCGTAGAACTCGTCGGCCAGTGGCTGACCCTGCCCGATGTGGCTGAAGAATTAGAAGTAGACATTCGCCGTGTGCACCGCCTGCTTGATGAGCGTGCCATTGTTTCGTTGAGAATTGGCGAACGCAATGTCCGTTCGATCCCTGCAGATTTTCTCCAAGACGGCATCGTGGTTGAAAGCCTGAAAGGCACCCTCTCGGTACTGTCGGATTCCGGCTTCTCGGATGAAGAAGCCATTGTATGGCTGTTCACCGAGGATGAGTCGCTGCCTGGCACGCCAATGAATGCTTTGCGTACGGGGCGAAAAACCGAGATCCGCCGCAGGGCGCAGGCACTGGGCTGGTAGGTCCGAAAGAAGTTGCCCCAGCATAAACAAAAGGTCTCAACCATCATCCTGACGGATGCATGGTTGAGACCTTTTGTTTAATTTTAGTAACGTCTCGCTATTTACTTCTCTTTGTCACGGCGTCGCTAAGCTGTTGCATTCCCGCCAGGGCCAAGGGGGAGACCTGCAATGCTTCGAGCGCGAGATCTGATTGGGTAGTCAATTCGCTAATGCTCTGCTCCGTTGCCGCCAAAGCACCGCTATCACGCAGAATATTGCTGAGCCGTGCAACTTCCTCTTGAGAGAGATCCGCTGCGCCGAGACGCCCCTGAATGAAGTCCTGTTCGTCAGGAGTTGAAAGCAGCAGTGCATGGGCAATCAACTCAGTCCGCTTGCCTTCCAGCAGATCGCCGCCTGTCGGTTTGCCGGTGATTTCTGGATCGCCAAACACGCCCAGGACATCGTCACGCAGCTGAAACGCCTCGCCCAGTGGAAGCGCGAATTCAGAGTAGTGATTCAAAAGCACTTCACTGGCCCCTGCCAACGCGCCGCCAAGTAAGAACGGGTTTTCGGTGGAGTATTTCGCTGACTTGAAGCGCACGATGGTGCGAGCGCGCTTGACCGCTTCCTTCGGATCGTAGGCAGGACCTGCAGACTCTTCGAGAACATCGAGATATTGACCGGCCATCACTTGGGTGCGCATTTGATTGAAGATGGTTCGCGCCCGAGGGGTGAGGGACGTAATGCCCGAGAAAACTTCCTCGCTTAGTGACAGGCATAGGTCACCGGCAAGGATTGCGCTGGCCGTGCCGTAGCTCGAAGCGCTCCCTGACAGTCCAAGCTGCAGGTGCTGGGCCTCGAATCGCTTATGGACGCTCGGCTGGCCGCGTCGGGTATCCGAGTTGTCAATGATGTCATCGTGGATAAGCGCTGCACCCTGGAAGAGCTCCAAGGCGGCCCCGAGGCGAACAATGTCGCGATCTTCAGGTTGTCCGCCGGCGCCAAGGTAGCCCCAGAAGGCGAACAGCGCACGGAGACGCTTGCCGCCACGGGTCAGCGAGGTGATTGCATTGACGATTTCGATGGCGCTGCTGGTGATTTGACCAACTTCATCGCTTTTCGCAGCCAGAAACTCCTCCAGTAGTTGAGCAACATCAGAGGTGTAGCTGCGGCTCAAGCCCTGGGCTTCACTGCTGAGGGCCGGCACGGAATCAGGCATCGACATGCAAAATCATTTCTACGGGTAAGCAACTGGTGGTTAGCAACAACTCTACCGGTGATTCTCGTCTGGCAAAGAAGGCACTGCTGGATTCAGCTCGTGGGCTAAACTCGAATATACATTCGAGCACGCTGATGGTGCGGCCATAAGAAGGGGAGAGGGTTGGAATGACGGAGCGAGCGATCCTGCATGTCGATATGGATGCCTTTTTCGTTTCCGTGGAACTGCGCGACCGCCCTGACCTGGTGGGCAAGCCAGTCATTGTGGGGCACCCTTCAGGACGCAGTGTCGTGCTCTCTGCCTCTTATGACTGCCGAGCCCGAGGGATCCATTCGGCGATGCCGATGAGCCAGGCCATCCCGCTGATGCCGGAAGCTACTGTGATCGAGCCAAGCCATCACAAGTACTCGGAAGCCTCAGCGCAGATCATGGCCTACTTCCACACGTTGACTCCCCTCGTTGAGCAAGTCAGTGTTGACGAAGCATTCCTGGACGTTACGGGAAGCATGCGCATGCTTGGCGGTCCGGTGCAAATTGCCCAGAAAATCCGCGAATACATACGCGCGGAAATGGGCCTGACAGCAAGCGTGGGCATCGCAAGGAACAAATTCGTTGCGAAACTGGCCTCGACCTACGCCAAGCCAGACGGATTGGCTGTAATTGCCCCCGAGAGAACCGAAGAATTCCTGCACGAATTGCCGGTGTCAAAAATGTGGGGCGTGGGAAAACGTACCGCCGACCAGCTCCATGCCTTGGGAATTGAGACCGTTGGGCAGCTTGCTACCGAGCCGGAAGCGCGATTGATCAGCCGGCTGGGGGAGCATGGCCGGGCCCTGCGCCTGCTCTCTCGGGGGATAGACAACCGTCCGGTGGAAGTTAGCAGGGATGAAAAAAGCATCTCCTCTGAACACACGTTCGCGGTTGACATCACCGAGCCGCAGGTGCTTGAGGGTGAGCTCTTGCGGCTAAGCCATAGGGTCGGTCAGCGACTGCGGCAGCACGGCAAATCAGCCAACGGTGTTGGGATCAAGATCAAGTACAAGGACTTCTCTGGAATTACGCGTTCCAAGGCTCTTGCTGCCGCTACAGATTCATCTACGAAAATTAGCGAGTCCGCTCTGGCACTGTTGCGGAAATTGACCCCGTTGGCCCAACCAGTCCGGTTGATCGGAGTGAGAGCTGAAAGATTGCAAGATTACGAGTTGGGTCTGCAATTCAGCTTGGACCCGCGTGAAGAGAAGGCGCGAGAAGCAGAACGGATCGCTGACCAGATCGGACAGAAATTTCCGCAGTCCATTGTGACCCCGGCTCGTTTTCTGCGACCCAAGGAATAAACGCATTCTGTGTAGAACGTATGGATATCTGGACAGTGGTGAAGATCAACTAGCAGGGCGAGTGCAAAAGAGTCTATCCTTGAAGTAAGTTCAATCGAATCCGGGGAACTTTTCCCATTGGCGCGACGTTGAACTTGGAGACGGTGGACGACCGTCAGGTTTGCCTTTGGAAGGAGAAGACGATGCCGCTATCGGAGCACGAGCAGCGTTTGTTGGAGCAGTTGGAAAAGCAGCTGCATGAAGACCGTCGCTTCGCTTCCAGCATGAAGGGCCCATCGGGCACGGGGCGCCTGTCGACCCGCAATATTGTTTTGGGCATCTTGCTGGTAATCGCCGGCCTTGCGGGGCTCATTTTTGGAATATCCCAGCACATCATCATCGTTGGCGTCCTCGGTTTCGCCGTGATGTTCGCAGGTGTACTGCTCGCCTTGACAAAAACGGCTACCGGAAAAATCGGTCCTTCCAAGGGAGCGGGCGCAAAATCGGCCAGCAAGAATAATTCGCAGTTCCTTTCCGGCCTGGAGGAAAAATGGAACCAGCGGAAACGTGATCAGTCCGATAGCTGATCAGCAATAGATATTGAGGTGTGACCCTAAGGGTTGCACCTCTTTTTCGTTTAAGCTGTGCTCCTTGCGCCGAGGCAGCCCCTGTGCGCCAGATGCCGCGATGCGAGAGATTTGGCTTAGGGCCGAGAATGGTTGCCCTGGATACTCGGCATGTCAGCGTCGGGGGAACGCACCAAATTCTAGTGATCTTGGATTCTCTGCAGATTCCAAGGTTCAGTTCCACCTGGTTGGCCGAGCCGGCCTCCACTTTCCTCCCCGGGGTCCTCCACTTTCCACCACAGCGCCTGAAATTAGCTATATTCCGGGGATTCTGCGCGTCAAATTTCTGAATGATGCTCCACCGGGCCGAGTGATGATCCAATTCCCTCCACCTGAGCATAGGCTGAGCACCCGCTAGATTCAGCTGTTTTTTAAGTCCATACCCTCGCGAAACCACTGAAATTGCATTGACAGTGGAGGGTTGTGGAGTAAAGTGGAGGCAAGTAGAGAAGAATGGGGCTTCCGGCCACTTCACGCGAAAGGTGGTGTGCATGTTCTTAGGAACCTACACACCGCGTCTCGATGAAAAAGGCCGGTTGATTCTTCCAGCTAAATATCGGGATGAGCTGTCCTACGGGTTGGTTCTCACCCGTGGCCAAGAGCGTTGCATTTACGTTTTCAGCCAGCGGGAGTTTGAGAAGCAGCACGAGCAACTGGCGCAGGCTTCCTTGACTTCTCGGCGAGCACGCGACTACGCACGTGTGTTTCTCTCAGGGGCCTCGGATGAAGTTCCGGATAAGCAGGGACGCGTAACGATTCCGCAAGTGCTGCGCACTTACGGAGGCCTGGATCGGGAGGTCACAGTTATCGGTGCGGGTAACCGTATTGAAATCTGGGATTCAACTGCATGGCAGCAGTACTTGGACGAACAAGAAGACGTGTTCTCCGATACCGACGAAGACTAGGCCCTCGGGCGCTAGGCCGACAAGACACACCGTTTGTTGGGATGAGATCTCCAGCCACCATGGGGTAGACAATCGTCTGGCTTCACTTCCCCGGAGCCAGAAGATTGGATCGCCACTTGGTTGGAGGGGGATCTGATCTCAACAGCAGATCGAAAGCGAAAGGGGGCGCAGTGCCAAATCAGGATTCCCAACGACCAGCATCCGAACGCCACGTTCCAGTACTTCTGGACCGATGCGTTAATTTGCTAGCTCCAGGTATTGAGCGAGCCAATGCTGAAGGCCGTCGGGCAATTGTGGTTGACTGCACCCTCGGCATGGGCGGGCATTCCGAAGCCATTTTGCGACGGTTCGATAATTTGCACCTGATCGGTCTAGACCGTGACGAGCAGGCGCACGAACTTGCGGGTGCTCGACTCGCTCCGTTCCAAGACCGGATCGACCTCGTGCACGCCGTGTACGACGAAATTGCGGATGTCGTGGAAGACCTTGGATTCCCTGGCGTTGACGGCGTCTTGTTTGACCTCGGCGTATCTTCGCTGCAGCTCGACGAACGCGAACGCGGTTTCGCCTATTCCTATGATGCTCCGCTGGATATGCGCATGGACACTTCGGTCGGTCCAACTGCCGAGGACCTCGTCAACGACTTGGAACGCGACGAACTGCTTCGAATTATCCGGCAGTGGGGCGAAGAGAAGTTTGCCGGCCGCATCTCAACGGCAATCGTCGAGGCGCGTGCCAAGAACCGCATCACCAGCACCGCTGAACTCGTTGACGTGATCCGCAGCGTCGTGCCGGCAGCGGCCGCCCGAAACCATGGCCACCCTGCCAAGCGAACGTTCCAAGCCCTGCGTATTGCGGTGAATGAGGAACTTGACGTCCTGGAACGCGCCATCCCGGCTGCAATGGGGGCCTTGAACGTCGGCGGACGCGTTGTCGTCATGAGTTATCACTCTTTGGAAGACAAGATCACCAAACGGCACTTCGTCCAAGGATCAACCTCGTCGGCTCCTCCGGGGTTCCCGGTGGAACTGGATGAACACAAAGCTGAATACAAGGTGCTCACCAAGGGCACCGAGAAGCCAAGCGATCACGAAATAGCAGAAAATTCACGTGCAGCCTCAGCCCGCCTGCGTGCTGTGGAACGAGTGTTGAAGAGGAGCTAGCATGAGCCAACGAGCCCAGCGCCGCGTGCAGAAGACCGCAGCCGTGAACAGCCAGCCGGTTGTCGACGGTAACACTGCGCGTGTAATGCGACCCGAGCCCGTCCCAGCTAGCAACCTGCCTAAAGGGGATTCGCGCCAGCGCGTAACGCTTTCGCTGGTTCCCAAAATGAACGAGACCAACAAGCGCTCCATGTTCACCATGTCTGCGGTGCTGATCTTCTTGGCCTTCAGCGTGATCGTCACGCTGGTGCTGCTCAATACTTCGGTAGCTCAGCGGCAGTACGACATTGTGAACTTGCGATCGCAGGAACGAGCACTCTCCCAAGAGAATCAGGCGCTGCTGAAGGAAGCACAGTCTTTGGCAGCACCGCAGGCGCTGGCCGCAAAGGCAAAGGACCTCGGCTTGGTTTCGCCAGGCGCTCCAGGGTTGATCAGCCTCTCCGAGGGCAAGGTTACCCAGGACGCTGAGAAGGCCGTCAAGGCCAAGAACAGCAAGCAGGAATATGGAACTATTCCGCTGCCAGGCGACAGCATCCGCAAGGGCGAAAGCAAAACCGATGCCAACGCATCAAACACGCCGAAGACCACTGTGGGTAAAGCCTCAGCAGATTCACAGAAGGAATCAGGAACGACTGATGGTTCCAAGGAACCTGAGGTGAAGGCCGAGAAAACCGAACGTGAAATCGACAAGGACGGCCGCCCAGTGTTCCAGGACACTGAGCTAAATGGGGGCACGATCCCTGCACCAAGCATCAAATCCCCAGCAGAGTAGCCAGCTCTTTCTAAGCTAGATACAGGTGGCTGCCGCTGCTGGAAAACCGCGCTGAGGGAAAGTTAGGTTCTTTTGTGAGCTCGACCGCAATCGACACTGCAAAAAAGCGAATGCGCTTAGTGCTGATCCTCTCCGTGGTTTTGCTGCTGGTGATCCTCGGGCGGCTTGTCTGGGTTCAGGGCATCAACTCGGCAACCATTGCCAACGCCGCGCAAGAGAATCGCGAACGCGTAGAAACCATTGCGCCCAATCGCGGATCCATTGAAGACCGTAATGGCACCACGCTCGCTGTCTCCGTGGACCGCTACGATCTGGTCATCGACCAGCGCAAGCAGGGCGAGACCATTCGCCGCGCAAAGCGGGACGGCACCAACGGCCAAGAACGCATTACATGGGACCAGGCCATTGATGAACTAGCCGAAACCCTGGACCAGGATCGCGAGGAACTGGCCAAGAAGGTGCGTCCGCAGGGGGACGCCGAGCCGAAAGGCTACGTCGTGCTGGCCAAGAGCGTGACCCCGGAAGTGCGCAACGAAGTCCTTGAAATTGGCATCCCGCGCCTTGCCTCTTTGCTGCGCAGCGAACGCCAATACCCGCAAGGCGTGATCGCCGGACCATTGCTGGGCTTCGTGCGCAACTCCGAAGACCAGACATCCGTGGTTGGTGCCGAAGGCCTGGAATTGAGCCAGGAAGAACACCTCGCCGGTAAGGCAGGCAGCCGCAAATACGAGATCAGCGCCGATGGCGTGCGCATTCCTGTCACCGAGGTCGAAGAAACCCCGGCCGTCGATGGGCAAGATGTCATCCTCACCATCGACTCGGACATCAACTACGTCGCCCAGCGCGCAGCGGAAAAGAAGCAGGCCGAATTCAATGCCGAATGGGTTTCCGTGGTGGTCATGGAAGTCGACACCGGCAAGATTCTGGCCATCGGCGACTCCGCGGAATTGGATCCGAACGATCCAGGCGCCACCAAGCCCGAATTCCGCCGGTCCACCTCCATCACCCGTGCCTTTGAACCGGGTTCCACCGGCAAGGCCCCGATCTTCGCTGCCGCTATCGACCAGGGCGGCGTGGATCCGCTAACCGAGATGCGCGTGCCGCACAAGAAGACGTTCACCAAGGAAACCATCAACGACTCCTTGGAACACCCGACGTACGACATGACCGTTTCGGGCATCTTTGCCCGCTCCTACAACACCGGTACCGTGATGGTCGGCAACACGATGAGCAAGCAGACCCGCTACGACTACATGCGTGCTTTCGGATTGGGTTCGCCCATCCGCGTAGGGCTCAACGGCGCCAGCGCTGGTCAGCTCGCCCATCCCGAGAACTGGGACCGGCGCCAGCAGTACACCACCATGTTCGGCCAGGGCTATTCGCAGACCGTGCTGCACACCGCCTCGATTTTCCAGACCTTGGCCAACGAAGGCGTTCGGCTTTCACCGAGCCTGATTGAGGGCTACCGGAACGAAGATGGTTCGATCACCAAGATTCCGGCGCCTGAAAAGAAGCGCGTGGTCAAGAAGAGCACAGCTGAGGAAATGCTCAAGCTCATGGAATCGGTCGTGGACCACGGCACCGGCTACAAAGAGCGCATTCCCGGGTACCGAGTGGGCGGCAAGACCGGTACCGGCCAGGCGGCAAGCGCCAAGGGCTATGACGGATATACTTATTCCTTTGCGGGTGTTGCCCCGCTAGAGGATCCGCAGTTCGTGGTCGTGGCAACAATGTACCGGCCGAAGGGCAACTGGAAAGACTTCTCGGTAGCGGATACGTTTACCGATGTCATGAGCCATACTCTCAATACATTCAATGTGCCGCCGAGCACGACTAAATCAGAGGCGTACGACGTCTTTGTAGGTGAGGATCAGAAGAAATCTTGGTAGTCCAGAACCCCGACACTCCGCGTGAGCTAGAACGGTACCTACGCCCGGACAGCACCGCCGGCATTGGCTTCGACCAGCTCTGCGGAACAGCAGGTGCGGTGCGAACTGGAGCATTGCTCAACGCCGCTCCGCAAATTCTCGGTGTCAGCCTCAACCCGCAGATCGTCCAGCCAGGAGACGTCTTCCTCGGCATCTCCGGCGCCAAGCGCCACGGAGCCGAATTCGTGGACACCGCAATCGGCAACGGCGCAGTGGCGATGATCACCGATACCGCCGGACTCGAATTCCTCGGCGATGATCTCGCAATCCCGGTGGCTGTCGTGGCCGACGTCCGCAAATCCGCCGCAGTGATCGCGCAGGCCGTCTACGGAACGGACCAGCGCAGTCCGAAGCTGTTCGCCGTGACCGGCACCAACGGCAAGACGACCACCACCTTCATGATCCGCGCAATCCTGGATGCCCTGGGCGAAGAAACCGGCTTGATCGGCACCATCGAGATGTCTGCCCGCGGGCAGATCATCCCCAGCGTGCTGACTACCCCGGAATCCACCCAGCTGCACGGGGTGCTTTCGCGCATGGCCCAGCAGGAAGTGGCTTCGGTGGCCATGGAGGTCTCCAGCCACTCGTTGAGCTACGGACGGGTCGATGCCCTGCGCTTCGCCGTGTCCGGATACACCAACTTGACGCAGGACCACTTGGACCTGCACGGCACGATGGACGAGTACTTCGAAACCAAGGCCGAACTGTTCACCGCCGAACGCTCCGATCGCGCCGTGGTCATGGTCGATGACGTATACGGCCAGCGTCTGGCCGATCGCGCCCTGGTGCCCACCGAAACACTGAGCCTTGATGGCGATCATGCCACGGCGCACTGGCGGGTCACCGAGCTGGAGCACTGCGGCCTGGGCCACAGCTTCACCCTGGTCCACCGCGACGGGCGCCAGCTGCGGACCCGTACGCTGCTGCCAGGCATGTTCAACGTCGCCAACGGCGCCCTAGCGGCCCTGATGGTGCTCGCTGGCGGCGCAGACCTCGACGCCTTGCAGCGTGCCCTGGATTCCAAGGACCCGCTGTCGGTCGCCGTTCCCGGACGCATGCAGGTCGTAGGCGAGTCACCGGTCGCCGTTGTCGACTTTGCCCACAATTCAGATGCCCTGGCCAAGGCCTTGGATTCCATCCGCCCGGGGGAGCAGGGCCGTCGCATCGTTGTCTTCGGCGCCACCGGAGAACGCGATAAGACCAAGCGCCCGGATATGGGAGCGGTAGCGGCCCGTCATGCCGATATCGTGATTGTCACCGACGACGATCCCCATGGCGAAGACCCGGCGCCGATCCGCGACCAGGTTGCCTCCGGCGCACAGCACGTGCTCGAATCCGAGCGTCCGCAGGTGCAGCTGTTCAACATCGCGCCACGCGCCAAAGCCGTAGAGTTCGCTGTGAGTTTGGCCGGTGCCAACGATGCGATTCTGGTGGCCGGGCGCGGACATGAAGTCAGCCAAGACGTCGCGGGAATTGACGTGGAACTGGATGATCGGGTGGAACTGGCGAACGCACTGAATCTTCATGGATTTGTGACCAAATCCTAGAACGTACAAGACCACTATCGCCACCGCTCAAGTGTAAAGTCCTTATTGCCATGATTGAACTGTCTCTGACCGACCTGCTGGACATCACCGGAGGAAAGGCGACTGCCACAGCCGCCTCCGACACGGTGATCACTTCCGTGACCACTGACTCGCGCGAAGTCGTCCCGGGTGCCTTATTTGTTGCCAAGCCCGGAGAATTCTCCGACGGGCACGCCTTTATCGACCGTGCACGCGCCGCCGGCGCCGTGCTGGCCCTAGCCGAACGCGTGACCTATGACGAAGACCGCAGGGAGCACCCGGCGGTCATCGTTGACGATGCGGTGGAAGCGATGGGCAAAATCGCCGCCCGCATCGTTGCGCATCTCAAGGAAAAGAACGACGCCAAGGTCGTGGGAATCACCGGCTCGGCCGGCAAGACCACCACCAAGGACCTGCTCGCAGGCATCTTGTCGCAGGTGGCGCCGACCGTGTCGCCCATTGGCTCCTACAACGGCGAAGTCGGCGTACCGCTGACGGTTTTCAACGCCACCGAAGAGACCAAGTATTTGGTAATCGAGATGGGTGCTACCGGCATCGGCCACCTGACCTACCTCACCGATATGGTGCATCCCCAGGTCGGCGTCGTATTGTGCGTCGGCACCGCGCACGCCGGCGAATTCGGCGGGGTGGAGAACATCGAGAAGGCCAAGGGCGAGCTGGTAGAGGCGCTGGACGCCGACGGCATCGCCATCCTGAATGCCGAAGACCCTCGCGTGGCCCGCATGGACTCGCGTTCCGGGGGAGCAGTGCGCTTCTTCGGCACCGGAAGCAGCAAGCCGGAGAACGCTGGAGTCTGGGCCACCGACGTTGCCGTGAACAAGCACGGGCAGCCAGAACTCACCCTTGAGTTCCCCGGCGGCTTCAGCAAGCGGATCACCTCGGGCCTCTTGGGCCGCCATCATGTCACCAACATCCTCGCCGCAGCCAACGCAGCACTGGCGCTGGATGTTGCCCCGGAGCTGATCTGCGCCGGCCTTGAAGGCCGAGCCGCTGGCAGCCGCTGGCGGATGGAACGCATCGAGCGCCCTGACGGCGTGAGCATCATCAACGACGCCTACAACGCGAACCCCGAATCAATGCGTGCCGCGCTGGTGACCCTGGCCGAATTGGGCCTGGGCGCCGACGGAGCACCAGGCCGGCGCACCTGGGCGGTGCTGGGCGAAATGCTGGAACTGGGAGATGACAGCATCCACCAGCACGACCTGCTGGGCCGCATGGCAGTTCGCATGAACATCAAGAAACTTGTAGTGGTAGGCCGCGGGGCCAAGCCCGCCTACAACTCCGCTGTGCTCGAAGGCAGCTGGGGCGACGAGGCCTTCTACGTGGAAGACGTGGATGAAGCCCGCGCACTGCTGCAGGAGCAGCTGCAGCCGGGTGATATTGCGTTGTTCAAATCGTCCAATGGGGCAGGCCTGCGTTTCCTCGGCGACGAGATCGCGGCATTCGCGAAGGAAGGCGATAACGCATGATCGCATTGATCCTGGGGGCAGGCATTGCCCTCGTGCTGACCATGGTGGCCATGCCGCTGTACATCCGCCTGCTCACCAAGAAGCAGTACGGCCAGGTCGTCCGCGATGACGGGCCGAACTCGCACGCCATCAAGTCCGGCACCCCCACCATGGGCGGGGTGGTCTTCGTGCTGGCCGTGTTCGTGGCGTACTTCGCCACCCATGGCATCCTTTCGCTGATGGGGCGCACCTCGTCGGGAATCACCGCCAGCGGCCTGCTGGTGCTGATGCTCTTCGGCGGCATGGGCCTGGTCGGCTTCCTCGATGACTTCATCAAGATCTTCAAGAAGCGGTCATTGGGCCTGCGCGCCTGGCAGAAGATCGTCCTGCAGGCTTTCTTCGGCATCAGCTTCGCCGTGCTGGCCTTGCAGTTCCCGAACGAGCAGGGCCTGACCCCCGGCTCCACCGCGATTTCCTTCCTGCGCGACACCAACATCGACCTGGCATTTGCCGGGCCGCTGCTGGGCATGGTGCTGTTCGTGCTCTGGGCAAACTTCATTGTTACCGGCGCCACCAACGGCGTGAACCTCACCGACGGCCTGGACGGGCTGGCTACCGGTGCCTCGATCATGGTCTTCGGCGCGTACACCCTGATGGGCATCTGGCAGCAGAACCAGGCCTGCAGCAACATCGACTCGCTGGATGTCTGCTACTCGGTGCGCGACCCGCAGGACCTGGCGCTGCTGGGAGCCACGCTCTCCGGTGCGCTGATCGCCTTCCTCTGGTTCAATGCCAAGCCGGCAAAGATCTTCATGGGCGACACCGGCTCGCTGGCCATTGGCGGCGCCGTGGCGGCCTTCGCGATCCTTTCCCGCACCCAGCTGCTGCTGGTGGTCATCGCCGGCCTGTTCGTGATCATCTCCCTGTCGGTCATCATCCAGGTGGGCTACTTCAAGATCTCGGGCGGCAAGCGCGTGTTCAAGATGGCACCGCTGCAGCACCACTTCGAGCTCTCGGGCTGGTCCGAGGAAAACGTCGTTATCCGATTCTGGATCCTTGCCGGCCTGTTCGTGGCCGCGGGCCTGGGTCTCTTCTACTCTGAATGGGTTGTCGCACTGTGAGCGCAAACGCTGGCAAATCACTGGACTCGCTGAACAGCTGGGATGCTGATTGGAAAGGCCTGCGTGTTGTCGTCGCAGGATTGGGGCTCTCCGGATTCTCGGCAGCCGACACCCTCATCGAACTCGGCGCCATCGTCACCGTGATCGATGGCCGTGACGACCAGATGAACCAGCAGCGCGCCGAGACCCTGAAGATCGTCGGCGCCCACGAGGTGCTGCTCGGCACCGCCAACGTCCAGTCCCTGCCGCTGGTCGATGGCCAGCAGGCCCAGCTGGTGATGGTTTCCCCGGGCTGGAACCCCCGCAACCCGGTCATCGCGGAAGCAGAGTCCAAAGGCATCGAGATCTGGAGCGATATCGAGTTGGCATGGCGCGTGCAGAACCGTGCCGGCCACACAGCGCCGCAGTGGCTGGCCATCACCGGCACCAACGGCAAGACCACCACCGTGGGCATGACCGAAGCGATCCTGCGTGCCGAGGGGCTGAAAGCCGTCGCCGTCGGCAATGTCGGCACCCCGATCCTCGATGCGGTGCGCGAACCGGTGGACTACGACGTGTTCGCCGTCGAGCTCTCCAGCTTCCAGCTGCATTACACGCACAGCATCTCGCCGGTCGCCTCGGTGGTCCTCAATCTGGCCGAAGACCACGTGGACTGGCATGGCGGTTTCGAGAACTACAAGGCCGCCAAGGCGAAGATCTACGAACGCACCCAGGTGGCGGCGATCTTCAACGCGGCTGACGAGGTCACCATCACCATGGTGGAAAATGCTGACGTCATCGAAGGCTGCCGTGCCATCGGCTTCACGACAGATACCCCCGCGGTGTCGATGGTGGGCGTTGTCGAGGGCCTGCTGGTGGACCGCGCCTTCATCGAAGAGCGCAAGACCAGTGCGGTGGAACTCATCGCGCTGAAGGACATCGGCGAGATTGTTCCGCGCCATACCGCCGCCAACGCCGCCGCCGCCGCGGCGCTGACCCGCGCCTACGGCGTGAGCCCGGAAGCAGTAGCTGAGGGCTTGAAGAACTTCGACTCCGGAGACCACCGGATCCAGGCCGTGGCCCGCAAGGACGACATCCTGTGGATCAATGACTCCAAGGCCACTAACCCGCACGCGGCCGACGCTTCGCTGGCGGCCTTCACCCGTGTTGTGTGGATCGCCGGCGGAGTGTCCAAGGGCGTGGAATACGGGGAGCTGATCGCCAAGCATGCCCAGCGCCTGGCCAAGGTGCTGCTCATCGGCACCGACACCGCGGGCCTGCGCGAAGCGCTGGCCACTCACGCACCAAAGGTCGAAGTCATCGACATCACCGGCGAGGCACAGGGCAACGACGGATCAGCCCCTAGCGGTGCGCAGGTCATGACCCGTGCGGTGTCCAAGGCCGCCGAAGTTGCCGAGGCAGGGGACACGGTGCTCATGGCACCGGCCGCGGCCTCGATGGACCAATTCAGTTCCTACGCCCAGCGTGGCAACGCATTTATCGCTGCCGTCAGTGATCTGATGGATAAAGCTGGCGAAGAGAAGTAGTCGAGAGCTGACCGAACAAACGAAACCAAGGCAGGAGGCACCGATGGCGATGAAATCGAGCAAGAAGCCAGCGGGATCCAAAGCCAAGATTCCTTGGTACGCGCGAATCGGCAAAATGCTCAGCACCGTGGAGAACTCCAGCGGGCGCACGGCCTCCACCGACTACTGGCTGGTGCTCGTGGGTTCCATCGCGCTGGCAGTCTTCGGCGTGATCATGGTCCAGTCATCGGCATCGGTGGAAGCGATCGCCAAAGGCCGGGACGGCTTCACCGTGGCACTGGCCCAGGGCGGCTTCGCCGCGCTGGGCATTGTCTGCATGCTGATCATGCAGCGCATCAAGCCGGAAGTGCTGAAACGGCTGGCGTGGCCCTCCGTGATCGCGGCGTTCATCCTGCTGTTCCTCGTCGCATTCACGCCACTTGGCCACACGGTACTCGGCAACCGGAACTGGATCCGCATCGGTGGCTTCGGCTTGCAGCCCAGCGAGTTCGCCAAACTCGCCTTGGCAGTATTCGCTGCATTCATGCTGGAAAAGAAGCAGCACATGCTTCACGACATCAAGCACCTGATCGTCCCCGTCGTGGCTCCGGTTGGCGTCCTCATCGTTGGCCTCGTAGTGGTCGGCAAGGATGTGGGTACCGCCCTGGTCCTGTTGATGATCATTGCCGCGGCGATGTTCCTTGGCGGCATCAGGATGAAGTGGCTCGCGGCGTTCTCCGCGGTTGGCGTCGCGGGCTTGTCCATAGCGATCTTGGCTTCGTCCAACCGCCGGCAGCGCATCCTCGCCTGGCTGGATACCGATTGCGGTCCGAGCAATGACCTTTGCTACCAGGCCAGCATGGGCCTGCATGCCTTCGCCTCTGGCGGTTGGTTCGGCGTGGGTGCCGGCCAGTCCCGCATGAAGTGGTCCTATGTCCCCGAAGCGCAGAACGACTTCATCTTCTCCATCCTGGGCGAGGAATTCGGCTTGATCGGCGTGCTCTTCGTCCTAGTCATGTTCATCCTGCTGGCCTTGGCGATGTATCGCATCGCTGCGCGCGCCAACGACCTGTACACCAAGGTGCTCATGGGCTGCTTGATGTCATGGGTAATCGGCCAGACCTTCGTCAACCTGGGTACCGTCACCGGAGTGCTTCCGGTGATCGGTGTTCCGTTGCCGTTCATTTCCTCCGGCGGCTCGGCAATGCTCGCGATCATGCTTGCCATGGGGTTTGTCCTCTCTTCAGCCAGAGCGCAGAAACGTGAATTCGAAGCGAAGCTGGAAGAGAAGCCGGCCAAGAGCAAGAAAACCAAATAGCGGGCCGCAACCGGCCGTTATCAGAAGCAGAGACCCATCGCCGGATATGCGGTGGACATTGATCCTGCCCCAGGCAGGTCGAAGGAGTACAGCAACAAATGAGCGAAGCACTTCGCCTAGTGGTCGCCGGCGGCGGAACAGCCGGGCATATCTCGCCCATGCTGGCCATCGCTGATGCCGTGAAGACCGAGCAGCCTGACGCACAGGTCACTGCCCTGGGATCTCCCGGAGGCCTGGAAACGAAGCTGGTGCCCGAAGCCGGCTACCCGTTGGAATTCGTTCCGAAGGCACCGATGCCGCGAAGCATCAACGCCGATCTGCTCAAGTTCCCATTCCGTTTCATCACGGCAGTCAATAACGCCAAGAAGGTTCTGCGCGCCACCAAGGCCGAAGCGGTTCTGGGCGTAGGAGGATACGTCTGCACTCCGGCCTACCTGGCCGCGAAGCAGCTGAAGCTGCCGATCTTCGTGCACGAGGCGAACTCCGTTGCGGGCATGGCCAACAAGCTGGGCGCAAAGAACGCTGCATTTGTCGGAACCACCTTCGCCAACACAGGACTGCCCGGCGAGGTGCAGGTAGGCATGCCAATGCGCTCCAACGTGGCGACCATGGTCAAGGCGGAATTGCGCGAAGCAGCCCGCGAGCACTTCGGTGTCACCGGCGAGAAGCCAGTGCTGCTGGTTACCGGTGGATCTTCCGGAGCGCAGAGCATCAACACAGCCATTGCGCAGTCCCTTGACGAGCTGGACGCAGCTGGCATCCACACCATCCACATCACCGGACGCGACAAGCAGATTCGCGATGCCGCCGGCGAGCAGCTCGCCCATGAGGGATACACCCAGATCGAATACGTGGATCGCATGGACTACGCGTACGCAGTCGCGGATTTGATGATCTGCCGCTCCGGTGCAGGCACCGTCTGCGAATTGGCCGTCGCCGGTACCGCCTCGGTTTTGGTCCCGCTGCCTATCGGCAATGGCGAGCAGAAGCTCAACGCCCGTGAACTGGTAGCCGCCGGGGGAGCGGTCCTCGTTTCTGACGCTGAATTCACAAAGTCCTATATCACTGAAAATGTCATCAATCTGCTGGCCGATCAGCATAAACTTGAAAAGATGTCTCACGCCGCCGCCTCACTGGGGCAGCGCGACGCCGCGCAGATCATGGCGCGACGGATTATTGAAGAAGTTTCAACCCGCCGCCGTGCGGGGCAGGAAGGCTAGAACCATGGCACTGCGAGCCGACGAACTGAACTCCGATCTGGGCAAGGTGCACCTGATGGGTGTAGGCGGGGTTGGCGTATCAGCGGTTGCACGGCTGATGCTCGACTACGGTCTGACCGTCTCCGGAACCGATGCCAAGGATCTGCCGGTGCTCGACGGGCTGCGCGAGCGAGGAGCACGCATCCATGTAGGCTACGATGCCGCGAACCTGGGCGACGCTGACACCGTGGTGATTTCCTCGATCATCAAATCAGGCAATCCGGAATACGATGAAGCCGTGCGTCGCGGGCTGCGCATCCTGCACCGCTCCGAAGGCCTGGAAGCAACGATGCGCGGCCACGAGAAGATCGTGGCCATCGCCGGCACCCACGGCAAGACCACCACCACTTCGCTGACCGCGCACATGCTCAAGACCATCGGCGCACGTCCAAGCTTCGCGGTAGGCGCGAACATTCCAAGCCTGGGCACCAACGCCGAACTCGGTGCCGGATCCTACTTTGTGGCGGAAGCCGACGAATCCGACGCTTCCTTCCTCAACTACCGGCCGGACGTCATCATCGTGACCAACGTAGAGGCCGATCACCTGGACCACTACGGCACTGCTGAAGCGGTGCACCAGGCCTTCGCCGACTTCGCCCGGCTGCTGCCAGCCGACGGCCTGCTGATCTGCTGCGCCGACGATGAAGGAGCCAATGCCTTGGCGCACAAGATGCGCGCAGAGCGCCCGGATATCCGGGTCCAGACCTATGGCTTCAGTGAACATGCCGACCGCAGGCTGTCCGACGCCCGCGCCACCGACGATGGCCGGTTCACCGCGACCATCGAATGGGGCAGCGGACAGAGCCGGATCATGGACCTGGCAGTGCCCGGCCAGCACAATTTGCTCAACGCCGCCGCCGCGCTGTCAGTCGGCATCGACGCAGGCGTGGATGTCGACGAAGCGCTGCAGGCGCTCTCCAGCTTTTCCGGTGCAGCCCGTCGGTTCGAATTCAAGGGAGAGGCTGCTGGTGTCCGGGTCTACGACGACTATGCGCACCACCCAACCGAAGTGCAGGCTGCTTTGACTGCAGGTCGCACCGTGGCAGGCAACGGTCGGCTGCACGTTGTTTTCCAGCCGCACCTGTTCAGCCGCACCCAGGAGTTCTACCGCCAATTTGCGCAGGCCTTGTCCTTGGCTGATTCGGTAGCCGTGCTGGATATCTATCCGGCACGTGAAGAGCCGATCGAAGGGGTAACCAGCGAATTGATTGCCTCGCGCATCGAAGTCCCGTCGCAGGTTCTGGTGCCGGCAGCCGCGGTTGCGCATGCGGTTGAGCAGGCCGAGCCGGGCGATGTCATCATGACCATTGGCGCTGGAGATGTTACCGCGCTGGGCCCAGACATCGTGAAGTCCCTGAGCTGACAACTTCCGTCCAGAGTCCCGGGCCGCAGCGATCGGCCCCATTCCGTCTACCAAGGTGATCCATGGGTGAAGCAGCAAAAGTCGTAGAACTTCCGGAGAACCCGGAGAAGAAGCGGCGCAAGATCCTGATTATTGTCGCGGCCTGCATTGTCGTGCTCAGCCTCGCTGCAGTTCTGATCTTGAGCTTCTCGCCGGTGATCGCTGCCAAGAAGATTGAAGTCACTGGCACCAAGCTGGTGGATTCCAAGAAGTTGGGGGAGTCCCTGGAACCGCTGAAGGGCACCCCGCTGCCGCGGATCTCCGAAGCCAAGGTCCAGGAGCTCATCGGAGACCAGCCCGCCATCAATGAGATCGTAGTCAAGGCGCAGATGCCCAATACCTTGGTGGTGGAGGTGATCGAAGCCGTCCCGGTGGCGATCTTGCTGGAAGGCAAGAAGGAATACCTGGTTTCCGAGACAGGCAAGAAGCTTCGCACCGTCGGCAAGAAGGACAAGGACAAGCTTCCCAAGATTAAGGCCAGTGACGTCACTGCCGATGCTGAGCAGTTCAAGCTGCTGACCGGTATCTTGAGCACGGTTGACAAGAAAGTGCTCGAAGAAGTGTCAACCGCATCGCTGTCCAAGGCCGGCTTTGCCGAATTGGCATTGCCGAAGAACCGCACGTTGATTTGGGGAGACGCGAAGAAGGCGGCCCTGAAAAATGAAGTTGCACTGATTTTCTTGAAAGAGCTCGAGAAAAAGCATGCGGCCAAGACGACAATCGACGTCACCAACCCGGAAAATCCCGTGGTGTATTAAGTCGCGGCGCTCTGGGCGCGGGAAGACCAATAAGCCAAGAAATTCTGGAAAGATAGTCTTGAATAAGCGACACGCCTAGGCGGTCGTTGCAGAAAGACCACTCGACTCATAGCGTTTCTAATAACGACAGCTTGACAGATTCTTAACCTTAAGGCTAAAGGTTAAGGTTTTTGGCTGGAGTCGTGAAATATGTAGCACATCTAACAAGGGAAGCGGGACGTGGCAGCTCCACAGAATTACCTCGCGGTCATTAAAGTCGTCGGAATCGGCGGTGGCGGTGTAAACGCAGTCAATCGAATGATCGAAGTCGGTCTCAAGGGCGTGGAATTCATCGCCATTAACACCGATGCCCAGGCTCTGCTTATGAGTGATGCCGACGTCAAACTGGACGTAGGACGCGAACTGACTCGTGGCCTGGGCGCTGGCGCCAACCCGGATGTGGGACGCCAGGCAGCAGAAGATCACGTAGAAGAAATCGAAGATGTCCTGCGCGGCGCCGACATGGTCTTCGTGACCGCCGGCGAAGGCGGCGGCACCGGTACCGGTGGCGCGCCGGTCGTGGCACGCATCGCCCGCTCGCTTGGTGCGCTGACCATCGGTGTGGTCACCCGTCCATTCACCTTCGAAGGCCGTCGTCGTGCGAACTCCGCCGAGTCGGGAATCGAAGCTCTGCGTGACGAAGTCGATACCCTCATTGTTATCCCTAACGATCGACTGCTCTCCATTTCGGACCGCAACGTATCGGTGCTGGACGCATTCCGCCAGGCAGACCAGGTTCTGCTCTCCGGTGTTCAGGGCATCACCGACTTGATCACCACCTCGGGTCTGATCAACCTCGACTTCGCCGACGTGAAGTCCGTCATGCAGGGCGCCGGCTCGGCATTGATGGGCATCGGTTCGGCGCGGGGCGAAGATCGCGCAGTGAAGGCCGCCGAATTGGCTATCGCTTCGCCATTGCTCGAAGCTTCCATCGATGGCGCCCATGGCGTTCTGCTCTCCATCCAGGGCGGCTCGGATCTGGGCCTGTTCGAAATCAACGAAGCTGCACGTCTGGTGCAGGAAGTTGCCCACCCGGAAGCCAACATCATCTTCGGTGCCGTCATCGACGACGCCCTGGGCGATGAAGCACGCGTCACCGTGATTGCTGCCGGCTTCGACGAGCCAGATGTCACCAGCAAGCCAATGGCCCCGGCCGCAGCAAAGCCAGCTGTGTCCTCGCGCCCGGCCGAACAGGTGCCAGCAAGCATTCCTGAAACCCCGGCACCGGCTCCAACCGAAGCTGCGAAGCCGGCCCAGGCTGCCCAGGAGAAGCCAGCTGCCGCAGAGCAGTCCAACTCCTTCCAGGACCTTCCAGATGTTGTCGACTCGGACCTGAACGGCTCCAACGATGACCTGGATGTCCCGGACTTCCTGAAGTAAAAACAGCAAGAAGCTGAGCAGTGCTACATTTCGCGTCGAACCTCGATCCGAGTATCCAACTGGCATTCACTTCGCAGGCCGAGGGCAACCTCGCCCTGCACGTGAACGACGATCCCCGCCTCGTGGCGGAGAACCGGGCCAGGCTGGAAGACTTGATCGGGGTTCGACGCTTCTCGCTGAACTTCATGAACCAGGTGCACTCCGCCGTTGTCCATGAAGTGCAGCCGGTGCAACGCACGTCCTGGCTGGAACCAGCAGCGCCAACTTGCGACGGCTTGCTGGACGCCACGGGTGCCCAACCCCTGGCGGTAATGGTGGCAGATTGCCTTCCGGTTCTGTTCGTTGGCCGGAACTCGCAAAGCGGGCAGACCCTGAGTGCGGCGACCCACGCTGGGCGGCGCGGTCTGCTCGACGGGATTCTGGAAAATACCGTCGAGGCCCTGAGGGCCCATGGTGCCGATGTGATGGAAGCTGTGATTGGCCCATCGATCTGCGGGCGATGCTATGAAGTTCCCGAAGATATGGCCCAGGAATCCGAGCAGTTGCGACCCGGGATTCGCACCGCGACGCGCTGGGGAACTCCGGGACTGGATCTTCCGGCGTCAGCCGAAGATGAGCTGCGCGGACTCGGAGTCGATATCCGGCAATCCGGAGTCTGCACTTTGGAAGATGAGAACTACTATTCCTACCGACGCTCAAGCCGTTCCGGACGCCTTGCCGGTCTCATCTGGTCCGCTGCGTAGGCGTGCGCGACACACCGCCAATAATTGAACGAATGAACGATGCCAGCAATATTTTGTGCGGTAGCGTCGAAGTTAGCGGAAGCATGCAATGGGGTTGCATGCATGGGATAAACGAGGAGAAACATCGTGGCTGACGGACTGCGTAAGGCAATGGTCTATCTCGGCTTGGCGGATGCCGTCGAGCAGGACGAGACCCAGACACAAAACGCTGAGCCCAAAACCCAAGTTCGGGTGGTTGAGGACACTGCTCCGAAGCGACCTGCCGAAGCCCCACGCCCACAGCCTGCCGCGAGGCCAGCTGCGCCGCAAACTCAAGCTAGAGAACCAGAGACGGAATACCGTGCTCCGGTCACCCCTATTAAGCGTGCCCCTTCAGTACGGGATGAGGATTCCGAATTGCGTCAGATTACTACCGTCCACCCTCGTTCTTACAACGATGCCAAGATCATCGGTGAGAACTTCCGTGACGGCATCCCGGTGATTATGAATGTCACCGACATGGGTGAAACCGATGCCAAGCGCCTCGTAGACTTCTCGGCGGGTCTTGTTTTCGCCCTGCATGGCTCCATCGAGCGAGTTACGAACAAAGTCTTCCTGCTCTCGCCGGCAACCGTTGAGGTTCTCGGTGAAGACCGCAAGCAGTCCGAAGCGCAAGCAACCTTCTTTAACCAGAGCTAAGACACCAGGAGCAAACGCACAAAATGGTGTTCGGGATCATCTATCTCGCGTTAGCCATCCTCCAAATTCTGCTTTTGATGAGAATTGTGTTGGATGTAACGGAAAGCTTTGCTCGCCACTGGCGACCCAAAGGCATCGCATTGATTGTCGCAAGTGCAATCGTGTCAATTACCGATCCTCCGCTGCGTTGGTTGCGCCGGAAGATCAAACCCCTAGATCTTGGCGGAATCCGCCTTGACCTGTCGTTTCTTGTGTTATTCATCGTCGTAATCATTCTTAAAGCGGTGGTAGGTAACCTTGGGCTGAGTACAGGGATCTGATTAGGGCATTTCCGTTCTTCACGGGGATTGTCCTGAACAGTCAAAAGCTGTAGATTCAGAGAATAAGAGACTCGCGCGAAAGCTCGATTTCGTAATAATTGTCCAAATCGTTATATCCTTTAGGAAATGGTGCTCCGACTTCACCGGTCGCGACACTGACAAAAACGGTAAGTGTTTCGCAAGGCAAGACAATGGTTGTGCGGAAATGATCCCAGTATTGAGGTGACCCAATGGCTCTTACGCCAGAAGACGTAGTCAATAAGCGGTTTCAGCCGACCAAGTTCCGTGAAGGCTACGACCAAGACGAGGTAGATGACTTCCTCGACGAAATCGTTGTGGAACTGCGTCGCCTAACCGGTGAGAACGAGGCTCTGCGCAGCCGCCTTGCCGAACTCGGCGAAGATGCGGGTTCAGTATCGAAGGAACAGGCTGTTCCTGCGCCGGTATCGGCCGCTCCAGCTACTCCTGCTGCCAAGCCAGCTGAAGAGAAGAAGGCAGAAGCCAAGCCTGCAGAGCCCGCAATGGCAGAAACCCCGGCTGCCAAGCCAGCCGAGGAAAAGAAGTCCGAAGCAAAGCCAGCTGCCGCAGAGAAGGCACCTGCAGCTCCGGCCGCGGCAGCGGCACCAGCTGCAGCTCCGCGCACCGAATCCGCAGAATCTGCCGCCAACGTGCTGTCCATGGCTCAGCGCCTGCACGACGAATACGTCGCCGCCGGTGTCGAGCAGCGCGACAAGATCATCTCCGAAGCGAAGACCGAAGCCAACACCTTGGTCACCACCGCTGAAGAGAAGAGCCGCAAGACCCTCTCGGCACTTGAGCAGCAGAAGTCGGTACTGGAGCGCAAGCTCGAGCAGCTGCGTGGCTTCGAACGCGACTACCGTGCTCGCCTGAAGACCTACATCGAAGGACAGCTGCGCGACCTTGAGTCCCAGGGTTCGATCGATGCTGGCGCAGCAGGCAAGACCAACTAGTCGCTGACAGTTCATGGCTTGATCTAGCTATCAAGTAAGATCAACGGTGGTGTACGGATTTACTCCGGTCACCACCGTTGACGTTTAAGAGGAAATCATGGGTACCACTGTGGACGCAGTTCAATCCGGGAGCACGGGCGCTAAGGCCAGGAAATACGTAGGCCTTGGCCTTGTGATCGCTCTGATCGCGCTGGTATTGGACCAATCGGTCAAAATTATCGTTGAGCAGAACATGCGGCTTGGGCAGTCGATCGAAGTGATTCCCGGGTTCTTCAACATCCACTACATCCTGAATCCCGGTGCAGCGTTCTCCATTGGCGAAGACTTCACGATCGTCTTTGCGATCCTGCAATCCGCTGTGGCGATCTATGTCATCTACCTGCTCTTCCGCAAGGTGCTATCCAGAAGCTGGGCCATCGCCCTGGGCTGTCTGCTCGGAGGCGTGCTGGGCAATGTCGTGGACCGGCTCTTCCGTGAACCGGGTTTCGGATTCGGGCATGTGGTGGACATGCTGTCCGTCAACCACTTCGCGATCTTCAATGTCGCAGACTCGTTCATTGTCTGCTCCATGATCGCCGTGGCGTACATGCTCATCCGTGGCCGCAACCTGGATGGCAGCATTGGCGATCCTCCCAAGAAGGACCAGGCGGATAAGGGCGAAGCAGAACCAAGCGCATGATCTCGAAGGAAACCGCCATACACGAACTGCTGGTCGAACCAGCCGATGCCGGCACGCGCCTTGATGCCTATATCTCCCGATCCCTGCAGATCCCGCGAACCTTGTCCGCTAGCCTCTGCAAGGACTCGCAGATCCAAGTCAACGGGCGCACCATTACCAAATCCTTGAAAATCAAGGCGGGCGACCGGCTGGTTGTCACCATCCCGCCGCAAGCAGACCCATTAGAAATTAAGGTTGAGAAAGTGGAAGAGCTGAAGATTGTCGCGGACGACGATGACTATGTGGTCATCGACAAGCCCGTGGGCGTCGCAGCCCATCCATCCCCAGGCTGGGTCGGCCCGACAGTGGTCGGCGCACTCATGGCCGAGGGGTACAACATCACCACTTCCGGTGCCGCCGAACGCCAAGGCATCGTGCACCGCCTGGACGTGGGTACCAGCGGCCTGATGGTGGTAGCGAAGACCGAACGCGCCTATACCGAATTGAAGCGCGCCTTCAAGGAACGCACCCCGAAGAAGATCTACCACGCGGTAGTGCAGGGCTTGCCCGACCCGATGGAGGGCACCATCGACGCGCCAATCGGACGCCATCCGGGCCACGACTGGAAGTTCGCCGTCCTGGAAGGCGGACGCGACTCGGTCACCCACTACAAGGTCATCGAAGCCTTTGGCCGGGCCTCTCTGGTCGAGGTGCATCTGGAAACCGGACGCACCCACCAGATCCGTGTCCACTTCTCGGCCTTCGGCCATCCCTGCGCCGGAGACCAGACCTACGGCGCGGATCCCAAGCTGGGGGCCGCCCTGGGCCTGACCCGCCAGTGGCTTCATGCCAAGCGGCTGGGCTTTTCCCATCCGGTGACCGGCCAGTGGATGGAATACGAAAGCGAATATCCTGCGGATCTGGCAGGGGCCGTCGAGCTGCTTCGCGACGGCGGATACTAGCCTCCTAGGTGCTGCTGGCCACTGGCCGTCAGCACCCTGTGTCGCGCTAGCCACAGCACCGCGCCGAGGTGAGCCCAAGACCAGGAATGATCGCTAGACTGGTTGGGTGAGTGCTACACGTGACGGATTTGTCCATCTTCATACCCACACCGAATACTCCATGCTGGATGGTGCGGCGCGGCTTGGCGAACTCTTCGCTGAAGCCAACCGGCAGGGCATGGAAGCCATGGCGATTACCGACCATGGCTATCTGTTCGGTGCCTTCGATTTCTGGCGCCAGGCCACCGGCGCCGGCGTCAAGCCGATCATCGGTGTCGAAGCCTATGTCACCCCCGGTACCGCACGCGATGACAAGACCCGCGTGAAATGGCGTACCGACGAATCGCAAAAGGGCGATGACGTCTCCGGTGGCGGCCTCTACAACCACATGACCTTGCTCTCGTACAACAACAAGGGCATGGACAACCTCTTCAAGGGTTCTTCCCGTGCCTCGCTGGACTCCGTTTTCGGCAAATACCCCCGCTGGGACCGCGAGCTGCTCAACGACCACCACGAAGGCATAATCGCCACCACCGGCTGCCCATCGGGTGAAGTGCAGACCAAGCTCCGCCTGGGCCAGTACGACGCTGCCAAGGCCGCCGCGGCAGAACTGCAGGATCTGTTCGGCAAGGAAAACTACTACTGCGAGATCATGGACCACGGTCTGGAGATCGAACGCCGCATCACCAAGGACTTGCTGCGCCTGGCCAAGGAACTGGACATTCCGCTGGTGGCCACCAACGACCTGCACTACACCCACGAATCCGATGCCAAGGCACACGAAGCGCTGCTGGCCATCAACTCCGGATCCACGCTCGACGAGCCCACCTACGACCAGGGCGGCAGCCGCTTCGCCTTCTCCGGCACCGGCTACTACCTGAAGTCGGCGCGCGAGATGCGCGAGCTGTTCAAGGAATTGCCGCAGGCCTGCGACAACACCCTGGAGATCGCAGACCGTGTTGAAGTCTCCTTCGACACCAACGCCAACTACATGCCGAAGTTCCCCTGCCCGCCGGGGGAGGACGAGACCAGCTGGCTGATCAAGGAGGTCGACAAGGGGCTGCACTACCGCTACCCGAACGGCATCCCGGAGGAGTCGCGCAAGCAAGCGGACTACGAGCTGGACGTCATCATCAAGATGGGCTTCCCGGGATATTTCCTGGTGGTGGCCGACTTCATCAACTGGTCCAAGGACCACGGCATCCGCGTAGGCCCGGGACGCGGTTCCGGTGCAGGTTCCATGGTCGCCTACGCCATGCGCATCACCGACCTCGACCCGCTGAGGCACGGCCTGATCTTCGAGCGCTTCCTGAACCCGGAACGTGTTTCCATGCCCGACTTCGACGTCGACTTCGATGATCGCCGTCGTTCCGAGGTCATCAAGTACGTGACCGAAAAGTACGGCGATGAGCGCGTATCGATGATCGTGACCTACGGCTCGATCAAGACCAAGCAGGCGCTGAAGGACTCCTCGCGCGTGCTCGGCTACCCATTCAGCATGGGCGAATCCCTGACCAAGGCGCTGCCGCCGGCGGTGATGGCCAAGGACATCCCGCTCAACGATATCGACAATCCGGAATCCAAGCGCTACTCCGAAGCCGGCGATTTCCGCAACCTGGTGGCAAATGACCCGGAAGCGGCACGCGTCTTCGAGACCGCCAAGGGCCTGGAAGGGCTGAAGCGCCAGTGGGGCGTGCACGCCGCCGGCGTGATCATGAGCTCGGACCCGATCATCAACGTCATCCCGATCATGCGCCGTATCCAGGATGGCCAGGTCATCACCCAGTTCGACTACCCGACCTGCGAAGGCCTGGGGCTGATCAAGATGGACTTCCTGGGGTTGCGCAACCTCACCATTATTTCCGATGCGCTGGAGAACATCGAGTACAACACCGGCAAGAAAATCGATCTCGAAACCCTGACCATCGAGGACCCCGAGGCCTACAAGCTGCTGGCACGTGGAGATACCCTGGGCGTGTTCCAGCTCGATGGCGGCCCGATGCGTTCGCTGCTGAAGATGATGCGCCCGGATAACTTCGAGGACATTTCCGCAGTGATCGCGCTGTATCGCCCGGGCCCCATGGGCGCCAACTCGCACACCAACTATGCGCTGCGCAAGACCGGGTTGCAGGAAGTCACCCCAATCCACCCGGAGCTGGCCGAGCCGCTGGAAGAAATCCTCGGCGGCACCTACGGCCTGATCGTGTACCAGGAACAGGTTATGGCTATTGCGCAGAAGCTGGCCGGCTACTCGCTGGGCCAGGCAGACATCCTGCGCCGCGCCATGGGCAAGAAGAAGAAAGCCGAGCTGGACAAGCAGTTCGCCGGCTTCAAGCAGGGCATGAACGACAACGGCTACTCCGATCAGGCCGTGCAGACCCTGTGGGACATCCTGCTGCCCTTCTCCGATTATGCCTTCAACAAAGCCCACTCGGCGGCCTACGGCGTCGTCTCCTACTGGACCGCCTATCTCAAGGCGCACTACCCGGCTGAATACATGGCTGCCCTGCTGACCTCGGTGGGCGACGACAAGGACAAGCTGGCGCTGTACCTGAACGAATGCCGCCACATCGGCATCACCGTGCTGCCGCCGGATGTCAACGAATCGGCATTGAACTTCACCCCAGTGGGCAAGGACATCCGCTTCGGCATGGGCGCGATCCGCAACGTCGGAACCAACGCGGTGGCCGGCATGGTCGAAGCCCGCACGGAGAAGGGCCACTACAACGACTTCAACGATTTCCTGGGCAAGGTCCCGGCCGTGGTCTGCAACAAGCGGACCATTGAATCGCTGATCAAGGCCGGCGCCTTCGACTCCATGAAGCATCCGCGCCGGGCGCTGGTGGCCATCCACGAAGAAGCCGTGGATTCGGTGATCCAGGTCAAGCGCAACGAGGCCGCCAACCAGTTCGACCTGTTCAGTGCCCTGGGTGCCGAGGAATCCTCCGAGTCCATGCATGTGGCGATCCCCGACATTCCCGACTGGGACAAGAAGGAAAAGCTGGCCTACGAGCGCGACATGCTCGGCTTGTACGTCTCCGACCACCCGCTGCAGGGCCTGGGCTCCGCCCTGGAGCAGTACGCCGATATGCCGGTCACTCACGTGCTCTCGGACGACGGTCCGCAGGACGGCCACATCATTTCGATCGCCGGCATGATTTCCGGCCTGCAGCGCCGCATCGCCAAGAAGAGCGGCAACCCGTATGCCCGCTGCGAGATCGAGGACCTCTCCGGCTCAATGGAAGTCATGTTCTTCGGCCAGGCCTACCAGCCGATCGCCGAGATCTTGGCCGATGACCTGATCGTAGTGGTCAAGGGACGCGTGCAGCGCCGCGATGACGGCTCGATCACCCTGAACGCGCAGGAAATGATGATCCCGGAAATTTCCGAGGACGCCAACGGGGGACCGGTCGTCATCGGCATTCCAACCCACAAGGCCACCGAAACCCTGGTGCAGAAACTCGGCGATGTGCTGCGCACGCACAGCGGCAACACCGAGGTGCGGGTCAAGCTCACCGGAAGCCGCGGCACCTCGCTGATGCGCCTGGGCATGAACTTCCGGGTCAACCCGAACCCCGCGCTGTTCGGCGATTTGAAGGTCCTGCTCGGCCCGCACTGCCTGGACGTGTAGGAACCCGAATGGCCGACCCGATGACCGGGGAAGGTAACTAATAAAACCTTCCCCGGCCATCAGCGTTAAACTAGGAAGGTGAGCACTATTCCAGAAACTGAATTCTCGGCACTCGCCACCCTCGATTGGCGCAACGAATCCCTGAGCTACGCGCAGCTGAAGGCCAAGCTGCCCCGCCCGGCGGTGAACTCCCAGACCGCTGCCGACGCAGTGCAGCAGATCATCGACGATGTGCGCGCCCATGGCATGGAGACGCTCAAGGACCTGTCCAAGCGCTTTGACCATGTCGAGCTGGAACACACTCGCGTGCCGCAGCACGAACTGGACCGTGCCCTGGAAGAACTGGAACCGAAGGTCCGCCGGGCATTGGAAGAATCCATTGACCGCGCCCGCGTCTTCGCCAAGGCCCAGCGCCCAGACGACGCCGAAGTCCGCTACGCCAACGGTGCAACCGTCACCCAGCGGTGGGTCCCGGTGCGCCGTG
This sequence comes from Glutamicibacter nicotianae, assembly GCF_006539525.1. Lineage (GTDB taxonomy): Bacteria > Actinomycetota > Actinomycetes > Actinomycetales > Micrococcaceae > Glutamicibacter > Glutamicibacter nicotianae. The sequence goes on along the minus strand of NZ_BJNE01000011.1, from coordinate 85,733 downwards.
TCGGCTTGTACGTCCCAGGCGGCCTGGCCGTCTATCCTTCCTCGGTCATCATGAATGCGGTGCCTGCCCAGGCTGCCGGGGTCAGCTCGCTGGCCCTGGCCAGCCCGCCGCAGAAGGAATTTGGCGGCCTGCCGCACCCAACCATCCTGGCTGCGGCCAAGCTGCTGGGCATCGAGGAGGTGCACGCCATGGGCGGCGCCCAGGCTGTTGCAGCGTTCGCCTACGGGGTGGAGGTGCCTAACGACGAACGCGGCGGCATCGAACCGGTGGACGTGATCTCCGGCCCGGGCAACGTGTTCGTGGCCACCGCCAAGCGACTGGTGAAGGGCGTGGTGGGAATCGATGCTGAAGCAGGTCCCACGGAAATTGCCATCCTTGCCGATCAGGGAGCCGACCCGGGCTTTGTCGCCGCAGACATGATCTCGCAGGCAGAACACGATGCCAACGCTGCGGCTGTGCTGATAACCGATTCGCCGGACCTGGCGGCCGGCGTGCGCAAGGAACTTGAAAAGCAGGTAGCCGCCACGAAGCACACGGCCCGCGTGACCGAAGCGCTGTCGGGTACCCAGTCTGCCATCATTCTGGTCAAGGACCTGGAGCAGGGCATCGAGGTGTGCAATGCGTACGCTGCCGAGCACCTGGAAATCATGGTGGCCGACGCGGAAGCCACCGCCGCCCGCATCACCGCGGCCGGTGCCATTTTCGTCGGAGCCTACGCTCCGGTGTCCTTGGGCGACTACTGCGCAGGTTCCAATCACGTGCTGCCAACCAGCGGCACGGCGCTGCACGCCTCGGGCCTGAATGTGAACACTTTCCTGAAGGCCATCCAGGTAATCAACTACGACAAGGCGGCACTGGGCGAAGTGGCCGCTCACGTGATAAATCTTGCCAATGCCGAGGACCTGCCGGCCCATGGCGACGCGGTCGCGGTGCGAAACGCGCAATAGACGCTAAACTGATAGGTGACATGAGTTGATTCTTGCCGCCGCAGGTGCGCGAGAATACTTGTTGGGCTACAGATGGAGGTGCCGTGAACTGCCCGTATTGCCGTAATGCCGATTCCCGAGTGGTCGATAGTCGAGTGGCCGACGACGGCGTCTCAATCCGTCGCCGCCGCCAATGCACTGCCTGCTCGCGCCGTTTCACCACTACCGAAACTGCGAGCCTGAACGTGCTCAAGCAGTCCGGTGCCGTAGAACCGTTCTCACGTAACAAGGTCATCAACGGCGTCCGCAAGGCCTGTCAGGGCCGTCCGGTCACCGATCACGACCTTGCAATCCTGGCCCAGGAAGTCGAAGAGTCGGTCCGGACCTCCGGTGCCGCCGAAATCCCGGCGCACCAGGTGGGCCTGGCAATTCTGGAGCCGCTATCGCGCCTTGACGAGGTCGCCTACCTGCGCTTTGCCAGTGTCTATCATAACTTCCTAGTCGCTGACTGATTTCGAGACGGCCATTGCACGCTTGCGCGACCGCCGGGGCAAGGTTCCGCAGGGAACCCAGCGTCCGCTTTCGGCCGACTAGCCCCCTTCGCACAAAGCAAAACGCCAGTGCCCATAGCCTTTCGAGGCTGGGGCCACTGGCGTTTGCGCTAGGCTGGGCAGTCGCTTATGGCAGCGTGAGGATTTCGGCGCCGTCGTCGGTGACGAGCAGGGTGTGCTCGAACTGCGCGGTGCGCTTCTTGTCCTTGGTCGTCACGGTCCATTCGTCCTCCCACATATCCCATTCGATGGTGCCCAAGGTGAGCATCGGTTCGATGGTGAAGACCATGCCCGGTTCAATCAGGGTGTTGTAGGCGGGGGCCGCATCATAGTGCGGGATGATCAATCCGGAGTGGAAGGCTTCTCCCACTCCGTGGCCGGTGAAGTCCCGGACCACGCCGTAGCCGAACCGCTTGGCGTAGGTTTCAATGCTTCGGCCAATGACGTTGATCTCGCGTCCTGGCATCACGGCTTTGATGGCGCGCTTCAGCGAATTCTCGGTGCGCTCAACCAGCAGGCGGGATTCTTCATCCACGTCACCGACCAGGAAGGTGGCGTTGTTGTCTCCGTGAACGCCGCCAATATAAGCGGTGATATCGATATTGATGATGTCCCCATCTTGCAGCACGGTCGTGTCCGGGATGCCATGGCAGATGACTTCGTTCAATGACGAGCACAGTGACTTGGGGAATCCGCGGTAGCCCAAGGTTGACGGGTACGCGTTGTGATCCATGAGGAATTCATGGCCCAGGCGATCCAGCTGATCCGTGGTTATCCCTGGCTGGCAGGCCCTGCCCACTTCCTGCAGCGCCTGGGCGGCAATCTTGGAAGCTATCCGGATGCGCTCGATAACTTCTGGGCTTTTGACTTCGGAAGCCGTGTTGGCGGCAGGTTCCTTCTTGCCAACGTATTCGGGACGTTCGATGTGTTGCGGTACCGGAAGTTCCGGGGATACCGTGCCGGCGGTGAGATTTCCAAGTGGTGCAGTTGAAGCAATAGCCATGCTTTTATTCTAGCTACAGGTATCTTCAGCTTCACCAAGAGATAGCCGAAAGAACTGGTGGTGTTGCACCTATTTTCCACCGGTTGGGATACCGTGGAAGCAATAGCAGGTTTCGAGATTAGAGGAGTTTTCCATGAGCTCAGTTGGCACCCCGGGTGAAGGCCAGTACTGGTACAACGTCTCAACCAAGACCGTGGAGAAGGGCCCGCAGTCTGATTGGTCGCAATTGCTCGGGCCATATGACACGGTTGCTGAAGCCGAAGCCGCGATGGCGAAGGTCCAGGCCCGCAATGAAGCCTGGGACGAGGCGGAGGAAGACGACCAGTAGTCGCTGAAGGCACCGGGCCCAGCGGTGCTGTGAATGGCAGGATGGTGCGCTTCCGGGTTGGGCAACCTGGAAGTGCACCATTGTGCTATGCGGCGTGAGCCAGTCTCATTCCTTGAATTCGTACTCTGCGGACGGGAAAGCGCCGGCTACGACGTCCTGGTGGTATTCGCGCACCGCGGTGCCGATAACCTCACGCAGATCTGCGTACTTCTTGACGAAGCGTGGGGTGCGGCCCCCGCCAAGGCCAAGCATGTCCTGCCAGACCAGGACTTGTCCGGTGGTGGAGTTGCCGGCGCCGATGCCAATGGTCGGGACCTTCAGCGCGGCATCGATTTCGGCGGCGACCGGGCTTGGCACCATTTCCATCAGGATGCAGAAGGCGCCGGCATCTTGCAATGCGACAGCGTCGTGCTTCATCTGTGCGACGGCGTCGCCGCGGCCCTGCACGCGGTACCCACCCAATGCATGCTCGGACTGCGGGGTGAACCCGATGTGCCCGATGACGGGCACACCGGCAAGGACCATGGCGCGAACGTGCTCGGCGTATTGCGCGGTGCCTTCCATCTTGACCGCGTGGGCATGGCCTTCCTTCATCAGGCGCACCGCGGTGGCCACGGCCTGTGCCGGAGACTGCTCGTAGCTGCCAAACGGCAAGTCGGCGACGACCAACGCGCGCTTGGCGCCATTGGCAACAGCTTTGGTGAAGACGATCATTTCGTCGAGGCTGATCGGCAGCGTGGACTCGTAGCCGAGGACGGTATTGGCGGCTGAGTCGCCAACCAGCAGGATCTCGATCCCCGCCGAATCGAAAATTTCGGCCATCATGACGTCATAAGCAGTTAACATCGCGAATTTTTCGCCATTGTCCTTGGCCTTCTGCAAATGATGAAGTCGGATACGGGACGGGCCTTTTTCAGGAATCCCTAGGTATGGTTGTGGCATGAAACGACTTTATCGCACTTGGACAGGGCGATGCAGATCGTGGGGACCGTCCTGACCCGATATAGTGTTGCCACAGGTCAATTTTCTTGCCGGTTGTAATCAGCGCCGGATATCAGAATCTCGAAGGTGGTGGAAAATGGATCGTCAGCAGGAATTCGTACTGCGCACCATTGAAGAACGCGACGTTCGATTTGTGCGAATGTGGTTTACCGACGTGGTTGGTTCACTCAAGTCCGTGGCCTTGGCTCCTGCTGAAGTTGAAGATGCTTTCGAAGAAGGTCTGGGCTTTGACGGTTCCTCCATTGACGGACTGTCCCGGATCTCGGAATCTGACATGCTGCTTCAGCCCGATCCTGCCACCTTCCAGATTCTTCCTTGGCGTGGCGAGGTTGAACCGACTTCCCGCATGTTCTGCGACATCCTGACTCCGGAAGGCCAGCCATCTAACGCCGATCCGCGCCAGGTGCTCAAGCGCCAGCTGGCCGAAGCCTCCAATATGGGCTTCACTTGCTACACCCATCCGGAGATCGAATTCTATTTGCTGCAGAACGATCAGCTGGATGCCAATGGCCGTCCGCAGCCGATCGACAACGGCGGCTACTTCGACCATGTGCCAGATGGCGTGGGACAGGACTTCCGCCGCGCGTCGGTGACCACGCTGGAAGCTCTGGGCATTTCGGTGGAGTTCTCCCACCATGAAAACGGCCCGGGCCAGAACGAAATCGATTTGCGCTACGCCGATGCGCTGCAGACCGCCGACAACATCATGACCTTCCGTACCGTCATCAAGGAAATGGCGATGCAGAAGGGAATCCACGCGACCTTCATGCCCAAGCCCTTTGCCGACCATCCGGGTAGCGGCATGCACACCCACTTCTCATTGTTCGAAGGCGATGCGAACGCATTCTTCGAAGCAGGCCGCGAATACCAGCTCTCCGACGTGGCGCGCTCCTTCATCGCAGGCATCCTGCACCACGCGCCGGAAATGACCGCCATCACCAACCAGTACGTGAACTCGTACAAGCGCTTGTGGGGCGGGGGAGAAGCGCCGAGCCACCGTTCGTGGGGACACAACAACCGTTCGGCACTGGTCCGCGTGCCGCTCTACAAGCCGGGCAAAGGCCAGTCGGCCCGCGTCGAATACCGCGGGATCGACTCGGCAGCGAACCCGTACCTCGCCTATGCAGTCTTGCTCGGCGCCGGCCTGAAGGGCATCCGCGAAGACTACGAGCTGGAAGAGCCGACCGAGGACGATGTCTGGAGCCTGTCTACGGCGGAACGCCGTGCTTCGGGCCACGTTCCGCTGCCCGGCAGCCTGCACGACGCATTGCGCGCTATGGAAGAGTCGGAACTCATGGCCGAGATCCTCGGCGAACAGGTATTCAACTCGTTCCTGTCGAACAAGCGCACCGAATGGGAAGAGTACCGCCAGGTCATCACCCCATACGAACTGAACAAGTATTTGGGAATCCTCTAGAGACTTCGCCGCGTGAAGCTGCGCGGCGAAATGCGGGAGAACACGAGAAACCATGCCGGAAGTACCCTCGCGAGCATTGATCAACGCTGGCTTCAGCGACGTCGAACGGGCCAAGAATTTCCTTCAATCCAAGGAATTGTCCAAGATTGATCCCCACCTGATCGTGAGCAAGATGGCGCACGCGCCAGATCCGGATCAGGCGCTCCTGCTGGCGCTGAGGTTGGTTGACCGGCATCCGGAAGCCATCGACATCTTCATGGAGCCGGCCAGCTGCCAAGGGCTGGTAAGGCTCCTGGGCAGCTCGTCGGCGCTGGGCGAGTTCCTCATACGCTGCCCCGAGGCCTTGGATATCGTCCGCCAAGCTCCTCCAGGCGAATTCGCGTCCGTTGCCTCGGAACAACTGGTCGAGGACTTGCTGGCTTCCATCGAGGCCAATGAATCCGAGGGCGGGCACTGGGTTTCTTCCTATACTGGTGCTGAAGCACGACAGCGTTTGCGAACCGCCTACCGAAAGGCCTTGCTATCGCTGGCATACCGGGACTTGGGATCCACCCAGCCGCAGCGCATCCTGCCCAAGGTTGCCGCCGAACTGGCCGACATGGCTGGGGCCGCGCTCGAAGGAGCCCTGGCCATTGCCCGGGCCGAAGCCGCCGAACAATATGATGCGGACGACGTCGACCGGGTGAAGATCACCATCATCGGCATGGGCAAATGCGGTGCACGTGAACTGAACTACATCTCTGACGTGGACGTCATCTATGTCCATGATTCAGCCCTGGGCATGGACGAAGATCTCGCCGCCGCGATCGCCACGGTTATCTGCGGCAACACGGCGCGTGCCCTGATGGTGCCAGGACCGGAGCCGATGCTGTGGGAAGTGGACGCGAATCTCCGCCGCGAGGGCAAGGACGGGGCGTTGACCCGTACGCTCTCTTCCCATGAAGCGTACTACCGGCGTTGGGCCCACTCGTGGGAATTCCAAGCCTTGCTCAAGGCCCGCGCCATAGCCGGAGACAAAGAACTGGGACGCTCCTACGAGCGCATGGTCTCGCCCATGGTGTGGTCCAGTTCTGAACGCGAGGGTTTTGTCGAATCGGTCCAAGCGATGCGCCGCCGCGTCAGCGACAACATCGACAAGCAAGACGTCGCGTGGCAGATCAAGCTCGGCCCCGGCGGGCTGCGCGACGTCGAATTCACCGTCCAGCTGCTCCAGCTTGTCCATGGACGTGTGGAACCTGCCATTCAGGTGGCAACAACCACCCTGGCCATCCAGGCCATGAGCGACACCGGCTACATTGGCCGTGACGACGCCACGAATTTCGATGACTCCTACCGTTTCCTGCGTTTGCTGGAGCACCGAATCCAGCTCAGCCAATTGCGCCGAACCCATTTGATGCCCCGGGCCGAAAATGCCCAGCGCGTACTGGCGCGATCAATTCGCGGTGCCGGAGACCTGCAGCCGAGCAGCCCGGAGAAGTTGATGCGCCGGTGGAATGAAACCAAGCGCATGGTGCGTTCGCTGCACGAGCGTATTTTCTACCGGCCGCTGCTGGTGAGCAGTTCCAACCTTTCGGCCGATGATGTCAGGCTCACCGCAGAATCCGCGCAGGCCCGACTTCGCGCCCTGGGTTATCTCGACCCCAAGGCAGCGATGCGACATATCGAAGCCTTGACCGGCGGGGTTTCGCGCAGCGCCTCCCTGCAGCGGCAATTGCTCCCGGTGCTCTTGGACTGGTTTGCCCGCGGGGTGGACCCGGACGCAGGTTTGCTGGGCTTCCGCAGGCTCAGCGAGGCGCTGGGGAAGTCCCATTGGTTCCTCGGCATGCTGCGCGATACGAATGCCGCCGCCGAGCGATTGAGCCATCTGCTGTCGAACACGCGCTTTCTGACTGATCTGCTGGCCAATGAGCCTGCCGCAGCCGCCTGGCTGGGCTCTGACGCCTCATTGGCGCCGCAGACCTTCGAGAACCTGCTGCAGCAGAACACTTCCATCATCCATCGCACGAAACAGCCCGAGGCGGCCATCCGGATGATCCGCATGGTGCGCCGCCGCGAGTTCTTGCGTGTTGCGCTGGCCGACGGAGCGGGCCTGCTAACTGTTGATGAAGTCGGCAATGCACTATCGAACATTGACGCCGCCATGGTGGACGGGGTGCTGAAGGTCCTTTTGGCTGACGACCAGGCCAAACACGGGGAGCATGCGGTAATTGCGGTCATTGCCATGGGCCGCCAAGGCGGTCGGGAAATCGGGTACGGCTCCGATGCGGACGTTCTGTTTGTCCAGCGTCCGGTCCCCGGCGCCAAAGACCAAGCCGCCCAGGAACAAGCGCTTCGGGTGGTCACCGACCTGGTGTCGTGGACTTCGAAGCCTTTGAAGCCGGCGATTCCAGCGGAAGTGAAATTGAAGGTCGATTCGGATCTTCGTCCCGAGGGCCGCCAAGGCATGCTGGTCCGGTCGATTGACGCCTACGCCAGCTACTACCAGCGTTGGGTGGAAATCTGGGAGCGCCAGGCATTGCAGCGTGCCCGCCCGTTTGCCGGAGACGACCAGTTGGCCGCAGACTTCATGGAACTGATCAAGCCGGTGCGCTATAGCAAGGGGCTCGAAGACACGGAGATTCGTGAAATCCGCAAGATCAAGGCCCGCGTCGAGTCTGAACGGCTCCCGCGCGGTGCCGACCCGAACCGCCACCTGAAGCTGGGACGCGGCTCGCTGTCGGATATCGAATGGCTGGTGCAGTTCTACCAGCTGCAATACGCGTGGAAACACGAATCCTTGCGCACCACATCCACGCTCAAGGCGTTGGAAGAATTGGCCAAACTGGAGCTCATCTCCGAGCAAGACAGCGAGCTGCTGGCGACTGCCTGGCGGCTGGCTACCCGGATCCGCAGTGCCGAGATCATCACCTCCGGACGTTCCAGCGATGTGCTGCCCAGCTCGGCGCGCGATATGGAAGCCGTGGCTCGCTGGTGCGGCTATGAGCCGAACACCGGCATGGAACTGGAAGAAGACTACCTGCGCGCCACCAGGCACTCGCGAGCCCTGTTCGAGCAGCTGTTCTACGGCTTCGAAGACTAACCCGGATGTCCCTGACACGGATCAGCGAGAAGCTGTGGAACCCTGAGCCCGGGCGCTACCGGGTGTGGCAACGCCAAGCCTATCTGGGCTCGGGCGAAGCATTCTGGGGGCAGGCCGCGGTCGCGCTGCTGCGCTGGGAGGTGAAGACCCGCAGCGGATTTCGCATCAGCCCGCAGGACAAAGTCCGCAGCGGAGCCAAGCCGCAGATCATCGTCCCGGTGGGGCCGGTGTCCATCCACGAGCCCGTCGAGGTTGTGGAAGTCCTTGAACGCAGCGATGTTGTGGGATTCGCCTATCGAACGTTGCCCGGACACCCGGTCTCCGGGGAGGAAGCGTTCATCCTGCGTCGGCTGGGGTCATCAGTGATTTTTGGAAAGCCGTTCGCTCACGGCCGCGTCGGATCGCCGGGCCTGGCGTTCGGTCTTCTGGCTGCTGCTGGGCGCGCAGAAGCTTACTCGATGGCGCTACCTACGGGCGCTACGCCAACGATAACTCTGGACATCGTCGCGCGCAGGGTGCGGTCGCCACAGCATCAATTTTCCGAAGTCCTCGCACCGGTGTCTGATAAGGGGATATGCTAGGCACTCAGATCCAGATTTCGGTTCGGCGTTTGCGCAGTGCCTGATGGCGCCGATGGTGCGAGGGGAGCAGGCCATGGATCCACAGCTAATGCAGGCAGCGGTCGACCAGTCGTTGCTGGCGTTGGGCAGCAACGACAGCGGCCCATTTGGGGCCGTAGTGGTACTGGACGGCAAGGTCATTGCCGCCGGCTACAACACCGTGGTGCATGATTCCGATCCGACAGCCCACGCGGAAGTCAATGTGATCCGCAAAGCCGGGCAGGAGCTTGGGACTTTCGATTTGTCCCAGTGCGAGCTGTACACCAGTTGCGAGCCGTGCCCGATGTGCCTCGGCGCCATCTACTGGGCGCGATTCAAGCACGTCTACTATGCCAACGACCGGCAGGACGCGGCAAGCATCGGTTTCGACGACAACTTCATCTACACCGAGCTGGAACTGCCCATGAGCCAACGCCGCATCCCCTTCACCAAGGTCGACATGCCTTCAGCCCTTGCCGCTTTCGAGGCGTGGACCGCCAAGGGCGACAAGCAGGAATACTAGCCGCCGCCGTCTCAGCGCTGGACTGGTGCCAGCCGATGCTCCACATCAGGCCACGGGACATGGATGCGTGCGGCAGGCTGCAATGCCTTGGCCCGCAACGCATTGGCCAGCACAATGCCGCGGGGCGAGACCTCCACGATGGACAGCAATTCAGTAGCGTCGCAGGATCCGGCATCCAGCACCCAGGAATTCATCAACTCGCTGATGCCGCGCTCGACGAGCAGCTGTTCGCCGTCAAGGTAGTCGCAATCATCGGCTACGGCGTGGCCCAAGACATTGCGCGGGGTCACCCGCTGGTAGTCGGGATCCGCTGGGTCGAGATAACCGACGGTTTCACCGTCTTCGCGCTGCACGCTGACCCAAGTTGTAATGTTCATGACGCCAGCCTACCCCGAGACGAAACAACGCCGGGTCCCGCCAACAGGCGGGACCCGGCGTTGAGCCGTTACCGTACGAGACGGTGATTAGCAGCCGTAGTAGAGCTCGAATTCGTATGGGTTCGGGCGCAGGCTCAGTGGCTTGATTTCGTTTTCACGCTTGTACTCGATCCAAGTCTGGATCAGGTCCTCGGTGAAGACGCCGCCTTCGAGCAGGAACTCGTGGTCGGCTTCCAGAGCCTTCAGCGCTTCTTCGAGGCTTTCAGGTGCGCGCTGGATTTCCTTGGCCTCTTCGGCAGGAAGCTCGTAGAGGTCCTTGTCGATTGGCTCTGCTGGTTCGATGCGGTTCTTGATGCCGTCCAGGCCAGCCATCAGCTGCGCTGCGAAGGCCAGGTACGGGTTCGAGGAAGCATCCGGGGCGCGGAACTCGATGCGCTTGGCCTTCGGGTTCGAACCGGTGATCGGGATGCGGATGCCAGCGGAGCGGTTGCCCTGCGAGTACACCATGTTCACCGGGGCCTCGAAGCCCTTGACCAGACGACGGTAGGAGTTCACGGTTGGGTTGGTGAACGCGAGCACGGCGTCTGCGTGCTTCAGCAGGCCGCCGATGTACCAGCGAGCGGTGTCGGACAGGCCGGCGTACCCCTTTTCGTCGTAGAACAGCGGATCGCCGTTGGACCACAGCGACTGGTGGACGTGCATGCCCGAGCCGTTGTCGCCGAAGACAGGCTTCGGCATGAAGGTCGCGGACTTGCCCCAGGCGTCGGCCACGTTCTTCACGATGTACTTGAAGAGCATCAGTTCGTCCGCGGCGTGCACCATGGTGTTGAACTTGTAGTTGATTTCGGCCTGGCCGGCTGCGCCAACTTCGTGGTGGCTGCGCTCTACCTCAAGGCCTGCCTTATCCAGCTCAACGCAGATGGCGTCGCGCAGGTCGGCCTGCTTGTCGGTTGGTGCAACAGGGAAGTAGCCGCCCTTGAAAGCAGTCTTGTACCCCTGGTTGCCGCCTTCTTCCTTGCGACCGGTGTTCCAGGGTGCTTCGTCGGAATCGATCGAGTAGAACGCGCCCTGCGGCTTGGATTCGTAGCGAACGTCTTCGAAGATGAAGAATTCAGCTTCTGGGGCGAAGAATGCGGTGTCAGCGATGCCGGTGGATTCCAGGTACGCCTCAGCACGCTCGGCAACGCCACGTGGGTCGCGGTGGTAAGGCTCACCGGTGCGTGGGTTGATGATCGAGAAGTTGAAGGCCAGCGTCTTTTCCAGGCGGAACGGATCGATGAAACCGGTGGTGACATCTGGGATCAGCTGCATGTCGGACTCAGAGATGCCTGCGAAGCCGCGGATGGAAGAACCATCAAAGAGCTGGCCGTTGACGAAGAAGTCGGCATCCACGGACTTGGCCGGCACGTTGAAGTGCTGCTGTACACCTGGTAGGTCGGTGAAACGGATATCGACGAACTTGATGTCCTCTTCGGCAATATATGCCAAGACTTCTTCTGGACTGGTAAACATGTGCAGGTGACTCCCTGGTGAGATATGAGGTTTGGTAAACGGAACCCGTAGCCAGAATTATCTGCCTGGTCCTCTTGCTTACGTATCAAGCTTACCTATAATCCATTTCTGAATGGTGTCTCTATTGTTTCCAACCTGTTACAAGCGGAGAATCCGGGCGTGTCGTATCGATCTGATCTGCGCAGATTGCCAGCTGTAACAATCTGACTTGGATACTTGCTACCGCGTTATGGGGTTCTAACTGGCGCACAGAATCGCTGGATAGACTGTATAGGTGGAAAGAAAAGACTTCAGCTCGTGGCTTGAAGGGCCGCCGCAGCACAATACGCAAGAATGGCCCGGACAGGATATGGGACGCCCAGTCAAGGGTCCTGGCTCCGTTGCCAGGTTCCCGCGAAGGGTCGGCGCCCTGCTCCTGGACTGGGGACTGTCCATGCTGCTCAGCTGGTGGCTGTTCAATGGCCATGACCTGGCAACGCTGGGCCTGTTTTGTGCCGGGCAAATCATCGGTGTCGGGTTCACGGGGCACACGATCGGTCATCGCACCTTTGGCATGCAGGTGCAGGCGCTGGATGGAACCGCGATCAAGCCATTGCAAGGCTTGAGCCGTTCGTTGCTGCTTTGCTTGGCTATTCCGGCCTTCATTACCGACAAGGACCAGCGTGGCCTTCATGATCGGTTGCCGAAAACCATCTTGGTGAATATCTCCTAGCCTTCGGGTCCGGACAGCACTAAAGAAGCCGCAACAGGAAAATCCTGTTGCGGCTTCTTTAGTGCTGTCTTTAGCGTCCACGCATAGCGCGGCGGTTTGGACGTACGCGGTTTGGATCTACGCCCTTGGGGATGGGCAGACGGTTCGCAGTCAACGTGCTCAGACGCTTGTCGATTGCGCTGACTTCCAGCTTCGTAATCGACTTCGGAAGCTTCTTCATTGCCTTGCCGACTTCAGCCAATGGAGTCTGGCCTTCTTCGGAACCAGCGTTGATGATGTGCACAGGCACGTTCGGCAGAACACGGGCAATGCGCTTGCGCTCGGATGCGGCAAGTTCGCGAACGCGGTTCTTCGGGCCCTCGGTGACCAGGACGATGCCTGGACGGCCGATGCCGAGGAACACCAGATCCTGGTGGCGGTTGTAGGCAACCGGTTCCTGCTTCAGGATCCAGCCGCGACGCAGCACGCTCATAGCAGCACCAGCGGCACCTGGGCGACCCTCAAGCTGCGAGAACGCAGCCTTCTCGGCACGGCGCGACATGATGAACATTGCAGCAAGAAGCGCCAACGGGATTGCGATGATCAACATCGTGATCCAGTTATTGATCAAGAAGCCGATGACCAAGCAGACAGCAATGACGGCCAAGGCGGCCAATGCCATCCACCACACGACCATAGGGTCGTTGCGGCGCGTCATCTGGAAGACCTGGCCAATTTGCTTCAGGCGGCCTGGTTCTTTGTTCTTCTTCTCAGCTTTTGGTTTACGCGAAAACAAGCCACGCTTAGGCGCGGCTGCGTCGTTGTCGGAGTTTTTGGCCATAGTGCCTTAATTCTACGCGATGAAGTTGATAGTTCTAAGCCGTGCTGGAACGAACATGGCATTTTCGGCTGAATTGGCCATGAACGGGCAGTGGAATGGCCCCGGAACCCGCGATGGTTTCCATCTGCAGGCCCGGGGCCATCGTCCAAACTGGTTCGCAAGAACCAGCTACTTGATCAGCGAAGCTGCTTCCTGGCGAGTGTTGCCCGAGGACTCGATATGCGACAGGGCCTCAGGGATTTCCCGGCCCTTCTTGCGCATGGCACCAGCCCAGAGACGGCCAGCGCGGTAGGAAGAGCGAACCAATGGCCCGGCCATGACGCCCGAGAATCCGAGTTCTTCGGCTTCCTGCTGAAGTTCAAGGAACTCCTGCGGAGTGACCCAACGGTCAACTGGCAAATGCAGGTCCGTGGGGCGCAGGTACTGGGTCAAGGTGAGCAGATCGCAGCCGGCCTCATAGAGGTCGCGCATGGCCTCTGAAATTTCTTCACGAGTTTCGCCCATGCCCAGGATCAGGTTTGACTTGGTGATCAATCCGCGCTTGTGGCCGTGGGTGATCACATCCATGGAACGTTCGTAGCGGAAGGCCGGGCGAATGCGCTTGAACAGGCGGGGCACGGTCTCGACATTGTGGGCGTAGACCTCCGGCTCCGAATCGCAGATGACATCCAGGTTCTCGGGCTTGCCGCTGAAGTCGGGAATCAGCAACTCGACGCCGGTGTTCGGGTTCATCTTGTGGATCTGCCGCACCGTCTCCGCGTACAGCCACGTGCCCTCGTCTTCGAGGTCATCGCGGGCAACACCGGTGACGGTGGCGTAGCGCAAATCCATCTTCTTCACGCTCATGGCCACCTTGAAAGGTTCCGAGCGGTCGATGGCCACCGGCTTGCCGGTGGCAATCTGGCAGAAGTCGCAACGGCGGGTGCATTCGGAACCGCCGATGAGGAACGAGGCCTCGCGGTCTTCCCAGCACTCGAAGATATTCGGGCAGCCTGCCTCTTCGCAGACGGTGTGCAGCCCCTCGGACTGCACCAGGTTCTTCAGCCCCACGTATTCCGGGCCGATGTTGAGTTTCGCCTTGATCCACTCGGGCTTGCGCTCCACGGGAACGGCGGAGTTGCGCTTTTCGACGCGCAGTAGTCGACGGCCTTCTGGCTCGATGCTCATTGACTGCTCTTTCTGAAGGAAGTGAGTGGTTGTCTAGACGACTTGCGGGGTAAGCAGACGCTCTATTTCCGCTTGAACTCGGTCAACGACGTCTTCAGGGGTGACGGTACGGCCCAGTTCTTCGGAAATGGTGGTGACACCTGCATCGGAGATGCCGCAGGGGATGATCTGGTCGTATGCGGAAAGCGCGTTCGAGCAGTTCAAGGCGAATCCGTGCATGGTGACGCCGTGGTTGATACGGATGCCGATGGCTGCAATCTTGCGGTCCTGCGCGCCGTCTTTGCCTGGTACCCAAACTCCGGAACGGCCCTTGATCTGGGCCGTTGGAATGCCAAGCTCGCTCACGACGTTAATTAGGGCTTCTTCCAGGGTCTCCACGTAAAGACGGATTGCGCTGATCTTGCGGAGCTTGACAATGGGGTAGCCAATGAGCTGTCCCGGGCCATGCCAGGTCAACTTGCCACCGCGGTCCACATCCACGACGGGGGTGCCGTCCAGCGGGAGGTCTTCGGGTTCGGTGCGCTTGCCTGCGGTATAAACCGCTTCGTGCTCCAGGAACAGGACTCTAGGGGTTTGCGTGTCCGCGGCTACCGCATCATGCAGTTGGATCTGATAATCCCAAGCTTCCATGTAGGGCACAAATTTTGAGCCTAGTCCGACTCGTTCGAATTCGATCGCCATGACGGCTAGCCTACGCTCTTGAACGATCGGTCGCTAATTCAGTGCCGTTCAGCTTGCCTGTGGATATCCAGCTTGCATTTCCTGTTTGTGGGATACAACGGAAACATGGATGAATCAACGAATGTTCTAGCGTGGCCGACAAGCCCTGGGCATGTGACTGTCAAGCCGCTAAGTGCCAAGTCACCATGCAAAGTTTGGCTGATCCGGAGGGAAAGCGACCAGATGTATCTGACGCTTAAACTTAGCCTGACTATGGAAAACATCACTTCTCTGCGCCAGGAAGAGGTCAGGCAGTCGCGGAAATATGTCGTCGATTTTTACGGAACCCTGCCGACTCAATTCGGTGAGGGGCTGGTCATGGAATATTGTCCCGGCGGGAGTTTGGCAGACCTCGTTTCCAGCCGCAGCGCCTTTGCGCTTGGTGAATGCGTGACTGCGTTGGCTCCCATTGCGCAAACTCTATCGGTCATGCATTCGCAGGGCCAACGCCATGGGGACTTGTCGCCAGCCAACATCCTGCTGACCGCCAAGGGCATGCCGAAGATCATCGACTTCCAGGAAGCTGCTTCGTCAAGTCAAGCGCTTACTGGTTCCGGCACACCCGGATTCGTCGCCCCTGAAATGCAGGCCGGGGCGATGGAAAGCCAAGCTGGAGAGCAGGACGTGTACTCGCTGGGCGCCTGCTTGTGGTTTCTCCTGTCGGGACGGGTTCCCGAAGAGGAACTGATGCGTCCACCAGCTAGCGTGATGTTCCCCGGCATCCCCTCGATTATTCATGAGCTCTTGATTGATTCCATGAATCCGGTGCCGCAAGCGAGGCCAACCGTCGACCAGTTTGCTCGAACGCTGTTCGCGAGCTGTCCAGCTGAGCCCATCCATTGGGAAGGTCATGTAGCTGCTGAAGCTACTCATCTGATGGAAACCATCCATCCAACCCAGGAATCGGGTGCTGCGCACAGGCGCTCAAAGCGCGCAAGGGATAACGCAGCAAGGCAGCGGAACAGCGGGAATGATGAATCTTGGCACAGCCATCGGTTGCGCAGGACACCCGGGGCCGTGAAGCTGGCTGGTGCTGCAGTCTTGGGCATCATGGTCATACTCGGGAGCATGCTGGGCGTCAATCATTTCCGGGCCGCTGAGGCGAAGGAAGCGACTGCGCCGGCAATGGCGCCCCCAGCAGACCTAGACTGCAGAATCATGGATGGTGCGCAAGTGCCCGCCTGTGCATTGAATCGGGATACAGTGGTCTCTGCATTCTTGGCACTTTCACGAGAACGAGACAAAGCGATGGGTCAGCTGGCGGGGGAGAAACTCAAGAGGCTCTACACTCCGGGAGCCGAGCAATTGCAGCGAGATCTCGAAACGATAGATCAGCTTCTGGATTTGGGTTTGGGACTTGAAGGCTTGCGCACAAAACTGACGGATGTGGTGGTATCCGCCCGTGGACAGGGTGACACTGTCATTCTTGCCGCGACATCGACCCAAGAGGAATACCGATACGTGGATGCTGAAGGGGTCACGATGCACACCGTCCAGGCCGCAGAGCCGCAACGCATCGAAGTTGAAATGGTGCTGGAAGAAAGCGGCTGGAAGATCGGCAAGGTATTACGACGTTAAATGCTTAATGGCGGGAGACGACACCAAAGCTTGCTCAAAGCTGTTGGTTGCTTCTCCCACCATCAAGGCTGCTACGGACTAGCTCCAGAGAACCGCAATCGCGATGTTGATGAAGGCCATGCCGCCCACTGCGTGAGCAATACCGGTAGAAACTTCCTCGCCGTTCTTCATCTTCTTACGGCCAATGAAAGCTGCGACCAGGATGATGATTGCAATCAGCGACTTGATGCCAATCTTCATGTGGTTTGGCGAACCGTCGCCGGCCTCGAGAATGCCGACCATGGCCAGACCCGTTACCAGCTGCACGATGGCTCCGTACCACTGCCATACAGAGACAGTAGGGGTCTTGAAGTTGGCCAGCCAGCCACCGAAGATAGCTGCTGCGCCCAAGATATGCACGAAAATCAGGAGAGAAAGAAGAATAGTCATGACACTAGCCTAATCTATTTTCGACTGATCGTAGAAAACGCAGAATCGCCCCTGTCGAATCAACGACAGGGGCGATTATCTACCTAGGCTACGAGGGCCACGACTGGATCTTTACAGTCCCAGTTCGCCTTCGAAGGCGCCACCTTCAAGGCGAGCCTTGACGGTCTGCAGGAAGCGGCCTGCATCGGCACCGTCAACCAGGCGGTGATCGTAGGTCAGGCACAGGTACATCATGTGGCGGATGGCGATCGAATCGTTGCCTTCTGCATCGGTGACGACCATTGGACGCTTCACGATCGCACCGGTGCCCAGGATGGCTACCTGTGGCTGGTTGATGATCGGGGTGTCGAACAGTGCGCCAACCGAACCGATGTTGGTGATCGAGAAGGTGCCACCGGACAGCTCGTCTGGACCGATCTTGTTGCTGCGGGTGCGTGCAGCAACATCAGCGATGCGCGAAGCCATGCCTGCCAGGTTCAGATCGCCAGCGTTCGACACGACAGGAACCAGCAGGCCCTTGTCGGTGTCGACTGCGAATGCCAAGTGCTCGGCATTGTGGTAGGTGATCTTCTGGGTCTCTTCGTTGTACTCAGCGTTCAGCTTAGGGTGTGCCTTCAGGCCTTCGGCAACAGCCTTGGCGATGAATGGCAGGTAAGTGAGGTTCACGCCGTTGGTGGCCTTGAAGTTGGCCTTGGCCGCAGCTCGCAGCTTCACGATGCGGGTCATATCGATTTCGTGGACCTGGGTCAGCTGAGTCGATATGTCCAGGGACTCGCGCATGCGGCGAGCGATAACCTGGCGGATACGTGGAGCCTTTTCCTCGGTGCCGCGCAGCGAGGAAACCTCTACTGCAGGTGCAGCCGGCTTTGCGGCGGCAGGAGCAGCGGCGGCAGGAGCAGCTGGAGCAGCAGCTTCCTGGGCGGCAACAGCGTCCAGCACATCCTGCTTGCGGATGCGGCCGCCAACACCGGTGCCCTTCACCGAAGCGATGTCGATGTTGTGCTGGTTAGCCAGGCGGCGTACCAGCGGGGTGACGTAGCCGGACTCGTTGTTTGCCTCGGCTGCTGGTGCAGCTGGAGCGACAGGGGCAGCAGGTGCTTCTTCCTTAGCTGGAGCTGGGGCTGCCGGAGCGGCCGGAGCCTCTTCCTTGGCAGGAGCTGGGGCAGCAGGAGCCTCTTCCTTTGCAGGAGCAGCAGCTGGAGCTTCCTTTGCAGGAGCAGCAGCTGGCGCCTCTTTCTTGGCTGGAGCAGCTGCTGGAGCGGAGCCAGCGGCACCGATAACGGCCAGAACAGCGCCGACTTCAGCGGTCTCATCTTCTGGAACGCGAATTTCCAGCAGGGTGCCAGCAACTGGGGAAGGAACTTCGGTGTCTACCTTATCGGTGGAAACCTCAAGCAGCGGCTCGTCGACGGATACCTCATCGCCAACTTCCTTCAGCCAGCGGGTAACGGTACCTTCGGTCACCGACTCGCCCAAGGCTGGAAGGGTAACTTCGGTACCCGAGGCATCGCCACCGGCAGGTGCGGCTGCAGGAGCTTCTTCGGCTGCCGGTTCAGCTGGTGCTTCCTCTGCGGCTGGTGCGGCAGGTGCTTCTTCAGCGGCTGGTGCTGCCGGTGCAGCGTCGCCGGAGCCGGAGCCATCGCCGATGCGAACCAGTGGGGCGCCAACTTCGGCGTCCTCGTCCTCGGCCACGAAGATTTCCTCGATGACACCAGCTACCGGCGAAGGAACTTCAGTGTCAACCTTGTCAGTGGAAACTTCCACCAACGGCTCGTCTACCTCTACGCGGTCGCCGACCTGCTTCAGCCAGCGGGTTACCGTACCTTCGGTAACGCTTTCACCCAGTGCGGGTAGGTTTACGGTTTCAGACATCGTCCCGTATCTCCTTGTTTTATAAAGCTTGAAAAGTGGTGGGAGGCGTTGCCTCCGAGCCTAGTGCATTCAGGCAGCGCGTTACATCAACGCGCTGCCTGAATGACCAAAACGTGATTAACCGTGCAGCGGTGCGCCGGCCAAAGCCATTGCGGCTTCGCCCAGGGACTCGTTCTGGGTTGGGTGAGCGTGGATCAGCTGCGATACGTCCTCTGGGTATGCTTCCCAGTTCACGATCAGCTGCGCTTCACCGATCTGCTCGCCAATGCGTCCGCCGATGCCGTGAACGCCAACGATTGGGCCGTTCTTGACGCGAACCATCTTGATGATGCCGCTGGTGCCCAAGATCGAGGACTTGCCGTTGCCAGCCAAGTTGTACTCGGTGGTTTCGATCTGGTCAGCGCCGAACTTCTCCTTGGCCTTCGGCTCGGAGTAGCCCACCGATGCGATCTCTGGCTCGCAGAAGGTCACCTTCGGGATGTTGATGTCCTCAACGATGGTTGGCTTCAGGCCGTGGATTTCCTCGGCGACGAAGCGGCCATGCTGGTAGCCGCGGTGTGCGAGCTGGACGCCTGGAACGATGTCGCCGATGGCGTAGATGTTGCCAACGCCGGTGTGCAGGCGCTCGTCGGTGATTACGAAACCGCGATCAATGGTGATGCCCTGCTCTTCGAAGCCAAGGCCCTCGGTGACTGGACCGCGGCCCACAGCAACCAGGACGATCTCAGCTTCCAGAACCTTGCCGTCAGCCAGCGAGACCTTGGCGCCGTTGGCATCCTGCTCGACCTTCTCGAAGAAAACGCCGGTGTTGAACTTGATGCCGCGCTTCTTGAAAGCACGCTCCAGGTTCTTGATGATGGCTGGATCCTCGTTTGGAACCAGCGATGGCAGGCCCTCGACGATGGTGACGTCGACGCCGAAGGACTTCCAGACCGAGGCGAATTCGACACCGATGACGCCGCCGCCCAGAACGATGGCGCTCTTTGGCAGGTCTTCCATGTTCAGTGCTTCGGTGCTGGTCAGCACGCGGCCGCCGATTTCCAGGCCCATGGTCTTGGAAGTGGATCCGGTGGCCAGGACGATGTACTTGCCCTTGTAGACGGTGCCATCGACATCGATGGAATCCTGGGCAACCAGTCGGCCGTTACCGGTGATGACGTTGACCTTCTTCATCTTCAGCAAGCCCTGCAGGCCCTTGTGCTTGCCAGCGACAATGCCTTCCTTGTACTTGCGAACGCCGGCCAGATCGATCGACTCCAGCGAGGAGTTGATGCCGTACTTGGCACCCTCGCGAGCGTTCTCTGCCAGCTCTGCTGCATGCAGGTAAGCCTTGGTTGGGATGCAGCCGGTGTGCAAGCAGGTGCCGCCCAGCTTTTCCTTCTCGATCAATCCAACGGTGTAGCCCAGCTGGATGGCGCGCAATGCTGCCGAGTATCCAGCGGATCCGCCGCCGAGGATGAGGACATCAAATTCTTGCGTTGCTGCCGAATCGGCCACGTGAACGCTCCCTCGTATTCGCTTAGTGAGGCCGGCTTTGGCCGACCAGGGGATCGGGTGTGGACTTTCTGGAGCGTGACACATGCGGGCGCGCACCTTTGATCCACGGTGATGTTTCAAAACTTACCTTAGTACCGTCGAATGGCTAGAGTCACCTTCGGGGCATTAAAAGTCAGGTATGTCTCTAATTTTGAGTTCATCCCGGCATCGGCCAATTGATTCTGGCGATACCGGGATGAGTTTCATGGCACTGCAGCTGCTATGCCGCTGCGTTTAACGGCTAGTTCGCTGCGGCAACCTGTTCTGCGTAGGCAACCAGCGTGCGTACCTGCGAGCCGGTGCCGTTCTTCGGGGTGTAGCCCCAGGCACTTCCTTCGTTGAAGGCCGGACCAGCAAAGTCGATGTGGGCCCAAGGAATCTTCTTGCCGTCGACTTCGCCGACGAACTCTTCGAGGAAGACGGCAGCGGTCATCATTCCGCCCATGCGCTCACCGATGTTCGCCAGATCGGCGACCTGCGACTCGATGGATGGACGCAGCTCTTCCGGCAGCGGCATGGCCCAAGCCAATTCGCCCACCTTGTCCGAGACGGCAACCAGGTCGCTGGTGACCTGCTTGTCGCCCATGACGCCTGCAGTGCGCAGGCCCAGAGCCAGCATCTGCGCGCCGGTCAGCGTAGCGATGTCGATCATGACATCCGGCTTTTCCAGGCTGGCTGCGGCCAAGCCGTCAGCCATGACCAGGCGGCCTTCGGCGTCAGTGTTCAGCACCTCAACGGTCTTGCCGCCGAACATCGTCAGCACATCGCCCGGACGGGTCGAGGCGCCGCCTGGCATGTTCTCTGCCAGGCAGAGCCATGCGGTGACCTTCACGTTCAGCCCAAGTTCGGCGACGGCGGCGACGGTCTGGAAGACTGCGGCGGCACCGGACATGTCCGACTTCATGGCGTGCATGCCTGCAGCAGGCTTCAGCGAGGTGCCACCGGTATCGAAGGTGATGCCCTTGCCGATCAAGGCGATGTGCTTGGCTGCCTTCGATGGCGCGTACTCGACCTTGACCATGCGCGGCTGGCGAGCCGAGCCGCCGCCGACGCCGATCAGTCCGCCAAAGCCGTCCTTGGCCAGTCGCTTCTCATCGAAGATGGTGACCTTCAGCGGCAGCGACTTTGAGTAGTCCTTGACCGCCGCGGCGAAAGACTCCGGGTACAGCACGTTGGCTGGGGCATTGATCAGGTCGCGGGTGCCGCGGACCGCGCGGCCCAGGATTGCCGCGCGCTTGAGCACGGCCGGAAGATCCTTGGAAGTGGCAACCGAGGTGACGATCTGGGCTTCGGCCAGTACTGGCTTCTCGCTCTTCTTCGACCGGTGGTTCTCGTAGCGGTAGCTGCCCAAGGCGATGCCTTCAGCCACGGCGGCAACGCGCTCAACGCTGTCGGCAGGCAAAGCGAAAATGGCGCTCTTGGCGTTGCTCAACTGGCGGGCAGCCGAGCCGGCTGCACGGCGCAGCTTCTCTTCGGTCAGATCGGCCAGCTCGTCAACGCCAAGGCCGATGAACTGCAGAACCTTGGCCTTCGTGCCGTCCACGCCAGGCAGCGCGGTGATTTCGTCGGCCTTCCCGGCAACGCCCAAAGCCGAGAGCGACTGCTCCAGCGAGGTAGTGGTGTCGGCGGCGAAGGGGGATGCCGCGATGGACACCTTGTCGCCGTTCTTGAGTACGCCCAGGATGAGGGCGTCAGCGCTCTTGCGCTTGATGTCAGTGCCAATGGCGCTCAGAGTGAGATCACTGGAGTTGATCACAAAATCATTCCTTCTATGCCTTTGTAGGGTCTAAGGTCGCGACAGCCCAAGTGGTATTCCGGAGCAGATCCTGCCGGTGGGCTGTGCGTCTCCTGCATCTAGGTTATCCGAGGTTCCGCGTCATCGTGCGTTACTTCACAGCGAGCGAAAGCCAAGTAGCGATAGGATGGAGCATTGATCTGTTGCAGAAGTTCAGTCCTGGCCGATGGTTGCCGCCCTGCTGTGCCGGATGCCGACCCTGAATGAGGAGAAAATGTCCAAGGATTCGTTGATGACGCTGGTCGCAGACGATTTGGATAACTCGCGCCTTCAAGGTCTTGGCATGTTCATCTCGCTGAAGAGCATCAGTGATGCCGGGCATAATCACGCGCAGGTCTCCAACGAGCTTTTCGGCCGTCTGGAATCCGAACTCTTCGCCACTTTCGATGCCGACGAGCTGATCGCCTACACCTCCCAGCGCCCGCGGGTCTCTTTCCTCGGCGACCACTTCGCCGGATACCAGGCCCCGCGCATCGAGATCTACCTGATGACTGATGAGATGGACCGCAAGTTCTGGTTCCTCAACGGAGTTGAACCGGATCTGAAGTGGGAACGCGTGATCGCGGAACTGCAGTCATTCATCGAGGCCTTCAACGTATCGCTGGTTGTTGGGACCGCATCATTGCCGATGCCGGTGCCGCATACCCGGCCGGTCGGCGTGACCGCCCACGGCAACCGCAAGGATCTGATCGAGAACATCTCGACGTGGAGCCCTACGGTCGAATCTCCTGCAGGCTTGGCCTCGCTGCTCGAAATCCGCCTGAGCGAAGCCGGCCGGGATGTCGTGGGCTACTCGATGCATACCCCGCACTACCTTGCCGAATCCGAGTACCCGGCGGTCGCCGTTGCGACGCTGGAGTATGTGGGCGCGGCGCTGAAGCTGGCTCTGCCGACCGACAAGCTGCGCGAAGCGGCCCGATTGGTTGACCAGCAGCTCGCCGAGCAGCTTCAAGCCAATAGCGACGTCCGCCAGATGGTGGACGGATTCGAGGAACGTTTCGACGCGCATGCCAAGGAGCACGAGTCGCGTTCGCTGTTGCTGGACGAAGATGAGCAGATGGCGGATGCCGAGGAACTGGGCGCCAGTGCCGAGCATTTCCTGGCCGCCATCGAGAACACCGAAGATTGGTTGAAAAACGGTCATATCGAACCGTTGCCAGGTGATCACGACCAGTGAGCCAAGCCCAGCTGAATTCGCCGAAATCGTGGCTCGTCTTCGGCTTCGCAATTCTTGCCTACATTTCTGCAATTTCCCAACGCACCAGCTTCGGAGTCGCAGGCATCCAAGCCACCGAACGCTTCGATGCCAGCGCACAGATCCTGGCGACGTTCTCGGTCGTGCAGCTCGTTGTCTATGCCGGGGCGCAGGTCCCCGTAGGGCTGCTGCTGGATAAATTCGGGCCCCGCATCCTGATTACCTGCGGCGCGTTGCTGATGGCTGCCGGCCAAGCGTTCCTGGCGATTTCGGTCAACGTGCCCATGGGCTTGGCCGGGCGCGTCATGGTCGGCATGGGCGACGCGATGGTCTTCGTCTCCGTGCTCAAGCTCTTGCCCCTGTGGTTCTCCGGTTCGCGCATTCCGGTGCTCACCCAGCTCACCGGTACTTTTGGCCAGCTCGGGCAGCTGATCAGCCTCTTTCCATTCCATATGATCCTGCTTGGCGTCGGCTGGTCCGCGGCATTCTCGATCATGTCAGGGTTCGCTTTCGCCACCTTCATCACGACGATCGCCTTCGTGCGCAATGGGAAGAACTGGAATGGGCATGGCGCGGGGGAGCAGGAGACCGGCTCGCGGATCTCGCAGGCATGGAAGCAGCCAGGGACCCGCTTGGGTTTCTGGACCCACTTCTCTACGGCCTTCATGATCAACACCTTCATGATGACGTGGGGCTACCCATTCCTTGTCGAGGGCCAAGGCATAGACGGTGCGTTAGCTTCGGGCCTGATGGCTGTATTCGTTGTCGTCGCCATCGTGCTGGGTCCGATCCTCGGCGCCTTGACCGCGCGCCATGCCAGCCAGCGTTCCAATATTGCGTTGTCCATCGTGGGCTCCATCTTGGCGCTATGGGCGGCCGTTCTGCTCTGGCCAGGACAGGCGCCGCTATGGATTCTGGTGCTGCTGATGGTCGTCATTGCCGCCGGCGGCCCGGCCTCAGTGATCGGTTTCGACTTCGCACGTACGTTCAACCCGCCGCGGGTTCTGGGAACTGCCACCGGCCTGGTGAATACCGGCGGATTCATCGGAGCATTCGTCACCATCTACGTCATCGGTTTCATCATGGACATGCTGCACAAGGCCAACGGCTCGGTCGGAGAACTCTACAACCTGCCGGCTTTCCGGGTGGCACTGTCCTTCCAATTCGTGATGGCATTGCTCGGGATGGCATTCATGGTCATCGAACGCCGCAAGGCGCGCCGATTCCTCGCCGAACAGTAACCGCCGGCCCCGAGGCCCGGACCAGAAGGTTCTCCACAGCTCGCACGCGTTGACGTCCTGTGCCAAGCGCCGCGATGCACCGTGGAGCCATGACAACTACACCAGAACGCCATCCCCTCTCGCTGTCCAGCTGCGAGGACATCCTGGCCTATGTGCCTCATGCCCTCGGCTTCTATCCGCAAAATTCTGCTGTGCTCATGCTGATCGACGAGGACCACCTGGAAGCGACCCTGCGTGTCGATTTGCCGGAAGAGGACACTTCGTCCGAGCGGGAGTCGTGGACCGCGCAGGTGCTTCGCCTCCTGGATCGCATGCCCCATATCCAAGGGGTGGTTCTGGTGGTCTACGCGCCGGAAGATTCGCTGGCCGAGGGCCGTATTCCGTACTCGCACATGGTTGCGCAGCTCGAACAGGGGCTGGCTGGCAAAAAAGTCCTGTTGCGCCACAGCTGGTGCCGGCAGGGCCGATTCGTCTGGAACTACGCGACCGACGACTACGCAGAGCCGACCCCGGTGCGCCCGCTGGAAACCAACGAGACGCATCTGTCGCTGGTCTTTGCTGGATCAGCACCGTTGGATGTTCCATGGGACGGCAGTGGAATCCCTGAGTGGCCGCAGGCCGCCGAGATCCTGAAGATTGTTTCCAGCCAGCAGCACAACGTGATCAACTGCCTTGAAGCATGGCTGCAGACGATGGACCTCGCCGAAACTGAAGCCCGAACTTGGATCCACGAAGAGCATGAGCACACCGCACTGCTGCTTGGTTCCCTGGAAGTGAAAATCGTCCGAGACCTGCTTCCGTATTTGGCTGGCCAAGGTCTGGACGCGGCATTGGATGTGCTGTTTGGCGTGATGCGCGGAGATCGGGAAGCGGCTGCCTCGCCCTTGACCAACTATTTGCTGGGCCGTGGTTGGCATTCGCCAGACTGGCAGCGGATTGACCGGCTGTGGTCGGTAGCCAGAGACCTGCTCGGTGTGGCCGAAGGCAACAACCGGCAGGCCCTGCTGTGCATTCTTGCCTGGATCGAGTGGGCACGAGGCCGGGGGACTATGGCCTTGTGCCTGCTGGGCAGGGCTGTAGAAGAAAACCCGAACTACGAGTTGGCGCGGTTGCTGCAGAAGCTGATGTCCCATGGAATCATGCCCGAGTGGGCGACCGATAAATTGCGGGCTTGGCGTGCCAATTTCAGCTGAGCAACGGAGGCCGGAGTGTCTCAAGTGGTGTCCTGATGCTAATTCATGGATAATGGGACAACAGACCCGGTTAGGTTCGAATTGCCTAGGTCTTGAAATCTGTGGATTTCGGGAACATTAGGCGGGCTTGATGCGTTGATACCAATGTGCCAGCCCTAGGTGTTTAGTCAGCGACTGAGCACTATCGGACTTGACAGGGTCATAGTGGTGTTACCGGCAGGTGCATCCGGAACGCATCGTTAGAAAGGTTATTCGTGTCATCTTCTGAGACGAACGCTAATCGCATAGCAACTGAGGCCGAGGTCGACGCGGCTGAGGCCGAATCAGCCACCCCTGCAGCGAAGAAGCGCGCTACCAAGGCCAAGCCTCGGACTAAAAAGGTCGCTGCCGAAACCGCAGCGCAAGACGAATCAACCGGAGCGTTGGCTGACGCCGATGACGATGCTGAGCCAGGCACCGATTCGAAGGATGCGAAGTCCGACGATGAATCAAAGGGCTTCACACTTTCAACCGGTGATGACGACGCTCCGCAGCAGCAGGTCATGGTGGCCGGCGCGACCGCTGACCCGGTCAAGGACTACCTGAAGCAGATTGGCAAGGTTGCCCTGCTGAACGCCGAGCAAGAAGTCGACTTGGCTCTGCGCATTGAAGCTGGCCTGTTCGCAGCTGACAAGCTGGAGAAGGACGATGGCTCCATGGATCAGCGTCTGCGCTGGGACTACGAGCAGATCATCCACGATGGCAAGATTGCCAAGAACCACCTGCTGGAAGCAAACCTTCGCCTGGTAGTTTCCCTGGCCAAGCGCTACACCGGCCGCGGCATGCTCTTCCTGGACCTGATCCAGGAAGGCAACTTGGGCCTGATCCGTGCGGTGGAGAAGTTCGACTACACCAAGGGTTTCAAGTTCTCGACCTATGCCACTTGGTGGATTCGCCAGGCAATCACCCGTGCCATGGCGGACCAGGCGCGTACCATTCGTATTCCTGTGCACATGGTTGAAGTCATCAACAAGCTGGCGCGTGTCCAGCGCCAGATGCTTCAGGATCTCGGTCGCGAACCGACCCCAGAAGAGTTGGCCAAGGAATTGGACATGACTCCTGAGAAGGTCGTCGAGGTCCAGAAATACGGTCGTGAGCCGATTTCCCTGCATACCCCACTGGGCGAAGACGGCGACTCCGAATTCGGTGACCTGATCGAAGACTCGGAAGCCGTTGTGCCAGCCGATGCAGTGTCCTTCACCCTGTTGCAGGAACAGCTGCATTCGGTGCTCGACACGCTTTCGGAGCGCGAAGCAGGCGTCGTGGCAATGCGTTTCGGCCTGACCGATGGCCAGCCTAAGACGCTGGACGAAATCGGCAAGGTCTACGGGGTGACCCGCGAGCGCATTCGCCAGATCGAATCCAAGACGATGTCGAAGCTGCGTCACCCATCGCGTTCCCAGGTGCTGCGCGACTACCTGGACTAAGAAACTGAGGATGTGGCCAGCAGTTCATGCAATGAACTGCTGGCCACATTCTTTATTGCCATTAATGCAAGAAGAAGGCGACCCAAAGCGGGTCGCCTTCTTTGATCAGCAGTTGGCCACGAGATTAGTCGTTGGCGTCTACCTTGGGCTTTTCGTAGAGCCGCGAGGACTCGTCCTGCCAGAGGGAAGTCTGCGGACGCAGTTTTTGTTCTACATCGCGGCTATGGTGAGCGCAGAAAAGCAGCTCACCGCCGGTCGAAGCCAGCACGGCTCGCACGTAGGCCTGTGCGCCGCAACGGTCGCACCGGTCGAGGGCGTTAAGTTCACGACTAGCGGTCGTAGTAGTCATTGCCAGCCTCCTAAAGTTGATGGTTACTCTATACAACCAGCTTGGATCCCGACTTTATCCCGAATTGGCTGTTCTTTCGCTCACCGCGTAGCGCATGTGGATAAGCTCATACCTGCCCGGCGTGCCCGCCAGCACCGGAAAATAGCGGGTATTCGAACACATTAACGATTAGAATATGAAGCAAGACGTACTTTCTCATGCAAGTAGGAGACAACAGCTCAGTGGCTTCATCCGACAATTACAGTGCCCGGCACCTTTCCGTATTGGAAGGCCTGGAAGCAGTTCGTAAGCGACCAGGCATGTACATCGGCTCCACCGACTCCCGTGGCTTGATGCATTGCCTCTGGGAGATCATCGATAACTCTGTTGACGAGGCGTTAGGCGGGTTTGGGCAGGCCATTGATGTCATCTTGCACTCTGACGGCTCGGTCGAAGTCCAAGACGATGGCCGTGGCATCCCCGTGGATGTTGAACCCAAGACTGGGCTGAGCGGTTTGGAAGTCGTCTTCACCAAACTGCACGCCGGTGGCAAGTTCGGCGGTGGCTCCTACAGCGCATCCGGCGGCCTGCACGGCGTGGGTGCCTCAGTAGTAAATGCTCTGTCGGCCCGCTTGGACGTGGAAGTTGACCGCGGCGGCAAAACCTACGGCTTGCAGTTCCGTCGTGGCGAACCAGGCAAATTTACCGATAAGGGACGCAAGAAAGCCGATGCGGCGTTCAAGGCCCATGAGACCGCAACGCCTCCGGGAATTATCGGCAAAGCCAAACGCGGCGTAACCGGAACGCGCATTCGATACTGGGCCGACAGCCATATCTTCACCCCGGATGCGAAATTCTCCTATAAGGAATTGCAGGATCGCGCCCGCCAAACCTCCTTCCTGGTCCCGGGGCTGCGCATCACCCTGCGTGATGAACGCGGACTGCCGGACACTCCGGGCGCAGACGGACCTCATGAGGAAGTGTTCCAGCACGACGGCGGCATTAGCGAATTCGTTGACTACCTGAGCAGCGATTCACCGGTTACCGACATCTGGCGCTTCCACGGCAGCGGTTCCTTCCATGAAAAGGTTCCGGTCATCGACAGCAACGGCCGCAGCCATATTGAAGATGTGCAGCGTGTCTGCGAAGTGGACGTGGCGGTCCGCTGGGGGATCGGCTACGAAACCACGCTGCGCAGCTTCGTCAATATTATTGCGACACCCAAGGGCGGTACGCATACCGCAGGCTTCGAGCAGGCCCTGCTCAAGTCCTTCCGCAAGAATATCGAGGCCAACGCGCGCAAGCTCAAGTTCGGCCAGAAGGACAAGCTGGAAAAGGACGACGTTCTGGCCGGCCTGACTGCCGTGCTGACCGTCCGATTGGCCGAGCCCCAGTTCGAGGGCCAGACCAAGGAAATTTTGGGCACCCCACAAGTGCGCCAGATTGTTTCCAAGGTGCTGGAAAAGGCGCTCAATGATCGTCTGGGCTCCAGCAAACGCAACGAAAAGGCTGAAGCCTCCACGCTGATGGAGAAGGTCGTCAACGAGATGAAGTCTCGTGTGTCGGCACGCATGCATAAGGAAACCCAGCGTCGCAAGACGGCTTTGGAATCCTCGTCGCTGCCAACCAAACTGCTTGATTGCCGGAGCAAGGAAGTCGGCAAATCCGAACTGTTCATCGTCGAGGGCGACAGCGCATTGGGCACTGCCCGACTTGCACGCTCCAGCGAGTACCAGGCGTTGTTGCCGATTCGTGGCAAGATCCTCAATGTGCAAAAGGCGTCGATCTCGGACATGCTCTCCAATGCTGAGTGCGCAGCGATGATCCAGGTGATAGGTGCTGGTTCGGGCCGCAGCTTCGACATCGAGCAAGCGCGATACGGCAAGATTATCCTGATGACCGATGCTGACGTTGACGGTGCGCACATTCGCACCCTGCTGCTGACGCTGTTCTATCGCTATATGCGTCCGATGATTGAGCACGGTCGCGTCTATGCGGCGGTCCCGCCGTTGCACCGCATCGAGGTAATTAATCCGGGCGCCAAGCAGAACGAAGTCATCTACACCTACTCTGAGACGGAAATGACCAAGCTGCTGGCCAGCTTGGAGAAGGAAGGCCGACGCTACAAGGAGCCGATCCAGCGCTATAAGGGCCTGGGCGAGATGGATGCAGACCAGCTGGCTGAAACCACCATGGATCCACGCCATCGCATGCTGCGCCGTGTTGGCATCGAGCATGCGCAGGCAGCCGAAGAAGTCTTCGACCTGCTGATGGGCTCGGATGTGGCACCGCGCAAGAAGTTCATCATCGACGGCGCCGACGATCTTGAACGGGAACGCATCGACGTTTAGAACCGCAGATGCAACGACGTCCTTGAGCTCCACTGGGGTTCAAGGACGTCGTTGCATGGGATCGAGCGGGTGCTACCAGTCCAGCAGCCGTGGCGCTATGAGCAGAACTGTCGGGCAGACCATCAGCATGATGGTGCTCAGCAGCACCAGTGCCCGTTGCGGGCGGCTCAGCGGATCTTGCGGGGAGAGCAAGCGCTTGAGCCTGCGGGATGATACTTCGCCATCGGGCATGCCAACCAGACCGGCGCTAGAGGCATGAGGCGTTGACGAGCGGTCATCCATGGTCGCTGCGGTGGCCACAGTGACGATGGCTTTGAGCAGCGTCTGCCGATTGGCCTTTTCCAGCGCTTTGTCGTCGGCCAGCATTTCGATCAGTTGGCGCACTGCATCGAGTCCAAGCCGTGAGGTCGGCAGCCAGGGCAACGCTTCGTGCCAGGCCGTGAAGGCCAGGATTAGCAAATCATGCCGTTGATCCAAATGGGAGCGTTCATGGGCGATGACCGCCTGCTGCTCTTGAGCCGAAAGCTGGGTGAGCAATCCCCGTGACAGCACGGTCACCGACTGCGAGATGCCGGGCACGCAGTATGCCACGGGCATATCATGATCGATCACCAAGGTGTTCGCGCTCGTCTGCGAGGGGTTGCTCAACAGGCGAAGTAGCTGTCGGTGCTTGGCTCGTTGGCGGGAGGTGCGCCAAGCAGCGCGCATGAGGGTCAATACCAGGTGGAAACCGAAGAGCAGAGCTGTGCTCAAGGCGAAGAGGTGCACGATGCCGGGGTAGGGCACACTCGTGTCTCCTGTCAGTAGGAGCCATCCACCATGCAGCGCGGAGATCAGATCATCGCCCAGTGGGTCCAAGCCCCAGACAAGCATTGAGCCGATCATGGAAAGGCCACCGCCTAAAGCAATGGCTTGCCACAGGAGTACCGCTTGCACTGGTGAGCGCGCGGTCCAATTCGCCTTGGATAAAGCCAACGGCGTCGGCCACGCCAATGCGATAGCCAACGCCGCTAGGAAATATGAGGTGAGAAGCACTCAGTCCCCGAAGTTCATCTAAATTATGCGGACTTTACTGAGTCCAAGATAGCACGCAGGGAAGCTGCTTCGTCGGGGGAGATGCCTCCAATGAATCGTGCCAAGACTGCTTCACGGTCCTGGGCGGTGCCCAGTGCGTCGTTGAGCAGTCCAACGGTGTGATCCTCACGGGAGGATGAAGCTGCGTATCGGTGAGGGCGGGTAGTGCGCTCGCGCTCCACCAGACCCTTCTTCTCGAGACGTGCTAGCACGGTCAGCACCGTCGTTACTGCGAGTTCTTTCGCGTCGGTGCCAAGCGCCGCCAAATCATCACGAAGGTCATTCGCGGTGAGTGGTTCTGCGGAATCCCACAGAAGATCCATGACGGAGCGTTCCAGATCGCCAAGGCTGGCCACTAGGTCGTACCTCACTTGCATTAGTTCTAACGCGGTTGCTTGCACTCAGCGAGAGCATGCAGACTGCTTGGGCTCTTAATTGTAGCCATCTTTCCAAAATATTTCTACGGAGCGTAAAAGAGATGGGTGAGTACAGGCTTTAGCAGTTTCGCTGCGCGTTATGCGAATGTCCCGGGTGAAACTTGTTGACTTGGGTTTTTTAAGAGCCGTAGACACAACCCTGTCAATAGGCTTAGTATTTGCGCTCGCGCCCGCGGTGTTGAAATTTGCAGCCGGCGAAACCTGCTAATCCCGTCGATTTCTACAAGCTGTCGAAATCATCTATTCTGTCCTTGGAGGTCTTTTCTACGAAACGTAGAAAAGCGGTTTACATTCCATCCCACGATAGTTGAGGAATCCATGGATGCTCTAGAGATTGCCCGCTGGCAATTCGGCATTACGACGGTCTACCACTTCTTGATGGTGCCCCTGACCATTGGACTGGGCTTGACCGTGGCCACATTGCAAACCATGTGGCATCGCACCGGCAACGAACACTGGCTGCGAATGACAAAATTCTGGGGAAAGCTTTTCCTCATCAACTTCATCATGGGCGTTGCCACGGGCATCGTCCAAGAGTTCCAATTCGGCATGGCCTGGAGCGAATACAGCCGCTATGTTGGCGACGTTTTCGGTGCGCCGTTGGCCATGGAAGCCCTGCTGGCTTTCTTCGTGGAATCCACCTTCCTGGGGCTCTGGATCTTCGGCTGGAAGAAGCTACCCAAGCGTGTCCACCTGGCAACGATCTGGTGCGCTTCCTTGGCGACGATCCTTTCGGCCTACTTCATCCTCGTTGCGAACTCGTGGATGCAGCACCCGGTCGGAACGAAATTAGTTGACGGCCGTGCCGTGATGACCGACGCATGGGCGGTGTTCACCAACAACACTGCGCTCGTGACCTTCCCGCACACCATCTTCGGCGCCTTCGCCGTTGCCGGCGGCTTCTTGCTGGGCATCTCCTGGTTCCACCTCTACCGCCGCCGCAAGGAAGGCATCGACACCGTGGATGCCAACGGATATGTAGTCGTGGGTGAAGACCCAAACCGCGGCAAGAACCGCGACAAGACCGACTACCAGGTCTGGATTAAGTCACTGCGCATCGGTGCTTCGGTAGCCATGGTCGCCTTTCTCGGTGTTGCTCTGAGCGGGCACGAGCAAGCAAAGCTGATGTTCGAACAGCAGCCGATGAAAATGGCAGCGGCAGAGGCAGCTTGCCATGATGGTACCGGCTTCTCCGTGCTGTCGTTGGGCGATATCACCGCCCAAGGCGCAACCAACTGCGACAACGTCGTAGCTGTCTTCGAAATTCCGGGCATTCTCTCGTACCTGGCCAACGGAGATTTCACCACCGAAATCAAGGGCGTGAATACCCTGATTCCGGAATACCAGGAAAAATACGGCAAGTACTATCCAAGCGATGAGTCCTTCGGCCAGTACGCGGGCCAGGAAATCAACTACCTGCCCGTGATGGAAGTGACCTACTGGGGCTTCCGCTTGATGATCACTCTGGGCGGACTCTCGGCACTGGCAGCCGGTGTCGCGCTGTGGATCACCCGCAAGGGCACCGTCCCGGAAAGCAAATGGCTTTCGAGACTGGCGGTATTGGGCATCGCCGCACCCTTCGGCGCCAACGCCACTGGCTGGATTTTCACCGAAATGGGCAGGCAGCCGTTCACCGTTGCGCCTAACCCGCAGATGGGCGGGGTGGACCAGGTGTTCATGTATACCGCGGCCTCGGTCTCTCCGACCGTCACTGCAGGAGAAATGCTGTTCTCGCTGATCTCGCTCACTGCAATCTATGGCGTGCTGCTGGTTGTGGAACTGGTCCTGCTCACTCGCTACATCCGAGGCGGCGTGGCATCGGCAATGCCGGAGCTCGAAGCGGCAGATCATTCGTCATCCGGAGGCCCTAAGGGGCCTGACAACGATGATGACGACGTACTGGCATTCGCCTACTAGCGGAACGGACGAAGGAGAATTTCAATGGATTGGCTTCCAACACTTTGGTTCGTTGTGATAGCGCTGCTCTGGTGCGGCTATCTCTTCCTTGAAGGCTTCGACCTCGGGGTCGGCATGCTCATCGGGCTTGGACGTTCCACTGAGAAACGCAAGCGCCTCTTGCTGAATACCATTGGCCCGGTCTGGGACGGCAACGAAGTGTGGCTGCTGACCGCCGGTGGCGCGACCTTCGCCGCCTTCCCGCACTGGTACGCCTCGCTGTTCTCGGCACTCTACATTCCGTTGACCATTGTCCTGGTGGCATTGATCTTCCGTGCTGTGGCCATCGAATACCGGGGCAAGGCGATCACCGCCGCAACCCGGAAAGCATGGGATCTGGCCTTGGGCCTCGGATCGTTGGTCGCTGCCTTCGGCGTCGGAGCCATGCTGGCGTTGACCACCTTGGGGTTGCCCTTGAATGAGAACGGGGACCGGATCGGCGGAGCCTTCGCCTGGCTGAATTGGCATGCCATTCTCGGTGGCGTAGCGGTGGTGGCGTTCTGCTGGATCCATGCATTGGCTTTCCTGCGGTTGAAAACCGACGGTGCGGTCCGCCACGAAGCAGGCAAGCTCGTAGGCCGCTGGCTGCCGGTAGCAATCCTGCCCCTGGTTGCGTGGGCACTGCTGGTGCTGCTGGATAACGACTCCGGCATCGCATGGGCAGTGATGGGCCTGGCGGTCATCGCCCTGGCTGCATCGATGATCAGCGGACGCGCTGGACGCGAAGGAGTTTCCTTCATCGCGCTGGGAGTCACCCTGTTGGCCGGAGTTGCCGCGATCTTCACCGCCGCTTACCCGGTGGTGCTGCCGTCGACCATTGACCCGGCCTTCGATCTCACCGTGGCCAACGCGTCAAGCACGGCCTACACCTTGAAGCTCATGAGCATCGTCGCTGCCTTTGGCGTGCCGATGGTCCTGGCCTACCAGGCGTGGAGCTACTGGGTATTCCGCAAGCGCTTGCGCGAAGAGCATATTCCCGACACCCATCGTGTCGTCTCGATCATCAAGTAACTGCGTTTTCGACGGAAAGAGTAGCAATGCCAACCCCGCGATTCCTGCCGCGTGAACTGATCACGCCACGACAATTCCTGGTCTTGGCGCTGTACTCAGCGCTCAAGGTCGCGGGGCTGGTCCTCGTCGCCTACGCCCTGGGCCAATGGATCGCCACCATGGCCGCGGGGGGCGCCAATGAACCGCAGTTGCTGGTCCTGGCATTAGCCGGGGCCGCGCTTCGAGCACTCAGCGCGTGGGGCTTGAATGCAGGAGCCCGGCGCATGGGCCTGGGTGCAAAGGAACGCTTGCGGTTGAACCTGGTCCGCAGGCAAGCGGCGCAGCCGGCTATCGCCCCCGCAGCGGAACAGCAGTCCATACCGGTCACCGCGACCCTGGCCAGCCATGGCCTGGAGAAGCTAGATGACTACTTCACCAAATTCATCCCTGCGTTCATTGGCGCGGTGGCCGTACCGCTGCTGCTTGGCATCTTCATCCTCCAGCTGGACTGGATCAGCGCGGTGGTGCTGGTCCTGACCATCCCGCTGGTCCCGGTGTTCATGGCGCTGATCGGCCTGCACACCCAGGACACCCTCAATGAATCCCAAGCCACCCTCGACCGGCTTGCCCATCAGCTCTACGAACTGGCCCAGGGCCTGCCGGCGCTGCTGGGACTTGGCCGGGCTCGCGCCCATGGCAACGCCATCGCGGCAGTGAGCAACAAGTACCGGGCGGCCACCATGGCCAACCTGAAGACCGTCTTCATGTCCAGCTTCTGGCTGGAACTGATCTCGACCCTCTCGGTGGCGGTCCTCGCGGTAATGATCGGCGTGAGGCTGGTCGGCGGAAATATGGATCTCGCCTCCGGGCTGATCATCCTGATCCTGGCACCAGAGCTGTTCTCCGCACTGCGCGAAGTGGGCTCCGCCTATCATGCGGCCGATGACGGGCTGGCCGCCTACCAGAAGTACACGGCCCTCACCGCACCCATCCCGGCCCATCAGCTGCGGGCTGGCACCGCAAATAATCCGCAGAACCTCCTGGAAGTCTCGGATCTGCAGTTCAGCTACGATGGCGAGCATCCAATCCACCACGCCGTGGATATCCAATTGCGTGCCGGCGAACGGCTCGTGCTGTCCACGGCAAGCGGCACGGGCAAGAGCACGCTGCTCAAGCTGATCGCCGAGGCGCACAGCAGCGACAACACCTTCGACCCGGCTCTCGCTAGCGGACGGATCTTCGTTGCCGGCCAGCTGGCCATGATCAGCCAGCATCCTGCATTCAACGCAATGACAGGCAGCGAACAACTTGACCAGGATGCCCCGGCAGCACCTGCAGAATTGCGCGAAGAGCTCAGCACCCGGCTGTCGCTGCACACCATGCTCGACCGCCCAATTGGAGAATACTCGCCCGGAGAGCTGCGCCGACTGGAAGTCCTGCGTGCACTGCTGCGGATCCATAGCGACGATGACTGCACCGTGCTGCTGGCCGACGAGCCCACCGCGCACCTTGACGAGGCCAACGCCCGGGCAGTGCGCGAACTGCTGGGCGAATTGCCTGCCCGCTGCGCCATGCTGCTCGCCAGCCACGACCCAGCCTTTGGCCAGAGCCAGAATCCGGGACAAGCCGCCGAAGCTGCCGATGCCGCGGCGCACGGGCAGACCATGGGCCACCAGCAGCCAGATGCCGCGCAGACCCAGCCGGAGGCAACTGCCCCAGGGCCGGGGAACTCCCGGTTCAATCCGACGCGCGATTTGCTCATGGGCTACAAGGCCGCCCCGAAAGCGGTGCTTTGGGGGACCGCCAGCGTGCTGTGCGCCGTGGCGCTCGCGGCGCTGAGCGGATGGCTGATCGTTGAATCCAGCTATCAGCCAGCCATTCTCCACCTGACCGTAGCTTTCGTCATGGTCCGCACCCTCGGCATCGGGCGAGCGGTCTTCCGCTACCTGGAACAACTGGCAATCCACGACGCGGTCCTGGCCTACGCTGCTGATCTGCGCGAGAAGATGTGGAACGCCATGGTGGCCAACCCGGCACGATGGGGCCTGCTCAGCCGTTCCTCGGTCATCCTGCGATTCCTGCTGGCTGAGGTGGATGAACTGCGCGACCTGTTGGCCCGCGTGCTGTTCCCGCCACTGCAGGCCATCGCACTGTGGATGGCGGCTGCTGCGGCCCTGGGCATTATCCAGCCGGAGTTCGGCTATCTTGCCTTTGGTGCGTTCGGGGTGCTGGTCTTCCCGGTTCGTTGGCTTGTCCAGCGCATCGAAGGCGAGCACTTCGTGCTCCAGCTGCGCCACCGGATGCAGATGAACCAGAGCGTGCTGGGAATCTTGCGGCACAAGACCGCGCTGCGCAGCAACCAGGCGCTGGAACGAATCCTGGGCCGATTCCAAGAGGACGAAACCCGCAATACGCAACAATCTCGCCGGCATGCGTTAGGACAAGGTAGCGCCACTGCCTTGGCCACGCTGACCAGCGTGCTGCTTGCCATCGCCATCACCGCGTTGTCGCACAGCAGCGCATCCCATACAGCGCTCGCCGTGCTCTTGAGCCTGGCGTTGGGGGAGAGCGCTGGAAATGCCTTGCTCGCGGTGCAGCAGGGGCGGGCACTGAGAGAACTGTCATCGAAGCTGGCCGAACGCGGCATGCACAGCGGCCCGGCACCAGCAACGCAGGACAATCGCCCAGCGGGACCGAGCAAGATTGCCGGCTACGAAGCGCAAGCACTCAGCCTCGGTTACGACGATGGCCCATTGGTAGTGGAGAATCTGAGCGCCCGCATTCCCGCGGGTCAGTGGACGGCCATTACCGGCCCTTCGGGCTCAGGCAAATCCACATTGCTTACCGCATTGCTCGGTGCGTTGCCCGCGCACTCGGGATGGCTGAAGGGAATCGATGCCCAGGGCAACCTGCTGGATCTGCAGCGGGCAGAATTGTCGTCGGTGGCGTGGTGCCCGCAAGAAGCGCACCTGTTCGACTCGTCGATTCGCCGGAACCTGATGCTGGGAGTCGATGACGACCATCAGCGCAGCGATGCCCAGCTGGAAGAGTCCTTGGCGCAGGTCGGGCTCGCGGACTGGCTGGCGGCCCAGCCCGAAGGCCTCGAAACACGCATCGGATCCGGCGGGCACCAGCTTTCTGGCGGACAGCGCTGCAAGCTTGCCGTAGCCCGTGCCTTGGCAGGCGGCCACCAGGTCATCCTGCTCGATGAACCCACGGCCCACCTCGGCGTCGATGAGGCCCGAGGGCTGCTTTCGACTTTGCGTCAGGCCCTTGCCGGGCGAACCGTCGTCATGATCACCCATGACCAGCAGCTCGCCGAGCAGTGCACCCACCGCATTGAACTCGGCAGCCGGAAGCCGGCCGTCTGCGTATAGACCGGCGGCGCCGTGCCCGCAGTGGAATGCAAGGGGGATACGGCGCCGCGTTCAATTCTGGCGCTGACGGCTTAGCGCATTTCGGTTCAGAGGATTACGCCGCCGTCATCAAAAGGCAGCGCATCTTCTCCCGGCGTGATGGCGGGAGCTGGCTTGGCCTTGGCCGGTTCGGGAATCAACGCTTCCTGTGCTGCGGCTGGGATGGGTTCCTGGGCAGCGGGTGCCGCCGGAGCTTCGTCTCCTCCGCTGATGGCTCCGCCAATGATGTTCACTGATTGGGCCAACGGGGCTCCCGAACCATCGCGTTTGCCGTATTCGGTAGGCAATGCACGCACCACACCCGCCGTGGAACTGGCGCGTGCCGGGCCCTGGCCGGCATAAGCCAGCTGCAGGTGGTCCTCGCCCTTGACGAAACGGTGCGCCCGCACGCCCGCGGTGGCGCGGCCCTTGGCCGGGAACTCGGAGAAATCGGTGAGCTTCACCGACTGGCCCGACGTCCCAGGAAGGGTTTGCGAACCGGCAGCGATGGTGGCTACCACGGCGTCGCTGGCACCGGCAGGGACCACTCCGAAGAAAATCACCTGGTCGTCGGCAGCGAGCTTGATGCCCGCCATGCCTTGGCCGGTGCGGCCCTGGGCGCGCACGGCCGAAGCGCTGAAACGCAGCAACTGCGCGTTCTTGGTCATGAACACCAGCTCGTCGGCGTCTTCGGCCGGTGCCGCGGCAATCACCACGTCCTTGTCCTTGAGCGTAATCGCCTCGAACTCGTCACGGTTCAGCGGGTAGTCAGGGCTCACGCGCTTGACCACGCCGTTCTGCGTGCCAATGGCAAGGACCCGGTTCAGCGGAACCAGCGCCACCGCGCTTTCGCCCTTGCCCAGCTTAAGGAATTCGGAGATCGGCACGCCATGGGCCAGCTGCGGGAAGCCGTGGGACTCGGGGAGCACCGGAACATCGATCAGCGAGATGCGGATAATGCGGCCGGCAGATGTCAGGGCGCCGATTTCTCCGCGGGCGCTGGAGGCGACCTGCGAGGTGAGCACATCATGCTTGATGCGCGCCGCGGCGTAATCCACGGCCTGCCGATCGGGGGTCCGGGCGATCTGCCCGGTGGCAGAGAGCAGAACCCAGCATGGGGTATCGGATACTTCCATCGCCAGCTTGGCCTTCTTGCCGGTTCCGACTTCTTCGGGCAGCGCGGTGCCCTTCAGCGGTGCCAGCTGGGCAGACTTCAGCAGCTTGGTCCGGCGCGGTGTGCCGAAGGTCTCGGCCATTTCACCGAGTTCGTTGGAAACCACGGTGCGCAGCAGCTCGTCGGACTCCAGGATGGCGCGCAATTCCTCGATTTCGTTGCGCAGCTGCTCGGCCTCGGTTTCAAGCTCCAGCTTGGAGAACTTGGTCAGCTGGCGCAGCCTCAGTTCCAGGATGTGGCTGGCCTGCGGTTCGCTCAGGTCGAAGACCGTCATCAGGCGTTCGCGTGCTTCAGCGGTCTGCTCGGAAGAACGGATGATGGCAATGACATCGTCAATATCAACGATGGCAATGAGCAGGCCCTCAACCAGGTGCAGGCGGTTCTCGCGCTTGGCCAGGCGGTGCACGGTGCGGCGGCGTACTACATCTATCCGATGGTCCACATACACGGTCAGCAGCTCACGCAGCCCCATGGTGCGCGGCTGGCCATCGACCAGGGCAACGTTGTTGATGCCGAAGGAATCTTCCATCGGGGTGTACTTGTACAGGCTGGCAAGCACGGCGTTCGGGTTGAAACCGTTCTTCAGCTCGATGACCAGCTTCAGGCCGTGATGCCGGTCGGTCAGGTCCACGACATCGGAAATGCCGGAGATCTTCTTGCTGTTGACACCATCCTTGATTTTCTCGATGACCTTTTCAGGACCCACGCCATATGGCAGTTCGGTGACCACGAGGCCCGACTTGCGTGCTGAAATCTTCTCCATGATCACCGTGGCCCGGGTGCGGAACAATCCGCGACCGGTGCGGTAGGCATCCTTGATGCCGTCCAAGCCGATGATGCTGCCACCTGACGGCAGATCCGGGCCCGGAATGAACTTCATGAGCTCTTCGACGGTGGCTTCAGGTTCCTTGAGCAGGTGCTGCGCAGCGGCGACAACTTCGCCCAGATTGTGCGGAGCCATATTGGTGGCCATGCCCACGGCAATGCCGGTGGTGCCATTGACCAGTAGGTTCGGGAACGCAGAGGGCAGCACTTCTGGCTGCATGAACTGGTTGTCGTAGTTCGGCACGAAGTTGACGACGTCTTCATCCAGATTTGCGGTCATCGCGACTGCAGAAGCTGCCAGGCGGGCCTCCGTGTAGCGCGGGGCTGCTGGTCCGTCATCGAGCGAACCGAAGTTGCCATGGCCGTCGATCAGCGGAAGCCGCAGCGAGAAATCCTGGGCCAAACGGACCATGGCGTCGTAGATTGCGGTGTCGCCATGCGGATGCAGCTTGCCCATGACCTCGCCGACCACGCGGGCCGACTTGACGTGGCCCTTCTCGGGGCGCAAGCCCATCTGGGCCATTTGGAACAGGATGCGCCGCTGAACCGGCTTCAGGCCGTCTCGGGCGTCGGGAAGCGCACGGGAGTAGATGACAGAGTAGGCGTACTCCAAGAAGGATGATTCCATTTCATTGGTGACGTCTATATCGACGATATTTTCAACGAAATCCGCTGGAATCTCTTCAGACTTCTTAGGAGCCATTACTCTGTTCGTCCTTCATCTACTGTCTTAGGGCCGGAAGTGCCGAATCTTCGTGTTGCATCTGGGCGCAACGCCGAACTGCCGACTATCCTAAGCCTATGGTGGATCGTAAACTTTCGGCGGCATATCCGGCGCATTGGGAAGCAGATGTTGTGCTTCGCGACGGGACAACAGCGCACCTGCGGCCAATCACCCCGCAGGATTCCCAAGCGCTCCAGGACATGCACAAGCAGCAGTCCGAGACGTCAGTCTACCTACGCTATTTTACGTACAAGTCGTCGCTGACCCCCAAAGAGCTGGAGCGATTCACGAATGTGGACCATGTGAATCGCGTCGCCTTTACAGTGGTTCGTGGCGCAAGGATCATCGGTGTCGGCCGCTACGATCGCTTGGATGATCCGCGGGAAGCCGAAGTAGCTTTCAACGTCTCGGACGAGTACCAGGGAACTGGGATCGGCTCGATCCTGTTGGAGCACCTGGCCGCGGCGGCCCGTGAAAACGACATTGAGAAATTCTCAGCCGAGGTGCTTCCGGAGAACCGCAAGATGCTCACTGTCTTCTCCGATGCGGGCTACGCCGTCGCCCGCCATTTCGAAGATGGCGTGGTGATGCTCGAATTTTCCATCAGCCCCACCGA
Organism: Glutamicibacter nicotianae; assembly: GCF_006539525.1. Classification (GTDB taxonomy): domain Bacteria; phylum Actinomycetota; class Actinomycetes; order Actinomycetales; family Micrococcaceae; genus Glutamicibacter; species Glutamicibacter nicotianae. The sequence goes on along the minus strand of NZ_BJNE01000011.1, from coordinate 44,822 downwards.
GAAGTCCCGCGAAGTGACCGAGGCGAGAGAGCACCGCGCCGAAGCGAGCAGCGTGGCAGCGCTGCTGGCGCCCAAGTCGGTGGCAGTGATCGGTGCCAGCCGCACCTGGGGCAAGCTCGGGCACGACGTGCTGGAGCAAATTATCGAATCCGGGTACACCGGTGCGGTCTATGCGGTGAACGATGCGGCCTTGGAAGTCGGCGGCATGGTGGCCTACGGAAAGGTCACCGAAATTCCAGGACCGGTGGATGTCGCCGTACTGTGCATTCCGCGTGAGGGGGTCAAGGACGCCATTGCCGACTGCGCCGCCCACGGGGTGAAGTCCCTGGTCATCATGACCACAGGATACGAAACCCTTGAAGGGCTGGGCGCACAGCGCGAACTTGTGGCGCTGGCTCGTGCCAACGGCATGCGCGTAGTCGGGCCGGGATCGGCCGGGTTGATGAATACCGACCCGCAGGTGAAGCTGTATGCCACTGGGAGCCAGCATGTCCCGGCCGCAGGAAACGTAGGATTCTTCACCCAATCGGCGGCCATGGGCACGATCATCCAGGGCGTCGCCCTGCAGCAGGGGGTAGGCCCCAGCAGCGCCATTTCCGCCGGCCTGCGCGCTGATGTTTCCGGCAACGACGCCATGCAGTTCTTCGAGGACGACCCGCGGACCCATGTGGTGGCGCTGTACCTGGAATCCTTCGGCAACCCGCGCAAATTCGCGCGCATCGCTCGGCGCCTGGCCCGCAGCAAGCCGGTAATCGTGGCCAAGTCCGACGTGATGGGCCGTCGCCTTCCACCCGGCCATTCTGTGCGCGTAGGGCAGGCAGCACCGGGGGCAATGAACGCAATTCTTCGCCAGTCCGGCGTGATCCGCGTCCGCTCCGCCGAAGAGCTCCTGGATGTCACCTCCCTGCTTTCAGTCTTCCCTCCGCCCAAGGGCCCGAACGTCGCGATCCTGTCCAATTCCTTGACCATCGCCGAGGTGGTGTGCGATGTCGCTGAAGACCGGAACCTGAACACCGTGGTGGAAGGCGAAGAGCTGGACTACAGCATCGGCCAGTCAAAGGCCATACCCGTGCTGCGCGCCCGGATCCAGGAACTGGTGGATGACCCGGAAGTCCACGCAATCCTGTTGGCGCACCTGCCCTACTCGGAGCTGGATACCCGTGCGGTGCTCAAGGTCGCCAAGGAGTTCATAGGCCAGCCGAAACCGGTGGTGGCCCTGGTTCCGGGGCTGGCGGATACGAAGATTACCGGAGGCCTCAAGCAGGGAATTCCGGTGTATACGTCGCCCACCACGGTCATCGGCGCCTTGGCCAAGGCCTATGGATACCAGCAGTGGGTGGACGTTCCCTACGAGCCGATGAGAGACCCGGAAGGAATCGATGTCGAAGGCGCGGCAGAGTACCTTGACGAGTTGGTGAAGACCATTTCGGGGACCAACCTGCTGGAATTGAACGACGAGCAGGTGCAGAAGCTGCTGGACTTCTACGGGATCAAGTTCCTGTCCCACCGGGTGGTGCACAGCGCAGAGGAAGCTGTCGCAGCGGCCGACGAGCTCGGCTGGCCGGTCGCGTTGAAAGCCAACGACCCCGATCTGCGGCAACGCCTGGACCTGGGCGGCGTGCGCTTGAGCATCCCGGACAAGCAGAGCCTGGAAGCGAACTTCGCCCACATGAAGTCGCTGATGGCCGCATACGGCGTGGACTCCCTGGATGTGCAGAGCATGGCGCCAGCCGGGCAGGCTTGCGTTGTCAAGGCCATGGAGGACCCGTTGCTGGGTCCGGTTATTTCCTTCGGGCTCAGCGGCGATCCGGTCAACCTGCTCGATGACTGGGCCCACGGCGTGGCGCCGTTCTCCACCCATGACCTGGAACAGCTCATCCGCCGTCCGCGCAGCAGCGTGCGTCTATTCGGCTACCAGGGATTGCCGGCAGTGGATCTGGAGGCCTTGAAAGACTTCATCACCCGTGTCTCGCTCTTCAAGGACAACCATCCTGAAGTGACAGTTGCCAAATTCGCGCCGATCACTGTTGCCACAGATTCGCTGAGTGTGCTGGCAGTGAGCATCCAGATCAGCAACGCAGAGCAGCGCACGGATAGCGTCCGCCGTGCGCTGCGCAGCTGAGTGCAAACGCCGAAACGTGAATTGCCGGTGGCGACTGAGTAGAATTGGGGCATGAGTTCTCCAACGTATTCGACCACTCCTGGCGCTGAGCTTCAGCATGACTTGGTCCGTGCGGGTTTTTATCCGCAGATGGTCCAGGATGTCCTGGCTGAGGCCATGATGGGCCAACCGGTGCTTGACCACTATGTGCATCTGGAAACTCACTTCGACCATACCGAGGTCCACCGCCACATCACCGTCATGGTGATGAGCGAAAAGGTGCTTTTCATCTTGCACGTAGATGACCAGCAGCTTGATGACCATGGCAAAGATGTCATGGCGCAGGTATCAGTCGAGATGATTTCGTTGGCGCGCATCGCTTCGGTTGCCACGAGCTTCGTCTATCACCAGCCGCAGCATTACTCGTCCGCTGACCCAGTCAAGGAACTGACCTTCGGGCTGTCCTGGGACGGAACCAAGCGGATCGACCTGGCCCCTGCTTCCTGCGGAGATCCGCAGTGCGATGCCGACCACGGGCTGAATGGCACCTCGCAGCCTGAGGACTTGGTCATCCGCGTCAGTGCCGAAGCCGATGGCCAGCAGGCCGTGAACAAGGCCCGCGAGTTCGCTGTGCGCCTGCGCCTGGCCACGATCGCCTGAGCATGATCGAGGAACAAAAGCTCAGCAGCCTGCCTGAACCGCCGCAGAAAATCCCGGAAGCACCCAAATACGGCCAGGCTACGCTGTCGGAGATTCTTCCCTCAGCGGCAGCGGCAATGGGGGTTGACGGCTATCAGAATGCCTTGGGCTTCGCCCCAACCAAGCGAGTAGCCCTGATCATGGTTGATGGACTGGGCTGGAACCAGCTTAAAAGCCATCTCGGGCATGCGCCCTTCCTGCGCGGCCTGTTCGAGAAGGGGCAGAAGCTGGGCACTGGCTTCCCTTCGACCACCGCGACATCCCTGAGCAGCCTGGCCACGGGCCTGGCTCCCGGCGAGCATGGAATGGTCGGCTATGACGTCATCGACCCGGCCAAGCGTCGTGTGGTCAACCAGTTGGGCGGGTGGCCTGGGGACTTGGACCCCGAAACCTGGCAGACTCGCCCGACCGTTTTCCAGAAGATCGCCGATCACGGCATCCACGTGGCGACCGTGTCGATCCCCATGTTCGCCAAGTCGGCCCTGACCCGTGCGTCCTTGCGCGGGCCCAAATTCGTGCCGGCCAACCAGCCGGCGGCGCGCGCACGTGCCACCCGCACGATCTTCGACTCGAACCGCAACGCGCTGGTCTACACGTACTTCAATGAATTGGACAAGGCAGGCCACAAATACGGCGTCGACTCCAGCCAGTGGCGGGACACCCTCGAAGAACTGGACTACGTCATCAAGACCCTGGTGTCCAAGCTGCCGGAAGAAACCACGGTGCTGATCACCGGCGACCATGGAATGGTGGATATTCCAGCGTCGCAGCGCATCGACTACAGCCAGCAGCCTGAGCTGGTCGAGGGCGTCGAGCTGACCAGCGGTGAACCTCGTGGCGTCCAACTGACCTTCGACCCGCAGGCCGATGACGCCTGCCGGCTACGGGTCCGCGAGGCCTGGCAGCGGGCCTATGGCACCAAAGCCTGGGTGATGACGCGCGAGGAAGCCATAGAACGCGGCTACTTCGGCGCCATCACCGAAGAACATGCGGCACGGCTGGGCGATCTGATGATCTTGGCGGCCGAAGCCATCGCATTCTATGACGGCCGACGCGTCGCACCGATGGCCTTCGACATGGTGGGGCAGCACGGGTCGCTCACCGCGGGGGAGCGGTTCGTCCCGCTGCTGGTGCACCGCACCAAATAGCCGGCAACGCAAAGGGTGCGGGAACAGCATTGGTCCAATGCTGTTCCCGCACCCTTGTGGTTTCCAGTGTCACCTGGGCACTAGGAGTCGGTGTCCTTCTTGCGCTTGCCGAACATGATGTCATCCCAGCTGGGAACGGACGAACGCTTGGCCTTGCGCGGAGCTGACTCCTCGGCAGGCTGTTCAGCTGGCTTGTCCTCGGCACGGCCCGAATCGTCGTCCTCATTGGTGACGACCACCAGCTGCGAGGTGCGCGCGGAAATCCCTTGCGGAAGATGCGGCAGCGCGTCCTCGTCATCGGTGTCGTACTTGCTCATGCTGCGTTCGATGATCTCGTTGTAGCGAGCCTCGCGTTCCGGGTCCTGGTCCTTAGTGCGCTGCCCGCGGCGAGCGTTGAGCAAGGTGACCAGTTCTTCGGTCTCATCGGGTTCCGGAGTGCTGGCTGCGGTGGCCGGTTCCACCTCTGGCTGGTTCAGTGCAGAGACCGGGCGAAAGTATTCAGGAGCTACCTGCTCGCTCAGGGTCTGGGCCCAGCGGTTCAGGTTCTTCAACGTCTTGCGCGCGGGAGTGAAAGCCCACCGCGCAATGTTCTCGGCAGCGGCAGTCGAATCCGAATCCAGTGACTCGACATTCTCGGTCGGCAGCGGGGAATCGAACTCCACGGTGACGATCCACTGGCCCTCTGGGTCTTTCCAGGCATTCCAGCGCGCCGACTCGGCATCGATGTGCAGCTGGTGCAGGCGGTGGACCACCATGGAACCGAGATCGGCCGGCTCTTCGCCGAACACCTCGCGGTATTCTGCGTCGGTCTGCGGTCCGGAAACCTCGACGCGGCGTGCCAGCTCGGCGATGTGCTCGCGTTCAGCCAGTACCGGGCCTTCGTACTTGACGATATCCTCGACGGGGACATCCCATTCAAGCGACAGGTCGTAGGCGGAGGCGCCAGCGCGCACTCGTGCCTGGATTTCGCGCGGCGAATGGACCGAGGACTCCTCGCGGTTCCTCGGAGCCCTCGAACGGGCGATTTCAGCCATTGCACTGCGCAGTGCATCGTCAACAGGCAGCTCGAAGCTCATCCCATCGTCACTGCTGACCTGCAGGCTGGAACCATTTTCATGAATTCCTACCAGTCTCAGCTGACGCATTCCTACCCTCCACACGCTCTATTTCCTGTGTAAAACTCTGCCACCTTGAGGCGCGAATTCCTACCACCACGCTGGGTGTGGCGCAAGATTAGTCCTCAACTTCACGCAGTAATTCCTCGAACCTTGCGCCCATGGCATAGCGTGGCAGGAACGGGAATGGATTACCCAGAAGAACGTTATACTTCTATGCCGGTACAAGTTTCCACCTCGTGGAGCAGCCGGCTAGGACGAAGACCTGCAGGAAAGAGCAAAAACGATTATGGCAAGTGAATCTGCTGCACCCGTGGCAATGTCAGAAGCGGAACGAGCCAAGGAAATCGCTCAGCTCAAAGCAGGCAAGACCGCAGCCATGGCCAACATGGTTGACGAAGCGGAAACCCCCTTGGCTGAAGAGTACGTTCTGCCCGGCGGCGAGGCGCCGCAGGAGGAAGCGAGCGTCGAAATCCTGCCGGAACAGGCCGATGAATTCACGTGCGCGTCATGCTTCATGGTGCGCCACCGCACGCAGCTGGTCCGTGAGGACAACGGGCAAAAATTCTGCAGCGAGTGCGAAGGATGAAAACCCGCGCAGCAGTTCCGAAAAGCGCATGGCGCCCAACCAGAAGGTTGGGCGCCATGCGCTTTTCGGGCTCCAAGGCAGTCAACGCTATTCGCCGGCAGCGTCTTCGGACTGTTCCAGCTTGGCTGCTTCTGCCTTGCCTTCGTCGGTGAATTCGTACATCACGCCCGAGAGGGCGGCCGCCAGCTCTTCGGGACGCCGGGTAGACGTCAGCCAATACGGCGTGGTGTCACGCTCGTCGGTGACCTCCATGCGAACGACTCCGTCGATCCAGCCGCGCAGCAGCATGTAAGCCAGGCCGTGCAGCTTCTGGCCACGCTGCTTGAACGCCTCATCGCCGCGGTAGCCGACAACCTCCCCGATGTACTTGCGTTCAATGCTGGCCCGTCCAACGGTCACCAAGTCATCGGTGACCTCGATGGTCGGCGTGCGCAGCAGGAACACCACGATCAGCGAAAGCAAGACGACGGCACCGGCAATCCATCCCAGGATGCTGCTGATCGGAGCTAGCGCAATACCTGCGGTGATGGAAATGATGATTGGCCAAATCCAGGTGCTGGCCGATGGCCAAAGCTTTTCGCTGTACTGGACGTTCGAACCCGCGGGGCTGGAATTACTCATGGTTCCAAGTCTAGGCAATAATTCTCCGATTCAAGACCTCGAAGCCGGTTGGCAGGCCATTGGACGGCGTGCGCGATAGAGTTAGGCACGAGAAACTATCGAGTGACCATTTCACAAGACTCCGGGGGAAGACCTACATCGATGAGTGAGCCATCAATTTCCATTGCCATCAAGATGCTTGACACCGATTTGCCGGTCCCCAGCTACGCGCATCCTTCGGACGCCGGTGCTGACTTGCATGCTCGCGAATCCCTGGTGCTGGAGCCAGGTGCCCGCGCGCTCGTTCCGACCGGCATCGCGCTAGCCATCCCGCATGGCTATGTCGGTCTGGTGCACCCACGCAGCGGCTTGGCAACCAAGCACGGCATTACCGTGGTAAATGCACCGGGTACTGTTGACGCTGGGTACCGGGGTGAGATCATGGTCACCTTGTTGAATACGGACAAGTCCGAGCCCTTCGAAATCAGCCGGGGCGACCGAATTGCCCAGCTGGTGATCCAGAAAGTCGAGCAGGCGGCCTTCATCGCAGTGGATTCGCTGGAAGACAGCGCCCGCGGCGCAGGCGGATTCGGTTCGACCGGCGGATTCAACTCCAAGTAAGTACCCTTGAGAGCAAAACAAGATTTTCTAAGGACACCATGATTTTCAAGCGCAAGAAGGCCAAAGAGCAGCCAGTCGCCGAACCAGCTGAGGATGCAGCCCAGAACGAGCAGGAGCCGAAGACCGGCCCGTTCGATTACGACGACATCGAGAATACGCAGGAGTACCTGGACTTCGGCTCAATCCTGATCAAGCCGGTAGCCGGCTTGAAGGTCCGCATGGACGTTGAAGAGTCCAACAAGCGTGTCATCGCGGTGTCGCTGGAGATCGCCGAGTCGCGGATCCAGTTGATGGCTTTCTCGTCTTCGAAGTCCGAGTCGCTGTGGCCAGGCATCAGCGACAAGATCAAGAGCGACATCAGCGCCCAGAACGGTGAAATCTTCACCCGTGATGGCGAGTACGGCCAGGAGCTGCTCGCCAAGGTGCCGCAGCAGCTGCCAGACGGCCGCGCCGGGCATGTTGCGCTGCGCTTTGTCGGCATCGATGGCCGCCGCTGGTTCCTGCGTGCAGTCATTGGCGGCGCGGCCATCGGCAACGAGGAGGCCGCCAACATTGTCGACGGGATTCTGCGTGACGTCGTGGTCAATCGCGGCGACAAGCCGCTGCCTCCGGCTGAACTTCTGCCATTGAGCGTCCCGTCCAATGCCCAGGCCCGTCCGGCAGCCCCCGAGCAGAACCCTGAGCTGAAGCGTCCAGAACGCGGACCAGAGATCACCCAGATCGGCTAGAGAATGTCGCTGAAGGACAAGCCCGTCACTCCGCAGCTCGGCCCCTCGGGCCAGAAGCCCACCTACCAGCGGCTGGACAGCCTGGAACAGCTGCCATCCAAGGGGCGGGTCGAGCACACCGGGTACGTCCAATCGGTGAGCTACTCCGCGCCGAATGTCGCCCCGCGGCTGACCGCTGTAGTGGTGGATCGGCTCGGTACCGTGTCGGCCCGTCGCGGAACTGTGCCGCATGTTCGCTTGGCGTTCATGGGACAGAAAACCGTTCCGGGCATCAAGCCGGGCGTGAAGGTGGAGTACTCGGGAATGGTTGCTCCTGTGGATCAGATCCCGACGATCTTCAATCCGCGCTACGTCATCGTGCCGGAAGCCCGTCGATGACCGGCGACGGCCACTCAAGGATTCGAGAACGCCAGCCAGCTGGCGTCTAATTGGAAGTAGGCATGGTGAACAACGACGCATCCCGTCCGGACGATGATTCCGCACCGGAAACGAAGCATCCGAGTTTCGCCGAGATGATCGGCTCGAACTCCAACATCACGCAAAACGCTGACGGCGGAATTGACTTGCTCTCCACCGTTGGCGGCGTGCGCGGCATCCTGGAAACCGTGCTTCCCGGTTTCGTGTTCATCATGGTCTTCGCGCTTACCAGCAATCTGGGCTGGGGGCTGATCGCTTCGATCAGCCTCGGCGTCGTGTTCATGATCATCCGCCTGGCCAAGCGCTCGACGCTGATCCAGGCAGGCTCTGGGCTGATCGGCATCCTGATCTGCGCCTTCGCCGCACGGACTTCGGGCAACGCCAAGGACTACTACATTCCGGGGTTCTACGTGTCTGCCGCCTATCTGGCGGGACTGCTGATTTCGGTGATGGCCCGCTGGCCGCTGATCGGCCTGCTCTTCGGATTCATCCGCAATGAAGGCACTGAATGGCGCAAGAAGCCCGAACGCCTGCGCCGCTACCAGGTGGCTACCTGGATCATCATTGCTGTTTTCGCGCTGCGCCTGGCGGTGCAGATCCCGATGTACATCGCAGATGATGTCGTGGCCCTGGGCTTGGCCCGTGCCCTGATGGGAGTGCCGCTGTATGCGGCGGGGCTGTGGTTCGCGTGGCTGGTCTCGAAGCCGGCGGCCGTAGCCGGCGACGAGACCAGCACGCCCAAGCCAGCGGCCTAGCGGGTGGCGTCGCGCAACGTGCGGCGCAGCAAGGGTTCTGCGTGCGGGGTGGTGATGAAGAAGATTTCATCGCCACCCTCAATTACATCATCGGCACTGGGCGGGAACGGCGTCTTGTCGCGGACCACTGCCATCATGGTGGTGTCTTCGGGCCACGAGATGCGCCCGATGCTTCGGCCAATCAACGCCGAATCGTGCGGGACGGTGAACTCGACCATGTAGACCTCGCCGGTCTTCAACGTCAGCAGCCGCACCAGGTCCCCGACCTCCACGGCTTCCTCGACCAGCGCGGTCATCAGCCGCGGCGTGCTGACCGCAACATCGACGCCCCAGGCATCGTCGAACATCCATTCATTCTTCGGATTGTTCACGCGGCCCACAGTGCGGCGGATGCCAAATTCGCTCTTGGCCAGCAACGAGACCACAAGGTTGACCTTGTCGTCGCCGGTCGCCGAAACGACCACGTCGTACTCTTCAAGCTGCGCCTGCTGCAAGACAGCTAATTCGCAAGCGTCGCCAATCAGCCACTTCACCGCTTCAAGATCTGCGCGTTCGGCCATTTCCGGTTGCAGATCGATCAGCAGGACTTCGTGGTGGTTGATGACTAGTTCACGGGCAATGGAGGAACCGACCGAGCCGGCCCCGGCAATCATGACCTTCATGGGATGCCTCTCAGGTTATTCGTTGGTCTGCGCCGCTGGCGGGCTGGCAAGGATCTTTTCCACGTCTTTGGACTCGTCCAGCCGCATCATCACATGCACCAGGTCGCCGCCCTGCAGCCGGGTGCGGTTCTCCGGGATGGTGCCTTCGCCGAAGCGGGTCAAATAGGCCACGCGCACCCCGGCGGCGGCTTCCAGCTCCTTGACCAGGTGGCCATACCAGTCGCGGTGCAAGGCCACTTCGGACAGCACCAGGCGTCCCGAGGGCTCCCGGAAGTCCCCGCGCATCGAATAGTCCGGCAGGATCCGGCGAAGCACCTGATCGGTGCTCCAGCGGACCGCTGCCACGGTGGGGATGCCCAGTCGCTGATAGATCTCCGCTCGTCCTGGGTCATAGATGCGGGCCACGACGTGGGGCACGTTATAGGTTTCGCGCGATACGCGAGTGGCGAGAATGTTGGAATTATCACCGCTGGAAACAGCTGCGAACGCGTAGGCCTCGCCAATTTTGGCAGCGTCCAGCGTGTCCTTGTCGAATCCCATGCCGGTCACCGTGGTGCCGGAGAAATCCTTGCTCAGCCGGCGGAAGGCATGCGGGTCCTGGTCAATGACTGCCACGGAATGCCCCGCCGAATCCAGCGTGTGGGCCAGCGCGACACCGACGCGTCCGCACCCCATGATCACGAAATGTGCCACCGAGAACTCCTTGGTTTTGCTGCTTGCCGCGTGCCGCTTGGCGCCCACGGGCTGTGTGCTACGAATGCAACAATAGCGCTGATCGCGCCCAGTTTATCGATGGTGAAGCACGCCCGCGCCGTGCACCCTGCGATAACGTTGTGTCGTGCCTGCATTATTTGACGGTTTGAAGCGGATCCTGGTGGGCCGGCCTTTCAGCACTGAACAGCTGAAAAAGAAGCCGTTGCCACCCAAGGTCGCGTTGCCGATTTTCTCCTCCAGCGCCCTGTCGTCCTTGGCGTACGCGCCGGACGAGATCCTGCTGACCCTGGCCATTGCGGGCATCGCCGCGACCGCGCTCTCGCCAATGGTTGGACTGGCGGTCCTCGCGGTGCTGGTGGTGCTGGTGCTGTCCTACCGCCAATCGGTAATGGAGTACCCTTCCGGTGGCGGCGACTATGAAATCGTGAAGAAGAACCTCGGCGCACGTCCGGGCACTGCGGTGGCCGCGGCGCTGCTGGTCGACTTCGTGCTCACCGTTGCTGTTTCCAGCTCGTCGGCGGCCCTGTATCTTGCCGCCATTTTCCCGGCAGTGGCCGAATACAAGGCGTGGGTGGCCGCCGCCCTGGTCGCCTTCCTCGTGGTCGGCAATTTGCGCGGCAAAGGGCAAGGCCGCTGGACGCTGGCCATCCCGGTCTACCTTTTCGTCATCGGCATGCTGCTGCTCGTGGCCATTGGCGGCGTGATGGCGCTGACCGGTTCCCTCGGGCTCGCCCCGAGTGCGGGCTTCACGATTGTGCCGGAGGCCGAGTTCGCCAATGGCCTGCATGGCGTTGTCGGCGCGCTGCTGATCCTGCGTGCCTTCAGCACGGGGTCGGCCGCGTTGACCGGCATCGAGGTCCCGATCTCCAACGTGCAGACGCTGGCCAAGCCGCGGGCGAAGAACGCGGCGCGGATCCTGCTGGTGCTGGGCCTGCTCTCCGGCGTGCTGACACTGGGCACGCTGATGCTTGCCCGGGCCACCGGCATCAAGGTCGTCGCCGATCCGCAGGCCTCGTTCCTGCTTCACGGCGAGCCGATCCCCGAAGGCTTCGTGCAGATCCCGGTGCTGGGCCAGCTGGCCCAGGCGGTGTTCGGCGACTTCACCTTCGGCCTGGTGATCGTCTCGGTGCTGACCATTGCCGTGCTGCTGCTGGCCGGCAATCAGGCCTTCAATTCCTTCCCGCTGCTGGCCAGCCATCTGGCGACCGACGGCTTCCTCCCGCGCCAGCTGCGCACCCGTGGCGATCGCCTGGGCTTCTCCAACGGCATCCTGTGCCTGGGCATTGCCGCGATCGCGCTGGTGCTGCTGTTCCAAGGCGATGTCACCTTGCTGGTCCAGCTGTACGTGGTGGGCGTATTCGTTTCCTTCACCCTGAGCCAGCTGGCCATGCTCAAGCACTGGCAACGTGTTCTGGTGCCCATTGCAGACCGCAAGATCCGTGCGGCCAAGCAGCGCAAGCGGCTGCTGAACCTGCTAGGCCTGGTGCTCTCGGCGCTGGTGCTCGTGGTCGTCTTGGCCACCCGCCTGGTCCATGGTGCGTGGCTGGCCGTGCTGGGCATTGCCGTCCTGATGGTGATCATGGATTCGCTGCAGCGGCACTACCAGAAGGTCGACGACGAGCTGGCGGTCGACGAGGACTCCGCCGTCACCGCCTTGCCTTCGCGCGTGCATGCGCTCGTGCTGGTATCCACCGTGCGCAAGCCGGTGCTGCGTGCTCTGGCCTTCGCCCGCGCTTCGCGTCCCTCGAAGCTTGAAGCGATCATCGTGGACGTGGAACGCGGCAAGACCGAAAAGACCCTGCAGGATTGGGAACGGCTGCAGATCCCGGTGCCGATCACTGCGCTGGCCTCGCCGTATCGCGATATTCCCGGGGCGCTGATTGAGCATATCCGTTCCATCAAGCGTGAATCGCCGCGGGAACTGATCGTTGTGTACATTCCCGAATATGTCGTGGGCCATTGGTGGGAACAGCTGGTGCACAACCAAACCGCGCTGCGCGTGAAGAACCGCTTGCACCATGAACCGGGAGTAGTGATTGCCTCGGTCCCGTGGCGCCTGCTCAGCGCCTCGCATGCCCTTGGCGGGGGCCCGACCGAAGAATCCTCGGCGCACCGCTAGATTGACTGCTTCTGAAGAAAGACTGGAACGATGACTGATAATCCAATGCTCACCGTCCGCTTGGGCAAGATTGCCCATGGCGGGCACACCGTCGCCCGCCACGAAGGCCGGGTGATCTTCGTGCGCCATGGCATTCCCGGCGAACTGGTCAAGGTGCGCCTGACGGACAGCGCGCCGGAGGCCAAGTTCTGGCGTGCCGACGTGGCCGAAGTGCTCGAAGCCAGCGAGCACCGGGTGCCGCACTTCTGGGATGCAGCTGATGCCTTGAAGCACCGCGACCCGGTGGGCGGCGCAGAGTTCGGCCACATCACCCTGGAGCACCAGCGTGAGCTGAAGTCGCAGGTGGCTGCCGAGCAGATGACCCGGCTGGGCGGCCTGAACGCGGAAGACTACAACTTCCCTGCGGTGCAAGCGGTCAAGGGCTCGGTCGATGGCCTGGGCTGGCGCACCCGGATGTCGTATTCTGTGGACGCCCAGGGCAGACTGGCAATGAGCGCATTCCGCAGCAACCAGTTGACCGGCATTGCGCAGATGCCCCTGGCCCATCCGGCCATTGAAGCCACCGGGCTGTACTCCGTGGACTACACCGGCATTGACCGTGTCGAAGCCGCGGTATCCAGCCAGGATGACCGAACCGTGCTGATCTTGCTGGCCGAGGCCAAGCCCGGCGCCGCGGCAAAGGTTGCCAAGCAATTCGCCGAAGGCGTCAACGTCGCCTCGTTCAGCCAGCAGGGCGGCTCGGCGGCCGACGGCAAGGGGCGGCTGCAGGTTCTGGCCGGTTCGGCGCACCTGACCGAAAAGGTGCTGGGGGAGAAGTTCCGGATTACCGGGGAAGGCTTCTGGCAGGTGCACCGCGAGGCGGCCAGCCTGCTGACCCGGCGCGTGATCGAGCTGACCGAGCCGGCCGCCGGCGAGCGAATCGCCGACCTCTATGCCGGTGCCGGCCTGTTCTCCGTTCCGCTGGCCAAGGCGGTTGGCCGCGAGGGCCGCGTCTTCTCGATTGAGGGTGCTCCGGGCACCCATGCGGATGCGAAGAAGAACCTGCGCTCCTACTCGCAGGCCACGGTGATCCGCGGCCGTGTTGAGCGAGTGTTACGGCAGGTCGCCCGGGACGCTTCGCTGGATGCGGTGGTGCTTGATCCGCCCCGTACCGGAATCGACAAGCAAGTCGCCGCGGAGCTGGCCGCCAGCGCTGTTTCGCGGATTTGTTACGTGTCCTGCGACCCTGCGGCTTTCGCCCGCGATACCGCGCGCTTGATGGCCCGAGGCTACGAATTAGAGCACATGGAGATTCACGATTTGTACCCGCACACCCACCATATGGAGTCCATCGGGCTGTTTGTGCGCCGTTAAGCACCTGAAAGTGTCCGTTTAGACACGAATTTGGACCAAAATTTATTCCGAGGAGTCTTTTTGCGGGCTTTGGCGATAGACTGTTTTTAGCTCTGCCGCGCTAGGAGCCTGACTATCTCAGTTAGGAACTCCTAACTGGAATTGAAGTGTGCGTGTGCAACAGAATGAGTGTCTGGCGAGAGGAGTCCCACGTGAGCAATGTGGACAGCTTCGGTGCCAAGGGCGTACTTGACGTCAATGGAACCGAATACGAAATTTACCGACTAAATACGGTTGAAGGCTCGGACAGCCTTCCTTACAGCCTTAAGGTTCTTCTTGAGAACCTGCTTCGCACCGAAGACGGCGCGAACGTAACCAACGAGCACATCAATGCACTGGGTCAGTGGGATGCTTCGGCTCAGCCGAATACCGAAATCCAGTTCACCCCAGCTCGTGTCATCATGCAGGACTTCACCGGTGTGCCTTGTGTCGTCGACCTTGCCACCATGCGCGAGGCCGTCAAGGACCTGGGCGGCGACCCGACCCGCGTGAACCCGCTGGCACCGGCCGAAATGGTCATCGACCACTCCGTGCAGATCGACACCTTCGGCTTCGAAGGCGCCGTCGAGCGCAACATGGAGATCGAATACCAGCGCAACGGCGAACGCTACCAGTTCCTGCGCTGGGGCCAGACCGCGTTTGACGACTTCAAGGTCGTTCCTCCAGGCACCGGCATCGTGCACCAGGTCAACATCGAGTACCTGGCCCGCACCGTCATGACCCGCGAGGTCAACGGCGTGCTGCGCGCCTACCCGGACACCTGCGTGGGCACCGACTCGCACACCACCATGGTCAACGGCCTTGGCGTGCTGGGCTGGGGCGTCGGCGGCATCGAGGCCGAAGCAGCAATGCTCGGCCAGCCTGTCTCCATGCTGATCCCACGCGTTGTCGGCTTCAAGCTGTCTGGCTCGATTCCAGCTGGCGCCACCGCAACCGACGTGGTGCTGACCATCACCGAAATGCTGCGCAAGCACGGTGTTGTTGGCAAGTTCGTCGAGTTCTACGGCGACGGCGTCGCCGAGGTGCCGCTGGCAAACCGCGCCACCATCGGCAACATGTCCCCGGAATTCGGTTCGACCGCTGCCATGTTCCCTATCGACGATGTCACCCTCGACTACCTGCGCCTGACCGGCCGCAGCGAGGAGAACGTTGCACTGGTTGAGGCTTACGCCAAGGAACAGGGCATGTGGCACGATCCAAGCCGCGAGATCCGCTTCTCGGAATACCTCGAGCTGGATCTGTCGACCGTGGTTCCATCGATCGCCGGCCCGAAGCGCCCGCAGGACCGCATCGAGCTGTCGTCCTCGAAGGAGCAGTTCCGCAAGGACCTGCACAACTACGTATCGAACGCCGACGACACCCAGGGTGCTGGCCGCCCATCGGTAGCCGTCGAGGTCACCAAGGAAGATGGCACCCAGTTCACCCTGGACCACGGCCTGGTTTCGATCGCTTCGATCACCTCGTGCACCAACACCTCGAACCCTTCGGTCATGCTGGCCGCAGCCGTCCTGGCTCGCAACGCCGCTGACAAGGGCCTGACCTCCAAGCCATGGGTCAAGACCTCGGTCGCCCCAGGCTCGAAGGTTGTCACCGAGTACTACGAGAAGTCCGGCCTGCTGCCATACCTGGAGAAGCTCGGCTTCTACGTGGTCGGCTACGGCTGCGCCACCTGCATCGGCAACTCCGGCCCGCTGGACACCGAGATCTCCGAGGCCATCCAGGCCAACGACCTCGCAGCAACCGCAGTGCTCTCGGGCAACCGCAACTTCGAAGGCCGCATCAACCCGGACGTGAAGATGAACTACCTGGCTTCCCCGCCACTGGTCATCGCCTACGCCCTGGCTGGCACCATGGACTTCGACTTCGAGACCGACGCACTGGGCCAGGACGCCGAGGGCAACGATGTCTTCCTGAAGGACATCTGGCCATCGCCAGTCGAGGTCCAGGAGATCATCGACTCGTCGATCGACAAGGAAATGTTCGCCAAGGGCTACGACGGAGTCTTCGAGGGCGACGCACGCTGGAAGGCACTGGACACCCCAGAGGGTTCGACCTTCGCATGGGACGAGAAGTCGACCTACGCACGCAAGGCACCGTACTTCGAGGGCATGACCGCTGAGCCTCAGCCAGTCCAGGACATCAGCGGCGCCCGCGTGCTGCTGAAGCTGGGCGACTCGGTCACCACCGACCACATCTCGCCTGCCGGTTCGTTCAAGTCGGAAACCCCGGCTGGCCGCTACCTGATCGAGAACGGCGTGGATCGCAAGGACTTCAACTCCTACGGCTCGCGCCGTGGCAACCACGAAGTCATGATCCGCGGCACCTTCGCCAACATCCGCATCAAGAACCAGCTGCTGGACGGCGTCGAGGGCGGCTTCACCCGCGACTTCACCCAGGAAGGTGCTCCGCAGGCGTACGTCTACGACGCTGCAGAGAACTACAAGGCTGCCGGCACCCCGCTGGTCGTTCTGGGCGGCAAGGAATACGGTTCGGGCTCCTCGCGTGACTGGGCTGCCAAGGGCACCGCACTGCTGGGCGTCAAGGCAGTCATCACCGAGTCCTTCGAGCGCATCCACCGCTCGAACCTGATCGGCATGGGCGTTCTGCCACTGCAGTTCCCAGAGGGCGAATCCGCTGATTCGCTGGGTCTGACCGGTACCGAGACCTTCGCAGTCTCCGGCGTGACCGAGCTGAACAACGGCACCACCCCGAAGACCCTGAAGGTTACCGCCACCGCTGAAGACGGCAAGGTAACCGAGTTCGACGCCGTTCTGCGCATCGACACCCCAGGTGAAGCCGACTACTACCGCAATGGTGGCATCCTGCAGTACGTGCTGCGCCAGATCGCCGCTGCCAACTAGCAGATCCACCTCGACTACGGTCGAAGCGAATCTCTAAGTAGCTCCGCATCGCGCGAAGACCTGAGACCCAAGGCAATTGCCTTGGGTCTCAGGTCATTTAAGCACGCTTGTGTGCGCTCAGATGGCCATGGGTGCGGGCAGCAGGCCGGGTGCGAGTGGCACCTTCCAGCACGCCAAAGCCCGACTGTTCGAGGATCTCGCCCAGTTCCACGGGCGGCCAATACCAGGCGGGGGCGACCTGATGGCCAAAGACTTCCAGCTGGTCCCCGGCAAAGAAGCCGAGCAGCAGCTTCCCGCCAGGCTGGAGCACGCGGGCCAACTCGTCCAAGATGGGTGGAAGATCTGCCGGGGCAGCATGGATCACCGAGTACCAAGCGAGCACCCCGGAAAACTGCTCGTCGTCGAATGGCAGGTGCGCCAGATCAGCATGCAGGAAATCGGGCTGCTGGAAGGTGCGCCGTGCGAAGTCCAAGAACTCCGGCACCAAGTCGACGCCGGTGGCCGGCCGATTGCCATCGGCAATGAACTGCGTCCAATGCCCGGGACCGCAGCCAGCGTCCAGGACTGGTCCGTGCAGCTGTGCGGCCCACGCCGCAATCAGTTCCCGGTCCTCAGCCACCGCCTGCTCCGGTGAACCGAACAGATCGATATACGCCTCGGCCACCTGCGAGTAACGAGCGGCGGTTTGGCCCGAGCGTTGCGATGCTTCCATGCGACAAGCCTAGCGAGCCGCAGGGGCCTGGAGAACAATCCTTGCTAGGCTCAGGAAAAATACCAGTCATGGAGGTTGCATGGAAGATCTGGCGGCGAATCGCCCGTCTCCTCGTCAATCTGGGGCCAGCACGTTCCGGCACGGACGCCAGCGATGAATGCGCTGAGCCTTGATGCCTTGGTGCCAGCACCACACGCGCAACGGATACGGCAGTGGCTGGGTGACGTCGAGGTTGTAGCCGACATGTCGTGGAATCTTGGCGACTCCAAAGTGCTGCACCTGCAGGCGGGGATGAAGCACGTCGTGGCCAAGACCGGGGGAGAAGAGAACCACCACATAGTGCGTGAGCTGCTGGCGCACCGCCGCTACACGGGGCCGCTGATAGAAGCCGGGAAAGCAGCCAAGCTGCTGCACGCCAGCGATTCCTTGCGCTTGATGATTCTGGACTTCCAGCCAGGCGAGCTCAGTGCGGGCAGGGAATATGAATTCGACCCGGAGTTCCATCGTCAGGCCGGCGCGGCGCTGAAGCTGCTGCATTCGCAAGCGCAATGCCTGGATCCCGGCTATGAAGCTCGGCTGACGCAGAAGTTTCTCGTGCTCCTGGAACGCGAACATCGGATCGAGCCAGCGGCTTGCCGGCAGATCGAGCAGATGCTCAGAAGCTATGAACCGCAACCAGCCGTCTTGGTGCCGACCCACGGGGATTGGCAACCGCGCAATTGGCTGGCCGATCAAGGCGAACTGCGAGTTATCGACTTCGGCCGCTTCGAATTCCGCCCAGCTGCCAGCGACCTGGCCCGGCTGGCTGTCCAGCAGTGGAGGGTGCGTCCAGATTTGGAAGCCGCTTTTCTCCAGGGATATGGCCACGATCCACGGGAAGGCGAAGCCTGGCGGATCATGCAATTGCGCGAGGGACTTGGAACGGCAGTCTGGGCTCACCAAGTTGGCGACAGGGACTTCGAAGCCCAGGGGCTCCAGATGCTGGCCGAAACGCTGGCGCAGGCATGAACCAGCTAAAGCGCATGCCTTGACCCGGCAGGGTAGCGAACGTCATTGCCGGGAAATTAGCACCAGCAGGAACGTTGGCGGATAATGAAAGAAGCCTTGGACGCGGTAAACTGGGTATTTCGCATGGGCTTTCCAGCCTATCGTCGGCGAATTTGTGAAGGGGATGAACGTGTCTTTACTGAAGACCATCAAGAAACCAAGCGACCTGCGGGCGCTTACCCTTGAACAGCTCGGCGACTTGGCAGAGGAAATCCGCAGTTTCCTCATCGACAATGTCGCACGGACCGGCGGGCATCTGGGCCCGAACCTCGGCGTGATCGAACTGACCCTGGGCATCCACCGCGTCTTCGATTCCCCCACCGATTCCATCGTCTTCGACACGGGGCACCAGTCGTACGTGCACAAGCTGGTGACCGGACGCCAGAACTTCGAGACCCTGCGCCAGCAAGGCGGGCTGTCCGGCTACCCCGACCGCGGTGAATCGGAACACGACGTTGTCGAGTCCTCCCATGCCTCCTCTTCGTTGTCATGGATTGACGGCATTTCCCGCGCGAACAAGCTGATGAATCACAATGACCGCTACGCCGTGGCGCTGGTCGGCGATGGCGCCCTGACCGGCGGCATGGCCTGGGAAGCGGTCAACAACATCGCTGCCGACAAGGACCGCAAAGCGGTCATCGTGGTCAACGACAACGGCCGCTCCTACGCCCCGACCATCGGCGGCCTGGCCAACCAGCTTTCCGGCCTGCGCCAGCAGCTGGACAAGTTCCGCACCCACCCCGCGTACGAGAACGCCATGGACAAGCTCAAAGTCAAGCTCAAGGGCTCGGGTCCCATCGGCGACTTCACCTACAAGTCTCTGCATGCCACCAAGAAGGGCATCAAGGACTGGTGGGCTCCGCAGGGATTGTTCGAAGACCTTGGCCTGAAGTACATCGGCCCGATCGATGGGCACAACCAGCGTGCCGTAGAAGAGGCGCTGCAGCAGGCGAAGCAGTACGCCGGCCCGGTGCTGGTCCACGCCCTGACCGAGAAGGGCCATGGGTACGCCCCGGCCCGCGCCGATGAGGCTGACCAGTTCCACGCGGTTGGCGTAATCGATCCGGTCACCGGACTGCCAGTGTCCAAGCCCAGTGCGCAAAGCTGGACGAGCGTCTTCGGCGAGGAAATCGCCGCCGTGGCCAATGAGCGCGAGGACATCGTGGCGATCACCGGTGCTATGCTGCAGCCGGTGGGCCTGAAGCAGATGTCCCAGGAGCACCCCGACCGCGTGATCGACGTTGGCATCGCCGAACAGCACGCCATGACCACCGCGGCAGGCCTTGCCTTCGGCGGCCTGCATCCTGTCGTCTGCGTCTACGCGACCTTCTTGAACCGCGCCTTCGACCAGTTGCTGATGGACGTGGCCCTGCACAAGGCCGGAGTCACCATCGTGCTGGATCGTGCAGGAGTCACCGGCCCGGACGGTGCCAGCCACCATGGCATGTGGGATATGGCGCTGACCCAGATCGTGCCCAACCTGCACCTGGCCGCACCGCGCGATGCGGACCGCTTGCGCGAAGAACTGCGCGAAGCCCTGGATATCGACGATGCGCCGAGCGTCGTGCGGTTCTCCAAGGGCTCGGTGGGAGAGCCGGTGGAAGCCGTGGATCGCCTGCCTGATGGCGTGGACGTGCTGGCCCGGCTGGGGGACCGGTCGGCGCCGGATGTCCTGATCGTTTCGGTCGGTGCCATGAGCGAGCTGTCGCTGGATGTTGCCCAGCGCCTGAACAGCCAGGGTGTGTCGGTCACCGTCGTCGACCCGCGCTGGGTTCTGCCGATGCCGAAGTCGGTGATTTCCCTGGCTGCCCGCCACCGCATCGTGGTGTGCATTGAGGACGGCGTGCGTGCCGGAGGCGTCGGTTCGCGCCTGCGCACCGAGATGCGTGCCGCAGGGGTGGACACCGCGTTGAACGAAGTGGGCCTGCCTACGGAATTCCTGGCTCACGGCACCCGTGGAGAGGTGCTTGAACGCGTCGGATTGACCGCCAAGCAGGTAGCCCGCGATACGCTCGCACAGGTGCTCGGTACCAAGGTGCCTTTCGCCCGCCCGCTGCCTGGCCAGGACCTGCCCACCGGGCAGATCCCGAAGCTGTGAGCACCTTGAGAGGTTGCCCGGCAGATCTGCCCCGCAGCCCTGAGAACATCGGCTTCGGCGCGCTCGTTGTCGCGCGCGCGTGGAAGTTCGACGGGAGTCCGCACTGGGTTGTCCCGGGCTTCTACCTCGGGCAGGACGAATTCGGCCATTGGCTGCATCAGCCGGCCGGTTCCCTGGTCGCTCGTCCTGGCACCGCCCACCTGGCTGCCACCAACGCGTTGTGCCTGATCCCGCATCGTGGAGACTGGGTCGCCACGATGTATTCGGATGCCTCAGAGGATTTCGATGTCTACATTGACCTGTCCAGCAATGTCGGTTGGCTGCAGATGAAACGCGATGCGTGGGAAATCAACTCCATTGACCTGGATCTGGATGTTATCCGTTCCCGGAGCAAAGGCACATTCCTTGATGACGAGGACGAGTTCGCAGATCACGCGCTGTCGATGGGATATCCGCAAAAGCTCCAGGATTCAGTTCGCGATACCAGCGAGAAGCTCTTGGAATCCGTGGCGAAGAATTCGCCTCCGTTCAACCATGCACATCGGGAATCATGGTTAGCTAAAGTCGCGGACCTCGCGACAGCCTGAAGCTGTCCAAGAATTTCATACTTGAATGATTCACTGACCTGAAAAGGGAAAACCTATGGCGATTGTTCGCACCTACCGTTTGGATGAGAAGAACGTACTGCATTTCCGCGAGGCGTGGTTCCAGCAGTTCGAGAACGAAGAACTGGGCCAGTTCGTGATCAACCACGGCTCCGTTGGCCATATGTCGCAAACCAGCGATGTGCAGGACGTCGACAACGATCGCGCGGACGAGTTGTTCGCCGGCTTCATGGAAGCCTGCGCAGAAGCTGGCTACAAGGAAATCGAAGCGGAAGACCAGTCGTGGGTGATCGTCCAGTATGCGCTGAAGTCGGCCAACGGCACCGAGCGTGACCACTACCTTGAAAAGAAAGCCAAGGAAGCATTGACCGGCCACCTGGCCTGGCGCGGACTGGGCACCGTGGAATCCAGCGATTTCGGCAACCGCAAGCTGAACATCAGGGTACTCTCTCCAGCGCCAAAACTGGCAGTTGCGGCGATCAAGACGTGCATCCGCGAAGCGAAGCTGGACTTCACCAAGATGAGCATCGGCGTCGCACCCTACGCTGAAGTGAACAAGCTGAAGATGGCCCACCCAATGCCGTCAAAGCCCATGTCCATCGACTAGGCGCAGATGGGACTGGGCATTCCCGCGCCGCAACCGATGCGGGCAGTGGACCACCCGGCCATACGCAGACTGTCCCAAAGCTTGGGGCGCCACGCAGAACCTGAACTGTGGGGGAGCGGAGAGTGCCAGCTGGTCATCAAGAACCTGGATGGCCAACTGCTTGGCTGGTCCCGTGCCCATTGGTGGGAACCAGCTGATGCAACAGCTCCAGCTGGTTATTACCTGGCTGGGATCGAGGTTGCCCGCGGATGCCGGCACCGGGGAGTGGGTCGGAGCCTGACGGAAGCACGGCTGGACTGGATTGCCCAGCGCGCTTCGAGCGCATGGTGCGTGGTCAATGCGCAGAACGCCGCGTCATTGGCGCTCCACCGCTCCCTGGGCTTCGAGGAAGGGGCCCGGGCTGCGCAGCTGGGTACCGTGGTTTTCAGCGGCGGCAGCGGCGTGCTGCTGTCCAAGGATTTGGCGCCTTCGCGCAGTGCAGCGAAGGCGCAGGTTTGAACGAGCAGGATACAAGGAGAAATGATTCCACAAGAAGACCGGGACGAAACCCCTGGCGCTCAGCGTAAGGCGCCGCGGATGGGCGCAACCCGCACACCGCTGCACCTGGTGTTCCAGGCCTGCGTTGGCGTCATTATCGGCATCGGCATCACCTCGCTGTTCTCCGGGACCGGCCACGCGCAGCTGGCTCTGGCTGGCGTTATCGTGGTGATCGCAGCCTGGATCGTCGAGCAGGGTTTCCGCCTGCCAGCACCGAACACCACTTCCGGCGCCCGCATCCGGCTGGTGCTGCGTCTGGTCTCCCTGGTCGGCTTCACCATCGCGGTCAGCCCGCTGCTGCAGCTGATCGAGGCCTAGCCTTGGGGCGTCGGGCGCTCCAAGCTCCAGCGCACGTTGCGTCCGATGCTGTGGCCTGCTGCCCAGGTGCTGATCGGGTTCGCTGCCGGGATCGTGATGGCCAAGACGATGACGCTGCCCGAGGAGCAAATCGCGTTGATCGCCACCGTCATCACGCTGGCCACTTGGTGGACGGATGAAGCGGTGAAGCTGAGGGCCAAGGACACCCGTGTGGGAACTGTGGTGCACGGAATCCTCAGGTTCCTCCCGCTGGTCGGGTTCATCATGGCCCTGCACTCCCTGGCCGCGCTCAACGGCCTGGCCCCTCTAAGCCCCTGCCGCCCGGCTGCAAACCGGACAGTGCCCTGGCCTCCTGCACAAGAAAAAGCTCGGGCGGATCCTTCCGGTCAAGGAAGGACCCGCCCGAGCTTTTCAGCGCTTGGGGCGTGAGCCCGCGAGCTTAGTCGGTGCCTGCGTCGAAGGCAGCAGACTCGATAGCGCGGTCGGTAGCCAGATCGTCGCTGTCGACCTGGGTAGCGTTCACGATCGCGTCGGCTCCGCCGGCTTCCAGCGAGCCGACCAGCTTGGCGGTGGTGCCGCCGACCAGTCCCATGTTGGCGTACTGTTCCAAGCGGCCTCGGGAGTCGGCGATGTCCAGGTTGCGCATGGTCAGCTGTCCGATGCGGTCAACCGGGCCGAAGGCTGCATCTCCTACGCGCTCCATGGACAGCTTGTCCGGGTGGTAGCTCAGGTTCTCGCCCTCGGTGTTGAGGATGGTGTAGTCGTCGCCGCGGCGCAAGCGGATGGTCACGGTACCGGTGATGGCCGAGCCGACCCAGCGCTGCAGCGATTCGCGCAGCATCAGGGCCTGCGGGTCCAGCCAGCGGCCTTCGTACATCAGGCGGCCCAGGCGGCGGCCTTCGTTGTGGTAGCTGGCCACGGTGTCTTCGTTGTGGATCGCGTTGACCAGGCGTTCGTAGGCGATGTACAGCAGCGCCATTGCAGGTGCTTCGTAGATGCCGCGGGACTTGGCCTCGATGATGCGGTTCTCGATCTGGTCGCTCATGCCCAAGCCATGGCGGCCACCGATGATGTTTGCTTCGTTGACCAGGGCCACCGGATCGGTGAATTCCTTGCCATTGATGGCCACCGGGCGGCCGGCGACGAAGGAAATCGAAACGTCTTCGGTCTTGATCTCGACGCTTTCGTCCCAGTACTTCACGCCCATGATCGGCTCAACGGATTCGATGGAGCTGTCGAGCAGTTCCAGGGTCTTCGCCTCATGCGTCGCGCCCCAGATATTGGCGTCGGTCGAGTAGGCCTTTTCAGCCGAGTCGCGGTATGGGAAACCGTGTTCCTGCAGCCATTCGGACATTTCCTGGCGGCCGCCGAGTTCTGCAACGAAGTTCGGATCCAGCCATGGCTTGTAGATGCGCAGCTTCGGGTTGGCCATCAAGCCGTAGCGGTAGAAGCGCTCGATGTCGTTGCCCTTGTAGGTCGAACCGTCGCCCCAGACGTCCACGCCATCTTCGCGCATGGCGCGAACCAGCAGGGTGCCGGTGACGGCGCGGCCCAGCGGGGTGGTGTTGAAGTAGGTCTTGCCGCCGGTGCGGATGTGGAAAGCGCCGCAGGCGAGTGCTGCGAAGCCTTCTTCAACCAAGGCAGGCTTGCAATCAACCAGGCGGGAGTTCTCTGCACCGTACTCCAGCGCACGGCCAGGTACTGCATCGATATCTGGCTCGTCGTACTGGCCGAGGTCGCCAGTGTAGGTGTAAGGAATGGCGCCCTTGTCGCGCATCCAGGCTACTGCGACCGAGGTGTCGAGGCCACCGGAGAACGCGATACCGACGCGCTCGCCTACAGGGAGATTGGTAAGAACTTTAGACATGTTTCCATCCTAATGGATAAATATGCAATGCAGTGAATTGTGCCGTGAAATGTTGAGCACATGTACCTACCAGATAGCCTAGGGGTATAACGTCGCTCAGTGAAGCG
Organism: Glutamicibacter nicotianae; assembly: GCF_006539525.1. Taxonomy (GTDB): domain Bacteria; phylum Actinomycetota; class Actinomycetes; order Actinomycetales; family Micrococcaceae; genus Glutamicibacter; species Glutamicibacter nicotianae. The sequence goes on along the minus strand of NZ_BJNE01000011.1, from coordinate 20,403 downwards.
GATGAGCAAACCAACAGATGAGGTGTCCATGGAATTCCGTCAGCTAGGCCGCAGCGGCCTGAGCGTTTCCGTCGTCGGGCTAGGCTGCAACAACCTTGGCCGCGCAGGTACTGCAACGGAATCCCAGGAAGGAACCGACGCAGTGATCAAGGCGGCCCTCGATGCGGGCATCACGCTCTTCGACGTCGCGGACATCTATGGCAAGGAACCGGGGCTTTCCGAAATCCGCCTCGGCAAGGCGCTGGGTCCTGCACGCAAGGACATCGTGCTGGCCACCAAGTTCGGCATGGATATGCAGGGCGTGAACGGACCGGACTTCAACGCACGAGGCTCGCGCCGCTATATTGTCAGAGCGGTCGAAGCGTCGCTCAAGCGACTGGGAACTGACTACATCGACCTGTACCAGTTCCATACGCCGGATGCGAAGACCCCTATTGAGGAAACCTTGCGGGCCCTGGATGATCTGGTGTCTAGCGGCAAGGTTCGCTATATCGGCCATTCGAACCGCTCCGGCTGGCAAATTGCCCAGGCGGAGTACGTCGCCCGTGAGTTGGGAACCGAACGCTTCATTTCGGCGCAGAACCACTACAACCTGATTGACCGCCGCGCGGAACTCGAAGTGCTGCCGGCTGCTCGTGAATTCGACCTGGGTGTTTTGCCCTATTTCCCGCTCGCGAACGGGCTGCTGACCGGCAAGTACTCCAAGGGGCATGCCCCGGAGGGCACCCGCCTGACGCATGCTCGCCAGCACCTGGTGGAAACCAGCGATTTCGAGCAGCTGGACCGGTTCAATGCCTTCGCTGCCGAACGGGATCTGACGCCGGTCGAATTGGCGTTCTCGTGGCTGGCCGGGCAGTCGCCTGTGGCCTCGGTGATTGCGGGCGCTACTCGTCCCGAGCAGATACGCGCCAACGCCGCTGCCGTTCGCTGGGTTCCGACGGAGACCGAGCGGGCCCAGATGGACGAGCTCTTCCCGGGTCCGGAAAAGGTTGCCTTGTTCTAGCGGCATCTGGGCCAAGCGCGAAGGGCTGAACCCTGTGGGGTTCAGCCCTTCGCGCTTGATTAGAGCTGGGAAACTACTCTGCGGCGGTGACGTAGGCGATGATGTCGTCGCCTTGAATTGCCGCAGCGTATCGTGGCAAGGCAGCGATAGCTGGACCATCGGTTACGGTTCCGTCAGCGGGTGCAAATCGTGAGCCGTGGCAGGCGCAGTAGAAATCTTCTTTGCTGGATTTAGGGGTTACCGCGCAACCCTGATGGGTGCAAACGTTCGAGTACGCCAATACGGTCTTCTCATCCTTGCGGAAAAGCAGAATGCCGACATCCTTTCCGGACGGATCCTTGGCCGGTGCCAAGGCGCGTGATCCAACGGGCAGATCCTTCGTCTTCATGAGCGCCTGTCCTTTGCCGGTTGGTTCCGGGATCGGCAATGCCTCGGGGGTGTCTGCTTCAGAATGTCCATCACCGCAGGCGGTCAGAAGAGCGGCGGAACCAAGTGCTGCCGAAGCGCACATGAATGTGCGGCGGGCTGGTCGGGCAATGTCAGTCATGATCCCATTCTGGCAGAGATCTCTGTGCTGGCGCTAAGTGCCGAACGCCCGTGCTTGGCGATCGCCGCGTTCGTGGAATGCAACCGGCAAAGGCGCTGTTCATTTGCCGTTCACCTATCCGGCTATCGAACCTTATGCATATTTATGCATCAGCGTCGAATTCACAGTGTGGGCCGTTGGGGGCCGGTCTCGTTGGATGCGGCTTGAGCCCTGTGTTCTGCCCATGGTTAGTAATCTAGGTGGGGTTTTACCTGCGCGTGGAGCTTCGTCGCAATGCCGCCTTGCAGTTGGGCTGGAAGTGGCCAAATCTAGATATTTTCCTGCTGAGGTTTTCCTGTTTTCGTGCGCGACGTTACGCGCGAATGAACGCCGTCCGGTAATTGATGCAGGAGATGGATTGATTTGAATGGCTTGGTTCACGCTTGGCGGGCTGGTCGGCTGGCTCACTGCCTGGCGGCTGATAGTTCGGATATCTTTACATTCATGCTAATATTTGGATAGCTAGTTGAAGCTAACATTTTCGGAGAGTGCTTTAACTGTTCACCTGTCAGGCATATTGATGCCGACCGAGATACTCCGCGCGGTGATCGCGTGTTGAGTTCCAGGTAGCAGTCCTCCGATGGAAAACAGGCTGTATTCGCCAATGCGAATGCCATGCCTGTACTGACCCGAAGCGCCGTTACGCGCAAGGCTGGATAGTCGCAAGCGAGATGCAGGCGAGCCAGGGGTCTGGATTCACGTTGTGAAGCCAAAACACCAGGTTCTGGAGTGAATCCAGAAGGTGGTGCTCCCCGTTACCAGGGATGAACGATACGAATGAGAAACGAACGAAACTTGAGTGTAGGGAAGTGATTCATGGGCCCAGGGGCTTGTGCGCGTCAGCTGAAATTTACCCCTTGCGATGACATCTCGCGGGAAGACGTGCAGGACAAGTCGCCGGTTGAGCAAATAGCTCCCGGCGCGGATCTCATCACTGTCTAAAAGAGGGAGGTGGCGCGTGGATAACGAAATCGTGCAATTCAGCGCCCTAACTGTTGTCTTGCTTTTGGTGATCTTCTACGGAGGAACCTTTTTAATTTCCACCCGGATCGGGAAAAAGAAGGAAAACGCCGACGATTACATGACGGCGGGAAATAAAATCGGATTCGGCATTTCTGCTGCGAGTATGACCGCGACGTGGATTTGGGCTTCGTCGATGTATGCCTCGGCCACGTCCGGCTACACCTACGGAATCTCCGGCCCCATCCACTACGGTCTCTGGGGTGCGTTGATGATTCTGTTCATCTACCCATTCGGCAAGCGGATCCGCAAGGTCGCGCCACGCGCGCACACCCTCGCCGAGGTCATGCACGCACGCCACGGCCGCTCCAGCCAGCTGATGCTGGCCGGATCCAATATTGTCGGTTCGGTCATCTCCCTGATGTCCAACTTCATTGCCGGCGGCGTATTGATCTCGATGCTCTCGCCCTTCAACTTCATCCAGGGCGTGCTGGCCGTCGCCAGTGGCGTTCTGCTCTACACCCTGTGGTCCGGGTTCCGTGCTTCGGTGCTGACCGACTTTCTCCAGGTCGTTGCGATGCTCGGCGCCGTGGCGATTATCGTGCCAGTCATCTTCTTTGCCGCAGGCTTCCCGGCCGCGTTCGAAACCGGCGCAAGCAACCTGACCCCGCAGCAGTCCAACTTCTTCTCTTCCGAAGCATTCCTGGGCCAGGGCGCACCGTATATTGCCGCGGTACTGGCCTACGCAATCGGCAACCAGACCATTGCCCAGCGTCTGTTCGCAGTGCGCGAGGACCTGATCAAGCCGACGTTCATCACCGCAACCGTCGGATACGGCGCGATGGTCATCGGCGTGGGCATGCTCGGTGTGCTGGCCCTGTACCTCGGATTCGAGCCATCCGGTGGCGACATGAACAACCTCATTCCTGAGATGGCAGCCAGCTACCTGCCCGGTGTTCTGCTGGCGCTGTTCTTCATCATGATTATTGGTGCGCTGTCCTCCACAGCCGACTCTGACTTGGCGGCACTGTCTTCGATCATGATGGCTGACGTATACGGGCAGAACGTCGCCGGCAAGGACAAGGCTGATCCGAAGAAGATGCTGCTCATTGGACGTGCGACCATGGTCGTTGCCACGGCCCTGGCAGTCGCTTTCGCGAGCATGCAGCTGAATATCCTGGACCTGCTGGTCTTCGTTGGTGCCCTTTGGGGCGCACTGGTATTCCCGGTTTTGGCCAGCTTCTACTGGAAGAAGGTCACGAACAAGGCCTTCACCGTCTCGGTACTGGTTGCCCTGGCGATCTTCATCCCGGTTCGCTTCGAACTGATCCCAATCAACGGCATCACCGGATTCCTGATCGAGTTGCTCGCGGTGATTGGCATCGGCGTGGTCCTGGCATTGATGAGCTTCGGCTTCTTCGGCCTGCGCGTCGCCAAGATTGTCGGAGTCGTGGCAATCCTGGGCAGCGCTCCGTTCGCCTTCGGTTTCCTCCGCGATTACACCACCTTGAGCGCGTCGCTGGTGGCCTACTCGGTCAGTACCATCGTCTGCTACCTCATGTCCTTCAGATCCAAGATGGAATTCGACTTCGATGTGATCGCGATACGCACCGGCGACTTCGACGTAGTTGAGGCGCAAGCCGAAACCGCAGAAGCCGGACGCGACGCACAGAGCCTGGGAGGCAAATAATGACGGCGTTTTTCTTGAGCCTGTATGTGCTGGTATGGCCAGCGATCGTAGCAGGAGTGCTGTTCTTCATCAGCAGGGGTTTCATCCAGGAATGGCTGGAAGCCCGTCGCAACGGCGAGGACATCATCTAGCTGCTAGCAGGCGCAGCTCCTCAGAACGCGCGAGCCCCGTACAGCGGATCCAGCTGTACGGGGTTCGCGCATCTTCAAGACAGCAAGGAGCCGAGACCAGCTTCCCGATGGGGAAGAGTCTCGGCTCCTTGCCTGGTTCCAGCGCCCAGGGAAAAGCGATGCAACCAAAAACGGCCGGTTGGGTACTAGCCGTTGAACTTCTTGCCGTTGACGCGTTCGGAGGCGCCAACCTGGTCAAGATACGGGGTAATGCCGCCCAGGTGCATCGGCCAGCCGGCACCGGTGATCATGCACAGGTCAACGTCGGCGGCTTCGGCAACGACGCCTTCATCCAGCAGCAGTCCGATTTCTTCGGCCAGCGCGTCCTGGACACGGGCCAGGATTTGTTCTCCGGTCGAGGGCTGATCGCCGAAGGACATCAGCTTTTCAGCTTCAGGGTTGAGCACCTGGTTGCCTGCCTCGTCCTTGACCCAGAGGGTCGTGATCTTTGCATCGATCAGCTTCTGCAGATTCCCCGAGATGGTGAAGCGATCGCCGAAAGCGGCGTTCAGCGACTCGTTGACGTGCTGCGCGACCGGCAGGCCCACCATGGCCAACAGGGTCAGCGGGGTCATCGGCAGGCCCATTGGGGCCAGTGCCGAGTCAGCTGTCTTCGCGTCGGTGCCCTCATCGAAAGCTGCCTGAACTTCGCTCATCAGGCGAAGCAGGACGCGGTTGACCACGAACGCGGCGGAATCCTTGGTTTTCACCGCGGTCTTCTTCAGCTTCTTGCCCAGCACGAACGCGGTGGACAGCGCGGAATCGCTGGTCCATTCGGTGGCGGCGATTTCCAGCAGCGGCATCACTGCGACCGGGTTGAAGAAGTGGAAGCCGACCAGGCGTTCTGGGTGCTCAAGGTCGCGCCCCATCTCGGTGACCGAGAGCGAGGAGGTGTTGGTCGCCAGGATGCACTCGGGGGAGACCACTGCCTCTACCTCTGCGAAAACCTGCTTCTTCACGCTCAGTTCTTCGAAGACTGCCTCGATGACGAAATCGGCATCGGCGAATGCCTCCTTGGTGACCGAGCCGGTAACCAGGGCCTTGGTGCGGTTCACCGCATCCTGGCTCATCCGGCCCTTGGCGTGCAGCTTGTCGATCTCGCCGTGGATGTAGGCCAGTCCCTTGTCCACCCGCGATTGATCCAGATCGGTGATCACCACCGGCACGTTCAGCCGGCGGACGAACAGCAGGGCCAGCTGGCTGGCCATCAGGCCGGCGCCGACGACGCCCACCTTGGTGACCGGGCGGGCGAGCTTGGGATCCGGTGCGCCGGCCGGACGCTTTCCGCGCTTCTGGACCAGGTCCAGAAAGGCGTACACGGTGTTCTGGAACTGCGGGGTGCGCATCAGCCCGGTCAATGCTTCGACCTCAAGGGCGGCCGACTCCTGCTGCGAGATGGCCAGGCCCCGGCGGAAGACCTCAAGCACCTTGTACGGCGCGGGGGCCGCACCGGAAAGCTTTGCGTCGACGAACTTCTCGGCGGCATCGGCCGCCTCAAGCCAGCGGCGGGCAACTTCGGGATCGCTGGGGTCAACGGCGTTGGGGCGCTTGACCTCGGTGGTTCCGGAGATGACGCCGTCAGCGAAGGCAATTGAATGCTCGATGAAGTCGGCCGATTCGAATAGGGCATCGGCAACGCCCATCTTCGCGGCGGCCGGACCGGAGAGCGTACGGTTGTTGTTCAGCGGGTTCTCGATCATGACCTTCAGCGCGTTCTCCGGGCCGACCAGGCGTGGCAGGCGGTAGACGCCGGCCCAACCCGGGATCAGGCCGAGGAAGCCTTCCGGCAAGCCCAGCGCGCCGGCGGTGGTGCTGACCGTGCGGTAGTTGCAGGCCAGTGCGATTTCCAGGCCGCCGCCGAGCGCCAGGCCGTTGATGAAGGCGAAGGTGGGGACGCCCAAATCGGCAAGCAGCTCATAGGTGTAATGGCCCAGCGAAGCCATGGCCGTGGCCTGGCTCGGTTCGCTCAGGCGGGTGACGGCCGACAGGTCGGCACCGGCGACCAGGAAGAATGGCTTGCCGGTGATCGCCAGTGCGTGGATCTCGCCGTTCTTCGCGCGTTCTGCCTGGACTTCAAGCGCAGCGCGCAATTCCAGCAGGCCGTTGGGCCCGAGCGTAGTCGGCTTCTTGTGGTCCAGCCCGTTGTCCAGGGTCAGCAGCGCCATGGTCTTGCCGCTGGGCAGTGCCACATCCTTCACGTAGGAGTGGGTGACGGTCTCGTCGTGCATCAGCTGCGCGACAGTCTGGAAATCTTTGCTCAATGCAGTCATTGTCTCTTCCTTATGCCTTGCTGCCGAAGTCCGCGTGGTTTGGATTTTCCCAGATCACTGTGCCGCCCATGCCCAGGCCGATGCACATCGTGGTGATGCCGTAGCGCACCGAGTGGTCCTCGGAGAACTGGCGGGCCAGCTGGGACATCAGGCGCACGCCGGAGGAGGCCAGCGGGTGGCCCACCGCGATGGCCCCGCCGTAGCGGTTCACCCGCTCATCGTCTTGGTCGATTCCGTAGTAGTCGAGGAAGGAGAGCACCTGGACGGCGAAGGCCTCGTTGATTTCGAACAGGCCGATGTCGTTGATGCCCAGGCCGGCCTTGGCCAGGGCTTTTTCGGTGGACGGAACCGGTCCGTAGCCCATCACATCCGGTTCCACGCCGGAGAAGGCGAAGGAGACCATGCGCATCTTCGGTTCCAAGCCCAGTTCGCGCACTGCGGCGCCACTGGCCAGCAGGGCGGCGGTGGCGCCGTCGTTCAGGCCGGCCGCGTTGCCTGCGGTCACGCGTCCATGGGCGCGGAATGGGGTGCGCAATTCGGCCAGCGATTCCATGGTGGTTCCCGGCCGCGGAGGCTCGTCAACCGTGTTCACGGCCCAGCCTTCGCCCGGGCGCTTGGCGGCCACGGGGATCAGGTCCGCCTGGATCTGCTGGTTCTCGTAGGCCTTGGCCAGCTTTGCCTGGGATGCGACGGCGTACCGGTCGGCGCGTTCCTTGGTGATCGCCGGGAAGCGGTCGTGCAGGTTCTCTGCGGTATTGCCCATGTTCAATGCCTGAGGGTCGACGATGCGCTCGGAGAGAAAACGCGGGTTCGGGTCGGCTCCGGCGCCCATGGGGTGGTTGCCCATGTGCTCCACGCCGCCGGCGACGACAACGTCGTAGGCGCCGAAGGCGATGCCGCCTGCGGTCGCGGTCACCGCTGTCATGGCCCCGGCACACATGCGGTCGATGGCGAAGCCGGGCACGGACTGGGGAATGCCGGAGAGCAGGCCGACGGTGCGGCCCAAGGTCAGGCCCTGGTCGCCGGTCTGCGTGGTTGCGGCGATGGAGATTTCGTCGATTTTCTCGGCGGGTACTTCAGGGTTGCGTTCCAGCAGGCCGCGTACCGCCTTGACGGCAAGGTCATCGGCGCGGGTACCGTGGTAGATTCCCTTGTCGCCGGCTTTGCCGAACGGGGTGCGTACCCCGTCGATGAAGACGACATCGCGGTCGTCGAGCGATGGGTGCGCGCTGTTGCGCACGGTCGAAGCGTTGGCAGTCACCGTCGGGCTCCTTGGGTTGGTTCATGCTGCCCGTGGAGTACAGGGCAGTGGCCAGCATCACTGTGACCTGAACCATACGTTACTCAGGAGTAACTTGAAGTGCAAGTTGCCGATCCCCGCGAATCGGTGAACCTTCGGCGAATTACTCTGCGGATCCGCTCAGGCCTGCTTCAATGCCGCGGCCAGCTTGTCCGAAAGCAGTTCACGCTGCCATTGGCGGGCACCGAGGTTTTCCAGCATGTCCGCCACACTGGCTTCGCTGATCCGCGCCGGTGCATTCCAGCACACCTCGCGCAGGTACTTGGGAGTCAGCAGATTCTCGCCGGGAATGTTCCACTGCTCGCTCACGTCATTGACCACTTGCTTGGCAGCTTCCAAGCGGTTCGCGGCATCAGGGTTCTTCTCGGCCCAGGAGCGGGGGTGCGGCAGACCGTTTTTGGGTGCCCGCAGATCGGGCAGGTCGCGGGTGCTGTTGCCGCGCTGGATGGCATCGACCCAGCGCGCGGCATCGCGCTTGGCATTGCGTGTGTGGAACCCCGGAATCTGCAAGAGCGCCGGAACGCTGGTGGCGCGCTGCTCCACAGCTGCCATGATGGCGCGATCCGGGATCAGCCGGCCTGGGGCCACGTCGCGGCTCTGGGCCAGGGATTCGCGCGAGATCCACAGTTCGCGGGCTACCGCGAGGTTGCGGCGGCTCTTGAGCTTATGGATGCCGGATAATTTCCGCCACGGCGTTTCTGCCGGGACAGGGTCGGGCAACGTGCGCTCATGCTCGAATTCCTGTCGGGCGAACTCCAGCTTGCCCTGCTCTTCGAGCACCTGGGCGATGGCCTGGCGCAGCTCTTCGAGGACTTCCACATCCAGCGCGGCGTAATTAAGCCACGATTCGGGTAGCGGGCGGGTGGACCAGTCGACGGCCGAATGCTCCTTGGCCAACTGCAGCCCGAGCAATTCGCCGACCATCGTGCCCAGGGAAACTCTGGGGAATCCTGCGAGGCGGCCAGCCATCTCGGTGTCGAACAGCGAGGTCGGTGACATGCCCAATTCATGCAGGCAGGGCAAATCCTGGGTGGCGGCATGCAGGATCCAGGGCTGCTGGTTGACGAACTCGCGCAGCGGCGCCAAGTCATCCAAGGTCTCCGGATCGATCAGCCATGTTCCTGAGCCGTCTCGGCGGATCTGCAGCAGGAAGGCGCGCTGGCCATAGCGGAACCCGCTGGCTCTTTCGGTATCCACGGCCAAGTCGCCGGTGCCCGCTTCCAAGGCACGTACTGCACGGCGCAACGCTGGTGCGGTGTCGATGACTTCGGGGATCCCGTCGCGCGGTGCGGCCAGCGGTGTCAGAACCGGCGCGGCAGCCTCTGCGGCGGGAGTGGATGATGCGGGAGCGGAAGAGTCAGAATTCGGCATGATGCTTCCATTCTAGGACTAATCGGCGCCACCGCAGCGATGATCGCTAGCTCAGGCGGCGGTGGGGCAGTTGCTGCACACCTTCGGGCAAGGGCGGCAGTCCGGCAAAAGTGCAGACCATATCTGCCCACGCGCTCAGGTGCGCGCCGAGATGATCCGAGTCCGGCGACCATGAAGCGCGCAGCTCGATATCGATGTGGTCTTGTTCCCCGGCTAGATTGCCGAAGGACTCGGAAATCACGCGGGTCGCGGTGCCGCCTGCTGAATGGTAGGCGGCGTCGCGCTCGCGCAGAGCTTCTTCGAGCCACGACCACGCGACCGAAGCCAGCATGGAATCCTGGCCCATTTCATGATCCAGCCGGGCGCGAATATAGGTGACGATGCGGAACTGGCCATTCCATAGTTCTTGGCCCGCCGGGTCGAAAAGGAGAATGAAGCGACCGGTGGCAAGCTGCTCGGCTGGTTGCAGGAACGGGGTGCGGCCGATTTCCTGGCCCTGGGGTCCGTGTCCGGGGGCAACCACATCCATCACATCGCCGCTGAGCGCCAGTGCGAAAGGAGCCAGCCTGCCGGGGGCCGGGATTTCGGTGAATTTCAGTTCCTTGCGCACCTTGGCATGCGACAACTCGTCAAGGGCCTTGGCAAAGGCCTTCGGAATGGCGGAAGCAGGGCGATCATTGGTCACAATTTGAGTCTAAGCGTGCCGTACCCGCGCATGGGTACGGCACGCCGACCGGGACTGCATGCTATGCGGCGGCGTAGGCGCCCATCAGCTCGCGCAGCTTCGCGATGAACGCGGCAACATCTTCCTCGGTGGTGTCGAAAGAGCACATCCAGCGCACCTGGCCGGCCGCGCGGTCCCAGTCGTAGAAGCGGAAGTGCTCGCGCAGCTGATCGCTGACTTCGGTAGGCAGCTGGGCGAAGACGCCGTTGGCCTGGGTGGGGTAGACCAGCTGGACGCCATCAATTTCCTCGACTGCCTGCGAGAGCTTGGCGGCCATGGCATTGGAATGGCTCGCCAATTCGCGCCACAGATCGGTGCCGTAGAGCTCGATCAGCTGGGCGGAGATGAAACGCATTTTGGAACCCAGCTGCATGTTCATCTTGCGCAGGTACTTCAGATCCTTGGCCAGCTCGCTGCGCAGGGTCAGGATGCCCTCGCCGAGCAGGATGCCGTTCTTGGTGCCTCCGAGCGAGACGATATCCACGCCGGCATCCGTGGTCAGCGCGCGCAGCGGAACGCCCAGGGACGCCGCGGCGTTGGACAGGCGCGAGCCATCCAGATGCACCTTCATGCCCAGCTTGTGCGCATGGTCGGTGATGGCCTTGATCTCCTCGGGCGTGTACAGCGTGCCCAGCTCGGTGGCCTGGGTGATCGACACGGCCAGCGGCTGCGCGCGGTGCTCGTCGCCCCAGCCCCATGCTTCTTGGTCGATCAGCGCCGGGGTGAGCTTGCCGTCCGGGGTATCCACCTGCAGCAGCTTGAAGCCGCCGATGCGCTCGGGCGCACCGTTCTCGTCCACATTGATATGCGCCGACGATGCGCAAATGACCGCGCCCCAGCGCGGCAGCAACGACTGCAGCGCGATGACGTTGGCACCGGTGCCGTTGAACACCGGGAAGATCTGGGCTTCGGGGCCAAAAGTATTGCGGGCGACGTTGCCCAGTTCCTCGGTGTACTGGTCTTCGCCGTAGGAAATCTGGTGGCCGCCATTGGCGCGGGCAATGGCATCCAGGATCCGCGGGTGCACGCCCGAGTAGTTATCCGAAGCGAATCCGCGAACCGAAGCGTCGTGGGTAAAAGTCATGCTGAGGTGGTCCTTAGTGGTTCAAGGGGTGAAGTGGTGTGCGATGCCAGGTCGCGCCTGGGTGCGTGTCCTGGCCAATCATCAGGCCTTGGGCAAGGCGATGCGGGCGCCATTGAACTCGCCGGCATCCTGCTCCAGCAGGTCCACGGCGGCCTGGGCGAGGAATTGCACCGGGGTATGCCCGGAAGGGGCTTCCTCAGGTGACTTGTCGCTCAATGCCTTGACGACCCAACTCACTGCGGCGGCGTTTTCGGCCTGCTTGGCGAACAGGCGGGCGATCGCATTGACCCAATGCTCCGCGGCGGCCTTGATGGCTCCGTAGTTGGCATTGGACGGGGTCGGGTTCAGCACCGCTTCGGCGCTCACGATGGCCAAGCGTCCTGCGGGGGAAGAGACCAGATCATCGACGAACGCGCGGGAAGTGTTGCGCAGGGTGGTCAGCACGCTGTGGTGCAGGAACTCCCAGTCCTCGTCACTTTGCCCGGTGATGGATTTGCCGCCGCGCCAGCCGCCGACCAGATGGATCAGCGCATCGATGCTGCCGTGCTCTTCATGGACCTGCAGCGCCAGTTGCTTGACCGCGGCGAAGTCGCCCAGATCGCATTCATAGCGTGCATGGACGAATGGCAGGCGCTCATCGAGCCGGTCTTGGTTGCTTCCTACCGCAAGCACCCGCGCTCCGGCATCAACCAGCGCGGTGGCGCTGGCAATGCCGGAGGCGGAAGTAGCGCCGGCAAGGAGCACTAATTTGGATGTCTCGTTCAAGGAGATGCTTTCTCTGCTCACATTTTCCAGCCTAGAGGAAAGGCTAGATTTTCGTTGCCCCGGTCATGCCCTTGGTCGATTCGATGACGGAGGCCATCTTCTTGTTCAGTGCTTCATAGAACATCGACAGCGGGAATTCGTCGTCCATGACCTGGTCCGTGATTTCGCGCAGCGGTGCGGTCAACGGCAGGGCCTCCGGGCCCTTGGCCCAGACCGAAGCGGGGTTCGGGGTGACGGTGGCAGAAACCAGTTCGTAGGCTGCAAGCCAGTGAGCCAGCTTCGGGCGGTCGATGGACTTCCAGTACAGTTCGTCGATCGCATCCCCCAAGGCTGCAACCACTTCGGGCACCTGATCCCAGTCAATGCTCAGCTTGGTGTCGGTCCAGTGCAGCACATGGTGCTGGTGCATCCAGGCGAACAGCAGCTGGCCGCCGAGGCCGTCGTAGTTGCGCACGCGCGAGCCGGTGATGGCGAAGCGGAAGATGCGGTCGAAGATCACCGCGTACTGCACGAGCTTGGCCATCTTGGCGCTTTTCTCATCCGAATCCGGATTCGCGGCGATCTTCATGCATTCGCGGAACGCGGTCAAATCGCAACGCAATTCTTCCAGCGAGTACAGGAAGAAGGGCATGCGCTGCTTGATCATGAACGGATCGAACGGCAGGTCGCCACGCATGTGGGTGCGGTCGTGGATCAGGTCCCACATGATGAAGGTTTCTTCGGTCAGGTGCTGGTCCTTGAGCAGCTCTGCTGCGTCCGCAGGCAACTCGAGGTTGGTGATGCGGCTGGCTTCCTGAAGGACCTTGCGGAAGCGCACTGCTTCACGATCCTGGAAGATTGCGCCCCAGGTGAATGACGGGGTCTCGCGGATCGCTACGGACTCCGGGAAGAGCACGGCGGAATTGGTGTTGTAGCCTTCGGTGAAGTCGATGAAGCGCAGCGGCACGAACAGCGCGTTGGTGTAGTCCTTGGCTTCCAGGTCGGCGATGAACTCGGGCCACATCACCTGCACCAGTACAGCTTCGAGGTGGCGGTTGGTCGAGCCGTTCTGCGTGTACATCGGGAAAAGCACCAGGTGCAGCAGGCCGTCGATGCGCTGGGTCTGCGGCTGGAACTGCATCAGCGAATCGAGGAAGTCGGGCACGCCGAAGCCGGCATCGGCCCACTGGCGCAGATCCGCGACCAGCTGCTCGAGGTATTCGGCATCGTGCTCGAAGTGCGGGCGCAGGGACTGCACCGACTCGATGATGGAATCAACGAGTTGGACGGCCTTCGGTGCGAAAGCGCTATCGGCCAAGGAACCGTCCTGAGCCTGCAGTCCCTGGAACTCGGTGGCGGCAGACTTCAGCTTCAGCCAAGCTTGCGAGTTTGCGATCTGTAGTACTTCTGCGTCGGTGGCCGGTACTGGCTTGGAGGAAATCTGAGTCATTTCATACACCTTCTTTTTCATGTTTGGGGCAGCGTTCAAGTGCTTACCTTGAACGCTACGCCCAAACAACAGAAAAGGTGATGCTAAGACCTTAGTGAATAAGCAACTCTTGCTCTAAATGTGATCCACGCCTTGCCACCGTCAAGGGCATTAGCCCTGGGCCGGGCGCAGGGTCAGGCTCAAGGAGTTCATGCAGTAACGCAAATCAGTCGGGGTCTTGAATCCTTCGCCCTCGAAAACGTGGCCCATGTGCGAATCGCAATTGGCGCAGCGCACCTCAACTCGCTTCATGCCCAGGGACTCATCGCTGATGTAGCGCACCCGGTCCTCGGCCAAAGGCGCGAAGAAGGAGGGCCAGCCGCAGCCGGCATCGAATTTCGTGGTGCTCGCGAACAGTTCCGAACCGCAGGCCCGGCAGGAATACACGCCCTCGGTCGTAGTATCCCAGTACTCGCCGGTGAAGGGGCGTTCGGTCCCGGCTTGGCGCAGTACATGGAATTCCTCGGGAGAGAGGATCTGCTGCCACTGCACATCGCTGCGCGCGGCCGCCTCATCTGGTGATGTTGCTGATTGGTTTACCGATTCATCGCTCATGCAATATAAAACGCTTGAGCAGGCTGGATGATTCCCGGGCCTGCTCATGGAAAGATGAAAACATGGCTCGGAACATCGTAGATACCTTGCAACCCCGCAGCGCAGTGCCGGCAACCCTGATTGGGGTTGGACTGGGACTGGGCGCCGGTTCCTTGGTTGCCGCCAGCGTCTCAGCGCTCGCCGGATACTTCGCCCGACGCGTAGTGACCCCGGAAGAACGCCGCACCGGCAACAGCATCATCCGTGAAGTTGTCACCGATGCCGAGGGCAAGCTCTGGCTGCATTTCACCAAGGATTCCGATACCAGCGAACCCGGGCCCTGCAGTTTCCTGACCGAATTCGATTCCTGCGCCCTGCGGCTTTCCGCGCCGGAACCGGTCCCGGGCAAACCCCGGCTGGTGGCGCGCAAGATCGAGAAGGTCTACCACGGCACCCTCCAAGGGGTGCGCCGCGGCAACCTGTCCGGTGCCATCTACGAGCATCCCTCCGACCTGGGCTTCGATGCCGAAGATGTCGTGGTGCCGTTGGAAGGGGGAGACGGGCCGGCCTGGCTGGTGCGCGGCTCCGCCAACGTGGACATCTGGGTAATTGGCGTGCACGGCCGTGGGGCCCGGCGCAATGAGACCATCCGTGCGCTGCCTGCCTTGGGCGAACTCGGGGTCACCACGTTGCTGATGAGCTACCGCAATGACGGCTTGGCTCCCGGCGCGCCGGATGGACGCTATGGTCTGGGTGATACCGAATGGCATGACGTGGAAGCGGGCATCCAATTCGCACTGGATAACGGAGCGAAGCGGATCATCCTGATGGGCTGGTCCATGGGCGGCGCCATCAGCCTGCAAACCGCCGATCGAAGCGAGCTCGCCCGCCATATCGATTCACTCATTCTGGTTGGCCCGGTCATCAATTGGGTCGATGTGCTTTCGCATCAGGCTCGGGCCAACAAGATCCCGCAATCCGTGGGCCTGTTCGGCCAGTGGCTGCTGTCCAACAAGGCGGGACGCTGGGTGACCGGACAAGCGGCGCCAGTCAATTTGCGCCGGCTGAATTGGGTGGAGCGTGCGGATGAATTGAAGCTGCCAACGCTGATCATGCACAGCCGTGATGACGAATTCGTGCCCAACGGCCCGAGCCTGAAGCTGGCGGCGCTGCGACCGGACCTGGTCACGCTCAAGACATTTTCCAAAGCCGGGCACACCCGGGAACCGAATGTGGATCCGCAGGGTTTCGCGCAGGCGATTACCGGTTTCCTGGGCAAGCGCATGGCATTGCTCGAAACCATTTAGCCGCAGATAGCCAAGGGTCCTGTCCGCGAGATGCGGACGATCAACGGATCGCCGGCGCGCAGGCAGGGCCCTTGGCTTGGCTAGCAAAACATCAGCTGGTGGCGATCGGCGCCCAAATGGCACCGGTCGCATTCGCTGCATCCTGCGGAGCGATCTCCAGGCTGAAACCGCGACGACCTCCGGAAATGAAGATCGTCTCGAACTGCTGGGCGCTGGAATCAATGACGGTATCGGTTTTCTGGCGCTGCCCGAACGGGGAAATCCCGCCCAGGACATAGCCGCTGCGCCGCTGCGCGGCAGCCTTGTCGGCCATTTGGGCTTTCTTCGTGCCCAACGCGATGCCGATCGCCTTCAGATCCAGCTTCGAATCCACGGGAACCACCGCCACGGCCAGGTCCTGGGTGGCGTTGGCTCCGGTGGAAACCATCAGGGTCTTGAAGACCCGGTCGCCGCTGGCTCCCAATTGCTCGGCCGCTTCGGCGCCGTAGCTTTCGGCCGAGTCGCTATGCGTGTAGCTGTGCGCCACATAGCTGATACCTGCGGCGTCCAGCGCGGCGGTCGCCGGGGTGGACGCGGCCTGCTTCTTCTTGCCCACGTGCCTGGGGATCCTTCTCTGTTGCTA
The DNA here is from genome assembly GCF_006539525.1 of Glutamicibacter nicotianae. Taxonomy (GTDB): domain Bacteria; phylum Actinomycetota; class Actinomycetes; order Actinomycetales; family Micrococcaceae; genus Glutamicibacter; species Glutamicibacter nicotianae. The sequence continues at coordinate 4,549 of NZ_BJNE01000011.1, read as the reverse complement.
TTTGGTGCTGCGCGGCGCTTGGGATTCGCCCCTAGGCAGCCAGCTGCTCTGAAATCTGGCGCTTGATGCGGCCGAGCATGGCCGTCATGCCGCGCATGCGCAACGGCGACAGCGCACGGGTCAGACCCAGCTGCTGGGGCATGTCATCCGGGACTGCGAGAATCTCTGCTGCTTTGGCGCCATCCAGGCCCGCAGCCAGCACCGAAGCGAAGCCGCGGGTGGTGGGAGCTTCCGGTGGAGCGGAGAAGAACAGGCCTACCGGGTTATCGGCTTCGGCCGAGACCTCCACGACGAGGAACAGCGGGGACTGGCACTCGACGACCTGCTCGAAAAGCTCGGGATGATCAGCAAGGCGTGCCGGCAGCTCGGGCAGCTCGCGCGAATACTCCAGCAGCAGCTCCAAGCGGTCCGCCTCGGGAACCTCGGAGAATTCCTCGACGATCTCGTTCAATGCCTCGGGCAGCTGGCTCATGCGCGGGCTCCACGCTGTGCAGGCACTTCGCCGGCAGCTTCGCCGCGGACGATTGGCACACCCACCGCGTTGCCCCACTCCGTCCAGGAGCCGTCGTAGTTGCGCACGGTTTCGAAGCCGAGCAGGTGCTTGAGCACGAACCAGGTGTGGCTGGAGCGTTCGCCGATGCGGCAGTAGGCCACAACGTCATCGCCCGGCTTCAGGCCTGCGCCATCAAGGTAGATGGCTTCCAATTCCTCGCGCGAGCGGAAGGTGCCGTCCTCGGCCGCCGCCTTGGCCCAGGGCACCGATGCGGCGGTGGGGATATGCCCGCCGCGCAGGGCGCCCTCTTCCGGGTAATTCGGCATGTGGGTGCGTTCGCCGGTATATTCCTCGGGCGAACGCACGTCGATCAGCGGGTTGCCCAGGTGGTTCAGGACCTCCGTGAGGAACGCACGGATTTCCGAGTCGACACGCTCGATCACCGGGTATTCGGTGGCGGTGACGGCGGGCTTCTCGGTGCTCAGCTCGCGGCCTTCAGCGATCCACTTGTCGCGGCCGCCATCCATCAGGCGCACGTCTTCGTGGCCGAACAGGGTGAAGACCCACAGCGCGTAGGCTGCCCACCAGTTCGACTTGTCGCCGTAGATGACAACGGTCGAATCGCGGGTGATGCCCTTGGCGGCCATCAGCTTCGCGAATCCCTCGCCGTCGACGTAGTCGCGGGTGACCTCGTCGTTCAGCTCGGTGTGCCAGTCGATCTTCAGCGCACCTGGCACGTGGCCGGTGGAATACAGCAAGATGTCTTCATCCGATTCCAGTACTACGAGATTCTCGGCTCCGAGGTTGTCAGCCACCCATTGGGTGGAAACCAGGCGTTCAGGGTGAGCGTACGCTGCATACTTCTCGTTGGACTCGACGGGCAACGACATTCCTAATCACGATCCTTGCGGGTGTCAGTTTTTGCCACGCTGGACACAGCGGGCAACGGGCGTTGCTTCTAGCCTAGTCCCCATCTATGGCGAACACAGTGTGGGCTACGACATTTTCGGCAATGTATCGCCGCGTTCAAGGTAAACTGGCCGATGGGCAAGCCACGGCTTCCCGACCATTTCCTGAGCAATCAACTGAAGGACTCCCACAGCCAATGGCGACGATCACCCACCTGAGCGAGACCAAGCCGAATCTTTCAATCGAAGAACTGCTGGCCGGTTTCCACCCGTCCTACCGCTTTGGTGAAGTATCCTTCAATACCTATCGCCCGGACCCCAACCAGCCGTCGCAGGCCGAAGCGGTCACCAAGCTGAAGGCCTTCGCCGAGTCCGTGGGCAAGAACAACTCCGGTTCGTTCCTCTCCAAGCTGTTCGGGAAGAAGAAGGAAACCAAGAACGGCATCTACCTCGATGGCGGCTTCGGCGTGGGCAAGACCCACCTGCTCGCTTCGCTGTGGCATGCGGCTCCCGGCCGCAAGGCCTTCGGCACCTTCGTCGAGTACACCAACCTGGTCGGTGCGCTGTCCTTCCGCCAGACCGTTGAAGTGCTGAGCCAATACTCGCTGGTCTGCATCGATGAGTTCGAGCTGGACGATCCCGGGGACACCGTGCTGATGTCCCGCCTCATGCGCGAGCTGTCCGACGCCGGCGTGAAGCTGGCTGCCACCTCCAACACCCTGCCCGGCGCACTGGGCGAGGGCCGCTTCGCGGCAGTGGACTTCCAGCGCGAGATCAAGACCCTGTCCGAGCAGTTCGACGTGCACCGCGTCGAAGGCGAGGACTTCCGCCACCGAGGCCTGCCCGATGCCCCCGAGCCGCTGGAGGATGCGCAGATCGAAGCCTTCGCCCAGGACCGCTACCCGGACAAGACCCTGGCCGTTGACAACTTCGATGATCTGGTGGCCCACCTCTCGAAGGTGCACCCGTCGCGCTACCGCCAGCTGGTGGCGGAAACCGATGTGCTGGTCCTGCACAACGTGGACACCATCACCGACCAGGCCATCGCCCTGCGCTTCGTGGTTCTTGCCGACCGCCTGTACGACAAGGACGTGCCGATCGTGGCCTCGGGCAAGCCGTTCAGCGAGCTGTTCACCCCGGAAATGATGTCCGGCGGCTACCAGAAGAAGTACTTCCGTGCCGTTTCCCGCCTGACTGCCTTGGCCCGCGAGGGCCAGGTCGGGGAACCAGCCATCTAGGCTGGAAAAGCTGCTTTTGCCACTTCATCGTCGAGCGTTGCGCTCGACGATGAAGTGCGTTAAAAGCCCTGCGACCAAGGCCCAGAAAGCTCCGCCGATCCCGAAGAGCGTGAGATTTCCGGCGGCGACCAGCACCGTGGCCAGTGCACTCAGCCGCCACGCGCTATCGGCCATCGCCCCGAGCAGGGCATTGGCGAGCGTGGCCAGCAAAGCCAAGCCGGCCGCCGCCTGGAACAGTCCCTCGGGCGAGGCGCTGGCCACAGAGACGATCAGTGCGCTCAAGGCCCCGAAGACCAGGTAGAACACGCCTGAACTCGCCGCGGCCCGCCAACGCAGCCGGGGATCTGCCCCGGCTTGCTCCCCGGCAGCCAGAGCCGCGGTGATGGCCGCCAGGTTAATTGCATGTCCGCCGAAGAGCGCCCCGCCTGCCGAGCCCACGCCGGTCACCAGCATGGTGGATCGCCAAGGGGCCGTATACCCGAAGGAGCTGAGCACAGCCACTCCCGGGATGTTCTGCGACGCCATGGTCACCACGAACAGCGGAACGCTGATGCTGGCAATCGCCTGCCAGGAGAATTCGGGGCTGACCCACTGCAGCTGCGGCAACACCTCGATCGAATCCCACGCCTCGGTGCGGCCAATGTGCCAAAGGCCGAAACCCACTGCGGCCAGCATGCTCAGCGCGACGGCAAATTTTGGAAGAATCCGAAGCCCGATGAAGAACACCAGCAAAATTCCCAGCGCGGGAAACGGGATGCTGGCCACTGCAGTAAAGGGCTTCAGGCATAGCGGGATCAGGACTCCTGCAAGCATGCCTTGGGCAATCGGCACCGGAATCCGGGTGAGCAGCCGGTGCAAAGACGGCACCAACCCGGCCGACATGATGAGTATTCCGCCAACGATGAATGCCCCCACCGCCTGGTTGAACCCGAACTCCCCGGGCGCCAGCGCGGCGAGCATGGCCGCCCCGGGAGTGGACCAGGCAATGCTGATCGGCAGGCGATGGCGCCAGGACAGAGCAATGGTGCTCAATCCTACGGTGAGGGATAGGACGAGCAAGCCCGAGGCAGCTTGTTCGCGCGAGGCGCCTACCTGGAACAAACCGGCCAGAACGACTGCGAAGGATGCGACGAACCCCACCATCGTGGTAATCAATCCTGCAAGGACCGATTGGGAAAGGGCATTTCCAGTCGTGGGAGTTTGACGAGCCATACTCTTTTTCTACAGGGTGGCACCGGCCGGTCGAAAACCAGAGTGCATTAATTCCACGATATGACACTAAAGCGAAGGTTAAAGCAAAGAAGGTACCGACCTCAGTCGGTACCTTCCATGGATGCTCGGGCAAGCCGAGGGGAGTACTGCGAGGGGATTAGCCTTCGTTGTTCTCGCCTTCGCCTCCACCAAGGCCGTTCAGGTAGTCGTTAGCGCCGTCCTGGACGCCGTCTACCTGCTCTGCGAACTTGCCGCCGGTCTTATCATCGATAAAATCGCCAGCCTGCTCGATACCCTGGGATACCTGCTCTGGGTTCTCTTTAGCGAATTCCTCTGCCTTGCCACGCAGATCATCAAATCCTGCCATGCTGCACCTCCATTCGTCTGTGGGAACCCCTTCAGCTCCACAACTACTAACCACCCTAGATGCTCCTGCCAACGCGTGGAAGCATAAAACGAAAATTTCCCCCAGCTATCTAGATGTTTTGCTGGTGTCTGTCAGGCAGTGCACAGGTTTGCCGCTCACGCGGCATGCTGATGGTGGTGGCTGGAAAGGATGGGTAAAGCAAAGATGGGAATCACGAAAAGTGATTCCCATCTTTATCTTGAGCGGTCAACGAGGTTCGAACTCGCGACCTCAACCTTGGCAAGGTTGCGCTCTACCAGCTGAGCTATGACCGCATGTATTCAATTATTGG
>NZ_BJNE01000010.1 GCF_006539525.1 Glutamicibacter nicotianae | reverse complement strand
GCCCGGGGCCGGGGATTCCATAAGGAATCCCCGGCCCCGGGTTTTCTCATTCCTTGCGCAATTCTCCTGTTCAGCACGCAATTCGGGGCAATTCCTCCGGTCCTCCGTAGAGCTGTCCTCCAAACTCGACGTCAAGATTGTTGAACAATTACGGAAATTGAGGCATTCTTTTACCAAGAGGTTTTCACGAGACGGGGATCACAATGCCATATATAGACCTGAATTCGGACGTCGGAGAGTCCTTCGGCAACTGGAAGATGGGCGACGATGCCGCCATCTTCACCTCCGTTTCCTCCGCCAACGTCGCCTGCGGCTTCCACGCCGGAGATCCGAGCACCATCGCCCAGACCTGCCGCGATGCCGTGGCAGCCCAGGTCACCATCGGCGCCCACGTGGGCTACCGCGACCTGGCAGGCTTCGGCCGCCGCTTCCTGGATTGCTCCGCCACCGAACTGGCCGATGACGTGCTCTACCAGCTCGGTGCCCTGCAGGCGCTGGCCCGCAGCGCCGGCAGCGAAATCAAGTACGTCAAGCCGCACGGCGCCCTGTACAACACCATCGTGCACCACGAGGTGCACGCCCAGGCTGTCATCGATGCCATCAAGGCCTTCGGCACCGACCTGCCGGTGCTGCTGCTTCCCGGCTCCGTTGCCCTGCAGAAGGCCGAAGCCGCCGGCCTGCGCGGCGTCGCCGAAGCCTTCGCCGACCGCAACTACACCCCGGAAGGCACCCTGGTCTCGCGCCGCGAAGCCAACGCCGTGCTCCACGACCCGGCTGCGGTCACCGAGAACATGGTCCGCCTGGCCACCGAAGGCACCATTGCTGCCGTGGACGGCAGCACCATCAAGATGCCTGCCGAAAGCATCTGCCTGCACGGCGACACCGCCGGCGCCGTGGCCATGGCCAGCGCCGTGCGCGCCGGCCTGGAACACGCCGGCGTGCAGATCCGGAGCTTCGCGTGAGCATCCGCGCCATCCACCGGGCAGGATCGCACGACCTGCTGGTAGACCTCGATTCGCTCGACTCGGTGCTGGCGCTCACTGCCGTGCTGGAAGCATCCCCGCTGCCCGGGCAGCGCGACCTGCTTTCTGCAGCCCAAACCCTGTTCCTGAAATTCGGGACCTCCGAAGAAGCCGCCCAGGCCAGCGAGCAGCTGCCCGGACTGGACATCGGCGCTGTTGCGCACGCAGCTGGCAAGGTCGTCGAGGTTCCGGTGCACTATGACGGCGAGGATCTGGCTGCCGTGGCCGAACTGACCGGCCTGGGCATCGACGGGGTCATCAAGGCCCATTCCGGCCAGGCCTGGCGTGCGGTGTTCGGCGGCTTCGCCCCGGGCTTTGCCTATCTGCTCGGCGAGAACCAGCTGCTGAATGTCCCGCGCCGCGATACCCCGCGCACCAAGGTGCCCGCTGGCGCTGTCGCACTGGCTGGGGACTACTCGGCCGTCTACCCGCGCCAATCTCCCGGCGGATGGCAGCTAATCGGCCATACCGATCTGCAGATGTGGGACTTGGACCGCGAGAATCCTGCGCTGATCCGCCCGCAGGACACCGTGAAGTTCATTCCTGCCACCGAAAGGATTTCCCTCCAGGCACCGGCCACCCAGCCCGCCACCGTGCAGGATCCCGGCGTCGGAGGCCTGCGGATCGTTGATCCCGGGCTGCAATCGCTGCTGCAGGATGCCGGGCGCATCGGCTACGGCAACCTGGGTGTCGGCGTCGCCGGCGCAGCCGACCCGGCAGCCTTCCGCCAGGCCAACCGCCTGGTGGGCAACCAGCCAGGGCAGGCAGTCATCGAGAACCTCGGCAGCCGCCTGAGCATCGAAGCCGTTCAGGACCAGGTGCTGGCGCTCTCCGGAGCCGAAGCCGAACTGTGGATCACCCCGGCCGAGGACGATGAGCTGCGCACCCCGCGCCGGGTGGCGATGAACGCGCCGTTCGCCCTGCTGCACGGCGAGCGCCTGGATGTTGGACCAGCTGGGCGCGGGCTGCGCAGCTACCTCGCGGTGCGCGGGCGCATCGCGCAGGAGCCGGTCCTCGGCTCGCTGTCCACCGATACCCTCTCCGGGCTGGGCCCCGAGCCGTTGCAGGCCGGGAGCATGCTTGAGGTGCAGCGCCAGCGCATCGGCCACATTGTCGGCAACAGCGAACCGAGCACCCTGCCGGTACCGGACGCTAGCGGCGTGTACACGCTGCGCGTCATCCCCGGTCCGCGCGCCGACTGGTTCGGCCCGGCAGGCCTTGAGCAGCTCACCGCGCAGGTCTGGGACGTCACCAGCGAATCCAACCGCGTGGGCGTCCGCCTGGCTACCGGGCAGCATCCGCTGCAGCGCGTGCGCGAAGGCGAGCTGGCCAGCGAAGGCGTGGCCCGCGGATCCCTGCAGGTGCCGCCCTCCGGCCTGCCGGTGCTGTTTCTCGCAGACCACCCGGTGACCGGCGGCTACCCGGTGATCGCCACCGTCATTGCCGAAGACCTGAGCGCAGCCGCGCAGCTTCCTCCCGGAAGCAAAATCCGATTCATCCTCCAACCCGCTGCCGGCCACGCGGCATCTGACGCCTAAGGAATTGCCTTGAAGAAAGTACTCATCGCCAACCGAGGCGAAATCGCTGTCCGCATTGCCCGGGCCGCCACCGACGCGAACATTGCTTCGGTAGCCATCTACTCTGATCCGGATGCCGACGCGCTGCATGTGCGCCGCGCCGACGAGGCGTACCCGCTGCACGGTTCCACCGGTGCCGAGACCTACCTGGATATCGAGAAGATCATCGGCATCGCGAAGCGCAGTGGAGCCGACGCGGTGCACCCGGGGTACGGCTTCCTCTCAGAGAATGCGAACTTCGCCCAGGCCGTCATCGATGCAGGGTTGAGCTGGATCGGCCCGTCGCCACAAGCCATCGAGGCCCTGGGCAACAAGGTCACCGCCCGGCAGATCGCGGTCCGCGCCGGCGCCCCGCTGGCCCCCGGCACCGACGGCCCGGTGGCCGATGCCAGCGAGGTGCGCGCCTTCGCCGAAGAGCACGGCGTTCCGGTGGCCATCAAGGCCGCATTCGGCGGCGGCGGCCGCGGCATCAAGATTGTCCACGCTCTGGAGGAGATCTCCGATGCCTTCGAGTCCGCCACCCGCGAGGCCACCGTGGCCTTCGGCCGCGGCGAGTGCTTCGTGGAACGCTTCCTGTCCAAGCCGCGCCACGTCGAGGCGCAGGTGCTGGCCGATACCCACGGCAACGTCGTGGTGGTCGGCACCCGCGACTGCTCGCTGCAGCGCCGCCACCAGAAGCTGGTGGAAGAGGCCCCGGCACCGTTCTTGACCGATGAGCAGCGCGCCCGGATCCACGAATCCGCCAAGGCGATCTGCAAGGAAGCCGGGTATGTCGGGGCCGGCACCGTGGAATACCTGGTGGCCCAGGACGGGCTGATTTCCTTCCTGGAAGTCAACACCCGTTTGCAGGTGGAGCACCCGATCACCGAGGAAACCTCGGGCGTGGATCTGGTGGCCGAGCAGTTCCGCATCGCCGATGGCCTGCCGCTGTCCATTACCGAGGACCCGCAGCCAACCGGCCATGCCATCGAATTCCGCATCAACGCCGAGGACCCGGCCCGCGGCTTCCTGCCCGCCCCAGGCACCGTTGAGCGCTTCGAAGCGCCCACCGGCGCCGGGGTACGCGTGGACTCGGGCGTGCGCAGCGGCTCGGTCATTCCCCCGTTCTACGACTCGATGATCGCCAAGCTGATCGTGCGCGGGGCGGACCGCGACCAGGCGATCCGCCGGGCCCGCCTGGCTCTGGAGGAAATCAGCATTGCCGGGGTCCCCACGGTCCTGCCCTTCCACCGTGCAGTGATCGAGCATGAGGCGTTCAACGGCGATTCGCTGGGTGTCTACACCACATGGATCGAGGACGAGTTCCTCAACGAAGTCGAAGCTAGTGACGAAATGGATCTGGACCAGCGCGACACCAGCCGTGAGACCATCACCATTGAGCTCGATGGCAAGGCAGTCCAGCTGGGTCTTCCCGCGGCGCTGACCAATGCCCTGCGCAATACCTCGGGGGGCGGCAGCACCGCCGCCTCGCAGGATGAGGATGGCGGAGCAGTGGATGCCGCCGCGGTACGCAGCACCATGGACGGGAACCTGGTCCGCTTCGCCGTGGAAGATGGCAGCGAGGTCACCGAAGGGCAGAGCGTAGCCATTGTCGAGGCGATGAAGATGGAATCCACCATCACCGCGCACCGCGGTGGCATCTTCCAGGCCGCGGATCTGGGCGCCGGGGCGGCCCTGCGCCGCGGCGACACCCTGGGCACCATCGGCTAGCGTCGTGGCCACGCCGTCCAACGGCACAGGCCAGTTGGGATAAATTGGAAGCATGAACGCCACCAACAGCATCTCGCAGCAATCCAAGGCTCCCCACGCGCACAGTGGACCTTGGGCGGCAAGCGTGTTGCGCCGCCGCATCGCCGAAGGCGAGCTGCTGCCCGGGGACAAGCTTTCCGAGCAGGCCTTGGCTGAATCGCTGGGGCTTTCGCGCAATACCTTGCGCGAAAGCTTCACCTTGCTCAATAGCGAGCTGATCATCACCCGCATCCCCAACCGTGGTGTTTTCGTGGCCTCGCCGGATGCTGATGACGTACGGGAAATCTATGCGGTACGCCGCACCGTCGAACCGGCTTGCCTGGCCTGGGGTGAAGGCCTGGACGTGGATCGGCTGGAAGAGATCATCGCCGAGGCGCGAGCCGGACTGGCTGCTGGCGATGTGCCGCGGATGGCCAGCGCGAACCAGGCATTCCACGAACAGCTGGTGGCCTCCTCGGATAGCGACCTGCTCCAGGAGCTGATGGGCCGTGTGCTGGCCCGCATGCGCCTGGTCTTCCATGCCATGAGCGATGCCCCGGATTTCCATTCGCACTACGTAGAGCGCAATGCGCAGCTGCTGGAGTTGCTGCGCGCTGGAAAGCGCATGGAAGCTGCACAGACCTTGCGCGACTATCTCGACACCGCTGAAGCCGAATTGCTCAGGCACATCGAGGATCGTTCCAACTAGCTTTCCAGCTGGTCATTGCCTTTCCTGCGTGCGATTTCCCTCTCATGCGCCTTTGGATTTTCCCACTGGCCTGCGGGTGGATCCGTGTTTCCAGAATTCAATCCGTCGACGCTGCAGCGCGCATCTTCCGCTGTGGCCCTAGACGCGAATTCCGGGATCTTCCCGGGTATTCTCCACTGCAGCCACCGTTCCATGCGGTTCCACGGTGTATTTTCGGTGTCCTTGCCTCCCAATGCGAGCAGCAGCTGGATGCCTTTCCAGCTGCTGCCGCTGAGCCAACCACAACCCAAGCAAGCACATAGATAGCCGACGTATGGTTTAACGAAGCCATTGCGTGCCGTCGCCGTTTCGTTACGGCCTCGGACGTTCTCCCCAGCTTGGAAGGTCGCTGAGTCCGTGAAATTGCCCGTAGCCGAATTGCATATCCATCTTGAAGGAACGCTGGAGCCAGAGATGATCATGGAGCTGGCGGCAAAGAACGGTGTCGAGTTGCCGTACGCCTCCGTTGACCAGCTGCGCGCAAAATACGAATTCAGCAATCTGCAGTCATTCCTCGACCTGTTCTACGAGAACATGGTGGTGCTGCGCACGGCCGAGGACTTCCGTGAAATTACCCTGGCCTACCTGCAGCGCGCCCATGACTCGGGCGTGCGCCATGTGGAACTGTTCTTCGACCCGCAGGCCCACATCCAGCGCGGCCTGGGCCTGGGCGATGTCATTGCCGGCATCCGTGCCGGCCTGAATGTGGGGCTGGAGCGCTGGGGAATCTCCCACAAGCTCATCGCCTGCTTCTGGCGCCATGCCCGGGCGGCCGAAGCAATGGACTTGATGAAGCTGCTGGTCGCCGAGAAGCACGACATCGATGGCATCGGCTTGGATTCCTCGGAGCTGGGATTCCCGCCCGAACTGTTCCAGGAAGTCTTCGACTACGCCCGCGCCCACGGTCTGCACGCCGTAGCCCACGCGGGCGAGGAAGGACCGGCAGACTACATCTGGCAAGCGCTGGACCTGCTGAAGGTTGAGCGCGTGGATCACGGCATCCGCTGCCTGGATGACCCGGCGCTGGTCCAGCGCCTGGTCGAGGAGCAGATGCCGTTGACCGTCTGCCCGCTGTCAAATATACGGTTGCGTGCAGTGGACACCATGGCAGACCATCCGTTGCCGCAGATGCTCGAAAAAGGCCTGAAGGTTTCGGTGCATTCCGATGACCCTGCTTACTTCGGCGGATACATGGATGCCAACTTCGCCTCGCTCATGGAAAGCTTCAACTTCAGCACCGAGCAGCTGGCCACGCTGGCGAGCAATTCCTTTGAATCCACCTTCCTGGATGAAGCATCCAAGCAGGAGCTGCTTGCTGAAGTCCAGGCCTGGGTACAGCAGCAGAACCGTTAAAGAAATGAACGCGGCAGCCTTTTGGGGGAAGGCCACCGCGTTCAGTCTATGGGGGCTAGGGAACCTGGTACTGGGAATCCCTGATATCGGTGATGAGCATGTGCCCGGGCGCATGGCCGATGGCCAACGCCGGGCGGGACTCCATCACTGCCGCCTGCGGCGTGACACCGCAGGCCCAGAACACCGGAATCGTCCCTTCCGGGATCTGCACTGCATCGCCGAAGTCTGGTGCGCGCAAATCCTTGATGCCCAGCTCTTCCGGGTTCCCGATATGCACCGGCGCCCCGTGAACGGCCGGATAGCGGGAGGTAATCCGCACCGCGTCGGCCACCTGCGAGGCAGGAATCGGGCGCATGGAGACCACCATCGGACCTGACATCGCTCCGGCCGACTGCGAGCGGATATTGGTCTTGTACATTGGCACGTTCACGCCCTGGTCGATATGCGCGATGGAAATGCCGCTTTCCATCAGTGCGCTCTCGAAGGTGAACGAGCAGCCGACAATGAAGGTCACCAGATCATCTCGCCAGTACTCGGACAGGTCGGTGGGTTCAGCCACCTTGACCCCATTTTCGTAAACCATGTACTTCGGCACGTCGGTGCGGATATCTCCGCCTTCCAGCAACTCGTTGCTGGTCTGCCCGGCTTCCAGGACACCGAGGATCGGGCAGGACTTGGGGTTGCGCTGGGCAAAGAGCAGCACATCGAAAGCCAGCTCCTGGGGAACGATGATCAGGTTTGCCTGCGCGTATCCGGCACTGATTCCCGCGGTCGGGAGCACCTGTCCGGCACGGAACAGCTCGCGGGCCTCGCTCGGGGCCATGGCCGCACGTTCGGTCTGCCCGAGGCTCGATAAGTCCTTCATGATTGCCTTTCTCCTAGCTGTTCCAGAGTGCTGCCAGACCCGAAATCGAGTTCCAGCCGAGATAGACGCTGAGCAGCCAGGTCAAGGCACCAATGGCCAGCAGCGCTTTCGGGTACTCATAGCCGTGGAGCAGGTCGCGGCGGCGCCATGCCACCCAGAGCAGCACCGCGAATCCCACGGGAAGGATCAGGCCGTTGAAGGCTCCGGCAAAGATCAGCAGGGTTGCTGGCGCCTGGCCCAGGAACATGTAGATGATGCCGCAGACCACGATGAAGGCCACGGTGATCAGGTTGCGGGTGCGCTCCGGGGTGGTGCGCTTTGTGATGAAGGAAACCGAGGTGTAGGCGGCACCGATCACGCTGGTCAGTGCTGCGGCCCAGAGGATGACGCCGAAGGCACGGATGCCGATCGGGCCAGCTGCGTGGCCGAAGGCCTCAGCCGCCTTGTTGTCACTGGTCAATGCGACGCCACCGGCCACAACGCCCAAGATCGCGAGGAAGAGCAGCACGCGCATGACGCCGGTGACGATAATCGCCAGGGTGGAGGTATTGGAGATCGCCTTGACGTGTTCCACGCCCGAGGTGCCCGAATCGATCATGCGGTGGGCGCCGGCGTAGGTGATGTAGCCGCCAACGGTGCCGCCGATCAGGGTGGTGATGATCAGGAAGTCGATCTTCTCGGGGAGCACCACGTTGCGGATAGCGTCGCCCACCGGAGGGGCCGCCACGATTGCCACGTACAGCATCAGCAGGATCATCACGGCGCCGAGCATCACCACAATGCGGTCCAGAGCCATGCCTGCCTTCTTGGACAGGAAGATCAAGATGGCAACGACCGCGGAGATGGCGCCACCGATCTTTGCATCAACGCCAAGCATGGCGTTCAGGCCCAGGCCGGTACCGGCGATGTTGCCGATGTTGAAGACCATGCCGCCGATGAAGACCAGCGCGGCCAGGAACCAGCCGATGCCCGGCAGGACCTTGTTGCCCAGTTCCTGGGCACGCATGCCGGAAACGCCGATGACGCGCCAAACATTCAGCTGGACGGCGATGTCCACCAGGATGGAGACGACAATGGCGAAGGCGAAGGCCGCGCCAATTTGGACCGTGAACTCTGTGGTCTGGGTGATGAAGCCCGGGCCGATGGCGCTGGTGGCCATCAGGAACATGGCACCGAGCAGCGCTGTGCGCCGTGCCTTGCTGGTTTGAGATGTTGACTCAGGAAGTGCCATGCTGACGTTCCAATGCGATAGTGGTGACAACCGTCACAAGGTCAATATGATGCAGATGACTTTACAGGTTGTTCAACAACTTTGGCAACAGGTTGTTGAACAATTTACCTGCCGGACACAATACGTGGTGCAACTTCGATGAGTGCAGATTCATCGGCGACGGTTGGTACCAGAATTAAAACCCTGCTTCACCAGCACAAAATAGCGCAATAGCTCGTAGCCGTCCCGAGCTTGCCGCGGTTAGACGCCAACGACAGATTCTTTTATTTCGTAGTGCTCCGTTTCGGAAAATACAGATTCGGCCGCGTTGCGCGGGCTTCCCAATCCCCTCGCATCAACGGCTGGCGCAACTTGCACGTGGATTAGTTTTCAACTGAAGCCGGACGTCTATCGGCACCATTGGAAACTCACGAAGGCGAGGATTGCGGCGAGGCCATGGTTCGACAACCATACTGATGACTCCGCCGCTATTCGGCTAGGCCAACGGCCTGAACCCAAGTCGTCGATAGAGTTCCAACGCAGCGCCAGAGGTTCCATCGCCAATCCTTAGACTCAACGTGTCATCACCTCGCTTCTTGCACGCGGCCATGGCAGCGACAATCAAGGCGTTGCCCAGTCCATGTCCCTGATGCTGTGGATCAACGAAGAGGTCGATGATGAATGGCCCCAACAGGTCTTCATCCCAAATCGATTCTTCGACAACAAAAATCGCCCCAATCGGCTTTCCTTGGTGCAGCGCGACGAAAGAAGCATCTTCGACGAGTTGGCCGAACTCGTGGGCAAAGGTTTCCTCCATCTCGGTTTGCGCTTCGGCAAGTGTTGCAGCCGCAATGCCCGGCGGGTATGCCGCGAAGTACGCAGCAGCTAGGGCTACCGAGGAAGATGATTTGGCATTGCAGATTTCCGCGTACGAAGACACTGCAGGAGTGAGATCTGATTGATGAAGGTCAACTTGTAGAACGTCCGAGGGCATGGCAAATCCATTCGTTAGGTTTTCTGAAATAGTTGAGAGAAAACTTTATGAACGGAACATGCCTCGAATCTACCAGTGCAAAATCCATAGGTCCACGCCCTGCAGCAATGCTTTGGCCGCTGGATCTGGTTGACTGTGAGGGTGTTATCCAGCAGCGAGCACGAGGAGCCACCACAGCCAATGTATATCCGGTACCAAGCGGGCGTTCCGAATCATCGAGGAATATTCCCCGGTGTCTTCGGACTTGCCAATATCCTCGCCCGCGAGGGCAAATTGAGCGATGCTGAATGGGCTGCTTGGAGGTCTGGAAATGACTGGTTCAATGCTGCATATCCGGATCCGGCGGCATCGAATCCGGATGTCTACAATCCTCAGGTGAATCCCAGCGCAGCAGCTTGGTTCAAGGACACCGCAACACACCTGTTGGAACGCGTCGAGCCGTACTTGGAACTTCTTGCACGGCATGGTGTGGAAGTTGTGCGACTTGCCAGTGTTGATCCGGGGAGAATCATCTACGAAGACACAGTGCAGATCGTCGTTGTTCCGCACGAATCCCCAAGCTGACAACTGCTCAACGTCGATAGCAATTCATCGGTGAGCTGTGAGCCGGTCCCGCCCGCCTTGCGTCCTTATCGGGCGTCCCGGAATTTCTACAGCGAGGCAAAACTCCAGCAGGGGAACTGTGGGAAACATCTTAGGTTGCTGGAATCGTTGCATTTGCAGGCCTGCGAAGCCAAACTGTCGTGAATCCCTCGGCCATGTCTTCTTCGAAATCGAACATGAAGCCACGCCGTCCGTAGAACTGCCGGGCAGCAGAGTTTCCTTTCACGAATTCAATCCTCACGTCTTGAGCCGGGCCGATGGCAGCTAGGGCGGCGTCCATAAGGGCACTGCCAATTCCGCGGCCGTGGGCTTCCGGCAGGACATAGATTTTCCAGATGACCGGTTCCCCCTCAAACAGCCCCAACGTCAGTGTGCCGACGGCTTTCCCATCCTGAGAAGCGATGAATGTCGTGTCATCCGTAATGGATGCGCTTACCGAGCCACGAGACCACCAAGTATTGAGGTTGTCCATGACGAAATCGGGACTGGTGAAGCTGAGGTACGTTGCAGGCCATGTCATTAGCCCAATTGACCGAATGTCATCTACATCATCAAGGTTCGCAGTTCGAATCGAAAGGTTTTCCATGCTCCCGAATCTACCGTAGTAACGCGAGAATGTTGGGTGGCTCAGTGATAATGAAACGATTAGCTGACCTGGTACGTGTTCGAAAGTCTGAATCTTCATGAGTTTTAGGTTCCCCGATGCCCGGCCTGCAAAAGACCTGCCACCCCCACGCAGTCTGGCAACGGATACTACAGGGCACTACCGTTTCTCATCCCCTACTCGGAGGAGCAATGCTTGCTAATGAGTGCGGCGAAGCGGCGCTTGTCCACGTTATCCGGGACCGCGAAGCCAGTACGCTTCTTAGAGATCGCGCCGCGGGCCACGTCGGTCAGGTTCTCTACGTCCTCGCGGTTGGGAACCCATCCCTCGTGCCAAGCTGAGGCTAGCGCCTGACGAATGGCACTACGCTGGTTGGCGTCGAGCTGCGTAAACAGTTCCGGCCAGCGTTCCTCGATATCAAACTTCTCGGCCAAGGTTGGCTCCTTCCATGAAAGTTGCCCTACTCAATTTTACCGAGTCGCCCGAGAACGATCCATCGATAGTCACCGTTGGTTTCGGTATCGGGGATAAAGTTCAGGCAGTCTCGCCCTGGCGCGCCACCTGCATTCCATGCCATCACCAAGGAGAGTCGGTTCGATACAACTGTTGTCCCATAATGCAGGACTAGAGTTGTTAGACAAGTAGTCAATATAGCTGTATAAGCAAGTTTCCTTGCAGACTGAAACGTAACAACGGGGACGCGGCTGTTCAGAACGACAGGGAAACACAACAAAAGCATGGTGCTGGGCATAGGCGAAGGCAGACCGATTCCGGCGGCTCCCGATGCGGCGGTCCGTGCCCCAGCCGTGCATATATCCGTCAAGCACCGCGGGCCGTGCAGCCAGCGCGGCAAGCGCTGGCTGCACGGCCCGAAACGGCGTGGCTAGTTCCTAGTGGAAGAAGTGGCGTGCACCGGTGAAGTACATGGTGATGCCAGCTTCATTCGCGGCCGCGATGACTTCCTCATCGCGCACCGAGCCGCCTGGCTGCACGACAGCCTTGACGCCGGCGTCGATCAGGATCTGCAGTCCATCGGCGAACGGGAAGAATGCATCCGAAGCGGCCACTGCTCCCTGCGCGCGCTGCTCGGAAGCACCGGTGGCGTTTTCGGCACCGCCGGCGGCATCTGCGCCGGACTCGACCTTCACGCCCAAGGTGTTGGCGCGCTCCACTGCCAGCTTGCAGGAGTCGATGCGGTTGACCTGGCCCATGCCGATGCCCACGGCGGCACCGTCCTTGGCCAGCAGGATCGCATTGGACTTCGCGGCGCGCACGGCGCTCCAGGCGAATTCCAGATCTGCCAAGGTCGCGGCGTCAGCTGCCTCGCCGGCGGCCAGGGTCCAGTTCGCCGGGTTGTCGCCCTCGGCGTCGATCTTGTCGCCGGCCTGGACCAGCATGCCGCCGGAGACCTGGCGGAATTCGTTCTTGTTGCGGCCATAGCCATCTGGCAGGGCCAGCAGGCGGATGTTCTTCTTGGCCGAGAGGATCTGCACTGCTTCCTCTTCGAAATCTGGGGCAATGACAACCTCGGTGAAGATGCCCTTGACGGTTTCAGCCATTTCCTTGGTGACCGTGCGGTTGGCGGCGATCACGCCGCCGAATGCGGATACCGGGTCGGTGGCGTGCGCCTTGCGGTGCGCGTCGGCAATCGGGTCTGCAGCGTCATCCGAGGCCACTGCCACACCGCAAGGGTTGGCGTGCTTGATGACGGCAACTGCTGGCTTCTCGAAGTCGTAGGCGGCGCGCAGTGCGGCATCCGCGTCCACGTAGTTGTTGTAGCTCATTGGCTTGCCGTGCAGCTGGTCGGCCTGGGCGATGCCGGCCGGGGCGGCCTCATCCACGTAGAGCGCTGCCTGCTGGTGCGGGTTCTCGCCGTAGCGCAGCACCTCGGCGCGCTGCAGGGCCACGCCTGCATAGGCTGGCCAATCGATGACGCCGTCGCCGTCCTCGTCGAGGAACTGGCTGGCGGTCCACGAAGCGACCGCGGTGTCGTAGGCTGCAGTGTGCGCGTAGGCCTTGGCGGCCAGGCGCTGGCGGGTCTTCAGATCGAAGCCGCCATCGGAGGCAGCGGAGATGACCTGCGGGTAGAACGCCGGGTCAACCACGATGGAGACGGCGGCGTGGTTCTTCGCTGCCGAGCGGACCATGGCTGGGCCGCCGATGTCGATCTGCTCGACCACTTCGTCCTGGGAGGCGCCGGAGGCGACGGTCTGCACGAATGGGTACAGGTTCACCACGACCAGGTCGATCTGCTCGATGTCCATCGAGGAAAGGGTGTCCATGTGCTCGGCGACGCGGCGGTCGGCGAGGATGCCGCCGTGGATGCGCGGGTGCAAGGTCTTGACGCGTCCGTCGAGCATTTCAGGGGAACCGGTCACTTGCTCGACCTCGGTCACGGGAATTCCAGCGGCGGCGATCTTCTTGGCCGTGGAACCGGTGGATACCAGTTGCACGCCTGCTGCATGCAAACCAGCGGCCAGCTCCTCCAAGCCGGTCTTGTCGTAGACGGAAATCAGCGCGCGACGGATAGCGACTTTGTCCAGCACGGTCTTACTCACGAAATTTTTCTCCCGGCGGTGAGAATGAATGGGGCGGGCAGCGCAGAGGCCACCGCCAACATTCTAACCAACGAAGGCACCGGAATTTCAGTTCGTGTCAAGCCCCTTCGGATAGTGCGGAAAGCTGCGGGAAATACGTGGAAAGCTGCTTGTCAGTCAGGCAAAGCTGCAGGAGCTTCTCAGCATGCTCCTCATCTGCGACATAGGCCACCAGATCAACCTTGGTCCGTTCGTTCAACTCTTCGCGCAAGGAACGGGCCACCGCAACCAGCGTGTGGTAGTAGCGCTTGATGGTCGGTTCCCAGCCTTCGCGTGCGGCCAGCCCTGTCATCGCATCGGACCACAGGGTAGCCGCCGGGTCTTCGCATAAATCAATGGATGACCAGTGCCAATCGCTGGGCTCCCACTTATCCGAGTAGAAGCTCTCCGCGTCGTCTTCTTCCAGATCCGCTTCCAGGGAGGCCAGGACGTCATCGAGGTCTTCCCCGTCGGAGTCCTCGTCATCTTCCGGCTCGTCGTCCTCGTCCTCGGAATCCGAGATCAGCAGCGAATCTTCTTCCAATGTGACGGTTTCGGGTTCAAGGCTTCCATCGCCTTCGGCATCGGGACGGTCTTCGTAGTCGGCAGGCTCATCGGTGTCCTCGCCGCGTTCCACCAGTTGCTCGCGGGACTCGGTGAGGCGGTCGCGTTCCAGGGCCTGCACCGAGTTCAGGGCCAGCAAGGGCATGGCGATGGTTTCGCTTTCCTCGGTGCTGACGCCATGCAGGGCAATGGCATAGAAGTCTTGGTCCGGGTGTCCAGCTATCACTTCCGCTGCGTGTCGAAGGGCAGTCACCCGTATAGCCTCTTCGAGAGCGGTCCAATCTACTCCCATGTCCGAAGATTACTCCCTTGCCGTCGCTTGCAACAGGCCTTGACGTGGCGCGAGAAGAAGCGTAGAGAGCTACACCTGCGCTCCGGTTTTCGGCTATGCTTCACGCGGTACACACCAATTCCGCTCGCACACCGAAAGGTGCACCACTGTGTCTTCCGCACCCCCGCCCTCTGGCACGACCATCGTGCAAGAGCTGCCATTCAAATGGAAGGTGCAGGGCACCATTTTCATTATCGGCGGCCTCGGCTTCATGTTCGATGCTTGGGACGTCACCCTCAACGGCGCGTTGATTCCACTGGTCGCCGAGGAGTGGGGGCTGGATCGTCCCACCGCGGCCCTGCTGGGCACCTCCAACCTGGTGGGCATGGCCGTAGGCGCGTTCCTCTGGGGCGGGATCGCCGACAGGTACGGTCGCAAGAACGCGTTCAGCCTGACGCTGCTGATGTTCTCGCTGTTCACCGTCCTCGGCGCGCTGTCGCCGAGCTTCGGCTTCTTCGTCGCCTTCCGCTTCCTGGCCGGTGTCGGCCTGGGCGGCTGCATCCCGGTGGATTATGCGCTGGTTGGCGAATTCACGCCGGCGAAGCTGCGCGGACGTGTGCTCACCGCCATGGATGGCTGGTGGCCGGTGGGCGCGGCGCTGTCCTTCTTCGTCTCCGGCTGGGTGATGGCTACCGCGGATAATTGGCGGCTGATCCTGGCAGTCATGATCCTGCCGGCGTTCATGGTGTATCTGGTGCGCCGCTCCATGCCCGAGTCCCCGCTGTTCCTGGCGGCCAAGGGCCGGGATGCGGAAGCCCGTGCGGTCATCGACCAGCTGGTGGAACGCACCGGGGCAACCAAGCGCGACTACGTGATCGAGCCGGTGGAGCTGGAGAAGGCTCCACGCTGGTGGGAGCAGGTGGCCTCGTTGTGGCGGTATTCATGGAAGATCACCGCCACCAGCTGGCTGCTGTTCATGACCATTCTGCTGGTCTACTACCTGGCATTGACCTGGTTGCCGTCGATCCTCACCGAAGCCGGAATGGCCCAGTCCGCGTCCTTCTTCGCCACCGCGGTGATGGCGCTGATGGGCCTGGCAGGCGTCGTGCTGGCCGCCTGGCTGGTGGAGCGGGTGGGCCGCAAATGGCTGCTGGCGATCTCTGCCCCGCTCTCCGGCCTCGTGCTGGTCATCGTCGCGCAGAACCTCGACGTCCCGGCGGCCGCGATTGGCTGGGTGCTGGTGTTCGGCGTCATTGTCCAGGTGGCCATTCCGGTGCTGTATGCCTACGTTTCGGAGCTGTACCCCACCGAGCTGCGGGCCAGCGGCTTCGGCTGGGCCTCGACCATGTCGCGCTTTGCCGCCGGTTTCGGCCCGCTGATTTTCGCGGCACTGTGGCCCGTGGTGGGGCTGGGCTGGCTGTTTTCCGGCGCGACCGCGCTGGTGCTGCTGGCCATCCTGTTCATGGCACGCTTCGCACCGGAAACCCGCGGACTGCAGCTGGACTGAATCTCTCCCCCAATAGCGAATGCCGGCACCATGGGTGCCGGCATTTTCTAGTTCTGCGCAGGTTGCGGGCGCAAGCCGTCACGCATGATCTGCACGATGCGCTCTTCCAGGCCGGGCTGGCTGTTGCTGAAGGCCCGCGGCAGCGGACGGGTCATGGACCCGACGGCGGCAATCAGTTCCAGCCCGGAGATGTCGGCGCGAACCAGCTGGGCGTTCTTGGCCAGTTCCAAGGCGGAGTTCAGGGTCTTGGATGCCTCGGTTTGGGCTTCGAGGATGCGTGGGCTGACCTTCTTGGGCAGCTGCAGCCCCAGTGCTTCGCTCAACGCCCCGAGATTCTGCTCGATCAGCGTGCCCAGCAGGACATCCCAGCCCTCTGCCTCATTCGCGTCAAGCCGCTCGATCGCCTGCTGCGAGGCGCTGCGGATATCCTCCAGCATGACGAGGGTGACTTCCTCAACCAATGCCAGCCGATCAGCGAAGTTCCGGTAGAGTGTGCCGATGCCGACACCGCTTGCCTCCGCAATGGTTTCCATTGCAATCTGGGCGCCGTGTTCGGCAAATAATTCACGAGCAACTCGAAGGATGTTCTCACGTCGCCGAAGAGCATCTGAACGCATGAGCGGATTCCGTTCTGGGGGAACTTCCAGGTCGCGGCTTGCCACCTGTCGAATTTACGATATCGGACGGGCAGTGCTGAGACGAAGCGGAAATCATCATTCCAGATAGAAATGTTTCTTCCGCACCGGAAGCCATTCCGCGTTTGCGCGAAACCGTGCTATCCCTAGGATCCAGGACCGCTAGGCCAAGGAAGCAGAGGATATGCGTTTTCAACTCATCAGGCATGGGCAAACCCCGTCGAATGTTGCCGGGAAGCTCGATACTGCTTTCCCCGGTGCCAGTCTCACCCCGCTGGGCCATCGCCAGGCTCGCGCCCTGCCCCGGGTATTGGGCAACGGGCAGCTGCAGTCGATCTACGCCTCGACGCTGAACCGCACGCAGCTCACAGCCCAGCCGCTGAGCGAGTCAATTGCAGAACCGGTGCACATCATGGACGGCCTTGAAGAAATCTCGGCGGGCGAGCTGGAAATGCTGGCAGATGAGGCATCGCGATCCGCCTATGCCACGTGCCTGCGTTCCTGGATGCACGGCGATTGGGAGCAGAACATGCCCGGCGGGCCGAACGGCTACGACTTCATCGAGCGCTATTCCAAAGCCTTGGAATCCATCGCGCAAGCGCAGGACTACTCTGGAACCGCAGCGGTTTTCAGCCATGGTGCGGCCATTCGCGTCTTCAGCGCCTGGGCCACCAAGATGTCCCCCGATGCGGCATCGCAGCTGGTCATCGAGAACACCGGCGGCTCCCTGCTGGAGCTGGGCGTCGGCGGGCAGTGGTCGCTGGCTCGCTGGGATACCGAACCGCTGGGCGGCGATTTCGTCCGCGATGCCCTCGACCAGGATGTCACCGGCGGCGAGGACGACGCGGCCTGAGCCCTGCCTTCTTCTGGCGAACGCGAGTTGGACCAGCTCAGCACCTGATATTTCGGTAGTCTGGCTAGGGAGCTCATTTTCTGCGGAGCGCACAAACGGAAGGCCCTGATGCACGACGACATTTCCCTGACTATCGGACGCGTCCGCCGCGTTCTGACCGAGCGTATCCTTCCAGCGATATATTCGGAAACCCTGCCGCTGGATCTGTCATGGCATGAGCTGCCCGGCGAGCCGGTCACCCCGGCCGAGGGCCTGGCACTGGACTACCAGCCGACCTCCGTCGGCACGCCCTGGGGCGCGGCGTGGGGCACCACGTGGTTCCACCTGCAGGGCCGGGTGCCGTCGCAGTGGGCGGGACGCCGCGTCGAAGCGGTGATTGATCTGGGCTTTGACGTCAACATGACCGGCTTCCAATGCGAGGGACTGGTGTACCGCCCGGATGGCATCACCATCAAGGCGGTCAACCCGCGCAACCAGTGGGTGCCAATCACTGCGTGCGCCGAAGGCGATGAGGCCATCGACCTGTATCTGGAAGCCGCCTCCAATCCGGTGCTGCTCGACTACCACCCGTTCCTGCCCACCGAGCAGGGCGATATCCTCACCTCCTCCTCGCGCCGCCTGTACACCACCCGCCGGATGGACCTGGCGGTCTTCGAGCCCGTGGTGCATGAGCTCTCCCTGGATCTGGAAGTGCTGCTGGATTTGCAGGAGCAGCTTGGGCAAACGCCGCGCAAGATGCAGATCCTGCAGGCCATGGACAACGCCCTGGACGTGCTGGATCTGCAGCGCATCGCGCAGACCGCGCAGGCCGCCCGCGATGAGCTGGCCGAGGTCCTGGCCGCCCCGGCGGAACACAGCGCCCACCAGATTTCGGCCATCGGCCACTCGCACATCGACTCGGCCTGGCTGTGGCCGCTGCGCGAAACCATCCGCAAGGTCTCGCGCACCTGCTCCTCGATGGTGGAGCTGCTGGGCGACGAGGAAGAATTCCTCTACGGCATGTCCAGCGCCCAGCAGTACAAGTGGCTCAAGACCCACCGCCCGGAAGTCTGGGAGCGGGTCAAGCAGGCGGTAGCCGACGGGCGTTTCCTGCCGCTGGGCGGCATGTGGGTGGAATCGGACACCGTGATGCCCTCGGGCGAATCGCTGGTCCGCCAGTTCCTCTACGGCCAGAATTTCTTCCGCAAGGAATTCGGCATTACCTCGAAGGGCGTCTGGCTGCCGGACTCCTTCGGCTACTCCCCCGCCCTGCCGCAGCTGATGCGCCGTGCCGGCTTCGAATGGTTCTTCACCCAGAAGATCTCCTGGAACCAGCAGAACAAGTTCCCGCACCACACCTTCGACTGGGAAGGCATCGACGGCTCGCGCATGTTCAGCCACTTCCCGTCGATGGACACCTACAATTCGCAGCTTTCCGGCGAGGAGGTCGCCAAGGCATCGCGCCAGTTCCGCGAAGCGCGGGTCACGAACAATTCCATCGCGCCGGTGGGCTGGGGCGATGGCGGCGGCGGCACCACCCGCGAAATGACCGGCAAGGCCAAGCGCCTGGCCAACCTGGAAGGCAGCGCGAAGGTGGCCTGGGAACACCCCAACGACTTCTTCGACCGGGCCAAGGCCGAACTGCCCAACCCTCCGGTCTGGGTGGGCGAGCTCTACCTGGAATTGCACCGCGCCACGCTGACCAGCCAGCACCAGACCAAGCAGGGCAACCGGCGCACCGAGCAGCTGCTGGTCGAAGCCGAGCTGTGGGCCGCCACCGCTGCGCTCTGCACCGGAGCCGACTATCCCTATGAACTGCTTGACGAACTGTGGGAGACGGTGCTGCTGCACCAGTTCCACGACATCTTGCCCGGCACCTCGATTGCGTGGGTGCACCGAGAGGTCGTGGCCCGCTATGCGCAGGTGATCGAGCAGGCCGAAGCACTGATCCGCACCGCCCAGCAGCAGCTGGCCGGCGAAGGTTCCACCCCGATTGCGTTCAACGGCGCCGCGTTCACCCGCAATTCCTTGGCCTTCGGACAGGCCAAGCCGGTGCAGCCTGCTGCCGCGTCCCAGGTCAGGGCAACCGCCGTGGACGGCGGCTATGCCCTGGAGAACTCGCTGGTTCGTGTGGCGATCAATGCCCAGGGCCTGCTGACCTCCGCCGTGGATCTGGCCACCGGCCGCGAAACGATCGCCGCAGGCCAGGAAGCGAACCTGCTGCAATTGCACCAGGACTTCCCGAACATGTGGGATGCCTGGGACGTGGACAAGTACTACCGCAACCAGGTCACCGACTTGCGCGAGCTCGACAGCCTTGAGCTGTCTTCGCGCGAGGACGGCAGCCAGGTCGTCACGATTGCCCGCGGCTTCTCGCAGTCCACGCTGGTGCAGGAACTGTCGCTGGCTCCCGGCTCGCGGACCCTGCAGATCTCGCAGAGCACCGATTGGCATGAGGCCGAGAAGTTCCTGAAGGTCTCCTTCCCGCTGGATATCCGTGCGGAGCACGCAATTGCCGAAACGCAGTTCGGCTACCACAAGCGCGTGACCCACGTGAATACCAGCTGGGAAGCGGCGAAGTTCGAAACTTCCATGCACCGCTTCGTGCTGGCCGAGGAGCCCGGCTTCGGCGCGGCGCTGGTCAATGATTCCATCTACGGTTTCGATGTCACCCGTGATGCCAAGGACGCGGAGGTCACCACGACCATGCGGCTTTCGCTGCTGCGTGCCCCGCGCTTCCCCGACCCGGAAACCGACCAGGGCGTGCAGACCCACCGCTACGGCTTGGTGATCGGCGCAGACGTGGCCACGGCAACTGCGGCCGGCGCGTTGCTGAACAGCGAAGAGCGTGTCATCGACGGCGCGCAAGGCGTGGACCCGCTGGTTACGATATCCGGCGAGGGATTGGTGGTCTCCAGCGTGAAGCTGGCGGCTGACCGCTCCGGCGATCTGGTGGTGCGCGTCTACGAATCCCTGGGACGCCGTGCCAGCGGCAGCTTGCGGGTCAATGCGCAGATCTCGCAGGCATCCACCGTGAGCCTGCTGGAAGACGAACTGGACAGGCAGTGCATCGAACTGGCCGATGGCGCAGTGCCACTGAAGCTGGGCGCGTTCGAAGTACGCACCCTGCGCTTCACTGTGGCCAAGTAGCCGCAGGAGCCACAGGCCGGGCCGGCACGCTGCGTCGCGTGCCGGCCCGGCTGGTTTCCCGACGATGATTGCCAGGGATTATTGGATCATTGCTTATTGGATCATCGTCCCGTCGGGAGCCACCGCGAACCAGACCCCGCCGACGCCTTGCCCGGCAGTATCCCCGGGCTTGGCATCCTGGGCAAAGGTGTACAGGGGCATGCCGTTGAGCGTCAGATGCTTTTCGCCGTCGGGGCTTTCTATGGTGCCGACTTCGCCGGTGACACCCTCCAGGACCGGCTCATCGCTCGTGGTCGTGGCGATCGGCCACTTGGCCAGGCAATCGCCGGTGCACGCGCTGCTCGTCGTGCCTTTCTCATCTTTGGTGAAGTAGTACAGGGTCATGCCCTGCGAATCCACCACAACATCTCCCAAACCGGTGGAGGCAACACCCAAGTCAGCGCCGGACCCGCTTTCGCTTGGCGCTTCGCTGGCGCTGTCTACCCCGCCGCCATAACCGCCACCATAACCGTCCCCGCCGCCATTGCCGGAACCGGTGCCGCCGCTGCATCCCGCCAGCAGCAACGCCGCGGAGCACAGGACTGCCATTGCAACCGCAAACGGCTTACTGTTCTTCTTGCCCATGGTCATTCCTCTCGTCATGCAGGCTCAGCCGCATTCTCGGGCAGCGTGCTTGCCACGCCTTCACCCACTAAGACGTAGTGAATCGTGATCTGGTTCACCCGCCAGGGAAGTTCTTATGCATACTTGGGGCATGGGTGAACTATTTGCCGCTGCGCTGCGTCTAGGGAAGTGAAGCCTTGGATCATAGGAAGCCGAACCAGAAGAAGGTGCCCTTGGATGCGCAGATAGTCTCCGATATCTACCGGGAGCATGGCGATGCCCTGCGGCGTTTCGCGCTGCGGGTGGCCCGCAGCCAGGAGGAAGCCGACGACGTGGTGCAGGAAACGGTGCTGCGGGTCTGGAGAGCCTCGCCGGAGGTGACCGGTTCGCTGCGCAGCTACCTCTTTGCCACGGCGCGCAATGTCATCATCGACAGGCATCGCCGAGCCGCCGCGAGGATCTCGGCAATCCCGCTGGGAGAAGTCGACCCCGAGTCCAGGGATTCGACCGCCGGCATCGCCGAGGCGCTGGACCGGATCTTGATGGAGGAAGCACTGATGCGCTTGAGCCTTGAGCATCGGCAGGTGGTCGTCCATCTGCATTACTTCGGTTCCACTGTGGCCCAAACGGCCGTGGAACTGCAGATCCCGGAGGGTACCGTGAAGTCCCGCGCCTACTATGCCCTGCGCTCGTTGCGCGGGATCCTGGCCGAAATGGGAGTGGAGAAGTGAACGAGCATATCGACCTCGGGGCCTACTTGCTCGGCGGGTTGGCACCGGCAGAACATGCGGCATTCGAAGCGCACCTGGCCGGGTGCCAGCAATGCCAGCAGGAGGCCAAGCAGTTCGGCGCCATCGGTCCGCGGCTGCGCGCCCTGGACGAGGCCACCGCCCATGCCCTGCTCATGGAGCGGCCCGCGCAGCAGACTGCGGAGCAAACCGCCGAGCACGGGCAGGCACCACCGGAGCGAACACTGGATGGCCTGCGGGCGCGGCGGCGGCGCCGGAGGATCGTGAAGGGCGCCGGCTTGGCAGCGGCCGTGGCAGCATCGGTGGCGCTGGGGCTCGGGCTCTCTCCGGTGCTGTTCCCCGCGCAGGCGCCGGCAACGGATGCCAGCTACGAGGTGCGCGGCGGCACCGGCGCGCAGGTGGATCTGGGACTGAAGGCCAAGGCCTGGGGCACCGAAGTCCATTTCGACGGCCGCGACCTGCCCACCGATGGCCAGCTTTCGCTGTGGGTGCTGGATGCGGCGGGAAGCGCCGAGCAGGCCGGAGCCTGGCTGGCCACAACAACCGGCACGACGCAGATGACCGGCGCCGTGCCGGTGATGCTGAACGACATTTCAGTGATCCAGCTGCGCGATGCCGGCTCGGCGGTGCTCGCCGAGGTGCCGCTGGGCCGACAGGGTGCGTCCTAGCCCCGGCGCAGCACGCGCGGCTTCCTACCACGGCGAGGGCTGGTAGTCCTTGAGGAAGCAGCCGTACAGGTCGATGCCGCGTTCGCCATCGACGATGGGCTGGTAGACGCGGGCGGCGCCGTCGATCAGATCCAGCGGGGCGTGCCAGCCTTCGGCGACCATGCGCACCTTGGCATCGTGCGGGCGCTCGTCGGTGATCCACCCGGTGTCCACCGCGGTCATCAGGATCCGGTCGGTGGCGAGCATTTCCTCGGCGCTGGTGCGGGTGAGCATATTCAGCGAGGCCTTGGCCATGTTGGTGTGCGGGTGCCCGGCGCCCTTGTAGCGGCGGGAGAACTGGCCTTCCATGGCCGAGACGTTCACGATGTACTTGCGCCGCGCCTCGGAGGCGGCCAGCGCGGGGCGCAGCCGGGAGGCCAGCAGGAAGGGCGCGGTGACATTGCACAGCTGCACTTCCAGCATTTCCAGGGCATCCACATCCCCGAGGATCTGGGTCCAGGAATTCTCCGTGACCACATCCGGCACCAGTCCCCCGGCATCGATGGCGGTGCCCGCGGCAATGCGCTCCAGGGAGGCGGAACCGGCGGTCATCGCCAGGTCCGCGAGCTGCTGCGCGTCGTACCCGCCCAGCGTGCTCGGGGCCAGCAGCGCGGAATCCTCCAGCCGGAAGGCGCTGGCCAGCGCCCGCGGGTGCTCGGCCGGCGGGTTCGCCTCGCCCCACAGCTGAGGTCCGCCCTGCCCGAAGGCCAGTTCACCGGCCAGCGGCTGCAGCTCTGATTCGATCAGGTGCTGGTAGGAGTTCGCGGTGCGGCGCACGGTCTGCGCGGCATTGTTGATCAGGATGTCCAGCGGGCCCTCGGCCGCAATGCGGTCAGCCAGCGAGATCACCTGGGCGGGGTCGCGCAGGTCGATGCCCACGATGCGCAGCCGGTGCATCCAGTCCGCGCTGTCCTCCAATGCGGCGAAGCGCCGGGCAGCGTCCTTGGGGAAGCGCGTGGTGATGGTGGTGTGGGCGCCGTCGCGCAGCAGGCGCAGGGCGATATGCATGCCGATCTTCGCCCGGCCGCCGGTGAGCAGCGCGCGCTTGCCGGACAGGTCGGCGCGGGCATCGCGGCGTTCGCGCCCGGCGGCGGCGCAGTCAGGGCAGAGATAGTGGTGGAAGGCATCCACCGTGGTGTAGCGCTGCTTGCAAATGTAGCAGCCGCGCGGCTTGCGGAATTGCCCGGCACTCTGCCCCTGGGTCGGGGTGCTCAGATCCAGGCCCAGGGTCTCGTCGTCCAGCCGCTGCGGCGAGCCGGTGGCGGTCCGCTCGATCAGCGCGCGGTCAGCGGCGCTGATCTCGGCGCGCTTCTGGGATTTGCGGTAGCGCTTGGCAGCCTTGAACATGTTGCTGGTCGCGCGGCGCACGGCGATATGCCGTTCATCCGCGGAGTCCAGCGTGTGCACCACCGAGAGCACCTTCAGCGCAGTCGCCAGTTCCTCGTCGGTGAACAGTTCGGTTTCGGTTGCCTGCCCGGGCGGCGGTGTCAGTTCATTCATCTCGCCACCAATTTTACGTGGTGGGTCGCCGGCTAGTTTTCTTGGGCCAGATCCGCCAGGGTGGCGATGAGCAGGCGGCGCTCGACTACCTTGATGCGCTCGTGCAGGGATTCTTCGGTGTCGGTATCCTCGATGGCCACGGCTTCCTGGCGCAGGATCGGACCGGTGTCCACCCCGGCATCCGCAATGTGCACGGTGCAGCCGGTGACCTTCACACCGTAGGCCAGGGCGTCGCGCACGCCGTGGGCGCCCGGGAAGGACGGCAGCAGGGCCGGGTGGGTGTTGATGTAGGTGCCGTCGAAGGCATTGATGAACTCTTCGCCGACGATGCGCATGAATCCGGAGGACACCACATAGTCCGGGGCGTAGGACAGGCACTTTTCGGTCAGCGCATGGTTCCAGTCGCCGCGGTCCGCATAGTCCTTGAAGTTCACCACGAAGGTCTCGATGCCGGCGGCAGCCGAGCGTTCCACCCCGTAGGTGCCGTGCTTGTCTGCGCCGACGGCAGCGATCTCGACGTTCTCCAGTTCGCCGCTGGCGACGGCATCGATGACTGCCTGGAGATTAGAACCGGTACCTGAAACCAAAACCACAATGCGCATGGGTTCAATTCTACGGTTCGCTTCTTGCCTCCCTTGAACCCGGACGCAATGTTGCACTGCGTTTCCTCTGCTGCCGCCATATTCGATGCCCGCGTGCTGTACCGGCCATAGACTGGCCTTAACAGCGCAGTTCGATGTGGAGGTCTTGATGAGCCAGATAGTTCCCGACGGCAAGGACTGGACAATTGTCTTGGATACGGTGTGCGAGCAGTGCGGCTATGACGTGCGCGGCATCTCGCCGGGCGATGCCATTGAGCAGCTGCCTGGACACGTGGAGCGCTACATCTCGGTACTCTCACGTCCCGATGCTGCCATCCGCACCAACCCTGCGCGCTGGAGCGCGCAGGAGTACGTGGCGCACGTCGCCGAAATGCTTGAGGTGATGACCGGGCGCTTCACCCTGATGCTGGAACGCGATGAACCGGAGTTCCCCAACTGGGACCAGGACCAGGCGGCCGAGGCGGGAAACTACAACGCGCTGGGAGCCGGTCAGGTCGCCGAGCTGCTGCGGAAGAATGCCGCGGGCTACGCCGCGATACTGAAGAGCCTGGATCCGGCGCAGTATTCCCGCCGCGGCCTGCGCTCGAACGGCGCCGCGTTTACCGTGGAAACGCTGAACCAGTATGCCTGGCATGATCTCGTGCATCACCTGTGGGATCTGGGTGTGGAAATCAGCTAACTGTGCCCGATACGGACCCAGCAGGTCAATGGAATGGGTTGTGGCCTTTGGCTAGACTTCTTGGCGTATGCGCGAAAACAGGTCTACGTAAGGAGCCAGGCGTCCATGCCAAAGGCATATTTCGGAAAAGTTTCTGCACTGGCAATCACCGGGCTGCTCACCCTGACGGCATGTTCGGCCGGGACTCCCCAGAGCGAACCAAGCGATGTTCCGGTCCCTTCGGCCGAGGAATACCTGCCGCTGCTGGCGCAAACGCAGGACGATGACGACAAGCTTCCCGAGGGCTTCGAGGATACCGAATCCTACGACCCGCAAACCCGCCACCTGCTGGCCACCTCGGACCTCGGCCGGCATTATGTCGCGGTCGGCAACGAAGGCCAACTGTGCATGGTGGCCATTCCCGAGCCGGTGGAAGAGGACGGCGACTACGAGATCGCCGGAACCACCTGCCCGACGATGGATTACGTGGTGGAGAACGGGGTTCCGCTCAAGGTCAACGGCGGCGAGAACAGCCTGGAAATCGTCACCTACCTGATGCCTGCCGGCATCAGCGGCGAGACGGTTCAGAACGCCGTCTCCGAAATGCGCGCCTCGCACCCTGAGCTTGCCGCCGAGGATATCCAGGTAGTCACCGAAAACGACTCCGTGCTGCTGGTGATGGAAGAATCAACCGCCGCGACGCTGGGACAGATCACCATCAACCGCCCCGAGGGCGACCCGCTGGTGCTGGCCAGCCTGACCTAGCCTTCGAGCACCGGGTCGGTTTCGAAGAGCGGGGCAATCAGGTAGCCGATGGCGGTGCCCAAGCCGATTTGCAGTGCCAGGGCGCCGGCGGTGGCCCACATGTTCGGGCCGATCTCGACCAGCCGGCCGATGGCCAGGGAACCGGAGGAGAGCCAGGAACCGGCAAGGCTCAGCAGCCCGGTCACGACCCCGGTGAAGACCGCCAAGCATGCGGTCGAGGCCCCCAGCGACAAGGCATTGAAGGGAATCCTGCGGGCAAACCAGTCTTCGAGGTGGTTCTCGCCCACGCGCAGGAAGTACCAGCCGGCCACGATGCCTGCGGCCACCGGGATCAGCAGGAACAGCCATTGGTGCGCCATGTCCCCGGAGGGCAGGGACGCGAGCATTGGAATCGACGGCAGCGGGCCCACCGTGGTTTCCAGGGTGGACAGGGTGCTGCCGGTGCCGATGCTGAACCCGCCGCCGCTGATCCACGACAAGACCCAGAACACCGCATTCGGGATGAAGGACAGCTGCACCAGGGTCAGCGCTGCCGAGCCGATCGGTCCCGGGCGCAGCTCCTGGGACACGTTGGCGACATCGGTCCAGTGCACACCGAGGTTGATGGTCAGCAGCAACCCGGAGATTCCCACGGCGGCCACATAGCCGAGGAATCCGGCGACGATCACATGCCAGACATAGGATCCGGCCCAGCGGCGATGCGGCGAGACCCGCTGGATATAGGCGGCCGTGTCAACACCGAACAGGCGGGCCCAGGAGCCGGCTTCTCGGCGCGCGCCGATAATCAGGCCCAGCAGGGCGATGATCAGCGGGATGAAGGCGGCGGCAAGGATATTGACCCGCGCATAGGAATTATTGGCAAGGAAACCGATGCCGGTGCCGATGGCCCCGTAGGCCAGGAAGGCTCCGGCCAACCCCTGCCAGAGCTGGTCGGTGTAGGATGCGCGGGCGATGCGCCGCCCGGCACGCAGGCAGAACAGGAAGGGCACCAGCGACAGCCCCAGGGGGATCAGCGTGAGCCATCCGATCACAGAGCTGGGGTCCGCTTCGGGACCGAGATTCAGGATCTCCACCGGCACGCCGTGGACGAGCAGCCAGATGAGGCCGCCGAACTGCAGGATCGTCTCGAAGGAGTCTTCCAGAAAGCCCCCGCTGAAATAGACGGCGACCAGCGGCAACGTGATCAGGGCAAGGCAAAAGACCACGGATTGCAGTATCTCGAAGACCCCCTGCAACGCCAGGGGCATTGGCCAGCCGTTGCGCAGGCGCAACATCACTGCCTTCATGGGTTTCTTTTCGCGGCTCATCATCTTCAATGTTGCCACCATTGGCGCCGACCGGCCTCGATCGACGCGCAATGATGAGCTGAAGGGTTGCCTAGAACGCCCGGGCTAGTAGCTGTCCGGTGTGGCGCCCTGCGCTTCGGAGGAGAAGCTTGCAGCCAGCGCTTCGGTGGAGCGGGCCAGCAACGCCACATCGGCGCCCACGCCGACAAAGTCCGCGCCGGCAGCCATGTATTCGCGGGCGCTCTTCTGGTCGAAGGCGTTCACCCCGGCATACTTGCCCGCCGCCTTGGCCGCGTTGATCGACTTGAGCACCGCGGCGACCACGTCCGGGTGGCTCTGCTGGCCGATCACTCCCATGGAGGCGGCCAGGTCCGATGGGCCGATGAAGATGCCGTCGACACCTTCGGTGGCGACGATGTCCTCGACGTTGCGCACCGCTTCATCCGCTTCGATCTGCACCATGATGGTGATGGTCTCGTCGGCACGGGCCAGGTAGTCGGGGATGCGGTTCCAGCGGGCCGAGCGGGCCAGCGCGGAACCGACGCCGCGCACGCCCTTGGGCGGGTACTGGCAGGCGGCCACGGCAGCCGCGGCCTGCTCGGCGTCGTTGACCATCGGGATGATCAGCGACTGCACGCCCAGGTCCAGGAACTGCTTGATTGTCACCGGGTCGTTGACCGCAGGGCGGACCACCGGCACTACCGGGTAGCTGCGCACCGCTTGCAGCTGGGCGAGGATGTTCTGCAGGTCGTTGGGCGAATGCTCGCCGTCGATGAACAGCCAATCGAAGCCTGCGCCTGCGCAGATCTCGGCGACCAGCGGGGAGGCCGAGCACACCCAGATGCCGGCCAGCGAGTGGTCGGCGTCCTTGAGCGCGTCCTTCAGCGACGGATCCGGCTCTACTCGAAATGGCATGTCACAGTTCCCAACGGTCCGTAGTCGGCAAAGACGGTGTCCCCGGCGTTGACCCACATGGGGCGGGTGAAGGAACCGGCAAGGATGATTTCCCCGGCCTTGAGCTTGTCGCCGTGCGGGGCGATCTTGTTGGCCAGCCAGTACACGCCAGCGGCGGGGTGGTTCAGCACACCGGCTGCGACGCCGGTTTCCTCGACGGTCTGGTTCTTGAACAAGATGCCGGAGACCCAGCGCAGATCGATGCTCTCGGGCTTGACCGGGTTGCCGCCGATCACCATGGCGCCCATGGCCGCGTTGTCGCTGATGGTGTCCACAATCGTGCGGCCTTCCATCTCCACGCGGGCATCGAGGATTTCCAGGGCCGGGATGACGTATTCGGTAGCGTCGAGCACATCGAAGATGTTCGCCCGCGGGCCTTCGATATCCTTCTTGAGCTTGAAGGCCAGTTCCATTTCCACGCGGGCGCCGGTGAAGTCTTCCCACTTCAGCTTTGCGCCGGAATCGTAGACCATATCGTCGAAAATGATCCCGTAGTCAGGCTCGGTAATGCCGGTAGCCATCTGCATGGCACGGGAAGTCAGGCCGATCTTGCGGCCTACCAGCACACGGCCGGCCGCTTCGGACCGCTGGCGCCACAGGTTCTGGACGCGGTAGGAATCCTCTACCGTCATTTCTGGGTAACGCGCGGTCAGGCGCGGCACGGGAGTCCGCGTCTCGCCGGCCTGGACCAGCTCATCGGCAATGGCCGTGATTGTTTCCTCGGATAGCATCGACGGCTACACCTTTCACTACTCTTCAAACCTCGTTCAGCTGCCATCATCTCGAAGAAATGACTTAGCTCACGGTTCTTGATCGTACCGAGGTTCGGTATTGATGGCACATCGTACTAACATATTGCTTCGCTTTCACGGCAATTCGAATGGATGCAGGACAACGGGGCCAGAATGATGGAAGCAGGCCGGCTCAGGAACCGGATTTGAGGTTCGCCAGCAGCGCTTCGAACGGCAATGAGGTGAGCTCGTCATCGGGATCGGCGAATTCGCTGACCGATGGGGCGATGGAACGGGTGTCGCCCAAATCCGCGTCCGCGGATAGTTCGCCTTCGCTCAGCGACAGTGCCAGGACGACTTCCCGCGCAACCCGGCGAGCGCGATCGGCCAGCGTGCCGGACAGTCCCTGCCCGCCGAAATCCTCGGAGGCCGCGAAGACTGTGGTCGGCATGATCTGCGCCCGCAGGTAGGAGAAGATCGGGCGCATGGCGTAGTCAATCGCGAGCTGGTGGCGCTGGGTTCCCGCGGTGGCGGCGAGCACGACCGGCTTTCCGCTCAGCGATTTGGGGTCCAGGATATCGAGGAAGGACTTGAACAGGCCGGAGACCGAGGCGGTGAAGACCGGGGTCGCTGCCACGAGCACGTCGGCACCCACTACCGCATCGATGGCCTTCTGCAGGCCCGGGGCGGCGAAACCGGTGAGCATGTTGTTCGTGATCTCACCAGCATGCTCACGCAGTTCGATATTGGCCACGTCGGCCTGCACCCCAGCAGCAGCCAGCTGGGTGGCGATATTCTGTCCGATTTGCCCACCGAGCAGCGAGGAGCTTGATGGGGTTCCCAGTCCACCGCTGATGACGACTACTGACTTGCTCACGGTTCCTGCCTTTCACGATTTATATGCGTATGCATGTATCAACGGCGGGGGCGCCCGAGGTATTCCCATTTGCCGAGAAACATTTTGGCTCGTAGCGGGAGTCGTCTTTTTCAGTATTGTGACGATCGCAATGTTATTGATAACATCAGCGTATGAGCACCCCGCAGCCCCAGACCGAGAACCAGCGCGAAATCGAAGAAGGCGTCCGCACCGACTTCAAGAACACGATGTCCTACGGCAGCTACCTCGACCTTGACCGCATCCTGTCCGCGCAGCATCCGGTGAGCGTTCCCGAGCACCACGATGAAATGCTCTTCATCATCCAGCACCAGACCAGCGAACTGTGGCTCAAGCTCATGCTCCACGAGCTCATCGAGGCTCGCCGCCTGCTGGGCGTCGACGACTTCGGCAAGGCGCTGAAATGCCTGGCCCGGGTCAAGCACATCCAGAAGACCCTGACCGAGCAGTGGTCGGTGCTGGCAACCCTCACGCCGCGCGAGTACGCGCAGTTCCGCGATTTCCTCGGCTCGTCTTCCGGCTTCCAGTCCTTCCAGTACCGTGCCGTCGAATTCATCCTGGGCAATAAGCATGAAGGCATGCTCAAGGTCCACGAGGCAGATCCCAAGGCGCACGAGCTGCTGTCCAAGTTGCTGCATGAGCCAAGCCTCTACGACGTCTTCCTGGCCGCCTTGGCCCGCCATGGCTACAGCATCCCCGAAGAAGTGCTGTCCCGCGATGTCACCAAGCCGTGGGCGTTCCAGGAGGCACTGGTTCCGGTATTCAAGGACATCTACGAGTCCGAGGACACCCGCTGGGGCTTCTACCAGGCCTGCGAGGACCTGGTGGATGTCGAGGACAACTTCCAGGCATGGCGCTTCCGGCACATGCGCGTCGTCCAGCGCACCATTGGCTTCAAGCGCGGCACCGGCGGTTCTTCGGGAGTCGACTTCCTCAAGCGCGCCCTGGATCTGACCTTCTTCCCGGAACTGTTCGCGGTGCGTACCGAAATTGGCAAGTAGCACCTCGCTTACCGCGCTGAGCCTCGATGATTTCGAGGCGCGAAGCGGAAGCGCGACATCGATAATCCGGACGATCACCGGCCTGTATATCAGGCACGAGAAAATACCAGTGGCGCGAACCCGCATCGTGGAGCTGGCACAGGCCGCCGGGATTTCGGCTCCTGCGGCGCAGACCGCCATCTCCCGGCTGATCGACCGCGGAGTGCTGGAAGCCGGGCAGCTATCCACCTTGGGCGTGCCGAGCGCGGCGCAGCAGATGTTCGAGCGCGGCACCCGGAGAATCTTCACGCCACGGCAGATGTCGGACGCTGATCTCTGGTGCCTGGTCGCCTACTCGCTGCCGGAGAGCCTGCGCTCCGTGCGCCATCAGTTACGCAAGCATTTCCTGCAGCTTGGCGGAGGCATGCTGGGATCCGGGTTATGGATTTTCCCCGAGTACCTGCGCGAGGAAGCCACGGCAGTGCTCATGGCTTTGGGCGCCAGGCAGCACGCAACGCTGTTCACTGCGCAGCAGCCGCACTTCCCCGGCACGCCGCGGCAGGCCGCCAGTGCGTGGTGGGATCTTGAGCGCCTGGCCGCGCTGCATCAGGCATTCCTGGAGAACACCAATTCCCTCGATGCCAGCGACAACACTCCATCCAGCGCCTATCGGGGATATGTGGCAATGGTCGATTCATGGCGCACGCTCCCCTACCTCGACCCCGGTTTGCCCGGATCCATGCTGCCCGCGCACTGGCCTGGCGATGACAGCCGGAAACGCTTCTTGACGCTGTCCTCGGCTTTCAAGGAACCGGCCCTGCACTTCGCCCGCTCGCTGCTGGCTTCCTAGCTCCAGGCTGGTTTGCTTTCTCCGTACGGCGCCGGCGGATGGGGATAATCCATTGCATGGCCTGCAAAGCTGAAGGGCGGTGGAACATATTCAAGCATCCCGTAAGAACTGTCCATCTGCCGCAGCTGCACGCCACTGCCGAAATCAGCAGGGCATTCGCGCCCTTCATCTAAGGCGAACAGGGCATGAGCCGTCCGAGCCAAGGAGAATCGCACCGCCCCGGTTCGCCCTTGGGCGCTGCGGGCGCCAGCCAGGGCAATGATTGCAGCAGCCAGCCCGTAGCCGGTGGCATGATCCAAGGCTTGCACCGGCAAAGCGCCGGGAGTCCTGCCGTCGCCGCTATAGGCTTGCGCAATGCCGGTGGCGGCTTGCACGACGCTGTCGAACCCGCGCCGCTGGGCCCAGGACCCGGAATAGCCCCACGCACCCAGTTCAGCGATCATCAGCCGCGGATAGCGCTGGGCTAATTCATCCCGGCCAAGCCCCGCCGCGGCCAAGGCTCCGGGGCGATAGCCCAGGATGACGGCATCGGCATCCTGCAGCAGTTCATGGATCTTTGCCCGCCCCGCTGCGCTCTTCGCATCGAGCACCGTGCTGCGCTTGCCGAACCCGGTATCGACATGTTGCCAAGGCAGTTCCGGAAGCCGCGGACCGTCCACGCGCAAGACCTGGGCACCGAAGGCCGCGAGGGTTCTGGTGGCGGTGGGTCCGGCGATCACCCGTGTGAGATCCAGGACTTTCAACCCTTGAAGGGGCAATCCCGCACGCGGATCATATTTCCAGAACAGTGCCGAAGCGAGCGGACGCATGCTGAACTGTGCCCAGTGCCCGTTGCCTGCCACCTTGCCCTCGGCGGAGCTGAGCCACTGCTGCCGGGATCGCACCCGCGCGGCAACGCCGCCGGCCGCCACGATGCGCTCCTGGGCGTCATGTGCCGGCAGGCCTGCCAGCGCATCGGCTATGCCGCTACCCGAGGACATCCCTAATGCAGATTTGAGCGCACTCTCATGATGAGGGTAATTCGCGTGCGTCCTGATCCAGCCATCGGCTGTTCGGTAGAAGCCCGAGTGCGGGGCAAAACCCTGCGTACTCTCCCCCGCGATCCGCAGGTGGGCAGAGGACGCAAAAGCAGCTGCGATGTCCGCCGTCGCTGATGCCACCCGCAGTGGCGGAGTAGAAAGCGCATTGAGTGCAGAGCAGACCAACCCGACGGATCGTGCCGCGAGCTGCTCCACATCCAGAGGACCACCCCACCAGGCTATGGGCCCGGAAACGGGCCAGTTGCCTGCTGTCTCAAGCAACTGATGCTCGTGGAACCCAGAGCCCAGGACGTGCTCCATGGACGCGCGTTCTTCTTCGGAATGCAGCATGCTGCTCAGCCTATACCTGCAAGACCACCGTTCCGCTGCCGGCCGCTTCAATACAGAAAACCCGCAGCGCGTAGAAGTACGCGCTGCGGGTTTTCGTGAGCTCAGCGAAATTAGTTCGCTGGAACGTTCAGGGTCTGTCCAACCATGATGTAGTCGGGGTTGGACAGCTGGTCGTCATTCAAGACGAACAGGCCACGCCAGTCCTTGACGCCAAGCTTGTCGGCAATCTTGGACAGGGTGTCGCCCGACTTGACGGTGTAGTCCTTGCCCGAGTCGGTCACGTCAATGTTGAACACTGGTGCCTTCGGAGCTGGAGCAGCGTGCTTTGGAGCTGCCTGCTGCTTAGGAGCCTGCTTCTGGGTCGGAGCCGCCTGCTGCTTAGGAGCTGCCTGCTGCTTAGGAGCTGCCTGCTGCTTAGGAGCGGCCTGCTGCTTAGGAGCCTGCTTCTGCGGAGTCGAGGAACCCGAAGGGGAACCGCTGATGCCCAGCTTTGCAGTACATGCTGGCCATGCGCCCCAACCCTGCGATGCCTGGACCTTGGTTGCAATGCGGATCTGCTCGGCCTTCGAAGCCTGGTGCGGCATGCCCGAGCCGCCGAACGCCTTCCAGGTGGACAGCGAGAACTGCAGGCCACCGTAGTAGCCGTTGCCGGTGTTGATCGACCAGTTGCCACCGGACTCGCACTGGGCCAGCTTGTCCCAGGTGCTTGCGGCGTTTGCTGGTGCGGTTGCGGCAACG
Organism: Glutamicibacter nicotianae; assembly: GCF_006539525.1. Lineage (GTDB taxonomy): Bacteria > Actinomycetota > Actinomycetes > Actinomycetales > Micrococcaceae > Glutamicibacter > Glutamicibacter nicotianae. Next base: position 87,654 of record NZ_BJNE01000010.1, on the reverse strand, counting down.
ATTGCGGTGCCGGCAACTGCTACGGCGGCCAGCGAGGCTCCACCGCGACGGATCAAGTTCTTAGTCTTCTGCTGGATCATGATTCTCCAGTTGCTCTTCCCGCGCTCAGGTCTTCCTAGACCATCCTCGTGCACCGCTCAGCGTCGCATTTCGACTTTGATTAAATACTGCCCTGGCGAGCGGTTTGGAAGTCCCGGCAGTACCTGTTTCCCCATAACACTGCGAGTGTTATCGAAACGTTATGAAAGACCATAACGCACCAACCCACCACCCGCGCAACTCAGGAAACGGCCAGAAACCCCGTAAATACAGGTCAATTGGTCAGAAAAAAATTTAAAATCTGGCCGCGAAATCGCTCCGAACCCCTGATCAAGCGACGAAAATGTTACTCGGATGAAGTGGATATTTATCAGGACACTGTGATATAGCTTGCAATCCACTCACGGGTGGTTTCCAGCACCCTTCAAGGCTGCTTTTCCGCATCGACGAAGCTGCACAATCTGGATCCGCTACGCAGCATGCACGGCATTCGGAACGAGGCAATTTCTCCCCGGCAGATCCCCTCGGCTCTCAACGCCCTCAAGATCTCAGCGTGCAATAAACACACCACGCAGTTCCAGCAACGTGTCAACTAAATTGCCCTTAGGTAATGTGATTCAAGAAGCCGGAACTGTAGGTTTGATTTCATCAGTCAGACAGGGGAACTCGATGCCACTGGGAAACAGCATGACGAAAGAACGGTTCAAGGAGTCCTTGAGCTGCTATCCCCGTGCCCTGCGGGAATTCTTCCGCAATGACGGGCTGGATATAGCGGCGTCTCTGTCCTACTTCATGGTCCTTGCCATGTTCCCCGGCCTCTTGGCCTTGATCTCGCTGCTGTCCTTGGCCGGTGCCAGCGAAAGCGGCACCAAATGGATCATGGAGCTGCTGGAACAAAGTCTCGCGCCGAACGGTGAATCGGCAAGCGGCGACTCGCAGCAGCTGCTCGACACCGCCGAACAGCTGCTCGCAGGCTTGGCATCCCAGGCCAGCGGAACATTCTGGGCAATCCTCGTCGGTTCACTCGGCGCCTTGTGGAGTACCTCTGGCTATGTCACGGCATTCAGCCGCGCATTGAACCGGCTTTACGATGCACCGGAAGGCCGCCCGCAGTGGAAGCGCCGCCCGCAAATGTTCCTGATCACCGTGCTGATCATGCTCGTTGCCGTCGTAACCTTGGTGCTCCTGCTGACTTCGGGCTCCGTCGCCCGGGCAATCGGCAACATCATCGGCATGGGCGACAGCTTCGTGCTCATGCTAAATATCGCAAAGCCGCCATTGATGCTCATCATGCTGCTGCTGGTTCTGGCCTTGCTCTACTACTTCACCCCCAACGTCAAGCCGACGAAATTCCGCTGGTTCTCGCCCGGCACCCTGACCGCTCTGGTAATCCTGGGGCTCTCGGTCTTCGGCTTCGGCATCTACGTTTCGCAGTTCGCCAGCTACTCCGCCACCTATGGAACCATTGGCGGCGTGATCATCCTGGTCCTTGCTTGCTGGATCAGCAATATCGCTTTGCTCCTCGGGGCCTTGGTGGATATCGAATTCATCCGCCTCCGCCAGCTGCGTACCGGCATGCCGGCCGTTGATGATGTGCTGCTTCCGCTGCGCGATGACACTTTGATAGCGAAGCAGGAACTGGCCTCGTACAAGGACCTGGTCCAGGCCCAGGAGATCCGGATCAAGCACGGTGGCGACCCGCTGGAGGATATGGAAGCGGATCCGTCAACCAGTCCGAAACGCAAGATGAAGCTGCTGCCCATGGGGCTGGTTGCCGCGGCCGCCTGGACCGCTGGCCGAATGAAAGCCAAACGCGATTTGCGCCGGGACTCATAGCAGTCCCGTTAAGCTTAACAGCGCCCACCAGAGGCCACCGGATCCCAGAATCGCGATCGCCAATAACCACAAGGAAGGAAAGGTTCGCGTCGCCGCAGCGATCAAGTACGCATCGGACTGGGCAATATCCTTGCGCCTCCACAGGTGCACCGCAAGAAGCTTCACGAAGTCCTTCAAGCCCGCCAGCAGCAGGAACCCGGCAATCAGCAATGCCAGATACAGGTAGGCATCGACCGGCGCAAAGAAGACCACTCCCAATGCCACTGCTGCGCTAATCGTGCACACGACAAAGGCCGGCCAATTGCGGACGAAGACCAGCGCCAGCAGGAACAGCAACGCATAGATTCCCAGGGCCCGCCCGGCATAGCCCGCAGATATCCCCCACAGCATCAACGCTGAAACCCAAATGGGTGCGGGGTACCCGAAGATCCCGGCAATGATGACGGAGAACTTGCCCCGGCCGATGCTGCGCACTTCCCCGGAATGGTCCCAGCCCAACCGCAAGCCAGCCACGTACCTGCCGGTGAACAAGGCCGCTACGATATGGCCGAGCTCATGGATCAGCGTGGAGTACAGCCCGGTGATACGCCATACCGGACGCGGTACTACCAAGACCAGGATCAGGAACGCCAGGATCAGCCACTGCCACTGGTTCAAGGCCACGTCCACCGGCTGCGCGAGCCGGTCCCAAGCCTGGGCAATATCTAGATTCATTCCTGCTCCTTCGTGGCATCCAACATGACTCATTCTTGCAAGCCCGGCCTGCTACCGGCTGTCCGGCGAGCGCATTTCCCGGCTTTCTGGGAAACATCACAGGTGGCAGGCATAGTCTGCATAGCGAAACACTTTGCTATATCCCTTGGAGGAGTCTCATGTCCCGCATCGCTTCAACTGCCTTGGCCACCACCGGTTTGCTGGGCGGCTACGCTACCGGCCGCGCCACGAAGAAGCGTCCGCTGGCCGCGGTAGTGCTCGGTGCCGCCGGCGTTGGCGCGTTCCTGCTGTGGAAGAAGGACGCCGGAACCGGCAAGGCGGTGGCCCTGGCCAGCGCGTACCTCGGCGGCTTCGGTGCGTCCCATCCGCTGGCCAAGAAAATCGGCGCGTGGCCAGCAGTGAACACGGTGACTGCCGGCGTGGCCCTGCTCTCGCTGGTGCTCGGCGGTTCCAAGAAGAAGGCAGAGGAGCTCTCCTAAACGGGAACAGTGAATCTGTCGGGGTCTGGTGCTACGTTGACTAGGTAAGAATCGAGTCAGCGAAAGGGCCAGGCCCCGTGTTCTTCCTGGATGATCAGTTCATCTTCTCAGCGAGCGACCTGTCGGTCTCAGTTGACTGCAATTACCAGTCCCTGTACCTGCTGGATGTGAAGCTCGGCCTGCGTCCCAAGCCGGATATGGCACGGGATGAGATGCTCGAACGCACGGCGGTGCTTGGCGACGCCCATGAGCAGAACGTCCTCAAGGAGCTGATCGCGACCTACGGCGACTACGACCCGCAGACGGGGACCGGCGTCAAGCAGTTCGCCGACCGTCCGCAGATGACCCCGGCAGGCCTGCGGGCCGCCCACGAAGCGACCATGGATGTGCTTCGCAACGGTGCCGATGTCATTTTCCAGGCCACCTTCTTCGACGGGGCTTTCCTTGGTTTTGCCGACTTCCTGGTCCGCCAGCCGGATGGCACCTGGGCCGTCTGGGATACCAAGCTCGCCCGCCATGCCAGGGTCAGCGCGCTGCTGCAGATCGCGGCCTACGCCGACCAGATGCTGGCAGAGGACATCCCTGTATCCACCTCGGCAACACTGGTCCTCGGCGACGGGACCCACTCGGTGCACCGCGTTGACGAGGTGCTGCCGGTCTTCCGGGCCCAACGCGAACGCTTCCTGGCCATGGTGCACAAGCACCGTGCGAAGAACCAGCCGGTCGAGTGGAATTCCGACGAACTGCGCCTGTGCGGCCGGTGCGACTACTGCGAAGAGCAGGCCCAGGCATCGCGCGACCTGCTGCTGGTTGCCGGGATGTCCATGGTGCAGCGTGAAAAGCTGCGCGCCCGCGGCATTACGACCATTGACCAGCTCGCCGGGCTCGACGCCGAGCCGCGCACCGCGCTGCAGCGCGTCACCGACCAGGCCAAGATGCAGCTGGGCCTGGCCACCGCGGATGGCAGCGCCCACGGCGTGTCCTACCGGGTGAAGAACGCCGGCCCGATCTCTTCCCTGCCGCGCCCCGACCAGGGCGATATCTTCTTCGATTTCGAGGGCGACCCGCTCTACCAGGACCCGTCCGATGGTTCCTGGGGGTTGGAATACCTCTTCGGCGTTGTCGAATACGACACCGGCGCGCCGGTATTCAAGCCGTTCTGGGCGCATAGCCGCGCCGAGGAACGCCAAGCGTTCCTGGACTTCATCGCCTATGTCGAGGAGCGCCGCCAGCGCTACCCGCAGATGAAGGTCTACCACTACGCGCCCTACGAGAAGACTGCGCTGCGCAAGCTCTCCCAGGTGCACATCGCCGGCGAGGACGAAGTCGACCAGTGGCTGCGCGAGAATCTGCTCGTCGATCTCTATGAGACCGTGCGCAATGCCCTGGTGGTGTCCACCCGCTCCTACTCCATCAAGAAGCTTGAACCGCTCTACATGGGCGAGCACCTGCGCTCCGGCGATGTCACCGATGCCGGCGCGTCGGTGGTCGCCTACGCCCAGTACATGCTGGCGCGGGACACGGAGAACGAGGATGCAGCTGCGTCCATCCTGGCCTCCATTGCCGACTACAACGAGTACGACTGCCTGTCCACGCTGCGCCTGCGGGATTGGCTGCTCACGCTCATCGACCAGGCGCCCGGCACGCTTCAGGACACGCCCGAGCCTCCCGCGGCTGGCGAGGAGTACGAGCCCACCCCCGAGGAGCTGAGGCTGCAGGACTACCTGGCGCAGCTGCCCCACGGCCAGGCGCTGAGCGATGATGACCGGGCGATCGCCATGGTCGCCGCCGCGACCGGGTACAACCGCCGCGAGAAGAAGCAATTCTGGTGGGAGCACTTCGATCGGCTGTCCGCGCCGATGGATGACTGGAGCGATGTCCGCGGGGTCTTCATTGTGAACTCGGCGGAAGTGCTCGAGGACTGGCATAAGGCCACAGAGCGGGCGCGCACCTACACGCGGGTGACGAAATTGCAGGGAACGCTGGCCGAAGGCTCGCTGCTCTCCCCCGGCTCTTCGGTGTTCGCCATGTTCGATGCCCCGTTGCCTGAGGGCATGGCAGTGGACGACTCCGTGCGCGGCGGCGCATTCAATGCCACGGTGGTCGAGCTCGGAGAAGGCTGGATCACCATTGCGGAGAAATCCAGCGGCAAGATTCCTGCCTACGGTGCACTTCCCTGCGCCCTGGCACCCGACAAGCCGTTGGCGACCGTGAGCATCGATGCGGCGCTCACCGAGATCGCCCAGCAGGTTGGCGCCACCGTGCCGGTGCTCCCGCAACGGCCGGGCATCGACATCCTGCGGCGGATTCCGCCACGCCTGAAGACCCTGTCGGCGCCGGTTGAACCGGAACTGGTCGACGGCCAGGCCCAGGTCTATCCTGCCGTGGTCCAAACGCTGAAGGACCTGGACAATTCCTATCTAGCGGTGCAGGGTCCCCCGGGCACCGGCAAGACCTTCGTCGCTTCGCATGTGATCCGTGAACTCATCGACTACGGATGGAAGATCGGGGTGGTGGCCCAATCCCATGCGGTGGTCGAGAATGTGCTGCGCAAGGCCGTGGAAGCCGGGGTGGATCCCGAGGTGGTGGCCAAGGAAGTCAAGCACAAGGATCCGGTGCCTTGGACCGGCACGTCCAAGGAATCCGTGGCCGAGGTGCTGGATGCACCCGGCGGCGCGCTCATTGGAGGCACCGCATGGACGCTGACCGGTTCGAAGGTTCCTGCCGGGAGCCTGGACTTGCTGGTGATCGATGAGGCCGGGCAGTTCTCCTTGGCCAATACGCTGGCCGTCTCCCGCGCGGCCCGCAATTTGCTGCTGCTCGGCGATCCGCAGCAGCTGCCGCAGGTCACCCAGGGCACCCATCCGCAGCCGGTGGATGAATCGGCGCTGGGCTGGCTCTCCGGTGGCGAACCGGTGCTGCCCGCCGAGTTGGGCTACTTCCTGGCGGCCTCATGGCGGATGCACCCGGCATTGTGCGCCAAGGTGTCGGCGTTGAGCTATGACCACCAGCTGTTCTCGGCGGATGCCGCCGGGCTGCGGGTGCTGGAAGGCACCGAAGCCGGGGTTGAGACGGTGTTCGTTGAGCACCGGGGCAATACCGTCAGCAGCGTGGAAGAAGCGGAGGCCATTGTCCGCTTGGTGCGCGAGCATCTGGGCATGCTGTGGAGCCCGGGCTCCGGCAAGCCGGCCCGCCCGCTGGCCGCCGACGACATCCTGGTGGTGGCCGCCTACAACGCGCAGGTGAATCTGGTGCGCGAGGTTCTGGAAGCCGAGGGGCTGCCGGATGTCAGGGTGGGAACGGTCGACAAGTTCCAAGGCCAGGAAGCCCCGGTGGTGCTGGTGACCATGGCGTGTTCCAGCGCCGCCGATGCATCGCGTGGCATCGAGTTCCTGCTCAACCGCAATCGCATCAATGTGGCGATTTCCCGCGGCCAGTGGAAGGCTGTCATCGTGCGCAGCGAACGGCTCACCGATTACCTGCCGTCCAACCCGTCGACGCTCTCCCAGCTCGGTGCGTTCATGGCCTTGTAGCCTGGGTGCGGATTGGTCCGGTCACTTGCGGGCCGGATCGATCACGTCCTGAACATCGAAGAAGCTGTCCAGAACTGGACGGTCGCCGCGTTCTTCCTTGGCGAACTGCAACCCGTCCACGTTGATGCGCATCTGCCGCTGGTATTCATCTCCTTGCTGCATCCATGCGCGGATGGTTCCGTCAACGCCGTAGAAGTAGTCGAAGCCCTGCTCCTTGAAGAACTCGTAGCGGGCACCTGAGTAGCGTTGGGTCCGGGCAATATCCGATCCGAATGGATAGATGAAGTGGCCGGTCTTTCCCACGATCGGTTCCACCTCGTTCTTCCACAGCTTCATGTCGCGCTTGAGCCGGCCCATGCTGTCGGTCCCGGTGGCAATGTGCCCCCACGAATGCGATGCGAACACCCAACCGCTGTCCTTCATCGCCTCGGCGATCTTCGTGGCCATCTTCTGGTCGGCTTCCAGCGTCGTGCTTTCCGGGTACTGGCTGGCCGAGGTGCGGTAGCCGAAGGCTCCGTTGTATCCGGTCATCGCGATGAGGCCGCGGGCATTGCGGTAGCTGAAGTCGGGATGCTCGGCGATGAAGTCATCGACCATGGTGGTGACGTCGTATGCGCCAACGTGTGTTTCGCCTTCCGCATCCACGTATTCGTTGCGTACCTTGCCGTCCTTGTCCAGCACCAGCTTGCTGGCGAAGCCATCGCCATCCATGTATTCGTAATAGCTCAGGTCGTCAACGGACAGCACCAGTGGCTTCTTATCCTTGGGAAGCATGATGTCCCGGTACTTCATCTGCCCCTGCTTATCGGGCGAAGCGAAGTCTTCAGGGTTGACCAGCACATAGTCGCGCTCATGCAGTTCTTCGAGAATGGCCGCGAATTCCTTCTGGGTCACCATGTAGTTGGCGTAGCCCTGTGAGCTGTTTCCGCCGTCAAAGGCCCGGTCCGGATCGACTATCAGCGAGTGGAAAAACAGGTGGGGTATCTGGTCCGGCTCGTCCCACGCCGAAACTTGGCTCTTCTCATCTTCCAGTCCGCCAACCATCTGGTTCAGCTCTTCGGCGCTGTCCTCCTTGGCGAGCTTGATCGCCGCGTCATAGTCGTATCCGTCAGCCAGCCGGTTGATCTCGGCCTTGACGCCGTCCACGCGTGCTTTTTCCTGCTCGGCCTTTTCGATGGCAGCGGGATCCGTGGACGGTGCTGAGGGCGGTTGCGCCGTGCTGCACGCGGCAAGGCCCAGCACCAGCCCGAGCGAAATCACAATGCGTAGGTTCTTCATTGGCTGCGACCTCCATGACCTCCACCGCGCCTGCAGGGCCGGAAGAAAACTAGTTGTCATCTGCTAATTTCGACCCTACACAGGTAGTGCTGGGGGTAAAACCCTTTCGCGATGAAATGTCGAAGCAGAACGTTGCCTATCATCCAGCTTTTAGGGAGCTCACATTTTGGAAGGAGTCCAATGATTTAGAATTGATTGGTTAGGCATTTCAAAGATCAAGGAAGTACATGCAGCCCTCGCACCGCGCGAATAGTTTGTGGCTTCAGTCCCAGCAGTTCAAAAGCTCGGCAGCGTATCGGCTTCTGACCGCCCAGCCGTGGGCTGTGGCATTCATCCGTGCAGAGTTCACCGCAGATCGTTCCCGTATCGCATTGGAGCTTTTCCATGCCTCGCTGGATTCCTTCCTGAAGCAGGCACGCAAAAGCGATGACCAGATCCCTGCGTCCTATTCGGCCCAGGATTTCGCCGAGACCTGGGTCAAGCAGGGGATCCTGGCTCGTCCGCTGATTGACGGGCGCTTCGTCTATGAACCCAGCGCGCAGACCTTGCGCACCTTGCGCTTCTTGGCGGATTTCTCCACCGACGATTCGCATTTGAACTCCTCGCGCCTGAACACTTTGCTCTCGTCCCTGGAGTCGCTGGCCCACGAGACGGATCCGGATCCCGAAGCGCGTATCCGTGCCCTCGAATCCCAGATCGCGCTGCGCCAAGCCCAAATCGACCAGCTGCGCAGCGGGGACGATCCGGCGGTGCTCTCCCGCACGACCGCGTTGTCGGCCACCCGTTCAGTGCTCGATCTGGCCTCCAGCCTGCCTGCGGATTTCCGGCGCATGCGCGATGGCGTCCAGGACATGCTCCACTCGCTGCGCGAAGGCATTCTGGACGCGTCCACTGCCAAGGGCGTCGCCGTGGGCCAGGTGCTGGAAGCCGATCGCCAATTGCGCTCCACCGCCGAAGGCGAAACCTTCAGCGGATTCACCGAGTTTTTGAATTCCCCCGAAGCGCAGCAGCGGTTCCGCGCGGCACTGGCCGAGGTCCTGGAACGCGACTTCGTCGATGATCTGGAAACCCCCGAACGCCAGATCCTCACCAACCTGTTGCGTGAACTGCGCCGCCAGGCGGCTGAAGTCCATGCCTCCTACGGCAAGCTCTCCGAGTCCCTGCACGCCTTCGTCCAGTCCGAGGACTACAGGCAGGCCGAGCTGCTGCGCCAGGCAGTGCGCGAAGCCGAACTGGCGATCAGCAAGTCCACGAGCCTGAAGCCGCGCAGCGGCCTGGCCCCCATGGAGCTGTTCGCCCCGCAGTTCGTCACCCTTGCCGGGCTTGGAATCTATGACCCCTCCGAGCATGTGGCTCCGCCGCCGCTGGCCCAGGCGCCGGAATTCAGCGAAGCCGACATTGTGCGCAACCCGTCGACACCCCAGGCCGACATGCAGTTGCTGCGTGAATCCATCACCCGGCAGCTGGGCCAGTCCGGTTCCGGTTCGGTTCGACTCAATGACGTCTTTGAATCATTGGATGCCGAGCAGCGGCACCTGAATACGATTCGCGCCCTGGTGGAGATCGGGCGCACCAATGGCGAGCCGCTGAACGAGAGCGACCTGCTCAGCATTGAATTCCAGCAACTCGATGGTTCTCAGCGAACCGCTATCCTGCCCGCGTTGAGCTTTACGAAGGAGCCGCTATGACCACGAGCGATTCATACGCCGCACCGATCACCGACCCGCTGTTCGACGGCGATACCGGAAAGTTCACGCTGCCGCTGCGCCAGCTGCTGGTCCGGCTGCTGCGAGGCCCCTACCTGGACGGATCCACCGATCCTTCGGCGTGGCAGCTGCTACTGGACCAGCAGCAGGGCATCAGCGATTACTTCTCCGAGATTTTCCTGGCCTTGCGGCTGGACATGGATCGCAAGATCGCCATGCTGGCCCCGGTCCAGATCGAACAGGTCCACACCTCCCCGATCGCTCCGCGCCGTCCGCTGAAGCGCGATGAAACCCTGCTGGCCCTGCGCCTGCGGCTGCTGCTGGAGCAGCATTCGGGCAGCGGCAGCGATGCGGTGATTTCGCGGGCAGGCATGCACGAGATCCTGGCCGAGCACCGCCAGGCATCGGACCGTGACGACAAGCGCTTTGCCGAATCCTGCGATGCCGCTATCACCCGCCTGCAGTCCTTGCGCCTGCTCACCGGCACCGAGCTGGAGAACGAGTTCCGCATTTCCCCGGCACTGGCGATGGCCTTGCCGATCGCTAATATCCAGGACATCCCGCGCTACATTGCGGCCATCGACGCCAATGACCCGGCGTTCAGCCTGGGCGCCGATGACACTGATGACCTCGCAGAGCAGACCCCCGAGTTGGTGCAGGAGTAACCGATGAGCATTGAAATGACTCTCCCGCTAGGCGGGGCGCTCAACCCAGGCCAGCATCGCCTGAGCCGAGTACAGATCGTCAACTGGGGCACCTTCCACGGCTTGCATGATCTGGCGGTGGACCGTGCCGGCACGCTGGTCACCGGCCATCCGGGCGTAGGCAAATCCACCCTGTTCGATGCGATGGGCCACGTCTTCTTCGCCACTCCCCGGCTGAACGAATCGGCCAATGATGCGGCCACCCGCGAGGACCGCCGCACCACGTTCTCCTATATGCGCGGGCGCAAGTTCAAGACCAGTGCCGGCACCGTCTACCAGCGTCCGGGCGCGACGTGGAGCGCCATTGTGCTCAGCTACGACGACGGCATGGGCAACACCGTGACCGCCGGCGCCGTCTTCGACCTGCCCGACGCCGGTCTGGAAGGCCAGGTCTCCAAGCACTACCTGTTGTGCGAGGGCAAGGTCGATATCGCGGAGCTGGAAAACCACGGACCGCGCCGCTTCACTGTGTCCTCGCTGTCCAAGGCTCTGGCACCCAGCGAAGCCTTCGATACGCACAAGGCGTTCATCGAGCGCCTGCGCCGCCGGCTCGGAGTGGAAAGCGACAAGGCTTTCGCTCTGCTGCGCACCTTGCAGAACGGCAAGGGCCTGGCCAAGGGCGTCAACCAGTTCTTCCGCCATGAGGTGCTGGAAGAACCAGCCACGCTGAAGGCCGCCGCCGCGGCGGTGGAGGACTTCGCCCACCTGCGCGGCATCTACCGCCAGCTGGATACCGCCCGCGCCCAGCGCGACGTGCTGGCGCAGGTGCCCGAGCAGGACCAGGCCTACCGCGACTTGGCCGGGCAGATTGCCAGCACCCGGCAATTGCTCGAAAGCGACGTGAACACCCTGGAAGCCCAGGTCCGCCAACTGGTGCTGCGCAATGACCTGGCCTCCCATAAATCCGAGCTGTCCAAGCTCAAGGCCGACGAGGCCGAGCTTCGCCAGCGCAAGGATCAGCTCGATGACCAGCTGGCGTCGCTGGAAGCCGCCCACGATTCCGCCGGCTCCGCTTCCCTGATGCTGCTGGAGCGCGAAGCCGATGTGGCCCGCAAGGCGCTGAGCGAGAAGGAAGGCCTCATCCGCACCCTGCAGCAGCAGGCGGCGGATGCCGGATTGTCCTTTGAATTCTCCGCCACCGGCCTGGATGAGCTGCGTGCCAATGCCGCGCGCACCCTGCAGCAGCTCAGCTCGATTACCCATGATGCCCAGACCGTCGAGTACGAGGCCATGGCCACCCTGGTCAACCTGCGCAAGCGCGCAGAAACCCTGGCCGAGCAGATCCGCTCCTACCAGCGCCGGGCCAGCAATATCGACGACCGGTCGATCGCCGCCCGCCGCGCCATCGCCTCGGCCTGCTCGCTCAAGGAAGAACAGCTTCCCTTCGCCGGCGAGCTCATGGATGTCTCGGCCGATGCCGGCAGCTGGCGCTTGGCCGCTGAAAAGTCCCTGCATTCGCTGGCCCGCACCCTGCTGGTTCCGGGCGAGCTGCTCGCCCAGGTCACCCACGCCATCGACCGGCTCGACGGCTTGGGCCGCGTACGCTGGAGCGATATCTCGCAGCAGCCGCGCACCGCGCAGGCCGGCCCGGCGGATCTGGTCACCAAGCTGGACTTCGCGCCGGGCGACGCCGGGGCCTGGCTGAAAGCCAAGATCACCGCCGACTATCCATTGGCCTGCGTCGAGAACGATGCTGCCATGCATGTGCACCCCAAGGCGATCACCCCGGCCGGCACGATCAAGTCCGGCACCGGAACCTTTGAGCGCGACACCCGCACCCTGCCGGCGTCCGAGTACCTGCTGGGCTTCACCAACGAGTCGAAGATCGCCGAGCTGCAGTCCAAGGCGGCGCGGCTGGACGAGAAGATCATCAAGGCCCAGCAGGCTGCCGACGAGCGCAGCGCGGCGAAGAACAAGGTCGTGGCCAAGGCCCAGCTGCTGCAGGCGCTGATTGCCGACGAGCGGACTTTCGGCCAGCTCGATGCCTCCGAAGCGCTGGAGGCATTGCGCCGCAGCGAGCAGAAGCTCGGCGACGCACTGGCGCTGTCCGGGGACTCCTCCCGGGTCCGCCAGCAGATTGAAACGGCGAAGGCCGAAGCCGAAACGCTGGTCGGCGACCTCGCGCTGGTCCGCTCGCGCATTGCAGATCTTGAGCTGCAGGTGCAGCGCGCGCAGCAGATCCTCTCTGCCAGCGAAGAGCTGGATTCCGGATGGGAAGACAGCATTCCCCCGGCCCTGCGCCAGCATCAGCTGCTGGGCCCGGTACTGCAGCAGGTTGCCGCCGGCGACTGCCCTGCCAGCGAGGACATCAGCGAAGCCTTTGCCGAGGTCAAGCTCCAGTTGGGCAGCCAGGTCAATTCCCTGCAGTCGCGGCGCCAGGAAATCGGTGGCGCATTGAGCGAAACCTTCCGTCGTTTCGCCCGCGAGTTCGGCACCTCCCACGCGCAAACCCACGGCACCACCGCTGAAGCCGCAGAGCACTACGCGCAGCTGCACGACCAGATTGTGGCCGATGGCCTGCCTCACCATGAGGCGCAGTTCCGCGAATACTTCGCGAACCGTTCCTACGAACGCTTCAGCGACCTGTTGCAGCTGCTGGATGAAGAGCGCCGGATGATCTCCGAGCGCATCAAGCCGCTGAACCAGATCCTCTCCGAGGTGGCCTTCGAGCATGGCTCGGCGCTCCGCCTGGAAGTGGCCAATGCGATTCCGGTGGAGGCCGGAACCTTCCGCAAGGAATTGAAGGACGCGTTGCAGGAGGCCTACACCACCAAGGACGAAAGCACCCTGGCCAGCTCGTACCAGGCGCTGGAGGCACTGGTCACCGCGCTCAGCGACCCAGCCATGACCGCCTGGCGCTCCACCGTGCTCGATGTCCGCCAGCATGTGATGATCAGCTGCAACGAGCACAAGCCCAACGGAGAAATCGAAACCGGCCTGGAACCGGGCACGCTCTCCGGCGGCGAAGGCCAGCGCTTCACTTCCTTCATCATGGGTGCCGCATTGGCCTACCAGCTGGGCTTCGCCTCGGCCGGGTTCACTTCCTATGGCACGGTGATGATTGACGAGGCCTTCATCCAGGCCAACTCCGAATATGCGGCGGCAGGCATACGCGCGTTGCAGGAGTTCGGCTTCCATCTGGTGCTCGCGGCCCCTGAAGACAAGATCGATTTGAGCCGCCATCTGGGATCCATCACGGACATCATCAAGCATCCGGGATCCAACATTTCGGGCTTCGTGACTACCGGCCGTTCCCCGGCCATGGCCACCACGATTACCCTGCGCAGCTAGCCATCACGGCAAAAAGCACTCGGTCCAGAACTCGCCGTGCGGGTTCTGGACCGAGTGCTTTATTGCGTTGGACGCTAGTGCATGCTGCGCTGCACGCGTTCAGGAATCATGAGCACCCGTGGGGTCAGCTCTTGGGGTGCGAAGCCAGGATCGATGCATTCCTTCCAGTACTCCAGATGCACCTTGTCGACTTCATGGGCAGAATCCTGCACCTCGATGCCGCCCTCGCCTTGGATGCTGTACCAGTACAGGTAGTCGACGCCATCCAGGGTCTCGCTGAAGATCGTTTCCACGTACATCTTCTCGCCCTCAAGGGTGTCCAGCACCGCGGGCATATGGCTGTTCAGGAATTCCAGCCATTCATTGACCTGCGCAGTTTTGCCTGGCAGGACGCGGAATCTGGTGAGTTCGACGTTCATGCTGACAGCCTACCGGACTCAGCCGAAGCCCAAAATAGACGGTGGCACTGGATGCTAGTGCTTCCAGTGCCACCGCAGCTTGGCTGGTTGCCGGCTACTCGGTAGCCAGGCCTTCAACCGGCGACAGCTTTGCTGCCCGGCGGCCCGGAGTCACCGAGGCCAACAGGGCTGCCACAATGCTGATCAGCAGGACCACCGCCAGCTGCCACCATGGGATCTCGTAGGTCATCGCACCCATGGAGGAGAGCGCCGAGCGGGCTCCGAGCAGGCCGTAGGCAACGCCCAGCACCAGGCCGAGCAAGGCCGCGACACCGCCGATGAGCACCGCTTCGGTGGCCAGCATGCTGCGCAGCTGCTTCTTCTTCAGGCCCAGGGCCCGCAGCAGGGAATTCTCCCTGGTGCGCTCCAGCACCGAGAGGCTGAGCGTATTGGCGACGCCAATCAGCGCGATCAGCACCGCTACCGCCAGCAGCGCCGAGACGATTGCCAGCAGGACGTCGATGACTTGGGAGAACATGGACTTCATGACCACGCCGCCAGAGATCATCGATGAGTCCACACCGGTGATATCCGCGATTTCGCTGACCAGGTCATTGATCTTCGAGCTGGCCAACTGCTCATCGGTCTTCACCAGGATCCCGGAGAAGGCTTGCGATTCATCGATTCCGAGCTTGCTGAAGGTCTGCTTGCTCACGATGTTCCCATCCACCGTGGCAGTTGAGGACTTGATTTGAAGCGTCTGGCCGCCGATGCTCAGCGAGGCGTCCTCGGTGGGCCACTGCGTGAATACGATCTGCCCATCTTTTGGAACGATGCCCTCGGCCAGCGCCACGTCGGCAAATGACTGCGGGTCAACGGCCATCAGCTGCACCTCGTAGGGTTCCTCCGTGCTGAATTCCGCTGTAGCAGAGCCGAAGTCGTACGTGGCGGTGGCGTCGACGCCTTCCAGTTCCCCGATCTGCTCGGCGAAGTCCTGGGCCTCGGCTTCCTGCAGGCCGGTGCCCGGCAACGCGACCATCACATCCACCGGGAATTCCCCGGCGATGGAGTTGTTCAAGCTGGCCTTGGCGGTCTGCCCGCCAACCATGATCATCGACACCAGGGTGACGCCGATCAGCAGCGCCGTAGCAGTGGCCGTGGTGCGCCCGGGGTTGCGCACGGCGTTCAGCGCGGCCAGCTTGCCGGCCGTCGAGTTGCCTGCGACGGCCTTGCCGATCCCCGCCACGCTGGAGGGGACGAAGAGCGAGGCGAGCATCAGGATGCCCGGGAAGGACACCAGTCCGCCGAGGAAGGCGATGATCAGGTCCCCTTCAAGCGCGCCGTAGGCCAGTCCCGCGGCTCCGGCCAGTGCCAGCAGGGCGCCGATGACGATGCGCACCTTGCCGGCCCGGTTCTTCACGCTGGCCGCATCGAAGGGGCGCAGCGCTGCCAGCGGCGCCAGCCGCATGGCACGGCGTGCCGGCAGGCTGGCGGAGATCACCGTCATCAGGATGCCGACGATGATCGGGATGATGATCCCGGCGGGGTTCAGCGCCAAGGTGGCATAGGACATCGACGGCACCAGTGCATGCAGCACCTCGATCAGCCCGGCCATCAGGGTGATGGCCAGCAGGACGCCGATCATCGAGGCGGCGATGCCGATGAGCAGGGCCTCGACGAGGACCGAGCTGCGGATCTGCTTGCGCTTGGCGCCCAGGATGCGCAGCAACGCCAGTTCGCGGGTGCGCTGGGCGATCACCACGGAGAAGGTGTTGACCACGACGAGCCCGGTGACCACCAGGGCGATCAGCGCGAAGACCACGAGCACGACGGTGAGCTGGTCGGTGCCTCCGGTCATCTGCGCGACATCGTGGATGACCTTCTCGTCCGCGGTGAGGACGGCGATGTCCTTCATCTGCTGGCTGGCGAAGTGCTCCTGCAGCTGGGTTTCCAGCGCGGGCAACGGACCCTGGGCGTTGATCACAATTTCCCCGAAGTCCTCCTGCCCATCGGCGAACTGGATCCAAGACTTCTCGCTGAGCCCGCCCAGGGCGGTGGCCGCCACCTGCGGGTTGGTGCTGGAGCGCTGGATGCCGACAATCTTCATGTTCTCGGTCTTGCCCTGCTCATTGCCCAGCGCCACGACATCGCCGATGGAGATGCCCATGTCCTCGGCGTGGGCCTCATCGACGATCATCTCGTTGCCGCTCAGCGGCGGGCGCCCTTCGAGCAGTTCCAGGCCGCCAAGCCGCTGGTTGGGATCCACCGGCTGCAGGGCCACGGTGTAGCCGTTGTCCGAGGTGTGCATCTGCCCGTAGGCGTAGCCCACGCCGTAGGCGGTGGAGACCCCGGGCAGGTCGCGGATCGCTGCGATGTCCTTCATGTCCAGCCGGGTCGGTTCATCGGCATCGCCCAGCAAATCCCAGTCCGGGTAGGCGACCAGGTCTGCATTCTTGTACGCATCGCCCAGGGAGTTGCGCAAGGTGGCCTGGGTGGAGGAATTCACCGCAAGGGTTGCGGCGAGGAAGGCGGTGCCGATGGCCACCGCCAGGATGACGGCGATATACCGCCGTGCATAGGTCTTGATATTCGAAAGCGCTACGTGCAGCATTGCCTACTCCGCCAGGGAGGCCAGGGCCTCGGTTACGGCAGCCACGGTGGGCTCCTGGATGGATCCGACAATCGTGCCGTCCTTCATCAGCAGCACATTGTCCGCGTAGGAAGCGGCTACCGGGTCGTGGGTGACCATGATGATGGTCTGGCCCATCTCGCGGGTGGAGGTGCGCATCAAGGAGAGCACTTCGGCGCCGGTGCGCGAATCGAGGTTGCCGGTTGGCTCATCGCCGAAGACGACTTCCGGCCGGGTGAGCAGCGCCCGGGCTACCGCCACGCGCTGCTGCTGGCCGCCGGAGAGCTCATGCGGCTTGTGGTTCAGCCGGTCGCGCAGGCCCAGGGACTGGATGACGGTGTTGAACCAGTCGCGGTCGTGCTTCTTGCCGGCCAGCGACAGCGGCAGCAGGATGTTGTCCTTGGCGCTGATGGTGGGCACCAGGTTGAAGGACTGGAAGACGAAGCCGATCTGCTCGCGGCGCATCTCGGTCAGCTGGTCATCGCTCAGTTCCAGCAGGTTCTTCCCGCCAATGACGATTTCGCCGGAATCGGCGGTATCCAGGCCAGCCAGGCAGTGCATCAGCGTGGATTTGCCGGAGCCCGAAGGGCCCATGATGGCGGTGAAGCGGGATCGTTCGAAGGAAACGGTGACGTCGCGCAGGGCTTCGACCCTGGTGCTGTCGTGCCCGTAGGTCTTGGTCAGGCCGCGGGCAGCGACCGCGTTCTCGGTTTTCGGCATAGTCTCGGAAGTCATATTAGAAAGACTACAAATCACCTAGCCATACCGGCATCAACCGCCAGGATCCAGTTCAGCGGGGCCACGTCATACCAGGGGATGAGCGAAGCCGCGGATCGCCTCCACCCGGTGCTGTCCGCCTAGCAACCGTGCTCGCGTTCGCTGAGCTGGTGCGAGGCCGGCTCGATCTGGAAGGTCGAGTGCTCAATGCTCACGGTGAAGTGGTCGGCCACGCATTGCTGCAGCTCGCGCAGCAACCCGCCGGCCGCGCCGGCGCTGAACACCGAGTCCTCGACCACCACATGGGCGGTGAGCACCGGGAGGTTGGAGGCAATCTGGCTGGCGTGCAAATCGTGCACCGCGATGACTCCGGGCAATGCTTCCAAATGCTCCCTGACCGCGATCAAATCCAAGCCCTTCGGCGTGGATTCGAGCAGGATGTGGGTGGTCTCCCCCAGCAGCTTCATGGCCCGTGGAACAATCAGGGCGCTGATCACCAGGGCCGCCACGGAGTCCGCCCGCATCCACCCGGTGAAGGTGATCACCAGTGCGGCAATGATGACGGCGACCGAGCCCAATGCGTCGTTGACCACTTCCAGGAAGGCCGCGCGCATGTTGAGGTTGTTGTTGCGACCCGCGGAAATGATCCACATGGAGATGACGTTGCCGGCCAGGCCGATGATGCCGAAGGCCAGCAGCCCGGCCGGCTGCACTTCTGCCGGGGCGAAGAGCCGGCGGACCGCGTCGACCGCGGCATAGATGCCCACCGCCAGCAGCAAGGCCGATTGGAAGGTAGCCGAGAGCACTTCGGCGCGGCGGAATCCCCAGGTGCGCTTCGTCGTGGGCTTGCGCATGATCAGGTTGGCGGCGGTCAGCGCGAGCAGGAGCCCCAGGGTATCGGTGAGCATATGCGCCGCGTCAACCAGCAAGGCCAGGGAATTGGTGAGGATCGCGCCAACCACTTCGGCGACGAGGATCGTCGCGGTGATGGCGAAGGCCCACGCCAGACGGGTCCGGTTGGCTCCTGAATGGTCATGCGAGTGGCCGTGGGAGTGGTCGTGTCCCATGCTCAGTCCTCCCTCCGGTCCGTGCCGTGGGCTTCGTGCCACTGGTGGTGGGCCGCGTCCTGCGGCAGCAGTGCCGACGCGGCGGCGGCCAGGGCATCAAGCGCTTCTTGCTGGCCCAGCGAGTAGATGCTGGCCCGCCCCTGGCTTCTGACGCGGACCAGGCCGGTGTCCTTCAGGCAGGACAGGTGCGCGCTGACCGTGCTTTGGGCCAGGCCCAGATGCTCGGTCAGTTCCCTGACCTTGTGCTCCCCGGTCCGCAGGTGGTCAAGGATCAGCAGCCTCGTCGGGTCGGCGAGCGCATGGAAGAGCGCCGCGAACTGGAGCTTGCCGTTGCGGACTTCCACTGCATCGATATCTGACTCTATTATCGCCATATAACGATGATAGGCCAGGTGGCCGCGAAACGAAACGTTGCATGGCACTGCGAGAATCCGGATGGATGGGAAGATGAAAATATGACTGAAGATCTCATCGTTGGCGAGGACGGGTTGGCGCGCCCTCGCTGGGCCGCTTCGAATGGCATGCTCCGCGCGTACTACGATGCCGAATGGGGCATGCCGATCACTACCGAAGCCGGCCTTTTCGAGCGGCTCAGCCTTGAATGCTTCCAGTCGGGCCTGTCCTGGGCCATTATCCTTTCCAAGCGCGAGGCATTCCGCCAGGCCTTCGAGTACTTCGATCCCGAGAAAGTCGCCCTGTTCACCGAGGATGACTTCAATCGGCTGATGGAGGATGCAGGGATCGTGCGCAATCGGCTCAAGATCCGCGCAACAATCGCCAACGCCGAAGCGACCCTGATGCTTCGAGAAGAGGGCGGCCTGTCCGATTTCATCTGGTCATTCAAGCCGGAGCAGACGCCGGCTCCGCGCACCTTCACCGAGATCCCCACGCAAAGCCCGGAGTCCAAGGAGCTGGCCAAGGCGCTGAAGAAGCGGGGCTTCAAGTTCGTCGGCCCGACCACCATGTACGCCCTGATGGAAGCCATCGGCATGGTGGACACCCACCTGATCGGCTCGCACCGCCGCGGCACCTCCGGCATCTGGGCCTGAACAAATGGAACTGCGCCTGCCTGCAACGGGAACTCTGGATGCCAGCCACGCGCTGGCGGTGCTGGCATTGCATTCGCTGCCAGCCCAGGAGCGGCTGGACCCCGCCGCGGCCCAGGTCCAGCGCATCCTGCAGGTGCAGGGACACCTGGTAGAAATTTCCCTGAGGCTGGATGCCTTCGGCGTATCGCTCACCCATGACGCCCCGCCGGAATCCGTTGCCCGGCTGACCGGGATCATCAACCATTGGCTGGGGCTGCAGCAGGACACCAGTGCGGCCTATGCGGCGCTTGGTGCCCTGCCGGGCTACCAGCCGCTGGCCATGGCCTTCCCCCACCTGCGGCTGATCAGCTACCCGGATCCTTTCGAGGCCCTGGCGACCACTGTCATCGGGCAGCAGGTGTCCCTGGCGGCGGCACGGACCTTGGGTGGACGCTACGTCGATGCGTTGGGCCAGCCGCACAACTCAGGCCTTCAGGCCTTCCCCTCGGCTGCCGCAACGGCCGCCTGCACGCCTGCAGAATTGCAGCAGATCATACGCTGCCCGCTTTCGCGGGCGGTGACACTGCAATCGGTGGCCGAATGGTTCGAGCTCAGCGGGCAATTCCTGCTTGGCGACGCACCGGCATTCCTGGATCAGCTCCAAGCGCTGCGCGGGGTGGGCCCATGGACGCGCAATTACATGGCGCTGCGCGGATTGCGGGATCCGGAGATTTTCCTCGATTCGGATCTGGTCGTCCGCCGAGCCCTGGGGAAGCTTCGCGATGGCGGTGCGGTCGTCGCACCCCCGCCGCGGGGCGCTGGCTATCTGGCGACCCTACTGCTGTGGTCTTTTGATGCAGCAAATCCCTAGGGACGAGAAAGGGAGCTTATCAAGGTGTGCAATCTTGATAAGCTCCCTTTTCGACGAATCGGCTGACTGAGCAAGTCCTCCGATTCTCCGTTCCCCTAATTCAAGCCGGCTACGCCCCTCACTGCTCCGAGGTGAGCAGCCCCGGCATGCAGTGAGCTAGCCGATAAATATCGGTCAAGCTTGACGCTTCTCCCGACCACACACGGGAGAAGCTCTGGAATAAGCATAACCTAAGAACCGGCAATAACGTCAATACCTATTTGCGTAATTTTTCAAATAGTTTCTTAGGTCGATCTAACTTCGGCGAATCAGGTGACAGACTCAGGCTAATCGGCGAAAATCTTGCCGATGTCCGTGCGCTTCTCGGCCTGGAACGCGTCTTCGGCGCGGCCGTAGGCCCAGTAGGCGGATAGCGACATGTCGCGGCGGTCCACTCCATGCTCGTCATAGAAGAAGTGGCGCAGCTTCTTCATCACTTCGCGCTCACCGTGGGCGAAGACCTGCACGCGGCCCTCGGGCCACGGGATCTCGCGGATCACCGACTCGAGAATGGTGCTTTCAGGGGTGAACTGCCCATTGCGGTGGATCCAGCGGATCTCCATGCCGGCCGGAGCCTGCAGCTGCATTTCATCGGCCTCATCGGCGACCTCGATGACCACCAGGCCCTTCATCTGCGGGGACATGGATTCCAGGGATGCGGCGATGGCGGGGATGGCGGTTTCGTCTCCGGCGAAGAAGTGGAAATCGAATTCTTCCTTGGGGACGAACATGCCGCCCGGGCCCGAGAAGCAGATGGACGAGCCGATCTGCGCATCTCGCGCCCACGGGCCTGCCAGGCCCTCATCGCCGTGGACCACGAAGTCGACCTCGATGGTGCCCGCCTCCATGTCACTGCGGCGCACGGTGTAGGTGCGGCGAACCGGCATGTCCTCGGGAGCCAGCTGCTCGCGCAGCGCCTCCATGTCGTAGGGCAGCTCGAGTCCCAGCTCGGGCTTGGCGAACAGGAATTTCACGTAGCGATCAGTGACCGGCTTGTCGACGAAATTTGAGATGCCTGGGCCACCAAGGGTGAGCCGCACCAGATGCGGTGCGATGCTCTCACGCTTGAGGACCTGCAGGAGGACCTGAGGGCGCGCGGGGCGACCTCCAGTTTGCGGGCGACCACCAGCGGGCTGGGACACAACATCACTTCCTGTCTTAATAAGGGTAGATAGATCAATCCTAATTGACAGGAGCCCAAGTGCTCACTTCGGGAAGGTCGAGGGCCCTTCATATGCGCTGAGCCCTGCCCGTTCCTCGGGGCTCAGGCGCTGCACGCGCGAGGTCGCCGGGTCGAAATAGGCCAGGGTCGTGGCCGCTTTGACGCACAGGTGGTCTTCCACCGGGTCGCGGAATTCGTAGCAGATGTCGAAGCTCGCAGGCTTGATATTGGCAACCCAGAGGTCCACGTTGACCGGCACGTTGCGGTATTCCAGCGGACGGGAGTAGCGCACCCGATGCTCGACAACGAGGATCTGGGTTCCGACCGGCACCGCCGAGAAGATGTCGGCCTGCGGCTGGGCGCCTGGCGCCCCGGTGCCGCCGGGCACGCCGAAGCCGGCGATGCGCGCTTCTTCCATCAGCCGGATCAGGTTGACGTTATTGACATGGCCGTAGGCATCCATGTCGCCCCAGCGCATCGGCACCTGCACCCGCAGGGTGGTTCCATCCATGGCTAATCTTCCTTCAACAGGTTCGTGCTGTCGTTGCCCGCGATTCCCAGCTTGGCCAGTTCCCGCAGGATGCGTGCTCCGTCCGGCTCGTAGACCCAGCGCACCCCGGGAGTGGTCCGGCGCAGTTCATGCGAGCGCCCGCCGGCCAGCACCGCTTCGGAAGGGGTCAGTTGGCGGATCACGATCGCCCGGACCAGTTCCGGGTAGCGGCGCGCGAACTCCGCATAGATGGCCGGATCATGCTGGCCGTCATCGCCAACGAGCACCCACGAAATATGCGGGAATTCCTCGGCCAGCCGACGCAGCTGGTCGACCTTGTGCTGCATTCCGCTGCGGAACCAGGAACGGTCGGTCGGTCCCCAATCGGTCAGCAGCAGCGGCCCCTTGGGGAACAGGTTGCGCGACATGAAGCGCTGCAGGGTCTGCGCGACATTCCATGCGCCGGTGGACAGGTAGATGGTCGGAGATCCCGGATGCTCATGCAACACCGTCTGGAGCATTACCGCCATCCCTGGGGTCGCCACGCGGGCGTGCTCGGAGAGCACGAAGGAGTTCCAGGCCGCCAGCAGCGGTCGTGGCAGCGCGGTGACCACGACCGTGTCATCCACGTCGCTGATCACGCCAAACTTCTGCGCCTGGTCGATCACGAGAATCTTTGCCTGCGCGTCATCGCCGTCATGGGCCTGGAGGCGGATCTCGTTCCAGCCGGCAGGCAGGTCGACCATCAGCTTCACATCGATGACACCGCCGCGATCGGCCTGCACCTCGAAGCGATGGTCGCCCACGTCGATGCTGACCTTGCCGCCGGGGAGGATCGGGGAGATGAAGTTGCGGAAGCCGCGAATGCCATCGGCAATCACCTGGGCCTTGTGCTGCCCGTCCTCGAAGGCGCCCGGTTTGGCCAGCACCACGCGGGCGAAGACGCGGATCCAGCCACCGCTCGGTCCGGTGGAGCCATATCCCACATAGGGCAGGATGACCGCTTGATGGCCATTGGCCAGGGCGCGCCGCGCACGCCACCGATGCACTCCGTCTTCAATTCGCGACGCTACATGCCGTGCATCGCCATCAGCCGAAATATGACTCATGGCTCCAGTCTTTCATGCCGACGCCCACGCAAAGGAAAACGAGAACTTGTGTCTCAGGCCCTTGCGCTTTTCTACAAAGAGTAGAAAACTGGTGCTATGAAATTCGAACACGAAATGAACAGTCCGGTCCTGGTCTTGGATGAGGACCAATCGTGGCAGCTGCTCTCGCACACCTCCCACGGACGCGTGGCGACCTCGGTTGCAGGGTTGATCGATATCGTCCCGGTGAACTACGGGGTGCACAACGGCAAATTGTTCCTGCGCACTGCGCCCGGAAACAAGCTGGCGGCCATGTCGATCAATGAAAAGATTGCCTTCGAAGCCGACGGCATCCTTTCCGATGAGGCGTGGTCGGTGGTCGTGCACGGCAGCGCCGAGGTGCTGGAGCATGAAGCGGATATCAAGGAGGCGCGCGAAAGCGGCGTCTCTCCATGGATCCCGACCCAGAAGGATTTCTGGATCCGGGTCAATGTCGATTCCATCTCCGGACGGCATTTCCAGCTCGGTGAGCAGCCAGAGGTCGCTGAATAGCTCCCCTGGAGAACCGCACGGAAAACGCCGCTGCCCACCCGATGCTGATCGGGCAGGCAGCGGCGTTTCCAGCCTGGGCCGTGCTCAGGAGTAAGGGTAGAACCCTTCCCCGCTCTTGCGCCCGAGCTTGCCGGCTGCAACTTTTTCGGTGATCAGCGGGTGCGGCTGATCGGCCGCATCGCCGGTTTCGGCGTAGGTCGCTTGGGCAATGAAATCGATGACGTCCAGGCCCACCATGTCCATCAGCTCGAACGGACCCATGGGGTGGCCCAGCGCGGTTTTCGCGGTGGTGTCGATGTCCTCGATGCTGGCGATTCCAGCGTGCGCCAAGTTCAGCGCCTCGGCGTTGATCGCGCCCATCATGCGGTTGGCGATGAACCCGGGGATCTCCTTGTTCACCAGCACCGGGTTCTTTCCGAGCCGGTTGGCCACCTCGGTGACGGCCTCGATGGTGGCGTCGCTGGTCTGCGCATTGCGAACCACCTCGACGCATTTCATCACCAATGCCGGATTGAAGAAGTGCATATTGCACACCTGCTCCGGACGGCCGCTGGCCTCGGCCACCTTCGAGGACGGCAGCGTCGAGGAGTTCGTTGCAAGGATGGCGTGGGCCGGTGCATGCTCGCCGAGCTTCGCGAAGATCTGCTCCTTGATATCCAAGCGCTCTACCGCGGCCTCGATGACCAGGTCCGCCGTGGTCGCGCCCTGGACCAGATCGGTGTCCTGGCTCAGGCGTCCCAGCGCCGCATCGGCTGTGGCCTGATCCAGCTTGCCCTTGGCCACGCGCCCGGCAGCCCAGGATTCCAGTTCGGCACGGGCGGCGTCCAGCGCGTCGGCAGAGATGTCCTGCAGCACTGTGCTGTATCCGCCCAACGCGCAGCTCATCGCAATCTGCCGGCCCATGGTGCCGGCGCCAATCACCAAAATACGTTCAATCGTCATTGATCATTACTCTCTTTGCAGTCCCGCCCGGCACCCTTCAGCCGCGCAGGTAGGTCGTCGTGGTGTGCGTGTAGAACTCGCGAGCTGCCGCTCCCTGCTCTTTCGGTCCGTAGCCAGAAGCCTTCGCACCGCCGAAAGGCACATGCGGGTCGGCACCTGCTGACTCCGAATTTACATGCAAAATTCCCACGTCGAGAGTTTGTTGCGCTTCCAGAGCCAGCGCGAGATTCGAGGTGAACAGCGCCAAGCTCAAGCCGAATTCCGAGTCTTCAGCGGCTTCGAAGGCTTCCTGCCACCCGTTGACCCGGCGCACCGCCAGGATCGGTGCGAAGAATTCTTCCTGCCATGCGCAGTTGGCCCGCCCCGCTTCCCCGTCCGGGAGCTCCAGGATGGTCGGGGCCAGGAAGCTGCCAGTGTCCGGGGCCTGCCCGCGATAATTCAGTGTCGCGCCCTGTTCCAGCGATCGTTCGATCCCCTGGGCTGCCGAGGTGGCCGACTTGGCATCCACCAGCGGACCCATGTGCACCGACGGATCCAGCGGATCCCCGGTCACCCACTGCGCGAGCCGCCCGGTGAGCTTGGCCAGGAACTCATCGGCAATGGCCTGATCGAGGATCAGCCGGCTGGTGGCAGTGCACTTCTGCCCGGTGGAGCGGAACGCCCCGAAGAGCACCTGCTCGCTGGCCAGGTCCAGGTCGGCGTCGGCCAGCACCACCGATGCGTTCTTGCCGCCCATTTCCGCCTGCACCGGAATCCCGCGCGCTGCCCCCGCGGCGCAGAGCTTGCGGCCCACCCCGGTGGATCCGGTGAAGGTCAGCCCGTCCAGCTGCTCATTGGCGATGAAGGCATCGCCCAGCGCTCCGGGTCCGATGACCAGATTGAGCACGCCGGCGGGCAGCCCTCCATGCTCCAGGGCCTGCACCAGGCGGATGGCCAGCAGCGGCACCAGGCTGGCCGGCTTGAACACCACGGTGTTGCCGAAGACCAGCGCAGGGGCGATCTTCCACGCAGGAATCCCGATGGGGAAGTTGAAGGGCGTGATCACCCCGATCACCCCCAGCGGCTTATGCGTCACCAGGATCTGCTCCCCGGCGCGCGGGGATTGGAAGACGGTGCCGGCAGCGCGTTCGGATTCGCTGGAATAGTAGGTGAGGATCTGCGCTGCGCGCAGCACTTCGCCAGTGCCTTCGGCCCGGGTCTTGCCCTCCTCGGCGGCCAGTTCCGCGCCGAAGTCCTCGGCATGCTCCGTCAGGTAGCCGGCGGCCTTGGCCAAGATCGCCCCGCGGGCTGCCATCGGGGTGGCGGCCCAGGACTTCTGCGCCGTGCGGGCGGCATCAAAGGCGGCCGCCACCTGGCCCGTGCTGGCTGCGGTGCCCTCGGCGAGGATGCTGGATTGGTCTGCTGCGGCCGTCGAGCCGATGCGCCCGCCGTCTCCGGGAACCCAGGCACCGTTGATGTAGTGCTCCAGGGTGGCAACTGTTGTCGAAAGTTCCATTGGATTCTTTCCCGTCTTCTGTGGCTTCGCGGCTTAGCGGAAGGCCGGCACGCCGGTGAGCTTGTTGCCCAGGATCAGGGTGTGCACCTCGTCGGTGCCCTCGTAGGTGCGCACCGACTCCAGGTTGTTGGCGTGGCGCAGCGGCGAGTAGTCCAGGGTGATGCCGTTGCCGCCCAGGATGGTGCGGGCTTCACGGCAGATCGCGATGGCTTCGCGGCAGTTGTTCAGCTTGCCGACCGAGATCATGTGCAAATCCAGGTTCCCGGCGTCCTTCAACCGGCCGATGTGCAGGGCGAGCAGGAAGCCCTTGTTGATTTCCAAGGCCATGTCCACCAGCTTCTGCTGGGTCATCTGGTATCCGGCCAGCGGCTTGTCGAACTGCAGGCGCTCCTGCGAGTAGGCCAAGGCCGCCTCGAAAGCGTCGCGGGCGGCGCCCATGGAACCCCACAGGATGCCGTAGCGGGCTTCGTTCAGGCAGGAGAAAGGCCCCTTCAGTCCCTTGACCTCGGGCAATACCGCAGTTCCTGGCAGGCGCACATCAACCATGTCGATGTCGCACTGGATCGAGGCGCGCATGGACAGCTTCTGCTCGATTGGCGTGGCGGTGAAGCCAGGGGTGCTGGTGGGAACGACGAATCCGCGGATACCCTCATCGGTCTGCGCCCAGATCACTGCCACCTGCGCGACGTTGGCCAGGCCGATCCAGCGCTTGGAGCCGTTGATCACCCAGTCATCGCCGTCGCGGCGGGCGAAGGTCTTCATGCTCGATGGGTCCGAGCCTGCGGTGGGTTCGGTCAGCCCGAAGCAGCCGATCGCTTCGCCGGCGGCCATCTTCGGCAGCCATTCTTGCTTCTGCTCCTCGGAGCCGTGCTTGTAGATGGCGCTCATGGCCAGCGAGCCCTGGACCGAAACGAAGGTGCGCAGCCCCGAATCACCGGCTTCCAGCTCGGCCCCGGCGATGCCGTATTCCACGGCCGAGCGGCCGGCGCAGCCGTAGCCTTGAAGGTGCATGCCCAGCAGGCCCAGCTTGGCCATCTCCGGAACGATTTCCAGCGGGAAGACCGCGTCGTTGTACCACTTGGCGATATTCGGCTTGATGTTCTCGTTGACGAAACCGCGCACGGTGTCTCGCAGCGCCAATTCCTCGGACGAGAGCAGGGAGTCGAAGTTGATCAGGTCCGCTGGGTCCAGCAGGCGTTCGATGGTGGTCATGGTGTATCTCCTTGAAAGTTCTTGCGATTAGCTGTTGGCGAAGGTGCCAAGAAGTTCCTGGTGCTCCCCGTGGGCCGGCGGGATGCTGCGGTATTGGGCTCCGGTGCGCGAGAGCCCGATGGGGCTGGCGATCTGCTCGCTCACCTCTCCGGTGGCCGGATCGGTGATCAGCACGACCGGATCCAGGCCGAGCTCCTTGGCGAAGTCGATGGCCTCGGCGATGGAGTTGACCTTGCCGGCGGGGACTCCCGCGGCCATCAGCGCTGCCGCCCAGTGCGCGGCCGTGGCCGATGCGGTGGCCGCTTCGATGATGGCCTTCAGTTCGGTCCGGTGGGCCACGCGTGCGCTGTTGCTGCCAAAGCGCGGATCGTGGATCAGTTCCGGCTGGCCCAGGTGCTGGGCCAGGGCGGCGAACTGGCGGTCGTTGCCTACCGCGATCGCCACGACGCCATCGCTGGCTGCGAAGGTTTCATAGGGGGCGATGCTCGGGTGCGCGTTGCCCATGCGTGCCGGGGATTTTCCGGTGGCCAGCGTGCTGCTGGACTGGTTGGTCAGCCCGGCCAGCAGCGAGCCGAGCAGGTTGATGCTCACCCGCTGGCCGATGCCGCTGGAATCGCGTTCGCGCAAGGCCAGCAGGATCCCGGCCACCGCATTCTGCGCGGCCAGGACATCCACCAGGGCCACACCCACCTTGCTCGGCGGCCCCGACGGTTCGCCGGTGATGCTCATCAGCCCGCCCACTGCCTGCACCAGCAGGTCGAAGCCGGGCAGTGCCGCACCCTGCTTTTCGCCGAATCCCGAGATGGAGCAATAGACCAGTGCCGGATTCAGTTCGCGCAGGCTCTCGTAGTCCAAGCCGAATTTGGCCAGGACACCGGGACGGAAATTCTCCACCAGCACGTCTGCCTCGCGGATCAATTCGCGCAGGGCGTGCAGCTGTGCCGTGTCCGCAAAGTCGGCGACTACTGCCTGCTTATTGCGGTTCACCGACCAGTAGTAGGTGCTGATGCCCTGGGCGTTGACCGGCGGCTTCCAGCTGCGGGTCTCATCCCCGGCAGCGCTTTCCACCTTGAGGACGTCGGCTCCGAAGTCCGCCAACGTCATGGAGCATAGCGGTCCGGCCAGGATGCGCGAGAGGTCGATGACCTTGATCCCTTCGAGCGGTTGGCTCATTCGCTTCCACACCTTCAATCCACAAAAATTATAAGTTACATGTTGCATGCAACTCTATGTCGCGCAGATCACCTTGGCAAGGTTTTCAGATAATTCATTGCCCTCTAGAGGCCTATGGGGCTCCAGCTGGTGCCGAACGCTCAGGCTTGATGCTAGGAAATCAAAGCGTCCAACCGCTCCAAGAACGGTTGCGCGTCCAGTCCCTCGGTCCGCGAGCAGACGGACTTAATCAGCATCTGCGCGGTGCGCATGACGTGATCGCGAACCGCCGTTGCGGCGGCATCCGGATCCTTGGCAAGAATCGCTGCCATGATTTCCTCGCGGTCCCCGGCCAGATCCTGGCTGGACCGGGCGAAAGGCACCGTGGTCTGCCCGTGGGCCAGGACCAGGTTGCGCAACTCCCCCACCACGTTGTCGAGCTTCGCGTTGCCGGCCAGCCCCAGCAGGTAGAGGTGGAATTCCTTGTCCGCTTCCAGCGTTGCCCGGCCATCACCGGTTTCACCGATCTCGAGCATGCGTTGGTGCAGCGACTTCAGCTGCTTGATATCATCCTCCGTCGCATTCCGCACGCCACGTGAGGCAGCAGCAGGCTCAATGGCCAGCCGCAGCTGGAAGACTTCAACAATCTCGTCCAGGGAAATCTGGTTGACGCGCACCCCGCGGTTTTTCGCCACGGTCACGATGCCCTCTTTTTCCAGCAGCTGCAGGGCCTCGCGCACCGGAGTCCGCGAGACGCCCAGCTTTTCCGAGATGCCGATGGCTGAGTAGTGCTCCCCCGGAGCCATCTCGCCGGCAACGATGGCAGCGCGGATCATCGTGGACACCTGCTCGGTCAGGGACGCCTTCTGCTGGATCGGTTGCATGCTACTCATGGTTTGAAGCTTATCCTGATTCGCCTCCGCGACAACGCCACGCCCGCTAGACCGTCTTGCGCAGCGGCACTTCCTTGATGAGCACGATGCATACGAAGGCGATAACTGCCACGGCTGCCGAAACGGTGAAGACGATACCTGTCGCCTCGCCATAGGCGGCTTCGACCACCAGCCGCAACGCATCGGGCATCCCCGAAAGATTCAGCGAATCCTCGGTGGCCGGTGCCGCGGAAAGCTGCCCCTTGGCCGCCAAGGATTCGCTGATGAGGTCAGCCACATTGCGGGACAGCAGCGCGCCGAGCACCGCGACGCCTGCCGAGCCGCCAACTGAACGGAAGAACGCCACCGAAGAGCTCGCCGCACCGATGTCGGTGACTTTCACCGTGTTCTGCACCGAGAGCACCAGGTTCTGCAGCATGAACCCCATGCCCACGCCGTTCAGGAACATGCCGCAGGCCAAGATCCAGTATTCGGTATCGTGGTGCATCGTTCCCAACAGGCCAAGGCCGGCGATATTGAGGATTGAACCGATCAGCAGGTAGATTTTCCACCGGCCGAAGCGGGTGATCATCTGTCCCGAGAAGACCGATCCGAAGTAGTTGCCGGCGATCATCGGCAGGGTCATCAGCCCGGCCATGGTGGGCGTGGCTTCGCGGGCGATCTGGAAGTACTGGCCGATGAAGGCGCCGGTGCCGAACATTCCCACGCCGATCGAGATCGAGGCGAGGATCGCCAGCGACGTAGTCCGGGTGCAAATGATCTTCAATGGAATGATCGGTTCGGGAACCCGCGATTCCACGAGCAGCAGTGCGAGGGCCAGCAAGATGACCGTCGAGACCATGGTGTAGGTCTGCCACGAATTCCAGCCGAAGTAATCATCCTTGCCCACATAGGACACCCAGATCAGCAGGATGGAGACGGAGGTGGTCAGCAGGATGGCGCCCACCCAGTCGATGTGCACCGGGCGCTTCACGTGCTTCAGGTGCAGGGTCCGGTGGATCAGGATCATCGAGAGCAAACTGATCGGAATGCCGAAGAAGAAGCACCAGCGCCAGCCAAGTGGCGAGTCCACGATGAATCCACCCAGCAGCGGGCCTGCCGCGGTGGAGACAGCCATGACCGCGCCGAAATATCCCGAATAGCGTCCGCGCTCGCGTGGCGGAATGACCGTGCCGATGACCGCCATGCCCATGGCCGTCAGCCCGCCCATGCCGATGCCCTGGATGACCCTGGCGAACAGCAGCACTGGGATCGACCAGGCAAGCCCGGCCAGCAGCGAGCCGAGCACGAACACCAGGATGCCCGCTTGCAGCAGCTTCTTCTTGTCGAAGAGATCTGCCATCTTGCCCCAGATGGGGGTGGTGGCGGCATTAGCCAGCAGCGTGGTGCTCAAGACCCAGTTGAAGTCGGTTTGCGAGCCGCCCAGGACATCCATGATGGTCGGCAGGGCAATGGACACGATGGTCGCCGCGAGCATCGCGGCGAAGAAGGATGCCAAGACTCCAGCGATGGATTTGAGCACCTCGCGCTGGTCCATCTGCGGCTGGTCCGCGGCCACCTCGGTGAGGTCGGTAGGACGGTTTTTTTCCGGCATGCTCTTATCCAAGGTCGGTATTTTCTGCGTTGTTTCCGGTGGTGCTTTGCTCGGTGCCGAACTGATCGGCGCGCTGGGATTGGATACCGCGGATCATCGTATCGTTCAACTCGCCCAAAGCGTGGGCAACACTGGCCATGCGGGAGCTGTCCCAGTCGGGAAGGACCTGGCGCATGCGCTCCAGGCGCAATCGGTCGCGGAATTCAAGCCGCTCGCACCCCGCCTCGGTCACCCAAAGCACATGGCGGCGGGCATCGATTTGGCTGGGCCGCCTGTCAACCAGGCCCGACTGCTCCAGTTCCGCCAGGTGCCGGCTCATTGCCGCAGTGCCGATGCCGAGTACCTGGGCAAGGTCGGCAGCATGCGTGGGTTCACGGGATTTCAGCGTCTTGAGCACATGATGGGAGGCGTTGGAAACCTCGGGATCCGTCTGGTCCATATGCGAGAACACGCGTAGGATCCTGGAACTGCGCGCCAGCTCGTCGAGCAGGCTCTTGAGCTCTGAATCCGAATGGCTGTCTGGAGACTTGTCCACGGTCTATCGGCTGCCTATCTATTATGTTTCCACCACAGTAAGTTTAATTAGTTGCTTTAGTCAACGTTTTGGCGTTGCGTGCCGGCGGTAAGCTGGACTTCGTGAATGATCAGCGAGTCCAATCCCGCACCAACAACGCCGAAGAACTGCGCCTTGCAGCGCTTGAAGCAGCTCGCCAGTCCGCCGAACTGCTGCGCGCTTCTTTCCGCGGCACCGTGCACGCCGAACACAAAACCAACACGCATGATCTGGTCACCGACATCGACCGGCGCAGCCAGCGGATCATCACCGACGCGTTGCTCTCGGCCTGCCCCGGTTCCTGGGTGCTCGGCGAAGAGCGGATCTCCGGCGAGCACGGCCAGCAGGCTCCCGGCAAGGTGCAGTGGATCGTTGATCCGATTGACGGCACCAGCAATTTCGTCCACGGCGTGGCATTCTTCTGCATCTCGATCGCCGCCGCCATCGGTGGCCAACTGGTTGCCGCCGCAATCCTCGATCCGATCTCCGGCGATGAATTCAGTGCCAATTCGGATACCGCATTCCTCAATGGACAAGTCCTTGAGCCCGGTGCCCGTCCCGAGCAGTCCCGCGCCAACCTGATGACCGATTACCCGGGAGCGGAATCCATGCTCAAGGACGGAGATCTGTCGCTGAAGCTTCTGGGCCAGTGGATCCAGGACTTCGCCACGGTGCGGCGCAAGGTCTGCGCCGCGTTGTCCCTGGCCCATGTGGCCGCAGGCTGGTGCGATGCCGTGATCGGTTTCGATACCAAGGTGTGGGATGTGGCCGCCGGCGCGCATCTGGTGCGCATGGCCAAGGGCACGTTCCGCGGCCTGTCCTACGGGCAACCGGGGCTGGCCGACCACCACTGCCCCGGATTCATCGCCCAGGGGCCAGGTGCCGACTATCCCTCACTGGCCTCCGCTGCCGAGCAAATCCACCAGCTGCGCACCGGCCGCTGAGCCAACAAAGCAGACAATATCGAAGTTATTGGCCCCACCCCTCGGCTTTGGCCGGTTTCGGACGTACCATGGCGGCATGGCACCACTAATTAACCGGACCGCACACTCCGCCGTGCGGCACCATGGTGGCGGAGGGGTGATCCTGGGAGGCATCGGAGCAATTCTGCTTTTCGCTACCTTCGCAGTGATGTTGGCAGCCCAGTCCCTGGACTGGGAGCCACTGCTCATCGGCATTTGCCTGGGCGTCTCGACAGTGCTTTTCGGCGTGGTATTCCACTTCACCCACTGACCTGCACCGTTTCACCATCTATTAATCACCACGGCCCCGGACCCACCGCTCGTGAGAGCAGTGGATCCGAGGCCGTCGACGTGTCCGGATGCCTTTACAGGTGCGTGGGCGCGAACATCTTCAGCAGGGTGCGGACCACAATGACGTTCGGCCCGTCCGCCTCCAGCGCCTCGGCGAGCGCGGCACCGATGCCTTCCGGTTCCACCGCCCGGGCGGGGATGCCGAAGGACTGGGCCAGCGCGACGAAGTCGGGCCGCGCCAGCTCGGTGGCTGTGGCCTTGCCGAAGGCTCCCTCCATGTACTCGCGCAGGATGCCGTAGCCGCCATCATCGACGATCAGCCAGGTGACCGGTGCATGGTGCTGCTTGGCGGTGGCCAGCTCGGCGATGGAGTACATCGATGAGCCGTCTCCGCTGACCGCCAGCACGCGCTGCTTCGAGCCGATGGCTCCGCCGATCGCGGCGGGGAAACCGAAGCCGAGGCCGCCGGCGCCCTGCGCGGAATGGAATTCGCCGTCCTTGGCGTCCCAGCAGCTCCACCCCCAGTAGGCGGCAATAGTCATGTCCCAGAAGGTCTGCATCCCTGCCGGGACGGCGGCCCGGATATCGGCCATGAACTTCCGCTCCTTGCCCAGGTCCTGGGCATCCAGGCGGGCCTGCACCTTCTCCAGGGTCTCGGCCACCACCTGCTGCGGGGTGTTCCCATGCCACGAGGCCTGGGCGGTGAAGCCGGTCTTGCGCATTTCCCCATCGAGGAATTTCAGGGCCTCGCGGGCATCGGCGCGGATGCCCAGGGCGGGGGTGTTGGATTCGAGCACGCGCGGCTCGGCGTCGATCTGGATCATCTTGCCGCGCGGTTCCAGGGTGAAGTAGTTGCTCGTGACCTCGCCCAGGGATGACCCGATGACCACCAGCACGTCGGCGTCTTCCATGACCTCCGAGACGTAGCGGTCCTCGACCCACGACTGCAAGGAGAGCTCGTGCTCCCAGGGGAAGGCGCCGTTGCCGCCGGGGCTGCACAGCACCGGGGCCTGCAGCTTCTCCGCCACGGCCAGCAGCTCGGCCTGCGCCCCGGCCCGGCGCACGCCGCCGCCGGCGATGATGGCCGGGCGCTTCGCCTCGGCCAGCCAGCGCATGGCTTCGCCGATCAGCTCTTCGCGCGGCGGATGCTCATAGGCTTCGGCCAGGGCGTCCTGCACCGGCGGCACCATCACCGGCGCGAGCAGCACGTCCTGCGGCACCTCGACCCAGACCGGCCCCATGGGCACGGTGATGGCCCGGGCCCAGGCGTCCTGGATGGCCGAGGGGATGCCGGAGGCATGGTGCACGGTCTGCTGGAACTTGGTGACATTGGCGGCCGAGGCCTTCTGGTCATCGAGCTGGTGCAGCATGCCCTTGCGGCGGGCGCCCAGCCCGTCCAGCGGGATCTGGCTGGCGACCACGACCATCGGCACACCGGTGGCGTAGGCTTCCTGCAGCCCGGCCAAGGAAGTCAGCGCCCCGGGGCCGGTGGAGAGGAACAGCACGCCCACTTCCCCGGTGGCCCGGGAGTAGCCGTCGGCGGCGAAGGCCGAGTTGTTCTCGACGCGCGAGGAGATGAATTCCAGGCTGGAGCGCGAGAGCGCGTCGAATAGTCCCAGGGCGTGCTGGCCGGGGATCCCGAACACGGTCTTGGCGCCGAGTGCGGTGAGGGTCTCGATGACCAGGTCGCCGCCGTTGCGTTGCGGTTGCTCGCTCATGAGGCATTCATTCCCTTGCTGGCGCGGAAGTCGCTGATTAGGCTGATCAGGTCGTAGGTGACGTGGCTGGCGGCCACTCCGGTCAGTTCCGCATGGTCGTAGGCGGGGGCCACTTCCACGATATCCGCGCCGACGATGTTCAGCCCGCGCAGCCCGCGCAGGATTTCAAGCAGCTCGCGGCTGGTGATGCCGCCGGCTTCCGGGGTGCCGGTGCCCGGGGCGTGCGCCGGGTCCAGCACGTCGATGTCCACCGAGATGTACAGCGGGCGGTTGCCGATGCGGTCCCGCAGCTTGTCCACGATTTCGCGCACGCCCTGGTAGTAGACATCCGAGCTGGTCACGATGCCGAAGCCGAAGCGCTTGTCGTCCTCCAGGTCCTTCTTGCCGTAAAGCGGGCCGCGGGTGCCCACGTGGCAGATCGCCTCGGTATCCAGGATGCCCTCCTCGACGGCACGGCGGAACGGGGTGCCGTGGGTGTATTCGGCGCCGAAGTAGGTGTCCCAGGTATCCAGGTGCGCGTCGAAGTGCAGCATCGCCACCGGGGCTCCGGCGCGTTGGGAGGCGGCGCGCAGCAGCGGCAGCGCGATGGTGTGGTCGCCGCCCACGGTGACCAGGGTGGAGCCGTCGCTGGTCAGTTCCAGTGCGTTGTGCTCGATGGTCTCGATGGCCTCGTTGATGTTGAACGGGTTGACCGCCATGTCCCCGGCGTCTGCCACTTGGCTCTGCGCAAAGGGCGAGGTGTCGGTGGCCGGGTTGTAGGGGCGGATCAGGCGCGAGGATTCGCGCACGTGGTTGGCGCCGAAGCGGGCGCCGGGACGGTAGGACACACCGGTATCGAAAGGCACGCCAACGATCTTGATGTCGGCCTGCTCCACCTGGTCCAGGCGCGGCAGCCGGGCGTAGGTGCCGCCCCCTGCATAGCGGGGAATCTCCGCGGCATTGATCGGTCCCAGCCGGCCATTTTCCTCGATGCGGATTTCCTTCATCGCAACTTCCTCCCCAGACGCACGAGGACCACAGCCCAAGTTGTCTAATATGAAACTTCAGTTTTCCATTATGCTATTTTGTCTGCTGGGTCACGTCAAGATCCAACGACAGGGCCAGGCAGAATGCGGGCATAAAAGGGCGCAAGCCGCAGTCCGGGAAAGGACTGCGGCTTGCGCTGGGATTCCAGGGAGGAGAAGTGAGGAGATCAGCTGGCAGCGCTGCGGATCTGCTGGGCAAGCACCCCCAATCCATCGCGCAGCAGTTCTTCGCCGATCACCAGCGGCGGCAGCAGGCGCAGCACGTTGCCGTGCGTGCCGCAGGTCAAGGTCAGCACCCCGGCGCCATGGCAGGCCTTGGACACTGCGGCGGCCACATCAGGGCGCGGCGCCAAGCTGCCCGCGTCGGCGAACTCGATAGCCAGCATGGCTCCGCGGCCGCGCACTTCGGCCACCACCGAGGTCTGCCGCACCAGCGGTTCAAGGATTTCGCGTGCTACCCGCTCAATGAGCTGGGCATTTTCCAGCAGCGCCCCGTCCTCGAACTGCTCGAAGACTGCCAGCGCCGCTTCGCAGGCCAGCGGGTTTCCGGCATAGGTGCCGCCCAGGCCTCCGGCGTGCGGGGCATTCATCAGCTCCTTGCGGCCGGTCACCGCAGACAGCGGCACTCCGTTGGCCAGCGCCTTGGCCGTGAGGATCAGATCGCCTGCCACGCCCTCGTGCTCCGAGGCAAAGAGCTTTCCGGTGCGCCCCATGCCGGCCTGGATCTCGTCGATGACCAGCACAATGCCGTGCTTGTCAGCCAGCTTGCGCAGGCCCGGGATGAATCCGGCCATCGGAACCACGAAACCTCCTTCGCCCTGGATCGGCTCGATGACCATCGCGGCGAAGGTCTGCGGGCCGTGCTCCACCAAGGTCTGCTCGACCGAGGCCAAGACCGCCTCGACGGTGGGCGCGCCGGCGGCGGGACGCAACGGGTTCGCCGAAGCGGCGCGCACAATATGCTCGGGCATCGGGCCGAAGTTCAGCTTGTACGGATTGACCTTGGCGGTCATGCCCATGGTCAGCAGCGAACGGCCATGGTAGGCCTCGTCGAAGACCAGCACATTGGCCCGCCCGGTGGCGGCACGGGCAATCTTAACCGCGTTCTCCACGGCCTCGGCCCCGGTGGAGAACAGCGCCGTGCGCTTCTCGAAATCGCCGGGGGTGTGCTGGTTCAACCAGCTGCACACCTGGGTGAAGGATTCGTATTCCGTGACCATGAAGCAGGTATGGGTGAAGTCCTCCAGTTGCTTGGCCACTCGTTCGGCCACACGGCGGTTGGAAGCACCCAGTGACGTCACGGCAATTCCCGAAGCGAAGTCGATCAGGCGATTGCCATCGACGTCTTCGATGATCCCGCCATCGGCCCGGTTGACGAAGACCGGCAGGGTGATGCCAAAGCCGCTGCTGACCTGCTGCACCCGCTGCTCGTGGAGCACAGCTGAGCGGGGGCCGGGAATGCTGGTGGCAAGATAGCGGGTCTGGGGCAGGGCTGGCGCGTCGATGGCGGCGAGGGTTTCAGTCATGGCTCAAGCCTAGAAATCCGCGTGACACGCGTCATTGGCCATTACATCCAAACTTGGCATCTTTCTTGGATAATTTACCCAATGATTACCCTTTTGCAGCTCGGCACGGAATTGGGTGCTGAATTCCTCCCCGCTACTGCCGGAACCTTCCGGGCCCTGCCGGTCAGCGGGGTGCATGTCTCCGAGCTGGAGGATCCCACCGCCTACTTGGATGGCGGCGAGCTGCTGCTGACCACCGGCATGCCCTTCGCCGCCAGCGCTGAAGCTTCCCGCGCCTACATGCGCCGGCTGCAGGCCAAGAAGGTATTCGCTTTGGGACTGGGGCTCGGTCCCTGGCTGCGCGCCGTGCCCGAGCATGTCGTCGAGGCCTGCGACCAGGCCGGCATTGAGCTGGGCATCGTCCCCGACCAAATCCCATTCCAGAATATTTCACGGGCTTACTGGCGCCTGGCCTCACGCGACCAGGAGTCGAACCTGATGGGCTCGTTGGGCACCCAGACTGCGCTGGCGCGGGCCGCGGTCCGTCCGGATGCCATCAATGCCGTAGTGCGCGGCTTGGCCGAAGCCCTGAAAGGCTGGGCCGCCTACCTCTCGGTCGATGCCCGCCCGGCGACCTGCTACCCGGCGTCAGCCGAAGCATTCCTGGACGAGCTCCACCATGAATCCATGCGTTTCCGGCGCAACGGCATGCCCGCTGCGTCCACGTTCGAGGTCCAGGGCCACGAAGTGGTGCTCTACCCTATCCTTTCCGGGACCAGGATCCAGGGATATCTCGGCGTATCCGCAGGCCGCAAGCCGACCAAGGCCGACCGGCAGATCATCATGACCGCGTGCACGCTGCTGTCCCTGCGCGCCAGGCAGCGGGAATTGGCCGCCAGCACGCATCAGGCGCTCAGCGCGGCCACCGCCAAATTGCTGCTGCATGGCCAACCCGAGGCGGCGCGCCTGGTCGGGGAAGACGCCGGGTTGGACAGTTTGCCTTCCCGCGTGCGGATCCTGGTGTACCGGGCAGGAGCCAATACCGATGCCGCGACCGCACTGCATGCGTTGCCTTCGCTCCAGCGTCCAGCGGCGTTGCCCGATATCTCCGCCGCGGTCGAAGAATGCCAGCTCCACTACCAGGATGGCTCCGAAAATTATCTGGTCCTCCCCGAACCAGCGGAACATCCCGGCACAGACGCGCCGCTGGCGCCGCCGGCCGGCAGCACCACGGAACCGATGGCGCGCGAACCATTCGATTCCCCGGCACCCGAGGTCCGGGCGGTGCTCTCCCACCCGCTGAACCTGGCCGAGATCCCCGCCAATCTCCCTGCCCTGCGCCACGCGCTGGATGCTGTCCCGGTGGGGACCATGGCCCCCAGCTCCCCGGGCTTCGATGCCCGCGCGGAAACCTGGGTCACAGCTCTCGCCGAATACCCGCGCGCCGATCTGCTTTCGGCGGTCACCTCCTATCTGCGCCACCGCGGGCATTGGGAGGAAGCCTCCCGCGAACTGGGCATCCACCGCAATTCCCTGCGCCACCGCATCAGCGTGGCGCAGGATGTGCTTGGCATCGACCTTGATGATCCGGATGCCGCCGCCTCGCTATGGCTGGCACTTCGCCGGATGCAGAAATAAGCATGCCGCGGGATCTGGCAGTACCAGATCCCGCGGCGTGCTTCGGGTGCAGCGGACCTCAGCCCTTGAGCCGCGTTGAGCTTGGGTTCGGCGCAACGGTGCGGCGCCCCGCCACTGCATCCGGCCCGGTGGCACCGAGCTTGGCCTGCTGGCGGATGCTCAGCTTCTGCAGCAGCTCGTCTTCGGCGAATTCGCCCGGGGCGACCCCGCGGGGAACCCGTAGCAGGAAGCCCGTGCCCAGCACCCACCATGCAGCGAAGAGCAGCCACGGCTGCCAGGCGATGGCCGCCGGCATTCCCGGAAGGTACAGCGAGATCAGCCCGGCGCAGAACACCACCGACAGCACGCCGATTACCTTGCCGCCGTTGCCCGCGCCGCCCACGCGCAGCGGGCGCGGCATCTGCGGTTCGCGCTGGCGCAGGATCAGGAAGGCCACGCCCACGAGCAGGTAGGCAATCACGATCGATGGCGAGCCGGAATCCACCAGCCAGCCGAGCATGGCGGAGCCGAAGAATGGAGCCAGCACCGACAGCCCGCCAATGAAGAGCAGCGCGTGGCTCGGGGTGCGGTACTTCGGATGCAGGTAGGCGAACCAGCGCGGCAGCATTCCCGAGCTGGCCATCGCGTACATCAGCCGCGACGCACCCATCAGCAGGGAATTCCACGACGTGAGGATCCCGGCGATGCCGCCGGCGATCAGCACCTTGGCCATGATCCCGGAATTGAACAGCGCCCCCATCGCGTCAGCCGTGGCCAGCTCGGATCCGGCGAGTGCGGAAGCGCCCATTCCCGAGGAGGTGGCCAGGATGATCCCCACGTACCAGGCGGTGGCGATGAGCACCGAAACCACCACGTACTTGCCGATTTTCCGCGGGGCGATGTCGCATTCCTCGGCGGATTGCGGGATCACGTCGAAGCCGACGAACATGAACGGCACCACGATCATCACGCCGAAGAAGCCGGCAACCCCGTTCTCGAAGAACGGTTCCATGTTCGTGCTCTGGCCGCCGCTGAATGCACCGGCAAGCAGCATGGCGCCGATGACAAAGAGGAAGATCACCACGAAGGTCTGCACCACACCGGCGGTCTTGATGCCGCGGATGTTGATCCAGGTGATCGCCACCGCCCCGGCTACACCGACCAGAGCCCAGGTCAGGTAGACCTCGGAACCGGCGATTTCCCATAATTTGATGTGCGAAAGATCCGGGAAGAGGTAGAGCACGGATTTGGGCAGGGCCACTGCTTCGAAAGCCACGATCGTGATATAGCCACCGACGATCGCCCACGAACCGGCAAAGGACCAGCGGGCGCCCATGGCGCGCAGCAGATAGTTGTGCTCGCCTCCAGCTTTCGGCATGGCGGCAACCAATTCGGCGTAGGTCAGGCCCACGACCGCCATGATCGCGCCGCCGACCAGCATGGCCAGCGCGGCTCCTATCGGACCGGCGGTGGTGATCCAGTCGCCGGTAAGCACGACCCAGCCAAAACCGATCATCGCGCCAACACCTATGGCCAAGGCGTCCCAGCGGCCCAGGACCTTCTTGAGTCTTGGTTCTGCGGAGTGGTTCTTTGCGGTGTTTCCTGCCATGGCATTCCCTCCTGGAAAGATGATCAGGATCACACTATGCGCAAACACGCCACAACGTATTGGATGTTTTGACTACATTTCAGGCCGTTTCATCCAAACCAGGAACTCAGGCCGCTTCGGAGCCCTTCTTGCTGGCATTCACCAGCGCCCGATCGACCTCATGGATGCCCAGTGCGAAGCCCGCGGACATCACCAGTGACTTGATGGTCAACTCGGAAAGGTCATCGGCCACGTATACCAGCTGGATCGGGCCGGCCAGGATGAGCAGGATGGCGGTCCACAGCGCATAGGTCCAGGAGGTGCGCGCCTGCGCCATCTGCGGGAAACGGGCACGCCGGCGAATTGTCCGCACGCCGATGGTCACGATGACAACAGCGAGAATCACGGCGCCGAGGAAGAAGAAATTGCGCTGGGTGCGGATCCAGGTCAAGGTGGTGCCGACAAGAACGCCGAAAAGCACCGAAGCCCACCAGCTGATGCTGCGCAGCTGGTCCTGCGTCGCGGTTGGTTCGCCTGTCTTCACGCCTCTCCCATCGCCAATTGTTCCGAGCGCCCGGAACAACGCATCGTTCCTAGAATACGCGGTTGCCCACCCCGCCAGCGAACGCGCAGCCGCATCGCGCCGAGCGTGCCGCGGCAGCGAACGCGCAGCCGCATCGCGCCGAGCGTGCCGCGGCAGCGGGCGCAGGGGCCGGGCTCAGGAGAGGATCAGCGTCCAGGTCACCACGGCCGGCTCATCGGAAGGGTTCTCCCAGCTATGCGGCTCGCGCCCCGGGAAGGTTACGGTGTCGCCCGCTTGAAGCTCCAGCCGCTGGTCGGGCAGGATCAGGATGAATTCTCCGGCGATCACGTGCAGCACTTCCAGCTCGCAATCCATCGAATACAGTTCCGCTTCGCCAGTGCCCCTCGGCGCAATCTCGGCGCGGATCATCTGCAGCCGCTTTTCGCTGCGTGGCGTCACCAGCTGCTCGGTGATCCCATCGCCACCCAGTGAAACCCGGGGTGCCTGGTCCAGGCGCACCAGCTTCGTTTCCGGAACCTCGAAAAGCGTGCCGACCTCGATGCCCAGCACCTCGCACAAGCGCAGCAGCGTCGCCACCGATGGGCTGGTCAGGTCGCGCTCCACACGCGAGAGGAAGCCCTTGGTCAACCCGGAGAGCTCGGCGACCTGGTCAATGGTCATCCGCTGGGTCTGCCGCACCCCGCGCAGCCGCGCACCGATGTTGATCGCAGCACCGGTTGGTTCAACGGGCAGGGTTTTCATCGTTTTGCTCCATCGACGTCGTGGGCGGCAGCTGCAGCCGCAAGCACTGGGTTTTCACGGCCTGCAGGCAAGTTTACCAATGGTAAACACGCGGTGTCCCCTACCGCGGGCCGGCCGCGATCATTAGACTCTGTCCATGGACAGCACCAAGGACAAGCTCTGCGGGTACCTGAATGAGGCGCGCGAGAATGCGATCTTCAAGGCCGAGGGCCTGGCCGAGCAGCTGGCCCGCACCCCGCTCACCCCTACCGGCACCCATATCCTGGGCGTGCTGCACCATCTGGTGATCAACGAATACGAGTATTTCGGCACCTGCCTGCAGCGCGAGGCCAACGACGCCTATGTCCGCGAGTTCATCTCGCCTCATGATCCCGACGCTGATTTCCTTCCGCCCGCGGACATGGACGGGCAGCAGCTGATCGGCCTGTACCGCAAGGCCATCGCCTTCGCGGACGAAGGCATCGCCGCCTTGGCCCTGGATTCTGCAGTGCACGTCCCGTGGTGGGGGCCGGCCGGGCATACCACCTTGGATCATCTGCTCATCCATGCCTTGGCCGAGACCTCCCGGCATGCAGGGCAGCTGGATATAATCCGCGAGCAGCTCGACGGCCGTGCCGGCTGGACCGCGACGCTGGATTTGCTGCCCGGCTACACCACGGCGCAGTGGGCTGAACACCGCCAGAAGCTGCAGCAGCTGGCCGATTCCCTGGCCCCGGAGAACTGACCGGAAGTCATATTACGCAGTACGGCTTCATCTGGCGCCGCATGCGGCGGTACGCTCGGAATTGTTGCTTCACGAGACGCGGCGCCAAGCTCCGACTGGCCGCGCACCAACCCCAAGTTCATGGGTGGTTCGGATGAAGAAGCGGTCCGCGCATCAACTGGTGCACGGGCAAGAGCTCGCCAGAGAGTTGATATCCATGGCTATCCCGATTCTTCCCATCATCGACCGCCAGACCGGCCAGGTGCAGTTCACCGCCGGGGGCCGCTGGTGCACCCGCTACGTTGCGGACCCGCTCAGGCTCGAACGCCTCATCGCCCGCTGCTCCCGCCGTCCGGCCTTCGACCCGGACACCTCCGAATTGCTGCTGGTGGTGCCGGAAGCAGGGAATCCGGCAGGCAGGCGCCATGCATTTAGCCTTGCCAAATTCCCAAGTCCAGGGGCGCTGGCTAAAGTGGAAAGCTGAGCCGATCCACGGGTTTCCATGGGAAACTCCACGTTCCAGGAGAGCCTTTTCGAGATGCCACAGCACCCAACCGCCGAACCGACCAAAGCGCAGATCCAGCGATGGCGCAAGTATCTCGCCGATGAAGTCGCCGAGGGCGCCATCTACCGGGCCCTGGCGGAAAAGAAGACCGGGCAGGAACGGCAAATCCTGCTGGGCCTGGCCGAAGCCGAAGCACGCCATGAATCCCACTGGCGCACGCTGCTCGGCGAGCATGCCAAGGAAGTCAGCCCCTCGCTGCGCCGCACCATGCTGCGCTTCCTCGCCCTGCACTTCGGGTCGGTGTTCGTGCTGGCCATGGCCCAGCGCTCCGAGAGCAGCTCCCCCTACCGCAATGACAAGGACGCCACCGCGCAGATGGCTGCCGACGAGCAGGTCCACGAGGAAGTCGTCCGGGCCCTGGCCACGGCAGGACGCGCACGGCTGTCGGGCAACTTCCGCGCCGCGGTCTTCGGCGCCAACGACGGGCTGGTATCCAACCTGGCATTGATCATGGGCATCGGCGCCACCGGCGTTTCTTCGGCCTTCGTGCTGTTCTCCGGCATTGCCGGCTTGCTGGCCGGAGCGCTGTCCATGGCGGCCGGCGAATACGTTTCGGTGCGTTCCCAGCGCGAGCTGCTGACCGCCTCGCGGCCCACCCAGGTCACGCTGACCGCAGCCCCGAACCTGGATCTGGACGCCAACGAGCTGGTGCTGATCTACAAGGCCCGCGGCATGAGCGACGAGGACGCCGAGCACCGGGCCGCCGAACGCATGGGCCTGTTCACCTGCGACTGCAACCCTGATTTCTCGCTGAACCCGGAAGGCCGCGGCGAGGAGCTCGAGAAGGAGCACCAGGAGCTGGGCTCGGCCACCGGGGCGGCCACCACCTCATTCCTGCTCTTCGCTTCCGGCGCGGTGGTGCCGATCCTGCCCTACATCTTCGGCCTCTCCGGGCTGGCCGCGATCATCGTGTCGGTGGTGCTGGTGGGCATCGCCCTGATGATCACCGGCGGCATCGTGGGCCTGCTCTCCGGAGCCTCCCCATTCAAGCGCGGCTTGCGCCAGCTGGCCATCGGCTGGGGCGCGGCGGCCGTCACCTACTGCCTGGGCCTGATCTTCGACGTCAGCGTCAGCTAATACTCCGCTTGGCATCGAAAATGCCGGGACAGCTTCGGCTGTCCCGGCATTTTCGATGCCCCGGACTAGTTGTCCTTTGCCGGCCGGGTGCGCCGCCGCAGGGTTTCCATGGACTGGATAAACGCCAGTGCTTCCTCGGCGGTGTCCACCAGGGCGATCTTCTGCTCCATCACGCGCTCCTTGGCCAGGGCCTGGAGCAGCGGCCACGCCGGAAGGTCATTTCTCCAGTAGTCGCGGCCGACCAGCACCATCGGCACCACGCGGGCACCGATGGCGTAGTAGTTCTCGCAGGCATCCTGGAAGATTTCCTGGACCGTGCCGGCCGCCCCGGGCAGCACGACCAGCCCGCCGTTGGACTGCTCCAGCAGGATCGCCTCGCGAATGGAATTGGTGAAGAACTTGGCGATCTGGGTGGCAAACAGATTCGGCGGCTCATGCCCGTAGAACCAGGTCGGCACGCCCAGCGACTGCCGATGGCTGGGGAAACGCTCCTTCACCATCAGGGCGGTTCTCGCCCAGCCGGTGCGCTGATGGATCGCATCAGGCGCTTCGGCAAGCATCTGCAAGGCCGTCGCAATCTCATCTGCCCCATAGTCGGCCAGCCACGCACCGGCATTGGCCGCTTCCATGGCTCCTGGCCCTCCCCCGGTGGCCACCGCGTAGCCAGCACGGGTAATCATGCGCCCGAGCTCCAAGGCCTGCGCGTACTGCGTGGTGCCCCGGTTCATCGCATGCCCGCCCATCACCCCGATGATCGGAGTGTCCTTGAACTTACCCTCATACACCTCCGAGACCAGCGCCTGGCCAATGTGGTGATCGTGCAGGGTCGTGGCCAGCGCACTGTGATCGCTGTCGGCATTCGCCGCCGCATGCTGCTGGGAGTACGCATATATTTTGGCATCGGGCACCTGCTGGTAGGTCTGCGTCCAGATCCCCGAGTACAGCTCTTCTGCCGTGTACAAGCCGCGGGCGCCGGTCTCGAACGGCAGCTGCGCCCCCGAGCTCATGCACAGCCCGCCCGTCGCCTGAACGATCTGCTGGCCTTGGCCGGAAAACT
Source organism: Glutamicibacter nicotianae (assembly GCF_006539525.1). Taxonomy (GTDB): domain Bacteria; phylum Actinomycetota; class Actinomycetes; order Actinomycetales; family Micrococcaceae; genus Glutamicibacter; species Glutamicibacter nicotianae. The sequence goes on along the minus strand of NZ_BJNE01000010.1, from coordinate 42,799 downwards.
GGCAATCGATGAACAGCGCTTCGGAAAGATCCAGCGATTTCAGCACGGTATCCCGTTCGCGCAGATCCACGCGGTGCACGCGCCAGCCTTTTCCGTGGGCATGGTGGGAAACCAGCGCTTCAGCGGCGAGACGGTCGAATTCGACGAGCGAGGTGATGTTCACTGCTCGGGCTGGAAGGTAGGGCCACACGTGGGACATGCGTCAACGCTACGTCATGGATAGTGATTATTCACAGAAGGGCCCTTCAACTTTCGCGACGGCCCGGAACGTGAAACGATGAGAGGATGACTGAATCTGTTCCACCAACCATTGACGCCCGCCATTTACTGGCTTTTCTGGGCAACGTTCCTTTCTTCTATGGAAAGAACCTGGCCGCAGAAGCAAATTCCGTGGTTGACGTGGAATTCGATGAAAGCATCAGGCAGATCGAGGGCACAGTCACCGATTCCGGCGAAGAATACTCTCCGATGATCCAGGTCCGCTTGGAGGGTGGCGAGTGGAAGATCGAATCCTGCGAGTGCACCTGCGACACGCCAGGCATCTGCTCTCATATCGCGGCTTTGGCCATTACCTCCAATAAGATCGCCTCCCAGCCTCGCCCACTGCCGATCCCTGAAGAGAAGCCGGACACCGTGTGGTCAAAGCAAATCGATTCATGGTTCGAGGAGTCCGAGCCGGGCCCGGCCGACGGGCTGCTCGGTTCGCAGCACGATCCGGTGGTGCCGATGGCGCTGCAGTTCCTGCTCTTCGATTCGAAGGACGCCACCCAGCAGCAGCAGTGGATGCCGACCGGGACCATCCCGCACCCGACCCGCAACAAGCGCTTCCGCTTGGGCGTGCGCCCCATGGTCCGCAATGCTGAAGGCCGCTGGGTGCGCGGCCAGCTGCGCTGGACCACCCTGGGCTTCAAGACCTACGGCTGGAACCTGCTGCGTGCACAGCACCACTGGTTCACCCGCTTCGCCTCCATGGCCCGCAGCGACAGCCAGTTGCAGTTCAAGGTGGACGAAGACTGGCTGTTCCTGGACGAGTACGCTTCCGAGCTGCTCTGGCCGCTGCTCGAACAGGCTGGCGAGCTGGGCATTGCGCTGATCACCACCCGTTCCGAGCAGCGCGTGCGGATCGTTGATCCGGCCAGCTTCAGCATGCAGGCCTCCCTGGATGAGCAGCAGCTGCAGCTGGACGGTGTCCTGCACATCGCCGGGCAGGATCTCGTGCTTGATCCGGAGGCACCCAGCGGTGTCATCGCCGAGCATGGTTTCTATGCGCAAATGGCCCAGCCCGATGAAATCTGGCTGGCTCCAAGCACCGAGCCGGTTCCCGACGCGCACCGCCGCTGGTATATCGACCGCCGCCCGGTCACCGTGCCCGCACCGGAGATCAACGACTTCTTCGAATCCTCCTACCCTCGCCTGGCTCGCCGTTTCGAGCTGCGCAGCGTCAGCGACGAGCTGGTCCTGCCGGATCTGAAACCTCCCTATGTGCACGCCACCGTGGTCTACAAGCGCGAATTCAACGAGAACAAGGAACCGAACGATACCGCCGCGCTGGACTTCCAGATCCGTTACCCGGGGATCCCCAGCGACCAGGAAGTGTACGACGTGGAGGCCGAGGAACTGCTCCAGGCCGCCGTGCATGAGGTGTTCCTGGAGCATGAGGAAGCCGGCAACCCCAACCTGTCGCCGAAGTTCTACGCACGCGATGACACCATTGATTTCGTCACCGAGATCCTGCCCGCGCTGGAGCGCCTTCCGGAGGTCCAGCTCGTCGAGCAGGGCACCCGGCCGACCTTCTGCCAGCTGCGTGAACTCCCCCAGCTGAAGATCAATGCCGTGAATCATGAACGGACCGACTGGCTTGATCTCGGCTTGCTGATCACCGTAGGCGACCATGAGGTTCCCTTCTCGCAGATTGTCGAGGCCATGAGCAATGGCCAGATGAAGCTCCGTCTGCCGGACAACACCTGGTTCTCGCTGAACCACCCGATGTTCGCCAAGCTCAAGGCGCTGGTTGACGAAGCCCAGGCGATGAACGACAAGCCGAAGGAGGGAGACCTGAAGCTGACGGTCTTCCAGATCTCGATGTTCGAAGAACTGGACGAGATGGCTGAAGGCATCGACGGCGCTGACCTGTTCATCGCACGCATGCGTTCGCTGCTCAAGGTCGCCGAGGCCCACCATGCCCAGGTTCCGAACACGCTGGATGCCCAATTGCGTCCCTACCAGGTGGAGGGGTTCCACTGGCTTTCCCGCCTGTACGAGGGCGGATTCGGCGGCATCCTCGCCGATGACATGGGCTTGGGCAAGACCCTTCAGACGATTGCCCTGATGCTCCACGCCCACAAGCTCTGGGCGGATCCCGAGGCCTGCGCCCAATTGCCGGCAGCCCAGCGTACCCGCCTGCCGTTCCTGGTGGTTGCCCCGAGCTCGGTGGTGTCCAACTGGGAAATGGAAATCAACAAGTTCGCCCCTTCCCTGCGGGTCGTCAGCGTCGAGGGCACGTTGCCGTCACCGCGGCAGCTTCAGGAACTCGCTCAGGACTACGATGTCATTCTCACGACCTACACCCTGCTGCGCCTGAACGACGAGATCTACGAAGCCCAGCGCTTTGCCGGCCTGATCCTCGACGAGGCGCAGTTCGTGAAGAACAAATCCACCAAAGCGCACAGGACCGCCGTGAACCTGCAGACCAATTTCAAGTTGGCAGTCACCGGTACCCCGATGGAAAACAACCTGTCCGAGCTCGGTGCCTTGCTGTCGCTGGTTGCTCCGGCGTTGTTCCTGAACACCACGCGCTTCAATCGCCAGTTCGCCCGGCCCATCGAGGTCTTGGGCGACAAGGAAACCCTCGCCTTGCTACAGCGCCGGATCAAGCCGTTCATGCTGCGCCGCACGAAGGAATCGGTGGTGCTGGATCTTCCAGCCAAGCAGGAGCAGCAGATTCTGGTGCGCCTGTCCGAAGAGCACCAGCATGTCTACGACACGCATTTGAATCGCGAACGCCAGAAGATCCTGCACCTGGTGGAGGACCTGGATCGCAACCGCTTCACCATTTTCCAGTCGCTGACGCACCTGCGCATGCTGGCCCTTGAGCCGTCCCTGGTGGATCCGGAACTGTCGGATATCCCCGGCTCGAAGCTGGAAGCTCTCTTCGACCAGCTCGATGACGTGGTGGGCGAAGGCCACCGCGCGCTGATCTTCAGCCAGTTCACCTCATACCTGAAGGTGCTGGCCGACAAGCTGGCCGAGCGCGGCGTGAGGTTCGTGTACCTCGATGGCAATACCCGCAACCGTTCCAAGGTCATCGAGCAGTTCAAGGAAGGCGAAGCACCGCTCTTCCTGATCTCCTTGAAGGCCGGCGGCTTCGGCCTGAACCTCACCGAAGCCGACTATTGCTTCTTGCTGGATCCGTGGTGGAACCCGGCCGTTGAAGCCCAGGCGATCGACCGCACGCACCGCATTGGCCAGACTCGGCAGGTGATGGTGTACCGGATGATTTCCCAGGGCACCATCGAGGAGAAGGTTGTGGCACTGCAGGAAAGCAAGCGCAAGCTGATTTCGACGGTGATGGATGAGGCCGATGGATTCTCCAAGGCCTTGACCGCCCAAGACATCCGAGGACTGCTTGAGTAACAGGTTGATTAAATCCGCCGTCTTAGCAGGCGGCTGTCAGCAAAACCCTGTATATTCAAAATGTCCGACGTTGTGCGCTGCGCCACACACTGTGCGCTCGTCGGGCTAGGACCCGGGCGGCTCCTCGTCCGGGTGATACGAACGACTAAGGCGGTAATATCCGTGTCCCTGATTAAATCGGAGACTCTCAGTACCCCCGATGACGACTGGATGAGCGCATCGGTGAGTATCGACAAAGATCGTGTGGTGATTGAAACCAAGCAGGAACGCCTGTCCTTGGAGAATGACCGGCTCCTGGAAAAGATCCGCAGGGTCCTGGCTTCCCCTCTCGAAGAGATTTTCTACAATCCGAAGCACCGGATGCTCCTGATCCCGGGGGCTTTCGCTGCCATCGGCTCTTCATTCCTCAGGATCGACACCGAAGCTGCAGCCGGCCTACGCGGCTAGCCTGCTTCGACTTCATGCCCCAAGCTGCCTACCGGCGACCTTGGGGCATTTTTGCGTCCGGCAGAGACGGTGCCGGGCGCGGATGAACAGCTCACGGGATTCTTGCCGTCTGAAGCCCCTGCTTGCCCCCCTGGATCCACGGCTTCAGAAACAGAGTTTTCGCTCAGATTCTCCGTTTTCCACCCCGTGGCGGACCGAGTCCTTCGCCACAGTTTGAGTTTTTCGGGCAGTTCGATCCGAGCCTTCGCCGATCGCCCGTTTGCCCTATGCTTCCGTGGCTAATCGGCGGTCGGCACGTCCGCGATCTGGCTATCTGCCCGGGCCCGCATTGGCTCAAGAGAGCCTCTCGATCAGGGAATTAATCTAATTTTTGGTAAACTTAACGATTGTCCGCTTAAGCGTTTCATCGCTCAAAGCCGGTTTTTGACCGGATTTTTGAGTAGAAATCTATCGATTTCGACGAGTCACACGGCGGCCGCAACCAGCTTCAAGGAGCAGAAATTTCGCTCCTCAACATTGTGGACGAGGATGGTCGCCGGCACCGGGACAAGATCAGGAAAGATATGAGGAGTGAAACTATGGAAGCACGAAACTCACGGAAGCCACGGTTCCGCAGAAAACGTCGGCTGAAGGTCGAAGACGTCAACGTTGTCGACGATTCGATGCTCAAGAAAGCCATCGGCGGCACCGTCGTTGGCAACTTGATGGAATGGTACGACGTAGGTGTCTACGGCTACCTCGCAGTGATCATCGGCAAGCTTTTCATGCCTGACACGGTAGACCCTGCCATCCAAACCCTGTTCAGCCTAGGCGTATTCGCCGTGACCTTCGTTGCCCGCCCGCTTGGCGGCGTGATTCTGGGCCAGCTAGGCGACCGCGTAGGACGCCAGAAGGTCCTGGTCTTCACCCTGCTCATGATGGCTTTGGCCACGTTCGGCATCGGTATCCTTCCGGACTACTCGGTATGGGGTGTAGCAGCGCCAATTCTCCTCGTCGTGCTGAAGCTGATCCAGGGCTTCTCCACCGGCGGCGAGTACGCCGGTGCTACTACATTCATTACCGAATACGCTCCGGATAAGCGCCGCGGCTTCTTCGCCTCGCTGCTGGACCTCGGCTCCTACATGGGCTTTGCCTTGGGCGCCGCATTTGTCTCCATTCTCCAGCTGACCCTGAGCGAAGATGTCATGGAAGGCTTCGCCTGGCGCATTCCATTCCTGGTCGCTCTTCCGCTCGGCGTCATCGCACTGTGGTTCCGTTCCAAGATTGAAGACACTCCTGCCTTCAAGGAAGCCCAGGAAGCCGCTAACCGCGCCAGCGACGACGCGCGGAACTCCGCCGATGCTCCGAAGGGCGTCATCGACCTGGTCAAGGCCTACTGGCGCGAATTGCTGACCGGTTTCGTGCTGGTCTCGGCCGCCAACACTGCAGGTTATGCACTGACCAGCTACATGCCTACCTACCTGACCGAGACCCTGAAATACGATCCGGTGCACGGCAACCTGCTGACCCTGCCGATTCTGGTTGGCATGTCCCTGTGCATCCCGCTGGCCGGCATGCTCTCCGATAGCATAGGCCGCCGCAAGGTCCTGTTCATTGGCTCCGGCTCGGCAGTTGTCCTGGCCATTCCAGCCTTCTTGTTCATGATGCATGGACAAATCTGGTCCACGCTGACGGGCCTTGCCCTGTTGGCCATCCCCGTGGTCTTCTACGTTTCCAACCTGGCTTCGTCGTTGCCAGCCCTGTTCCCCACCGCCTCGCGTTACGGTGGCATGGGCATCTCGTACAACTTCGCGGTAGCCATCTTTGGCGGCTTCGCACCGTTCATCATGCAGGCTCTGGTCACCATGACCAATTCTTCCCTGGCACCTGCCTTCTGGGTCATGGGAACGTCGGTTGCCGGCATCATCGCCGTGTGCTTCTTGAAGGAATCCGCACGCAGGCCGCTTCCGGGTTCGCTGCCTTCGGTGGCCACCGAGGAAGAAGCAGTAGAGCTGGTTGCAACCCAGGAAGAAAACCCTGACCTGGACGTGGAAGAAATCTTCGAGCAGGTTCCTGCTCTGGAGGAAACCTACCAGCAGGAGATTGAAGCAGAGAAGGCCAAGTCCTAGGCCAGTTACCGCTCAAAGGGCGATCTGACGATGGTGGGGCTGGTTCTGCAAAGGACCAGCCCCACCGTTGTCCTACCCGGCAGAACCGCCAGCAGCCCGCATAGCAGGGCTTGCATGCTGCAGGCGCAGGTCGATGGATTCTGCGCCGGATAACGCCCAAGCGACCGGTAGACCGGGCAACGCACCTGGCCATTGCTTGGGGCCGGTCGATGGCATGGCAGCCGGCGGCGTTTCATCGGCATTCGGATTCTTCTTGAAGTCCGGGGTCTTCGGGCTCAGGGGTTCACTCCGGCTGGTTATCCGGCCCGCCCGTGCCCAGAACAGGCCACGGCTTCTCGGGTTAATGCGAAACGGCCGCCGCGGCTCCTGAAAAATTCAGGAGAAGCGGCGGCCGTTTGTTCCCGGATGAAACCCGGGAATCAGCTTTGCTCCAGCGTCAGCTTAGAGAGCTGCGAAGACTTCGCGCAGCAGGCGGGCGGTCTCCGAAGGAGTCTTGCCAACCTTGACGCCTGCAGCTTCCAGGGCTTCCTTCTTCGCCTGGGCGGTGCCAGCCGAACCGGAAACGATGGCGCCTGCGTGGCCCATGGTCTTGCCCTCAGGAGCGGTGAAGCCAGCCACGTAGCCAACAACTGGCTTGGTGACGTTGGCCTTGATGAATTCGGCAGCGCGTTCCTCGGCGTCGCCACCGATTTCACCGATCATGACGATGGCCTTGGTCTCTGGATCAGCTTCGAAAGCAGCCAGGGCGTCGATGTGGGTGGTGCCGATGACTGGGTCGCCGCCGATGCCGATTGCGGTCGAGAAGCCCAGATCGCGCAGTTCGTACATCATCTGGTAGGTCAGGGTACCGGACTTGGAAACCAAGCCGATTGGGCCCTTGCCGGTGATATTGTTCGGGGTGATGCCAACCAGCGCCTCGCCCGGGGTGATGATGCCTGGGCAGTTAGGGCCGATGATGCGGGTGATCTGGTTGCCGTCGGCGTCAACCTTCGACTGTGCCAGAGCCCAGAACTCAGCGGAGTCCTGCACTGGAACACCTTCGGTGATGACTACGACAAGGCCGACCTCGGCCTCGATAGCCTCAACGACTGCGTCCTTGGTGAACTTAGGTGGCACGAAGACGATCGATACGTCTGCGCCGGTCTCGGCCTTGGCTTCAGCCACGGTGCCGTAAACCTTGATGTCCTGGTCACCGTGGGTCACGGTGGTGCCGGCCTTGCGGGCGTTCACGCCGCCAACAATGTTGGTGCCAGCCTTGAGCATCAGGGCGGTGTGCTTGGTGCCTTCGCCGCCGGTGATGCCCTGGACGATGACCTTGGAGTCCTTGTTCAGGTAAATGCTCATTGTTCGCTAATCCCTCTTACTTCGCTGAGTTGGCGAGCTCGGCAGCCTTGTCGGCGCCCTCATCCATGGTTGCTGCCAGGGTGACCAACGGGTGGTTGGCCTCGGCCAAGATGGCGCGACCCTCTTCAACGTTGTTGCCGTCCAGGCGGACAACCAGTGGCTTGTTCGCTGCGTCACCCAGGGTGTTCAGCGCGCCGACGATGCCGTTTGCGACAGCGTCGCATGCGGTGATGCCGCCGAAGACGTTGACGAAGACCGACTTGACCTGTGGGTCGTTCAGGATGACGTCAAGTCCGTTGGCCATGACCTCGGCCGATGCGCCACCGCCAATGTCCAGGAAGTTCGCTGGCTTCACGTCGCCGTGGTTCTCGCCTGCGTAGGCGACAACGTCCAGGGTGGACATGACCAGGCCTGCACCGTTGCCGATGATGCCGATTTCGCCGTCCAGCTTGACGTAGTTCAGGCCCAGGGCCTTTGCCTTGGATTCCAGAGGATCGGCTGCGCCCTTGTCCTCGAGCTCTTCGTGAGCTGGGTGGCGAACCTCGGATGCGTTGTCATCCAGGGAGACCTTGCCGTCCAGCGCAACGATGTCGCCGGCACCGGTCTTCACCAGTGGGTTGACCTCAACGAGGGTGGCATCCTCTTCCTTGAAGACGGTCCACAGGGTCTGCAGAGTTTCTGCAACCTTGCCGCGCAGTTCTTCTGGGAAGCCTGCCTCGGCGACGATCTCTGCTGCCTTGTCGGCGTCGATGCCAACCAGCGGATCAACAGCAACGCGGGCCAGAGCTTCTGGGCGCTCCTCAGCCAGCTGCTCGATCTCCATGCCGCCCTCTACCGAGCACATTGCCAGGTAGTTGCGGTTTGCACGGTCCAGCAGTACCGAGAAGTAGAATTCCTCGGCAATGTCGGCGCCCTGAGCGATCATGACCTTGTTTACGGTGTGGCCCTTGATGTCCATACCGAGGATGTTGGAAGCGTGCTCGAAAGCTTCGTCGGCGGTCTTAGCGACCTTGACGCCGCCAGCCTTGCCACGGCCGCCAACCTTGACCTGTGCCTTAACTACTACAACGCCGCCGATCTTCTCAGCTGCGGCTTTGGCTTCTTCCGGGGTGTAAGCGACGATACCGGCAAGCACGGGAACGCCGTGTGCCTCGAATAGATCGCGCGCCTGGTACTCATACAGGTCCACGGGTTTGTGTCCTTCGTTCGAAGTTCATGCTGACTCGCGGCACGGCCACAGACCGAAATCCATGCCATGCCATAGAGAGCGCACCGCAACTACCGGGACGTCGTAAGGCGCCGTAGCCCGTGCGCACCTCTCAGACTATCCCGACTTTCGCAAACTTCCCACTTTTACAGCATGTAGAGAAACCTGAAAACCCAGTCGGGAAGCATCAAGATGTGACGTGTAAAACAGTCAACGCCTGCAGGCTAGTCCACGATTTCCAGCGGTGCATAGCGCAGCAAAAGCCGCTTCTCAGAGTCCGGGAACTGCACCTTGGCCACGGTCTTGTCTCCTGCACCTTCCAAAGCAATAACAGTTCCCAAGCCAAACGAAGAATGCTTGACGCTTTGCCCGACTTCAGGGATGGTGATGTCCTTGTTCTGCACGACGCGTTTCTTGGACACCGGAGCGGCGTTGTGCCCGCGCACCGGTTGCGGCGACGCCGAACCTGCACCCCAATGGCTGCCGCGGTCATATCTGCTGGTGGCGAAATTCACCGCTGCGTTACCGTAACCGAAGCCCATTCCACCGCCAGAGCCCTCGCGTTTCCAGTCGATGAGCTCGTTCGGCACCTCTTCCAGGAACTGGCTCGCCGGGTTGTATTGGGCCTGTCCCCAGAGGCTGCGCTGCTCGGCGCGCGTCAGGTACAAGCGTTCGCGGGCACGGGTCAGCCCGACATAGGCCAAGCGGCGCTCTTCGGCGAGTTCCTTTTCGTCGGTCATGGAACGCTGGTGCGGGAAGACGCCGTGCTCCATGCCGGTCAGGAAGACCACCGGGAATTCCAGGCCCTTGGCGGTGTGCAGGGTCATCAAGGTGACCATGCCTTCCTGCGCGGCCATGGCCGCTCCCTCGTCATCGCTGGGCGCCTCCGGGATCTGGTCGGCATCTGCGACGAGAGCCACGCGCTCCAGGAAGCCTTCGAGGCCGCCTTCAGGTTCTTCGTTCACGTAGTCGCGGACCACGGCAACCAGTTCGGCGAGGTTCTCCACACGCGACTCATCCTGCGGATCCGAGGAGAGCCGGAGAGTTTCCAGGTATCCGGTCTGCTCAAGCACCGCTTCAAGGGCTTCTGCCGGGCCCGAGCCCTCCGCCACGGTCTTCAAGTCATCCATCATGGAGACAAAGGCTGCGGTCATCTTGATTCCGCGGGTTCCCAGCCCCGGCGCCTCGTCGGAACGGCGTAAGGCTTCCATGAAGGAAATCCGGTCCCGTTCAGCCAGCGCCGCCACGGCGCCTTCAGCACGGTCGCCGATGCCGCGCTTGGGCTCATTGAGAATGCGGCGGACGTTGATGTCATCGTCCGGGTTCACCAGGGCGCGCAGGTAGGCCAGCGCGTCCTTGATTTCCTTGCGGTCGTAGAATCGGGTGCCGCCAACGACGCGGTACTTCAGATCCACGCGCATCAGCTGCTCTTCCAAGGCACGCGACTGGGCGTTCGTGCGGTAGAAGATTGCCACGTCGCCCGGGCGGACATCCTCGTCATCATTCAGACGCAGAATTTCTTCAGCAATCCAGCGTGCTTCGTCGGATTCGGATTCGCCGACATATCCGGTGATCTTCTCGCCGTCGCCGCTGGCAGTCCACAGCTTCTTGTCGTTGCGGTCGGGGTTTCGCTTGATGACCTCGTTGGCGGCCGACAGAATGGTCTGGGTGGAACGGTAGTTCTGTTCCAGCTTGATGGTTGCCGCGTTCGGATAGTCTTTTTCGAAGTCGACGATGTTGCGGATGTCGGCACCGCGGAAGGCATAAATCGACTGGTCCGAGTCGCCGACCACGGTCAGTTCGCCAGGCACGGTGTCGCCTTCGGCGCCGGTGAGCTCACGCACCAGCGAATACTGTGCGTGGTTGGTGTCCTGGTATTCGTCAATGAGCACATGGCGGAACCGGCGGCGGTAGCTGTCGGCCAGTCGCGGGAAGGCACGGAACATGTAGACGACCTGTCCAATCAGGTCGTCGAAGTCCATGGCGTTGGCGGCGCGCAGGCGGCGGGTGTATCCGCGGTAGACCTCGGACACGGCACGCGAGAACGGATCATTGGTGTTGATCGTTGCCGCGTAGTCCTCCTCGTCAATCAACTCGTTCTTCAGCGAGGAAATCTTGTGCGCAATTGCCTTTGGAGTGAAGCGCTTCGGGTCGATCTCCAAGGACTTGGCGACCAAGGTGATCAGGCGCAGCGAATCAGTGGAGTCGTAGATCGAGAAGTTGGATTTCAGCCCAATGGTGGCCGCTTCGCGACGCAGAATACGCACGCATGAAGAGTGGAACGTCGAGATCCACATCTTCTTCGCCTGCTCGTCGCCGATGAGCTCAGCGGCTCGTTCGCGCATCTCGGCAGCGGCCTTGTTGGTGAAGGTGATCGCCAGGATTTCGTGCGGCCGAGCGCGTCCGGTCGCCAAGAGATAGGCAATGCGGTGCGTCAGCACACGGGTCTTTCCGGAACCAGCGCCAGCCACGATCAGCAATGGTCCGCCGGCATAGCGAACTGCTTCTTCCTGCTGCGGGTTCATGCCGACCAATAGCTCCTCGGCAGTGGGCATGGCCTGCTGTGCGGAATCCGGGGCGAAATCATCAAAAAGGAAATCCATGATGTAGCCAGTCTACGTGGAGCGCCGGACACTTTTCAGTGAGCGCGGGAAAGCCCGCATAGCTCGCCGGGCATAATAGAAGATATGGCAAAAAAGGTCAGGAAAAGCAAAGAGTATCGCAAGCCTGCGCAGTTCAGTGAGCAGCCGAACCAGTCGCAGGGTCCTAGCATGGGGCCAGGCAAGGTGCAGAGCACCTCCCACGAGAACAAGTCAAACCCGATGCTGCTCATCTCGGTGGGCTTGATCGTATGCGTTGCCTTGTTCGCGTACTACCATCTGCTCACGATGGTGCAGATGAAGGACCTCAGTGATTCGCTGTCGATGCCCGATCAGCGGATTTTCGGCTACACGACCAGCGATATAGAAGCATTGCGCGGCGCCATGGATGATGACGCTGTCGGCCAGCTCAACTACCTGCATAAGACCGCGGGTTTCCTCTTCCCGATGTTTACCGCAGTGTTCTCCATGCTGTTGTTCATCCGCTGGATTCCCAACCGCCAGATGCGTTGGCTGGCCTGGATTGCCCCCTTGGGCTTCGCGGCCATTGATATCTGGGAGAACTTCGCCATTGATGCCCTGTTCACTGGAGACTTGAGCAGTGGAGCCGTCGTATTGGCATCGATCCTCACGACGATCCGCTGGGCACTGCTGGTCATCACCGCCGGTCTTGTCATAGGTCTGGGGGCTCTTCGTGCCAATCGTGCGCTCAAGGCAAAAATGCTTGCGATTCGCGAAGGCACGGCCTGAGCCGTGGCGTGAGAATTACGCCCAGCACGCCCTAGTAAGATAGTGTTGTTGGTGTTTTCACGCCCATGCCTCTGTAGCTCAGTAGGATAGAGCGACCCTCTCCTAAAGGGTAGGCCGTCGGTTCGATTCCGGCCAGGGGCACCACTGAAGCCTTGTTTCCAGTCTTGCGATTGGGAACAAGGCTTTTGCCGTTGCTACGGCAGCAAGCACTGAGGGTACGTTCCATGCGGAACGTACCCTCAGTGCTTGAAGTTGGCTGTTGCTTAGCGCAGCAGCAGTGCGGTCGCCTTCGGAGACAGCGAGGCATCCATGACTACGCAAGCGCCACCGATGGCACCGACGTTGGAGCCGAGCTCGGACGTGCGGGTCTCGATTTCATGCACTCCGCGCAAGGCGAAGCGGCGGCCAATGGCATCCTGGACTTGATCATCGACCAGTTCGCGCACCTTTTCCCACTGCGGTCCGCCGAAGACAACTTCGCGCACGTCCAGCGAGTTGGCCAGCTGGCCGGCAACTTCGCCAACCTTGATCATGATCTCGGTGACCAGTTCCTTGGCGACCTTGTTTCCTTCATGGGCCAGCTCGTAGAGGCGGTTCATGCCGGCAGCGCGCTGTTCCGGACCAACGATTTCGAAGCTCGGCAGTTCCAGACCGCGCTCCTTGGCCTGGGCGGCGATGAATTCGTAGGAGGTGCCTGCGGCGAGGCAATCATCTGCACCGCATTCCTCGCAGGCCACAGATTTGCGACCGGTCGAGTAGTGGCCGATTTCGCCTGCGTTGTTGCTCGCACCATGGTGGACGTCGCCGTTGAACACGAGACCAGCGCCGAAGCCGTGTCCGCAGTAGATGAAGACGAAGTCGTTGTTCTTCTCTTCCTTGGACTGCCACAGTTCGCCAACTGCCGAGGCAATGGTGTCCTTTTCGATGATGACCTGCAGGCGCAACAGCTTGCGCAGCGGGTTCAGCACCACACCTTCTTCGACGTTTACTGGACCCGGAACTGCAATGCCGACGCCGACAATGTGCTTCTTTGGCACGCGGATCTCAGCAATGAGCTCCTTGACGGTGGTTGCCATGAGCTGGACAGTTTCGGTAGCAACTTCGAGGTTGGGAACTTCGATGCTGCGTTCGCGCAGGACTTCACCGCGCAGGTTCATCGCAACAAAGGTCAACACGCTAGGATCTAGGTGGATGCCAATGGAAACGAGACGGTTGCCTTCGAGCTCCAGTACGGTGCGAGGCTTGCCTGGGCCGGAAACGATAGTGCGGTCTTCTCGAACGATTCCGTCATCCAGCAAGCGGCGGACAACGTTGGAAATGGTCTGCGGCGACAGGCCAGTCGAACCGGCCAGTTCAACGCGGCTGATTCCTTCCGGTGCCCGTCGAATCGACTCGAGAATTACGGCTTGGTTGAAGTCTCCCAAGCGCCCTAGATTTGTACCCCGTCGCATTTATTGCTCCATAGATCTGTAAATTTGATGGATCGATCTTTCATTTCCAATGTTTTCGGTAGTCATCAATACCGCGGTTAGATACTGCGAGTAAATTAACCTTGATCAACTAGAACTAAAACCGTTGGAGATCCAATTAAGCACGTTACCATCTCTAACTCATATAAACACGCGATATTGTGTTTTGGTGAAGAAAAATTTGACGATCTCAGCGGCCTGTTTAATCAACAACCATGGAGAAATCCTGCTCGTACGCAAGCGCGGGACAACCATGTTCATGCAACCTGGCGGCAAGCCGGAGCCTGGGGAATCCGCGTTACAAACTATCATTCGAGAAATTCGCGAAGAACTGGGGCTGAGCTTCACCGCTGACGAACTGCGCTTCGACGGCGAATGGATCGGGCCAGCAGCCAACGAAGAAGACACCTCGATCCACGCATCTTTGTACAGTGCGGCTTTCCATGGCGAGCTCGCCCCGCTGGCAGAACTGGAAGAGCTGCTCTGGATCGACCCGCAGGCCGCGTTGGAACGCGAGGATATAGCTCCCCTGCTGCGCGACCACGTCCTGCCGCTAGCAATCGAGCGAAGCAAGAAGTAGGTCCCACACGGCCTAGCTGAAGGCCGCTGGGCCAGCGGCTAGCAGCTAGCAGCTAGCAGCTAGCAGCTAGCTAGCATGCAGGTATTCGTCCCACGCCGCGTCAACATGCTGCAGTCCCGAAACCAGATGCCCGGCAACCCGTGGACGATGCGGCGTAATGCGCAATTGCCATCCCAACTGCGAGAGCATCTTGTCCGCTTTGCGGCTGTTGCAATGCAGGCAGGCGGCCACGAGGTTCTCCCAAGTGTTCTGCCCGCCCCTGCTGCGCGGGATCACGTGGTCAATCGTATTGGCTGCTTTGCCGCAATAGGCGCAGGTGAAGGAGTCCCTACGTAAAACGCCCCTACGGGTGACATGTTGCATGTCCCGGTAGGGGCGTCGTACATAGCGTTTCAGCACGATGACAGTTGGCCGCGGTAAATCTCCTTGAGAACTGCGAACGGGTGCGAGATCGTCTTGGAGGACGATGCTCGCTTTCTCGGTCATGACCAGCACTAGCGCTCGACGGAACGTCACTACTGCCAGTGGCTCGTATCCTGCGTTTAATACCAATGTTCGCATTGCTCGTACTACCTTCATGAACCGATGGCTACCATCTGGCATTGATGGAGCTCGCGTTCTGCTCGGAGTGTCTCTAAGCGCTAGCCTATGCGATGCTTTCGGTTATTGGTGGGTATCTCGCCAAGAAATTGTCTTCTTTTCATCACCTTGACGCCCATAGTTCATCTGATTAAACGAACATAGGCCATCGGATGTCTTTCTCATCCGATGGCCTATGAAAAGTTTTCGTGCTTAGCCAGCCAAGGTGTAGTAGCCGTACAGCGGGTTGCGCGAAACCGAGTGGATCATGGTGTCCACGGTTGGGTTCTGCGCACCGATCATCTGGCCGCCACCGAGGTAGATGCCAACGTGGCCGCCACCGTTCTGGAATACCAGGTCGCCTGGCTTAGGGTTGCTGGTGCGAACGAACTGGCCGGATCCGAGGATGGCCGAGGTGCCGCGAGCAATGTTGATGCCGTGCTGTGCGTAGACGTACTTGACGAAGCCGGAGCAATCCCAGCCGCTTGGGCCGTTGCCGCCCCATACGTATGGAACTCCAACGTACTTGGCAGCGGTTGCTGCGATGCCCGAAAGGTTGGAAGTCTGAACCTTGGTTTCAGCCTTTGGCTGGGCCTGCTGCTGCTGCTGCGGAGCCGATTCCTGTCCACCCGAACGGCTCTGACGAGTCATTGGTGCCATCGAATCCGAGCTGCCCGAGTTGCTGTTGCGGGTAGTCGGGGTGATGTCATTCGAAACTGCGATGACAACTGGCTCTGGCTTCTCTTCAGCAGTGAAGCTAGCGCGCTCGATCTCGACGTCAGCCTTCTTGTCGGCAGCAACCTTCACTGCCTTGACTGCGACACGCTCTGGGTTGATGGTGTCGACAGGCGCTGCGGAAACGTCACGTGGTGCGGTTGCCTGACCTGGCACACCGAGAGTAACGATCAAGCCGGATGCTGCTGCGACAACGGCTGCCTGGCGTCCCACCGAGCCAGCGTTGGATGCTACGGCCTGTGAAATCGCCTGTAGCGAATTAGTGCGTGGTACGTCGGCGCGGCGACGTCCGCGTGCATGACTCTTGGTCAAAGTATTGCCTCTCCTTGATACCTACGAGGTAAGCTGTCGGGTTCGAAGTGGAGTTACCTCGGTGGATTCGAAGTTGCCTTCTCTATCCACTTCACCCCTAGGGTTGTCAGCCAAAACTAACCACCCGATATTGGTTCCCCCGCCACTGCCGTACGAGTTGTGTATAACTACTCATTGCGTGTTGGCAGTGCTCGGTTCTCACGCAATGATGCCCAGGGATCCCCATGGCACGCATACAAGACTATAGGAAGTTTTTTGAAATGTCACGTTTTGATCACGGAATGGTGACGAACGTCGTTATAACCAACCTGCTGGGTCTTTGAACTGGCCGTTAACGATCACTTCAAAGTGCACGTGAGGTCCGGTCGAGTTGCCGGTGCTGCCAGCCAATGCAACGACGTCACCGCGCTTAACCTTCTGACCGACCTTCACAACCAGCTTGCTGTTGTGGCTGTAACCGGTCTCCAGGCCGTTGCCGTGGTCAAGCGTGATCCGGTTGCCGGAGTGCCCGGCCCAGCCGGATACGGTCACTACGCCGTCAGCTGCCGCGTACACCTTGGTACCGCTCGGCACACCGTAATCGGTACCGCTGTGGATCATGAATCCAGGACCGGTTGGGTTCTTGCGGTGCCCGAACGAAGAGGTGATGCGCTGCGTAGTAACTGGCGCAGCAAGCAGACCCGAAGTGTCCTTGATAGCCGTGATGCTACCGCCCGAGGCGGTCATGACCTCGGCGAATTTCTCTTCCTTGGCAACCTCGGGGTTCAGCTCCGAGGTCAAGGCTGCGCGTTCGACGGACAGTTCCGCATTTGCAGTTGGCGCCTTGACATCCACAACTGCGGAAGTGGCGGTGCGCTGAGCGGCAATCTCGCCAGCCGTGTTCTCGCCCGCACCACCCGAAAGCTGCGGGGTTACGGCAGCCAGCGCCAAGCCCGAAACTGCGGCGACAGCTGCCACCTTGTGGGCGAAGCCGCGGTGGGTGGACTTCTGTGCCTTCGACTTCAGGCTCGAAATGAATGCGACATTGCCTGCAGCCTCAACCGCTGCAGGGGTGCTCGGAGTCGCTTGAACAGCTCCTGGCAAGGCAACGACATTGCTCGCGGTGTCCTTGCCTGCAAGCAGGGCCTGGTTAGGCGCAACGCCGTAGCGCTGCATGGAGTCGAAGCGTCGACCAACAAAATCTGCATGGACCGGCTTGACCGGTGCAATCATCGGGACGGTGGCAGCAGCTCGTGCTGCCCGGCGCCCGCCGGTGCGCTCGATCGTCGAAGCGGTGACTTCTGCAATCACATCTACTTCAACGTCGGCAGCGCGGCGACGTCCCGCAGTCTTGGTTTCTACCAAAACATTCCTCTCACTGTTGCGCCTACGAAGTTAGCTGTCGGGTTCGGCTACAGAGAATCAGCCGGCCTGCTTCACGCAGAACTTCACCCCAAGACGTTTGCACGCCGGAAAGTGGGTCCCCCGTTATTGCCCTCAAGATTTGGTGACCGTTTCTGGCGCAGGGCAACACTAGGCGGTCGCACCAGAAATGGATAGAGCTAGCTAGTTCGCTAGCTTCGATGATTAACGCTACCTGTCAACGCCGAAAGTTACAATTTCGTTATCTTTTCAGGGACTTTACAAATACGTGGGCACTGACCTCAACCGGCAGCTCCAGCGCGCCTTCGATGCCATCCACACGCACGACAACGTAGTCGTCGGCGCGCTCCAAGGTGACAATCGCACCCGGGCGGATTCCACC
Organism: Glutamicibacter nicotianae; assembly: GCF_006539525.1. Taxonomy (GTDB): domain Bacteria; phylum Actinomycetota; class Actinomycetes; order Actinomycetales; family Micrococcaceae; genus Glutamicibacter; species Glutamicibacter nicotianae. The sequence continues at coordinate 25,291 of NZ_BJNE01000010.1, read as the reverse complement.
TTCGTTCAGTTGTCCGAGCAGGATTGGGTCGGTTTGGATCGGTTCGGCCAGACGCTCAATCGCCACCGGGCCGACGTTTCCGGACAACAGCGCATCATCCAAATTCTCGACCTCATGTGAGATTTCGCCCACATTAGGGCCACCGAGGACTTCCAGACCCGGCATCGGGTTGCCATATGGCGACACGGTTGGCTTGCCAAGTAGGTCGAAGAGCCGGCGCTCAACACGCTCACTCATGACGTGCTCCCAGCGGCACGCTTCATCGTGCACGTATTCCCAGTCCAAGCCGATGATGTCCGAGAGCAGGCGCTCCGCTAAACGATGCTTGCGCATCACGCCCGTGGCCAATTCGTGACCTTTCTCGGTCAACGCAAGGTGGCGATCGGTCGATACGATAACCAGGCCGTCGCGCTCCATGCGCGCAACCGTCTGCGACACAGTCGGGCCCGAGTGGCCAAGACGCTCTGCGATTCGGGCACGCAGTGCCACGATCTCCTCTTCTTGAAGCTCAAGAATGGTACGCAGATACATCTCGGTTGTATCGATAAGATCAGACACAGCAGCCGCTCCTGGAAGTCACAACAAATAAGTTCGCTCGAAAAATACGTGGCGTCAATACCCCACTCTACTTGGTTGGAGCGACAGAAAGCTCTGTAACCCGCCAAGCCTTCGGCGTAACCGACCGACGCGCTTTTCTCACGACCCCCCGCTATTTGCGAAGATAGCTATTGAAACGCCAAGGCTATCTATCAATATTCCGAACCACGGGTAATAGTGGCCGACATGGCACTTCAATCTATCGCTACAAGAGGAGCGCGATGAGCACGGACATCAACATTCCAGAAAATCTTCTGCCCGCCGATGGTCGATTCGGCGCAGGACCGTCCAAGGTCCGCGCAGAACAGATCCAGGCCATCGTCGATGCCGGCCCCGAATTGCTCGGCACGTCCCACCGCCAAGCTCCGGTCAAGAACCTCGTCGCTTCGGTTCAGGACGGCTTGAAGGAAATGTTCAACGCTCCCGAAGGGTACGAAGTTCTCCTCGGCGTAGGTGGCTCCACCGCATTCTGGGACGCCGCAGCATTCAGCCTGGTCCGCTCCAAGGCGCAGCACCTGTCCTTCGGCGAATTCGGCTCGAAGTTCGCCAAGGCCACCGACAAGGCACCGTTCCTGGAGCCTTCCTCGATCATTGTCGGCGAGCCGGGCACCGTTCCCGAGCCAGTCGCCGAAGCCGACGTAGACCTCTACGCATGGCCGCACAACGAGACCTCCACCGGCGCTGCGGCCCCAATCAAGCGCCTTCCTGGCGCCAATGATGATGCGCTGGTAGTCATTGACGCAACCAGCGCCGCCGGCGGCCTGGATGTCGATCTGGCCGAAACCGACGTGTACTACTTCGCTCCGCAGAAGAACTTCGCCTCGGACGGCGGCCTGTGGCTCGCCTTCGTCTCCCCTGCTGCCATTGCCCGCATCGAGGAAATCGCGGCAACCGACCGCTGGATCCCGGACTTCTTGAACCTGGCGACCGCGCTGGATAACTCCTTGAAGAACCAGACCTACAACACCCCCTCGCTGACCACCCTGGTCGGACTGGACGCACAGATCAAGTGGATCAATGCCAACGGCGGCCTGAAGTGGGCAGCGCAGCGCACCGCGGAATCGGCGGGCAAGATCCGTGATTGGGCCGAGGCTTCCGACGTCGCTTCGCCCTATGTTGCCAACCCGGCGCACCGCTCGAATGTCATCTCCACCATCGACTTCGACGACTCGGTCGATGCCTCGGCAATTGCCAAGGCGCTGCGCGCCAATGGCGTTGTCGACGTGGAGCCATACCGCAAGCTCGGTCGCAACCAGCTGCGTATCGCCACGTTCGTTGCAATTGAGCCAAGCGATGTCGAGGCACTGCTCAAGTGCATCGACTACGTGATCGAACAGCTCTAAGCCGCCGATTAAGGCCAAAGACCTTCGCGCAACGATTCATCATCGTTGCGCGAAGGTCTTTTTCGCTGCTGCTTAGCTTTCCTTGCGCGTGCGGTTGCGCTGCGCTGCCCTGCGGCGGGCTGCCGTGCGCTGCGCGGTGCGGCGGCGACGCACCTGGCGACGAGCTGGCGACTTGTGCGGCTGCGAAGCCTCATCATCGTTCTCGGCATTCACCGCTTCGGTTTCGGCGTCCTGGTCCTTCGCCTCAGCTGCTGGCTCCGATGCTTCCGGATTCTCCGCCGGCTTCGCGGATTCGGCTGCTTCAGCTTCGTTGCCGGATCCAGCCCCGTCTCCTGCGGCTTCTGCGGCTTCCGCCGCCTTGGCTGCTTCAATCTCTTCCTTGGCCAGGCGGTCTGCCCATGGCACCCAGGCCGGGGCCAGCAGTGACTGCTCCCCTGCGATGATGCCCACTTCGCACACCGTCAGATCCTTGGACTTGGCCCGTGGCACCCGCGCAAGCGTGGCAAACCAGGTCCATCCTTGATATCCCGTTTTCTGGGAGACAAAACGATGGGTGACAAGTCGCTCACCTTCCGCCGTGACGCCTAGGTGTTCGCCGACTTCCGACGCACCGGCAATTTCTGCGAGCGCGCCGCGAGCAGCATCCACTGCTTCGGCGAGGATGGTGTCCAACTTGGGTTTACGGGCCATTATTTATGCGTCCAGATCGTCGGCTACCGCGCGAAGCACGGTAGCAACCTTCTTGCCATATGCCTGTTCAGGATAACGCCCATTGCGCAAGCTATTGGAAACGTTGTCGAGCAGCTTAATTAGATCCTCGATCAGCACGGCTTCGTCTTCGGGCTTCTTGCGCTTGGCGCGAGCTACCGATGGGGCCGCTTCCAGCAGGCGCAGGCTCAGCGCCTGCGGTCCGCGACGGCCTTCGGCAACGCCGAATTCCAATCGGGTTCCGGGGCGCAGGTCATGCACGCCTTCGGGCAATGCCGCGGCATTGACGTAGATTTCCTTGCCGTCTTCTGCGGTGATGAAACCGAAGCCCTTGGCCTTTTCGTACCACTTAACCTTGCCGCTAGGCATGATCATTTACCTCGTTCGTTCTTTAACTAAGCTGCATGGCCGAGGCCGGCTCAGCGCCATGCATATTCATATGTTCGATCCAACGGAGCCACTGCCGGAATTCTTCTGTGCTTTTTTGCCGGGTGCTCAATCTGCTGGATCGGTTGAAGTCCTTTATCTAAGATTATGTCATCACTGGCACGCGGAATTCATCTTTGCCCGCCGTTCTCGGCATTCGGCACCGCCAGCCCGGGCTCCACGGCTAAACTTGGTACCGTGAGCGATTCATCCAAAACCATGACTGCACTGTCCCGCTTGGCGATCATCATCGCCATCCTTTCCACCCTGGCGCTAATTGGAACTCTCGTCTTCTATTTCCAGGAGATCGCCATCCCGCCCGTGCTCATGCTCTTCGCGCGCGTAGGCTTGCCCATTGCATTCATCCTGGCCGCCATCGTGGTCTTCGGAAACATCGCCAAGCGCCGGAAAAACTAAGCAGCTACCCCAGGATTCGCTCAGGAGACTCCCAGACTACTTCGGCACACTGGGATTCATGAGTCCAAAAACTGCTGAGGCAAAACTTCTCGTTGTTGACGACGAGCCGAACATCCGCGAACTGCTCTCCACTTCCCTGCGCTTTGCAGGCTTCGAAGTTGTCGCTGCCGCCAACGGGCGCGAAGCCCTCGCGGCCGTCGAGGCCGAGGAACCCGACCTGGCTGTCCTGGACGTCATGCTTCCGGACATGGACGGCTTCACCATCACCCGCAAGCTACGCGCCGCCGGACGCCACTTCCCGGTGCTGTTCCTGACCGCCCGCGATGACACCAATGACAAGGTCACCGGCCTGACCGTCGGCGGCGACGACTATGTCACCAAGCCATTCAGCTTGGACGAGGTCGTAGCCCGCATCCGTGCCGTGCTGCGCCGCACCGCCAGCGGCGAGGACGAGAACGCGACGATTGTCGTTGCCGACCTTGAACTAGATGACGACGCGCACGAGGTCCGCCGCGCCGGCGAGATCATCGATCTCTCCCCCACCGAATTCAAGCTGCTGCGCTACCTGATGATGAATCCGAACCGCGTGCTGTCCAAGTCGCAGATCCTGGACCACGTGTGGGAATACGACTTCAACGGCGATGCCTCGATCGTCGAGTCATACATCTCCTACCTGCGCCGCAAGGTGGACCGCCCGGAATGGCCAGCACTGATCCAGACCAAGCGCGGCGTCGGCTACCTGATGCGCACCCCGGACCGCCGCTAGCGGCACATGTAACGGTCCGCGCCAATAGTTGAAGGCCTTGTAAAGTCACCATATGAAGTCATTTCGAGCCCAGTGGCGCCGCACCTCGCTGCGGACGAAGCTGGTCGCGGTCATGCTTGGCCTGATGATCGTCGCGATCTTCGCTACCGCCATCGGCTCAGCGCACACGCTGAGGATCGCGATGACCAGCCAGATCGACAAGCAGCTGAACGTGTCCAAGTCGACGATGGCCTACGGGCTCAACAAGGCCTACCTCTACTCCCTGAACGAGGACAACGGCAGCCATGACGCGCTGGACGTCGATGCCACGCTGCTGGGGCTGAGCAGCGCCTACGCCGACATCCGCGACCAGGATGGCGAGATCGTCTACGTGATGCCGCGTTCGCGGGTGGGCCCATCCAACGGCACGGATTTGCCGTTGCTGAACATGGAACAGATCCAGCAGCTGGCGGCCCACCCGAATTCCCCAGCCACGGTTCCCGGTGCTTTCCCCACCTCCGCTGGCTGGCGCACGGTCATGATACCGCTGAAGAGCAGCGAGCTGAACCTGTTCTTGTCCCTGCCGCTGGACAATGTGAACCGCACCGTGAACCAGACCGCGGTGCTGGTGCTCTCCACCGGCACGCTCGCCGCGCTGCTGATGTCGATGATCGCCTATGGCCTCACCGGGCGTTCGCTCAAGCCGCTGATCAATGTGGAGCGCACCGCGTCGATGATCGCCGACGGCGACCTGTCCCAACGCGTGAAGGACTACCCGGCAGAGACCGAAGTGGGCAGGCTTTCCCGCTCGCTGAACGCCATGCTGGCCCAGATCGAAAAGGCGTTCAACGACCGCGAGGCCTCCGAGCAGAAGATGCGCCGCTTCATCCAGGATGCCTCGCATGAGCTGCGCACCCCGTTGGTGACCATCCAGGGCTACTCTGAGTTCTATCGCTACGGCGGGCTGGCGGATCCGGAAGCCATGGATTCGGCGATGAGCCGCATCGAAGGCGAATCCAAGCGCATGGCGCGTCTCGTCGAGGACCTGTTGATGCTCGCCCGCCTGGACGAGCAACGCCCCATGGAACGGCAGCCGGTGGACCTGCTGGTCCTCGGCCAGGACGCGGTGGAAGACACCAAGGTCCGCGCACCTGACCGCACCGTCAAGCTCGTCGGGCTGACCTCCGACCGGCCAAGCCCGGCCAGCACCGTCGGCGATGACGCCAGGATCCGGCAGATCATTGCCAACCTGCTCACCAATGCGCTGCGCTACACCCCGGAAGGTTCCCCGCTGGAAATTGCCGTGGGCGTGCGTTCACTGGTGGCCGGAACGATGGACGCAGTCGTCGAGGTCCGCGACCATGGCCCGGGCATCCCGTCCGAAGACTCCAAGCGGATCTTCGAACGCTTCTACCGCTCCGACAGCTCGCGCCATCGCGAGACCGGCGGTTCCGGACTGGGCTTGGCAATCGTCGCGGCCATCGTCCAGCAGCACGGTGGTTCGGTGGCGTTGGCCGATACCCCCGGCGGAGGCGCAACGATGTCCATCTCGATGCCCTACGTGCCGCTTCCTGAACCGAAGGCCCCGGAAGTCGACGATACCGCGGATTAGCGCCGTTGGACTTCTCCACACCCCGTGCCGGCTTGCGCCGCCACGGGGTGCGGTGTTTCTAGGGTAAGTGCATCAGTGACCGATTCACGTATTTTAGAAAGGGTGATTTCAGTGAGCACGTTCTCCACCAACACCGGTGAGATGCAGGTGAAATCCCAGGCCGTCATGAATACCATCGACCGGCTGCGCAATGAAGTCTCTACCATGCAGATGAACCTAGACCAGTTGCAAAGCACGTGGCAGGGCTCCGCCGCGGCTTCCTTCCAGTCGATCGTGGCCGAATGGCGCTCAACGCATGTCCAGATCGAAGAGGCGCTGAGCAGCATTGCCACCGCGCTGAACCACGCCTCCATGCAGTACGAGGAGGTCGAGCAGGTCAATACCTCGCTGTTCCGATACTGACCAGCGCACGCGCAGCGGCAGGTTGATCAGTAGGCTTAGCCTTATGAGCATTCTGATTGACCCGCCGCGCTGGCCTGCCCACGGCACGCTCTTCGCCCATCTGGTGTCGGATACGTCATTGGCTGAACTGCATCAGTTCGCCGAGCAGCAGGACATCTCGCGCCGGGCCTTCGACCGGGACCATTACGATGTCCCGCGCGAACGCTACGACCAGCTCGTTTCCGCTGGCGCTCTCGAAGTCTCCGGCAGCGAACTGGTGAGGGCACTGGTCAAATCCGGGATTCGGATCCCGGCCAAATACCGTCCGGAGAAATTAGGGGCGGTGCTCGCCCGCCGGTGGTCCCGCACCTTGCCTACCGAACCGCAGCTCGGATCCGAGCTGCTGGGCTGCTGGTCCCAGAGCCACCGGCACTACCATGACCGGGTGCATCTGCTCTCTGTGCTGGAAGCCATCGACTGGCTGGCCAAGAACCAGGCCGATCATGAAGAGCTCATGCTCCTTCAGCTCGCCGCCTGGTTCCACGATGCCGTCTACGAGGGAACCAGCGAAGACGAATTCAAATCGGCAATCATGGCCCGCGAGCGGCTGTGGGGAGTGCTCTCCCCCGGTGCCGTGTCGAAGGTCAGCGACCTGGTCATGCTCACCGCAACGCATGCGCCCGCAGAGACCGATCGCCTGGGACATATCCTCTGCGATGCCGACCTGGAGGTCCTGGCCCGTCCCGCCGCGGCCTACCAGCGCTATGCCGAGGCGGTCTACAAGGAGTACGAGCATCTTCCGCGCCATGTGCTTGCCGCCGGGCGCAGCAAGATCCTGGCCAGCTCGCTGGAGAAGGAACGGATCTACGGCACCCCCGCCGGATACCAGCGCTGGGATCGCAGCGCCCGGCATAATCTGCAGACCGAACTGGAACTGCTGCGCGGCTGGCTTTAGCCCGGTGCCCGTTGCACGCACAACGGCCGATGGCCCGGATCCCTTCTTGGAAGGATCCGGGCCATCGGCGCGTTGACTGCGTGCTTAGTGCATGCGGGAAGCTTAGAAGCCGCCCATTCCGCCCATGCCGCCCATGTCATCGCCACCGGCTGGAGCAGCGCCAGCAGGAGCTGGCTTATCTGCGACAACAGCTTCGGTGGTCAGGAACAGGCCAGCGATCGATGCGGCGTTCTGCAGTGCCGAACGGGTCACCTTCACTGGGTCGTTGACGCCTGCCTCGAGCAGGTTCACGTACTCGCCGGTTGCGGCATTCAGGCCGTGGCCCGCAGCCAAGCCCTTGACCTTGTCAGCGACAACGCCTGGCTCCAGGCCGGCGTTCAATGCGATCTGCTTCAACGGGGCTTCGATGCCAACGCGAACGATATTCGCACCGGTTGCCTCGTCGCCTTCCAGGGCCAGCTTCTCGAAAGCAGCGGCGCCAGCCTGGATCAGAGCCACGCCGCCACCGGCGACGATGCCTTCTTCAACAGCAGCCTTGGCGTTGCGCACGGCATCCTCGATGCGGTGCTTGCGCTCCTTGAGCTCCACCTCGGTAGCAGCGCCGGCCTTCAGCACAGCGACACCGCCGGAGAGCTTTGCGTGGCGCTCCTGCAGCTTCTCGCGGTCGTAGTCCGAGTCGGTGTTCTTGATCTCGGCTGCGATCTGCGCCTTGCGGCCCTCGATGGCGTCGGCTTCGCCGCCGCCTTCAACGATGGTGGTCTCGTCCTTGGTGATGACGACCTTGCGAGCGGTACCCAGGACCTCCAGGCCGACATTGTCCAGCGACAGGCCGATTTCCTCGGAAACAACCTGGCCGCCGGTGAGGATGGCGATGTCGGTCAGCATGGCCTTGCGGCGGTCGCCGAAGCCCGGAGCCTTGACGGCAACGGACTTGAACAGGCCGCGGATCTTGTTCAGGATCAGGGTGGCCAGGGCTTCGCCCTCGACGTCTTCGGCGATGATCAGCAGCGACTTGTTCGACTGCATGACCTTCTCCAGCAGGGTCACCATGTCCTTGACCGAGGAGATCTTCGAGTTCACGATGAGGATGTATGGGTCCTCGAGAACGGTTTCCTGGCGCTCTGCGTCGGTGACGAAGTAAGCGGAGATGTAGCCCTTGTCGAAGCGCATGCCCTCTGCCAGCTCCAGCTCCAGGCCGAAGGTGTTGGACTCTTCAACGGTGATGACGCCCTGCTCGCCAACCTTGTCCAGAGCCTCGGCGATCAGGCCGCCGATCTCGGTGTCGCCTGCGGAGATCGAAGCGGTAGCAGCGATCTGCTCCTTGGACTCGATCTTCTTCGCAGCGGCGAACAGTTCAGCGGTGACGGCTTCTACAGCCTTGTCGATGCCGCGGCGCAGCGCGATCGGGTCGGCACCTGCGGCAACGTTGCGCAGGCCTTCCTTGACCAGTGCCTGTGCGAGCACGGTTGCGGTGGTGGTACCGTCGCCGGCGACGTCGTCAGTCTTCTTGGCAACTTCCTTGACCAGTTCTGCGCCGATCTTCTCGTAAGGCTCTTCGAGGTCGATTTCCTTAGCGATGGACACGCCGTCGTTGGTGATAGTAGGAGCGCCCCACTTCTTCTCCAGAACAACGTTGCGGCCGCGTGGGCCCAGGGTGACCTTCACGGCGTCAGCAAGGGTGTTCAGGCCGCGCTCTAGTCCGCGGCGTGCTTCCTCGTCAAATGCAATCATCTTAGCCATTGTGGCGTACGGTCCTTTCGGGACGATTTTGCGAAAATGCAACCGACAGACAGCGCCCGCGACGGACGAGTGGACCGGTGCGGCATCGGGCCAGCAACCGTTTCAGCTCTCGCTATCTGAGGTATTTTCCACGCTCCACGCGCCGCATCCGCCATCCGGCGCTTTGGACGTCCTGGTGAACGCAAAAGCCGACCGGCGTTAGCAGTCGCAACGCATGAGTGCTAATACAAATATTGGCACTCTCGCATGGCGAGTGCAAGCCGATCGGCTCTGAGCGTATGGAATTATGAACGAATTATTCGTTGAGCCCCAGGGTGTCGTCTGATCCCAAAACGACGGTGACCCGGTTCGGAATGTTGCTGGTCTGCAGGACTTCGTCGATATTCAGGACTTCTGCGGCTTTTTCAGCGGTGGTCCGGTAGGCCTCGGACATGTAGTAGACCGCGGACACTTCGGCCGGCTTGGTCCAGTTGTCGGCGACGACGCTGGTGAACCCGGCTTCGGTCATGGCTTCCTCGCCCGCGTTGGCCAGGCCGGCGACGCTGGCCGCGTTGTAGACGCCAATCAGCTGGCCATAGAGGACGTCCTCGTCATCGATGGTGCTTGATGGCGATTCGGATTCGCTCGGTGCTGCTTCCTCGGAGGACTCGGCCGTCTTTTCCTGGGATTGCGAGGTTTCGCTTTCAGCCGAAGTCGCAAGGGTCTCCTTGAGCTGCGGACCGAAGATGAAGGACAAGGCACCGATCACCAGCACGAGCACTGCGGTCAGCACTACCCAGCGCAATTTCCCACCGGTTGACTTTGACGCGGCGGACTGCGCCCATCCGTGGGCGTGGTGCGAACCCACACGGGTGCTGAATTCCGGAACGCGATCAAATTCGTCACGCGGGTAGTTGGTCATTCTCGTCCTTGCTCGAGGTCTGATTGGTCGCGGCAGGCAGGGTTATCGTCCCGTGCCGACCTTACCGCCCACGCGACGTTTTGTAGAACGTGCTCTGCGCAGGCGCTTGACCAACATCGGGTCGTAGGCCAGTGCCGCGTCGGTTTCAATCAGCTGGTTCAGCAGCTGGTAGTAATTCGTCGGCGACATCGAAAACTGCATGGTAATGGCTTGTTCCTTGGCCCCGGCATACTTCCACCACAACTTTTCCAGGTTGAGGATCTGTTGCGAACGCTCGTCCAATTCCGAATCCGGGTTCATCACGAAATCCGCCAGCAATCCATTCTCAGCCATACGTTCTCACCTCGGTTCTTGGATCGGTTTTCTCGGGTTTCGGCTATGCATGCAATCCACCACCGGTAGATATACCACCGATATTCTAACCAATCTGCTTGCCTAACACCGTGTGGCCGAGCACAGGCACGCCAGAAAAACGGCACAATTGCCTCTATGGACGATATGCAGCCAGCACTTTTCGATGCTCCCGAGCCAGCCGCGACGCCCGTGTATGACGCGGCGGATTTCCCGTTCTACCACGGCGCAAAATCCATGGCCGACCACGGGTTTATTGCCGAAGACTGGGTTCCTGCGCTCAGCCGCCAGGACGCGCTGCTGCGTCGCTTGGCCAGCGATTTGGCGGCCCGCTCGGCCGCCGGCGAGCAGATCCTTCCAGCGCCGGAGGTGATGTTCCGCGCACTGAGCTTGCCATTATCCGAGGTCAAGGTCCTAATTATTGGCCAGGACCCCTATCCGACGCCCGGCCACCCCAACGGCTTGGCCTTCGCGGCGAATAAGCAGGTCCGCCCGCTGCCGCGTTCCCTGGCCAATATCTACAAGGAGCTGCAGGCCGATCTCGGTCTGGATCCGGTCCCGCATCCGGATCTGGGTCCTTGGCTGTCCCAGGGAGTCTTGCTGCTGAACCAGGTGCTCTCGGTGACCGCGGGCAATGCCGGCTCGCACCAGAAGCTGGGATGGGCGCCAATCCTGCAGGCGATCCTCCAGGCGCTGGATGAGCGGCCGCTGCCTTTGGTGGCGCTGCTGTGGGGCAATCATGCGCAGAAGCTTTCCGGATCCCTGCCCAACGCCGTGCAGCTGCAAAGCGCCCACCCCTCGCCGCTGTCCGCCTCGCGCGGCTTCTTCGGCTCCAAGCCCTTCTCGAATATCAATCGGCTCCTGTCCGATAGCGGACAGGAGCCGATCGACTGGTCATTGCCGAGAACTTAGCGTCGGCGGATGCGCCGGCGCTCGCGCCGGGCGGTAGAGGTCAACGGACGGCACAGCGTATCGCCGAAGACGACCCCGCCAGCGATGGAAAGCATGATCGCCATCGCGTTGAACATTTCCACCAGGCCGGTGGCCATGTCTTCCACGTTGATGACGATTCCGTACATTGCGCGGAAGATCATCAAGCCGGGAAGCAGGAACATGACCGCGGGGGCCGCCAGCACCAGCTGCGGGGACCTGAGCTTGTCCGCGGCCAGCCGGGCGGCGAAACCGATCACCGTGGCAACCAGCGCCGGGGTGGCCCGGTCACCGAGTCCAATGCTTACGGCCAGCAGCTGCACCAGGTAGCCGCCAACAGCAATGCCGGCAGTAGGCAGCAGCAGGCGCAGCGCGCTTTGCTCGGTGACCGCACCGGCAACGATGGCCACACCCACCAGGATCACCAGCAGCCAAGCCGGATACTCTGTTGTCGCGATCTGGTGGACATCGACCTTTTCCCCGCCGAGCAGATCCGAGATCACCAACGCCGTGGCAATGCCGCACAGGATCGCCCCGTAGATCAGGCTGGCAGAGAACAGGCGGCCTACCGCGGTCACCGGGAAGCCGTTGATGGCATCTTGCAATGCCGAGACGAACCTGCCCGACGGGAGCAGCAGCAGGATGCCGCCGGAAACCACCAGCGCCGGATCCAGGGGTGCATGGAATTGGTGCCCCAGCAAGGCGATGCCCGTGACCGCCAAGGTCGAGGCGGCGATGGTGAAGAACTCGGGCACCCGCCAGCGCGAACCGTACCGCCCGATCTGCGTCACGAGGCTCGAAGAGATCATCGCCACCAGCGCGCCAGCCCAGGAACCGCCAATGAACAGCACGAACGCGGCGGCGAACACTGCCCGCCCGCAGGCGACGATCCAACGCGGGAACGGCTTGGGTTGACGGGTGATCTCCTTCAGCCGCTTGGCCGAGGCGGTGCGCGATACGCCGCCGGCGATGATGTCCGAGACGAGCTCGTGCACCAGCACCATGCCGGCGTAGTTCGCGGTGTAGGAGCGGACCACGCGCAGCACCGAATAGCTTTCGGCATCCGGCGGGCTGTAGTTCAAATGCAGGGACTGGTTGGTGATGTCCACGTCCAAGTGGCTCAGGCCCAGTGCCGCGGTCACCGCGATGATGCTGGTTTCCACTTCCAGGGCGCCTGCGCCGTAGCGGATCAGGGTCTCGCCCAAGTCCAGCGCGAATTCCATGGTGCGCCGGTTGGATGCGTCCTGGTCCACGTTGATCTTGGGGTTGGCATAGGGCGTGCCCTGGAGGCGCTCGACGATGTTCAGCGCCTGGGTGGGAGGGGTGTCCGAGATCCACATTTTCGCCAGCAGGCGGCGGGCCACCGGGTTGGCGCGGGTAGGCATGAGGGTGATGCCCTCATCGGTGGTGTGGACCTGGCCGGTGCGCCACTCGATATCGGAGGCATCGGCAGCCGCCACATTGGCGCTGACCGCGGTGTTGAGCGGCAGTTCCGAGGCCATGGCAGGCTCTTCGGCGGGTTCCGCCGGATGGAAGCCCATATTGATCTCACTAGTGGCAATGCGGGGCAAAGCGCCAGCGGCAGGAGCCGGATCCTCGCCTGCGGCAGTCGACTCGGCGGACTGCTCCTCGCTAGATCGATGCGCCACGAATCACTCCCCCCTCAACCAAAGTTTTTCCCATGGGATTCACCATACAACCCGTGCATGGAAAGTTGGCCGGAACGTGGTGAATTCGCGAGGTATCCCCGGACACATTCAGGGGTATTTTCGGCCACTGGAATACTGCCGGTCCGCAGTTGGTTGCACCAAGCGGAAGTTAGATGTGTTTGCATATATTCGGAGGTTGCAGTGACTACGCAGTTCCCCTTGCCCGAGATCGGCGCCGAGACCTTCGGCGACATCACCGAGGACGCCGACGGCAACCCGCTGAGCCATGCCCAGGTGATCCGCAATGTCATCACCGAAGGGCAGCAGGCCGAAGCCTCGAATCTTGATTTCTTCGGCGTGGGCGAGCACCACCGCGACGACTACGCCATCTCCTCCCCCGAAATCGTGCTGGCCGCACTGGCCAGCACCACGCAGCGCATCAAGCTGGGCACCGCGGTAACCGTGCTCTCCAGCGATGACCCGGTGCGCGTCTACGAACGCTTCGCGACCTTGGACGCCATTTCCAACGGGCGGACCGAGATCATCGCCGGCCGCGGCTCTTTCATCGAATCCTTCCCGCTGTTCGGCCTGGACCTCGAGGACTACGAGGACCTGTTCGAGGAGAAGCTGCATCTGCTGGCCAAGCTGCGCCACGGCGCACCGGTGTCATGGCAGGGAAAGCACCGCTCTGCCCTGCGCAACCAGCAGATCTACCCGCTGCTGGAGGGCAAGCCGCTGACCACGTGGGTGGGGGTCGGCGGCAGCCCGCAGTCGGTGATCCGCGCGGCCCGGCACGGCCTGCCGCTGTGCCTGGCCATCATCGGCGGCCAGCCTTCGGCGTTCGAAGGCCTGGCCACCCTCTACCGCCGCGCGCTGGAGGAATTCGGCCAGGAGCAGCTGCCGGTCTCGGCGCACTTCCATGGCCTGGTGGCTGGCAGCGACGAGGAAGCCCTGGAAACGCTCTGGCCCCATTACCAGCGCACCATGAACCGGCTGGGGGCCGAACGGGGCTGGCCACCTGCCAGCAAAATGCGCTTGCAGGCCTCCATGGGACCGGAGGGAGCCATGATGGCCGGCAGCCCGGACACCGTGGCGCGGAAGATGGCCAAGGTGGCCCAGCAGCTGGGCCTGTCCCGCGTCGACATCAAGTACTCTGCGGGCTCCTTGCCGCACGAGGCGATGCTGGAGAGCATCAAGCTGCTTGGCGAAGAGGTCAAGCCTCGGGTGCACCAGCTGCTCGGAGCCTAGCTTCCGGACTGTGCCGGAGACGACGAAAACCACCGCATTGCGGTGGCTTTCGATTTTGGTGGATCTTACTGGACTCGAACCAGCGACCTTTCGCGTGTGAGGCGAACGCTCTAACCAACTGAGCTAAAGATCCATCTGCGCCCTGACTTGCTAGCCAAGTGCATAAGCAATCCTACCGGGGAAACGAGCCCCGCTCCAAATCGGCCCCGGCTCAAGCCGCCGGATCCCTGCCCCGAACACGCCGATGTGCCGCATCGAACGCCGCGTTGAATCCCTGCGGCTTGGCCAGTGAGTAGAGCAGAAAAACAATGCCGAATGGTTTATTTGGGATTCACCTGAAAGTACCCTTTTCCACTTGTCAAAAAGGGACTTCAGGCTCCATAATTTTTCTAGCTCATCGAGCTCAAACTGGACCCTACAAGGAAGTTGCCGGAAGCCGCCGGCATCGGTCCCCTCAAGGCCAACGAAACCGCGCAGTGGATTTTGATCCACCGCGCAAAGCCTCATCTTTCGTTCGTTCTTAGCTTTTAGGACCGTACCCCAGTGTTTGAAAACCTGAACTTTTCCTTGTCATCCCTATGCGTTCAGCCAGCCCAGCGCGATGAATTGGCGACCCTCTACACCGTGGTCGACCAGCGCTGGCATCAGAAGTTCGATCGCCTCAGCCTCCTGGTGACCGTGCGCGACCAGGGCACCCTGGTTGCCGCCGGCCTGGTGCACGACTCCATCGTGGCGCCGACGTCCTCGATGAACGCGGTGGAACTGGGCTGCATGGCGGTGCGCGCCGACTACCGCCGCCTGGGCATCCGCCAGCATGTGACCTCATTGCGCCTGGCCCATGCCCTGCGTTCGGGCAAGACCCCGATCAGCGTCATCGATTCGCAGAACCCTGCCTCCTGGGCCTTCTACGAGCGCTCCGAGCTGTGGCAGCGCGAGCGCAGCTTCGAGCACGAGGGCCGGCTCAAGTTCATCTACCGGGCCACCGAAGCCGCCTGGCAGTGGGCCGCGGACCTGCCGCAGGCTTCCGCCGACCAGGTAGCCATCCAGCTGCCCGGCGCCGCGCAGCCGGTCCCGAGCCTGGCTCTGCCCGCCAGCCCGATGCACCGCTTCGCCGCGCAGTTCGGCTCCGAGGATCCGGCCTCCGCCGTGCCGGTGATGTGACGGCCTGGGACGGCTTTCTGGATCAGGCTAGAACAGGGCGTCCTGCTGCTCGTCCACCATGGCGTGGCCCGGCAGCGGGGCGACTTCGCCGGCCCGGCGAGCGCGAGCTGCCTCGTGCAAGTCGATCGGGGTGACCTTCAGGACCGCATCGACCATGGCGTTGAGGAACTGCGGGGCGGCAATGTCGGCAGGCACCGGGGCATGGACGCACTTGACCTCCGGCTGCTCGGCCGCATCATCCCAGTCCACCAGCAGCAGGCCGGTGGCGGTGTAGCCGAAGCCGTCGCCGAAGTCGCGCAGCTTGCGGATCATGTCCACGGTGCGGCGGAAGGCGGCCGGCTCGGATTCCAGGATCGTGGCGCGCTGCACGAAGAAGAACCCGACGGCGGCCAGCGGGTAGCGGGCGCGCAGGTTCGCCGCGTCGCCGTAGGCCTCTTCATAGCGGTTGGCCAGGTTCTTGCCGAAGGACGAAGTCATCGCCTTGGTGCTCAGCAGCAGTTCGGGGCCGGTGGACCAGTGGGTCATCACCACGTCGGTCTGCTTCATGTAGGCGCGGCCCAGGATGCGCGCGTCGGTGCTGCCCGCCTTGCCGGCCATGATGGACTCGTGCACCTCGTCGGCCAGCCGTTCGGGCAGCTTGCGCAGCAGCTCAAGGATGTCGCTGGACAGCACCCGCGGCGCTTCGGGGCGCGGCCAGACCAGGTCGGCATCGAAGCCGGCACGCCGCAGCTCGTGCGCCAGCCAGGCATCCACGCCCTGGGCGAAGCGGCCCGAACGGGTGACGGCCTTGGAACGCACCGGGATGCTCAGCAGCCGTTCGAGCACCGCGTAGGACGGGTTGAATTCCCCGGTGACCGCGCCATTATCCAGCCAGGGCGAATCCTTCGGCGCTGACATCAAGGTGGTGTCGAATTCGGCGAAGGCTAGGGTCTTCTCGATCGCAGGATTGGCCACTCTTATCCCTTCACTGCTTTGCTTCGGGCCTTGCGGCGTTCGAGCATGTTCATCCGCGCCGCGCGCAGCGCCTCGATCGCTTCCGCATCCAGGCCGAGCAGCGCCTGCAGCACCACGGAATCCACCAGGTTCGCCGCTTCCTGCTTGCGCCCATGGGCCAGCAGCTCGCGCACCTCGGGTTTGATGGCGCGCAATTGCGGGGCATGGCGCTGCACCATGCCGATGGCCGGGACCGGCAGCTGGTCTGCTTCGCGCGGCTCCAGCTTCAGGATGCCGCCGCCGTAGGAACGTCCCACCATTTCGGCGCCGAGCATGGTCAGCGTGTTCAGCGATGCCACCGGCAGCAGCTCGCGGCCCAGCTCGCGGGCATCGGCACCCAGGTACACCCCGTGGATCGAGTTGATATGGTGCACCCCGGCCTCGTTGGCGGTCAGCCGCGGGGTATCGGCGTTCATGTAGGTCATGAACAAATCCGGCACCGACAGCACCGGCACCCGCCACCACGGCGAGCGCACCCGGCACTTGTAGGCCGCATCCACGTTCAGCAGTTCGCCGCTGGCCACGAAGCGCGCGCCGGCGCCGCTGGGTTCCGCGGCGGGACGGAACATCCAGGCCGCCGCCCCGTGCGCTGCCAGCTTTTCCCAGCCCTCCTCGCTCAGGTCCAGCCCGCGCAGGTGGCGCGAGCCCGGCGGCGAGATGCGGATCAAATCCTCGTCGGCCAGCCCCAGCTCCTGGACCTGCGCGGCGGAAAGCGTGAACCACTTGTTGTTGCCGGTGACAGCTCCCAGCGAGGTTTCGCCCCAGGACTGCAGCGGAGCCATCCGGCCGGCGGCCAGAGCCGCGGACAGGATCCCCTGCGCTTCGAGGCCCACCAGCGATCCGGTCCAGCGGTCGTTGCCGCCTGCCGGGGTGTGCCGGGTGCCCTCGCCTAGGGTGTGCAGGTCATGGGCATTGCGGAATTGGTGCAGGCTGAAGGAATCGCTGGAGCCCTGGCGGTACCCCTCGGCCAGCAGCAGCACCACTTCTTCCTGCGCGTCGGCAAACAGGCGTTCCTCGAAGACTGCCAGGTGCACGCTGGCGAAGCGCTCGAGCAGCATCTGGCGCACCGGCCCTGCGTAGTTCACGAACATCAGCTCTGCCGGAAGCACCAGCGCCAGGCGCCCGCCGTCGGCCAGGAAGCTGGTGGAGTGCACGACGAAGGCCGCCCAGATGCTGGCCAGCTCGTTCAGCTCCACGCCCGAGGACTTGGCCGCGGCGCGCGAGAGTTGCCGGTCGGCACCGCGGTGCAGCTGGTAGCGCACATAGGGCGGGTTGCCGATGACCGCATCGAAGTCTGCGTGCCCGGGAACCTCGAAGAAGTTGGCCTGTTCGATCTGCGCGTCGATCCCGGCGGCCTGCATCCGCGCACGGGCCGCCTGCACCGATGGCTCGTGCAGCTCCAGGCCCACCAGTTCCACCGGGCCCCTGCCGTCGTCCAGCACCGCGTTCGCTGCGGCCAGGAATTGCGCATCGCCGCAGGAGGGTTCCAGAACCCTGCTGCCGTGCTGCCCCAGCGCCCACTGCGCCATGAAGCTGGCCACTGGTTCCGGGGTGAAGTAGGCGCCGCGCGCATGGCGGGCGGTGGCCGGATCAGTCAATTCTCTATTCAACACTCATCGATCTTTCCACGCAGGCCAGACAGTTTGGCTGGCCCAGAAGACCGGGTCCGGGCTGCAACTTCTCTATTCTACGTGCGCGGGACGCCCGCTGATTTCCGTTCCTAGTGGGCGGCTTCGGCTTCGCCCTTGCGGCGCAGCTTCTGGATGCCCAGGACGATGGCGGTAATCACCGAGCCGATGATGAAACCGGCCAGGCAGGAAAAGGCGGTATTCACCAGCCAGCCGAGCATGGCGCCGGCCTGGCCGGTTGCGTCGTGGACCAGCAGCTCCACATGGTGCACGAAGCCGTACGGCGCATGCCAGCCGAGCTCGTCCATGCCGACCAGCAGCAGGTGCCCACCGACCCAGAGCATCGCGATCACGCCGACCTTGCTCAGGATGGACATCACGATGGGCATCGCCTTGACCAGGCCGCGGCCGATCTTCTGCGAGAGATGGCGCGGCTTGGCGGCCATGTGCAGGCCGATGTCGTCCATTTTCACGATCAAGCCCACGGCGCCATAGACCACGACGGTCATCAGGATCGCGATCACGACCAGGATCAGCGCCCGGTTCAGGAAGGATTCGTGCGCCACCTCATTCAGCGAGATGACCATGATCTCCGCGGAAAGCACGAGGTCGGTGCGCACGGCCGAGCCGATGATCGCCTTCTCGTCGCGCACGCCCTCCTTGCCGCCCGGAGTGTGGTGCTTGATCGCGCCCATCGCTTCGAGCAGCTTCTCGGCCCCTTCGAAGACCAGATAGGCGCCTCCGACCATCAGGATCGGGGTCAGCGCCCAGGGGGCGAACTGCGAAAGGATCAGAGCGACCGGAAGGATGATCAGCATCTTGTTCCGGATGGAGCCAACGGCGATCTTCCAGATGATCGGAAGCTCGCGCTTCGGCGAGAGCCCTGCCACGTATTGCGGGGTGACTGCCGCATCGTCGATCACGACACCCAGGGATTTGGTGCTGGCCTTGCCAGCGCCCAGCGCGATGTCGTCCAGCGATGCCGCGGTGACTTTCACCAGGGCGGCCACGTCGTCCAATAGTGCTGCAAGGCCTCCGGCCATGGTCGGCTCCTCAAATCTAGGTTCTGCGCAGAATTCTACCGGCGGGATCCTAGAGCCTGCCACAGGCGCGAGGTTGCATCGGGCACAATCCGGGGTGAAAACGAAAACCGTGCCATGAAAACTCATCGGCACGGTTCCAGCTGCTGGTCCAAGACCAGATCAGAGCCCCCTACCGGATTCGAACCGGTGACCTTCAGTTTACAAGACAGACGCTCTGGCCAGCTGAGCTAAGGGGGCGTACCGGATAAGAATATCGGAAAACCCCTCGGCACTGCGAATTGGCGCAGCCGCGCAGCGCATGCCCGATTAAATGCCAATGGGAAGGAAGCCAGCATTGGCTTCCTTCCCATCGACCGGGTGCGAGATCACTAAGGATACTACCGGATCCCGGACAATTGTCCAGCGGTGGCTGGATGGGCTTACTTGTTGGCAGCGATGGCTTTCTCGACCTCGGTCGGGAAGTCTTGGGTTCCCAGTGCGAACTCCTTGCCCTGGATGAAGATCGAAGGGGTGCCGGCTACGCCGTCGTACTGGCCAGCGGTCGTGGCGTACTGGACGAATGGACGGAACTTGTCATCCTCGATGCAGCTGGTCACGGATTCCGCTGCACCGTTCTGGATGGCCAGGTCCGCAAGTTCGGCGTTCTTCATCTCGCCCTCTGGGTAGTGGCCCCACAGCGCCTTGACGAAGCTCATGTAGGCAGCTGGGCTCTCGTCGGCAACGCAAGCCAGTGCGTTGGCGCCGCGCGAGGAGAAGTTGGTTGGCGAACCACGGTCCAGGTAGCCGACGTTGCGGTATTCAACGGTGACATCGCCATTGGCCAGCCATTCTTCGATCTGGTCGCCGTAGGTGGCCTCGAAGTCTGCGCAGTGGACGCAGTTGGCGTCGACGTACATGGTGATATTGATCGGCTCGCCCTTGTCAGCCACCGTCAGGTCGCGCGGGGTGGCAGGATTCGGCGCTTCGGCAGGCGCTTCAAGGGTCTTGATGTCCACCTTCTCGATGGTCTTCTGTGCAACGGTGTCTGGCGAGGTGACCATGATGCCGCCCGCTGCGGTACCGCCCTGCGGCACGGCGCCGGAGTCGGCAATCTTGGCGTTGTTGTTCTGCACGATCAAAGTAACTACCAGTGCGATGACCACAATCACTGCAGCCAAGACGCCCAGCTTCACGAAAAGCGACTTGCGCTTCTGGGCGGCTTCTTGCGCGGCACGCATCTGCGCCGCCTTCTCACGGGCACTCGCGGTGCGCTCCGCTTTCGATGGGCGCGGGTTATTCGTAGACATGTATTTGGCGTTTCCTTGGTCAGCGGACAAGTATCATCTGGAGTCAAGCTTAGCCAATTCCCGGGGTCCGTATCCGTGAAAACTCAAGATTGATCCACCTTCACAGGACTCACATATCTTCCGCATACAGCCCCCAAAGTGCCCTTCACGGCTTAACTTGAGCATTAAACCAAGTGACCAGCGGAAATGGTTTGTCTACTGCCATTCCCATCCTGTAGTACACGGCATCTGCGCAAAAGTGACGCGTATGACGGTGCAATCCGCCCCATCGTTCCCTTACCAGCCAGTTTTCATTAGGCTAAATAGCAAGAGCGAGGAAATTAGACGAGAAGTCATTCACTCAGAACCGACGAATCTGCACCACGCCGGTGAATCAGATTGAATAAACCAGGAGGTTTGCAGTGGGTAACCCAGCGCCGAGTACAAAGACCGAGAATTCCTACGATTTCGTGGTTGTGGCCAACCGCCTTCCGGTGGACCGCATCACCAATCCTGACGGATCGCAAGGATTCCAGCGTTCGCCCGGTGGCTTGGTGACAGCCCTGGAACCTGTTATGGCTGCCTCCGAAGGCGCTTGGGTGGGCTGGCATGGCGGTATTGGCGAGGAGCTGGAGAGCTTCGACAAGGATGACATCCATCTGGTTCCGGTCCCCCTGGATGAAGACGACATGACCCAGTACTACGAGGGCTTCTCCAACTCGACGCTGTGGCCGCTCTACCACGACGTGATCGTGCCACCGGAATACCATCGCGCCTGGTGGGACCGGTACAAGAGAATCAACCGGCGATTCGCCGATGCAGTACTGGATATTGCCGCTCCGGACGCGACCGTCTGGGTACACGACTACCAGCTGCAGCTGGTTCCGCAGATGCTGCGGCTGGCACGCCCTGATCTGAAGATCGGCTTCTTCCTGCACATACCGTTTCCGGCAGCCAGCCTGTTTTCGCAGCTGCCGTGGCGGACGCAGATTCTGGAGGGGCTGGCCGGGGCTGATCTGGTCGGATTCCAGCGTGAAACCGATGCCAGCAATTTCCTGCGTTGCCTGCGCCGGTTCACCGGCTACTCGACCAAGGGCGATGTGGCTTCGCCGCCAGCCGGCAACGAAATGCAGAATCTCTGCCGTGCCAAGGCCCATCCGATCTCCATCGATACGGAGCACATCGCCAAGCTATCGCGCGATCCGCAAATCATCGCCCGCGCGGCACAGATCCGCCATGAGCTGGGAAACCCGAAAACCATCATGCTCGGCGTGGACCGCTTGGACTACACCAAGGGCATCCGCCACCGACTGAAGGCCTACGGCGAGCTGCTCTCCGACCAGACGCTGCGCGCCGGCGACGTCTGCCTGATCCAGGTTGCCAGCCCCAGCCGGGAAAACGTGGACAGCTACATCGAGCTGCGCGACCAGGTGGAACTGATGGTCGGCCAGATCACCGGCCAGCATGACACCCTGAGCCACACCACCCTGCGCTACCTGCACCAGTCCTATCCGCTGCGCGAAATGATCGCCATGTACCTGGCCGCCGACGTCCTGCTGGTCACGGCCCTGCGCGATGGCATGAACCTGGTGGCCAAGGAGTACGTCGCCGCGCACCAGGATGGCCGCGGCGTGCTGGTGCTCTCGGAGTACACCGGTGCTGCTGATCAGCTGACCCAGGCGGTACTGGTCAATCCCCACGACATCGACGGGATGAAGGCCAAGATCGTGGAAGCGGTCCAGATGAACGAGACGGAGCAGGAACGCCGGATGAAGCGCATGAACCGCCATTTGGCGCTCAATGATGTTTCCAAATGGTCCGATGATTTCCTGGCTGAACTGGCCGAGATCAATGCGGCCACCTCCGTGCACGAAATCGTTCGCTAAGCAGATTCCCGCGGGAATCGTGATCCTTGATGAGGAACGCATTGCCAGAACTAGATCCTTCCCTGCATGCCGCGCTGGCTGGATTTGCCGGCCACCAGCGGGTGCTCGTGGCTTTGGACTTTGACGGAACGATGTCTCCGCTGGTCGACCGGCCGCAAGATGCCCGGCCGCTGCCTCAGACCGCTGCCGCATTCGAGCAGCTGGCGGCCAGCCCCGGGGTATACACCGCTGTAGTGTCGGGCCGTAACCTGCAGTCCTTGCGCGAGGTCTACCCGCAGCCGCGTCCAGGGATTTGCATTGGCTCGCACGGTGCCGAACGTTTGGTTCCGTCCTGGCTGGGTGCAAACTGGCAGGATGAGCCGCTGACCGCCGAGCAAACCGCACTGCTTGGAACAGTGACCCAGCGATTGGAGCACGTCGCGGCAGCGCATGAGAACGCGAGCCTGGAGTACAAGCCGTCGGCCACGGTCCTGCATGTCCGCCAGGCACTGCCGGATGCGGCTGCCAAGGCCTTGGCACAGGCGCGGCAAGCCCTTGCTGATTTGGACGGTGTGAAACTGCTCGATGGCAAGGCGGTCTTGGAAGCCACCGTGCATCACGGCGACAAAGGCCAAAGCCTGCAGTGGCTGCGTGAGACCCTCGACGTGCAGGCGGTCCTTTTTGCTGGCGATGACGTCACCGACGAGAACGGATTCAGGGTCCTCGGCGCGGAAGATGTGGGCATCAAGGTGGGATCCGGGCCAACAGCGGCAGCGTATTCTATCTCTTCGCCTGCTGATCTGCCAGATCTTTTGAAAAGTCTCATTTCCATGCGAAACTGAAGTGTCCCAATTCACTTTCACTACGGATCGTCGGGCACGTACCTGCCCGTGAAAGGATTGTCATCATGGCAACTGTGACCTTTGAAAAGGCCACCCGCATTTACCCGGGCGCACTTGTGCCCTCCGTCGACGCAATCGACTTGGAAATCCAAGATGGAGAATTCCTTGTTCTAGTTGGCCCCTCGGGTTGCGGCAAATCCACGACTCTGCGCATGCTTGCAGGCTTGGAAGAAGTAAATTCCGGCCGCATTCTCATTGGCGACAAGGACGTGACCAACGTTCCGCCAAAGGACCGCGACATCGCCATGGTCTTCCAGAACTACGCGCTGTACCCCCACATGACCGTCGCCGAGAATATGGGCTTTGCCTTGAAGATCGCCGGCGTCGACAAGGAAGAGCGCAAGCAGCGTGTGCTGGAAGCAGCCAAGCTTCTGGACCTGGAGAAGTACCTGGACCGCAAGCCCAAGGCCCTCTCGGGCGGCCAGCGCCAGCGTGTGGCCATGGGCCGCGCCATTGTTCGTTCGCCCCAGGTGTTCTTGATGGACGAGCCGCTGTCCAACCTCGATGCAAAGCTGCGAGTGCAGACCCGTACCCAAATTGCTTCGCTGACCCGTCGTCTCGGAGTCACGACCGTATACGTGACCCACGATCAGGTGGAAGCGCTGACCATGGGCGACCGCGTTGCAGTGCTCAAGGACGGCGAGCTGCAGCAGGTAGGCACCCCACGCGAGCTCTATGATCGCCCACGCAATGTGTTCGTCGCAGGTTTTATCGGCTCCCCTGCCATGAACCTGGTGCAGCTGCAGTCATCCAATGGACAGGTGGCTTTCGGTTCAACCATCATCGACGCACCGGGAGCCCAAGGTGGAACGACTTTGGGCTTCCGCCCAGAGGACATCGAGATCGTCAGTGCCGGCGAAGGCGTCGAGATTGTTGTAGACGTGGTTGAAGAGCTCGGCGCAGATGCCTACATCTTCGGCTCAGCGGAGTTGGGCGGCAAAACCCAGATGGTAGTTGTTCGTGTTGATGGCCGTACGCCTCCTGCACGTGGAGCGCGCATCAACATTGCACCAAATCTGCAGCACGTGCACCTATTTGATACTGAAAGCGGTCTGCGTTTGGACAACGCCTAGTACCTGCAACATCGGCGGCTCGGAAATGAATTTCCGAGCCGCCGATGAATTTAAACGGTGGCGTACCTTCTCGGTTAAACCTCGAAAGCCCCGAACTCTCGTTCGGGGCCTTCGGCAAATTATGCCCGGCGATGACCTACTCTCCCACACCCTCCCGAGTGCAGTACCATCGGCGCTGTGGGTCTTAGCTTCCAGGTTCGGTATGGAGCTGGGCGTTTCCCCCACGCTATGATCGCCGTAACTCTATACCTCATGGGTAACCATGGGAAAACTACGGTGTCATTCGCGATTGCGACAACTCCATAACTATATCAAGCACGCAGGGGTTGCGCCACTTCAGAACCGGTTAGCAGCAGTGTCCTTCGCCATACTCAGCTGCCAGGTCTAGCTCCAGATGTTATCCCCGCGCAACGTCGCCTCCGCACCGCCGTCACAGTAGATGGTTTGGCCGGTGACGTGGGTGTTTTCTTCACTCGTCAGCCACAGGAGCAGCCTGGCGATCACCACAGCCTCAGAGTGATAGTTCAGCGGCATCGGCACATTCTTGTCGACCATTGCCTTGCCTTCGTCGGTGGCCAGCAATTCGCGAGTCATGTTGGTGATCACGGTGCCAGGAGCCACAGCATTCAATGGGATTCCTGCGCCGGCCCAGTTCTCCGTGATGCATTCACGACGTACCCAGCGGCTCAGCGCGCGCTTGGAGGACGGGTAGTTCAAGTAGCCGGCTCCAGGGCCAGCGGCTTCCAGCTCTGCGCCAATGGCCAGGGATGCCTCTTCGTCGCCCGTAAGCAATGCTTCAACCAGTTCAGCGGAATTCTGCTGGATCGAAGCCATCGAGGACACGACGGCCACACGCGGTGCCTCCGATTGCCCCAGAGCTGGCAGGAGGCCTTCCAGATACTCGGTAACACCGAAGTAATTTACCGACACCGTAATTGCCTTAGGAGCCGAAATTCCCGCGGCAGCGATGACAGCGTCAATCTTGCCCTCGG
Organism: Glutamicibacter nicotianae; assembly: GCF_006539525.1. Lineage (GTDB taxonomy): Bacteria > Actinomycetota > Actinomycetes > Actinomycetales > Micrococcaceae > Glutamicibacter > Glutamicibacter nicotianae. The sequence continues at coordinate 366 of NZ_BJNE01000010.1, read as the reverse complement.
AAAGCACTAGAGTCTGCTTGATGGCACTTTGCCGGCCTTCCTGAGTCGACAGGTCAGCCGCGACGTCAGTATCGCGTAGATCAACGCCGATGACCTTGTGCCCACGTTCGCGAATCAATTCAGTTGTGGCTGCACCAATGCCGGAAGCAGCGCCAGTAACGACATAAGTTCTCACGTTTGGTTTCCCTCTTTCGCAATTGGAAGATGAGTCGAGAGACCATCGATGAGTCAGTCGCGGCCTCGCTCATATCCCACACTAGGCCTATTTTCGGTGTCCTCTTGAACTACGATGCCTAAGTCAAGCATTTGTGGTCGCAGGTCGACGCGGCCAGCGGCCAGCGGCCGAACCCCCTTTAAACACGAACA
>NZ_BJNE01000009.1 GCF_006539525.1 Glutamicibacter nicotianae | reverse complement strand
GGCGCCGTTCCCTTATCGGGGAACGGCGCCTGCCTGTTTTAACGTTCTGCGGGTGTTTCCGCCAGCGGCACCGGGAAGTTCGTAACGACCCCGGGGTCGCTGCATTCCGCGGCCCTGGCCAGCAGCGCCGCCACGATCTCCCGATCCCGCGCTGGATCACGCACAATCTTGCCTTTCTTGTGGAAGAAGTCGCGGTAGTCGATGACCAGCAACGTCAATCCGTGCTGCGGAATCAGCGCCGCTTTGCAGGCATCGTAGAGCTTGCGCTGCGCCCCGCGCAGCATGCCGGCGGAGGTCACCTTGTTGTCGAAGAACGGGACGGGCTCCGAATGCTGCCGCTCGTGGTACTCCACCACCAGACCCAGCGCCTCGAAATAGCCGTCGACCGGCAACGCCTTGCGCTTGCCGCTCTTTAGCGACGGTTCCCCGCGCAACCAGTCGAAGGTTTGTTGGCCGGCGCAGGACATACCCAGCACCTCGGCGCACAGATCCAGCACGTAGTGCTCGTCGCGATGTCCTGCCTTGGCTGGCACCAGGGGAGCATCCGGTTCGGGTAGATAGCGCGGCGGTGCCGGGAAGCGGCGGTCGCTGCCCCATCCCAGTTCCCATCCCTCGGAATCATCGAAGTAGTCCGCATACGCCACCGGCAACTCGTCGAGCCGGGTGACCTGCGAGAGCAGCTGCGCGTACCAGCGCACGTAGTCCAGGTTTCCGGTCTCGCCCGGGGTGCTGCGCTGTAGCGAGGGCATGGCTTCGAGGATTGCTTCTGCGACGCTCACGCGGCTGACATCCTCGGGCATCTGCACGTCGTTGTTGAAGACATTGGCCCCGGCGGTGCTGTAGACGCAGGATTCCTCAGAATTGAACGGGTCGCCGAATTTGTCCTCGGGGTTCCATTCGGTGACGTTGTGGATGACGATCCGCCACGCGGTGCCCGAGGCATTGATGCCGGGCAGGATCCGCAGCCCGAGGTAGCCCAGCCGATGAAGCAGGCCGACGGCTTCCATGATTCTGAGGGGAAGTTGCGTGTCCACTGTGCTCCTTGCCGTGGGGTGATGTCGTTACCACGATCATGCCATGGCGCACGGACATTTCGACCAGGGTAGCCGGCGCGCGAGAGATCTCTCTCGCCAAGGTGCCCGTACGAAGATGAGCGGGCCGCCGGAATCCCGACTCTTTGAAGATTGGCGTCCTCGACCGACCGCCGTCCGGGCTCGGGCTAATTCGTCGGAGCCAGTCGATAGGATCGCCTCACATCGCCACAAACAGTCAGGAGGGATCTCGATGCTGGTGTCAGTTCCACGGCCGCAAATGCCGATTGCGCTTGAACCGGATGGCGTGCGGAGATTGGCCGGCGTGCAACGGCAGCCGCAGCCTTCAAGGCTGATCGCAGTTCTCGGACGTTCGGCATTCATTCGCGATGCCAAAGGGAACAAACAGCAGTACGTTCCATTCGCAGAACAGATAATCGAACGAAAGCACCTGGCCAAGCGAAGCACGCACGGTCTCCACTTCGATTTTGCGTTGACGTTGTGCGATTTCGTGAACCGCCCGTTACTGACGCTCACGGGTACCGCCGCATACGGGGAATTGGACAAGGCCATCCTGCAGGCTATTGCGGAGTTTTCCGGCACCAGCAAGATCTCGCAGCCGTCATCGATCGATCTATTGTTCCAGGAGGACGACGATCTTGGAACGGCGGAATTATCCATGAATCCCGTTTTCTGTCTCAATCCGTCATGGCAATTCGGGCTCGATCTCGGTATCGCCAACCAGGCCAATAGCCAGGCGCTGGCCCCGCTGGTGCAGGAATACCAGACGAATCTTCCAGTAGTTGCCTATACCGACGGTTCGTTGCCCCGGAACAGGAAGTTCCGCAGTGCTGGAGCGATGGTGAAATCTCAAGGCCATTGGGCCAGCGCAATCTCTCCGAAGTACTACATCCGTGACACTCTCCTGGCGGAATCCACTGGAGCGTTGCTGGCGCTTTCCCACGCCCCGCTCGATGCGGACCTGACCATTTTCAGTGACAGCCGTGCCCTGGTGAAAGTAGTGAACGACCTCGTGCACGGACGCCAGCGTTCCGCGAAAGTCCATCATGAGGTGCATGAGGGTCTTGAGCAGCGCACCGGGCGTACCCGTGCCTGCTGGGTTCGCGGGCACAACGGAAATCGGCATAACGAAGCAGCCAACCGGATGGCATTGCTGATGTCGCGGCATTTCAGCGTCCGGATCAATCCGCAACTGACACAGTCAAGGATGACAAAGATCGTTCTCGAGGAGCTGTCTCAGCAGGCTCTCGCGGCCTGAAACATGCCGCGATTTGTGGCCGGGTGCTGCACCGAGCAGGCGGGCTATCCCGCCGGCTCGGTGCCGCACCCGGCCGCTACAGCCCGCGGCCGGCCTCCCAGAGATTGTCCGAGGTACCGGTGAGCAGCGAATTCAGCGAGACGGCTTGGGCATCGGTGAAGGAAGCAATGTAATCGACGATGGCCCGGGCTTGGCCCAGCCGTTGGATTTCATGCGGGCCGGACTGCGAGAACAGCTCTGGGGTGCTCTCGCGCAGCTGGCGGTATTCCTCGGTGGTAGCTTCCACCGAGTCCAGCAACCGCCGCGGTGCACGACCGGCATCCTCCGGGTCGTTGAGCCAGGTGTTGAAGCCTTCTGCCAGGGAACGGATAATTCGCGTTTGCCCGCGCTGGTAGACCGCCAGATCTGAACGGTCCAAGACGAAGCGGGCATGGACAAACTTGAGAACCACGACGTCATGCCACGCTTCATCGCTCAAGCGGATATGGCCGCTGCGCACATTAGGCGTGCGTTCAACGGTGATGGATTCCTGCAACCGGTCAATCCATCGCCGCGTAAAGGCGGTAACCGCGCGGTCTGCCTGCAGGCCGCCGTCGTAGGGAACCGCGAGCAAGCCATCGACGAGGTCATGGCCGACCCGTTGCACCGAGGCGCGGAATGCTTCGGGATTGGCAATCCAGGGATCCTTGGCAAGGACATGGCGCCACGTAATTTCCAGTGCATGGCCCGGCTGCCGTTGGTCCAGTTCTGGAGCCTTCAGGGCTTGGAAGCGGACGGAGCTGTCCAGCCACGCTCGCAGTTCAGCGGAGACGCTGGTGTATTGCAGAATGCCGGCTCGATAGAAATCATCGAGGTCATGAACCGCGTAGGCGATATCGTCTGCGATATCCATAACCGAGCTTTCCAGCGTCTGCTGGTATTTTCCGATGCCTGGGAAGACCGAAAGGACATCGTTCATTTCCTCTGCCTCGATATCGTAGGCCGAATACTTCATGGCGCCAGCAGCCGGATTCGCGCCGACGCCGCGGGGGAGCAGCTCCGGAGCGACCGGGCCTTGACTGCGCCATTCATTGCGCGTCCAGGGGTATTTGAGCACTGCCGCGCGAACCGCGCGAGTCAGGTTCATGCCACGCGGTGTGGCATCGCAGCTGTCCAGGGCAGTGAGGATCCGGAAGGTCTGCGCATTCCCTTCGAATCCATCAGGAAGCCCCAAGGTATCGCGGGCAACCCGGTCGAGTTCCTGCTCTCCCAGATGGCCGAAAGGCGGGTGGCCCAGATCGTGGGCCGCTGCCGCCGCTTGGACAACTACAGGGTCGCACCCTCCCAAATCGGAGATAAGTCGCCTAGTCGGTTCGTCACTTCTTCTGAGGCTGATCGCGATGGAGCGCGCCACCGCGGAGACCTTAAGCGAATGGGTCAGGCGGTTATGGACCAGGGTCCCTGAACCCGCCTGTGGAATCACCTGCGTCACCGAGGACAAGCGGGAGAAATACGGGGAGAAGCGGATGCGCTCAATATCAATGCGGAACTCATCTTCACCGGTGCGATTCCGCTCGACGATAGCGCGGTCGCGTCCGCCGGTCTGATGCGTCTGTGCTCTAGTTTCCATCGTATGAACTAGCCTAGGCGAAAGGCCGCGAGATACCACGGGATTGTCATGCGAGTTCTTTAGCGGAACCGCCTCTACCACCAATCCTATCCGCAGGTTCCTACTGAAATAAGGCGCCTAATGAGGGCAACAAGATCAGCGAACGAGATTCAGTGGTGTCTGACCCGAAGAAAGCAACTGAACCTGTCGAGTTGCTAGTTCTGAAACCAATTCCACGAACTGTCCTGTATCACCAGCCATATGCGGGGTGATGATGCATCCCGGGGCGTTCCACAGCGCGTGGCCAACCGGCAGCGGTTCTGGGTCGGTAACGTCCAATGCAGCACGCAGCCGCCCGGACTCCAGCTCTTTAATCAGAGCTGCCGTGGCAACGATTGGTCCTCGCCCAACGTTGACCAAAAGGGCGCCGTTGTACATCCGATCCATGAACTCCGTGCCAATTAGGCCTTCAGTTTGGGGCGTGTGGGGCAAAGCGCAGATGACTATATCCGCTGAGGGCAATAGCTGATGCACGTTTGCAAAGGAGACAACGTCGATCCCGCCGTTGATGGTGCGCGAGGTGCTGGCAACTCCCGTGATCTGTGCAGGCTTGAATGGCTTGAGCCGTTCGATAATGGCTGTGCCCACGCCTCCAACGCCAAGTACTACAACATTCGATCCGTGCAGTGATGAGGTCCAAAGCCGCGACCAGGATTCTTCTTTCTGGAGCTGATAAGCCCTGGGAAGTTCGCGCAGTGAAGCAAGAATCAATGCCAGGCAATGCTCCGCAGTTGCGTCTTCAACCGCGCCCTTGGAGTTTGAAAGCGCGACATCCGCGGACAAATGATCCAGCACCCATTCGTAGCCGATGGATAGCAGATGGACATGCTTCAATCCAGCAATTCTCCCCACCCGCGATCGGTGCGATGGATCCACCGGTCGTTCGGTAACAAGCACGTCGGCTGCTGGCGGCTCGCCATCGTTGATATTCCACAAGATGGGTTCGACCCCGGGAATCTGCATGCTGTCGACCAAGCTCTGCCACGGAACTAATACACGCAAACCTTGAGTCCAATCGTGAGATGAGATAGTGCCGGGGTGGCCCGGGCTTTGAATTCCACCGTACCAAGGTGCTGAATGAAATGATCAGTTCCGCGTCCAACCTGATTTAGAAGGCGGATCATTCCACGGAATCATTTTTTCTGAGAACTTGGCGCTGAGTCTAAACTGGCAATATGACTCAGAGCGTGAAGAAAAGCCGACAGGCCGGACTGGGAATGACTACAGGAGCAATGTTCATTGCCTGGACCTTGGGCCTTGTCGGAGTAGTCATGCTGATTCTTGGAGGGGCCACTGCAGCCGCGCTAGTCATTCTTGCGGCAGCGATTCTGCAAGCAGGCGTCATGATCGCCGAAGCGATTTACCGCTCCAGAAGCTAGCGCTCAGCAGCACCATCCGTGTAGTGCTGTACCAGACCAAGGATCAACCTTCTGAACCCTGCTCAAGCTCTGCAACGAACCGTGCCAAGCGGGCAGTTCTCGTCTTCTCCGTCCGGGCAATCATCAGCTGATGCAGGATGTGATAGCGCGGTTGGGATTTCAAGGCCGCAAAGTTCCTGGCCGCCACGGCCGAGCGATCCAGCGCTTCTTGCAAATCCGGAGGAACCTGGGCGGTGGCCTGGCCTTGGTAGGCACGCTCCCACCGTCCATCTTCCTTGGCCTTCTGGATTTCCGCGAAGCCCCGTGGCCGCATGCGTCCTTGATCAATCAATTCCTGGGCGAATTCAGTGTTCTTCTGGGACCAGACAGAATTCTTCCGGCGGGGAGTGTAGCGCTGGAGGAAGGTCGTCTCATCGCGTTTGCGGCGGATGGCATCGATCCATCCGCTGCAAAGCGCCTCGGGCAATGCTTGTGCGACAGTGAGCGAGGTTGGGGAAGTCGTTCCCTTCTTTGCCACTACCAGCCAAAGGCCATCGCTGGTTTCTTCGTGTTCGTCGAGCCAAGCGCGCCAAGCGGTGACATCAGGAAGAATCAAAGCATCTAGTGGATCCATGGAATCTATCCTGCACCTCGTTGCCCATAGTTGCTAGAGCTTGGATTCACCGTTGGGATGATGCCTGCCATTGCTTGCTCGAAGGACGCCGGGTCGTGGTTGGAGACCGTGGAGCAATTTCCTGCTCCGGAACATCATGAAATGACCCGTCACGAATCGTGGCGAAGAGCGCGGCCAGCCGTCAGAGGGCCAAAGCGATGAGGGCTCGACCGCTGCATTTTCCTTCACCAGTTTGTCCCCGCGGGCCTGGTCATCGCCAAGCCCAGTATCAATGCCGGCAGGCTACGTGGAGCTGGCCACCCCATGGCTGTGCGCCAGCGCCACAGCTTGGGCGCGGGAGCTGACGCCCATCTTCTTGAAGAGATTGCGCACGTGGAATTTCACCGTGTTCTCGCTGATCCCCAGCGCCTGCGAAATCGCCCGGTTGCGCTGCCCCGCTGCCAGAAGCTGCAGGACCTCGAATTCCCGGCCGCCCAGGCTCCATTCGGCGATGTCCGCCGCGTCTGACGGCGGGGCGTCCAGCGGGAGTCTCACCGAGACTTCCGTGCCCCATCCGCCCATGACCTCGATCTCGATCAGCCCGTTCAATGCCTCCACGCGCCGCACGAGGCGGTCCAAGGCCGCCGCGGAGGGATCGATGCCGCCGCGTGCATCGTCGCGGACGTTGATCAGCAAATTCTCGCCGTCGCAGTCCCACTGCACCCGGATCCGCTGGATGTCTTCCTGCTCCATCATCGCCAGGGCCAGGCCGCGCACGATGGCCCGGGCGGCATGGGCCACCTCGCCGGGCAGCGCCCTGCCGTTCTTGGGCGGCTCGACGAATTGCAGATCCACGCCGCTCAAAGTGGTCAACGGGCGCAGGTCATCGCGCAAGCGGGTGAAAGCCGAAGCGACCGGTTCCTCCACGATGCTATTGGTGCGGTCATCCACGGTCTTGAGCCCAACCAGGGTCTTGGCCGCAAGGTCGATGGCGGCAACGCGCGCGGCCGCATCGTCCAATTGCGTGGAGCGCAAGGTCGCCAGCAGGATATCGAGGCTCGTCGCATACTGTTCCACCAGCTCGCCGGTGACCCGGACCCGCTCTGCCGAGACCGCGCGCGATTCGCGCAGATAGGACGGAGGGGCATCGGCCACCTTCTCGCGGATCCGGTTGGCGGCCAGATTCCACAGGTATTCGATCAACTCGGGCTGGCCACCGGCGGGGCGGGGCTCGATGAGCACCAGCAGCGCATTGCTGGGCGGGTAGCGCAGGGCGAAGATCTCCCGCGGAGCACCGCCGATCTCGGCACGCTCGCTCCAGTGGTTCTCACCGGGATGGGAACCGCGGATCCGATCCAGTTCCGCAATGCCCACCAGATCCGTGATGCGCTGGTCGCCGGCGAGCTTCCTGGGCCTATCGGTGCACTCCTCGGTGAAAATGGCCAGGGCCGCGCAACGGATTTCCGGAGCCAGGGCATCACGCAGGCGAACGGCGATCTGCGGCAGCGCGGCCGTGGCCAGCCGCGCGATCGATTCGAGCACCCCTGGTGCCGGTTCGGCAGCTTGCAGGCCAGGGACGAAAGAGGAATCCAGAATGCTCATGCAGGCGAGTGTATCGCAACTGGGGGGACCAGCAACTATCCGAAAGGATAGGTGAAACTGCCTGTAAATGGCGTGGCGGCCATCCCTTTCTGGCTGGAGGATTGACTCATGCCCATCAAAGCCTATCCGGTCCGCCGGGAGGCGCTATCGAAAGGAATGGCATGAACCCCATGGCTGAACCCCTCACCGAAGCGATATCCCCGCAGGATGTGCTGGACACCATGGACCTGGTCCACTCGGAGATCGAAGCAACTGTGCGGGGCGTGAAGCCGCGGCAGGTCATCGAGCTCGCAGCGCAGCTGCGCGCGGCACCTAGGGTGTTCGTCGCCGGCGCCGGACGCAGCGGGCTGGCCTTGCGCATGGCGGCGATGCGCCTGATGCATCTTGGCCTGGCCGTGCACGTCGCCGGGGATGCCACCACGCCGGCCATCGCCGAGGGGGACCTGCTGCTCGTGGCCTCCGGATCCGGAACCACCGCAGGCGTGGTCCAGAGCGTCCGCACCGCCCAGCGGGTCGGTGCCCGGATCGCGGCCATCACCACCGATCCATCCAGCCCCATCGGGTCGGCCGCCCACGTTCTCGTAGAAGTCCCGGCCGCTGGGAAAACGGACCACGGATCGTCCATTACCCGCCAATACTCCGGCAGCCTGTTCGAGCAGGCGCTGTTCCTGATCACCGAAATCGTGTTCCACACGCTCAGGAGCGCGGATGACGCCACCGCCCAGCAGCTGTGGCAGCGCCACGCGAATCTGGAGTAGACCGGCGTTTTGGCGCCAATACCAACCCACCATTAATAACCCCTGAAAGGGAACATCATGAAAATCCAAGTTGCCATCGATCTGCTCAGCACTGCCGAAGCGCTGGAGCTGGCTGGAAAAGTCGCCCCGTATGTGGACATCATCGAGCTGGGCACCCCGCTGATCAAGGCCGAAGGGCTGTCGGTGATCACCGCCATCAAGCAGGCCCACCCGGACAAGACGGTCTTCGCGGATATGAAGACCATGGACGCCGGGGAACTGGAAGCGGATATCGCTTTCGCCGCTGGCGCGGATCTGGTCTCCATCCTCGGGGTGGCCGATAATTCCACGATCGCCGGCGCAGTCAAGGCCGCCACCGAGCGCGGCAAGGGCATCGTCGTGGATCTGATCGGCATCGCTGACAAGCCAGCCCGGGCCCGCGAAGTTGCTGCGATGGGCGTCCAGTTCGTCGAATTCCATGCTGGCCTGGACGAGCAGGCGCAGCCGGGCTACGACCTGGATGTGCTGCTGAGCGCTGGCACGGCATCCCAGGTGCCATTCTCGGTGGCTGGCGGCGTCAGCATCAGCACGATTGCCGATGTCCAGAAGTCCGGCGCGCAGGTAGCCGTGGCCGGCGGTGCCATCTACTCCGCCGATGACCCGGCGCAGGCGGCCAAGGAACTGCAGGCCGCACTGGTCTAGACGCCGTTCTCCGTGGGGTCGTGAACCCGATCTGACGGAGTATATGCACTGATCCAACTGTTCACAATGTCCAGAGGAACTACAATTAGCACGACCTTGGCCAGCGACTGCTTGTACAGGTCTGGGAAAGCCTGGCTCCAGTCATTGGCTCTGCCGGTCAGAGCCCTTGGCGACCCCACCGAGAGCAGTCAACAGTCGACATCGTTCACATTGGGATGGTGGCGCGAAAGCGTTAGCCGGTGGGCAATAATGCACTCCAGGGCCGGGACAATATCCCGGCCTGTGGAGTGCAGGAAAGTGTTCCGGGGACTAGTAGAGCTTGTTGGCTCCACCATCTGCCATGAGAGTTTGGCCGGTGACGTACTTGGCGTCATCCGAGAACAGGAACGCGACCACCGGTGCGACGTCGGCTTCCGGATCGCCGAAGTGGCCCAGTGGAAGCTTAGTCAGCGACTGCTCGTACAGGTCTGGGAAGGCCTGGCTCCAGGCCTTGACGCCGTCGGTCAGCGCCATGGGGGAGGCCAGTACACCCGATAAGTAAATAACCGGCTAAGTGAGGGGCAACCAAGCCCCTCACTTAGCCATATCCCCAGCACACCAAGGACAATAAAACCTATGACTATCGATCCCAGCATCTGGGAAAGAAACCTGCAAGCGGACACTGAGCGGTTGCAGAAATCGGGCGCGGCGGCCTCCGCCGCCAGCTCCCCCGGCCGCCGCGCTCAAACCTCACCCCCGGTACCGAACCCCTGGGACGTTTTCACTCACCAGGGCAAACCCTATCGAGTGATGCGGCTACAGCCCGGAGACTACCCAGGCCACCCCATCCAGCCACATCAAGCCGTAACCGCTCTCATTCATACGCCCACCGGGACCCCGCAAATCCATGGACAGGCCACCGCCCGCACCCCGCACTTAGTGCACGTGGTCTGGGAGGACGAGAAAGGGGAGACCTACGGGACGTGGCTGCCGCACTTGTCGGTCACGTTCGATAATCTTCCTCCGTACCCCACCACCGAAGGACAGCAACCATGACTCGCAACGCCTCAGAGATTTTCGATGACCTCAAAGCCCTGGCCAACGAGCTGGAAGCCCTCGCCGCTACCGGACGCATCACCATGAGCACCGACTCATGGAACAAAGACTATCCCGACACGAAACCAGCCGTCTCCTACGCCCTGGCAGCGCTGCAGGCAGCGATTAACGCTACATGCTGGATGGAAACCCTGCCCTCACCTGAACCCACCGCCCAGTAACCCAGGCCACGCGGTTAAGCCTCCTTCCCACCTGTGCACAGCAAAAGTCCAATCGCTGCGCTGCTTTTCCTGCACCCACGTGGATAGCAGGAACCAAACGACCACCCGCACACAAGCCACAAGCTGCGGTACCTGAGTTCGCCTACGACAGGGGATCGTGGCTCATGCACGGCATCTAGCGATGAGCACGGAAGCGACAAGAAAAATGGGAGGTACGCAGAAGATGCGGCAAAGTAAAACAGGCAGAGTCAGCGAAAAGCACGCGCGCCGTACTAACCAAGAACTCCAAGCGCTCAGCGAACCACCGATGAACGATCCCTTCGAACACCTCATTGCCAAAACCGAATTCGACTCCGGAGCTTATGACCAAATAAGCAAAGCCTTCACCTTGATTCTGGCCGGGGTAGCAATTTTGTTCGCTGGCGGAAGCCTCGCTGGCGTGGCTCCCAGTATTTGGGTTTTGGTGCTGTGGTCAGGGCTGGTTGTTGTGCTAGGGGTACTGGGCTTCATGGGACTCGGCGCAAGTATCAGTGCAAAGCGCGCGGCCATAGCCGTCTATAAGCATCGCTACCCTTAGGCAGCTTTCACTGTCAACAGCTCACGCCAGTGCGTGGTGTACCGCGGACTCATCATCCCCCGCCGCATCTCCCACGCCGGCCCCTGCTGTAGTCCGGCCCGGCCTAAACCGATGGACTTCACACCGTGTTCAGAACGGATCTGCTGAATCAACGGGCCAATCTGTTTCGCCTCATGCGCTGACACGAACGGATCAAAAGTTTCCTGCATGGCTAACGGTTGAAGATCCATAACCACCACCCCGCCCGCGCATATTTCACCCCGACCAATATCTGGGGGAGCAGCTGCTTCGCTGCGCGGGTGAGCACCACCGGATCAGCCGTTGGCCCTGGCAGTTTCACCGTGATCGCTGGCTGGTGATCCTGGTGCTGGTTGTAGTAGCTGGTCATCGCCCACGCAGAGAGGATCTTGGCCTGTTTCTGGTGCTTATGCAATCTGGCGGAGGCTTGCTGCGCATAAATCCCCATCACTTGCTCAATGCCCACCCGGTCAGTGATCGGATCGGAGAAGCTACGGGAGAAGATCAACTGATCCTTGATCACCCGTTCTTCCTCCATCGGAATGCAGGGAATCCCGCGCAGCTCTAGCACGGTGCGCATCTGCACAATGGAGAACTTATCCCTGATCCGCACCTCATTCGCATCGCGCAGGTCTTTAGCCGTCCAGATGCCCAACCCGCGCAGCCGCTTGGATTTATGCACATGCCCATGGTTTCGTGAGCTACTTGACGTAGGAGAATACTCCCATCATGCCGCGTTCCGCATGATAAGCATTGTGGCAATGTGTGAGCCATTGGCCCGGGTTATCGGCATTAAATTGGACGGTGACAGTTTCCCGTGGACGGACAATCACGGTGTCCTTTCGTGCCCCGGACTGCCCGATTTGGAAGGTATGGCCGTGGATGTGCATCGGGTGCCACATGTCGGTGTCGTTGATGAATTTCACTTCCACGCGCTGTCCTTCTTTCAGATCAAAGGTATGCTCAAATGGCTTGGCCATGTCGAAACGATGGCCGTTGATGCCCCAGTCGTAGTTCTCCATTCCGCCGGTCAACCGCAGCTCGTGGACTTGGTCCGGCGTCTTGACCGCAAGATTCACGGAAGGGTCGGCGGTGAGCTGTCCACCGTCAACGATCTCTCCGGTCAAGGCCGTCGGGAGATCACCCTTTCTTGGGGCCGTTCCTGTCCCGGTTGCAATGAGACCGTAGGCCATTTGGGCTTTCCCTTCGGCCAAGGCCAACAACGGTGTGAAACCATCTTGGATCGTCAAAAGCGCGTCGATGCGCTCTCCCATGCCCAAGACGACGGCGTCAACCTCAGCGTGAACGACCGGGAATCCATCGGTATGGGTCACGATAAGTTTCTGTTTCGGAACTCCGACCCGGTAGGCAGTGTCGCCCGCGGCGTTGACAATACGCAATCGAACTCGATCCCCGGGTTGTGCCATAAAAACCTCGGGTTTTTCGATGGTGGTGCCGTTGAACAAATGCAACGGATAGGCCACGTCACCGGCATCTCCGCCCAAAAAATCGCTGGTTGCACCCATGAGCATATGGCCCATCACCATGCCGCCGTCTTCGCTACCGTGGCTCATTCCACTCATCGGTGCCATCCCCTTAGCGAGCTCCTTCATCGCTTCATCAGGCGTTCCGGTGACACCATCAAGCCAGTCATCCAAGACGATCACCCACTCCTTGTCGTACTGCAATGGTTCTTGCGGATCATCAATGATCAGAGCGCCATAGAGGGCGCGTTCGCGCTGCATCTCGACGTGGGAGTGATACCAATACGTGCCGGGATGTGCCAGCTTGAAGTCATAGGAATAACTGGTCGCAGTCTCCACTGCCTCCTGTGTGAGTCCAGGCACGCCGTCGGCGTTGTTGCGTAAGGCAAGACCGTGCCAGTGGATGCTGGTGGATTCAGGAAGCTCATTGGTGAGGTTCAGGTTGAGCTGGTCACCGACCATGCCACGTAGTGTGGGGGCGACCAGCTTCTTGTCGTATCCCCATGTAGTGATCTTCTCTCCGGCCATTGCCGTGCTTATCGACTCTGCCTTCAGCGTTTTCGTGACCGTCTTTCCGGTACTGGGGCGCAAGTTTTCGACTTCTGCGATGAGCGGGTCGGTGGGCAGGACTCGGGACACCCCGGTGGAGTTCTGGGCCTTGGGTGCGCAGGCGCTTAGGGCAGCAGCTGCGGTCGTGGCAATGGACAGTCCAAGGAAGGAACGTCGGTTGAATTGGTAAGTCATGAAGCAGTCCTTTATGAAGTGTGAGTCTTGGGGGAGCATAGGAAAATAGAGGATGGCGGCCAGCTCGTGGCGCGCAGTCGATCCAACGGATTACGGTTTTTACGCAGCCTCATGCCGCTTTGGCGGTCCGCCGTGTCTGCAATGCCGCTGGCCGCCGTCTGGTATTTCGACTCCTAGCTCTCTGAGCTTGGAGGAACACGGTGCCTAAGAGCTAATCTGCGGTGATTAGAGATCGTGACCGACGTTCGGCGGGTCGTTGATCCGGCCGAAGCCTACATTTCCGGTTACTGAAGATAGCGGTGGTAGATACTGGTTGCCATTCCATCCTTGGAGAATCGCTGCTCGACGCATGTCCAACCGTGCTTCTCATAGAATTTACCTGCCCCTTTGGCACCGGCCGCGGTGGCGAGCTCGGCCAACCTGGCATGGTCCGCTGTTGCACGTTTAAGGAATGCGTCCATCAGAAAAACGCCTATTCCTTCACCACGCCGATCTGGCAACACCACAAGTGATGTAATGACAGCAGGCGACGGTATCACTCTGTCGCTGGATACCGGGCTAGCGGTGCGTCCTAGCAGACGACGGGCATAGGGACGTGCGCGGGTGCCCAGAAAATGAAGAAGTACACGTGGCCGGATGGAGAGCGCCGCGAGACCCGAGAGGAGAAGTCCCCACTTCTGGTTGGCAAGTACGTCAGCGATGTGGCGGACTTGGTTGGTCGAGCCAATTAGGAAGCCTATTGGCTGTTCATCGTCACTCACGGCGACAAGGGCAATCCCGAATCGTTCGGTGAGGAACGTTTTCATCCAACGACGTACGAAGTGGTTTCCTAAGTGGGGGAATAATCCATCTGGAAGGTAGCGGATCATGTCCGAGGCCATCCTGCTCAGGTCTTGTTCTGTGGCATCTCTGATGACGACAGGTGAGCCGGTGCCGGGATTCTTTGAGGTTATTCGGCTCATGGGGTTTTCTCGGTGAAAGTCGCTCCGTCGTCCGTGGAGTGTGAGATACCCGTACTGGTGGCCACCCAGATCCGTACCTGTCCGCCATCGTCGCCGGTGGCGGCAATGGCAGCCGGTTGCCCGGTGACGACTCCACCAGTCTCTTGCCAAGTGCGTCCGGCATCGCGGCTGAGCTGCACCGCACCATCCGGTTCCACTCCGACGGCGACCGATTTGCTGGCAACAGCGGTCAGCAGCAGGACCGGAGCGTCTTGGGGTAAGGTCCAGGTTTTCCCGCCATCTTCAGAACGGTGTACTCCTTGTTCGGTGGTGGCCAGCACGACTTGGGACAGCGGGCTTCCGGCGAGATGATAGGGCTGGATGCCGGCATCTATGGTGTTCCATGTGACCGTGTCATCGGTCACCCGCAGTGTGCCGTCAAAACCGATGACGCTCTCGCCGGTGACGGCCAAGGCGTGGAAATCGGATTTGCCTTGAAGAGAGAGCGGTTCCCACGTGGACCCGCCATCAGTTGATCGGATCAAACCCGCCGGGTCGGGCAGACCGGTCTCAGTCGACGGGTGCCCGGAAGCGTAATACTCGTCTTTTCCGGCGGTGGCGAATCCCATCAGGTCAATGGTGGGCCCGATTTTCTGCGGTGCGTCAGCTGTGGCATCGAAGAGTCCCTCATGGGTGGCCAAAAGGATGCGCCCGGAATCCGGGTCAACGCTCATGCCGTGGACGTGGCTGAAGACTGCGACGCTGGCAGCTTCTTGCGCAGCGGGTCCTTCGCTGATTGACTGCGTGCAGCCCGTGAGTAGGGCCATAGAGAGCGCGGCGACGGACAAGACTGCGCGTTTTTGAGCGCGCAAAAGTGAGTTCTGTGTAAGCATGGTGGTTCCTTGAATCAATCAGAAGTGCTGCTCAGATGGGTCAGGGGAGGCGGCACCCTAGGCAGCAGCGGCAACGTGGAGTCTTTAGAGGTCGGCTAGCAGGGCCTTCATGGCCTGAATTTCGGTTCCCTGGCTGGAGACAACATCCTTAGCCAGCTCGACGGCTGCAGGATTCGATCCGTTGGCGACTTCGTCCTCAGCCATAGTGATGGCCCCCTCATGGTGGGCGATCATTTGGGTCAGGAACAACCGCGAAGCTTCGGTGCCCTGGGCGGCTTCGAGGTTGGAAAGGTCCTCCGGGGTCATCATCCCGTCCATCTCATGGCTTCCGGACATCTTCATAGGCTCGCCCCAGGTCTGGAGCCAGTCGTTCATTTTCTTGATTTCCGGCCCCTGGGCGGCTTTGATGTCCTGGGCAAGCTCGGTAACCCGGGGATCCAGGTTTTTCTTGGCCAGCATGATGTCGCTCATCTGGACAGCCTGTTCGTGATGAGGCGTCATCATCTGCGCGAACATGGCATCGGCACTATTGTGGTCGGCTGCAGCATCGGAGGCCGACGGCGGCATGCTGCCATGATCCATGCCGGACATAGTGCTTTCAGGTTCGGTGGTGCCAGCGTCCGGGGAGCATCCGGACAGGACGAGCGCTGCTGCAAGAGCGGTTGCCGAAATGGAAGTCAGGCGTTTCATGTGGGTATTCCTTCAAAGTGTTCTCAAACGGGGTATCCATCAATACCCGGCCAAGACGGCACACAAGGGTGAGCACGAATAGCCGGAGCTCTCCCCGGTATGGGGAAAGCGGCCGGCGTTTTTATGTGCGACTGATAGAGAGTTCGATGAGTGAGGGAGTCCACGGCAACCGGTTTGCCGGTGCAGGCATGACTGGCGGGGCGCGCAGCCCCTTGCCAGGAATAATGAACCAACGCTTAGGAAGAAACCACAAGACGGCCAGGACAATGACTATGAGTACGCACATGGCAGCCATGAGATGATGTTCGCCATTGCATGGCCCGTAGCAGGTACTATCTGCCTCGCCACCGACCGTCCCATCTGTGGCCATTACGGGTGGACCGTGATCGTGGGAGACTGCTTGGTGCGTAGAGGCCGCGCTCAGACCAGCAGTATCTGGCGCTTGGTGGGACGCTCCTAAGACATGCATCCCCAAGATTCCGAGGATGATTCCGGCCAAACCCAGCATAAGAATAACCGGGCGGCGGCCAGCAGGATTGCCCGGCGCAGGGACAAGCAGAGACAGGAAACGACGAGGCGTCATAACCTGATTCATCGCATCCTGCCTTTCCACCTGAGTGAAGGTTTTCATCTCAAGGGTACTGGCGCATCCTGTGCCCGGCAAAAGAAAGCGCTTGAAACTGGTCTAGTGTGATTAATGTATGGTGTCTGGATCGAGATTGATGCGTCGCAGCAATTGGGCGTTGAGCGCGACCACGATGGTGGACAGAGACATCAGGATCGCTGCGATGGCCGGAGAGATCGACACCCCAGCAAACGCCAGTGCTCCGGCAGCCAGCGGGACCGCAATCACGTTATAGCCGGTGGCCCACGCCAGGTTCTGGATCATCTTGCGGTAGCTGGCTCTGGATAGTTCCAGCATAGACATCACCGCCCGCGGGTCGTTGCCGGCCAAGACAACCCCCGCCGATTCTATTGCCACATCGGTGCCGGCACCGATGGCAATGCCAACCTCGGCCCGAGCCAGTGCTGGGGAGTCGTTGACCCCGTCCCCGACCATGGCCACTTTCAGGCCGCGGGCCTGCAGCTCGGCAACCTTCTTATCCTTGTCCTGGGGCAGGACTTGGGCGAAGACCTCGTCGATGCCCAGCTTTCCAGCCACTGCTTCGGCGACCTGCTGCGCATCACCGGTGATCATCGCGACTTTGAGGCCCCGGGACTGCAACGCGGCAACGGCCTGGCGGGAATCGGCGCGGATCTCATCTTCCAAACTCAGGGCACCAATCACTTGCCCAGCACGAACCACGTGGAGTACGGAGGCGCCTCGCTCGACCCAAGGCTGAGTCTGCTCCTGCAGTTCTCGCGGGATCGTCAGGGCTTGGGAGTCAAGCAAGTTCGGTCCGCCGATCATGATGTCGGCTCCATCGACGCTGGCGGTCACGCCACGCCCGGTCAGCGAGGTAAATTCGGTAGCAGTCGGAATCCGGATGGCTCGGGCCCGGGCAGCTGCGACGATAGCCCGGGCCGAGGGATGTTCGCTGTCCGCCTCAACTGCGGCCGCCAGTGCCAGCAAGTCGTTATCGCTGAGACCAGGGGCTGTGGCAATGCCGGTCAGAGCAGGCTGGCCCAGAGTTAGAGTGCCGGTTTTGTCGAAGAGGACCACATCGATGGTGCGCATCCGTTCCAAGGCCATGCGGTTCTTGATCAGCACTCCAGCCCGTGCCGCCCGTTCGGTGGAGATCGCGATGACCAGTGGAATGGCAAGGCCCAGTGCGTGCGGGCAGGCGATGACCAGAACGGTGACGGTGCGGATAACCGCCTCGTTGGGACTGCCCAGGAGCACCCAGGTGAGGAAAGTGATGATGCCGGCGCCCAGAGCGAAGTAGAACAGAAAAGCCGCTGCACGGTCCGCTAGCGCTTGGGCTTTCGAGGAGGAGGCCTGGGCCTCAGAGACCAGACGCTGGATTCCGGCTAGAGCGGTATCTGACCCGACGGCTGCCACCTTGATGCGCAGGGAGCTGTCCGTGGCCACAGTGCCGGCCACTACGCTGTCTCCGGGACCTCGCGGTACGGTCTTGGATTCGCCGGTGATCATCGATTCGTCCAGTTCCGCTTGGCCTTCGGTGATTTCCCCGTCAGCAGGCAGCCGGCTACCGGAGCGGACCAGTACGATATCGCCGACGGATAGATCGCTGATGCGTACTGTGTCCGTGCCCTCTGCGGTGACGCGTTCGGCTTCATCAGGTAGCAGTTCTGCCAGAGCATCTAGTGCGCCGCGCGCCGAGCCTAGGGCGCGCATCTCGATCCAGTGGCCCAGAAGCATGATCACTACCAGCAGGGCCAGTTCCCACCAGAAGTCGAGGTTGAAGTTGCCGATGCCTAGCGTGGTGATCCACGAGGAGAGAAAGGCGATAGTGATTGCCAGCGTGATCAGCAGCATCATTCCAGGCTGCTTGCTGCGCAGTTCTTTCCAGCCGCCCTTCAGGAAGGGCAGTCCTCCGTAGAAGAAGATCACCGATCCGAGCACCGGAGCGATCCAGACGGCGCCGGGGAAGTCCGGGATCTGATAGCCGAAGAGGTGGGCGAACATCGGGCTGAAAAATACCACCGGGATTGAGAGTGCCAGGCTCAGCCAGAACTTATTCTTGAACATCGCGGTACTGTGTCCTGCGTGCTCGCCGTGGCTGTGGACGGCGTGTTCATCGTCAACTGCCGAATGCGCATGGCCAGCCGGCGTCGCCTGGCCATGAGTCGGCTGTTCAGACATCGGGTGTCCCGTGTGACTGTCTTTGGATGCGAGAGTGCGACCCTCGTGTCCAGGGGAGACTGAGTGGCCGTGTTCCCGGTTCTCCGGTGCGTGGTTCATGATGGCTTCCCTCCTGGACCCCCGAGGGCGGCCTCGAATTCTCGTCTGAATACGCCGCCCTAACACTGGGGGCAACCGCCCGTTAAGTCCCGCGTAGGTTCAGAATATACCCCATGGGGGTATAAATCGAGTTTTCTGGCAAGACTCATCTGTCCACTCGTGCCCAACAACAGACGCTTAGCCGATGGCCGCCAACAGCAGGGCACAAGCTTTTTCGCACCGGCGGCAAGCTTCAGCGCAGACCTGGCAATGCTCGTGCATGCCAGCATGCTTCTCGCATTCGGTGGCACACTGCTGGCAGGCTGTCCGGCAGGCTTCAAGCATTGCCTTGACTGCCGATGGGTTCTGGCCGGTTTGGCGGGTCAGCACGTTGACGGTGGCGTTGCAGATATCGGCGCAGTCGAGATTGGTCCGGATGCAGAGACGCAACTCGGCGACCATGTCTTCGGCCAAGCACGCGTCGGCACACGCGGTACAGCTCTGGGCGCATTCGAAACAGGCGGCGATACAGTCCGCAAGCTTCTGAAGGACCGGGTCATTGGGTTTGTTGGGGTGGGTTTTCAGCATGGAGATGATGTGACTCATTGATTTTGCTCCTTAGTCTCGATGGATACCGCGGACGCTACCACTTTGAGATCGTGAACTGAAGCCTTTAAGTAACTTGTACAGTAGCGCAACAAACACGACCCCGCATGAGCGTCGGATATACAAATTTCAGCGATGGCGCATAGCCGTTTCCTTACCGTTAATGCAGCATCGTTTCCAAGAGTGAGTATGTCTGCTGCCGGGGTATCGGAAAGGTTATGGATCGAGTCCACGAGCAGTACCACCGGTCAGCTTAAGCACCGCCAAGAACCGTAAATCTTGGTGCCGAGGAAGAAGAAATTTGCAACTATATAGCTTCTCGGGTCCAGGGTCCGGTGACTGCATACTTGGAAGCCCAGCGGGAGAAGGAACTGGGCGAGATCATCGCTGCGGAGAATTTGAAGCCGGAAGAAACAGCCCAATTCATCGATGCTGCGTTCCGTGAGGGAAGCATTCGGGCCTCGGGAACAGCGATCACCAAGGTCTTGCCTCCGGTGTCTCGTTTTTCAAAGGAGAAGAACCATGGGGAGAAGAAACGGCGGGTGGTGCAGCAGCTTGGGGAGTTCTTTGAGAGGTTCTTTGGGTTGGTCTCGAAAAGATAGGGATGGCTGAGGTCGGACGGTGGCGCACTGACCGTCCCATAATCGATTGTTTATGACACGAGATCGTCTATACATTATCTACTGTATAGTACAGTTTATGATGAATATTGAATCGCGGATCGAAGCGATGAACCGGCTCGGCCGCGCCATGGCCGACCCCACACGTTCGCGTATCCTCCTGTCTTTGCTGCATGAACCGGGATACCCTGCGCAGTTAGCCGAGAACTTAGGGCTGAGCCGAACGAACGTCTCGAATCACCTGACCTGCTTGCGAGGGTGCGGGATTGTCGTGGCGAAACTCGAAGGACGTAAAACCCGCTACGAAATCACCGACCCACATCTGACCACGGCACTCAGCGCACTCGTCGATGTGACATTAGCCGTCGATGACCAAGTACCGTGTGTAGATTCTTCCTGCCCGGACTGCACTACCGATAGTTCACGAACAGTCGAGGACAAAGCATGAGTTCCGCGTGCGGTTGCGAATCACCAGAAACCACCGACGAAATCAAGGAAGAACTGCCCTGGTACCGGGATTGGCATGTGCTCATTCCTATCACCTCTGGTATTTCCTTCCTCGCCGGCCTGATCCTTGAATGGACCACCTCAAGCGATACCGCTGAAGTAGTAGCCCTAGTCTTCTTCTGGATCGGTCTACTGCTCGGCGCATATACCTTCGTTCCTGGCGCCCTGCGCAATCTGTTCTCGAAACGGAAAATCGGCATCGGGCTACTGATGACCATCAGCGCGGTCGGTGCGGTCATCCTGGGCTACGTTGAAGAAGCAGCCGCGCTGGCCTTCTTGTACTCCATCGCTGAAGCCCTCGAAGATAAGGCCATGGACCGAGCACGGTCAGGACTGCGATCCTTACTGAAACTGGTCCCAGAAACAGCAACGGTCATCCGCAGCGGCATGCCCACTGTCGTCAGCGCATCAAAGATTCGGATTGGTGACCTCCTGCGTGTGAAGCCAGGAGAACGCCTAGCTACTGACGGGGTGATCAGCCAAGGATCTAGCAGTCTAGACACCTCGGCAATTACCGGTGAATCCATTCCCGTGGACGTGTCCGTAGGTGACCAGGTCGCCGCCGGTTCAATCAACACTTCAGGATCCATAGAAGTGACCGCTTCAGCCAACGGCACTGATAACTCATTGACTACGCTGGTGAGCCTGGTCGAGCAAGCTCAGGCAGAACGCGGTGAGCGAGCGCGTCTAGCCGATCGCATTGCCCGCCCGCTTGTTCCTGGGGTGATCGTCCTAGCCGTCCTGGTAGCCACCATCGGATCACTTTTTGGCGATCCGGAAACTTGGATCACCCGCGCCCTGGTTGTGCTGGTTGCCGCATCACCGTGTGCGATGGCGATCGCTGTTCCCGTGACCGTTGTTTCCGCGATCGGTGCGGCCAGTAAATTTGGCGTCATCATCAAAAGTGGTGCAGCGTTCGAACGCTTAGGTTCACTGCGCCGTATCGCAGTAGATAAAACGGGCACACTCACCCGTAATCAGCCAGCGGTAACCCAGGTTCACGCTGTTGACGGTGTGAGCCAGGATGCTGTGCTCAACGTGGCCGCAGCTCTGGAACAACACAGCACCCACCCCTTGGCTAGGGCCATTAGCTCAGCGGTATCCTCGACCCCTGAAGCAACCGAGGTTGCTGAAGAACCCGGACACGGCATTACTGGTGTACTCAACGGTGAGCCAGTCGCGGTGGGTAGCCCTCGCTGGATCACCCCGGGAACACTCACACCTGCCGTGGAAAGCATGGAAGCATCGGGGCAAACCTGTGTGATGGTGACCCGTGCAGGGCAAGTCATTGGTGTGATCGGTGTGCGCGATGAACTGCGCCCCGAAGCACCTGAAGCGGTTCGCCACCTGCGTGATCAGGGAATCGACGTGCTCATGCTGACCGGTGACAACGCGCGTACTGCCCACGCGTTGGCTGCTATCGCAGGCATCGACACCGTTCATGCCGAGCTGCGTCCTGAAGATAAAGCCCGTGAAGTCGCTGCGTCGGTGCAGCAGGTTCCAACAGGGATGATTGGTGATGGAATCAACGATGCCCCCGCTCTGGCTACTGCCACGGTAGGTATTGCGATGGGAGCAACCGGTGCTGATGCGGCCATAGAATCGGCTGATGTTGCTTTTACCGGTCATGATCTGAGGTTGATCCCGCAGGCTTTGTCACATGCTCGACGGGGCCGAACCATCATGAATCAGAACATCATTTTGTCCTTAGCAATCATCATCGTTCTGCTACCGCTGGCAATTACCGGTGTGCTGGGATTAGCAGCCGTAGTGCTCGTTCATGAGGTAGCCGAGGTCGTGGTGATTGCTAACGGTTTACGCGCGGCTCGTGTTCACCGAGCACAACTGTCCCGACAACCCGATACCGTTTTGGCCTAAAGCTATCGTTAAAGCTGTTGATGGCGGTGCACTGTTCCTATGTGGAAGAGTGCACCGCCATCAGTTCCAGAAATCAATGTCATGAGTACCGATCGATACGTCAATTCTTGGTGTGAAAAGCCGCCATTCGAAGCTAACAGTCACATGTCGCCGGGTTTTACTGATCATTTCAAAAATGATCGTTTCTGAGAACCTGAAAAGCGCATTCCGAGCATCAGTTCGAAGTGCGCTTTTTCAATGTTCTTGGATTCCCAAAACCTGGTACCGAAAGTCGACCGGGCTTGAAGGGGCACGGAAGGTTTTTGGGATGTTTAGTGGTCTAACTCTTTAATTCTGCGGTAGAGGGTCGCTCGGGACATTCCCATATCTTTGGCGACTTGGGTGGCTGGATCGCCTGCCTGGATGAGCTTGGCTGCGGTTCGGATCTGGGATTCGGTGAAGGTAGGTCGGCGACCGCCGAGGTCCCCTCCGGCGGTGCGGCGTTTGGTCACAGAGTCGTTGATGCGTTCACGTTTGATCTCCAGCTCCATTTGCGCGAGTGCTGCCATGACAGTGAAGACCATGGCTCCCATGGGTGTCTTGGTATCTACATCGCCGCCGCCGAGGTTTAGCACTCGCAGTCCGATATTCCGTTCGCGCAGTTCTTGGGCGAGTTCGAGCATTTTCTGGGTGGAGCGTCCGAGCCGGTCCAGGGTAGTAATCACCAGGGTGTCGTCTGGGTAGAGTGCTTCGAGGGCTTTATCGAGTCCAGGACGTTTGGCCAGCGCCCCGGAGAGTCCATGGTCGGTGTAGAGGTCATCGCGCCGGATGCCAGCCGCCAATAGGTCTTGGATTTGCCGGTCGGCGTCTTGGGCTTTGGTGGATACGCGAGCGTATCCGATCAGCTTGGTCATGGAACCCTTGAAAGTGTCTCGCAACTAATAGTGTCAATATGATTCTACGACATTGGTTGTGACACATAGTTGCGAGAATTTAGAACCGTTGAGTTTTCAAGGATTTTCAGCTGGGGGAGCGGCGCTCGGTGAGACGTCTTGCAACCCATGGGTTGTGAGACTCAAACATGACTTCGGGTAGCGTGGAAAGTAGTAGTCAGTTGACCCATCTGGGCGGTTAGCCCCAGGCGTAGCCGGCCTCTGGATGGCGGATACCCCTGTGAATGTCTGATGGTGCCGAGGGGTTCTGGAAACAGGGGTGCCCGCGCAGTGCGTCCGAGGACCTCTGCAGGTCGGCTGCCAGGCGCGGTTTAGTCGAAGGGGATCTGGGAATCTGCACGGCATGTGCTGTGTCCCGATATCGGGTTTCGTCGACTGAGAGCTATGCGTCATCAGTCCGAAAAAATACGAAAGTTCATATATTTGTATAGTTTGGTCTCGCTTGACGGAACCCTACTATGAGCTGAGTCAAGTTTCTGTCATAGAAGAGGGCGTCGCGGATAAACGTGAACGAAATGTGCGATTCGCCGCTTCAAGTGTTGACAGGAGCGAGGGGTGATTCGGCCAGTGGGAACTGAACCGGGTACCAAATGTACGTCTGGAAATTCTGGATGGAATCACAATGGAGTGAGGGGTTCGAGAATGCACGATCCACATGAAGACCTATTGGTGGTTATTGAGCAACACGCAGCCGAGGTTGGTCCGTTCGGCGGGGCAGAGCTCGTGACGCTGCTTGTTTTTACCGCGCTTATTCCTGCGATCATGTTGATCGCCGCATACGTGGTGATGTGAGTATGAGTCAACGAATGGAAGCCGGTAACGAGGCTGAAGCTGCGAAGCCGACAGCACCCGGACAGCGAAATTGGACGAAGCTTGCAACAGTTGGTCTTTCGGCATCCACAGCGGTGGCCACCTGGTGCTTTCTCCTCGGGGGATTTGTAGCTGTCTATCTTCCGGCCATACCCGGCATGCTTACGATGATCGCGGGGGGCCTCATAGGCATTCTCGTCATTTTCTTGGCTTTGATACCCATTTCCACCCGTTATGGTGTCGAGTCGATCATGTCGGTCAAACCGGCTCTGGGGCAGTTTGGTCCGTGGGTGGTCGTGATCATCGCCGGATTCATTCTGGTGGGTTGGAACAGCGTGCTGCTTATTTTCATGGGAAGGGCTACCGCCGAACTCTTGATCAGCACGGGTTTGGCGCCTGAATCGGCCCGTCATGTCATCATGGTCGTTTCCGCACTGCTGGGTCTTCTCTTCATTTGGTGGGTTCTTCGGAAGGGGCCTTCCCGTATGACCAGGGTCGGCTTTTGGATCGCTGCAGTTGTTGTCGTCATGGCATTCTGGATTCTCTATAACCTGGTGTCGACCATTGGTTGGGATTCCGTTGTTTCGGCACCGGCCTTGGCTCCTGTTGATTCCAAGCTCGGGAACCTGACCATAGGGGCGGAAATGTTGATCGCCGTGTCGTTGTCATGGTGGCCCTATGTCGGTGGCATTACGCAGAATCTTTCGTCATCCCGCAAGGCGATGAATCCCGTTCTGCTGGGGTTGTGCTTGCCGCTTTCCCTGATCTCGATCATCGGGCTTTTTGCTGCCTTGGTCTTTCCCGATTCGGGGGGAGATCCCACTTCATACATCATCGAGCTCAGCGGCGTGGCGGTGGGGGTACCGATTCTCATCTTTATCGTCTGCGCCAATATCTCGACCGTGATGATTGGGGCCTACAGCATGTCGCTCGGTGTTCGGCAGGCGACTGGACTCAACAAGGAATTGCCCTGGGCGGCCGTGCTGGCGCTCTCGCTTATTCCTGTCGGGTTTATCGTTGCCTTGATGCCGGATCTCCTGTTCGACCGAATCGGCACGATCAATGCCTTCGTTGGTCTGATTCTCGCCCCAATTTGTGGGGTACAGATTGTTGACTACTACTTTCTCCGAAAGCAGTTTGTCTCGGTTCGAGCGATCTACTCCAGTTCACGCGACTCGGCATACTGGTTCTGGGGAGGCGTGAATTGGTGGGCGTTCCTGGCGTTGGCGCTGGGGGTTGCCACGTATCTCTCCCTTCTGAACCCGATCACATACGAGACGCATCCTCCTTTCGATTTCTTGACGGCGAGCCTGCCTTCTGTTGTTGTCGCCGGCGCAGCACATTGGGTGTTCACGCTGCTCTTCGTGAAACCGGCAGGGAAGGGCGACTACGCGAGGTCTGTTGAAGCGGCCGTGCTTCGCGGCTAGCTGTCGCAATCGATAGTTTCCCGGCCCCTGATTTCGTGCCTGACCGTGCTTCCGAGCCCGGTATGGCGTAAGGGAGGAGGCATTACTGCCGTTTGGTAGCTAGAGGGTGTTGGTTCGTGACTGATGGAAGCCGCGAACCAGCACCTTCGTTATGACGGGATCCCCCTGGGGCGCTCAGCCCTCAACAGCGGATATTCCCGCATTCTCCGACATCCGGGTTTGGGCGTGGGCCAGGAGACCGCGACGATCTCGCTGGAGGGGAAGGCCCGGAGAAGCACCGCTGGTCACTCCTGCGCCCAGAAGAAGGGAAGCACCGGCTGCAGGGAATTGAACCGAGAAGACGGGGGAGCGGTTGCGGTATACGGATATTTTTCCATGTGCGCGTAGTAGCAGCAGACTTTGGAATGCCGATCGAGTTCACGGTGTGGTTCCGATAGTTGACAGGCGGTCAGATGGGTGAACACCGCTGTACCCACCGAATAAGGACGGTACATATACTGCGAAGTCTTGGATGGATAATGAGCCTCAACGACTGAAGGAAGCCGCGCACATCGCCCGGTACCTGAAGTTGGCTTTTCTTGCCGTCGTAACCCGGGCGTTGTGTGCGGGTGGTGGATTGGGTCCCCGCGTCCACATGTGTGCGGGAAAAGACCGGAGGATTGATCTTTTGCCGTGCCCATGTGGGCGCGGGGCAACGTCACGCAGGTAGCCGCTGCGCGCCTCGGTGCAATGGAGCGGACGCTATGCGTCTCCGTCGTCTGATGGCTCGGTTTCGACGGGCTTTTTTGCTGTCTGGCGGCGACGTGTCGCCTTATGGTCCAGGCCCAACCTCTTCAATTCGTCGGCGCTCCACCCGTCCTTGATGTGTGACTGTTAGCTTGATTTGGCGGTTTTCGCGCAGATACTCATGGCGGTTCAACTGATTCCGATAACGAGCGTGGAACGCGCAGCTTCAACAACGTCATCGGTAATAGTGTCCAGCTCATTGATCTTCAGGACCCGCTGCATCTGTGTGAAGAGCCGATCAATCAGCCGGAAATTACCGCGCGTGATGCGCGCGATCGCCGCGACAGCTTGCGTATCGGTGAAGTCCTCCAAATCCATGGTTTTGCCGAGGGCACGCCACTTTCGTTGCAGGACGAAATGCAGTTCATCCTGCGCAAGCGGACGGTATTCGTGGGCGAAGCCGACACGGCTATAGAGCTGAGGATATCGGCTGAACTGCTTTTCTATGCCGGGCATCCCAATCAGCATCAGAGCGATATTGTTCCTGTCATACCTATCTCGCAGCACTTCCAAGGCAGTGGCGTTGAGTCGTTCCGACTCGTCGACGATGATCAGCTCCACATGCTTGTCTTGATTCATCGGACCGTTCGTGACGCCTAGGGTATCAAGATGTTGGTGAATGCAGATCGAGGTCCGATTAGTGATCAGTGAGAGCTCTTCTTTGATTTGCTTAGGAGTTGTCAGAACCCCTGGGGTGAAGAAGACGGTTCGCGTTTCGGCTAGATCCTTATAGATTTGGAGGTCGCTGTCCTCCCGGCGACCCCATTCCTCTACTAACGCCGCGGCTTTCGGGCTCCAGTTGGCATAGCGTTTAGCCGAGAGGGTTTTGCCGATTCCAGCTTGTCCGTAGCAGATCCCGATGGTCCGCTGCCTGCGCACCGCATTGGCGAACTCAGTGAAGCGGCGGTGCTCCTTTGTTGCGATAAATGTTGAGGGTGCCATTATTCGTCCTCTGCGTAGGTGCGCAACTTCGTTTTCTTAGTTGGGTGGGCCGCCGGATCAGGTTGGGTTGGCTCCGTTGGTGGTTGTCCGGCCGGTAGAAATTCTGCGACGGTGGCTATTCGTTCTTTGATTTGTCCGCGCAACTGACGCTTGCGTGCGGAGCGTGCCTTCTGGATGTCCTTGAACGTCACGGTGGCTCGTTCATGCGTGGGATCCACGGCTTTGCAGATGTGCTGGCCCCGGTGAAAGACCTGGATCTCGGCAACGTCCCGAGGGTCGTAGCGAAGAATGACGGATTCTCCGACGTAGGCGGCCAGCAACGGGGAAATGTAGCGTAGGCCTTGGAAGTGCACGCCATCGCGGTGGACGATTCTTGGTTTGGCGACCGTGAGCAGCAGCAGGTTCAGTTCATCGATGGTTTCAGGCAGACGCGGTAACCAGCCGTTGCCCTGCCACGCTTTTTGAGGCGTTTCCTTGATCTCTTGATGCTCACGCTGGTGATAGTTCTGCCCAATGAACTCTTCTAGCGCCGTGTCCAGTTCACCGATGGACAGCCCCGGCTTAGGATTGGGCACGCTGTGCAGGTAGCCAGGCAACCGGGCTAAGAGCTCGGTATTGAGGGTGCCGAAGAATCGCTCAATCTTTCCTCTGCCCTGCGGCCGGGCCACCGTGGAGAAAATGATTTCGAAGTGCAGGTCTCTGGCGGCCTGCGCTAAGTGGTGGCTCGTGAAATCGGTTCCGTGGTCTACATAGAGCACATCAGGGATTCCGCACATCGGCCAATAAGCTGTCTTTTTGGGCCAGATCGCCTCACGCAACACCAATGCCGTATTCAAGGATGAGGGGGCGCCGGTGAAGATCATGTACCCGCAGAGGGCTCGCGAGTAATCATCCATGATCGTGGTGAGCCACGGGCGGACCGGCTGGTGGCTAGCGTCAAAAACCAGGATGTCGAGCTCGGTATGATCGGCCTGCCACACCGCGTTCGGGCGTTCGGCGCGGCGGCGCCAGACCAGTTCATATTTATCTCGGTACGCCGCCGTACCTTGCTGCGCCAGCGTCATCATCCCCGGATCTATCTCGCCGACAATCGAGCGGATGGTGGAGTAGGAAACCGGTGCCCACCCTTGGTGGAGCGCTACCTTGTTGACTTGTTCGTGGATGGCTGCCGTGGTCCTGGGCGGTTTAGCTAAGGCGAGGCCTTCGACCAGGTTCACGAATTCGCTGGGCATCCGGCGTCCACGTTTGCCAGGTGCCACCGGTTCCAGACCAGGCTTCCCGTGGAGCTTGAAGCTCTGGTGCCATCGTTGCAGTGTCCTCAGGCCGATATGGTGTTCCCCTGCCAGAACCGTCAGCGGCACTCCGTCTTCGACGTGTTGCCGCAGCATTTCCCAACGTGCTGTTGCCTTAGCCAGGTAGTCACGAGGAGTTCCTGCTTTCTCGGTACTGCTGTCATTCTGGTCTCGCCCCAGCGGTGCGTCCCTGCGCGTTTCGCTTCGCCGGGACATGGCCGATCACAAGCTCTTGGAAGAGGCGGGCTCTTGGCCCAAGTGGCGGTAGAACGTTGCGCGGCTCCAGCCAACCAGGCGTGCTGCGTCTTCGGCGGTGCGTCCCCTGGCGCGGGCATCTTTGGCGATCGCGAGCTTGTCGGCAATCACTGCCGGGTCAGAGGCCGGCCGGCCGAAACGGGTTCCGGATTGCCGGGCGGCGGCAATGCCGGCGTTGACTCGTTCCACGATCAATTCGCGCTCGTATTCGGCCAACGAGGCAAGCATGTTCAGCATCATCCGACCGGTCGAGGTGGCCGGGTCGATGCCATCGGAAATGGAGCGGACATTAATCCCGCGCTCCCGCAAAAGGTTCACGGTATTCAAGACATCGATCAGGGAGCGGCCCAGCCGGTCAACCCGCCACACCACGACGGTGTCGCCGGCTTCGGCATAGTCCAGCAGATTCTTCATTCCGGGCCGCTCGATCGCGCTGCGGCTGCCGGAAGTCACGTCGGCGAACACGTCGCGCTTCTGCACCCCTGAAGCAACCAGGGCATCGAGCTGCAAGGCCGCGTCTTGGCTCAAAGTGCTCACGCGCGTGTATCCCAAATGTCTCACCTGCCCAGTGTGGCTCAAAAACCCCTGCACGGCAAGCAGGTAAGACGTTTTACGTTGGGACGACTTTATAAGACGGTTGGACTCCTTGCCGTTCCGGAATATTGAGACGGCATGGCCGCGCTGAGGAGAGTGTCTCAATAATCTTTAGTTTGTTGAGACAACGCGGATAGGGTCAAGCAGGCATCTAAACCGATACCATCTCCTGCAACGTGGCAAGCAACATGAAGAGGGGCCGCACCTGGTAGGTGCGGCCCCGTCATGTCTGGCAACTTCAGGTATTGGCGTAGGGTGCTGGACACTTATTCCAAAAGCTCTCCGACGCCACGAAGGTTTATTTCACCGAGGGTAACGATGTGCAGGTATTGATCCGGTGCTTGCTGTTCAGCGGCGCCCCGACTGCAATATAGAGCCGTGGGCTGTGGATTCTCCATGATCCCGAAGATTGGATTCCCATCGGCGTCCTCATCGTACGATGACAAAGTAGTATGCGTCAGATACAAAACGCAGCCATCTACCAGGTCTATGCTTTCGGCACCCTGCACCTTACGAGCTTCCCAGCTGACTTTAGTGTCTAGATACTTTTCCTGAATCGCAAAGCATTCACGTTCACTGGCCACGATCGCAATTATTGGCTCTATGTATTCAAGATCTGGAAATGGGCTGGGTTGTTTCCCATAGACGACGTAGACCATCTGATCTTCTGAATATTTCGAGCCCAGGCGAATCTTGATTTTTGTCAGGATACTGCTTAGAGACGGCATGGA
This sequence comes from Glutamicibacter nicotianae, assembly GCF_006539525.1. Taxonomy (GTDB): domain Bacteria; phylum Actinomycetota; class Actinomycetes; order Actinomycetales; family Micrococcaceae; genus Glutamicibacter; species Glutamicibacter nicotianae. The sequence continues at coordinate 117,421 of NZ_BJNE01000009.1, read as the reverse complement.
ACCCCCTTCTGTACAGGAGCGTAGGCATCAGCATAGTAAGTCTTGCCTTTGTAGACAATAGATCCGAGAGTACGGCCTGACCATGTGGTTTTTTTCGCAGATTTGCATGACAGTGCGTGATTTGTCTGCGTGAAGACAACAGGATAGTAAGTGCCGTTATATTTATCGCCCTTTATCTTTTGGGCTGGCTGGCTAATATCCGGGCCACCCTTGATCCACCAGGCTAATCGTTTAAATCGCGCCTGTGAAGAATGCTTGATCGAAGTGACTTTCGTGGTGCAATAGGTTGTGGATTTGAAGCCACCCGTACTATAGTTCCCAGATTTTCTGGTGTGAAAACCTGCGGCAACGATCTTGCAAGGCCCATAATTCACTTTTGCCATGGCACCCACATTGAATCCAGCTTTGCGTAGTTCGTCCATCTTATCCATCTTGGCTACTGCATCGGCAGGCGATTCCGCTTCGATGTAGTTCGATTCCGTAGGGGTTTTCTCGGGGAAGAAATCTTTCGTTGAAAGGGCATATTCCGAAGACTGCTGCACCGTATGGGTGTCGCTAACAGGAATTTCAACAGCCTGCGCCATCCCCGGTAATACAGCTACCAAAGACAACGCAAGGGGTAATGTTACAAAAGTAAAATTCATCGTTATGCCCGACGCTTGTAGTTTAAACTTTTGGTTCTGGGCTCAATATTTTTATTATCTTCAATAGTGTAACTTCTTGCCTAGATTTTTACCACGATGCACCTTAACAGCAGGCTGAAAGTTCATAGTCTTCGGTAAGGGCTGATTCGAGGCATCGGTCAGGTGCGGCATTGCGACCTATCGAAGAAATTAGAACGGTGACAGGCGAGATCACTATTGGTCCAAGCCAGGTCATTGAATTTGAGCGCCAAGGCCGCGGGGTGTGTGGTCCTCAGGAACTTTGGACTTTCTGATGCCCTTGACGGCCCTGATGGCAGGCTTCCTGAGCTGACGTCACCTCGACGCGAATGCTCTCCATCTCACGGTCGATGCCTTTAGCTTCGAGATTTTGGACCGTGCCCTCGCGTTTCTCGGCGCTCACATATACAGTCCCGCTTATGGCCGGCTAAAACCGCCACTTGGAGCTGCGATTTAGCCGTCAAATAACGTCAACAGTCACAGGGGAGTGACATGCGGTGAGACGTCTTGCAACCTATAGGTAGCGAGAATTCGTGTTCGAATAAGGTCTAATTTTCATTAAAAACTAGTATTAATTCACGTGATGGCCGTGTTAAAGCTACGTAGAGATGCTTTTGATCATGGATGGAAATAGGATCCATTATCACGACTCGATCGAATTCAAGTCCCTTGAGACGAAGTGTAGTTCCAACTATATTCCCTTTGGGAACCCAAGAAGTGCGGTGATGCATCGTATCAATTAGATTCTGGGCGCATTCTTCGAGGCTCCGATCAGGGTCCGATACTTGGCTTGCGATCGCCCGTACAAGCAACGATTGAGAATCTGGTCTGTAGATTGCATCGCCCACTTCGATAAGTTTTTGGACGAACGTTAGTGCCGATGCGAGCTCGCCGTCCATCAGATATTGATTTGCGGTTGTAACTATTACATTTCGTGAGCGGCCTACCGTACCGGTGGATATCAAATGTCCTCGTAGCGTATTGACGACACTAGTCTTAATTCTTGTCTGAACTGACGCAAGGAAGTCAATGAGAATCACTAGGATCTCGGCTCGGTTGGTGGCATCGTCGATTTTCTTCGTAACGTGTCGGACAGTATTAAAATCCGCAGCTTCGGCCACTCGAAGGCGGCCCCCATATGAACGGGCTACCGTAGATAGCGCATGAGTATTGCGAGAGTCGGGGGTAATTATTGCTGTGGTAACTCCGGGGGTCAGATATTTATGAAGCTTTCGCTGCATGACATCCGATGCTTTCCAATCTAAGATCACCGGGCATCCTACGGCTTTTACATCAGGATTCTGTCCCGTCAGCAAGCGTGACCTGGTGTCCCGAAGCCATTCACCCAATGCGGGATTCGTTGCCCTCCAACGATGGGGGGTGGTCAATTCCCCCACCTGGGGGAAGACTGAAGTTTCCCCGGTCCACTTTATAGCTCCGTCAGCGCCGAAGTCGTAAATTGCTTGCAGAGGATCACCAACAATGACGGTTTGAACAAGAACTGCTAATGAATCAATGATTGCTGCTTGACCCGGAGAACAGTCCTGGTATTCATCCACGATTATCAGGTCAAAGCCTGACGCCACTACAGATAGAACCGTAGGGCTAGAAAGAGCGCGGAGAGCTGCAGGAACTATCAACGACAGATCGAAAGTACTCTCATCCCATCCGGCACGACCGGGAAATGCTCTGGCGATCCGCAGACAAAAAGATGAAATTGTCTCGACGCGGAACGATCGTGAACCGTTTTGCGAGTGGCGTTTGAGAGCGGCAACGCCGGCATTCGTATGAGTTAGCGCCAGAATGCGTAATTCTGGGTGGTCATGAGCTGTCTTTCCTATCGAATAGGTTTTGCCATGCCCAGCCGGAGCTATTACTGATCCCGTTCCGAGAACGGACAAATCGAGTGTTTCACTCATGGGAAGCCCATGCCCGTAATGCGTTGATAATTCGTTCTGCCGGTTCGCCTACGCAGTTTGGAATAGCGATTTCTGCGAGGCGTTCACCGCGATCCATAGACTTAAACCAATTAGCGGCGTTCTTGTTTTTTGAAGCAGTCTGCCCTAATGCCGATCGGGCCTGTGAGAGTTCAAAATCAGTGATTTCTTCACCCGCGAATATCAACTCGGAAACTCTTCTAGGGCACCCGAAAGCTTCCAGGGACATAGTTACGCCGTCTAGCGTCAAGCTACTAGCACCGTGTTCAAGAGCGAGCTTTAGTCCCAAGGCAGAAAGTGAATTAGCGATCTGTTTCTCAAGCGAAAGGCCTTCATCGCACCTAATCTGAGTGACGCTTGCGGACATTGAAGAGAAGTCATAATCCGTATCGTGATCGTAAAATGCTCCTGTTTTGTATCCGAGTCGAGCAAATGCGTTGGCGTATTCGGTAACCTTTTTTTCGCCGCCAGCATCCGCCGTAGTTGCTTCAGCTAGGAACTCGAATCCATTCCTTTCTGCGTGAGCCAATACACCCTTGGTAAATCCTTGCTCCGTGATTCCCTCGCAAACTAGTACTGCCGGGGCTAGGAATGCTTCAGCATTTTTACGCAGCACACCTTGCATTTCTGATCCCGGTATATTTGCCTCAGTCATTCCAGTCGTGTTTCGACGAATTACCGCAAGCTCGGTGCTCTGTAGTTCCCGAAGCACAACAGGAGAATGAGTGGTTGCGAATACCTGAGTCAGAGATGGATTTTCGTTTAGGTTTTTCTTCAATTGAAGTAATAGATGACGGATTCGGTGCGGTTCCAGCCCCGACTCGATCTCATCTATGAGTAGAACTCGCGCATGAACAGCGTTTACTAGCTGCACCGCAATACTGGTTAGCCGGCGGGAGCCAAGACCGTATCGCTCTAAAGGGACATCATTCTGATGGAGCGAAACGGATCCCTCCTTGATCTGAAGAGTATCTGCATTGAGTGCGGCCGTTAGCGGTGTGACACCATGGATAGCACGCAATGAGCGGGCTACGGTTGTAACTTGATCAGTTACGTCAATAAGTTCTTCAAATGACGAGGCTGTTGCTTGTTTTGCGGCTCTTGCGGCCTCCACGAGTTTTTGACCGACAGGCTTTTGATCGTTTTCATTAGTCATGCGTAATAGCCCGGAAGTTCGAGACCAACGCAAATCAGCTCTTGCTTCACCACCAATCCTGATTACCCCAAAGCTCGCGCGATGGGACGAACGCAGTGGAGCTGGAGTAGCTTGACGATCTGCAACGACTTGCCAAACTGGTTCTAGAGATCTGTCCACTCTAAGTTCCACAGTGAGGGCAGGGGACTCAGAGTCAGGCTCATCAACGATCGCTCCACTTTCTGAATCGACGCCGCGAGTGTAGGCCATAAACGAATCAATGCGTAGTAATTCTTGCGGCGGATCAACGACTGTTACTTGAATGATTATTTCGTCTACAGAATCTCTTTCAGAAATGCTACAAGTATAAAAATCGTTGTCGGTGAAGACATGGCTCCATCGAGGGGAGAAAGCCAGCTCTAATGCATCCAGTACTGTGGATTTTCCAGAATCACCAGGACCAATCAATGATGCAAATGAACTAGTTGGACGCCACTTGAAGCATTTGATGCCTCGAAAGTTTTCTATCGAAATCTCATGAATACGCACGGTATCCCCTAGTTTCTAAATTTTGGCCAGCCATAAAATTTTTCCGAGTGTACCCGAGTGAGGATTCGGAAGCCCTGAACATCGATATTTGCGGAAAGAATACCTGTTGGAACTCATTTGCTTTTGTAACACTATCGTCAATCACAGATAGGAAAAATTTTGGTCTTGCTTAATGCCCGGTAGAGGGTGCTGCGACTGACCCCCAAGACCTCCCCAATCTGTGCAACTGTCATGTCTCGCTGTTCATAAAGTTTCTTCGCGGTGCGTAGCTTGTCGGGGGAGAGGGCAGGAGGCCGCCCTCCGGTGCGGCCGCGGGCTCGAGCGGCTTGGAGTCCGGCGTTGGTTCGTTCGCGGATGAGGTCGCGCTCGAACTCGGCGAGGGATGCGAATATGTTGAACACGAGCCGTCCGCCGGAGGAGCTGGTGTCGATGTTCTCCTGCAGGGATTTGAATTCGATCCCTCGCTGCTGCAGCGCGTCCATGTGATTGATCAGGTGGCGAATGGAGCGACCGAGTCGATCGAGCCTCCAAACCACGAGAGTGTCGCCCGGCCGTATCTGATCTAGCAGCTTATCGAGTTCAGGGCGTGACTCGAGGGCGCCGGAAGCGGTGTCTGTGAAGATGCGATAACAGCCGGCTTTGGTGAGTGCATCGAGCTGGAGTTGTGCGTCTTGGCCGCCGGTGGAGACTCTGGCGTATCCGAGGAGGTGTCCCATGTGTCCGAATGTATCAATACTCGTGGAATAGATACTGTTTCGACGCATAGTTTGTGGCACTGAGTTTTGCGACGAGTTGCGTTTAAAAACCTGTTGAGTTTTTGACCTTCAGGAATTTTCGGTGGAGACATCGGCATGGTGTGTCATAAACGACCGTTTTCGGGATGCGAAAAAACTCCTGGTGAGCAAATGCTCAAATTGGCGGTTTTCAATGATCCTGATTTCCCGAAAGCGATTCCCGAAACATTTTTCCCAGTAAGAGGTGAAATAGCCCTATTGGGAAGTTTTCAATGGCTCCACTAAGACTCAGTGGGTTTCGCCGTTTCTTCCTCCGGTCCACGGTGTTGGGAAGCTGTTGGCTCTATGCTTTCTGCTTCGTTCCAGATTTCCTCGTGCAAACTGCGCAGTGCCTCTGATGATCGAGTGCCTAAGGTCGTAAAAGTACAAATATTCTTTTGAATTCCGTTCAAGGATGAGCCGAGCATGACCACGTTGCCAACGGGCGGTATCAGGTAGCGATCGTGTAAAGCCGTACTTTTTCGAATCTCGATTTCGTTCCCGGCATTGAGAAGTCCCGCGAGGCCGTGTGACATAAGGGTGTAGTCCTTGGGCTTCAGCTTGTGTCCGATGAGAACACGAGTAATCACTCGGAAGTCTGCAATGTCCCTCAGCTCATCGAGCCTTAGATAGGGGTCGACCAGTAGGGAGTTTTCCGCGGAGGTCACTGCGTCAAGTGCGTCGGCATAAGCAAAAGGGTTGTCTGGATCGGTCACTACCTCCACTAAGTCATTAGAGGTTGTATCGATGACTGGCTTGTTTAGATGCCGCAGGAGGGCTTTGCCTAGGTCTGTAATCCTAACAACGGAGCCGCCTTGGATTTCGATCCAACCAAAACGAGCAAGAAAGTCGGAGTAGTTTTCCTGAATTCCAAAACCGAGATCGAAAGCGCGTTGCCTCCTAGCGAGGCCAGCGAGTGTGTTTGCCGTATCCCACCAGTCTCCTTTGTCGACGTGAATGTTGGGGTTGGCTCCGTACTCGTTTACAGATTCCACGGGGATCAATACATCGGGGCTATCTAGAGCGGCGATGTAGGACAGTACTTGATGGGTGCGTTTGCTTACGATCTCCATAAGTAAAGAATGCACCATAGGCGCTCACTTGGTTAGCTGTTGACGCTTCGATCGCCTGAGATTTCGAGAATACTCGTAGCGACAATGGACTAGTTTTCCTCGGAGTCGTTCGTATTTTTAAGGTTTTTCCTTTGCTCTTCTTCCCACTCCATCTGAGCTTGATACTGCTGGTCAAGGTAGTCATACCACTCGTCTACAGCCTTCTTGAGGCGTGCGTAGTGGGGTGGTCTTGCCTCTGATACGGGGGACTGCTCTGGGAGAGAGATAAGTCGAACGTACCATCCTTGAGCCGTATAGAGTCGACTGCTGACATCCATGCTGAGGTACTGGATTAGGTCTGAATCGGATGCTGCGATGTCGTTAATGAATTTGCACTCTTGGCGTAATGTGTCGTCGTGAATCAAAGCGGCAGTTTGAGTGAGTTTTGTTTGAAGCAGGCGTTTTTGTAGGGCTATGCTCGCGGGGTCCAGACGCGTGTCGTGATAGTTGAAAGCGATAAGGCTTCCAACCGTCGCGTGAGCTTCTCTAAGCAGTTCTTTGTCGCGAGATTGATGCTGTTTTATCTGGTCTTTGCTTTTACGTTCTATCTCTTCGGTTAGAAGCTTGGAGTCACGCTCGGCTTCGTCGGCAGCTAGTTTCCGCTGCTCCTTGACCCACAGCCATACCGCCCCCAGGAACGCGAGGGCTGTACCAACAATTGAACCGACGGTGGAGCCGACAACGCTTTGGAAATCTGGGGGCAAGATTGGCGTGAAAAAAACCGTAGCAGCTGCGACGGCAATGAGGAGGATAAGGATAAGTAGATAGAGCTTCTTGCTTACGGGTTCATCGTTTTTTTGCATTTATTGATCTTCTCCTAAATCGCTTGTTGGATCGATGTAAGCCTATGTTGGAAAACTTTCCCATTATTTCACTGAGGTACTTGGGAAAGCTGAGATAAATTACATGTGGAAACTTTTAGGCGAATGCGGTTGTGGATCGTGTTTTAGATGTTGCGAGTCTGCTTCAGCTATTCGTTGGTCTTGAACGGGTGATCACCTTGGGCGATCATTCCCGGAAGGGTTGGGAAATTGTGCAGCGGCAGGTACCGCTTGCCGCAGATTTGCTTTGGGATGCTGCCCCGCATCCCAGTGCTACGAATTTGAATACGAGGCCGGAGTCTCGGCAGCTCATTCTGGAGTGTTTTGGACGGGCGGCGCGATCATCTGAGTAGGACGGTAGATTGCACTAGCTTCTTTGCTCTAGTCTCACGCATTAGAGGCCGGGCAGGGGCCGCGATCATCGGTTGTCGGTGGGATGAGGGAAATGGAGCTTCTGGTTGTTGGCACTGTTGGCTAGGCCGTGGTCGAGGAATGCAAAGGTTGCGCTCACGGAATTTTCTGGATCTGAGGGGCGGGTGCCGTAGTTGCAGTCTCAGGAGTGCATCGTATGCTGACTGGAAAATCTATTCAGCTAGACGGATTCGATCCATTGGTGCCATCTGAGGAACCTTGTGATTCAGGAGAGTTTTTTGGCCATAGGGGATTAGTGTCAGATACGCAGGGATTTGTCCGTACGGAACGTCAAAAAAATAGTCTGCTGTGAGGTTGCCGCCGGGCGGCACCTTTTGTGATTGGTTCCATAGTTCATCGACCCGATAAGACCACTTTTCAACGCAAGCTACCAAAACGTTCTCTTTTGTTTCAAGGCAAAACCTTGGGGATGAGGAGAGTTCCCATAGTCCTGGCTGATCGAATTCGTTTTGATTTGAATCAACAGTCTTGTTTTCTACGCCAACTTCGATTTTGTAGAAGCTGCCTCCGCGACTAGGGCCGTATGTGCCATCTGTCTTGCCCGAAGGGTCAAGTACCAGCTTTACCGTTTCTTGTTCATCGATATCAATGACCGAGTAGGAAACTTCGTTGATTGTCACTTCCTCGTACCCATAGAAACCCTTAGTGGAATTTGCTAGTGGTGCTGGATCGTTGATCTCTTCCTGGTTTAGAGCATCCCAATCAGTAGTGGAACTGGGCGATGGTTTGGGGGTGGAAGGGGTATCGACACTTACTGCGGGAGAGGAACATGATGTGAGTCCCAAGGCAGTAGATGCAATCACGCCAACCAAAAGCCTTCTGCTCTTCTTCATGACCACATCATGGCAGAACCCCTGTGAAACTCCAATTGAGATGGGTTAAGGTCGAGTGGCGTTGATTGCCGAGGCGTACGTCTTGAGGGTTCAAGAAAATGATCCTAGGGAATCGGGCTAAGCACTCTCACAAGGCAGGCTTGGCGTGTGGCCGCGAGTCGTGGATGCAGGCTGCATCGACACGGCGCGGCAGCTGCGCGAAGAAGGAAAGGGCTATGCGCAGATCGGCAAGATTCTTGGTGTCAGCGCGGTGAGCATTTACCGTTCATTGACGGTTGATAACCCTTGATCCATTGTGATAACAAATGTTATCTTTGAAGTGAGGAAATGTTTGTTTCGTAGTTTAGGGGGTTGTTATGAGTCAGCTAATGGAACGCCCGCAGCATGATGATATGCGTGCGCAGCTGCTGAAAGCTCGGCAGCGTGTCGAGGTTGATGCGCTGGACTATAAGCGTACTTTGAAGGCTGCTGCTGGCGGGATGACTCAGCGTGAGATGGCGGCGCTGCTGGGTATGTCCCAGCCCGCGGTGGCGAAGGCGTTGCAGCGTGCCCAGGCTGTGCCGGCTGTGGTTGGGGAGTTCAACGCTGCAAGCCCTTATGAGGTGTGCCAGCGGTATGCGGCCGGGTATATCGATCGTGAGGAACTGGTGCGCCAGCTGGTCGAGTGGCCGTACAAGCCGACCCCCTGGGCGAACGAGTATGGCGAGTACGAAGAGAGCCTGGATGGAACTTGGGAAGAAGTGGGCGACGCGTTGCGGCATGAGCTGATCGACGCCGCTACTTACGATGAAGTGTTGATGAAGACGGCCGATTAGGCGGCGAGCAACCGAAGGGTGAATCGTTGGCTAACGACGAATCAATAGAACGACATTACGCGGCGCTGCGCCAGGTGCTGGCAGATCCTGATATGAACCCGCGCGGGGCATACTCGACGATCAAACAAGAGCAGTATTTTATTCAAATCGGATCGCGCCCACGTGCCATGTCGGAGCGGGAACTTTTGCATAAGAAGTGGATGCAAGAGGTTGTTGCCGAGTCGGCCAAGCGCGGTGAAATCAACCACGAGGGAAAAGCCATTGTGATGGCTGGACCGCCCGGAGCTGGCAAGGGAACCGTGCAGCGGGAACGTTTGAATAATGTACCTGGTTACGTGCATTGCGACCCGGATATGTTCAAAGAGAAGATCATCCAGCACGAACTAGAGACTGGGAATCTGGATCGGTTGAAAACTTCATTGGTGAAAGAACTTGAATCCCAGGGGAACAAGTCCGCCAAGCGCTAACTCGCTGCGACACAAGACCGCTAGTGTAATCTGAGGCTGTTCGGCCGCTGTCCCAAGGGGCAGCGGCCGAACAGCTTCAACTGTTTAACTGCGAGTTTTCATCCAAGCGGTGCCAGGCGCGGTTGTGGTAGACCAGTCCGTTGCTGGGTTGGCCGGGTTGGCTGTCGCGTTCAATGTGCGACTCAAGCGCTCGGGCCACAAAGACCGTGGAGGTGCCCGCTTGAACCCGCTCGATGACCGCGCAACGAACCCAGGCCCGGACGCCATCAAATACCGGTTCGCCGGTGCCCAGCCTTGACCACGTTTGCTTCTGCGCGAAGCGATCGATCCCACTGGTTGCCCCCAATTTAGCCACCTCGATGTCGTGCGCATCCAAGCTGTGAACGACAAGAGAAGTTGCGCGGGTGAGCACTTTGGCCGCCGAGGACAGCGCGGAAATCGAGAAGACGAGCAATGGCGGATCAACGCTGATCGAAGCCACGGATGTTGCCGTGAGGGCAACTGATCCGTCGCCGGCATCGGCGGTTATCAGGCTGACGCCACCGGGATGCCCGCGGAAGATCGCTTTGAAATCATCTGCGGGCAACGATAATGTCGCCGATTCTGTCGCTTTAGACGCGGGCACCAACAAGCTCCTCGCGCAGGATGCCAGCCCCTGCGCTGAGCGCACTGAGCTTGGCCAGGGCCACATCGCGGCGGAACGGGGCCATGCCGCAGTTGGTGCTGGCAATCAGCTTGTCGGTATCGACAAATTCGAGTGCGTTGCGCAGAGTCTGCGCAACTTCCTCGGGAGTCTCCACAGCGTCATTGGCCACATCGATAGCTCCGAGCATCACTCGTTTGCCGCGCACCAATTCGACAACCTCAAGCGGGACATTCGAATGGTGGGACTCCAGCGAAACGGTATCGATGGAGGAAGCCTGCAATAGCGGGAAAGACTTCTCGTAGTGGCGCCACTGCGCGCCCAGAGTGGCTTTCCAGTCATTGTTAGCCTTGATGCCATAGCCAAAGCAGATGTGGACGACGGTCTCGGCTTTGAGCCCCTCGCAGGCACGCTCCAAGGCAGCAATGCCCCAGTCGGCGACCTCATCAAAAAAGACGTTGAAGGCAGGCTCGTCGAACTGGATGACATCCACCCCGGCGGCTTCAAGTTCGCGGGCTTCCTGGTTCAGGATGGTCGCGAATTCCCAGGCCAGCTTCTCGCGGCTGCGGTAGTGCGCATCGTACAAGGTGTCGACCATGGTCATAGGACCAGGAAGGGTCCACTTGATCTGGCGGTCGGTCAGCGTGCGCAGGAACTTTGCATCCTGAACGAATACCGGCTTTTCGCGCTCTACGGCACCGACGACGGTGGGTACGCTGGCGTCGTAGCGGTTGCGGATGCGCACGGTCTCGCGCTTCTCGAAGTCGACACCGCTCAGGTGCTCAATGAAGGTGGTGACAAAGTGCTGGCGGGACTGTTCACCATCGGCAATGATGTCGATGCCGCGCTGGGCCTGTTCGAGGACCGCAGCGCGCATGGCGTCTTGCTTGCCTTCGCGCAATTGCTCGCCTTCAAGCTTCCAAGGGGACCAAAGCTTTTCAGGCTCGGCAAGCCATGACGGCTTGGGCAGGCTACCGACAATTGACGTGGGGATAAGCGGGGAAGTCATGAGTTATCTTTCGGAATATCAGGCGACAGGAGTCGGGTAGGAGGAAGACCACTGATCGAGCAGTTGGCGATTTGGGATGATGAAATGCTCTTCGGTGAACTTGCCTTGGATCTTTCCCAATTGGGTTCGTTCTTCGCGGTCATAGAAGACGCGGGTGGGGGAGAAATCTTCGGCGCCAAGGCTCGGGTGGTACACAGCCGGTGCCGCCGAATTGGCGTTGTATATCTCCGGGCGGTAGATCTTCTGGAATGTCTCCATGGTGCTGATCAGGCTGATCAGCTGCAGATTGGTGTAATCGTTGAGCAGGTCGCCGCGGAAGTAGAAGGCCAGTGGCGCAACAGCACCCTGCGGCATGAAGTAGCGCACGCTCAAGCCCATTTTTCCGAAGTACGCGTCGGTCAATGAATTTTCGTCCTGCTGGTATTCCAAACCGAGCACTGGATGGCTGTTGCCGGTGCGGAAATAGGTCTTGGAAGTCGAGACGCTGATGCAGACCACCGGCAGCTGGGCAAAACGCTCACGGTACGCCTGTGAGTTCAAGAAATGCTGGAAGAGCTGCCCATGGAGATCGCCAAAATCTTCTGGGAGCACCGGAGCTCCGCTGTCATTGCACGAAGCTGGAAGCACCACGCTGAAGTCGTAATCGCGGACATAAGAAGAAAAATTATTGCCGACCATGCCCTGGGACCGGGTGCCCGTGAGTTTATCCACGATCGTGGTTTCAAGCACTTCTAAAAGAGGAAATTCCTGATCGGCATTATTGGCAGAAAAATGTACATTTGCGGAAATGATTTCCAATTCCAGCTCATAGCGGTCACCTTGGGGATTGTCCCAGTGAGCCAGGGAATTGAAGCGGCGGTTGATCATCGTCAGGGCATTGCGAAGGTTCTCTTCGCGGCGCTCTCCGCGTGCCAAATTGGCGAAGTTTGTCGTGGTGCGAGAATTCGCAGAAGGGGAGTAATTCTCGTCGAATCTGGTGGTGCTAATGCTGAAATTTAATGCGTCTGCCATGATGGCCAATCTGTATTTGGGAGGCCTGGGCAGGCCGAGGAGAAGTCGTTGCGTCAATCATGCAGGGCGATTCTCGATATCAGGTAACTCGATATAACTATGGATTCATATAGACTCAAACTATGGTTCAGGTTTCGAATGGATTGACGCTCCAGCAGCTGCGCTACTTTGTGGCGGTCGCCGCCGAGGGGTCCATCTCCGCTGCCGCCGACCTGCTCTACGTCGCCCAGCCCAGCATGTCCGCGGCGATGAAGGAGCTCGAATCCCGGGTGGGGCGCACCTTGCTGATGCGCTCGGCCAGGGGCATTGCCCTGACCAGCGACGGCGCCGAATTCCTCGGCTACGCCCGCCAGGTCCTAGAGCAAGTGGAACTGCTGGAGCACCGCTACCTCGGCCGGCCGGCGGCAAGACGACTGCTGGGTGTCTCAACCCAGCACTACTCCTTTGCGGTGGATGCCTTTGTCCGGATGGTCCAGGCCAGCGGGGCCGAGGAGTACCAGTTTTCGCTCCGCGAGACGCGTACCGAGGAAATCATCGAGGACGTGCGAACCCTGCGCAGCGATATCGGGATCCTCTACCGCAACGACTTCAACCGGAAAGTCATCGACAAGCTGCTGCGCGAATCCCGCCTGGTGTTCCACCCGCTGTTCCTCGCCGACCCGCACATCTTCGTATCGCGCAGCAACCCGCTGGCCACCCATGACCAGGTCACCCTCGAAGACCTCGAAGACCTGCCCCGGCTGACCTTCGACCAGGGCGCGAACAACTCGTTCTACTTCGCCGAGGAAGTGCTCTCCACGCGCTCCAGCCAGCGGGAAATCCAGGTCTCGGACCGTGCGACCATCTTCAACCTGATGATCGGCCTGGGCGGGTACACGATCTCCACCGGCATCATCAGCGACGAGCTGGATCCATCCATCGTTGCCATCCCGCTGGACATCGACGAGCGCATCGAGATCGGCTGGATCGATCACGCCGCGATCCCGCTCACCGACCAGGCTCAGCGCTACCTGCAAGAAGTCCGCGCAGTGGTGGCCAGCTTCGGGGTGGAAGTGCTCGGCTGAGCCGCCAACAGCGTAACTCTCGGTCATCGAGTGCCGCTCCATCGTCATAAATTTCCGGAAAAACCTTGAAAGTCTCGGGGTTTTTCTCATTTTGGTGCGTCATAAAGTGGCGCTAGCCACCGCGTCATCATGACAAGTGCACGACATATGAAGCTTGGCGGCCTTGTATGAAGCCGGCCGCCCGATAGCGCTTGCACCCCTCGCAGCCCATGGCCAACCATGGAAGAACAACAAACCATCAAGAGCGACTAAGAGATCTGGCTCGTTGACGTCGCAGCAACCATCGGGAAACCGAAAGGTGCTAATGCCAGGAACGATGGAGCAGTTCCGAACGCGTTTTCGCGCTGTGCTTCGTGCCTTCGCACGATGCCTAATCGGTGCACTCCCTCGCAGAGAATCGAGGAGGAGCTATGAGCCAAGGAACCGACGCGGTCCACGCAGGATACCGCCCGAGCGGAGACTTCCGCCCGATGCTGCCGCCACTGCACAATTCCGCAGCCTACCAATTCCAGTCGCATGCCGAAGCGATCGAGAAGTTCGCGCTGCGCCAGGCCGGCTTCACCTACTCGCGCACTGGCAATCCCACCGTCTCGATCCTTGAACAGCGTGTGGCAGCACTGGAAGGCGGGGCCCACGCGGTGGCCACCGCCACCGGCCAGTCCGCGGTGGCGTTGTCCTTGCTGGCGCTGACCCAGGGGCCGAAGCACATTGTGGCTTCTTCCTCGCTGTACGGCGGCACCGTGGACCTGTTCACCGACACCTTTGCCGATTTCGGCATCCGCATCAGCTTTGTCGACCAGGCCGATCCTTTGGCTTGGGATGCGGCCATCGAGGAAGACACCCGCGCGTTCTTCCTGGAGTCCGTCTCCAACCCGCTGTGCACCGTGGCCGATATCCCGGCCATTGCGGCGATCGCGCACGAGCGCAACATCCCGGTGGTGGTCGACAACACCCTGGCCACCCCACTGAATGTGCGCCCGCTGGAACTCGGTGCGGACATCGTGGTGCACTCGGCCACCAAGGGATTGGCCGGGCACGGCTCGGTGCTCGGCGGGGTAGTGGTGGATTCGGGGAAATTCGACTTCTCCGATGCCGCCCGCTGGCCACAGATCGCCGCCCCGCGGGTGCGTCTGAACAACACCTCGCTGCTTGAGCGCCACGGACCGGCCGCCTATGCGATGCTGGTGCGCTCCAAGTTCCTGCACGACCTGGGCCCGACCCTGGCCCCGGCCAGCGCCCAGGGAATCCTGGCAGGCATCGAGACCCTGCCGGTGCGCGCGGCCCACGTGCAGCGCAGCGTCGCCAGGCTGATCGACGCGCTGGCCGAGTATCCGGGCATTGCCGCCATCCACCACCCCGCGCTGCCCGAGCACCCCAGTCACGAGCTGGCCCGGACGCTGGCGCCGAAGGGCACCGGCTGCGTGCTGGCCATCGAGCTGGCCCACCCATCCCTGGTTTCCCCGGTGATCGACGGGCTCAAGCTGATTTCCCTGGCCGCGAATGTGGGGGACACCCGCACCATGGTCTCTCACCCGGCCACCATGACGCACTGCCGGCTCTCCGAACAACAGCTGGCCGACGCGGGGTTGAACACCTCCACCCTGCGCCTCTCGGTAGGGCTGGAAGACCCCGCCGACCTGCTCGCAGATCTTACCCAGGCACTGGATCACGCTCTGGCCTTGTCCCAGTCCGCGCCAAACGAAACCAAGGAAGTGAGCTTCGCATGACTGGCTTCAACACCCAGGCCGTCCACGCCGGCCAGCACAAGGACCCACACACCGGCGCGGTGGTCCCGCCGATCTACCAGACCAGCACCTTCATCCAGGACGGCATCAACGTGCTGCGCGCCGGGCACGAGTACTCGCGCGGCTCCAACCCGACCCGCAACGGCTTCGAATCCCAGCTCGCCGCGCTGGAAGGCGGCGCCGCCGGCTTCTCCTTCGCCTCGGGGATCGCGGCCGAAGACGCGCTGCTGCGTGCAGTGCTTGAGCCGGGCGACCACATCGTGCTGGGCGCCGACGGCTACGGCGGCACCAACCGGCTGATCTCGAAGCTGCACGGCAAATGGGGGATCAGCTCCTCGGCGGTGGACATCACCAACCTGGATGCGGTGCGCGCCGCGCTGCGCCCGAACACCGCGCTGCTCTGGGTGGAGACCCCGTCCAACCCGCTGCTGGGCATCGCCGACCTGGCCGGCTGGGCCGCCATCGCAGCCGAGCACGGCGTCCTGCTGGTCGTGGACAACACCTTTGCCACCCCGTACCTGCAGCGGCCGCTGGACTTCGGAGCGCACGCGGTGGTGCACTCGACCACCAAGTACATTGGGGGGCACTCCGACGTTCTCGGCGGCGCGGTCATCGTGGCAGACTACCTCCACCGCGGCCAATCGCTGGCCGAAGCCGTCGGCTACCAGCAGTTCGCCGGGGGAGCGGTCTCCGGTCCGCAGGATTCCTACCTGGCCGCCCGCGGGCTGAAGACCCTGGGCCTGCGCATGGAACGCCACTGCGCCACCGCATCCACCCTGGCCCGCTGGCTCGATGACCGTCCCGAGGTCGCCCGCGTCTACTATCCCGGGCTGGAAAGCCATCCGGGCCACGAGCTCGCCAAGCGCCAGCAGCGCGGCTTCGGCGGCATCCTCTCGCTGCAGCTGGCCGACGAGCCCGCGGCCCGCGCCTTCGCCGAGTCCATGGAGTACTTCCAGCTCTCGGTGTCCCTGGGCGGGGTGGAATCCCTGGTCTGCTATCCGCGCGAAATGACCCACGCTTCGCTGATCGGCACACCGCTGGAGATTCCAGCGAACTTGGTGCGCCTGTCGGTGGGCATCGAGGAGCCCGAGGACCTGATTGCCGATCTGGAACGCGGGCTGGCCGCGGCCGCGAAGGCTTCCGGCGCGGACAGCATCCAGCACCGCAGCTTGGCTACCGCCTGACCTGCCATTGCAGCACGCGGGCCTTCCGCTCAGGAAGGCCCGCGTGCACAATGCGGCGGCAAACCTTTTTCACATTTCAGGCGATTCCCGCCTGTGGCACACGTCAGGCAAGGAATACTGGGTTCCAAAAGTGATGGTCTCTGGACACCGTGAACGGGGAACCAGAATGACAACTGCCTCCCGGGAGCTGAACATGTCGCAAAATCCAATGAAAACACTCAGCATCGCGGGTGCGGTGGCCATGGTCGGTTTGAACGTCACCGTGGTGGCCTTCTTTGTCCTTTGGCTGATTGCCGACAGTGCCGCCATTCGCCGCATGGAATCGGAGTCCAACATGGATCCAGGTCAGATGCTTCCGAATTCCGAATTGATGTGGTTGGCAGCACACGGTTCCTTGCTGATGGTCGTAGTTCTCGATGTGCTGGCTGTTGCATTGCTGGTCATGACGAATGGCGTCCCACCCCGGCTCATGAAACACGGATTATCTAGAAGCGAGACAGGCCGTTGCCCAAGCCGTAGCTGCGCTACAGGTCGCTATCAACACGGCCTGCTGGATGGAAACCCTACCCGCAGCCGATCTAACCGCGACGAAACCGGGGCACGAAGTTAACCTTCCTGTCTACTTGTGCACAGCAAAAGCCCTCCGGCTTCGCTGTTTCCCTGCACACGCGTGGACAGTAGGAACCATTCGACTGTCCGCACACAAGCCAAAAATTGCGGTACCTGAGTTCTCTCATGTGATTCGATCTGGGAATGTGAACAGCCTCTGGCGTGTGGTGCTGGCTCAATATTGGGGCGTCGCGACTCTGCCAATCTTCCCTGAACGGAAGTATCCGTAATGAGCTTGCGGCAAGCGAAGGCGATGTTCCAGAACATGGCCGAGAAGGGGTAATCGTTACCGATGTCTCGATCCATCTTGTGTTACCGATATGTCGAGACATCACACGTCTAAAACCAAAATAGGTCGAAGGGCTCAAGTCCCGTTGTTGCTATGGCAATTATCGGATACGCGCGAGTAAGCCGGCACCAGGGGACCCCAACGCCGCAGGAAGCCAAGATGCGTGCCGCTGGCGCGGAAAAGGTGCTTACCGAGCGCGGGGAATCGAGCCACATCGCCAGCCGGTCGCGATGGGAAGCATGACTGAGATACATGAGGGCCGATAGCAGGCTCGTGATCTGGGCACATCGGATAGCCGGCACCGAACGTACCCTTGAAACGCTCCGCGAGCTGGGAAACGCGGATTAATCCACTCAGTCTCGCCCAACCGCTCCCCGACATCGCGGCGCACACGCCTTTGGCCGATGCCGCAGCAGGGGCACTGACCATGCTGATTCATTTGCGCGTGCTCCACGGTCCGCGAGAACATTCGCAGGATCGCGGAGCACGCGCTGCAGCGGGCCGCCGGCTCGATGAACTATATTCGATCAGTCTCCTAAACACGGTACCTAGCCTCGAAACGCCTATTCCAACACTCGAAGGTCGACGATCAACAGGCAGATAGGTGAATAGTGTGCGGTGGCGGAATGTCTGGGTGTTATTGAGGCCCCTCCCGGGGTTGGGAACCATACAGTGAGTCGTTGACTTGATCGATCATTTCTTGAATCGCGTGGACTTTGCTCTGCCAGTACTTGTTGTTCTCGCGAGCTTGCGGTCCTTCTGCTTCTTCATTCAACTCAAGAAGCTCGCTGAAATGGTCTCGGTAGGCGCACAGCGCAGCATTGAGAACTTCGATTTGCTCGTCATTGAGGTGGACGTTGAGCAATGATTCACGCATGGTGCTGATCCTTTCGTTGCCAGGGTGCGTCCGGTGCGTTCCGGACGCACCCCCGAATCAACCACTCCTTAAAAGTTTCCCCGGGAGTCATCTCTTGTTCGGTGGCGAGCGTGAATACACCCGGACGGGACCCGCCCGACGCACTGAACGTTGAATTGTTCGTACTTCGTTGATTCCTTCCGGGCACCGCTGACTGGGCCGCGGAACATCCTCGATCGAGGTGCAAAGGTGCGATCGAGGCGGCTGATGCTGACGGGAAGCTGTGGATAGCTCGAGCTCGTATATGGCCAGAAGCAACTCGTCATCAGCGACCAGCGGATCAAGTTCCGAATCAATGTGGGCAGACATGACACATCATCTCCGCACAGGCCTCCAAGGGGACTTTCTTGGGTTAACCGGTGATTTCCTTGGGGTTCTTCTTGCCTTGGCCGACCGCGACCTGAATCCGGCGGGGTTTGGCACTCTCGGCGACAGCGATGTCGACACGTAGCACGCCATCCACGTAGGTGGCCTGGATACTTTCAGTGTCCAAATGATCCCCAAGGATAAGTTCCCGGGTGAAATGGCCCCATAGTCGTTCCGAGCCGGCGATGTGCTGGCGGTCTCCTGGTTTGGCGCGTTCAGCGCGGATGGTCAGGATGTTCTTTTCCACTGCCATGTCGATCTGCTCGGCGTCGACCCCTGGCAGGTCGAACTCAGCGTGAAATCCGGTGTCGTCCTTCCAAGCCTCCATTGGCATTGGGTGGACAGGTTCGGAGCTGAGCTGGGTGTTGAAAGCTCGCTGTACCAAGCGGTCGAAATCGCGAAGTACCTCGGTCTGCATCATCTGAACTCATTCCTTTCTGGTGTGACTCTCTACGATGCTGCAATTCACTTTCCGTTAGATCTATGTCTAACGATGTAGATTTTATAGCATGGGATTCTGAGTTCATGCAAGCCTATTGAAAGTAAAAAATGACAAAAAATTCGCCGCGATCCGTTCCTGTTGCTGGATCGCATTCGATTGCTACCGCTGCCCAGAGTGTGGGAGTGAGTGTGCAAACAGTGCGGTTGTATGAGTTGCGTGGTTTGATCACCCCGTCACGTACCAGCGGTGGCACGCGCAGGTATCAAGCCAAGGATTTAGCTCGGTTGCAGCAAATCTCAGAGTTGATTGATCGAGGCGTGAATTTGGCGGGCATTGGCATCATCTTGGAGCTGGAATCTGAAAATGAGAGGTTGCGTAAGGCACTTGCAAAGCAGTCTCATCGGCAAGGCGCGGATTGAATCATCAAGACCGTTGAGGGTCTATGCTTCTCGGCAGAGTGCCGACGAATTCTTGCTTAGGCGCCGCGGAGCCTGAAAGTGCACGTTCTGCTCGAGCACTTGGCAGTGGCCCATGCTGATCGGCGTCACCGTGGAAGGCATCAAGCACGCGCTGGGCATCTGGGTCACCGAGAACGAGGGCGCGAAGTTCTGGGCGCAAGTCTGCGCGCAATTGGCCAACCGCGGGGTCAAGGACGTGCTGATTGCCTGCTGCGACGGACTGACCGGGTTCCCCGAGGCGATCGAGGCGACCTGGGCGCGGGCAACCGTGCAGACCTGCGTGGTGCACCTGATCCGGGCGGCGAACCGGTTTGTCTCCTACGGTGACCGCAAGGCGGTCAGCAAGCAGTTGAAGACGATTTACACCGCTCCGAGCATCGAATCCGCGGGCAAGGCGTTGGATGATTTCGAGGCATCCGAGCTGGGCAGGAAGTATCCATCGGCGGTGGCCACCTGGCGCAACGCGTGAGAGCGGTTCACCCCGTTTTTGGAGTTCCCGCCCGAGTTGCGGAAGGTCATTTACACGACGAATGCGATTGAGTCGATGAACTGTGAGCTGCGCAAGGCCACCAAGTCCCGAGGCCATTTCCCATCGGATGCGGCGGCGGTGAAGATGCTGTGGTTGGCGATCTGCAATATCGAGGACAAGCGGGCAAGAGAGCGGTTCAAGGATGCGAAGAAGAAGGGTCGGACCCTGCGGGCCGGTGCTGGAGCGCATCTGGTGGATGGGGCTGGGACGAGCGGCTGGAAGCAGGCCTTGCAGCAGTTGGCGATGGCTTACCCGGAGCGGATTGAGCCTTAATTGAATTGATTGTTACGAAGCCCTGAATAACGGATGTGACTAGGGGCTTACACAAACAAACTGACAAGCTCCTTGAAAACTCTAGGCGTTGGCTTCCAGATGCTTGGCAGCCAGCACGAGGTAGTGGTCAGCATTGGTCTTTAAGCCGGAGACTTCCTCATCGCTCAGCTCGCGGCGGACCTTGGCAGGGACACCGGCAACCAGCGAACGCGGTGGAACCTGCGTGCCTTCCAGCACCAGCGCACCGGCGGCAACCAGCGACTGCTCACCGATTACGGCACCGTTCATGACGGTGGCGCTCATGCCGATCAGGCAGCCATCGCCCACGCTGGCGCCGTGCACCACTGCCGAGTGGCCCACCGAGATGCCCGCGCCCAGGGTGCAAGGAAAACCTTCATCGGCGTGCAGCACGACGTTGTCCTGCAAGTTGGTGCCTTCGCCAACGCGAATCGGCGCCGAATCGCCGCGCACGGAAACACCGTAGAAGGCGCTGGCACGGTCAGCCAGCTCGACATCGCCGCTCAAGGTGGCGGTAGGGGCTACGAAAACGTCCTGGCCGACCTTCGGGGTCGCGCCGTCAATGGTAATGATGTGCGTCATTTCACCTACTGTAATGGCCAAGCATTGCTACGGCGAGTTAACTACTGAAGATCTCAAGTCCGCGAGCGGGCCGCGGCCACCAGTGCACGCTGCCAGTCCCGGTCCTCCTCGTCGGCGTGCAAGGACAGTCCCAGTTCCCGCGCGGCCTCGAGGAGCAGCAGCTGGCTGGCCGGTACCGGTGCGTTGAAATCCACCTGTGCGAAAGGGCCCTCAAGGCTGGTGAGAACCTGCGTCCGATGCACGTCGTGGGCACAGCCTAGCGCACTGTCCGGTTGCGCCCGCCAGAATGAGCGTGCGGTGTCCGCATCTCGGCACAGCGCACAACCGCTGCTTATGGCCAGCGGAAAAGATAGCGGATCCCAGGCCAACGATTTTTGGTAGCGCGGCCGATGGTGGTCGGGCAGCTGCATAGCCTGGGCCTTCAACGCCTTGCGGCGCTTGCCAGATGCCCTGAGCAATGGCCAGCCCGCCGAGGCGGCAATCAGCAAGGCGATGACTGCCAGTGCAGCGTAATCCATGCTTAGGAGAAGACGATGGTGCGCTGGCCGTCAAGCATCACCCGGTGCTCGGCATGCCACTGCACGGCGCGGGTCAGCGTCCGGCCTTCCACGCTGCGCCCCAGCTCAACAAGCTGCTCGGCGGTGCGGGTATGCGAGACGTGGGTGACTTCCTGGTCAATGATCGGGCCCTCATCGAGGTCCGCGGTGACGTAGTGCGCGGTGGCGCCGATCAGCTTCACGCCGCGCGCGTAGGCCTGGTGGTAGGGCTTGGCGCCCTTGAAGGACGGCAGGAAGGAGTGGTGGATGTTGATGACTCGGCCTTCCATGCGCTCGCACAGCGAATCCGAGAGGATCTGCATGTAGCGGGCGAGGACCACCAGTTCGATGTCGTGCTTGTCCGCGATGGACAGCAGCTCGGCCTCGGCCTGCGACTTGTTCTCCTTGGTCACCGGCAGGTGCACGAACTCCACACCGTAGAAGTCGGCCATCGGCTTCAGATCCAGGTGGTTGGAAACGATCACCGGCACATCGATGGGCAAGGTGCCCGCACGCTGGGCGAACAGCAGGTCGTTGAGCGCATGCCCGGCCTTGGAGCACATGAGCATGGTGCGGGTGCGCTTGGTGCCGTCATCCACGCGCAGCGCCATGTGGAAGTCGTCGCGGATCGGTGCGAGCCCCGCGCGGATCTGCGCTAGCGACTGCTCGGTGGCGACCTCGATGCGCATGAAGAAGGTGCCGGTCTCCGGCGAGAGGAACTGCTGGGACTCGGTGATATTGCAACCGGCACCCAGCAGACCTCCGGAAATGGCGTGGACGATGCCAGGGCGGTCGATGCAAGATAGGGTGACGATGAAATTGTTCATGCATTGAGATTAACCGGCTGGCGCTCTGCGTGCACATTCGTCGCGGTGGAGTTACATAGTCATGCATCGAGAAAACACAATCACCAGCAGCAATCGCACCCAGAGGCATGCTTGATGCGCCGTCAATGGCATCTTACGAATAGATGATAGGTGCTTGGCAAAGCTATGGCATGATGTCTATAAATTTGGCATTTTCACGCTTGGGGATACACATGGGGTTGCTGCATCGTTTTGCTTCGGTAGTGGGCGCAACAGCCTTGGTTTTCGCCGGGCTCGTGCCTCCGGCGCAGGGTTTTATCAGTCCTGCAGACTGCTTTGAACACACGGATGAGACCGCCAGTGTCGTCGTGGGATTATCCTGCAAGAATGTGACGTCATTGCAGGAACTGCCGATGACGGGCGATATTCGGTGGATCGGCATCGACACCCAGAAGGATCAAGTGCTCGGTGGTCTGGAAGTCCTGGCGGCTAATCCCCAGTTGCAATCGGTCCGGATCAGCAATGCTCCACAGGAAATCATCCCGGAATTGGCACAGCTGCCAGTGCTGGAATCCCTGTCTCTGACATTCCCCAAGGGGCAGCAGGTGCAACTGGCGGGGCTAGGCCAGCTTTCGGGACTGAAGGAGCTTGAAGTGCTGGCCACGAGTTCAACGGATTACCGGTGGGCCAAGGACCTGTCCAATCTGGAAAAATTGGATGTCGCCAGCTACACCAAGCCGCTCATCGAACTGAAGATCGGTGCCAGTGCGGAAATTGAACCGGTGATAACGGTGGATGGCCGTGTGCTCAGGCCGTGGGAATATACCGGCGAACGAATCCTGGGCCAGATCAGCCCCACCGGATTCACCGCGAATAAAGCCGGATACGCGGGATTGAGGACAGAACTCACCGACTTCGAGGCGGTGATCCCTGGACAGGAGAACCTGAAGTCTGTCAGCTACGCAGCCAGCTGGCACATTGGCGTGCGCGATACCGTCCAGCTTGGCAGGATCTCACTGAATAGGAACCCGTCGCTGGCGGGCCATGATGCGGCGGTAGTCGGCGATTCCTTGCTGGCACCCACGACCAACTACCCATACACTGCCCTGCAGTGGACCCGCAACGGCGAACCGATTACCGGCGCCGTGGGGGAGAGCTACCAGCTGGTGCGCGAGGACACTAATAAAGTCATCGCGCTGAGCTACGAGACGAAAGCAGTTCGTCAAAACGGCGAAGTATGGGTCCCCTCGGTGCAGGGCACGATGAACTATGGTGCCCCAATCGCCGCTACGGTTGCCTCGATTGCCAAACCAACGATCAGCGGCAGCAAAATCGTGGGACACAAGCTCACCGCTTCCCTCGATTCCGCATACTTCCCGGACTTCGCACGCCGTTATCAGTGGCTAGTCGACGGTTTCGAGATTCCGCGGGCTACAGCGAAAACCTATACCCCGCCTCAGTCCTACGCCAATCGCAAAATCTCTGTACGGGTAACAATGCATGCTGCGGATGGAGAATCGGTCTGGCTGCCGACCAGCAGCGCGGTGAAAGTCGTCAAGGGAACCATCACGGTTGCCAAGCCAAAGGTCTCAGGAACGGCAAAAGTCGGTTCGAAACTCACCGCCACGGCAGCTACGTCGGCTCCAGCCGCCCAGTCCACGAAGTACCAGTGGCTGCGCGGTGGCAAGAAGATCAAGGATGCAACGGCAAAAACCTACACGCTCAAACCAGCAGATCTGAACCAACGGATCTCGGTCTCGGTGGCTTATGCCAAGACCAACTACACCACCAAGACCGTGACCAGCACTGCGACCGGGAAGATCGCACCAGCCAAGCTCAAGGTGATGAAGAAGCCGGTGATCAACGGCAAGAAATCCACCGGCAAGACCTTGAAAGCCACGGCAGGCAGCTACAACATTAAAAACGTAAAGATCTCCTACCAATGGACGCGCTCTGGAAAGATCATCCCCAAGGCCACCAAGCCGAACTACAAGGTCGTCAAAGCCGATGCCCGGAAGACCTTAGGCGTGTGGGTGACGGCCTCGAAACCCGGATACACCACCGTGGTCACCAAGGTCAGCAAGAAGTAACTCTGCAGGCTATACCGCCACCGCGGACAGGAATTTGCTGGCCGCCAGCGCGGCCTTCCTCCCGGCCCGGGTAGCACCCAAAGTTGAAGCCGACGCGCCATAGCCGACGAAGAACAGCCCGGGCACTTCAACCGCTGCCACGCCGTCCTCCAGCAGAATGCCGCCGGCCGCGGTGTGCAGCTTCAAGTCGCGCAAATGCC
This sequence comes from Glutamicibacter nicotianae, assembly GCF_006539525.1. GTDB lineage: Bacteria > Actinomycetota > Actinomycetes > Actinomycetales > Micrococcaceae > Glutamicibacter > Glutamicibacter nicotianae. The sequence continues at coordinate 93,115 of NZ_BJNE01000009.1, read as the reverse complement.
GGTGGGCATGGCGGAAACCGGTGGCCCACAGGATCGAGTCGATCTGCTCGCGCGACCCGTCGGTGAAGACCACCGCATCGGGTTCCAGATGGTCGATCTTCCCGCGCGAGACCAGCGCGCCGGAGGCGATCCCTGCGCGCATGGTCTCGGTGAGCAGCAGCCCGGTGGTACCTACCACTGACTTCGGCGGCAGCCCCGCGCTGGTGCGCTCATTGACCTGGCGTTCCACCTCCAAGCCCCATTCGGCGCCGGTGGGTTCTTCGCGCCAGTCCGGGGCGCTGCGCGTGGACCACAGGGTATCCACTCCGGCAGCACGCAATTGCACGATGAACTGGGTGGCACTGGCTCCGGCGCCAACCACCAGGACGCGCTGGCCGGCGAACTGCTGCGCGGAGCGGAAGCCGTTGGTATGCACCTGCGGGCCGTCGAACTGCCCGGGGTAGACCGGCCAGAACGGGTTGCTCCAGGTTCCGGTGGCGTTGATAATCGTCCGTGCCCGGTACTCGGCATCGGCGTGCACTACGAAGTCGTCGCCGTCTTTTTCCACCGAGGTCACCGGTGCGCCGTGGCGTACCGGCAGCGCGAAGCGCCGCTCATATTCCGCATAGTATTCGGAGACCACTTGGGAGGCCGGCCGCGTTGAATCCTGCACCTCAAGCGGGAAATCCGGCAACGGGTGGATATGGTGCGCGGTGCCCAGGGTCAGTGCATCCCAGCGATGCTGCCAGGCCCCGCCGGGGCCCGGGTTCGCATCGAGCACCAGGAAGTCGATGCCGCGCTTGGCCAGATGGTAGGCGGCGGCAAGCCCGGCTTGCCCTGCGCCGATCACGATTGTCGAGTACACAATCAAGGTAACCCTGCACACTTCAAAGTCATTCCCGAGGCCATTTTCGCTACACTGGAGGGCGTGACTGGCGTTAGGTGGGTAACCACCAGGGAGCTAATCGTGCGAGCCGCGCGCCTGGGTTTGCATGCCATCCGCCTGAACAGGGCACCTACGGAAGGATACGCGTGAGCGCACGCATTCTCGACGGCAAGGCCACCGCGGCCGCCATCAAGCAGGAACTGGCCGAACGCGTTGCCGCGCTCAAGGCTGCCGGGCACACCACCGGACTGGGCACCATCCTGGTCGGCAATGACCCTGGCTCGGCCTGGTACGTCGGCGGCAAGCACAAGGACTGCGCCGAGGTGGGCATCGAATCCATTCGCGTGGACCTGCCCGAGGAAACCACCCAGGACGAGCTGCTGGCCAAGGTCAAGGAGCTGAACGAGAACCCTGACTGCACCGGCTACATTGTCCAGCTGCCGCTGCCCAAGCACATCGACCAGGACGTGATCCTGGAAGCCATGGATCCGGCCAAGGATGCCGACGGCCTGCACCCGATGAACCTCGGCCGCCTGGTTGCCAACGTCAACCGCCCGATGACCTCCCCGCTGCCGTGCACCCCGCTGGGCTGCGTGGACCTGCTGGCCCGCCACGACATCGACCTGAACGGCAAGCACGTGCTGGTAGTCGGCCGCGGCGTGACCATCGGCCGCCCGGTCGGCCTGCTGCTGACCCGCCGCAGCATCAACGCCACCGTGACCCTGGCACACACCGGCACCACCAACCTGGACGAGCTGCTGGCGCAGGCCGATGTGGTCATCGCCGCCGCCGGTTCGGCCCACATGATCAAGACCGCCAAGCCCGGAGCGATCCTGCTGGACGTGGGCGTCTCCCGCGTGGACGGCAAGGTCACCGGCGATATCGATCCAGCGCTGTACGAGACCGCCAGCTGGGTTTCGCCGAACCCGGGCGGCGTGGGCCCGATGACCCGCGCAATGCTGCTGAACAACGTGGTGGAAGCCGCGGAGCGCAACGCCGCGAAGTAGACGCAAGAAAACCGGCAGCCCAGACGGGCTGCCGGTTTTTTGATCCCTGCAGCATCCTGCGCAACAGCACTCGGTGATATCGCTGGAATACTCCCGGTGGAGCAGTCGGCTACTCCCGCCGGCCGATGCCGCAAGGCCAGCGCCCGGAGTATCCTCGGTGCATGAGCACCCGTCGACGCCCGCCGCTGGCCATCCTGCCCGTCGCGGTGGCGGTGATCCAGCTCGCCGGCACGGGCGCCGTCGCCGCGCACCAGGGCCGGAGCCTGCCGCCGGCGGCGTTTCTGCTGCTGCTGGCCGGCCCGGCCTTGCTGCTGCTGCGCCGCCGGGCTCCGAGCCCCATGGCCGCCGGCGCCGCAGCCATCGCGCTGGCCTACCTGGCCGCAGGGTTCCCGTTCGGACCGTTCCTGCTCAGCTTGCTGGCCGCCCTGGTTATTGCTGTGGTGTCCGGCGCCCGCTGGTGGGCGTGGGGTGCTGCTATCGTATTCGGTGTTGGGGCCTGGCTGCTGGCCGCGCAGCATGCCGAACAGCGGATCTACCTGCTGCTGGCCTGGCTGGCGGTGCTGCTGCTCATCGGCGAGCTCGCCAGGGCCGGGCGCAACCGCCGCGAGGACCGGCGCAAGGCCGAAGCCGAACGCCAGCGGCACGAACGCGACGAGGAACGGCTGGTGCTGGCCCGCGACATCCACGACGTGGTGGCCCACTCGCTGTCCATGATCAACGTGCAGGCCTCGGTGGCTTTGCATCTGGCGCAGAAGGACCCCGACCCGGATCAGCTCATCGAGGCTTTGGGCAACATCAAGTCCGGTTCCTCCCATGCGCTCGCCGAGGTGCGCGAGGTGCTCTCGGTGCTGCGCCACGATGCGCCGCGGATCCCCAGCCAGCGCATCGCGCAGCTGCCTGAACTGGTGTCCGGCGTATCCTCCGGCGAGCTGTCGGTGAAATACGAAGCGCCGGATTTGCTGCCGGGCTGGCTGGATGAGCGCGTGGAGAACACCATCTACCGAGCGGTGCAGGAGTCGCTGACCAATATTGTCCGCCACGCGCACGCCACCCGGGCAGTCATCACCTTCGCCGCGGATCATACGCAAGCAGAAGTAACCATTGCCGACGACGGCATCGGCATGGCTGCCGCCGGGGAAGGCAACGGCCTGCGCGGACTGCGCGAACGCGTGCAGCAACTGGGCGGGACAGTTTCCCTCGGTCCGGCGAACCTGCCCGGCGCTGCCCGTCCCGGCACCGCGATCATTGTGCGCATCCCCGCACCCCAGGAGACCCTATGAGCCAACCGCCAACAAAGATCGGCGTGATCATTGTCGATGACCAGTCGCTGATCCGCGCCGGATTCAGCGCGCTGCTGTCCGCAGAAGAGGACATGGCGGTGCTCGGCACCGCCGGCAGCGGCACCGAAGCGGTGCAGCTTGCCCGCGAGGCAAAACCGGACATCGTGCTGATGGATATCCGCATGCCCCACGGGGATGGGATCGCCGCGGCCGCCGCCATCACCGCGGATCCTGCGCTGCAGGACACCCGGGTGATCATGCTGACCACCTTCGAACTCGATGACTACATCATCGATTCGATCCGGGCCGGCGCCAGCGGGTTCCTGGTCAAGGACACCGAACCGGCGCAGCTGATCGAGGCGGTGCGCGTGGTGGCCGGCGGGGATTCGCTGCTTTCGCCCTCGGTGACACGCAAGCTGCTGGCCCAGGTCGCCTCCGGCACCCCGCAGGCCACGCTGCCCCAAGCCCACCGGCTGCAGGAGCTGACCGCGCGCGAGCGCGAGGTGCTGGTGCATATCGGCTTGGGCAAGACCAACGCGGAAATCGCCGCGGCGCTGTTCATCACCCCGCTCACCGCCAAGACCCACGTCTCGCGAATCATCGGCAAGCTGGCTGTGCGCGATCGCACCTCGCTGGTGGTCCTCGCCTACGAATCCGGGCTGCTCACCCCCGGGGACCCCGAGGGAGTAGGACGGTATGCCGCAGGGCCTGCGCAGGGAGTACGGCAAGTGGCTTCCGCAGGCCGACGCGCGAACCCACGCTGGGCGGGAGAGTGGAGTCATGGGGCAGCAAGGCCCCGAACGACGCAAGGAGCAATCATGACTACCGCACTGATCCTCTCGGCCATGCCAGCGCATTACGGGCACGGCCCGGGCTGGTTCATCCTGATCCCGATCTTCTGGATCCTGCTCCTCGGCCTGATCATCTTCACTGCCCGCCGACGGCATTTGACGCCAGCGGCCGGTGCCGAATCGGTGCTGCGCGAACGCTACGCCCGCGGCGAGATCGACGAAACCGAGTACCGCCAGCGCCTGGAGGTGCTGCGCACCAAGCTGAAATAGGCGCGAACAGAAAAAAGCCCGATGGCCGTGGACCATCGGGCTTTTTCTCAGCAGTGCCTAGGCGTCCTGGGTCGCCTTCACCGCATCAGCGCGGCGCTTGTCGAAGACCAGTGCGCCGACTTCCTGCTCCGCCTGGTTGCGGAAGGACAGATCGATGCCCGAGCGGTCGCGGATCATGCTGACCGCGGTGAAGGAAAGCGCGACGACGACCAGCAGGTAGACGGCCACCGCGGTGGTTCCGCCGGTGGCCTGCACCAGCGCCTGGGCGATGGTCGGAGCGAACGCGCCGCCGACGATCGCGCCGATCGCGTAGGAGATCGAGACACCGGAGAAGCGGACCGAAGCCGGGAACAGCTCGGAGTACAGGGCCGCCTGCGGGCCGTAGGTCAGGCCCAGGCCGATGGAGAACAGCCCGAAGGCCACGTACAGCAGGGCCAGCGAGCCCGAGTTCACCAGTGCGAAGACCGGGAACAGGGAGGCGGCGAGGATGATGAAGCCCAGCTGGTAGGTGCGCTTGCGCCCGATCTTGTCGGCCAGGAAGCCGGCCACCAGGGTCATGAGCAGCCAGACTGCGGCGCCGAAGGCCACGGCGATCAGCACGTCGGTGCGCTCCAGGCCCACCGGGCCCTCGGGATCGGTGGTGTAGGCCTGGAAGAAGCCGCCGGTGGTCATGTAGCCGGCGGCGTTGTTGCCGGCGAAGACCAGGGCCGCGATGATGACCAGCGGCCAATGCTTCTTGAACAGCACCAGGATCGGCACAGCGGTCTGCGCCTTCTGCTCGTTGATCTCCTCGAAGACCGGGGACTCGTCCACCGAGCGGCGCACGAAGTAGCCCACGGCGATCAGCACGATCGAGACCAGGAACGGAATGCGCCAGCCCCATTCGAGGAACTGCTCGCCGGGGGAGATCACGCCGGTCATCAGCGCCATGGTGCCCGAGGCCAGCAGCATGCCCAGCGGCACGCCGACCTGCGGGTAGGAACCGGCACGGCCGCGGCCGTTCTCCGGAGCGTGCTCCACTGCCATCAGCACCGCGCCGCCCCATTCGCCGCCGGCGGAGATGCCCTGCAGGATGCGCAGCAGCAACAGCAGCACCGGTGCCCACAGGCCTGCGGTCTCGAAGGTCGGCAGCACGCCGATCAGCGTGGTGGAAGCACCCATCAGGGCCAAGGTGAGCACCAGCATGGCGCGGCGGCCGATCTTGTCGCCGAAGTGCCCGGCCAAGAACGCGCCGAGCGGACGGAAGAGGAAGGACAAGCCCACCGAGGCGAAGGAGATCAGCAGCGCGATGTCCTGGCCGGCAGGCTCGAAGAACAGCTGGCTGAAGACCAGGCCAGCCGCCGTGGCGTAGATGAAGAAGTCGTACCACTCAACGGTGGTTCCGATGACCGTCGCGAATGCTACGCGGCGCTGCGTGGCCTTTCCGGCGTGTGCTGTTGAAGTCATGTGTGCTTCCCTTGCGAGCCGCGATCGAGTCATCGATCACTGGCTGGTGAGTTTTGGGTCACTCCAGTGTGGCACCCCTCATAGGTAAGGTAAACTTCAAATATCTGCAAAACTTCTGAAGGCTGGCTTATGTACTCGATGCGGCATCTGGAAATCATGGCCGAATTGCCCGTCCACGACACCCTGGGATCGGCGGCCAGCGAATTGAAGATTTCGGAATCCGCCTTGTCGCAGGCCATCACCGCCATCGAGAAGCACGCCGGGGAGACCCTGTGCCTGCGCCGCAAGGCCCATGGCATCCGGCTCACCGCCTCCGGCCAGCACTTCGCCGCGATGGCCCGCAAGATCCTTGCCGAGGTCGGGGAGCTGCGCGCAACATTTCCGCAAACCGAGGGGGCGCTGCGCGGGCCGGTGCGCTTCGGCTGCTTCGCCTCGCTCTCCCCGCACCTGATCCCGGCCACCTTGGAAGGCTTCGACCACCCCGAGGTGAAGCTCGATGTGCGCGTGGGCACCCACGACGAGCTGCTGCCGGCGCTGCGCGGGGGCGAGATCGACGTCGCCTTCGTCTACGACCTGCAGCTGCCCGCCGACATGGACAAGCAGCCGATCTACCAGACCGAGATGCAGGTGGTGCTGCACCCCGAGCATCGGCTGGCCAAGCTCGACCGCCCGCTGGAACTGGCGGACCTGGTTGACGAATCGCTGATCGTCTACGAGTCCGACCCGAGCACCCAGCACCAGATGCAGCTCTTCGCCTCCCAGGGCCTGGTCCCGAAGATCACCGCCTCGGTCCCGCAGATGATCCTGGTGGCCGCGATGGTGGGCCGCGGCCTGGGCTACGGGCTGCTCATGCGCCGCCCGAACAACGCCGAGGTCTCCATCGAGGGCCGCCCGCTGGCCTTCCGCGAGCTGAAGGCGCCCAACTACCCGAACGCGGTGGTGGCCATCACGCCCAAGGGGGTGCAGATCCCGGCCCGCGTGCAGGCGCTGATCGACCACTGCACCTGCGCAATGGCTGAGTCCTGGTAGACGCGGAGCAAAGCTGCGCGGATAATGGCCACATGATTGGCACATGGCAGGCCATGGTCATCGACTGCGAGGACCCCGATGCACTGGCCGGATTCTATGAACAGCTCCTCGGAATGGTGCGCATCGACAACGAGCCCGACTGGGTCTCCATTGGCGATGCCCCGGATCATCCTGCGCTCGCCTTCCAGGCGGTCAGCCCCTATGTGGCGCCGCAATGGCCGGGGCATGTGCACCCGCAGCAGGCGCATATCGACGTGAAGGTCGCCGACCTGGACCTGGCCGAAGAGCAGGTGCTGCACCTGGGCGCCCGCGCCACCGGCGAAGGCACCAAGACCTTCAGGGTGTACCTGGATCCGCAGGACCACCCGTTCTGCCTGGTGAGCTGGTAGCCCCGTAGGCGATCCTCGCCGCCTGCAGCCTGGTTGACACCCCGAGCTTGGCCAGCACCTGGGAGACATGCGTCTTCACGGTGCTCTGCCCGATGCCCAGGCGCTGCGCCAGCTGCGGGTTGCTCAGCCCCTCGCCGATGCCCTGCAGCACCTCTTGTTCCCGGCCGGTCAGCTCCGGCAGCGCCGCGGCCTCGGGCACCGCCAGCGCCCGGGCCAGGATCCGGGCGGTCACCTGCGGATCGAGCACCGATTCGCCGCGCGCGGCGGCCCGCACGCCCAGGATGATCGCCTGCGGCTCGGCGCTCTTGAGCAAGAACCCGTGCGCGCCGGCCTGCAGCGCGCCGAACAGGTATTCGTCATCATCGAAGGTCGTGAGCACCACGACCCGGTACTTCTCGTGCAGCACCTTGGTGGCCTCGATGCCATCGAGCACCGGCATGCGCAGGTCCATCAGGATCACGTCGGGGGACAGGGCCCGGGCCATGGAAATGGCCGAGCGCCCGTCCGCCGCCTCGCCGACGACCTCCAGGTCATCGGCCGCCTGCAGCACCAGCCGGATGCCCATGCGGACGGTGGCATGGTCATCGACGATCAGCACTTTCATTCTTCCTCCGTTGTTTCAGGGAATTCGACGTGCACCGCGAAATCCGCGCCGTTGCGCACCTCGACGTGCCCGCCCAGCGCGGCGACGCGGGTCTTGATGTTCTCCAGCCCGGTTCCGGCGCCCGGGGACGATCCGGCATCATGCCCCATGGCGTTGCGCGCGGTGATGGACAGATTCCGGTCCTGGATGACGCTCAGCTCCAGATCGGTGCCCGGGGCATGCTTGGCATGGTTGACCAGCAGCTCGGCGACCGTGCGGTGCGCGGCGGTGTGCACCGCCGGGGAGAAGCGCTGCGGCCGTGCCACCCGGTACTCCCAGCGCACCGGGCTGCCGAACCCTGCGACCAGCTCGGGCAGGTCCTCGATCCGCGCCTGCAGCGCCGGCCCGCCAGAATGCAGCATCCGCACCATGCCGGCCATGTCTTCCAGCCCGGACACCGACTCGTCGCGGATGCTCTGCAGCGGGGCGCGCACCGTTTCCGGCGCCGAGGGCAGCAGCGCGCCGGACAGCAGGGCGATCGAGGAGAACCTGGCCGACAGCACGTCATGCATCTCCCTGGCCAAGGCGGTGCGCTCCTCGACCCGCGAGAACTCGTGTTCCGCCACCAGCTGGTCTTCGCGGGCCGCCGCCGCGGACTGCACCGCCTGCACCCGCTGGGCCTCCGCGGTGGCCAGGTCCTTGGCCGTGCGCACATTCTGCGCCCAGAGCATCGGGGTGAACAGGATGAAGCCGGCCATGAACAGGCTCAGCACCACCTGTTGCGGATCACCGCTGCCCAGCCAGGTGGCGATGCCCAGCACGATGGCGGCCAGGCACAGCAGCGCGAAGGCCACCGTCCGGAGCCTGGAAGAGCCGAGCAGGAACAGGCCGAAGACGCACTCGAAGAGCAGGAAGTACCCGCCGATGCTGCCCACCGCCAGCAGGCCGGCACCGCACAGCAGCACGATCAGCGTGCTGGCGAGCAGGAACCGGCGGCGCACCAGCACGGCGGCCAGGCCGATCAGCAGCAGCACAATCCACTCGTAGCCGCCGATCGCGACCCACGGAGGGTTGGACAGCCCGGCCAGGTGCAGGATCACCGTCAGCACCAGATAGGTGCCGACGACCTCGGGCTCCTTGTCGCCGCTGCCTATCCGCCGAATGAAGTTCATGCTTCCAGCATCCCCGACGCCCTGCCCGCCGGGTATCCCCCTTAAGGAGGAGAAAGTGCAGACCACTGGCCGATACCGCATTGCGGCAAGGCACGGAAGAGTGGAAACCATGGATATCATCACGAGCAATCCCGAACTTTCCCTGGTCATCCTGGCGCTGATCGACTCGACCAGCATCGGCACCCTGGTCATCCCGCTGTGGCTGCTGCTGCGCGGGCGCCGCGAGGCCATCGGCAAGGTGCTGGCCTACCTCATGGTCATCGCCGGCTTCTACTGGGTCATCGGGGTGCTGCTGCGCAGCGGGCTGCTGCTCATCGACCCCAGCATCTTCGAACACCGGTTCTTCCGGCTGGCGGGCATGGCGGTTGGCGCGCTGATGATCATCTGGGCGCTGACCTACCGCACCGATGCGCAGAAGGCGGCCAGCGCGCGGAAGAAAGCCGCCGCGCATAGCGGCGGGGTGCATAGCGGCGGGGGATCCGCAGCCCACGCCCCAGAATCAACGGAGGCTATCGAGCAGGTGCCGCGGCGGCTGCGCGGACGCCTGGGCACCGCTCTGGATACCCGCACCGGGCTGGTGGCACTGGCGCTGGTCGCTGGCCTGCTGGAACTGCCCACGATGCTTCCCTACCTGGCGGCCGTCGGGGTGATGCAGGGTGCCGGCTGGGGCACCAGCGTGCAGCTGCTCGCGCTCATCGGCTACTGCCTGGTGATGATCGTGCCTGCCCTGGCGCTGGTGGGCGCGCGTGCGCTGGCCGGGCCGCGCATCGAAGCCTGGATGCAGAAGATGGGGGCCAAGGCCGCGGTCTACGCCCAGGAAACCCTCGGCTGGGTGGTGGGCATCGCCGGCTACCTGCTGATTCGCGCGAGCCTGTCCGGGCAGGATCTGCACAGCCTGTTCGGCTAGCCACGCTGTGGGCGAAAGGGCAGGGTTCAAATTGGCTTGAAGCGGGGTGATGGTGCGAGAATTGGAGGCATGGAACCTCTAGGCAGCAGCGCGAAGCAGGGCAAGAAAGTCACCCTCAACGCATCAACTCTGGCAATGGCCGTCATGGTCATCGTCCTTCTGGTGGCAGTGGTCTTCGCCGCCAACTCCAATGAGATCGTCGGCTGGTTTGTCGTGGTCATCTCCGCCGGTTGGCTGCTGCTGGCCGCATTCATGATGTTCGGCCTCAAGCGCGGCGCCGACAAGCTCAACAGCTCGCTGCGTGAAGCGACCGCGGCGGCCACCCCGCGCGCCCAGTCCGGCTCGGTGATCGTCGACGAATCCACCAGCCAGCGCGACATGAAGCTGGATCATTCGTTCAAGATCGTCCAGGTGCAGGCCCGGGTGATCGCCGAGCAACGCGAGGCGAAGGGCGAGGACTACGAGGGCATGATCGACCGGGCGCTGGAGACGATCCAGATGACCGCGGCGAATGCGCGGGACATGATCAAGCCGGCCAAGCCGATGGACGGCGAAATCATCGACTAACCGATCCGGGCAACGCGAAAGCGTTGCCCCTTTTCGTTGCGTGGATTCCGGCGCAGGCCAGATCAGCGCGTAATAGGGCACATAGTTTTGTAAGGTGGAATGGTGATACCTACCAGTGTGGAAATTCTCAGCAAGGACGCCGGCGCGCTGCGCGTCGCGTCGGTCAACGTCAACGGCATCCGCGCCGCCTACAAGCGCAATATGGCCGACTGGATTGCCGCCCGCGACGTGGACATCCTGTGCCTGCAGGAAGTGCGCGCACCGGACAAGATTCTGCGCGAGCTGATCGGCGAGGGTTGGCATATTCTGCACGCCGAAGCCAAGGACAAGGGCCGCGCCGGGGTCGCAGTGCTCTCGCGCACCGAGCCGGTCGCCGTGCGCGAGCACATCGGCGAGGACTACTTCGCCGAATCCGGCCGCTGGGTGGAGGCCGACTTCGAGGTCAACGGCGAGATCTTCACCGTGGTCTCCGCCTACGTCCACTCCGGCGAGCTGGGCACGCAGAAGCAGGAGGACAAGTACCGCTTCCTGCAGCGCATGAACGTGCGCCTGGTGGAGCTGAAGAACGAGAAGGACCACGTTTTGGTGGTGGGCGATCTGAACGTCGTGCACACGCAGAAGGACATCAAGAACTGGAAGCCGAACCACAACAAGCGCGCCGGCGTGATGGACGAGGAAATCGCCTACTTCGACGGCTTCTTCGGCCCGGAAATCGGCTACAAGGATGTGGCGCGCGAACTGGCCGGCGACGTGCAGGGACCGTACACCTGGTGGTCCTTCCGCGGGCAGGCCTTCGACAACGACGCCGGTTGGCGCATCGACTACCACATGGCCACCCCGGCGCTGGCCGGCAAGGCCATCAAGTCCCACGTGGACCGCGCCTCGGCCTACGATTTGCGCTTCTCCGACCATGCACCGCTGGTCGTCGACTACCAGTTCTAAGGATTTTTTCATGACTAAGCCCCGCGTTCTCTCGGGCATGCAGCCTTCGGGCGACTCCCTGCACCTGGGCAACTACCTGGGCGCCCTGGTCAACTGGGTCAAGACCCAGGACGACCACGACGCCTTCTTCTTCATCCCGGACATGCACGCGATCACCGTGACCCAGGATCCGGCCGAGCTGCGCGCCCGCACCCGCAAGACCGCCGCGCAGTTCATCGCCGGCGGCATCGACCTGGAGAAGTCCACCCTGTTCGTCCAGTCGCAGGTGCCCGAGCACGCGCAGCTGGCTTGGGTGCTGAACTGCATCACCGGCTTCGGCGAAGCCAGCCGCATGACCCAGTTCAAGGACAAGTCCTCCAAGGGCGGCGCGGACGCCGCCAGCGTCGGGCTGTTCACCTACCCGATCCTGATGGCCGCCGACATCCTGCTCTACCAGCCGCAGGGCGTTCCGGTGGGCGATGACCAGCGCCAGCACGTGGAGCTGGCCCGCGATCTGGCCAAGCGCTTCAACCACCGTTTCGGCGAGACCTTCACCGTGCCCGAGGCGTTCATCCCGAAGGAGGGCGCACGCATCTACGACCTGCAGAACCCGACCTCGAAGATGTCCAAATCCGCCGAGTCGCCGGCCGGCCTGATCAACGTGCTCGACGAGCCGAAGCTGATCGCCAAGCGCATCAAGTCCGCGGTGACCGATGCCGGCTCCGTGGTGGCCTACGACAAGGCCGAGAAGCCAGGGGTCTCGAACCTGCTGGACATCCTGGCCGCGGTCACCGGCAAGCATGTGCCCCAGCTGGTCGAAGAGTTCGAGGGCAAGATGTACGGCCACCTGAAGGTGGCCGTCGCCGACGCCGTCGTGGAGCGCCTGGCCCCGATCCGCACCCGCACCCTGGAGCTGCTGGATGACCCGGCGGAGCTGGACCGGTTGCTGCTGGCCGGTGCCGCGAAGGCCCGCGAAGTCGCTTCCAAGACTGTCTCCGATGTCTACCAGAAGGTCGGCTTCCTGCCGCCGCTGGGAATCTAGCTGAGCCAATGGTCTTCGAGTACACCCTGGGCGTAGTGATCCCGGTGCCGCAGCCGCACCGGGAGACGCTGCGCGCGTGGCGCGAGGAATACGGGGGAGAGGCCACCGCGCCGATCGCTCCGCATATCACCCTGGTGTCCGGGTCCTACCTGAATTCCTGGGAGAAGGCCGCCGACCAGGTGCGCCGGGTGGCCGCCGCGGTGCAGCCCTTCGGCATCGAACTCGGTGCTGCGCAGACCTTCCGGCCGGCCAGCGACGTCGTGTTCCTGCCGCTGGATACCGGCGCCGATGAATGCTGGGCGCTGCACCGTGCGCTGCTGGGCGACGCGCTGCGGCACGAATCGGCCTTCGCCTACCATCCGCACCTGACCATCGCGCAGAACGTGCCGGCGGAGCAATTGGACGCCGCGCAGGCAGCGCTGGCCGGGACGCGGCTGTCCTTCACCGCCGATCGCATCCAGCTGTTTGATACCCGTGGTGGGGAGTGGAACTTCAGCGAGGACATCGAACTCGGATCCTAGCGCATCCCGTGCTGCCGATAGGCAGCACGGGATTTTTCTGCCCGCAACGACACACGAATCGGCATTCAGGTGCTCCTGCTCACATAATGGTGGGAGGCGCCGCGACGCAGCCATGGCGCAGGAGAGGCAGAAAATGGACGTCCGGCAGTTGAAGTACTTCCTGGCAGTAGCAGATCACGAGGGGTTCAGCCGCGCCGCCGAGCACCTGCTCATCGCGCAGCCTTCGCTGTCCCAGACGATCAAGAGCCTCGAACAGGAAATCGGATTGCCGCTCTTCCACCGGGTCGGCCGCCGCGTCGTGCTCAGCGAAGCGGGCAAGGAGCTGCTGGGCCCGGCTCGGCTGGTGGTTCGGGATCTGGATGCCGCGCGGTCGGCCATGGCAGAGCTCAAGGGGATCCACCGCGGGCGGCTGGAACTTTCGGCCATGCCGTCGCCGGCCATCGAGCCGCTGACCACCCTGATTGCCCGGTACACCCAGCTGCATCCGCAGATTTCCGTCAGCACTGCTGCCGCCTTCACCGTCGACGAGGTGGTCAGCTCGGTGCGCTCCGGGAGCAGCGAGATCGGCCTGCTCGGCGCGGACCGGCCGATTGCCGCCCCCGGGGTCGACGTGGTGCAGCTGGAGCGCCAGCCGCTGATGCTGATCATCAGTCCGCTGGCGGACAGCTTCGGGCCGGGCGAAACGCTGGACAGCCGGGACCTCGGCGGCGAACGCATCATCGTTTCGCAGCGTGGCTCGCTCATGCGCTCAGTGGTGGACGACCTGGTGGCCGGCGGCGTGGACCTGCGCATCGTCGCCGAAGTTGCCCACCGCACCTCGATTCTCCCGATGGTGCTCGCAGGAGTCGGGCACGCCATCCTGCCGATTTCATGGGCACCAATTGCGCGCCGTTCCGGGCTGCGCGTGGCTCGTCTGGAACCGGTCACGCAGCTGCATGTGGCGATCATCAGCCGGCAGGACAACCTGACCCCGGCAGCCCAATCCTTCTTGAGCCTCGCCCAGCAGTATGCAGAAACCCAACCTGGCCAGCATCTATAGGACGGCCCTATTCGGCGTATGCATATTCGGTCTTAGACGCGATGCCAGGGGCCCGGTCTAATTGATACCAAGTTCGCACGTGATGCGGACCACTTAGACCAAGGAGGAAACCATGGGCCAGACCCGAGTATTCAAGATCGCTTCCATTCCCGCAGACGGTGTCGGAAAGGAAGTGGTCGCCGCCGGCCGCACGGTGCTGGAAGCCGTTGCCGCGCAATCCAATGGCAAGTTCGCCTTCGAATGGACCGAATTCGACTGGGGCTGCGAGTACTATGCCAAGCACGGGGTCATGATGGCCCCGGACGGCCTGGAGGCGCTGAAGAGCTTCGACTCGATCTACTTCGGCGCCGTAGGCTGGGAGAATGTTCCAGACCACGTCAGCCTCTGGGGCCTGCGCCTGAACATTACGCAGAACTTCGACCAGTGGGCCAATATCCGCCCGGTCAAGTTCCTTCCCGGCGTGACCTCGCCGCTGCGCAAGGCCGATGACACCGAGCTGGACTGGATCGTCGTGCGCGAGAACAGCGAAGGCGAATATGCCGGGCTGGGCGGGCGCAACCTGTCGGGGCGCGGGCCGGGCAATGAGATCGCGCTGCAGACGGCGCTGTTCAGCGAAAAGGGCTGCGAGCGGATCATCCGCTTCGCCTTCGAGCTGGCCCGCACCCGCACGGTGAAGAAGGTCTCCTCGGTCACCAAGTCCAATGCGCAGCAGTACGGCATGGTGCTGTGGGACGAGACCTTCGAGCGCGTAGCGCAGGAATTCCCGGATGTGCGCACCGAAAGCGTGCTGGTTGACGCGATGAGCGCCAAGTTCATCCTCAATCCCGAGGATCTGTCCGTGGTTGTCGCCTCGAACCTGAACGCCGACATCCTCTCGGATCTGGGCTCCGCCCTGGCCGGTAGCCTGGGGCTGGCCGCCAGCGCCAACCTGAACCCCGAACGCCGCTTCCCGTCCATGTTCGAGCCGGTGCACGGTACTGCCCCGGACATCGCCGGGCAGGGGATCTGCAATCCGATCGGCGCGATCGCCAGCGCCGCGCTGATGCTGGAGCACTTCGGGCTGGAAGCCGAAGCCCGCCAGGTCGAAGCGGCTATCGAAGCAGCCACCGCGGCCGGGCAGCTGACCCGCGACATCGGCGGCACTGCGGATACCGAGACCGTCACCGACGCCATCGTGGCAGCACTGAGCAGCACACTGGCCGCTGTCTAGGTCTAACGCGCGCCCCTTCCGGGGCGCGCCACCAGGCCGCGAATATTGCATCGCGGCTCCCTGAATTTTTCCAAGCCCCGCTCCCGAGCACGAGCAGATCCACGGAGCAAGGCTTATTCCAACACTGAGGTAGGAATCATGGGCAAGACCATGCAGAGCGAAAGCATCCAGCCGGCTCGCCGGCCACTGTACCGGCAGCTGTACTTCTGGGTCCTGGTCGCCATTGTCGCCGGCATCATCCTCGGCTGGCTGGCACCGGAAACCGGCCAGTCCATGCAGCCGATCGGCACCACATTCGTGGAAGCGATGAAAATGCTGATCGGGCCGATCGTCTTCCTGACCATCGTCGGGGGCATCGCCAGCGTTGCCGACCTGAAAAAGGTCGGTGCCACCGGGCTCAAGGCGCTGGGCTATTTCCAGATCGGCACGATCTGCGCCATGCTGCTGGGCCTGGTAGCGATCAACATCTTCCGTCTGGGCGATGGCGTGAACGCGGACGCCAGCAAGCTCGAAACCTCCGGCCAGGCAGCTGAACTCATCGACAGGGGCGAGAACCAGCAATGGTGGGAGTTCCTGACCCACATTATTCCCGGCTCCGTGGCGTCTCCGTTCGTCGAAGGAGACATCCTGCAGATCATTTTCATGGCGGTCGTGTTCGGCATCGCGATCAACGCCGTGGGCAAGATCGGCGGCCCGGTGCTGGATCTGGTGCAACGGCTGACCACGGTGATCTTCAAGGTGCTGAATTTCATCATGAAGGCGGCACCGCTGGGCGCCTTCGGTGCCATGGCCTTCGCCGTGGGCAAATACGGGGTGGAAACGCTCTCCAGCTTGGGGTGGCTGATCCTGCTGTTCTACGGCACCTCGATCATTTTCGTGGTCTTCTTCCTCGGCGGAATCATGGCGTTCCTGGGGCTGAACATCTTCAAGATGCTCAAGCACTTCCGTGAGGAGCTGCTGCTGATCCTGGGCACGTCCACGGCGGAGCCGGCGCTTCCCGGGCTGATGAAGAAGCTCGAGCATGCAGGGGTGAAGAAGGAAACCGTGGGGCTGGTGGTGCCGACCGGATACAGCTTCAACCTCGACGGTGCTGCCATCTACCTCTCGCTCGCGGCCGTGTACATCGCCCAGGCCACGAATACCGACCTGACCGTGGGCCAGCAGATCGGCATGCTCGCAGTCATGCTGCTGACCTCCAAGGGTGCGGCGGGCGTCGCAGGCGGCGGTTTCATCGCACTGACCGCAACCTTGAGCACCTTGGGAACCATCCCGGCGGCCGGCATCATGCTGATCTTCGGCATTGACAAGTTCATGTCCGAATGCCGCGCCCTGGTGAACTTCTGCGGCAATGCCGTCGCCACCTTGTTCATCGCCTGGTGGGACAAGTCCCTTGACATCGAACGAGTACGCAAGGTGTTCAACGGCGAAGAAGTCCCTGCGCAGCAGGGGTCGCAAGATTCCCCGGAGGACAAGCAAGAGAACGTGGTTGCGGAAGACGACGGCACGCAGGACAACCCGGTCGATGCCTCGGCGGCTGAGCTCAGCGGCGTGGCACGCTAGCACCCAAGGGCACAGCAGGTCCCCGCGAAGGATTTCGCGGGGACCTGCTGTGTTCGCGGGAACCTATTTGGCGCGCACGTTCGCTTCGATCTTCGCTCCGGTATCGGCGTCGATGTTCTTCCAATACTCGATCGCGTTGGACAGCACCGGCTCGATGACCCCGTCCAGCGCCCCGGTGACGGTTTCGACCAGCTCGGCGCGCTGGGCATCGTCCATCACCTCGCGGACCAGGATGCCGGGCTGGACGAAGTCCCCGTCGTCCTTGCGCAGCGTGTAGGCCTCGCGGACCAGCTCGCCGTCGGACTCGAAGGAATTCTCCGCCGGACCGGTTTCATCGCTCCACGAGTCACCGAAGGAGTTCGGCGCGTAGACGCTGCGATCGCCGGTGTGCTCGTAGGTCATGTTCCCTTCGAAATTGTACGAGTGCACCGGGCACTTGGGCTTGTTCACCGGCAGCTGCTGGAAGTTGGTGCCGATGCGGTAGCGCTGGGCGTCCGCGTAGGCGAAGTTGCGGCCCAGCAGCATCTTGTCCGGGCTCATCCCCATGCCCGGAACCATGTTCCCCGGCGAGAAGGCCGCCTGCTCGATCTGCGCGAAGAAGTTCTCCGGGTTCCTATTCAGCGTCAGGGTGCCGACCTTGATGCGCGGATAGTCCTTCTTGGACCAGACCTTGGTCAGGTCGAAGGGGTTGAAGCGGTAGGTCTTCGCCTCCTCGTAGGGCATGACCTGCACGTACAGGTCCCATTGCGGGAAGTTGCCGGCCTTGATCGCCTCGAACAAATCGCGGCGGTGGAAGTCGGCGTCGGCCCCGGCCAGCTCCTCGGCCTGCGCACCGCGCATGGTCTCGAACTTCTCGGACTGCTTGTTCAGGAAGTGGTACTTGACCCAGAATTTCTCGCCGGCCGCGTTGACCCACATGTAGGTGTGCGAGCCGTAGCCGTTCATCTCCCGCCAGGTCTTGGGCAGGCCGCGCTGGCCCATGATGTAGGTGACCTGGTGGGCGGATTCGGGGTTCTGCGTCCAGAAGTCCCACTGCATGGTGCCGTCGCGCAGCCCGGAATCGGGCAGCCGCTTCTGCGAGCGGATGAAGTGCGGGAACTTCATCGGGTCGCGCACGAAGAACACCGGGGTGTTGTTGCCGACCATGTCGAAATTGCCTTCGGTGGTGTAGAACTTCAGCGCGAAGCCGCGCACATCGCGCCAGGTGTCGGGGGAGCCGAGCTCGCCAGCGACGGTGGAGAAGCGCAGCAGCGTTTCGGTTTTCACTCCGGGCTGGAACAGGGCGGCCTTGGTATATGCCGAGACGTCCTCGGTGGTTTCGAATTCGCCGAAGGCGCCGGCGCCCTTGGCATGCGGGCGGCGTTCGGGCACGTTCATCCGGTTGAAATGCTGCAGGGTCTCGATCAGGTGGTGGTCGTGCAGCACGATCGGCCCGTTGGGGCCCACGGTCAGCGAGTTGCGGTCGCTGGCTGCCGGGATGCCTGCCTGGGTTGTCGATGTTGGTTCACTGGCCATGTTTTGCTCCTGCGCGTTGTGGTGCATTGGGAAAAGGGCGAGTACTGCCCATCATGCCACGACTCGCGCAGGAGTTGAAGGGGTGCAAAAAGGCCCGAACCGCTGGGCGGTTCGGGCCTATTCCGGCACTTAGACGGTGCGTGCCAGGATTGCCTGCTTGACCTCGGCGATGGCCTTGGTCACCTGGATGCCGCGTGGGCATGCTTCGGAGCAGTTGAAGGTGGTGCGGCAGCGCCACACGCCTTCCTTGTCGTTCAGGATCTCCAGGCGCATGTCGCCTGCATCATCGCGCGAGTCGAAAATGAAGCGGTGCGCGTTGACGATCGCGGCCGGGCCGAAGTACTGGCCATCGGTCCAGAAGACCGGGCACGAGCTGGTGCACGCAGCGCACAGGATGCACTTGGTGGTGTCGTCGAAGCGCTCGCGGTCCTCGGCGGACTGGTAGCGTTCCTTGGTTGGCTCGTGGCCCTTGGAGATCAGGAATGGCATGATCTCGCGGTAGGACTGGAAGAACGGTTCCATGTCGACGATGAGGTCCTTTTCAAGGGGCAGGCCCTTGATGGCTTCAACGGTGATCGGCTTGGAGGTGTCCAGGTCCTTGAGCAGGGTCTTGCAGGCCAGGCGGTTGCGGCCGTTGATGCGCATGGCATCGGAACCGCACACGCCGTGGGCGCAGGAACGGCGGAAGGACAGGGTGCCGTCGTGGTCCCACTTGACCTTGTGCAGGGCGTCCAGCACGCGGTCGGTGCCGTACATGGTCAGCTTGAAATCTTCCCAGTATGCGTCTGCGGTAGCCTCTGGCAGGTAGCGGCGAACGCGCAGGGTGATGTCGAAGCTTGGAACTTCTCCGCCGCCGCCGACGCCTGGCTTCAGCTCGATCTTTGACGGTGGTTCTGGCAGTTCGGTGCTCATTAGTACTTACGCTCCATTGGCTGGTAACGGGTAAAGACCACTGGCTTGGTCTCCATGCGGATGCCCTTGATGTCCTCGGTGACGGCTTCTGCGTCGCGGTAGGACATCGAGTGCTTCATGAAGTTCTCATCGTCGCGGTCTGGGTAGTCCTCGCGGTAGTGGCCGCCGCGGGATTCCTTGCGGTGCAATGCGGCAACGGTGATGACCTCGGCCAAGTCGAGCAGGAAGCCCAGCTCGACGGCTTCGAGCAGATCCAGGTTGAAGCGCTTGCCCTTGTCCTGGATGCTGATGTTCTTGTAGCGGCGGCGCAGATCCTCGATCACGTCGCGCGCTTCCTTCAGCGAACGCTCGTCGCGGAACACCTGGACGTTGGCGTCCATGGTCTCCTGCAGGATCGAGCGCAGCTCGGCGACACGCTCGGTGCCGGTGCCGTTCAGCACGCCTTCAAGCTGTGCGGACACGAAGGCTTCCGGGTTCTGAGGCAGCTCGACGAAGTCGGCGGTCTTGGAGTACTCGGCAGCTGCCACGCCGGCGCGCTTGCCGAACACGTTGATGTCCAGCAGCGAGTTGGTGCCCAGGCGGTTGGAGCCGTGCACCGAAACGCAGGCGACCTCGCCGGCAGCGTACAGGCCAGGAATGACGGTGTCATTGTCCTGCAGCACTTCGGTGTTGATGTTGGTTGGCACGCCGCCCATGGCGTAGTGCGCGGTCGGGTAGACCGGAACCGGATCGGTGAATGGCTCCACACCCAGGTAGGTGCGGGCGAATTCGGTGATGTCCGGCAGCTTGGATTCGATGTGCTCCGGTTCCAGGTGGGTCAAATCCAGCAGCACGTAGTCCTTGTTCGGACCGCAGCCGCGGCCTTCGCGCACTTCGTTGGCCATGGCGCGGGCGACGATGTCGCGTGGGGCCAGGTCCTTGATGGTCGGTGCGTAGCGCTCCATGAAGCGTTCGCCATCCGAGTTGCGCAGGATCGCGCCTTCGCCGCGGGCGCCCTCGGTGAGCAGGATGCCCAGGCCGGCCAGGCCCGTTGGGTGGAACTGGAAGAACTCCATGTCCTCCAGCGGCAGGCCTGCGCGGAAGGCGATGCCCATGCCGTCACCGGTCAGGGTGTGCGCGTTCGAGGTGGTCTTGAAGACCTTGCCGGCGCCGCCCGAGGCGAAGATGACCGACTTGGCCTGGAAGACGTGCAGTTCGCCGGTAGCCAGGTCGTAGGACACGACGCCGGCAACGCGCTTCTGCTTGTAGGCGGTGCCGTCCTCGCGGTAGGCATCCTCCTCGACCAGCAGCAGGTCCAGCACGTAGTACTCGTTGTAGAACTCGACGTTGTGCTTGACGCAGTTTTGGTACAGGGTCTGCAGGATCATGTGGCCGGTGCGGTCAGCTGCGTAGCAGGCGCGGCGCACGGCGGCCTTGCCATGATCGCGGGTGTGGCCGCCGAAGCGGCGCTGGTCGATCTTGCCCTCTGGGGTGCGGTTGAATGGGAGGCCCATCTTCTCCAGGTCCAGCACGGCGTCGATGGCTTCCTTCGCCATGACCTCGGCTGCGTCCTGGTCAACCAGGTAGTCGCCACCCTTGATGGTGTCGAAGGTGTGCCACTCCCAGTTGTCTTCCTCGACGTTGGCAAGTGCTGCGCACATGCCGCCCTGGGCCGCACCGGTGTGCGAGCGGGTTGGGTAAAGCTTGGTTAGCACTGCGGTGCGTGCGCGTTGACCGGATTCGATCGCTGCACGCATGCCTGCACCACCGGCACCGACGATGACTACGTCGTACTTATGTACCTGCATTCTTGATGCTCTCTTTTCTAAAAATCTTTGTGGCTATTGGCTGGAACTAGGGGAGTTCCACTTAGCACTGCGGCAGGGTGCTGCCGGTGACGCATGGATCGAAGGTGAAGATCACCAGGGAGCCAAGCACGATGATGAAGATCGTTGCGACGTACAGGATGCCCTTGAGCCATGCACGGGTTGCGTGCTTCTCTGCGTAGTCGTTGATGATGGTGCGCACGCCGTTGGTGCCGTGCAGCATGGCCAGCCACAGCATGGCCAGGTCCCAGAACTGCCACAGCGGCGAGGCCCACTTGCCGGCGACGAAGCCGAAGCCGATGCCGGAGATGCCTTCGCCGACCATCAGGTTGGAGAACAGGTGGCCGAAGATCAGGATGATCAGCACGACGCCGGACAGGCGCATGAACAGCCATGCCAGCATCTCGAAGCTGCCGCGGGACTTCGGTCCGCGCTTGTACTTTGGATCAATGCGCTGGCTGCGCGGAGCAGGAATAGAAACGCTCATGGCTTAGTGGCTCCCAAATGCGATCGACAGGTGACGGATAGCGAAGCCTGCGAAGACGATGACCCAGAGGATCAAGACGCCCCAGAGCATCTGGCGCTGGTACTTGGTGCCCTGCTTCCAGAAGTCGACCAGGATCAAGCGCAGGCCGTTGAATGCGTGGAAGAGGATTGCTGCAACCAGACCGGTTTCACCAAGTGCCATCCACGGAGTCTGGTAGGTGCTAATGATTGCGTCGTATGCACCGGCATCGACACGGACCATTGCCGTATCGAGCACGTGCACCAGCAGATAGAGAAAAATAACGACACCGGTGACTCGGTGTCCCACCCAGGACCACATGCCTTCATGGCCGCGGTATAGGGTGCCTGACGAAGTCTTCGACACTGAACTAAACCTCCAAGGCTCGCAACGGCGCATGTGTATATTGCACACAATGAGATTTGACGCACTTGTGCGAGCGTTCCTTGTGCGAGTCTAAACCACATAGCCAGCTCCGATCTATTTCGTGTCTTGTTCCTGTGAGCATGTTCACCGAAAAGGGGTAATTATGCGCTAAAAGGCCGATATTCCGCCCGTAATACCTCATGGGAGGGTTTCGTATTTAATTTGTTGCACAGGTTTCAATGGACGGGATTATCCACCGAATGAATTAGTCTGGAATGCGTGAATGCAGACCTATTAGCCCGATTCCACGGCGTGATCCCCGCCGGCGGCGTCGGCACCCGATTGTGGCCGCTGTCCAGGGCCTCCGCTCCGAAGTTTTTGCACGATCTGACCGGATCCGGCTCCACGCTGATCCGCGCCACCTATGACCGGCTGGTCCCGCTGGCCGGCGAACGCATCATGGTGGTCACCGGGCGTGCGCACCGCGGAGCTGTCGTTTCCCAGCTGCCCGAGCTCTGCGACGAGGACCTGGTGCTCGAGCCGGAGCCGCGCGACTCGGCCGCCGCCATCGGCCTGGCTGCCGCCATCCTGTACCGCCGGGACCCGAGCATCATCATGGGCTCCTTCGCCGCGGACCAGGTCATCGAGCCGGTCGAGGTGTTCCAGGCAGCGCTGAGCGAAGCGATCCACACCGCCGCCACCGGCAAGATCGTGACCATCGGCATCCACCCGACGCACCCGTCCACCGGCTTCGGCTACATCCAGACCGGCGATCCGCTGCAGGTGCCCAACGCGCCCTCGGCGCGCGGGGTGGTGCAGTTCGTGGAGAAGCCCGATGAGGACACCGCCCGCAAGTACCTGGCCTCCGGCGGGTTCCTGTGGAATGCCGGCATGTTCGTGGCACCGGTGAGCCTGATGCTCGAGCACCTGGAAGCCAACGAGCCTGCGCTGCATGCCGGGCTGATGAAGATCGCCGATGCGTGGGAGACCGACCAGCGTGAAGCAGTGATGCGCGAGGTCTGGGCCGATCTGCCCAAGACCGCCATCGACTATGCGGTGGCCGAGCCGGCCGCCGCGGCCGGGGACGTCGCGGTGATTCCAGGGGTGTTCAACTGGGATGACGTGGGCGATTTCGCCGCGATCGGCCGGCTGAACAAGGCCAGTGCCGATCAAGGCATCATCAACCTCGGTGGCGAATCGGTGCGCGTGTACGCGGACAGCGCGACCGGCGTCGTCTATTCGGACCGCCCGCGCGTGGTGGCGCTGGTGGGCATCGAGGACGTAGTCGTGGTGGATACCGCCGACGCGTTGCTGGTGACCACCAAGGAGCATGCGCAGAAGGTCAAGCAGACCGTGGAGCAGCTCAAGGCCGACGGCGCCACCGAGGTGCTCTAGCACAGCTTCGCCCCTGCTGGGGGAGCACGGGATGTTACTGCCCGGTATTTGCTGGGACTTCCTCTGACCTGCGCAGATATGGCACTCTAGGTGGGGTTTTGCCCTGCGCTGCTTTGGCGCCCTTGCCGGGCATTGATAGGTTGGTAGCCATGACTACGGCCAAGATCAGTTCCGAACCGTCCGAATCCGCAAAGCCCGCGCCGCCGGGCTCGCTGCCGCCGCCGGGCAAGACCCGGGTCAACAAGGCAGTCTTCTACGGCTCTGCGCTGCTGGTGCTGGCCATCGCCCTGTGGGCCATTATCGACCGCGATTCCGCCAACCTGGCCATCAGCGCCGCCGTAACCTGGATTGGCCGGAACTTCGGCTGGTACTACACCCTGGTGGTCGTCGCGGTGCTCGTCTTCGTGATCGGCGTCGCGATCTCGAAGGTGGGCAAAACCCGGCTGGGCCCGGATCATTCGCGCCCGTCCTTCAACATCTTCACCTGGGCGGCAATGCTTTTCGCCGCCGGCATCGGCATTGACCTGATGTTCTTCTCGGTGGCCGAGCCGGTCACCCAATACCTGGCTCCGCCGGCCATGGAGGGATCCACCGTCGAGGCGGCCCGCCAGGCGCTGGTCTGGACGCTGTTCCACTACGGCCTGCTCGGCTGGGGCCTGTATGCGCTGGTGGGACTGGCCCTGGGCTACTTCGCCTACCGCCACAACCTGCCGCTGTCCATCCGCTCGGCGCTCTACCCGATCCTGGGCAAGCGCACCGAAGGCTGGGTGGGGCACAGCGTGGACATCGCCGCGATGCTCGGCACGATCTTCGGCATCGCCACCTCGCTGGGCATCGGCGTCGCGCAACTGAACTACGGGCTGAACTATATGTTCGGCATTCCCGAAAACCGCTCCTGGCAGATCATCCTGATCGTTGCCGCCGTGGTGATGGCGACCATCTCGGTGCTCACCGGTGTGGAAAAGGGCATCCGCCGGCTCTCCGAGCTCAACGTGCTGCTGTGCGTTGCGCTGATGCTCTTCGTGCTGATTGCCGGCTCCACCGCCTACCTGTTCGACGGCATCGTGAACAACATCGGCGACAGCCTGTCGATGTTCCCTTCGATGGCGCTGGACACCTTCGCCTACGACCGCCCCGATGAGTGGCTCAACGGCTGGACACTGTTCTTCTGGGCCTGGTGGATCGCCTGGGCGCCGTTTGTCGGCTTGTTCCTGGCCCGCATTTCCCGTGGACGCACCATCCGCCAGTTTGTCACCGGCGTGCTGGTGGTGCCTTTCGCTTTCATCCTGCTGTGGATCTCGATCTTCGGCAACAGCGCGTTGGCGATCGTCCGCTCGGGCAATCAAGCCTTTGGCGAGGTCGCGATGAACACCCCGGAACGGGCCTTCTACTCGCTGCTGGACCAGATGCCCGGCGCACCGATCACCGCGGCGATCGCCACCTTCACCGGATTGCTGTTCTACGTGACCAGCGCCGACTCCGGTGCCCTGGTGATGGCCAACTTCACCTCGCACCTGAAGGATCCGCAGTCCGACGGCTCCAAGCCGGTGCGATTGTTCTGGTCGCTGGCCACCGGCTTGCTGACCTTGGGCATGCTCTTCGTCGATGGGATCTCCACCCTGCAGGGCGCCACGGTCGTCATGGGCCTGCCCTTCTCCTTCGTGCTGCTGCTGATCATGCTGGGGCTGTTCAAATCCCTGCGCATGGAATCGGCGCTGGCCGATCGCTACCGCAACAACATGCACAAGGTGCTCACCAGCCGGATGGGATCGGGCGCCGAGAAGCGCAATTGGAAGCAGCGGCTGTCCCGGGCCATGTCCTATCCTGGGCACCGCTCGGCCAAGCGCTACCTGGGGCAGGTCGCATTGCCGGCCCTGCAGGAAGTCAGCGAGGAATTCACCGCCCGCGGCGCCACGGTGGCGCTGGATATCGAGCAAGTGGCCAACCTAGAGCTGAACTCGCTGGACCTGGTGGTGGAAAACGGCGCCGAACGGCCCTTCAAGTACCAGATCTATCCGGTGCAGCTGCCGGTGCCCACCTACGCCCGCGTCTCGGCCGGCACCGATGTGTACTACCGCCTGGAGGTCTTCTCCCAGGAAGGCAGCCACGGCTACGACCTGATGGGGCTCACCAAGGAACAGCTGATCTGCGATGTGCTGGACCAGTATGAAGCCCACCTTGAATTCCTGGAAGCGCAAACCGAATCGGCGGCTCCCAGCCAGATCAATTCCGACGGCGCGTCCAAAACCGACTGGGAATCAGATTTCGAAACAACCCTGAAAGAGGAAGCATGAGTTCTCCGAGCAACCAGAATCCGCTCCTGCACCATGGCGCGACGCTGTTCATCGACGGCGCTTTCACGCCCGCGGCCAGCGGCGAAACCCGCACCATCAACTGCCCGGCCAATGGGGAAGCGGTGGCCACCGTTTCCGAGGCAGGGGAAGCCGATTCGATCAAGGCCATCGAAGCTGCCCGCCGCTCGTTCGATTCGGGCATCTGGTCCAGCGTGCCGGCCGCGCAGCGCGGGGACTTCCTGCTGAAAGCCGCCGAGCAGCTGGTGGCGCGCAAGGCCGAATTCGCGCTGGCCGAAACCCTGGACACCGGCAAACGCCTGGTCGAATCCGAGCTGGACATGGACGACATCATCGCCTGCTTCCGCTACTTCGGAAAGCTGGCTGGACAGGAAGCCGGCCGCGTAGTCGATGCCAACGACCCGAATGTCATCTCGCGGATCGACTACGAGCCGGTGGGCGTGGCCGCCATGATCACCCCGTGGAACTACCCATTGCTGCAGGCGGCATGGAAGATCGCTCCGGCTTTGGCCGCGGGCTGCTCCTTCGTGCTCAAGCCGGCCGAATTGACCCCGTCCACCGCGATCTTGATGATGGAGGTCCTCAAGGACCTTGGGCTGCCAGCTGGCGTGGCCAACCTGGTCACCGGCGCCGGCGCGCAGGCCGGCGCGGTGCTCTCGGAGCACAAGGACGTGGATCTAGTCTCCTTTACCGGTGGCCTGGTCACCGGGCGCAAGGTCGCCGCCGCTGCCGCTGGCACGGTGAAGAAGGTGGCCTTGGAGCTGGGCGGCAAGAACCCGAATGTGGTCTTCGCCGATGCGGACTTCGACGCTGCGCTGGATAATGCCCTCAATGGGGCGTTCGTGCACTCCGGGCAGGTCTGCTCCGCCGGCGCGCGCCTGGTCATCCACGAATCGATCGCCGAGAAGTTCGTCGACGAGCTGGTGCGCCGCGCGCAGCAGATTACCCTGGGCGGGCCTTTCGACCAGAAGGCGGAGACCGGCGCGCTGATCTCGGCAGCCCATCTGGAAAAGGTGGACGCCTATGTGCAGGCCGGCATCGCCGAGGGCGCGCGGGTGCGCTGCGGCGGACGCCGGGCCACCGAACAGGACGGCGCCGGCCTGGGCTCCGGCCATTTCTACCTGCCAACGGTTATCGACCAGGTCACCGGTTCGATGTCGGTGGCGCAGGACGAGGCCTTTGGCCCGACCATCACCGTGGAGACCTTCTCAACCGAGGATCAGGCGGTGGCCATCGCCAATGACACCATCTACGGCCTGGCTGGGGCTGTCTGGTCGCAGGATGCTGGAAAGGCCGCGCGCGTGGCCAAGCGCCTGCGCCACGGCACCATCTGGATCAACGACTACCACCCCTACCTGCCGCAGGCTGAATGGGGCGGCTTCGGCCAGTCCGGGGTGGGCCGCGAACTGGGCCCGACCGGCCTGGGCGAATACCAGGAAGCCAAGCACGTCTACCAGAATCTGAACCCGCAGGTTACCGGTTGGTTCGCACAGAAGCAAAGCTGAACTAGAAAGGGCATAGCGTGAGCATGCATAAGAAGGATTTCGACTACATCGTTATCGGCGGCGGCTCCGCCGGCGCGGCGGTAGCCTCCCGGCTGAGCGAAGACCCCTCGGTGACGGTGGCGCTGGTGGAAGCCGGTCCCGATGACCGCGGCTATGATGAGGTCCTGCAGCTTGACCGCTGGATGGAACTGCTCGAATCCGGCCTTGACTGGGACTACCCGATCGAGGAGCAGGAGAACGGCAACTCGTTCATGCGCCATGCGCGGGCCAAGGTGATGGGCGGGTGCTCCAGCCACAACTCCTGCATCGCTTTCTGGGCGCCGCGCGAGGACATCGACGAATGGGAGTCCAAGTTCGGTGCCACCGGCTGGAACTCGCAGATGGCTTACCGCCTGTACAAGAAGCTGGAAACCAATGAGGATGCCGGCCCGCAGGCGCCGCACCATGGCGATTCGGGACCGGTGAAGCTGATGAATGTGCCGGCCAATGACCCTTGCGGCGTGGCGATCCTGGATGCTGCCGAACAAGCTGGCATCCCGCGCGCGAAGTTCAACAATGACCAGACCGTGGTCAACGGTGCGAACTTCTTCCAGATCAACCGCCTGCCAGATGGCACACGCTCCTCCTCCTCGGTGTCTTACATCCACCCGATTACCGGCCGGGAGAACTTCTTCCTGCTCACCGGGCTGCAGGCGCGCAAGCTGAATTTCGACGCGTCCAAGCGCTGCACTGGCGTCGACGTGGTGGACGGAGCCTTCGGGCGCACCTCGACCCTGAACGCGGCCCGCGAGGTCGTGGTCTCGGCCGGCGCCATCGATTCGCCCAAGCTGCTGATGCTTTCGGGTATCGGCCCGGCCGAGCACCTGGAAGAGGTCGGCGTTCAGGTGCTGGTCGACTCCCCGGGCGTGGGCGAGCACCTGCAGGACCACCCGGAGGGCGTGATCCAGTGGGAAGCGAAGAAGCCCATGGTCGAATCCTCCACCCAGTGGTGGGAGATCGGCATCTTTACCCCGACCCGCGAAGGCCTGGACCGCCCGGATCTGATGATGCACTACGGGCAGGTGCCTTTCGACATGCACACCCTGCGCCAGGGCTACCCCACCGGGGAGAATACCTTCTGTCTGACCCCGAATGTCACCCATGCGAAGTCGCGCGGCACCGTGCGCTTGCGCAGCTGCGACTTCCGGGACAAGCCGAAGGTCGATCCGCGCTACTTCACCGACCCTGAAGGCCATGACGCGAGGGTGATGACTTTCGGCATCCGCAAGGCACGCGAGATCGTCGCCCAGTCCCCAATGGCTGATTGGGCCGGCGAGGAGCAGTTCCCGGGCAAGGATGTGCAAACCGATGACCAGATCTTCGACTACCTGCGCCGCACCCACAATACCGTCTACCATCCAGCCGGTTCGGTGCGCATGGGCGCCGAAGATGATGCGATGAGTCCGCTGGATCCGCAGCTGCGGGTCAAGGGCGTGAGCGGCCTGCGGGTGGCTGATGCGTCGGTGATGCCGGAGCTGGTGACGGTTAATCCGAACATCACGGTGATGATGATCGGCGAGCGTTGCGCCGAGCTGATCCAGCAGGACTAGAGCCCTGTCGCAGGGCGGCGGCGGGCACCGGAGAACCGGGGCCCGCCGCCGTTCTGCTTCATGCGACTGTTGCGCGGTGCGCGTGAACATTACGCAAAACTGTCATTTCCGCCGCCGTGCCGAGTATCGTCAAAAGGTGTCCACCGTGAATGAAAATGGCAATTTGGCTTCCGTCAGCGGCTTCACCGAGCCGCTCATCGACCAGCTGATCGGCTTCCGCCGCGAGCTGCATCGCAACCCGGAGCTGTCTTTTGCGGAGCACCAGACTACCGAGCGGATCCTCGAAGCATTGCGCGCCGCCGGCCTGTCGCCGCAGAAGATGGTCGACACCGGCGCCTTCGTGGACATCGGCGAAGGCCCCATCCGCATCGCGTTCCGCGCTGATATCGACGCGCTGCCGGTGGTGGAGGAAACCAGTCTGGAGTACGCCTCGATGACCGAGGGCGTGGCGCACGCCTGCGGCCACGACATCCACACCACCGTGATGCTCGGCGTGGCGCTGGCGCTGGGCAGGATTCATGCCGCCGGCCAGCTCAACGGACGTGTGCGGGTGATCTTCCAGCCTGCCGAGGAGAAGCTTCCCGGCGGGGCGCTGTCGGTGATCGAGCAGGGCCTGCTCGACGGCGTGCCGCGGATCCTCGCGCTGCACTGCGACCCGCGGATCGACGCCGGGCATATCGGCACCCGCATCGGCGCGATCACCTCGGCCAGCGACACCATCCGCATCGAGGTCAATGGCCGCGGCGGGCACACCTCGCGACCGCACCTGACCGAGGACATCGTCTTCGCCATGAGCCAGATCGCCACCCAGGTGCCGGCGGTGCTCGGCCGGAAGGTCGACGTGCGCTCGGCGGTTTCCGTGGTCTGGGGGCAGATCCATGCAGGCAGCGTGCCCAACGCGATTCCCGCCACCGGCTACCTGGCCGGGACCATGCGCTGCCTGGATGGGGATGTCTGGTACGAGGCCGGCGAGCTGCTGGATGCGGCGGTACGCCAGATCGCCGCACCCTACGGAGTGGAGATCAAGCTGCAGCACACCCGCGGGGTGCCGCCGGTGGTCAACGCCCCGGCTCAGACCGCGCTGATCGAGGATGCCGCGCGCCGCGAGTTCGGCGCCGACGTGATCGAGCTGACCCCGCAATCCATGGGCGGGGAGGACTTCGCCTGGATGACGCAGAAGGTTTCCGGCGCGATGCTGCGGCTGGGAACCCGCACCCCGGGTGGCAAGACCTACGACCTGCACCGCGGGGACTACATCCCGGACGAATCGTGCATCGGCGTCGGAGTGCGCATCATGGTGGCTGCCGCCCTGCAGGCCGTGCATGAGGCGAACGCCAAATAGGGCGTTGGCCACAGTAAACCCAAAAATTTTTAACAATTCTTTGACACTTTAACAATTCGGTCAGTGACTTGGGCATTGACGTTAAGCGCTTGCCGTTTTGTGGCCTGCAAGTTATCTGTTTGTAATCTTTCTCGTCTTTACCTGTGACGTATCTCCGATAGGCTATGGAAACGATGGGAACGCTAGGACTTTTGGTGTGCTCGCGTAAGGCCTAGGCAATGGAGCCTTGCACGAGGGTCAGGTGTCTTGCCTCCCGCATTATCTCGCAAGATTCTTTGGAGGAACAGATGCGCTTCGTATCGCGCAAGACCGGTGTGGCGGCAGCCATGCTCGGCATCTCGGCATTAGCTTTGAGCGCCTGCGGCGCTGCACCGGAAGAGAGCAGCTCGGCTGGCCAGTACCCGGACTACGTCGGCTGCATTGTGTCCGACTCCGGCGGATTCGACGACCAGTCCTTCAACGAATCTTCCTTCCGCGGCCTGAAGAACGCCGAGAAGGACCTGGGTATCCAGACCAAGGACGCGGAATCCAAGTCCAACGCGGACTTCGCGACCAACCTCAACGGCATGGTCAACGCAGGCTGCGACCTGACCGTCACCATCGGCTTCCTGCTGGGCGATGCCACCGCCGAGGCCGCCGCTGCCAACCCGGACAAGCACTTCGCGATCGTCGACTTCCAGTACGACAAGCCGATCGAGAACGTCAAGCCGATCATCTACGACACGGCCCAGGCTGCCTACCTGGCAGGCTACGCCGCAGCTGCCGCCTCGAAGACCGGCACCGTTGCCACCTTCGGCGGCATCAAGATCCCTACCGTGACCATCTTCATGGACGGCTTCGCCGACGGCGTTGACAAGTACAACGAGGACAAGGGAAAGGACGTCAAGCTCCTGGGCTGGAACAAGGACAAGCAGGACGGCACCTTCTCCGGCGACTTCGAGAAGCAGGACAAGGGCAAGCAGATCACCAAGAACTTCATCGCTTCCGGCGCTGACGTGGTCATGCCTGTTGCCGGCCCAGTGGGCAAGGGCGCTGGCGCTGCCGTGGTCGAGGCCAACAACAGCGGCAAGGACGCCAAGCTCGTCTGGGTCGACTCCGACGGCTTCCTGACCGCTCCTGACTACAAGGACGTCATGCTGACCTCGGTGGTCAAGACCATGGACACCGCAGTCGAGGACGTCATCCGCACCGACGCCGAGGGCAACTTCGACTCGACCCCGTACGTCGGCACCCTGGAGAACGAGGGCGTTGCACTGGCACCGTTCCACAACTTCGACGAAGAGATCGGCGAGGACACCAAGAAGGAGATCGAGGCGCTGAAGCAGCAGATCATCTCCGGTGAGCTGAAGATCGAATCGGCCTCCAGCCCGAAGTAGGACTAGGCTAATCAGCCATGGAGCGCGTCACCGCTCGCCGCAGCACAGCGGTGGGCAGGTGACGCGCTTTATGCCTGCCTAAGGGGCAAAACAACTTGCAAGCAAGAACTTCGCCAAACGAACAATGAAGATGGTGGAATCGTGAAACTCGAACTACGAGGAATCTCGAAAGCCTTCGGTTCTTTCTACGCCAACAAAGATATCGACCTGACGGTCGACGACGCCCAGATTCACTGTCTGCTTGGCGAAAACGGTGCTGGAAAGTCCACGCTTATGAACGTGCTCTACGGCCTGTACCAGCCGACCGAGGGCCAAATTTTGCTGGACGGGAAGCCCGTCGAGTTCTCCGGACCGGGCGACGCCATGGCCGCCGGCATCGGCATGGTGCACCAGCACTTCATGCTGGTCCCGGTCTTCACCGTGGCCGAGAACATCGCGCTGGGCGCCGAGACCACCAAGGCCGGCGGCGTGCTGGATTTGCAGGTCACCCGCAAGAAGATCCGCGAAATTTCGGACCGCTACGGCTTTGACGTGGATCCCGATGCGATCGTCGAAGACCTGCCGGTGGGCGTGCAGCAGCGCGTGGAAATCATCAAGGCGCTGGTGCGCGATGCGCGCATCCTGATCCTCGATGAGCCGACCGCCGTGCTGACCCCTCAGGAAACCGACGAGCTGCTGGACATCATGCGCCAGCTCAAGGCCAACGGCACCTCCATCGTCTTCATCTCGCACAAGCTGCGCGAAGTGCGTGCCGTCTCGGATGTCATCACCGTGATCCGCCGCGGAGAAGTCATCGACTCGGTCTCCCCGCAAGCTTCCACCACCGAGCTGGCCAACCTGATGGTGGGCCGCGCGGTGGAGCTGAACCTGAACAAGGCGGCCGCCACCCCTGGCGCCGCCGCCCTGGAAGTGCGCGACCTGAGCGTCGTCGACCCGGCAGGCACCACCACCTTGGACTCGGTGTCCTTCACCATCCACGAAGGCGAAATCCTTGCAGTGGCCGGCGTGCAGGGCAACGGCCAGACCGAGCTGACTGAAGCCATTCTGGGCACCCAGCCGGTGACCGGCGGCTCGGTCAAGCTGGCCGGCGAAGAGCTGGTGGGCAAGTCGGTGAAGTCGATCCTGCGTTCGGGCCTGGGCTTCGTTCCCGAGGACCGTTCGGTGCACGGGCTGGTCACCCAGTTCTCCATCGAGGAGAACCTGGTGCTGGACCTCTACGACCGCCCGCCGTTCGGCAAGGGCATCTCGATGAACCTCGAGGCGATCAAGAAGAACGCCAAGGAGCAGATCGAGGGCTTCGACGTGCGCACCGACAACCCGCTGAACCCGGCCTCCAGCCTCTCCGGCGGCAACCAGCAGAAGGTCGTCATGGCCCGCGAGCTGAGCCGCGATCTGAAGCTGTTCATCGCCTCGCAGCCGACCCGCGGCGTGGATGTGGGCTCCATCGAGTTCCTGCACCGGCGCATCGTGGCCGAACGCGACAAGGGCACCCCGGTGATGATCGTGTCCACCGAGCTGGACGAGGTCATGGAACTGGCCGACCGCATCGCAGTGCTCTACAAGGGCAGGATCAACGGCATCGTGCCGGGGGACACCTCCCGCGAGGTGCTCGGCCTGATGATGGCCGGCGTATCGCAGGAAGAGGCCTTCGCCCAGGCCGAATACTCCAAGGCGGACAACGAGCCGGTTGAAGCGCAGCCGGCCAGCGAGCACGACAACCAGGAAGGAGAAGCGCAGTGAGCGAGAAAGCACCTGTGGTTCCCGACTCCGGCAAGCCGGGCAACGACCTGCTGCGCCAGATCACCCAGGGACCGGGCCTGGTCTCGGTCCTCGGCGTCATCGTCGCGCTGGTCATCGGCGGCCTGCTGATCGCGGTCACCGACGAGAAGGTCGGCGAAACCGCCGGCTACCTGCTGGCCAAGCCCTCGGCGTTCTTCAGCGAATTCTGGCGTGCCGCCACCGAAAGCTACGTGGCGCTGTTCAACGGCTCGATCTACAACTCCACGCAGGGCTTCAAGCCGTTCCTCGAGACGCTGACCGTCTCCACCCCGCTGATCTGCGCCGGTTTGGGCGTGGCGGTGGCTTTCCGCGCCGGCCTGTTCAACATCGGCGCGCAGGGCCAGATCATCATCGGCTCGGTGCTGGCCGCCTACATCGGCTTCGCCTGGCACCTGCCGATCGGCCTGCACCTGCTGCTGGTCATCGTCTTCGGCCTGCTCGGCGGCGCGATCTGGGGCGGACTGGTGGGCCTGCTCAAGGCCAAGACCGGCGCCCACGAAGTGATCCTCACGATCATGTTCAACTACGTGGCCGTATACCTGATCGACTTCCTGATGAACACCCAGGCCTTCCGCCGCCCCGGCGAGACCAACCCGATCTCGCCGATCCTCGACAGCTCGGCCATCTTCCCGGCGATCCCCGGCTCGCGCCTGCACCTGGGTTTCGTGATGGCGGTGCTGCTGGTGCTGGCAGTGGCCTGGATGTTCAAGCGCTCCACCGTGGGCTTCGAATTCCGTGCCGTGGGGCATAACCCGGAGGCCGCGCAGACCGCCGGCATCAACGTCGCGCGCACCACCATCATCGCGATGGCGCTGGCCGGCGCCTTGGCCGGCGCCGCCGGCGTGGCCCAGGTGGCGGGCACCGAAAAGGTGCTCACCGGCGGCATTGCCGGCTCGCTGGGCTTCGACGCGATCACCGTGGCCCTGCTGGGCCGCTCCACCCCATGGGGCACCTTCTTCGCCGGCCTGCTCTTCGGCGCATTCCAGGCCGGTGCGGTGAACATGCAGATCACCACCGGCACCCCGATCGACATCGTGTCGGTGGTGCAGTCGCTGATCGTGCTGTTCATCGCCGCACCTCCGCTGGTGAAGGCCATCTTCGGCATGAACCGCAAGAAGAAGCGCAGCTCCAAGCTCGAACCTACTAAGGCAGGTGCCAAGTGACCGCAACCACCTTGCAACCAGCAATCAACGTCTTGCCGAGCAAGAAGACCCCGATCATCCTGACGGTGATCGCCGTGATCACCTTCTTCAGCTTCGGCCTGCTGGGCAACGACCAGGCAGCGCACTTCACGCTGAACAGCGCCGGCGACGCCTTCGAGCTGCCGGAACTGGTCTTACCGGGCCGGATCACCAACATCGTGTTCGGCGTGCTGCTGCTGGCCATCGCCGCCTACTCGTGGATGCAGCGCAAGCAGGGCAAGGCGCTGGCCACCTGGATGATCGCCGTCGCGGCCATCCTCTTCGTGCTCGGCTTCCTGGTGTGGGTGGTCTCCGGCGCCAACATCAACAGCATCTCGCTGGCCAGCCTGCTGGCCGGCGGCGTGGTGCTGGCCGTGCCGCTGGTCTTCGGCTCCCTGTCCGGCGTGCTCTCCGAACGCGCCGGCGTGGTCAACATCGCCATCGAGGGCCAGCTGCTGGGCGGCGCATTCACCGCGGCCATCGTCGCCTCGGTGACGCAGAACGCCTTCGCGGGCCTGATCGCCGCCGGCCTGGCCGGCGCCGTGGTGTCCCTGGTGCTGGCACTGTTCTCCATCAAGTACGTGGTCAACCAGATCATCGTCGGCGTGGTGCTCAACGTGCTGGTCTCCGGCATCACCGGCTTCCTGTTCACCACCGTGATGCAGGAAGACCCGGAGCTGTTCAACTCGCCGGTGCACCTGCCGGTGGTCGAGATCCCGCTGCTTTCGGCCATCCCGGTCATCGGACCGATCCTGTTCAAGCAGTCGGTCATCGGCTACCTGATGTACCTGGCAGTGTTCCTGGTCTGGTTCGGCCTGTTCAAGACCAAGTGGGGCCTGCGCGTGCGCGCCGTCGGCGAGCACCCGAAGGCCGCCGACACCCTGGGCATCAAGGTCAACTCGATCCGCTTCTGGAACGTCACCCTCGGCGGCATCGTGGCGGGCATCGGCGGTTCCTTCTTCACCCTGGTGGCCATCGACTCCTTCACGAAGGAAATCTCCGGCGGACGCGGCTTTATCGCCCTGGCCGCGGTGATCTTCGGCCGGTGGAACCCGATCGGCGCCTTCCTGGCCGCCCTGCTCTTCGGCTTCGCCGACAACCTGCAGGTCATCCTGACCATCATCGGCACCCCGGTACCGAGCCAGTTCATGGCCATGCTGCCGTACTTGGTGACCATCTTCGCGGTGGCCGGCCTGGTGGGCCGCTCCCGCGGACCTGCCGCCGCCGGCGAACCGTATGTGAAGGAATAGCGATTACCCATGGATAGCATCAACGCGCCGTGGCCGCAGCTCGAAGCAGCGGCCGCGGCCGCGCTGTCCCAGGCCTACGCGCCCTACTCGGAATTCCGGGTGGGCGCCGCGGCCCTGGCCAGCGACGGCCGCCTGGTTTCCGGATGCAATATCGAGAATGCCGCCTACGGTGTCACCCTGTGTGCCGAATGCGCCATGGTGGGCCAGCTCTTCGCCACCGGCGGGGGCACCCTTGAATACTTCCTGTGCTTCGGCCAGCTGCGCGACGGCGAGCTGGAGCTGATCACCCCGTGCGGCCGCTGCCGCCAGCTGCTCTTCGAGCACCGCGGGGCCGATATGAAGATCAAGACCGCCCGCGGAATTCTCGGCATCGACGACCTCTTGCCTGACGCGTTCGGGCCGAACAACCTCAACGCCTAGCGCCGGAGCACACCGGCCAACAGCAGAACGGAAGGTGCCTTACATGGCTGCCGAGCAATTCAGTGCCGTCGAAGTCATCCGCGCAAAGCGCGATGGCGGCGAACTGAGCAACGAGATGATCGACTGGACCATCGATGCCTACACCCGCGGGGTCATCGCCGAAGAGCAGATGTCCGCGCTGAACATGGCCATCTACTTCCAGGGCATGAACCGCAACGAGATCTCACGCTGGACCGCCGCGATGATCAATTCCGGCGAACGCATGGACTTCTCCGCCCTCACCGACCCGTCGGGCAAGAAGCTGGCCACCACCGACAAGCACTCCACCGGCGGGGTGGGGGACAAGATCACCTTGCCGCTGGCTCCGCTGGTCGCCAGCTTCGGCGTGGCCGTCCCGCAGCTTTCCGGACGCGGGCTGGGCCACACCGGCGGCACGCTGGACAAGCTCGAAGCCATCCCCGGCTGGAAGGCGGATCTGTCCAACGAAGAGCTGTTCTCCCAGCTGTCCAACGTCGGCGCGGTCATCTGCGCCGCCGGCACCGGGCTGGCTCCGGCCGACAAGAAGCTCTACGCCCTGCGCGACGTCACCGCCACCGTGGAAGCCATCCCGCTGATCGCCTCCTCGATCATGAGCAAGAAGATCGCCGAAGGCACCGGCACCCTGGTGCTGGATGTGAAGGTCGGTTCCGGCGCGTTCATGAAGGACGAGGCCATGGCCCGCGAGTTGGCAGAAACCATGGTGAACCTTGGCACCGATGCGTCGGTGAACACCGTGGCCCTGCTGACCAACATGGAAACCCCGCTGGGCCTGACCGCAGGCAACGCCATCGAGGTGGAGGAATCCGTCGAGGTCCTGGCCGGCGGCGGACCCAGCGATGTCGTGGAGCTGACCGTGGCCCTGGCCACCGAGATGCTGGCCGGTGCCGGCATCAAGGACGTGGATGTCGCCGGCGCGCTGCAAAATGGCAAGGCCATGGATGTGTGGCGCAGGATGATCGCCGCCCAGGGCGGCGACTCGGATGCCAAGTTGCCGGTAGCCAAGGAGTCGCACACCGTGGTGGCACCGGCCGAGGGCGTGCTGCTCAAGCTCGATGCGATGGACATCGGTCTGGCCGCATGGACCCTCGGTGCGGGACGTGCCCGCAAGGAAGACAGCGTCCAGGCCGGCGCAGGCGTGCGCATGCACGTGAAGCCGGGTGCCCTGGTCCGCCGCGGCGAGCCGATTGCCACCTTGCTGACCGACACCCCGGAAAAAATGGAGCGTGCCATCGAGCTGGTCCAGCGGGCCATCATGATCGGTTCGGCCGATGACCGTCCGGACACTCGTCTGATCCTGGATCGCATCGCGGCCAAGTAGGCGGACAAGAATCCATGGCAAAGAGCCGGGAAACACTGTGCAGTGTTTCCCGGCTCTTTCGTTGCTTGCGCAGCGGGAGATGCCCCATGGAAGTTCCCAGAGATTTCCCGGGAACCAAAACGGACTAGTCAAACGTTGGACAAGTTATCTCCTACCTAGGTAGCGGGTGGGAATTGTCCACAACGCCACCTAAGCAGGATGCGGGCGGGTGAGTTCTCGAGCGAAAATGGATAGAAATTCAGCGCATTGAGCGCATTGGGAAAGTAGATGTAAGCACGCATGGAATTAGTCAATGAAGCAATTGCGCAGGCAGCCAGCGCATGGTGGATCCTGCCGTTATTGTTTCTGTTCTGCATGATCGATGCCATTTTCCCAATCGTGCCGAGCGAATCATTTTTGGTTTCATTGGCCGCGGTCGGCGTCCACACCGGAGTTCCCAACCTCATGCTGATCGGCCTGCTGGGTGCCAGCGGTGCCTTGATCGGCGACCAGATCACCTACGCCATCGGGCGGAAAATCGGATCCCGGGGCTTCAAATGGATGCGCGGGCAACGCGCGCAGCGGGTGCTGGCCTATGCCGAGAAAAAACTTGAAACCTCCGGAGCACTGCTGATTTTCACCGCCCGGTACATCCCCATTGGCCGTGTGGCCGTCAACCTGACCGCCGGCGCCACCGGGTTCAGCCACAAGCGCTTCACCCTCTTCGACACCATCGGCGTGCTGACCTGGGCCACCTATTCCATCAGCATCGGCGCACTGGCCGGCAACTGGATGCACGACAACAAGCTGCTGGGAATCATCGTCTCGATTGTCATTGCCGTGGTGCTCGGCTTCGTCATCGACCGGATCGTCAGCTGGGTGTTGGGGCGCCTGCATCGCCGTGCCGAGAAGCGCGAAGAACACGCGGAAGAACGGGTCCGCGAGACCGTGCCGCCAACCGGTGACGAGGGTTAACCTGCAGTATTGACCAGGGTCACATTGCGGCTTGCAGATCTTTACCCGCGGGAGCTGTCAGTTCAGCGAAAATGCGACTAGGCTCAGTGGTGTGACTGAAGAAATGATTCATACTGACTACGATCCCGAGTTCGACTTCCGGGATCTGCCTAAAGTTTCGCTCCACGACCACCTCGACGGTGGCCTGCGCCCTCAGACGATCATCGAGCTGGCCGCCGAGATTGGACACGAGCTGCCAGAGACCGAAGCCGAAGCATTGGGCGAATGGTTCCGTGAATCAGCCGATTCCGGCTCGTTGCCACGCTACCTGGAAACCTTCGAGCACACCGTCGCGGTCATGCAGACCCGCGATGCGCTGATCCGCGTAGCCCGCGAATTCGTCGAGGACCTCGCCGAGGACGGCGTCATCTACGGCGAAGTCCGCTACGCCCCGGAACAGCACCGCCGCGAGGGCCTGAGCCTGGACGACGTCGTCGACGCGATCCAGGAAGGCCTGGACCAGGCCTGCGAGCAGCTCAACGCCGAAGGCCACCCAATGCAGATCGGCCAGATCCTGGTCGCCATGCGCCATGGCGACCAGGGCGTGGAAATCGCCAAGCTGGCCCTGCGCCACCGCGGCCGCGGCGTGGTCGGTTTCGATATCGCCGGCGCCGAAGACGGGTTCCCGCCATCGGCAATGAAGGAAGCCTTCGACCTGCTGGCCGAGAACCTCTTCCCGACCACCGTGCACGCCGGCGAAGCAGCCGGGCTGGACTCCATCAAGGAAGCCATCCTGGTCGGCCGCGCCCAGCGCCTGGGCCACGGCGTCCGCGTTGCCGAAGACATTGAGATCGAGTTCGGCGCGATCGACGAGAACGGCGAAGAACTCAGCGACGATACCGGCCTGGTCTCCCTGGGCCCGGTCGCGAACTGGGTTCGCGAACGCGGCATCCCGCTGGAAGTCTGCCCGTCTTCGAACCTGCAGACCGGCGCCACCGCCAAGTTCGGCGAAGGCATCGAGAACCACCCAATCGACCTGCTGGTCCAGACCGGTTTCAATGTCACCATCTCGCCGGATAACCGCCTGATGTCAGGCACCAGCTTGTCCGACGAATTCGAGCTGCTGGTCGAAGCCTTCGACTACGACCTGGAAGACCTGCTGGATTTGACGCTGAATGCCGCCGAAGCCGCCTTCGTCCCGCTGGAAATGCGCGAGCTGCTGGTCGAGTACATCAACGACTACTACGACAACCTGCTGGATGACGAGGAAGACTACGACGAAGACGAATACGAGAACGTCGCCGACTAGTTCCCGGGATTCAATTCCCAAACAGCGAAGCCGCCCGTGCAGTGCACGGGCGGCTTCGCTGCATCCGGGAGGATGCCTAGAACGGGTACTGCTTCTTGGTGGACTGCACGCCGACCCAGTGGTCGGTGGTGAACTCCTCGATGGCCCATTCGCCGTTGAAGCGGCCCAGCCCCGAATTCTTCTCGCCGCCGAACATCACATGCGGTTCGTCGTTGACCGTGATGTCATTGACGTGGGTCATTCCGGCCTTGATGCCGCGGGCGAAGGCGACGCCCTTCTCCAGGTTCTGCGTGAACACTGCCGAAGACAAGCCAAATTCGGTGTCATTGGCCAGTTGAAGCGCATGCTCTTCGGAGTCGGCCTTGGCGATGCCCACGACCGGACCGAAAATCTCCTCGCGGAACAGTTCCATGCCGCTGGTGACATCGGCGAAGACGTGGGGAGAGACCACCCGGCCAGTAATCGAGCCGGAGAGGACTTCGCGCGCACCCTGCTCGCGGGCGGTGGCGATCTTGCCGCTGACCGACTCAAGCTGCGCATCATTGATGATCGGTCCCACGAGGTTGGCCGGATCCGCGGCATCGCCATAGCCGAGCTTGCTGACCTGCTCGATGAACTTCTCGATGAACGCCTCGTAGACCGGGGCCTGGACGATGATGCGGTTGATTGCCATGCAGATCTGCCCCTGGTGCAGGAACTTGCCCAGGGTCGCGGCCTTGGCCGCTTCGTCGAGGTCGGCATCTTCCAGCACCACGAAGGGCGCGTTGCCGCCAAGTTCCAGCGCTACGCGCTTCATGTGCTCGCCGCTGACCGCGATCTTGCCGACGTTTTTGCCTACCGGGGTCGATCCGGTGAAGGACACCAGCGACGGGGTCTTGTGCGCCACGAAGTAGTCGCCGATTTCCGAACCGGAACCGACCACCGCGTTCAAGACGCCCTCGGGCAGGCCAGCCGCGGAGAACGCCTTGGCCAGGACCAGGGCGCCAACCAATGGGGTGTCCGAGGCAGGCTTGAGCACTACCGCGTTGCCCAGTGCCAGGGCGGGAGCCACGGATCGGGCGGAGAGCAGCATCGGGAAGTTCCAGGGGCTGATGATGCCCACCACGCCGACCGGTTCGCGGTAGACCCGGTTCTCCTTGCCTTCGGCATTCGAGGGAAGGATCTTGCCGTGCACCCGGGTGGGGAAGGTGGCGGCTTCGCGGATGGCGGCGATGGTGCCGCCCAATTCGATGTTCGCCTTCAGATGGGTGGAACCGGACTCGGCAATCAGCAGCGCCAGGATGTCCTTGAAGTTCGCTTGCAGGTAGTCTGCGGCCTGGCCCATGATCTTGGAACGCTTGCCGGGGGAGAGCGCCGCCCAGCCGGCCTGGGCCTGCTCGGCGGCCTGGTAGGCGGCGTCGACGTCGTCGGTCGAGGCCTGGCGGATCTCGGCCAGCAGCGAGTCATCGAACGGGTTGGCCGTGCGCAACACGCTTTCGGACCGCCCTTCAACCCACCGGCCGCCGATGAAGAGCTTGGCTGGAACCTGCTCCAGGAATTCGAGCCGGGCGGTATCTTGGATGGTCATTGGCAATCCTTCGCGTCGTCGGGATGAACTACGGCCATGCTAGCCCGAATAGGCAGTGAATGGGACCGAATCGGCCGCCAGCTGAACACCCGCTTCGATAGCATGGCCATATGCCGGAGAACAGAACGCAACTCGAACAGCTCGCCGCCACCGTCCGGACCCTGCGCAGCAGATGCGCGTGGACCAAGGCGCTGACCCACGAGTCGCTGCGCACCTACCTGATCGAGGAAAGCTATGAGGTTCTCGATGCCATCGCGGAGCAGAACCCGGCCTTGCTCAAGGAGGAGCTGGGGGACTTGTACTTCCAGATCCTGCTGCACTCGCTGATCGCCGAGGAGCACGGGCACTTCGGCCTGGAGGACGTTGCCGAAACCCTGAATGCGAAGCTGCTGCGCCGCAACCGGCATATCTTCGACGAGCAGGGGCAGGTCCGCGAAGACATCATCACTGACATCGATGAAATCATCCGGGTTTGGGATGCGGCGAAGCAGACCGAGCGCGCCGGGCAGCCGAAGAAGCGGAAGAATGCGGGACTGCCCGCCGGGCTGCCTTCCCTGGCGCTCGCGCAGAAATTGCTTGACCGCCATGCCAGGGCCGGGTCGGCGCAGCCTGCTGACGGGCTTGTCACCGAGCAGGTTCGCCAGCGGATCACCGATGAGCAGTCCTTGGCCAATGAACTGATGGCCCTGTCAGCGCGGGCCGAGGAGCTGGGCCTGGACGCAGAGTCGGTGCTGCGCTCGGCCTTGAACCAGCAATACGGCGCGGAACTGGATGACATAACATCGCGTAAATCACCATCGAAGCGCTAGGCTAGAGACAGGCAATGGCGCCGACGGTCTAATCAGCGACCGCTGGTTGGCCTGCCCCAAGACCACCCCTTTCTACAAGGAGTCCATACTCATGGCATTGATTGACGCCATTCACGCGCGCGAAATCCTCGATTCCCGCGGCAATCCGACCGTTGAGGTCGAGGTCCTGCTTTC
Source organism: Glutamicibacter nicotianae (assembly GCF_006539525.1). Lineage (GTDB taxonomy): Bacteria > Actinomycetota > Actinomycetes > Actinomycetales > Micrococcaceae > Glutamicibacter > Glutamicibacter nicotianae. The sequence continues at coordinate 51,115 of NZ_BJNE01000009.1, read as the reverse complement.
CGACGGCTCGCACGGCCGTGCTGCTGTTCCTTCCGGTGCATCCACCGGCGCCTTCGAAGCGGCAGAGCGCCGCGACGGCGACAAGGACCGCTACCTCGGCAAGGGCGTACTGGGCGCTGTAGAGTCCGTCATCGACGAGATCGCCGACGAGCTGGAGGGCCTGGACGCCACCGACCAGCGCTCCATCGACGCCGCCATGATCGAGCTGGACGGCACCGCGAACAAGTCCAAGCTCGGCGCCAACGCCATCCTCGGCGTCTCCCTGGCCGTGGCCAACGCCGCGGCAACCAGCTCCAACCTGCCGCTGTTCAAGTACCTGGGCGGCCCCAACGCGCACGTGCTGCCAGTGCCGCTGATGAACATCCTCAACGGCGGCTCCCACGCCGACTCCGACGTGGACATCCAGGAATTCATGATCGCCCCGATCGGCGCACCGACCTTCTCCGAGGGCCTGCGCTGGGGCGTCGAGGTCTACCACAGCCTCAAGTCCGTGCTGAAGGAAAAGAACCTGTCCACCGGCCTGGGCGACGAGGGCGGCTTCGCCCCGAACCTGCCAAGCAACCGCGCGGCACTGGAACTGATCACCGAAGCGATCAAGCGCGCCGGCTACACCCCGGGCCAGGATATCGCCCTGGCGCTGGACGTCGCCTCCTCCGAGTTCTACGAGAACGGCGCCTACCAGTTCGAAGGCAAGGCGCTGTCCGCCAAGGACATGAGCGACTACTACGCCGGCCTGGTGGCCGACTTCCCGCTGGTGTCCATCGAGGATCCGCTGGACGAGGACGACTGGGATGGCTGGAAGACCCTGACCGACGCCATCGGCGACAAGGTGCAGCTGGTGGGCGACGACCTGTTCGTCACCAACCCGCAGCGCCTGGCCGACGGCATCGCCAAGGGCACCGCCAACTCGCTGCTGGTGAAGGTCAACCAGATCGGCACCCTGACCGAGACCATCGATGCGGTGACCATGGCGCAGCGTGCCGGCTACACCACCATCACCTCGCACCGTTCGGGCGAGACCGAGGATGTCACCATCGCTGACATCTGCGTGGCAACCAACGCCGGGCAGATCAAGACCGGTGCACCGGCCCGCTCCGAGCGCGTAGCCAAGTACAACCAGCTGCTGCGCATCGAAGAGGACCTGGGCGCCTCGGCGGTCTACGCTGGCCGCAGCGCGTTCCCGCGTTTCAACAGCTAATATTCAGCAATAGCGAATAAGCTCGTCGGTAGTGGATACCGGCGGGCTTTTCGTTATTTAATGGAATTATCTTGCCAAGTCCACGGCAAGACCGCACGACAAGCACCATGGGAATTGGGGGAGTATGGCTCAGCGACCACCGCGAATGCCTCGCCGTAATACTCCGGATCCGGCTAAAGACGCCACAGTAACCCCGGTTGACCAGGCAAAACACGCCGGCGCGGATTCCCAAGCTGAACCGCCAACCGACGCCTTGCGCATTGTCGAGCCGCAGCCGGCGGCCAAGCAGGCTCCCGCGAAACCTCGCCGGGTGAAGGATGCCTCCTCCGCGCCGAAGCCGAAGAGCGCTGCCGCCAAGCCGAAACAGGGCGCCTCCCCAGCGTCAGATGCGTCACGTGAGCCGAAAAAATTTGCCGGCAACTACGCGCAGAAGCCCAAGGTGCCGCTGCGTGAACGCGCCAAGGAAAAGCAGAGCGAACGCCGCCGCGATGACCGGCTGAAGTTCTCCGCCGCGGTCCGCCGCAAGCCGGGAGAAAAGCCGGTGGACCAGAACCAGGTCCCCGAGGGCGAACCCGTTGCGGCGCACCGTTTTTCCGGCCGCATCGCCGCGCTGATCGTGGTCCTGGCCTTCTTCGCAGTGATGCTGGTGCCGACGGTGAATTTCTACCGCACGCAGATGGCGGAACTGAACGAGCTGCATGCCTCGATCGAAGCGCTGGAGGCGCAGCGCGATGACCTCAAGGAGGAAATCGCGCGCTGGGATGACCCGCTGTACATCAAGCAGCAGGCACGCGAGCGGATAAACTTGGTCATGCCTGGCGAGAAGCTCTACATGGTGGTGGGCGAACGCCCCAAGGATGAAGAGACGCCCGCCGACGGCAATGGAAGCACCTTCGAGGTGCGCCAGGAACTTCCATGGGTTGATGCGCTGCTCGACTCTGTTCGACGTTCTGCCACCGACTAACCACTTTAAACACGAAGAGACCAATAACCGTGACTGAACAGCCAATCCGCGAAGCCCTTGACGCCGCCGGACGAGTACCGAGCGAAGCCGACCTGGACACCCTGTCCCGCCAGCTGAACCGCCCGGTGCGCGATGTGGTGGAGATTGGTGCGCGCTGCGTGTGCGGCAATCCGCTGGTGGCGACGACCGCCCCGCGGCTGTCCTCGGGCATCCCGTTCCCGACCACTTACTACCTGGCGCACCCGGTGATCACTTCGGCTGTTTCCCGCCTGGAGGCGGCCGGGCTGATGAACGAGATGAATGACCGCCTGGGCGAGGACGTTCAGCTGGCGCAGGCCTACGCCGCGGCCCACGAGTCGTACCTGGCCAACCGCGATGCCATCGGCCAGCGCTCGGGCACCGGCGCCGTTCCGGAAATCGCCGGCGTTTCCGCTGGCGGCATGCCGACCCGCGTCAAGTGCCTGCACGTGCTGGTGGGCCACTCGCTGGCAGCCGGCGAGGGCGTGAACCCGCTGGGCGACGAGGCGCTGGCCGCCATCGCCGAGTGGTGGACCAAGGACAAGTGCTACTGCGTTGGCGCGTGGGACACCGAATCCGAGGCGCCGAGCCGTGACCGCTCGCGCCACGTGAAGACCCAGGAACAGCAGGACCCGGAGGCCAAGCGCGCAGAGCGTGCCCGCAAGCGTGCCGAGCGCGAGGCGGCCCAGACGGCCGAGTCCGCCGAGCAGGGTGATGCCTGATGCGCGTTGCCGGTATTGACTGCGGAACCAACTCCATCCGTCTGCTGATCGCCGATGTCGATGCCGATGGCCAGCTGGTCGACGTGCTGCGCACCATGCGCATCGTGCGCCTGGGCCAGGGCGTCGACGCGACCGGCGCCTTCGCATCCGAAGCCTTGGAACGCACCTTCGAAGCCGCCCGCGAGTACAAGAAGCTGTGCGATGAGCACCAGGTGGAAGCGATCCGCTTCGCCGCGACCTCCGCAGCCCGCGATGCATCGAACCGCGAAGTCTTCTCCGAGCGGATCACCAAGATCCTGGGCGTGGCCCCTGAAGTGATCAGCGGCGAGGAAGAAGCCTCCCTGTCCTTTGCCGGAGCGGCATCGGTCCGGGCGGGGCAAAGCGGCAAGTCACTGGTGATCGACCTCGGCGGCGGATCCACTGAATTCGTGCTCGGTGATGCCACCGGCCCGCTGGCGGCCAAGAGCCTGGACATGGGGTGCGTGCGCGTCACCGAGCGCTTCCACCAGACGGGACTGCGTTCGGATGAGGCGCTGGAATTCATGGACAGCACCTTGGAAACCCTGTCCGGAACCGTTGATGTGACGCAGGTGGATGCGGTGATCATGGTTGCCGGCACCTTCACCACGCTCACCGCCCAGGCCCTGGGTCTGAAGCAGTACGAGTCCGAGAAGATCCACGGGGCGCAGCTGAGTTTCGCCCAGATGCGCCAGGCGACCGCAAGCATGCTGTCCTACACCCGGGACGAGCGCGCCGCGCTGGGCTTCATGCATCCTGGCCGCGTCGACGTGATCCAGGCCGGTGCCGCAATTGTCCAACGCATCCTTCATTACCTCGAAAAGGCCAGCGGAAACCGCGAAATGGTCCTAATTGCCTCGGAACACGATATCCTCGACGGAATCGCGGCTTCAGCTGCCGTGGCCTGAACCTGTCATCCAGTCACCGACCCAAGGAGTTGTCTTGAGCTCAGCTTTGCGCGCCAGGAATAGAACGGGCTTGATCAAGCTCAGCTCTCTGCTCGTCGCAGCACTGCTGGCGGCCACCCTGCTCAGCGTGGGCGCTCCGGCCCGCGCCGACAACATGCGCGAGTCCGAGTACTGGCTCGATTCCCTGGGCGTGACCGAAGCGCACAAGACTACCAAGGGCGAAGGCGTCAAGGTCGCGGTCATCGACACCGGCATCGATACCACTCATCCGGATCTGAAGGGTGCTGTGGTCGGCGGTGCGGACATGTCCGGCTCGGGCGGCGAAAAAGGCAACAAGCCGATTGGCGTAATGAGCGAGCACGGCACCCTGGTGGCGACCCTGCTCGCAGGACGCGGGAACAACAAGGGCGAGATCAAGCGGATCAAATCCGAGAACGAGCGCTTGAAGGCCGCGTGGGAAAAGGCCAAGAAGCACGCCGAGGAAGAAGACGAGGACATTCCCGAGGAGCCTGAATACGAAAAGGTTCCCAAGCTGAAGAGCGGCAAGGACGGCGTGCTCGGCGTCGCCCCGGCAGCGGATCTGCTGTCAGTGTCGCTGTGGATGGGCGAGGGCAACCCGTCGAAGATTCCGGTGGAAACCCAGATTCCCCGCGCGGTGAAGTGGGCCGTGGATTCCGGAGCCAAGGTCATCAACATGTCCCTGGGCTCCACCAGCCCGGCGTGGCCGGAAAGCTGGGATGACGCATTCAAGTATGCAGAAGACCATGACGTCGTCATTGTCGCAGCGGCGGGCAACCGTTCGGGCGGCATGAGCCAGGTGGGCGCCCCGGCGACCATTCCCGGGGTGCTGACCGTGGCCGGCGTCGATACCAGCGGCAAGGCGTCGCAGGATTCCTCGACCGAAGGCATCTCCATCGGCGTGGCGGCCCCTGCCGAGCAATTGGTCGGCGGCTTGCCGGATGACGGCTACGCACGCTGGTCGGGCACCTCCGGCGCGGCCCCGCTGGTGGCCGGCGTGGCAGCGCTGATCCGCTCGCAGTACCCGGAGATGAAGGCTCCCGCGGTCATCAACCGCATCCTGAAGACTGCCAAGGACACCGGCGCACCCGGCGTGGACAACCTCTACGGCTACGGAATCATCGATGCCCAGGCTGCGGTGACGGCGACCGTCCCTGCAGTTTCGGAAAACCCGCTGGGCACGATCAGCGAGTGGATCCGAGTGCATCGCCGCAACACCGAGAAGACCACCGATACCCCGGCTCCGGGTGTTTCGATGGAGAAATCGGACCTCAAGCAGGTCGCTGCGCCCAAGCCGATCCTTCCGGACGACTCGGCACCGGCGCTGCAGCCGGTGCTCATCGTGGGCGGGGGAGTGCTCCTGCTGCTGGTGCTCATTGCCGGCTCCACCCAGACCCTGGTGCGCCGCCGACGCGAGAAGGCCGCGGCGCAGCTCGGTTCGGCGTCGTTGAGCTCGCTGCAAGTCCCGGACCAGTCAGATGGACGGGACCTGTTCGACGAGATTCCCGAGGAAGAGAAGTAAATAGCGTTTCCAGCGGGGTGGATCCTGAAGATCCACCCCGCTTTTGCACGCTTTCCATCCGTTAATTCGACGCCTGGGGGCACGTTGTGCCGGTACGAAGTTCCGCAGCCTGGCGAAGACGTGACACACCGAACGAAAATAGTTAGTGAATGTTTTCACTAACTCGGAAAATCCGCGTAGAATCAACAGTATGTCGATCATCGAAACCTCCCAGAAGCGTCCGCGCATCCTGATCGTCGGCGGTGGCTACGTAGGCCTGTACGTCGCGATGAAGTTGCAGAAGAAGGTCAAGGCACACGGCGGCATCGTCACCGTTGTCGACCCGAACCCCTACATGACTTACCAGCCTTTCCTGCCAGAAGTTGCAGGTGGCCAGATCGAGCCACGCCACGTTGTGGTCTCGCACCGCCAGCACTTGAAGCACTCCGAGCTGGTCAACGGCAGCGTGCTGAGCGTCGACCACGCCAACAAGAAGGCCGTGATTGCTCCGGTCAATGGCGAGCAGTTCGAGCTGGAGTACACCGACATCGTGATGTCCGCTGGTGCGGTTACCCGTACCTTCCCGATCTCCGGCCTGGCTGAAACCGGCATCGGACTGAAGACCATCGAAGAGGCCGTCGCCCTGCGCAACAAGGTTGCCGAGCGCATCGAGTCCGCTTCGAACATGACTGATCCAGTGGCCCGCAAGCGCGCACTGACCTTCGTCGTTGTCGGTGGCGGCTTCGCCGGCATCGAAACCATCGCAGAGCTCGAAGACATGGCTCGCCACCTGATCAAGCTCAACGACCGCATTGACGAAAAGGAAGCACGCTTCGTTCTCGTCGAGGCCATGGGCCGCATCATGCCAGAGGTCACCGCCGAGCAGGCCGAGTGGGTTGTCGAGCACCTGCGCAGCCGCGGCATCGAGGTACTGCTGAACACTTCGCTGAACAACGCTGAAGAAGGCAACCTGGAACTGATCAACATGGCTGACAAGTCCCCAGCGGGCGAGTTCGGTGCAGACACCCTGATCTGGACCGCTGGCGTCATGGCCAACCCGATGGTCCGCTCCACCGATTTCCCGATCGAGCAGCGCGGCCGCATCGAGACCCGCACCGACCTGCGCATCAAGGACGCCAACGGCGAACCGCTGGAAGGCGCCTGGGCAGCCGGCGACATCTCGGCAGTCAAGGACGTTACCGGCGGCCTGCCAGACGGCACCTGCGTTCCGAACGCGCAGCACGCTGTGCGCCATGCCAAGCTGTTGGCGAAGAACCTGTATGCTGCCCGCTACGGCGTTGGCACCATCAAGGAATACAAGCACAAGAACCTCGGCGCGGTCGCCGGCTTCGGCAAGAACAAGGGCGTTGCCAAGGTTGTCGGCATCAAGCTCAAGGGCTGGCCAGCATGGATGGCGCACCGTGGCTACCACGGCATGGCCATGCCAACCTTCGAGCGCAAGTTCCGCGTTGTCGGCGACTGGCTGGTTGCGCTGTTCTTCAAGCGCGATGCGCTGCAGCTGAACAACCTCGAAGCGCCACGCACTGCTTTCGAGGAGTCGGCCAAGCCAAAGAAGTAGGCTTGGGACGCAGATGATCGACGATGATGCGAGGGGCCAAGCGATTGGCTCCTCGCATGCGTCAGCAAAGCTGAATTTTCTATTTGCTTTGCCGATCACGTAAAATTTGAGAGTCCTGCCCCTATGGTGGAATTGGCATACACGGCTGACTTAAAATCAGCTGCCGAAAGGCTTGTGGGTTCGAGTCCCACTGGGGGTACAGAGTAAGGCCGACGTGTTCCGGATTTTCCGGTCCGCATCGGTCTTTTCTCTTGCCGTCAGCAAGGGCACGTTCGCCGTCCACCCTCCGGCATCGTTCCTCGACCATATTTTCGTCTTACGCAACCATGATGCTGGAAGTTTCAAGAATATCGCTGAGAGAGTAGTTTTTCCTCGGGAAATTGCCCTATATCATCCTTCCGACTGAGTGATTTCACAGCAATCCTCAATAGGATTAAGCAAAAGATCTTCAGCTAGCCAAGCGGCTGGCGAATTCGCAATCTATAGGGGAATGACATTGGGCAATCCAATTTTTGGTTCTAGCAGCCGCTCCGATGCTTGGGGAACCAAGCCTGGAAGTCCTGTTGGATTCCGCGACACCGAAAACATGAGCGCAGACCAGCTGAATCAGATGTACCAGCAGCCTGCCGCAACCAGCGCCGACACTGGCCGCATGACCATCGGTGACACTATCAACAAAACCGTGTTCTGCCTGGCCTTGGTTGTCGTTGGCGCCGCGATTGGTTGGGTCATGCCGGCACTCATGCTGCCAGGCGCCCTGGTTGGTTTCGTCCTCGGCCTGGTTAACGCTTTCAAGAAGCGCCCATCTCCAGTGCTGATCCTCCTGTACTCTGCAGCCCAGGGCTTGTTCCTCGGCGGTCTGTCCGGTTTCCTCGAGAACATGCAAGGCATGCAGGGAATCGCGATCCAGGCTGTGCTTGCGACCCTGTGTGTTGCCGGCGTAACCCTGGCGCTGTACCGCTCGGGCAAGTACCGGATGACGCCTAAGCTGAACAAGATGTTCATGATCGGCATGGTCGGCCTGATCGTCTTCTCGCTGCTCAACATGGTCCTGATGCTCACCGGCGTGATCGACGGCATGTTCGGCATGCGCGGTGGCGTGCTCGGCCTGGTTATCGGTGTCGTTGCCGTACTGCTGGCAACCTACGCACTGGTTGCCGACTTCACCATGATCGAGGAACTGTCCAACCAGGGCGCTCCGGCCATCATGGCTTGGCGCGGTGCCTTCGGCCTGACCATGACCCTGATCTGGCTGTACACCGAAATCCTTCGCATCCTCGCGATCCTGCGCGGCGACGACTAGCCGCAGCAGCACAGCTTGCAAGGACCAGCGCCCATTCAGGGCGCTGGTCTTTCTGCATTAAGCGGCTGTTCAAATATGAATCCAATATGTACTGCCGAAACCGCCAATGCGATGGAAAATGACAGCTGATTGGGCAGCTACGCGAATCCTTGGTTAGATTTCCCTGTAGCTATTCAGTTATCCAACTCACAGTTATTTTGACAGGAAGAGCGCAATGGCAGTCGAGCAAGCAGAAGGAAATTCGCCGGGTCTGGTGAAGTCCCTGGGCAACCTGGATGCCCTGGCCCTGGGGTTCGGAGCGATGATCGGCTTCGGCTGGGTGGTGCTCACCGGTGGATGGCTGGATAACGCTGGCACCATGGGTGCTGTGCTGGCCATGGTCGTTGGCGGTGGCATCATGGCTGTCGTCGGCTTGACCTATGCCGAACTGACCGCGGCCATGCCGAAAGCCGGCGGCGAGCACAACTTCATCCTGCGTGCTTTGGGAGCCAGGCCGTCATTTATCGGTTCCTGGGCGATCACCGGCGGGTACGTGACCATCGTGGCTTTCGAAGCGGTCGCCTTGCCACGGACTGTGGAATACATCTTCCCCGGCATGAGCCGGATTCCCCTGTGGACCATTGCCGGTTTTGAAGTAAACCTGACCTGGGCATTGGTCGGCGTGCTGTCGGCAATCATCATCACCTGGATCAATATTCGCGGCGTGAAGCAAGCCGGGGTGCTGCAGACTTTCGTGGTGCTGTTCCTCGTGGCCATCGGCCTCTTGATGATAGCCGGGGCCTTTGCCGGTGGCGAAGCCAAGAACATGGAACCGTTCTTCACCCCGGGAACCAGCGGGTTCTTTGCCGTACTGGTGGCCGTGCCCTTCTTGTTCATCGGCTTCGACGTGATTCCGCAGTCTGCCGAGGAAGTGAAGATTCCGGCCAAGCAAATTGGCAAGCTCGTGGTCCTCTCCGTCATCCTGGCCACCGTCTGGTACGTGATGGTCGTCCTGACCACGTCCTCGGCGATGCCGGCAGCGCAACTGGCCGGAGCCGACATTGCAACGGCGGATGCGTTCGGAGCCTTGTTCGGTTCGGATCTGATGGCCAAGGTGCTGATCGCCGGCGGCATCGCCGGCATCCTGACCTCGTGGAACTCGCTGCTACTCGGAGCCTCCCGGCTGGTCTACTCGCTGGCCCGCAGCGGCATGCTCCCATCCTGGTTCGGCAAACTGCATCCCAAGTACCGCACCCCGGCCAACGCCCTGGTCTTCATCGGCGGAATCTCCATGCTGGCCCCATTCTTCGGTGCCGAAATGCTGGGATGGCTCGTTGATTCGGGAGCGCCAAGCATCATCGTTGCCTACTTCCTGGTCTCGGTCACCTTCCTGGTGCTGCGCAAGCGCGAACCGAAGATGGACCGGCCGTTGCGCGTCGGCGGCACCGGAAATGCTGGAGCGGTCATCGGCTGGATTTCGGTCCTGCTTACCGCTGCGCTCTTCAGCCTGTACATGCCGGGCATGCCTGCATCATTGAGCTGGGAACCATGGGCCATCTTCGCCATCTGGTGGGCCTTGGGCGCAATCTACTTCTTCAAGGTGCCAGCCGGTATCAAGCCCGGCGAAGACGCCGAGGAAAAGGTCCTTGAAGCTGTCATGCGCCGCCGGAGCAAGGGTGCGCGAAACGCCTGATGAACCGTGGCTTCCACGCCCCATGTCCAGGATCGGGCGGCCTGCGCAATCTGGTTACCTGCGGCGGAGTGAAATACACATATTGAATTAGATTTCTAGGACCAGTGCCCATATCGGGCACTGGTCTTTGGAATTTGTCACAATTGAGACATGGATCAAGACGCTGTCTGGCAAACGCGATAGCGTAGTTCCATGAAAAGCAGCCGGTTGGAACGTCTACGCCGTATTCGTGTCTCGCTTCCGAGCAAGCCGGCGGAAATCCCTGCCGCAACGAGCCCAGACCTGACGGATTTCAAAAGCGCCGAGGACATGCCCTACGCAGTGCGCATGGCAGCCGCGTGGGCCTGGCGTTTCTTGATCATCGTCGCGGCCGTGGGCGTACTGGTGTGGGCGCTGTCAAAAGTCTCCCTGCTGGTCATCCCGGTTCTCGTCGCGGCGCTGCTGGCCGGGCTGCTCTCACCGGTCGTGAACACGATGAACCGCAAGCTGGCGGTGCCCCGCGGGTTGGCCGTCGGCATTACGCTCATCGGGTTCCTGGCGCTCGTTACAGCTGGACTCTCGGTTGCAGGGCAAAAGCTCTCAGCCGGATTCACCGCCCTGTGGACCCAAGCCCTGTCGGGCATCGAGCAGGTCCAGGGTTGGCTGTTCAACGGCCCGCTCAAGCTGACCAATGACGACCTGCAAAACGTGCTGGACGACGCCCTGGTCCAGCTTCGCGGCAATGCCACCAACATCCTGAGCGAGGCCATCAGCTGGACTTCGGCGATCGGGCAGATCCTGACCGGCACTTTGCTGGCAGTCTTCGCGCTGATTTTCCTGCTGCTCGACGGACGCAAGATCGGCTTGTTCCTGGTGAACCTCTTGCCGCGCCGCGCCCGCCCGGCGATGGACGGGGCCCTGACCCGCGGCTGGGGGTCGCTGGTCCGCTACGTGCGCGTCCAGATGGTGGTGGCGCTGATCGACGCTATCGGCATCGGGTTCGGCGCCTTCTTCCTCGGCGTGCCGCTGGCGATGCCGCTGGGCGTGCTGGTCTTCGTCGGCTCCTTCATCCCGATCGTCGGTGCGCTGCTTACCGGCGCCCTGGCAGTTTTGCTTGCCCTGGTCGCCAATGGCTGGATCAACGCGCTGATCATGCTGGCCGTCGTGCTGCTGGTCCAGCAAGCCGAATCCAATATCCTGCAGCCGCTGATCATGGGCAAGGCCGTGAGTCTGCATCCGCTGGCCGTGGTGCTGGCGGTAGCCGGCGGCACGATGCTCGCAGGCATCCCGGGCGCGCTGTTCGCTGTTCCGCTGCTGGCCGTGCTCAACGCCGTGATCAGGTATCTCTCGCACAGATCATGGGAGACCGATGCGCACGTCATCAAGCTCTACGGCGAGCAGATTATCAAGGCGGGTTCTGCAAAGAATCCGCCGGTAAAGAACCCAGCCCCAGCAGTCCCGCCGGCCGATATCGACAGCCCGGCTGCCACCCCGCAAACTTCGCCGGAGCTCCGGCATCCTGAAACAAAAGCAGATGAGGAATAATCCATGAGCACTGAAACTACTTTGCCGGTCACCTTGGCTGACATCGAAGCCGCAGCGAAGGTTCTCAAACCGGTTATTGCCCGCACGCCAGTAGAGCACTCTCGCGTGCTCTCCCAGCACCTGGGCTCGGAAGTTTTCCTCAAGTGCGAGAACATGCAGCGCGCCGGCTCCTTCAAGGTCCGCGGCGCCTATGTGCGCATTTCCAAGCTCAGCGACGAGGAAAAGGCCCGTGGTGTGGTCGCGGCCTCGGCAGGCAACCATGCCCAGGGCGTGGCGCAGGCAGCCAGCCACTTGGGAATCAAGGCACGCATCTACATGCCGCGCGGTGTTGCGCTGCCCAAGCTCACCGCCACCCGCGACCACGGCGCTGAAGTCGTGCTCTTCGGCGACACCGTGGACGAGGCATTGGCCGAAGCCCAGCGCTTCGCCGATGAATCCGGCGCGGTCTTCGTGCATCCTTTCGACCACCCGGACATCATCGCCGGCCAGGGCACCATCGGCCTGGAACTGCTTGAGCAGCTTCCAGAGGTGGACACCGTGCTGATGGGCGTGGGCGGCGGCGGCCTGCTGGCCGGCGTGGCCATCGCGCTGAAGGAAAAAGCCCGGGAACTGGGCCGCGAGATTAAGGTAGTCGGCGTGCAGGCGGAGAACGCCGCAGCCTACCCGCCATCGCTGGCCGCTGACGCGCTGGTGCCGCTGGATACCGTGCACACCATCGCCGACGGCATCGCCGTGGGCAAGCCGGGCCAGCTGCCCTTCGCCATCATCAAGGAACTGGTCGATGACGTGGTGACCGTGTCCGAAGATGCGCTGGCCCGCGCCCTGGTGGTGCTGCTGGAACGCAACAAGCTCGTGGTGGAACCTGCCGGCGCGGTGGGCGTGGCAGCTTTGCTGGAGAACCGTCTGGAAGAGCACGGCATCAACCCGGCAACCACCGCGGTCATCCTCTCGGGCGGCAACATCGATCCGCTGCTGATGCTCAAGGTGATCCAGCGTGGCCTGTCAGCGGCCGGCCGCTTCTTGACCATACGCATGATGCTTCCAGACCGCCCCGGCTCGCTCGCGCAGATCTCCAACATCATTGCCGAATCGGATGCGAACGTGACCCGCTTGGACCACACCCGCATCGGCGGTTCGCTGTCCATGGGCGACGTGGCGATCACCATCGATCTGGAAACCAAGGGCCATGAGCACTCCAAGCAGGTGCTCAACAACCTGCGGGCCGAAGGCTTCGACCCGCAGATCACCAACAACGCCGGCGGCTCCGTGGCCTAAAGGCCGCTGAATGCAGAAAATCCCCAGAACAGCTTGGAGAAGCTGGTCTGGGGATTTGTTCGTCTATACTCCCATTAATCAATTAGACTTTTATTTGAAAATGGGGCTCTGCCCAGGGTCCTTGTTCCACCGTGCATATCGAGGAGATTTCATGGATTGTCTTTCCCGCAGGTCATTTCTAACGGCGGCGATTGCTGTTCCGCTAATCGCTACAGCAAGCGCTCCATCCGCATTGGCCCAAACCTCGGAGTTCGGCGATTTGGTATTGGAGATCAATCCTGAAGTCGATAGAAGGCAATTCTTTACCGGCGAACTTTCCGCAAAAATCTATGAAAACGGAATAGCTGTCACTAGACGCGGACTGACGATGGCCCGTAAATCGAAAGCCGCCATGGCTAAGCTTTGGCGTCCATCATTCGGTTTCCCCACAGATGATATTAGTTATCAAAGCAACGGCTCCTACTATCAGGAATTTACCGGCGTAACAACTTATTGGTCGGGCGGAGATTTTATAGGATCGGAAACGATCCACCCATCAGCTGAATGGGAAACGAACACTTTCAAAGATGTGCCGGAAAGCCATGACCTGTACCGGTACGTGGAGATTCTCTCCAAACTGGGAGTTACTAATGGCTGGCCCGACGGAACCTTCCGCCCGCAGGCACCTGTACTGCGTGATGCGTTCGCCGCATTCTGCTACCGCATCAACGGGTCGCCTGCTTACACTCCGCCTAATGCCTCTCCATTCAAGGACGTTGCGCGAGACAACATTTTCTACAAGGAGATTTGCTGGCTACATGCCCAAGGCATCGCGAATGGATGGCCAGACGGCACATTCCGGCCATTGGCTCCAATATTGCGCGATGCCATGGCGGCGATGTTGTACCGGATGACTCCAAAATCGGTCTATTCATTTACACCCCTCGCGGAGAGCGGCTTTCGGGATGTAGCTAAATCCAATTTGTTCTATCGCGAAATCGAATGGATGCGTGCTACCGGAATCTCAACGGGCTGGCTGACCGACTTCGGCGAATACGAAGAATGGTATGTAGAGTACAAGCCTTTCGCCAAGGCGACACGTGCTGAAACAGCCGCCTTCTTGGTTCGGTGGTTCGATCTGTTCGGCGATCGAAGGCTGAACGTGATTTCGTAAACGCGGCGAACCGGGTGGTAATCGTCCTGAACGCAGAAAATCCCCAGAACAGCTTGGAGAAGCTGGTCTGGGGATTTCTTTTGCTCAGGCGCTTACTTTGCTCCGTAAGGCTTGGCGGAGATGATCTCGACCTTGATGTCGCGGCCGTTTGGAGCCAGATACGACAGCTTGTCGCCCACCTTGGCGCCGTGCACGGCAACGCCGATAGGGGACTGCTCGGAGTAGACCTCGAGGTCGGTGTCGCCGGCAACTTCGCGGGAGCCGAACAGGAAGGTGGTTTCGTCGCCTGCGATATTGGCGACTACCAGCATGCCAGGCTCGACAACTCCGTCATCGGCAGGAGCTTCGCCTACGTCGGCGCGACGCAGCAGATCCTTCAGGTACAGGATGCGGGCTTCGGCCTTGCCCTGCTCTTCACGAGCGGCGTGGTAACCGCCGTTCTCCTTCAGGTCACCTTCCGAACGTGCCTGCTCGATACGGGCAACGATCTCGGCACGTCCCGGGCCTGAGAGGAAAGTCAGTTCGTCCTGGAGCCGATCGTAGGCTTCCTGAGTCAGCCAAACGACAGGTTCGTTGCTGTTGGTGCTCACGTTGTACTTCCTTTGGTCAGTAGGGACTTCGCTCTGCCTTGGGAACCTGCAACAGGTCCTAAAGCCGAACGCCACCGGAACGGTGGCGTCGACGAAGTCGGATTCGGTACGGATCTGCGGGCTCGCACGTTATTGGAGATGCAAGCAAAGACCCCGCTAGGCTCATGTCCTTTTGCTTTGCTAGAACCATGCGCCGATGCGGGGCGAAACGTATCTTTTCAACGATAGTAGTCGCCAAAACGCTTTAAGCCCAATAGATTCAGCTATTAGGGGATGAACAAGCTGAAATGTTAACCCTTGTATTCTTGCGGAACCTCGTAGCAGGACTCCACGCCAACGGTGGTCGCAAGGTTATCGGTGTGCAGGTCGACATCCAGGCGCTGGGTGATGTGCCCGGTAGCTTCTCCTGGATCAAGCAAGACGGTTTCGTAACCGACAATCGCCTTGGATTCATTCATCGCTCGAATGTCGCACTGCACGCGGTGCTTGGCGTTGTATTCAACCGCGACAATGGCCTTGGCCTGGGTTGCGGAAACGACCTCGAACTCGATGTCCTGCGCCTGGATGGCAGTGTAATTGCTGAAGCCGAAATAAGCGGCCCCGGCAACGCCGACGGAGAGCGCGGCAGCAATCAGCCAATTACGCGTTTTCTTAGGAAGACTGCGTTTCTTGGGGTTGTTGTAGCGAGCCGTTAAGCTTGGATCAGACATTACTTGCCTTGCACCACTCTCTTGCCTGGCGGAATTTGAATAGGGAATGCCGTATAGAGGTTCCCTGCTCAAGTTTACCGTCTTTCGGCATGGGGGAATAACCGGTGGTCGGCTATGAGTTGTTATGGATGACGGGCAGATTTGAGGCTTCGGGCTGTCCAAAAACGTGGCATAAGGAAAGAAGATAAGTGGAGATTCACGACGTGAAGAAAATTGCTCCTTCGCAGGGTCTGCGGCTCATGGCTATTCACGCGCACCCGGATGACGAATCTTCGAAGGGCGCCGCAACGATGGCCGCCTATGTCGATGCCGGCGCCGAGGTCATGGTCGTTTCCTGCACCGGCGGAGAGCGCGGAGATATCCTCAACGCCGCCGCTGGCGAACTCGCCCATGCGCACCGCGACCTCGCGGGCGTTCGTCGCACCGAAATGGCCGAGGCCGCTGCGGTCCTGGGCGTCAAGCACCGCTGGCTGGGCTACGTCGACTCCGGCCTGCCGGAAGGCGATCCGCTGCCCGAGCTGCCTTTTGGTGCCTTCGCCTTGCAGCCAGTTGAAATCGCCGCTGCCGGGATCATCAAGCTGATCCGGGAATTCCGTCCACATGTCATCACGACCTATGACGAAAATGGCGGCTACCCCCACCCGGACCATATCCACTGCCACAAGGTTTCCACCTTTGCCTTCGAGCATGCGGCCAATCCTGAAATGTACCCGGAGCTGGGCGCCCCATGGTCGGTCAGCAAGCTGTACTACGACCGTGCCTTCGCCTCGGATCGCTTCCGCACCTTGCACTACGCGATGCTGGAAGCCGGCTACGAATCCCCGTACACCGAGCGCGTTGCGCAGTGGGAAGCAGACGAAGGCAACCAGATGTTCAAGTGGGTTTCCCCACACACCACGACCACCCAGATCCACTGCGCAGACTTCTTCTCGCAGCGCGACCAGGCGTTGCTGGCGCATAGAACCCAGATTGATCCGGAAGGTTTCTTCTTCGCCGTGCCGGAACACGTCTACGCGGAGCATTGGCCGTGGGAGGACTACACGCTGATCTCCTCCAAGGTAGCCACCGAGTTGCCCGAGACCGACCTGTTCGCCGGACTAAGATAGTACTAAGCGCTTTTCCAGTACTAGAAATGAGTTGTCTTTACATCGTGAATACGATCTTTGAATCCTTGGCTCTGACTTCCTCGACCTTGGGTTTCGGCACGGAGACTGCCAGCGATTACGGTCCAGGATTCCTCGGATTCATTTTCACCGCAGCCATGGTCGTTGCCGTGATCTTCCTGATCCGCGACATGATCCGCCGTGTCCGCCGCGTGCGCTACACCTCGGAAGCAGAGGCAAAGCAGCAGGAGATGGTGTCCAAGGGCGAAGAGCGCAAGCTCCAGGAACCCGATGAGCCGCACGACCCGAAGACCGACGAGCAGCAGTAGGAGCTTTGTGAGCTGCGCGATAGCATGATTGCGTGGCACAACGACTCGCTGGCTCATCCAGCCAATACCTCAGACAGCATTCGCATCAACTAGTCGACTGGTTCCCCTATGGGGACGAAGCCTTCGAACAGGCCCGGTTGCGCGACGTACCGGTGATGCTTTCCATCGGCTACGCGGCCTGCCACTGGTGCCACGTGATGAGCCACGAGTCCTTCGACGATCCCGAGCTCGCGGCGCTGCTGAACGAGAACTTCGTCGCCATCAAGGTCGACCGCGAAGAGCATCCGCTCGTCGACGACACCTACATGCTGGCCACCCAGGCGCTCACCGGTGCCGGAGGCTGGCCGATGACCATTTTCGCGCTGCCCGACGGGCGAACCGTGCATGCCGGCACGTACTATCCGAAGAAGCCCCGCGGCAAGACCCCGAGCTTCCGCCAAGTGCTCGATGCGGTCCATGAAGCCTGGGAAACCAAGCGCGAATCGCTGGAGGAGCAGGCCCAGATGCTCGCCGGGCATCTGGCCGAACTCGGAAGCCGGCAAAGCTCGCTGTTGTCCCTGCAATCCCAGGAACCAGCGGACAAGGCCTTCGGGGCAGCGCTGGACCGGTGGATTGCCGGCACCAAGCCGGAAGGCGGCTTCACCCCTGCACCCAAATTCCCTCCGACCTGGGCCCTGAAAACACTGTGGCGTGCAGTAATCACCACCCCTGATCGGGCCGAAGAGGCCTTCACCGCCGCGGCCACCCACCTCGAAGCAATGTTCCTCGGCGGCTTGCAGGATCACGTTGAGGGCGGTTTCGCCCGCTACTGCGTCGACGAGAACTGGTCGGTCCCGCATTTCGAGAAGATGCTCTACGACAATGCCGGGCTGCTGTCGCTGGCGGCACGCACCAGCGCGCTGGCCGCTGAATTCTCCCGCACCTCCGAAGGGGAAGCGGCCCAGCGCGCGCAGAAGCTTGCAGGACTGGCCCGGCGCAGCGCCGAAGGCATCATCGATTTCCTCAACGAGGAACTGCTCACCGCGTCGTCCGCCGCTCCGGCCTTCGCCGCGTCGCTGGATGCCGATTCATCCCGTGATGGCAAGCAGATCGAAGGCGCGTACTACACCTTCAACCGCGAGGAGATGGCGCTGGTCTCCGACCCGCTGATTCATCGCCTGCCCAAGGGGCTGCTGCGCTTCGCGCCGGTGGCCGAGGAACCGCAGAACTTCTGCTTCTCGCTGCTGCGGGCGCCCGAGCCGAGCGAACTTGGCGTCCTGCAGGAACTGCGCGAGGCAATGCGGGCGCTGCGCCGCTCGCGGATCATGCCGGTCCGCGACGAAAAGGTGATCGCCGGCTGGAACGGCCTGGCCATCGAAGCCCTGGCTGAAGCCGCGCTGCTGCTGGACCAGCCGATGGCCCTGGAGCTCGCCGAGAAGGCGGCCAATTCTGTGTGGCAGATGCAGTGGGATGAGCGTGCCCGACGGCTGGCTCGGGTGAGCTTCTCCAACCGTGCCGAGCACGGCAACGAAGGCACCTTGCAGGACTATGCCGCCTTGGCCCTGGGCTTCTTGGCGTTGGGCCAGGCCAGCGGCCAGAAGCAGTGGGCAGCGAGGGCCAGCCAGTTGCTGGGACGTGCAGCCGACTTCGTGGATCCGGAAACCGGGGTGCCGCGCGACGCGGTGGGCGCCGATGCGCGGATCGCCGCCCAGCGCGGCAACATCGCTGCGGTCACGGTGCTTGATGACGCGCTGCCGGCTTCGGGGGCGCTCTACGCCAAGGCGTTGGCAATGCATGCGCTGCAGTCCATGGCTGCAGGGGAGTACAGCGAAGCTGATGCGGCGGCCTTGGACAGCGCCCGCGTGCTCTCGGCCCATGCGCTGGCGTTGGCCAGCGATGCGCCGACACAGGTGGCGACCGCCTTGGAAGTGCAATGCATCGTTTCCAGCCCCGTCCAGTATCTCGCGATGTCGCAGTGGGATTCGGCAGAAGCCAAGCGCGTGCGTTCCGTGGCGTTGAGCCTGGGGATGAATGCGCGCCACGATCCGTCGCTGCCCGGCGCGGAGAACGGCCTGCAGATCCAGCCGTGCCGCGAGGAATTGTGCCAGATGCCAGTGGCCGGGATGGACGGATTCTTCTCGCTGTTCGCTTCGGGAAAGGACGCCTGAGCCCAGGGCGAAGCGTCCGCCGTGGACGCGGTGCGGCGGGCAGATGCCCGCGCTTGGTGATAAATAGCGGTAGATTTAGAACCTAGAGTTTTGGAATTTACCGAAAGGAAGGGACAAGGTGCAGCTACCGAACCTTGCGTACCGTTACTACGAACGGCGCTTGGCGAAGTCCCTTCCAGCCGACAAGCTTCCGCACCATATTGGCGTGATGGTCGACGGCAACCGCCGGTGGGCCAAGCTGGCCGGCACCCCGACCGTTGCGGGCCACCAGGCCGGTGCCGACAAGATCCTGGAATTCCTCGACTGGTGCGAGGACCTGGATATCCAGATGGTCACCTTGTACATGCTCTCCACCGACAACCTCAACCGGGAAGCCGGCGAGCTGCGCGACCTGCTGGAGGTCATCGGCTCGACCCTGGACCGGCTGGGCGAGACCAACCGGGTCAAGGTCCAGCAGGTGGGAGCGAAGGACCTGCTGCCTGAGGACTTGGCGCAGAAGCTCGCCGCCCTGGAAACCGTGACTGCCAACCGCACCGGCGTCCATGTGAACGTGGCCATCGGCTACGGCGGGCGCCGCGAGATCCTCGATGCGTTCAAGGCGTTGCTGTGCAAGGCCGCCGAGGATGGGCGCACGATCGAGGAGCTAGCCGAGGGCCTGTCTACCGAAGACATCGAATCGGCACTCTACACCAAGGGCCAGCCGGATCCGGACCTGGTGATCCGCACCAGCGGCGAGCAGCGCCTGTCCGGCTTCCTGACCTGGCAAAGCGCCTACTCGGAGTTCTACTTCTGCGAGGCGCTGTGGCCGGATTTCCGCCGCGTTGACTTCCTGCGCGCTCTGCGCGACTTCGCTGACCGCCAGCGCCGCTTCGGAACCTGAGCCGAGCGCGTTGCGCCAGGCTCGGCTGTTCAACTAATCGTTACCTGAACGTAGTGTGTGCGTCGTCTCTTGGTGGCGTTTCGGGGTCTAAGGTGATCATAAGGCCGGGGCATCAAGTCCCAGCTGAGCGAAGGGTTCCACACTAGATGACCAAATGCAGCGCCAGCCGGATTGCTATCCGGAATCGCCTTGGGCATCCGGTGCCGGGATTCCCCACTGACGCGTGGGGAGAGTCCCCACGCCGGATTCGAGAATGGGTGCGCTGCCATGACACGAACTGCCGAACAGGGTGTACGAACCTACGTCATTGATACGTCGGTCTTGCTTTCCGATCCGAAAGCCATGTTCCACTTCGATGAGCACCATGTCGTGATTCCGCTGACCGTAGTCACCGAGCTGGAACACAAGCGCAAGGACCCGGATCTGGGTTTCTTCGCACGCCAGGCCTTGCGGCTGCTTGATGACTTGATCGCCAGCCATGGCGGGCTGGCCCAGGCGGTACCGGTGTCCAAGACCGGTGGAACGCTGCGCATCGAATTGAATAATATTGCCCCAGAGGTCCTCCCGGTGGGCATGCGCTCAGGCGATAACGATTCACGCATCCTGGCTGTCGCCAAGCACCTGCTGGATGAAGGCCTCGACGTTGCCCTGGTGACCAAGGATCTGCCGATGCGCATCAAGGCCTCGGCCATGGGGATCCTTGCCGAGGTGTACCGCAATGAGCTGATCGCCTCAACCGGGTGGAGCGGCATCCAGCAGCTGGAACTGGACGAAGAGACCATGGCCAAGCTCTACGAGCATGAGCAGCTGCTGAACCACCCTGCGGCAGCCGATGAACCGATCAACACCGGCTTCGTGATCACCTCACCGCGCGGAAGCGCCCTGGGCCGCAAGGTGGATGCGAATACCGTGAAGCTGGTGCGCGGAGACCAGCAGGCCTTCGGACTGCACGGCCGCAGCGCGGAGCAGCGCATCGCCCTGGACCTGCTGATGGACCCTTCCGTGGGCATCGTGTCGCTGGGCGGCAACGCCGGCACCGGCAAGTCCGCGTTGGCGCTGTGCGCCGGCATGGAAGCGGTGCTCGAACGCAGGGAGCACCGGAAGATCACCGTGTTCCGTCCCCTGTACGCTGTCGGCGGCCAGGAATTGGGCTACCTGCCCGGATCCGAAGGGGAGAAAATGGGACCGTGGGCCCAGGCGGTCTTCGATACCCTCGGGTCGATCGTGTCGAAGAACGCCATCGATGAAGTGGTGGAACGCGGGATGCTGGAAGTGCTGCCGCTGACCCACATCCGCGGGCGTTCGCTGCATGATTCCTACGTCATCGTCGACGAAGCCCAGTCCCTGGAACGCAATGTGCTGCTCACGGTGCTCTCGCGCATCGGGCAGAATTCCAAGGTGGTGCTCACCCATGACGTGGCGCAGCGCGACAACCTGCATGTGGGCCGCTACGACGGCGTCGCCGCGGTGGTGGAACAGCTCAAGGGGCACGCGCTCTTCGGGCATGTGACCCTGACCCGATCCGAACGCTCTGCCATCGCCGCGCTGGTCACCAACCTGCTGGATACTCCGACACTGGCCTAGGACCGGCGTTCGCTGCGCAGCTCCCACGGAATCGGTGCCCGGACATCGGTCAGCGTGGGAGCTGGGGCCGTGAACAGCGAATCGATGTAGTACTCGTTGTGCGCGAGAACCTGGAGCGAGAGTTCCGGGGCCGGCGGCACCCCGGTTGAGGCGGCCAGCACCCGGCGGCTCAGGCAGACGCCGGTTGCCAGATCCAGGACCAGGAGGGTCCGAGCGCCTTCGGGAACCAGGGGAGCGCTGGCCAGCGTGGGCTGGTAGGTATGCCCCGCGGTGAGGACGGCGGCCAGCGCTGGCCGGCCGTCGTGAGTGATCTCGGCCAGCTCGTGGATGTAGGTGGGGTGGTCGAATGCCAGATCATGCGAGGCGGGCTCGGTTCCGGCAAGCTCCACGGGATCGAGCATCGATTCCCAATGCTCCAGTGGCAGCAGCCCGTTGAAGCCGGAAATATCTGGACGGCGCAATATCAACTGGTCCGAGGTGTACACCGGGGAGGTCAGCGAGGCAGGCAGCTTCCAAGAGGAATTCGTGGCAGCGACATAGCCGCGGCTGCGGTCCGCGGTGAACTTCTCCTGCTGGTACACCAGCTGCCCATCTGCCGAACGCACGGCAATGGCTTCGCGCTGGCGGATGATGGCGGTCAGCGTTCCTTCCAGGCCATCTTCCGGCTTGGCGTACTCGCCCGGGACCTGGACCTGGAACTGCAACGAGGTGCTCAGCCAAGGGGCTGAACGGGCCAGGGCGCGGAAACGGCGCCGGGCAGCGGATTCAGGGGCAGACTGCCCGGGGAAAAGAAGTGGAACTGCTGGAACGTCCATACACTAATTGTAGAAGCGGCAGAATTATTCACAAGGGGAATACCCCTCTGCCGTACAGGCGTGGACATGCCTATGCTCTACACATGTCAGAAATTTGGAACGTGGCCCAGGAAGGCCCGGCGGTCGCGGCAGCAGTCGTTATCCAGCTGGCCTGCTTTGCCGGCTTCGGGTTCCTCCTGGCGAAGGAAGACATCGCAACCCATCGCCTGCCCAATCGGCTTATCGCGTACTGGCTGGCCGCCAGCGCCGTGGTGATCGTGTTGCTGGGCACCCTCCGTTTTGATGCTCATGGCGTGCTCATGGGCCTGCTGGGGTTGCTGCTGCTGGGCGGAGGATATCTGATCATTACGCTGATCTCCGCGGGCGCCATGGGCATGGGAGATGTGAAGCTGGCCGGAGTGCTGGGAATGAACCTGGGCTACTATTCTGTGCCCAGCTTGTTCTTCGCAACCGTGCTCACCTTCGTGCTGGCGACCTGCTGGGTGATCGGGGGAATGGCAGTGCGGAAATTGACACTGAAATCGGCGGTCCCTTTCGGCCCTTTCATGCTGGTTGGAGCATTGGCCGTACTGCTTGTGGCACGATGAAATCATGGCAACTCCTGAATTCATCACCCATCTTCGGCAACGTATCGGACATGAACCGCTGTGGCTCTCCGGGGTGAAAGTCGTTGTCTTCCAGGACAGCCGAGTGCTGCTGGTGCGCCGTGCCGACAATGGGCAATGGACCCTGCCGGCAGGGATTATCGACCCTGGCGAAGAACCATCGCACACTGCGCATCGCGAAGTCCTGGAAGAGACCGGCGTTGAATGCGAAATCACGGACCTATTGGGTGTCGGGGTGACCGCGCCAACGGTCTATCCCAATGGGGATCACGCCCGATACCTCGACGTGGTCTTCAAGGCCCGCCATGTGTCTGGCGATGCGAAGGTCAATGACGACGAGAACCTGGAAGTGGGATATTTCGAGCTAGCTGATCGGCCAGAGCTCCCGCCGCTGCACGAACGGGCTGTGCAGTGGGCCCTGTCCCCGCGGCCCGGCGGATACTTCGCCAGCTGATGAGTCCTGCAATCACTTGCCGATGGCATGAGCATAGGCTTGCTCCATGACCGGGATTGAACTGATTGAACCAACTGCCTCACTCCACGCTTCTTTCATACGGAGCACTGCTGAATGGGCGGGAACGGATCAAGACGGCGCCTCGGTCTTCTTCGCTGCCAAATACGGCTGGGATCTGCACAACGCGGACGACTTCGCTCAATGGGTCCAGCTGCTCAAGGATCTGGAAACGCCGGACTTCACGCCACCAGAAGGTTTCGTCGCGCAAAGCACACTGTGGCTAGTGCATGGCGATGAATACTTGGGTGCAGCCAGCTTGCGTCATGAGCTGGGCAATGATTTCCTCCGCGAAGTTGGCGGGCACATCGGCTATGGAATACGCCCGAGCGCCCGCGGAAACCGCCTGGCCAGAATCGCGCTCGCCGGATCCTTGGAACAGGCGCGCAACCTGGGCCTGCCACGAGTCATGCTCACGTGCAACGACTCCAATATTGCTTCGGCGAGAACTATTGAAGCTTGCGGAGGAGTCCTCGAAAGCATCGCTCCGGTTTCCGAAATCGGTCCTCGCTTCGGCTCCCGGGAGGACCTGCGACGCTATTGGATTGAACTGGGCTAGTTCGCTGGAGGCACCCCACGTCGGCTCATTTAGCTGTGCCCCAACTGATTAAGCAAGCTACCGCGGCCAGTTGCCGGCAACTGTCCGCGGTAGCTGAGCTTGGAATAGCTCGGTGCTAGTGCTTGCCCACCATGGTGGAAACATCCAGCAGCTCATCGAGCTGCTCCTCGGTGACTTCGCCGCGCTCGACGAAGCCCAGAGCGATGGTTGCCTCGCGGACGGTCAGACCCTCGGCCACAGCCTTCTTGGCGATCTTGGCGGCATTCTCGTAGCCGATGAGCTTGTTCAGCGGGGTGACAATCGATGGGGAAGCCTCGGCCAGGAAGCGCGCGCGTTCCACATTGGCCTTGATGCCGTCGATCATCTTCTCAGCCATCACCGTCGAGGTGTTGGAGAGCAGGCGAATGGATTCGAGCAGGTTCGAGGCCATGACCGGGATGCCCACGTTCAGCTCGAAGGCTCCGTTGGTCCCGGCCCAGGCGATGGCCGTGTCGTTGCCGATGACCTGGGCTGCCACCTGGATGGTTGCCTCCGAGATGACCGGGTTGACCTTGCCGGGCATGATGGAGGAACCGGGCTGCAGGTCTGGGATCGCGATTTCGCCCAATCCGGTATTCGGGCCGGAGCCCATCCAGCGCAGGTCGTTGGCGATCTTGATCAACGAGATCGCGATGGTGCGCAAAGCAGCCGATGCCTCGACCAGGCCATCGCGGTTGGCTTGGGCTTCGAAGTGGTTGCGCGCCTCGGTGATGGGCAGCCCGGTGTCTTCGCGGAGGAATTCGATGACCCGCTGGGGGAAGCCATCCGGGGTGTTGATGCCGGTGCCTACTGCGGTGCCGCCCAAGGGAACTTCGGCAACTCGCGGCAGCGCGGCTTCGATGCGTTCAATGCCGTAGCGGACCTGTGCTGCATAGCCGCCGAATTCCTGGCCAAGGGTGACCGGGGTGGCATCCATCAGGTGGGTGCGGCCCGATTTGACTACATCCTTGAACTCGGCAGACTTCGCTTCGAGTGCGGAAGCCAGGGTGCCCAACGCCGGGACCAGGTCGTTGATCAGCGCTCCGGTGACGGCAACGTGCACGGAGGTGGGGAAGACGTCGTTGGAGGACTGCGACGCGTTCACGTGGTCGTTCGGGTGGACCTCGGTGCCGCTGCCCTTGGCTTCCAGGGCACGGGTTGCCAGTTCGGCGAGCACCTCATTGGTGTTCATGTTCGAGCTGGTTCCGGATCCGGTCTGGAACACGTCGATCGGGAAGTGCTCATCGTATTGGCCGGTAGCGACCTGATCGGCCGCGGCCACGATGGCGGTGGCGCGTTCTTCATCCAGCACCCCCAGCGCCAGATTGGCTTGGGCGGCGGCTTTCTTGACCTGGGCCAGGGCCTTGATATGCGAGGATTCCAGGGTCTTGCCCGAGATCGGGAAATTTTCGACGGCGCGCTGGGTTTGCGCGCGGTACAGGGCCTGAGCGGGAACCCGGACTTCGCCCATGGTGTCATGTTCGATGCGGAAATCGTCACTGTTAGTCATGAGCCCAGAGTACGCCCGAACCGCAATCAAAGGACAGGGCTCTGACGTAAACATCACAACCAACAGTGACGCTTCGCCGAAATGGGAATAAAAGCCGTTTTACAAGGCTTTTCCCGAGAACTTCGAGTTCTTAGTCGAGACCCAGGCTGGAGACCAGCTGGGCACGGCCATCGTGCAGGTGGTAGGACACGCCCGCGACTGCGGTCCGGCCTTCTTCGATAGCCAGCGCAATGATGCTGGACAAATCGACGAGGCGGTCGGTGGTCTGCTTGACGTGCTCGACGACGGTGCCGTTCACGTCGGTGATGCCCTTGCGCTCGGCGGCCTGGACCGATGGGGTGATGTGCTCAACGAGGTCGCGCACGAAGCCCTTGGGCATGTTGCCCGATTCCTTGACCTTGATGGCGCTGGTGACCGCACCGCATGAGTTGTGCCCGAGGATTACGATCAATGGGACGTTGAGGATGTCGACGGCGAATTCCAGCGAACCGAGGCTAGCCGGGTCCAGGACGTGGCCCGCGGTACGCACCACGAACATGTCACCCAATCCCACGTCGAAAATGATCTCAGCGGCAAGCCGGGAATCCGAGCAGCCGAAGATGACAGCGAAGGGTTCCTGGCCGGAAATCAGCTTCTCGCGTCGTGCACTGTCCTGGTTAGGGTGCTGGGTATCGTCATTGACGAAACGGAAATTTCCTGCGCTGAGCTTTTCCCACGCCTCTTGAGGAGTCATGGATGGTTTTATTGATTCTGGGTGCATGACTCAGATTCTACGGGAATGTATTCGAATATCGAATATGTGACTGGCTATCCCCGTTAACGTGACTTAACCCAGTTCGCTGGCAACCTGTTCAGCAACAACGTTCAGCTGCACGTCAGAGGTGTCGCTGGACAGCACTACGGTGGAGTCCTTGAACTCGGAGATCAGGTAGGTGCCCTGGTCCTTGGTGCGCACTTCCCACTGGGCTCCGCCGATGGTGCGGGTCTCGGTTGGCACCGCCGCATCGGTGATCAGGGCAATCCAGGTCGGGTTGGCTTCAGCGGCTTGGCGAACCCACACGAAGTCCTTGTTCTCGAAGACCAGTCCGCATTCCCAATAGGGGACGCCCTGTGCGGTATTAGCCTGCCAGCGGGCGAAGTTCGCATATTCCTTCTCGCCCAATTCCGGGGCGAAGATCTCAAAGCCTGAAATCTTCTCCGTCTGTTCTGCGGTGGCCTGCAGGTTGACGTCGCTTTCAAACGCGTCGTCCTTGGGCGCAGGGTTGAGCATGAGCACCGGAATGAGGATGGCAATAGTGAAACCGATGGACAGCACCATGCCCTTGAAGGTCTGGTTCGCGCGCTTGGCCTGCTTCTCGGTCAGCTGCGGCTTGAACGGCAGGTCCTCGAAGGTGGCGTTGGGATCGTCGAGGCTTCGACGAGCCGTGGCAGGCATCTGCGTACCGCTTGCCGCATTGGCGGCTGCCTGGGCGTTGTTCTCGGTGTTGTTCTCAGGTTCCACGCCTTCCATTCTCCCCGAAGATTCTGTGTAATTCGAACTGGAGTGCCCAATCGCACGTCCACCGATGATCAGGCGCGCCCGACACGAACTGTAAAGGGAAAACCCTAGGGGATAGAATGGCCTTGTTTGCATAGGCGCAATGACTACGACTCAGTGATGGGATCTTTCGTGACCGAAAAGAACAATTTTGCCCACCTTTCTCCGCGACTGTCGGTTTCCGACGCGGAGCCGGACCGCAACCTGGCACTGGAGCTGGTGCGCGCAACCGAAGCGGCAGCCATCGCTTCCTCGCCATGGGTTGGTTTCGGTGACAAGAACGCCGCAGACGGTGCCGCAGTCGACGCCATGCGCGGCCTGCTGTCCACCGTGAACTTCAATGGCGTTGTCGTGATTGGCGAAGGCGAAAAAGACGAAGCTCCGATGCTGTTCAACGGCGAACAGGTTGGCAATGGAACCGGCGCCGAGTGCGACGTCGCAGTTGACCCGATTGACGGAACCCGGCTCACCGCCCTGGGCCTGAACAACGCCCTGTCCGTGCTGGCTGTTGCCGACCGCGGTTCGATGTTCGACCCTTCGGCAGTGTTCTACATGGAGAAGCTGGTCACCGGGCCAGAGGCAGCCGAGCTTGTCGACCTCCGCCTGCCGGTGAAGCAGAACCTGCACCTGATCGCCAAGGCCAAGGGCAAGAAGATCAGCCAAGTGACCGTGACCATCCTTGACCGCCCACGCCACGCCGGGTTGATCGAAGAGATCCGCGCGGCTGGTGCGCGCACCAAGCTGATCATGGACGGCGACGTTGCCGGCGCCATTGCCGCAACCCGCGAAGGCACCGGCGTTGACGCGCTGATGGGTATCGGCGGCACCCCCGAGGGCATCGTGACCGCCTGCGCCATCAAGGCATTGGGCGGCGTGATCCAGGGCCGCCTGTGGCCAACCGACGACGATGAGAAGCAGAAGGCCATCGACGCAGGCCACGAGCTGGACCGCGTGCTGACCACCAACGACCTGGTGACCTCGGACAACTGCTACTTCGCGGCGACCGGTATCACCGATGGCGATCTGCTGCGCGGGGTGCGCTACAAGAACAGCCGCATCCACACCCAGTCGATCGTGATGCGTGCCAAGTCCGGCACCATCCGCTTCGTCGATGGCGAGCACCACCAGGACAAGTGGGAAGCGTACACCCGCTAGCTGCTTGCAAAACTGCGAGCCATGGACTTGAAACAAGTCCATGGCTCGCAGTTTTCGTTTCGGGGTTTTGCGGCAGCGCGGCTAGTCGATCTGGGCGCTGGCGGCGAAGAGCTGGCCCGGCACGATGCCCTGCAGCGTGGCGGTGGCCGGTAGCTCGGCCGCGCTGAGGAACAGCGACTGCCCGCGGCTGATGTGATGCTCGCCTTCGCGGGTGGCCACCAGGAACTCGCCGGCAGTGCACAGCAGGACGGCGGCACCGTGCAACTGCAGGTCGGCGGCCAGGCCGGGTTCGGTGGGATCGAGAACCTGCAGCTGGAACTCTTCGAAGTCCGGCTTGTACAGCCGGTCGTGGGTATCCAGCGCCACCGGCTCCAGTAACGGGGCAGGGGAGGGCTGGGCGATGGTGACATCGAGCAGTTCGGGAACATCAATATGCTTGCTGGTCAGCCCGCCGCGCAGCACATTGTCCGAATTGGCCATGACCTCGATGCCCAAACCGCGCAGGTAGGCGTGGACGTTGCCCGCACCCAGGCTGATGGCCTGGCCCGGTTCGAGGAAGATCAGGTTCAGCAGCAACGCCACCAGGACCCCTGGATCGCCCGGATAGATCTTGCTGATCGACACCAGTTCGGCGAAATGCACGTTGCGCTGCAGCTCGCCGCTGGCCGCCACTGCATCGCTGATCTGGCGTACCAGCTGGGAGATTTCGTCCCCGGCGGTCAGCACATGCTTGAAAATCGCGGCCAGCGGATCGCTGCCCTGCAGCAGGCCGACGAGCTGGCTGACAGGGGCCTGGGCCGAGTCCGGCAGGTGCGCTGCCAGCAGCTGCAGGTCCTCGGCAATCTGCGCTGGCTGGCGGAACCCGGAGAGCGCCACGAAGTCGGTCAAGGCGAACAGCATTTCCGGCTTGTGGTTGTCATCGCGGTAGTTGCGGTCGGCGGCATCCAACGGCTTGCCCTGGGCATTTTCCTGGGCGAAGCGTTCCTGCGCCTGCTGCAGCGTCGGGTGCGTCTGGATCGACAGCGGCTGCGTCGCCGAGAGCACCTTGAACAGGTACGGCAGGCGTCCGAAGCGCTCGGCAACCGCCGAACCCAAAATGCGCTCCGGGTCCTGGGCAATGAAATCGTTGAGCGCGGTGCCGTCATCGGAGAGCCGGCTCGGGCACCCGGGGTGGGCGCCGAGCCACATTTCGGCCTGCGGGGCGGTTTCCGCAGGCAGATCCAGCAGATCGGAAATCTGCGAAGCAGATCCCCAGTGGTAGTCCCTAATCGCGTTTTTCAACTCGAACACGTCTTTTGACCATAGCCTTTCAAGAGCGGTAAATGGGTCGCATGGCGGTCGGGGGGTCTTAACCGTTTATGGAACCGAGCATTCGTCGTTGTTTGCCGCGATCTCCGAGATCAACGTGCGGTAGCCAGCCATTTCCAGATTCACCAAGTATTGTTCGGTGATCGGGCTGCCATCTGGCTGGGTGAATTCCTGCTCTTCCTTGTTGGAGAGCTTCGGAGCATTGTTCACGTCGGTGGTTTCCGACGTCTCTTCAGAGGCCTCGGTGGTTTCTTCCGGAGCCGAGGACTTGGAGGAATCCTCGCTCTTCTCGGCCTTGTCCTTCTTTTCCTTCTTCGGTTCGTTCTGCTTCGCGATCAGCGACTGGATACGCTCTTGCAGCTTGTCGAAGTCCGGGTAGGTGGAGAAGCTGCGTTCGAAGTCCGGGGCACCGAGGGTCAGGCGTGCCATCGGCTCCTTGGACACCTTTTCGGCCAGGGAGACGAAGGAACCGAGCTGGCCGGCAGGAATGTCGGTTTCCACCAGCTGTTCGCCAGCGGACATGATGGAGGTGAAATTGGTCAGGATCGTCTGCGGGGTGAACTGCTTGATGATTGCCTGTTGCAAGCACTGCTGGCGCTTGATGCGGTGGTAGTCATCGGTGAAGTCGCGCGAGCGGGCAAACCACAGGGCCTGCTTGCCGGTGAATTCATGGGTTCCCGGGGCAAACCAGTGGGTGCGCACGGTGCTGTTCTCGTAGTACTTGCCGTTGTACGGAACCCAGCCGCCGGAGTTGATGGTGACGCCACCCAGGGCGTCGACGAACTGCTCGAAGCCGGCCATGTTGACCATGACGTAGCCCTGGACCGGAAGGCCGGTGGTGCCTTCCAGCGCGTCCATGGCCGCCTGCGCGCCGACGTTCTTCACCGAGTCGGGGAACGCATCGGCATGCTCCATTTCGGCGTTGCGGTAGATGGAATTGAAGATGCACTCGTCACCGCAGTTGTAGCCGTTCGGCCATATTTTCTCCATCGGGGAGCCAGGTGCGAAGCGTGCGTTCTGGAAGTTACGCGGTACCGAGATCAGCAGGCTCTTGCCGGTCTTGGCATCCACGGACAGCAGCGCCGCAACGTCGGTGCGCACGCCGTCGCGGTTGGCACCGGAGTCGGCGCCGAACACCGCGATGTTGTATCGGCCGTCGATGGGATCGAAGGCCGGGCCCTCGTCGAAAACTGCCTGAATCGTTTCGCGTCCGGTGTTCAGCATCGAGGCGCCATAGACGAACAGGCCGCTGGTGGCCACCACGGCTGCCAGGGTGAAGACGGTGACGATGGCACGCATGCCCGGGGCCAGCAGCTTGGGCCGGATGATCACCAGGGTGTTGATGAACATGATCAGCCAGCCCAGCGCCAGCGTGCCGAGCACGATGATCAGGAACAGCTGGAAGTTCGGGTGGGCCGCCCAGCCGAGCAGGATCGAGCGGTCAATGAAGTACAGGGCCACCAGCGCCAGCACCGCCACCCAGCAGAGCATAGTGATGGACACCGCGATCCGTCCGAGCTTGCGATTTCCGGCAACCAGCTGGGCGCCGCCGGGGAAGAAGATGGTCAGCAGGACCAGGATCAGGGCACGCTTGCTGCGCTGCGGAGAGCTGATGGTCTCCGGCTGGCGCAACGGACTTGGTGCGCGGTGACTGGCAGAACCCATGTACTTTTGGACTTTCCCTAGGAGGCGAAATTCTCGTTGGCAACTTCAGCGCGCAGAGCAGAGCCCTTGGCATGGGCCTGCTCGCGCAGCGAATCTGCAAACTGAAGCAACTTTACCTGTAACGACTCGGCTAGCTCATCGGTTCCCGCTGCGAGCATGCGCACGGCCAGCAGGCCGGCATTGCGTGCTCCGCCAATGGAAACAGTTGCTACGGGGACTCCTGCAGGCATCTGGACGATGGAGAGCAGGGAGTCCATTCCATCTAGTTTAGCCAGTGGAACTGGAACTCCGATCACTGGCAGCGGTGTAACAGCTGCGAGCATGCCGGGAAGATGCGCTGCGCCGCCTGCGCCGGCGATGATTGCGCGCAGCCCGCGTTCGTGGGCCTTCTTGCCGTAATCGATCATTTCCTCGGGCATGCGGTGCGCCGAAACGACATCCGCTTCAAAGGGGATGCCGAATTCGGCCAGCGCCTGCGCGGCCAGGCGCATCACCGGCCAATCGGAATCAGAACCCATTACGAGGCCGACGAGTGGTGCTTGAGTCATCAGATATGTCCTTGCAGTGCTTCAGTAAGAGCCGCTGCCCGGCAGGCAGCGGCTCTTGATTAATATAAATGCTAGTTGGCGGTGCCGGCGCCGTCGCGGATTAGCGCGGCCACCTTGTTCGCCTGCGAACGAAGTTCATCTACGCTTTGCCCTGCGTTTGCCACGACGTTGACGTGGCCGATCTTGCGGCCCGGTCGCACGGACTTGCCGTAGGCGTGCACCTTGACTTCCGGGCCGGCGGCCAGCGCGGCCTGGAACGCGGAGTAGAGGTCCTGGTTGGCGCCGCCGAGGTAGTTCTTCATGACGGTCACACCCAGCTCGCGGGTTTCGCCCAGCGGCAGATCCAGCACTGCACGCAGGTGCTGCTCGAACTGGCTGGTGACCGAGCCGTTCATGGTCCAGTGCCCGGTGTTGTGCGGGCGCATGGCCAATTCGTTGATCACGAAGCCGGCGCCGACGCCCGGGGTTTCGAAGAGCTCGGCGGCCATGACGCCGGTGACGCCGAATTCCTCGGCGATGCGCAGGGCGGCTTCGGCCGCGGTGGCAGCAGTAGCCTCGTCGATGTTCTGGGCGGGCGCGATCACTTCGTCGCAGACCCCATCGACCTGGATGGTGTGGACCACCGGCCACGCCTTGGCCTCGCCCGAAGGGGTGCGGGCCACCAATGCGGACAGCTCCCGGGAGAAGTCAACCTTGTCTTCGGCCAGCAGCGGGCCGTTGGCGAACCAGTCGGCGGAATCCTTGGCATCTTGGATGCCGTCGAGCATGCGCACGCCCTTGCCGTCGTAGCCGCCACGCGGGGTCTTGAGCACAATGGGCCAGCCGGTCTGCTCGCCGAAAGCGATCAGCGCCTCGACGTCGTCGACTTTGGCCCATGCAGGGTTGGGCAGGCCGAGGCGCTCGATGGCCTCGCGCATGACCAGCTTGTCCTGGGCATGGATCAGCGCTGCCGGACGCGGCTGGATGTTCACGCCCTCATTGATCAGGGTGGTCAGGAATTCATTGGGAACGTGCTCGTGGTCGAAGGTGACGACGTCCTTGCCCTTGGCGAATTCGCGCAGGGTATCGAGGTCCTTGTAATCGCCTACCGGTGCGTCGGGAACGCAGCGCGCAGCCGAAACATCCGGACCTTCGGCGAGAACATGCAGTTCAAAACCTAGGTTCAAGGCCTCGGGGGCCATCATTCGGGCCAGCTGCCCGCCACCAATCACACCAATTTTTGGAAAGCTCACGATTACAAGGGTAACGAAAGCGGCGTGGAGAATCGCATGCGCGATGTCTGATTACTCTCAGAATTCGGCCAATTTCCAGAAAGTGCCGATAAAATGGCAAGATCGCGCGCTTTTCCCAGTGCTGAGCGCGCCTTGTTACTGCTAGCCAGACGGGAACTTCATTCCCTGGAGGACAATTGCTCGAGCGCATCAAACTCAAAATAGCCGGACTCATCTCGCTGCTGTGGCGTGAGGTGGCGAAGTTCGGCGTGGTCGGTGGCGTTGCGTTCGTCATCGACTCGGGGATCTACGTCTGGCTCCTGCATGGTCCCATGAGCGATTCGCAGGTCAAGGCAAAGATCGTCGCTGGTGTCGTCGCGACGATGTTCTCCTGGGTAGCCAACCGCTACTGGACCTTCCGCCACCGCCGCCAGGCCAATGTGCTGCGCGAACTGGTGATGTTCATCATTATGAATGCCATCGGCCTGGGCATTGCAGCGGCCTGCGTGTGGGTCACCAAATACTGGTTGGGCCTGACCGATCCAACCTCGGTGTTCATCGCAGGTTCGGTCGTCGGCCTGGTGCTCGGCACGATTTTCCGTTTCTTCGCCTACCGTTTCTGGGTCTTCGGCAAGGAGATGGACCAGGAAGAAGCCTTTGCCCATGACCACGAGGTTCTGGGCAAGCACAAGGCCGATACCGACACCGAACCAGCGGGTTCCGCTGGCCAGGGCGATACCGGCACCGTGCCGACGGTGGTTCGCTAGTCCTGAGGCGAATAGTCGAAGCTGATGCGTTCGCCGTCGCGCAGGCGCGCGGTCACTTCCACTCCATCTTCGACTAGCACAATTCCATCTCCTGCCGCCCACTGGCCGATGGCATAAGGCAGCAAGTCGAGCACAGGCAGCTCGGCACGCACGAGAATGGT
Organism: Glutamicibacter nicotianae; assembly: GCF_006539525.1. GTDB lineage: Bacteria > Actinomycetota > Actinomycetes > Actinomycetales > Micrococcaceae > Glutamicibacter > Glutamicibacter nicotianae. The sequence continues at coordinate 17,549 of NZ_BJNE01000009.1, read as the reverse complement.
TCCTTGGCTCTTCGCCTCGGCACCGAAGAGCGTGGCAAGGCTGATCGGGGCGCCGCCATTGGTTGCGATGGCTGTTGCACCACCAGCAACCGGCGAGGGATAGAACTGGTCGCCATAGGAACGCACGGAGGCATTGAAGTCTTCTGCGACCGGGCCGAGATCCGAGCCGAAGGACAGCGCGAGAGCTGCCGGGTTCACGGCGAGGATTTCACAGCTGCCGGGGATGCGCTCATCATTCGGCTGGGCGGTAACCCAAAGCGTTGCCTGCTGGGCATCATCATGCTCGGCATCAACCAGCGTGGCGCCATGATGCAGGGCGGCCAGAGCCACCACCAGCGACTTCCAATGCGCTGGCAGGTCAAGCACCACGAGCGAGTCTTCTTCGAGGTCGAAAACCTCGCCCAGGAGATTGGCGCTTTTCGCGACCCAATTGTCGAATACCCGTCCGGAGAGCTCGATGCGTTCCCCGCTGGCGGAGTACCAGGTAAGCCACGGCGAGGCCGAGGCGCGCCGCGGCGCGAGGAGATTCTCCACAAAGGTTCCTGATTGCAGGGTGTTGCTCATTGGGTGTCCTTAAATTTAATTACTGAGAATTCACCGAGAATTCAGCCAAGACAGGACATGCCCGTCTCATCTGCATCTTTTGACGGCGTGTTGTGCCGGGAGTTTCCTGAGAAGTCTTCTTAGAATGACCTCCCCACTTGACTCTAGCGGAGTTACACGGCTGTAATTAGATGGTGAGTCCCGGCAGGTTCATCACTTTTCGCTAGTTCGATGGAATAAATGCTGCCGGATGGATCGGGAGCAGTGATGGTCCGATCTTCTCAAACCAATCGAAAGGTCAACATCACCATGGCGAATCTGGAGCAGGGGTACTCCGAATTTTCGACCTCGGCTGTTGCGTCGGCTCAATACGGGCTGGAGGACGCACCATCCGACTGGTTTGTCGATCCTCAAGCCGGTGAGTCCGCACGGGTTGCAGTTGCAGCCGATCTGGAGACCGCGGCCGACAACTTCTTGAAAGAACACGACACGTTATCCGACACCGAAGAAATCTCCTCGGTTGGATCCTGGGCGCCGGAGCTCGATGAAGATGACGAAGTGCGCGAGACCATCAAGGCAGTATGGCTTGGTGTTGGCGGAGAAGTTGACGAGGGTGAGCTGGGCTGGCAGGCCCGTGCCCTGTGCGCACAGACCGACCCCGAGGCATTCTTCCCTGAAAAGGGCGGCTCGACCCGCGACGCGAAACGTGTCTGCGGCGCATGTGTTGTCCGTTCGGAATGTCTAGAATATGCCTTGAGCAATGATGAGCGCTTCGGAATCTGGGGAGGGCTCTCAGAGCGTGAACGTCGCCGTCTACGGAAACGAGCAATCTAATTCGTCCGCCAATTCACGTCACCGCCATCGTTGCTTCGCACGATGGCGCTGACTTTTTACCACGCACTTTGGCCGCACTGCGCAACCAGTCGCGGCCTATCGAACGCTTTGTCGGAGTCGACGCATCGTCCTCCGACGCATCGCTAGAGGTCCTGCGGGCGAACTTGCCGTCGAACGCCGCCCTGCTGGTGGCCGATGAGGGGTCGTTGGGACTGTCGCTGGAAGTGGCGGTGTCGCAGCTGCCCGAAGCGCGTGCGGACCGCGACGAATGGCTGTGGATCATCCACGATGACTCCATGCCTGCTCCCGACGCGCTGGAACAGCTGACCCGCACCGTCGAGGCTTCCGAGTCCGTCTCCATTGCCGGATGCAAGCTGCTGGACATCGACAACCCCCGCCACCTGGTGGAAGTGGGCCTGAGCGTCGACCGCAAGGCCCAGCGCCTGACCATGATCGACATCGACGAAGTCGACCAGGGCCAGTACGACGGACGCAGCGACTACTTCGCCGTGTCCTCCGCCGGCATGTTCATCCGCCGCGAGGTCTTCGAGCAGCTGGGCGGATTCGACCCGGCGATCCCGGGCCGCGGCGACGACGTGGACCTGTGCTGGCGCAACCGCCTGGCCGGGCACCGTGTGGTCGTGGTGCCCAGCGCCAAGATGTACCACCAGGTCGAAGTTGTCGACTCGCTGGCTGGTCCGCGCGAAGCCAAGCGCTCCGAAGTCTTCCAGCGCCTGAAGTTCGCTTCGCCAGCGGTGCTGCCCTTCTTGTGGATCGGGTTGCTGCTCGGCGGCATCGGCCACTTCCTCGTGGCCTTGCTGGCCAAGGACCCGGGCCACGGGTTCGGCCATTTGGGATCGGTACTGCGCGGGCTGTTCTCCCCGGGCAAGCTGGCGGCCTCGCGCCGCAATGTCGCCCAGATCCGCGAGATTCCGCGCCGCCAGGTCCGCAAGCTGATGGTCTCCGGTGCCCAGGTGCGCGAGTACCGCCGCAATGTGAATACCGGACGTGCCGATGGCGAAGTCTATGGCGATGGCAGTGGTGCCGACGCCATGGTTGAACCCAGCGGCGACAACTTCTCCGACTTCGTGCGGATCGCCCGTCCGCCGCGCACCACCGCGGTGCTCTCGCTGATCCTGGCTCTGCTGCTCTCCGCGGCGGCCTCCCTGATCGCATGGCGCAGCCTGTTCGGCTCCACCGCGCTGTCCGGCGGCGCGCTGCGCCCGCTGTCCAACAGCAGCCGGGAAATCGGCGCCAACGCCCTGTCCTGGTGGCAGAACATCACCACCGGCTTGAGCGCCCCGCCGGATAATTCCGACTTGCTGTTCTGGCTTTTCTCGCTGGTGACCTTCAACCATGCCAATGAAGCCTCCGTCTATCTCTTCTTCGCCGCGATGCCGCTGGCAGCACTCACCGCCTGGTGGGGGATTGGCGCGGTCAGCCGCTCCCGCGCGGTGCGGTTCCTTGCCGCGCTGATCTGGGCGCTGCTGCCGTCACTGATTTCTTCGCTGGCCTCCGGACGCATCGGCTCGGTGCTGATCCACATCTTGCTACCGCTGTTCTTCCTGGCGATTATCCGCGCCATGAACGCCCATGTGGCGATCGAGGGCGCGAAGCCGAAGAACGCGAAGCAGCAGTCGGTTTCCGCGTGGACCGCCTCGGCCAGCGCCGCATTGCTGCTCTGGGTGATCTCCGCCGGCTCCGTCTCCTTCTTCCTGACCGCGAGCATCCTGGTCTACGTGCTGGCCTTCTTCTCTGTGCGCCGCGCACGCAGCCTGTGGTGGATCCCGCTGCCTGCGATCGTGTGGAACCTTCCGCTGCTGTTCGCCGGCCTGGGCGATGCACGGCTGCTGTTCACCGAGCCCGGCGCCGCGAATGCGTTCACGCCGGCTGCCCCGTGGCAGATGCTGCTGGGCTTCCCGGAATCCTTCAACGCCAACGCCTCTCTGGTGGGCTGGGACTTCCTGCCTGCCGGACCGTGGGCCCTGGTCGCAGCCCTGCTGGTCGGTGCCCCGATCGTCGCGCTGGCGGTCTTCGGAACCTTGAGTTCTTCGTTCAGCCACAGCGCCAGCATGCGCCGCAACTCCCGCCGCCTGCTGTGGGGCGCGGTGCTGTCGCTGGCAGCGGGCTGGGCCGTCGGCTTTGTGCCCTTCACCCTGGACTCGCATACCACGGTGAGCGCCTACACCGGCCCGTACGTTTCCTTCGCCATGTTCGCGCTGCTGGTAGCTGCCGCCAACGCGTTGGCCGCCCTGCGCCACGAGGACCAGCCGCGCTCAATGCGTGCCGCCGGTTCCCGTCCGGCGATGAGCATGATGGCCGCTTTCAGTGTGCTTGCCGTGCTGGCCTCGGGCTGCGTGCTGCTCGGCGCCCAGCTGAATCCGGCAGCCGAATCCGAAACGCTGACCGCGATGAACTCGGCCCAGCAGGTCCACGGCTCGCAGCCGCGCACCCTGCCGGCAACCGCAGCCGATGCAGGCCGCTCCGAGTTCCAGAAGCGCACCCTGGTGCTCAGCCCGCGGTCCTCCGGCGAGATCGACAGCCAGCTGGTCTCGGGTTCCGGCGAGACGCTGGACAGCATCAGCCGCTACTCGCAGGTCAAGCAGCTGGCCGGTCCGCTGCTGGAGCCTGAGCGCAATGAAGATTCCGCCACCGCAAAGGTCCAGAGCAATGCCGTAGCGATGCTGCTGTCCGAATCCGCGTTGGACTCGCGCGAGTCCTTGCGCGACTTGGGCGTGGGCTTCGTGGTGCTGAACGAAACCGGCGAATCCGTCCCGGCGACCGTACGCACCTTGGATGCGGCAACGGGGTTGGCGTCGGTTGGCCAGACCGACAGCGGCTGGCTGTGGCGCGTGGACTACGAAGCCGATGACGAGCAGCAAAGCGCTGGCTTTGCCCGGATCGTCTCCGCCGATGGAGACGTGACGGTCTTGCCGACCCAGCGTGGCAAGATCACCAATCTGCAGATCCCGTCCGCGGATTCCGAGCGCACGCTGGTCCTGGCTACCGCGTCGGATCCGAAGCTGCGCGCCAGCGTCGATGGCGAATCCCTGCGTTCGGTGGCCTATCCCGAGGATTCGGAAACCCGTTGGGCCCAGGCCTACGAGCTTCCTGCCGAGGGCGGCAAGCTGACCTTGTCGCACAAGGACTCCATGGCCATTCCGGTGCTGCTGCTCAGTGCAGTAGTTCTGCTGATCACGGTGCTGCTGGCCATTCCAGTGCCAAGTTCGCGCCGATTGGCCAACTACCGGAACATCGAATACCGCTTCCGCGAACCACGCGGCGAGAATGAAGAACTTGCCGATGGTTCGGCAGTTCTGGCCGCGGCCGAAGTCCAGAGCCCGGCGACGGCCACCGGAACGATGCCGTTGAGCCGCCGCGAGGCACGCGAACGCGCCAGCGAGATTCGTGAGAACTTGACCCCGAAGCTCAGCGACCGGATTTCGGATGCTGATGCCGAGCAGGAGAAGAAGTAGTGAGCGACGAGAAGAACGTGGACTCAGCGGATTCTGCTGACCAGCCAACTGCACAAACCCCGGCCCCGAAGCCGGTATCGGCACAGCCGGAAGCCAAGGACGCCACCCCGGTGTCGGCGACGCTCTCGCGTGCCGAGGCCAAGGCCGCCAAGGCCAGGGCCAAGGTCGATGCCAAGCTGGAGAAGGCTCGCGCCAAGGAGGCCCAAGCCCGGGCCAAGACCGAGGCGAAGGAAGCGGCGAAGGCCGCGAAGGCTGAGCCCAAGGCCGCTAAGCAGGAAGATCCAAAGCCAGAACAGCTGCCCGAGGCGGACTCCGGCGCAAAGGACAGCAAGGTAACCTCGCCTGCTGCGGTTCCGGCCGACGAGCAGGCTGAAGACAAGCGCGAAGCACAGGAACAGGCACCCAAGCCTGATTCCGTTCAGGACGGCTCAGCCAAGGACGACTCCGCCAAGACCAGCACGGTGGCCCCCGAAGCCGCGCCCGCCAAGCCGGCAACGGCTGGTGAGTCCGCTGCCGGCAAGACCGATGCAGCAGCCAACCCAGAACCGGTTGCCAAGCCGGATCACGTCGCCGAGGCGGAGCCTGCCAAGGAGGAGAGCGCAACGGCAGTAGCCGGCAATGCCGATTCTGCACCTGCGCGCGAGGTTGAGCCGAAGACCTCCTCCGCCCAGGATCCAGAAGCTGGTGCCGCCGCGGCAGCCGTTGCTGCCGCAGGGAAGGCCAAAGCCGGCGATTCACAGTCCGGAGAAGAAGCCGCGACGGCACAAGCACCGGAAGATCCGAAAGCCGCCAAGCGCCGCCAGAAGTTGGAGAAGGTCCGCGCACGGAAAGCCGCGAAAGCTGCTCCTGCGGCTGCCAGCACGGCTGCTCATCCGGCAGCCGAGCCGGAGGCGGAGCCTGCAGACGGCAAGGTAGCCGAGCGCCGCCACAAGCTGGACAAGGCCCGAGCCGCGGCTTCCAAGGATGCGGTGTCCGCGCCGGTGCGGAAGAAAACCGGCGCGGTACTGCTCAGCCTGGCTGCGGTGGTGGCCGCCGGAGCTGTCGTAGGCGCCGGATCGATTTTTGCCCCGGCACCGGCCGAGAAGTCGTTGCCGGCTGCCGTGACGAACCTGCCCGCCGGCGACTCCAGCAGCGTCTGCCCGGGAACCCCGCAGCTGCTCAAGGGCGTGGAAGGCACCGACGCGCAGTTCGCCCCCGGTGCCAAGGATGTTTCCAGCAACCTGCGCAGCATTGCCGTATCGGATCTGGCCAAACGCATTCCCGGTTCATCCTTCACCAAGCTTGATGGCAGCGATGCGCGTCAGCTGACCGAGCGCATCGCCGAGGATGAAGCTGCCGAGGCCCGTGGCGCCGATGAGGAGGGGCTGACCGGGCGCGCCAGCAAGATCTCAACTGCCAACGATATCGATGACACCCAGGTCTACACGTTGCAGCCGCTGGGCCAACTAGCTTCGAAGGGCAGCGCCCTGCGCAGCTACCAGGCCAAGGACGGCGACCTCGCCGGACTTGCCGCCGCAACATGCCAGGCTCCGGCATCCAACTGGCGCTTCACCGGCCTGCAGACCAGCACCGGATCCACCAGCGTGATGCATTTGGCCAACCCAACGCACACCACGGCCCAGGTGTCCCTGCGTCTTCGGGGCCCGGACGGCCTGATCGACACCTCCACGCTGCAGAACATTGTCCTGGCAGCGGGGGAGAGCCGGGCGATCGTGCTCGGCGGCTATGCGCAGGACTTGAATTCCATTTCGGCCGAGGTCACCAGCCTCGGTGGCAAGATCACCGCCTCGGTCCAGCAGGCCGCCTTGCGCGGCTTGACCCCATCGGGTGTTGAACTGGTCGGCGCGAACGCGACGGCATCCAACAGCCAGGTGATTCCGGGCGTGTGGATCGAGAGCAAGGAAAATGTTTCCAAGCTGAGCAAGGACGACAAATCCCTGGTTCCGCAGCTGCATGTCTCGGCGACCGGCTCCTCGGGCGCCGGATTCAAGGTGAAGGTCCTGGGGGCTGACGGTGAAGTTGCTGCCAGCTTCGACGAGAACCTTGCCGTTGATTCGGACGCCACGAAGGTCGTGAACCTGAACCAGTTGGCTGGCGGGTACTACACGGTGGTCGTCGAATCCGATGCCCCGGTCACCGCAGCGGTGAAGATGGTCCGCGGCGCTGATCCCAAGGATTCCTCGGACACTGCGTGGGCGGCCAGCTCCAATGTGCTCGCCGGGACGCAAGCCATGCCGCTGTCGGCTAACGGCACCGGCAAATTCGCCATCGCCGCCGTCGCGGCGGACTCGGCGGTGGAAGCAGTGGTCGTCAATAAGGACGGCAAGCTGGAGGACCCAGAGAAACTGCAGATCAAGGCCGGCCAAAGCATTGTCTTTGATCCGAAGTCGGTCTCCGACGACGCCCAGGCAGTCATCTTCTCGACGGATGCCAACGCCTACCTGGCCCAGCTGGTGCTCGGCTCGGACCGTTCCATCGCCTGGGCTGCCATGCCGCAGGCGAATGCCGGACGCGACGGCATTGTGGTGAACATCGGCGGCTAGGAACGCGCCATTAAGGAACTGGAACTTTGACGACTCCCTTCGCGTGGCTGGCGCAGCGGATCAGGCTGGAGCGGCGCTCGCTCAAGGCGGCCTCGCTCTCGGCGATGATCGCGGCAATCCTGATTATCGTCGGCGGCGGTGTCGTGCGCGTCACCGGTTCCGGGCTGGGTTGCCCGGACTGGCCAACCTGCACCGGCGGTTCCATCGCCCCAACCGCTGAAATGGGAATTCACGCGACCATCGAGTTCGTGAATCGGCTGCTCACCTTTGTGCTGTGCGCCGCCGTCGGCTGGGTCATCATTGCCGCCCGCCTGCAACGCGAGCCGGTTCCGGGCATCACCCGATGGGCATGGTTCCAATTCTGGCTTGTCGTGCTCAATGCGGTCATCGGCGGAATCACCGTTTGGGTGAAACTGAACCCCTATGTCGTGGCCGCGCATTTCCTGGCCGCAACCTTGCTGCTCACCGCCGCGGCGGCAACTTGGGACAAGGTCCAGAATCTGGGCTTTGCCAGCGAGGCGGCCAGCACCGATTCGCTCAAGTCGATGGGAACCTGGCTCGTGGCGATCAGCGCACTGCTGGTCATCATCGGCACCGGGGTGACCGGATCAGGCCCGCATGCAGGGGACTCGGCCGAGGTCCCGCGGATGGGCTTCGACTGGCTGCAGATCACCATCGTGCATGCCGCCGCAGCTGTCGGCGCGCTGGTTGTTGCCCTGGTGCTGTGGCATCAGGCAAGACAGCAGCAAGTTCCGGTTGTGGCGCACAAGGCCAAGCTGTTCATCTGGGTATTGGCCGGGCAGGGGCTGATCGGGGTGGTCCAGGCCGTGACCAGCTTGCCAGAGCTGCTGGTGGTGGCCCACTTGGTAGGTTCTGCGCTGGTCTGGATCGGCGCCGTGCGCGTTGGCTTGGCCTCTCATGCAACGGCACGTGGCATCCAGCCCCAAAACAGCTAGGGAAATGTCCGCTTAGAAGTCAGGATCCTCAGGGAAATACATGGGATCGACTTCCGAGATCGGCTTCATCCAGAGCTGGGCGACCTCATGCACCACGCACTGGTGGACCAGGTCCAGGAGTTCGCCGGCGTTCTCCGCAATCTGCTCGATGGGCAACCGGTAAATGACGATGCGCGCTGGCCGGCCGGGCGCAGCCGGCTTGGAGGATGCCAGCGGCACCCGCTCGCCCAGCGCGGCAGCCTGTTCCAGCAACTTTCCGCTGGGCACCGGATCGATCAGGAAATCTATCTTCTCGATTTCTCCGGGCCAGCGATGCGACAGCCGTTGCGCGCTGGCCATCACCGCATCATCGAATCTTTCCGGGCGCGAACGGTAGGCGGGAAGATGCATGGGCATCAGCGGGCCACGCCGCCCGCGTCCGTGGCGGCCGCGCCGCGGACCGCTGGGACGATCAGGCAACTTAGAGCTCATTAATTCAGCCTAGCGCGTCGGGCGCTGTGCCGATGCACATGAGCCCGCAATTGGGCGAAGATCCCAAAGATGTGCCGGCCGGCGAAGTAGAATGGGAAGCGTGGAAGGTCTTCGTCTTTGTTCTCGCCCTGCCTGCCGTGAAGCGGCCCGCGCTACTCTTACCTACGTATACGCAGATTCAACTGCCGTTCTTGGACCTTTGGCGACATACCCCGAACCGCATTGCTATGACCTGTGTGCCCAGCATGCCAACCGCCTGACTGTTCCCAGCGGCTGGAACCTGATCCGTGGAGCCATCCCGGACGTGCTGGAACCGGAGGACGAACTGAATGCCTTGGTGAATGCCGTCCGCGATCGGGAACCGAAGGTTCGCCAACCACGCCACGCATCGAATTCGCCCATTGATTCGGTCCGTACCCGCGAAACCAGTACCCAGCGCTTCGACTCCCGGGTCCGCTTGGCTGTTCTTCCGGCGGCCGACGAAGAATCCTAGACCTCTTTCCCACGAATTCTTGAAGCTGCCTCCGTTCGTTGGCGGCATTTGCCCCACCGCTTTGTGTCCTAGCTGAAACCCGTTTTTGGTGTGGTAATCCGCCGGATGGCTGGGCGTGCTGGATATGCTAAAGGCGCATGGGCCGTGTTCGGCCCATGATGCGACCCTGAAACAGCACACCATCGCGCGAATTGCAGGAGGACTCCTCATGGCTGAGGCGGCGAAGAACCCCACTGGAGGGCAAGGATCTACGGGCCAGCCGGCACCGGCTGCCACTGGCAACGTGCCAAGCCCACAGGCCAGCCTGAGCCAAAAAGCTGAAGAGCTCACTGCGCGCCTGGAACAGCACAAGAACCAGGCCCAAGCCGACGCCGTTGCCCAACGGGAAAAGGCCCGCAAGGAGGCTATCCGCCGCGCGATGTCAGGCAAGACCGAAGCCGATGCCAAGAACCCTGCTCCAGCACCAGCGGACAAGGCGCGGCCTGCCCCGGTAAAGCCAGCCGCAGCCAAGGCCCCGTCAGCCAAGGCCCCGTCAGCCAAGCCAGCCGCAGCCAAGGCACCTGCAGCCAAGCCAGCTGCGGCCAAGCCGGCCGCGGCGAAGCCAGCCGCCGCCAAGCCGGCTGCGGCCAAGCCGGCCGCCGCCAAGCCGGCAGCCAAAGAGCCGGTGGAAGATGTCATCCGCGCCATCAAGCTGCCGCACGAAATCGAAGCCGAGAAGCGTGCGCAGAGCGAAGCCAAGGCAACAGCTGGAAAGACCGCAGAGCCGCAAGCCGACGAGAAGAGCTCCACTGCGCAAAGCGTGCCGCCGGTGTCCGCCGCTCCGAAGACCGGATCCCTGCCGACAACCAAGGCAGCCGTCGCCCAAGCGCGCAATCGCGTCTTCGGCAGCTACGCCCCAGAGCCAGAACCCTCCGAAGCGGCGATGAAGCGCAGGGTTGCACGTGAACGGGCGCTGAACTCGAAGCCTGCCCTCGGGCGCACGGCGCAGGTGATTGTGGCGCTGGTCTTCCCGTTGCTGACCCTGATTGCCGCGATCCGCTTGGTCGCTACACCGGCGTTCCTTGCCCTGTCCTACGGCCGCCCTGGATTCCCTAGCGATTCCTTCGGCTTCACCGATGCCGAGCGCCTGACCTACGGCAGCTACGGGGTGGACTACCTGAACAACTTCGCCGGACCGGAATACCTGTCCGGGCTGAAGCTTTCCACCGGTTCAAGCATGTTCACCGAGGGGGAGGTCCAGCACATGGTGGACGTGAAGAACCTCATCGGGTTCGCCTACATCCTCGGAGCGGTGCTCGCGGTCATCTTGATTATCGGGATCTGGTATCTGGCCAAGCGCTATGCAGGCGGCGTACGCCGTGCGTTGTTCTCCGGAGCCATCTTGGCCTTGGTCGGCATTGCAGCCTTGGCAGTCTTTGCGATCATGGGATGGGATAACTTCTTCACCCAGTTCCACGCGTTGTTCTTCTCAGACGGCACCTGGACCTTCAACGTCAGCGATACGCTGATCCGCCTGTACCCGGAGCAGTTCTGGCTCGATAGCGCGATCGCCATTGCCGTGCTGGTGCTGGCCACCATCATCGCCGTGATCATCAGCTGCTGGCCTACCGGGCGCCGTCGCGAGGCAGCCCGGCTGCGCCAGGAGGCCCGCGCCTTCGGCATTGGCAACTAGCCGGCACAGGCTATAAACAGCAGGGGAGCAGTTCACCATGAACTGCTCCCCTTGGCTATTTCCAGCGAGAATTATTTGCGGTAGAGGGCTTCCACCCGGTCTTCGAATTCCTCGAGAACGCTCTGGCGCTTGAGCTTCAGCGAGTTCGTCAGGTGCCCCGAAGCTTCGGTGAATTCCTCTTCCAGCACCACGAACTTGCGAATAGACTCGGCCTTGGAAACGGTCAAGTTGGCGGTATCCACGTAGCCTTGGACTTCGGCGATCACCGCAGGATCAACTGCCGCCTCAGCCAGGGTCATTGCCCCAAGGCCCTTGGCCTTGGCCCACACTGCCAACTCTTCGGGATCGAGCGTCATAATGGCCGTGATGAATGGGCGCTGTTCGCCGGCCAGCACGCACTGGGCCACGATGCGTCCGGCGCGGACCATCTCTTCCAGCGGGCCTGGCGAGACATTCTTGCCCCCGGCGGTGACGATCAGTTCCTTCTTGCGACCGGTCACCTGCAGGAATCCGCCATCATCCAGGACACCGGTATCGCCGGTCTTGAAATAGCCGTCTTCGTCGAAAACCTCGGCCGTGGCTGCAGGGTTGTTGTGGTAGCTGGCGAAAACTCCGATGCCCTTGACCAGGATTTCACCGTCATCCGCGATCTTGATGGAGGTGCCGGGAATCGGACGGCCCACGGTGCCCACGCGGTTTCGCGATGCCTGATTCACCGTGGCCGGTGCGGTGGTTTCGGTCAGGCCGTAGCCCTCCAGCAGCTGGATGCCGGCGCCGCGGAAGAAGTGCGCCAGATCCGGATTCAGCGCACTGGCTCCGGAGATCGCGTAACCGCACTGGCCGCCGAAAACCGCCTGCAGCTTCGGGTAGAGCACCTTGCTGAAGATGGCATGGCGGGCACGCAAGCCCAACGGCATGCGCGCCTTGAGGCCACGCGACCGCGCATCACGGATCTTGGAGACCTCGATGGCCGCCTGCTCGGCTTTGAGGAAGAGGTCAGCCTTGCCGCCGCGTTCAGCTGTGGCAAGGGCGCTGGTGCGGATCTTCTCGAAGACGCGCGGCACGGCCAGCAGGAAGCCGGGCTTGACCGCGGACATGTCCTCGACCAGGTTGGCCATCGAGCTGGAGTGCGCAATCACCGATCCGCCGTGGATGCAGGTTTGCTGGACGGCACGAGCCAATACGTGGGCCAGCGGAAGGAACATCAGCGTCCGGCGTTCTTCACCGAGCACTTCGAGCATGTTTCCGGCCAGGTTGTGTGCCACCATGGCGAAGTTCGAATGGGTCATATTGCAACCCTTGGGGCGTCCGGTAGTGCCCGAGGTGTAGACCATCGTGGCCACATCCTTGAGGGCCATGGATGCGCGGCGTGACTCGATCAGCTGCTCGTCGATCTGATCGGCCGGAACCATCAGCTGGTGCAGACCGGCGGAGGGGATGAGCGTCGTATCGTCCGCGTCGGAGCCCTCGAAGATATGGGTGCGCACCGGTTCGCCGAGCTGAGCCGCCGCCTGGCGGACGGTAGCGCGCAGCTCATGGTTTTCGGCGAACACCACGCGCGCACCGGAGTCGCGCAGGATCCATTCGACCTGGAAAGCGCTGGAGGTTTCGTAGATTGGCACCGACACGCCGCCGGCGAACCACACGGCTTCCTCGGCCAAGGCCCACTCGTAGCGGGTGCGGGAAATAATGGCGACCTTGTCGCCGGGCTGCAATCCATCATTGATCAGCACCATTGCCAGGCGCTTGACGTCAATGAGGAAATCACCGGCGCTGAGATCATGCCAGGTGCCGTCTCGCTGCACGCTGAACAGCGGGCGTTGTGCGCCGCGTGCTACGCGATCAAGGAGCAGGTTCGTCGTGTTGACCTCTGGTGCCAGATCAGTCAGCAGCTCGACGGTCACTTCTTGCATTGAGGAATTATCCTTTGGAAATCGATGGTCGTCTTAGTGGCCTATTTCATGGAAACAGGTGGCCAAGCCACGGGCGGCCTAGCCCCAGCTGGGGAGCCACACGTGCAAGCGCCAGTAGTCATCCGCGATCATTTCCCCACTCCAGATCGGCCAGAAAAAGGCCGATGTGACTAGGAGCAGCGCCATGAATGCGGTGACCGCGATGACGCGTGACCGGTACACGGCACCGGAATTCGGATGGCGTGGAATGAACCTGCCAATCATATACGTCAATGCGAGCACCATGAACGGGACCAGCGGCAGGGTATAGAAGAAGAACATGGTGCGTTCCGGGTACATCAGCCACGGCAGGAACCCGGCCGCCACCGAGGAGAGGATCGCTCCGGCGCGCCAGTCCCGGGCGCCGATCCACCAGAGAATCAGCAGGAACATGCTGATGGTGCAGGCCCACCACATCAGCGGGTTGGGCAGGTCGGTGATGACCTCGGTGCAGCGGTCCAGCTCGCAGCCGTTGACGCCCTTGTCGTAGCCTTCGAAGTAGAACAGCACGGGACGTCCAGCGAACGGCCACGTCCACGGCGAGGACTGCCAGCCGTGCTCGGAATTCAGCCCGGTATGGAATTCGTAGCCGGCCTGGTGATAGTGCCACAAGGAACGCAGTGGAGCTGGCAGCCAGCTGATGCCTTCGCCGGGGTTCTCCTCGGCCCAATGGCGGTAGCGTCCGCCCTGGGTTACCAGCCATCCGGTCCAGGTGGACAAATAGGTCAGCAGCACCAGCGGCATCATGGTGAAGAAGGAATACACGCCGTCGCGGATGAATGCCGCCGATTGCCACTTGTGGATTCCTGCGGTGCGCCGCGCGCCGAAATCCCAGAGCACCGCCATCAGGCAGAAGACTGCCACGAAGGACAGCGCCGACCACTTGATGCCAACGGCACCGCCGAGCATGATTGCGGCGATCAGCCGCCAAGGACGCCACCAGAGCATGGGGCCATGCATGAGCAGGAAATCATCGGGGCGATTGCCCTCGGGCACCGAGAGCTTCCGTGCCAGCGCGGTTCTGCCATGGATCCGGTCCTTGAGCAAGGCATAGAACGCTGCAAGCACGAAGAACATCAAGAAGATGTCCAGCAATGCGGTGCGCGACATGACAATTGAATGCCCGTCGATGGCCATGAGCAACCCGGCGATGCCGGCCAGGAGGTGGGAACCGAAGAGCAGTCGGGCGCACAGGGTGACGAGCAGAACCGAAAGGGTGCCGATCAGGGCCGTGGAAAAACGCCAGCCGAAGCCGTTGAAGTCGCCGAACAGGAGCATTCCCACGCCGATCATCCACTTGCCCAGCGGCGGGTGGACGATGAAGGAAGATTCATTTTCCAATTGCGGATTGCCTGCGATGAACTGCTCGTCGCTGTCGTCGGCCCATTCGCGCTCATAGCCGCTTTGCAGCATCGCGAAAGCATCCTTGACGTAGTAGGTTTCGTCGAAGATCAGCAGGTGCGGGTGGGCGAGATTGACCATGCGCAGCAGGCCGGCAATGGCTGTTACGACGAGCGGAACGATCCACATCAGCGGGCCGCCAGGGGCCACCACAGGCAGGAGCCGCTGTTTCAGGCTCTCGAAGGTGAAGGCCTGTCGCGCCGAGCGTACGTGGCCGGTGTGCGGAGTGTCTAAAGCCGAGGTGCCCATCACCAGTTCATGCTACCGGTGGAAAGTCCAGAAAGTGGGCTTTTCCTGCGTCGCGTAGGGTTAAGAATGTGCAGAACTCAGATAATGAGGGCGTAATCGTCCTGGGTGCCACCCCGATTGGCAACTTGTCCGATGCTTCCCCGCGTCTGCGGGAGATCATGGCCAGCGCCGATATCATCGCCGCGGAGGACACCAGAAACTTCCATCACCTCGCCAATGCCTTGGGCATCAAGATCACCGCGAAGGTGATGAGCCTGCATGAGCACAACGAGGCCCACAAGCGCTCCGAGGTGATTGAACTGGCCGCCGAGGGCGCTACCGTGCTGGTGGTCTCGGATGCAGGCATGCCGGCGGTCTCGGACCCCGGGTACCCATTGGTGGCAGCCGCTATGAGCGCTGGCATCCGGGTCACCGCGGTACCTGGGCCTTCGGCGGTGCTCACCGCGCTGGCCCTGTCCGGATTGCCCACCGGCCGCTTCACCTTCGAAGGTTTCCTGCCGCGCAAGGCAGGCGAACGCCGCAAGCGCTTGGACTCGCTGCTTGCCGAGGACCGCACCATGGTGTTCTTCGAAGCTCCGCACCGGCTCAACGATTTCCTGGACGCTGCCATCGAAGCCTTCGGCCCGGATCGCCAGGCCGCCGTAGCCCGCGAGCTGACCAAGAAGTTCGAGGAAGTCCGCCGGGATTCGCTGGCGGGACTGCGCGCCTGGGCGGAAGACGGCGTCCGCGGGGAAATTGTCGTGGTCATCCACGGCGCCCCGGAAGCCGAGGCCGCCTCGATCGAGGACCTGCTGCCCAAGGTTGCAGCACTGGTTGACGAAGGCATGCGGATGAAGCAGGCCGTGGCCGAAGTGGCAGAAAAATCCGGCGTGAAGAAACGCGAGCTCTACGAGGCGGTCCTGGCAGCACGTCACGAAGCGGAAAAATAGCCGTGACCGCATAGGCTAAATGCACAATGAATGCTCGCTTCCATGGTGCAGACGGAGATTTACAGCTGCCATCTGCCGGGAATAGCGTAGACATCAAAGACGATCAGTTTTCATTATTTTCTATCAGGAGATGCTCGTATGTCGATTACTGCCCAGCGCGAAGCAGAGCTGCTTGCCAAGGTACCAACCGGCCTGTTGATTAATGGCGAATGGAGGGATGCCTCCGACGGCGGCACCTTCGACGTGCTTGACCCGGCTACCGGCGAGAAGCTGCTGACCCTGTCCAGTGCTACGAGCGAAGATGCCATGGCAGCCCTGGATGCGGCCGACGCTGTCCAGGCCGAATGGGCACTGACCGCACCACGCGAACGCGCAGAGATCCTGCGCCGCGCCTTCGACCTGGTCACCGAGCGCAAGGACGACTTCGCGCTGCTGATGAGCCTGGAAATGGGCAAGCCGCTGGCCGAGGCCTACGGCGAAGTGACCTACGGTGCCGAATTCCTGCGCTGGTTCTCCGAGGAAACCGTACGCCACTACGGCCGCTACATCACCACCCCGGAGGGCAAGAACAAGGTGCTGGTCCAGCACAAGCCGGTTGGCCCCTGCCTGCTGATCACCCCATGGAACTTCCCGCTGGCCATGGCTACCCGCAAGGTCGGACCGGCAGTAGCGGCTGGCTGCACCATGGTGCTCAAGCCAGCCAAGCTGACCCCGCTGACCTCCCAGCTGTTCGCGGCCACCATGATGGAAGCAGGACTTCCAGCTGGCGTGCTGAACGTCGTATCCGGCGCTTCGGCCTCGAAGATCTCTGGCCCGCTGATGGCCGATGACCGCCTGCGCAAGGTGTCCTTCACCGGCTCGACCCCAGTGGGCAAGCAGCTGATGAAGGACGCGGCTGACAAGGTCCTGCGCACCTCGATGGAACTGGGCGGCAACGCTCCATTCATCGTCTTCGAGGATGCCGATCTGGACGCCGCTGTCGAGGGCGCCATGGCCGCCAAGATGCGCAACATGGGCGAAGCCTGCACCGCAGCCAACCGCTTCCTGGTTCACGAGGATGTTGCCGAGGAATTCACCGCCAAGTTCGCCGCGGCGATGAAGGCGCTGAAGCCAGGACGCGGCACCGAAGCCGACACCACCGTGGGCCCGCTGGTCGAGGAAAAGGCCCGCGACGAGGTCCACTCGCTGGTCGAGGCCGCCGTGGCCGCCGGCGCGACCGCCGTCACCGGCGGTGCCCCAGTTGAGGGCCCGGGCTACTTCTACCAGCCAACCGTGCTGGCCAATGTCGCCAACGACGCCAAGATCCTGTCCCAGGAAATCTTTGGCCCAGTGGCACCAGTGACCACCTTCAAGGACGAGGCCCAGGCAATCAAGCTGGCCAACTCCACCGAATACGGTCTGGCTTCCTACATCTACTCGCAGGATCTGAACCGCATGTTCCGCGTTTCCGAGCAGATCGAATTCGGCCTGGTTGGATTCAACGCTGGCGTGATCTCCAACGCCGCTGCTCCATTCGGCGGCGTCAAGCAGTCGGGTCTGGGCCGCGAAGGCGGCGCCGAAGGCCTGGAGGAATACACCACCGTGCAGTACATCGGCATTGCCGATCCATACGCAGCCAAGAAGTAGATTCTCCAGCTCCAGCCAAGGCCCAACCGGAATGCCGGTTGGGCCTTGGCCGGTTAAACCCTCGCCCGATTATATCGGTCTGCTACAGTTTGGCTTGCGTGGACCTGCCCGCGCGGGAATGGCGCGGGTGCATGGAGGCCGGGAACAAGATAGCCATGATGCGCTGGATCAGGCTCAGCTCGCCGCGCAGATTGGACTGGATCGTGTGCAAGGCATCCAGCAGCGTGGAAGCGTCATCAGCGCCCAGATGACGGTTGGCGTAGAAGCTTTCATGGATGACAGTTCTCAAGGACTGCAATTCGTTGGCGATCTGGGGGTGGTCTTCGCCCAGCCGGGTGGTGTAGTCGCCGGCCGACTCGTGGTTGCCGGCTGGTTCCCGGTAATCGGCCCCGATCGCCTGTAGC